>CAYNMP010000063.1:0-1591 GCA_964398475.1 uncultured Chitinophagaceae bacterium | reverse complement strand
TTAGCCAAAAGCTAAACAAGTTTGACGTATATCATTCAGAAGACATAAAAACACTCCTTAGAACATTGATAAATGAACCTCTCTAATTCTCAATTTTTACAATCTGATAATCATTATATGGAAAATTTACTGCCGCTAACAGCGGTTTTGCGTTATGCGGGCAGCTTGGTTCATTGGCAAATTTGAGTTACTTTTAAATTGTACTAAATATCCAATTTATTCACCCAAATCCCGCACACCGCAACAGCCGCAAAACGTTAGCTGCAACTGCGTTTCAGGGTTTCGCCCTGACGATTTTTCAGGTAGTTTTTAATTTAGAATGACCCAATTTATTTTGGTTTGCTTATGCTCTACTTTCCATTGTGTTTTGGGGATAGGGCGCTTGGACACCGTCCGTCTTAAAGTCATTCTGTAATGTCTTGAGGATACTCCGGCAGCAGCAGCTAACAGCGCGTTTGCACTATGCGGGCAGTTTGCTTCATTGGAAAATTTCAGTTACTTTTAAATTATTACAACTATGCAAATCCAATTTCTAAATCCCGCACATCGCAAACGCGCAAAACGTTAGCAGTAATGTTAAATTGATGAACAAGACACTCATATTGATACTTTTTACTCTGACTTTTTTATTTGCACGTGGACAAAATCCTCAAGTAAGAAGAGAGATTAAGATTGTTAGTATCTTCGATTATGATTCCATAAGAGACGGACATCTATATTTATCAAGAAAGGGCAATATTAAAACAGACACAACAACAACAGAATATAATAGAGATGGATCTATGAAAAACCTATTCCCAAATCCATTTTTAGTAACTTGGGGTAAGACAATTATTCGTGACAGTGTAGTCCTTATATCAGAAGAGAAAAATATCAAGCACCAAAGGGAATATTGGTCTGACTCTTCTTCAATTGACATTTACATACAAAACTTTAGAGACTCGACTATTAAGACAAAAATCTTAAGCAATGACACAATACAAATCAAAAAGTCTTTTTTTTATAAAGGACAATTAGTAAAAATCCACAACCGAGATTTCAGAAAAAGCGATGGAAAGTTTAATGAAATTATCACATATGACAAGAAGACTAAAAATCGTGAAGTTGCTACAATTATCTGCTATAATTATGGCTTAAATGACACTGTAAGGATTGACAACATGAAAAAACTTTACAAAACTTTGGTTTTAAATCCACATAAAAACGAATGGTTTGTTAAAGAGAAAACAAAATATTACAGAAGAAAAAAGGTGCTTTGGGAAACGTTTTATCACACTTATCATAAAATGTATTTCACAACAAGGACATCGACTGAATACAATAAAATTGGACAACCAATTACTGAGACAAAATATGACACATACTTAAGACATATTGAAAAGAAAACGACATATAGATATGAATACTATTGAAAGAAACACTACTGCTAACAGCGGTTTTGCGTTATGCGGGCAACTTGGTTCATTGGTAAATTTAAGTTAGATTTAAATTGTACTAAACATCCAAATTATTCACCCGAATCCCGCACACCGCAACAGCCGCAAAACGTTAGCTGCAACTGCGTTTCAGGGTTTCGCCCTGACGATTTTTC
>CAYNMP010000062.1:0-1756 GCA_964398475.1 uncultured Chitinophagaceae bacterium | reverse complement strand
CTAAAAAAAACCTTTTGCCATTTAATAACAAAAATGGTCAACCTATTTTAGGACAAGACAAGACGACAAAAAACAAGAAAAAATGAAAATAATATTGGCTGACTTATCATTAAAACTAATTGATGCATGGACAGACTTTTTTGGAAAAGAAGAATCTGTTGAAATCATTGTAAGTGATATCACCAAAGTTAAGTGTGACGCGATAGTAAGTCCGGCAAATTCTTTTGGCTTTATGGACGGTGGACTAGACTATGATTTATCTGAAAGATTTGGTTGGGATTTAGAAAAAAAGTTACAACAGAAAATTAAGGAGCTACCAGAAGGAGAATTATTAATTGGACAAGCTATTCTTATGGAGACAAGCGACAAGGAGATTCCATTTCTAATTTCAGCACCGACAATGCGAATACCGACAAACTTCAATATTGACACTTCAATCAATGCTTATTTGGCAATGAAAGCAATATTAATAAAAGCAAAAAATGATGAAAGAATTTTATCGGTTGCTATTCCTGGACTTTGCACAGGAGTAGGTAGAATGCAACATATTATAGCAGCAAGACAAATGTATCAAGCATATAAAGAAATTATACTTGGACAAAAAATGGACTTTGCAAATTTTGGTGAAGCCCAGAAATATCATTGGCAGATAAATCCGCAAGGAATGATATGGATTCACTAAAATGAAAATATCTGAGCACAACCGCCAACAGCGGTTTTGCGTTATGCGGGCAGCTTGGTTCATTGGCAAATTTGAGTTACTTATAAATTGTACTAAATATCCAAATTATTCACCCAAATCCCGCACACCGCAATAGCCGCAAAACGTTAGCGGTCATTGTAAAACGAAAATATAACACAACAAGAAAAAGTGAATTACAAAATTATCATAGACAAAGAAAAACTCCTTAATTTTATTGAGTGGCTTCCTGAACTTAAAACCGGAGAAGCATATTATTGTTGTTTACTCGCTCGTTCAAAATATACCAATGACTCTGTTCGACTAAAAGCGGACAAACAACAGTTAAAACGATTTACCTCTACAAAGGAATTTTTATTTGAAAAAATCAAACAACTAGAATGTGAAGTCGGTAGCTATTATCAAAAACACATCCCAATACCACAAGAAGCTCTTGCCATATACATTAACCCTAACCCAAGAAGTTACGAAAAAGCTGCAAAAGAAGGTCTTAAAAAATTAGCAGAACTAATTACAAAACCTTACAATGGATATAATCCACATCAAGAAATAATGTCTGAAATACAAAAAGCGTATAGTAGGAAACTGTTTTTGGACATTGACTTTGACGGAGTAGAATTAGAAATGATTAGAGAGAAAATAATTGACTTAATAAACCCAGAATGTTTGCGTTTTTTACAGACACGTGGAGGGTTTCATTTGCTTGTTGAACTCGCAAAAATTGACAAAAAATATGAAAAGACATGGTATCAAGCAATCTCTAAACTTGAAGGAATAGACGTTCGTGGCGACAATTTAATACCAATAGCAGGTTGTTATCAAGGTGGCTATGTGCCGACTTTTTATGAGCCAAAATGAAAACAAAAAGAAAACAACGAACCGCTAACAGCGGTTTTGCGTTATGCGGGCAGCTTGGTTCATTGGCAAATTTGAGTTACTTTTAAATTGAACTAAATATCAAAATTATTCACCCAAATCCCGCACACCGCAACAGCCGCAACACGTTATCGGCAACCTTAGAATAAATTTTCGTGTAAAAAAATGATACAAAACATA
>CAYNMP010000061.1:0-2174 GCA_964398475.1 uncultured Chitinophagaceae bacterium | reverse complement strand
CATTTGTCTGCCGGTAAATTGTCTGACTTGATGATTTTGCCGGTAACGTTTTTTTCGTTCGTTTTTTGTCATCGAATTTTGCGTTCCCACGCCTTAAAAATCAAAATCTCAAAATTTTTCGTCCTAGAGCCGATACAAACGCTTACAAATATTTGCTACTTGGATAGCGTCTAGTCGTCCTGATGTCGATGTGTTTTTGTCAAAAAGAATGTCGAGTACTCAGTGGTCGTTTTGTCGTCATGGAGTAGGAAAAAATCTTGTCGTTTCACGCGTCAAAATACCCAATGAAACTATAAGTTTTTCGTCAAGATTATCATGATTGAAAAATGTTCAAAGCCAATTGCAACTAACGTTTTGCGGCTCCTTGCGCTGTGCGGGAATTGGGTGATTTAATTTTCATTTTAGTTGCAATTTAAAAGTAATTCAAATTTTCCAATGAAGCAAACTGCCCGCATAGCGCAAAACCGCTGTTAGCGGCTGGTTTATTTTTAGTCCATCCAAGAATGAGTCCAAATTGTATTTCTATAGTTTACGGTCTTTATTAACTTACCTAAGCTGTCAAATGTATGCATACTATCAATGTCTCCATTTCTTAAAAATGCTCTGTTTTTGATTGCTCCGTTTTCATAGAAGTTTTCCGATGTTTTGTCTGGTATACCATTTTTGAAAAACTCTTTCATCAAAACCTTTTTGTCCTTGTCCTTCCAAATCCAAAGCCCTTCTTCATTGCAATCTTTATATTGACCATAAACCCAAACTTGTCTGCCTGTTGAATCTAGATTGAATTCTACTGTTGGTCCATTATTTACGCCATTACTAACTGTCATTTTACGCCAATTCCCATTCTCATTGAAGCATTCAGTTATACCATTCTCTTCCCCATCTAAATAGTCAGCTCGCCATTCTAATTTTCCTGTTCGTCTGTAGCAAACCCATTTTCCTGTTCGCTTACCATTCTTATATTTTCCTTTTGCATGCAGTTTTCCATTATCAAAATAAATTTCTTTCATTCCTGTTGAGTCCAACGTTATTGGAAGGTCATAATAAATTACTTCTCGGATACTGTCGTTCGAGAATTTACTAAGTACTACTCTTAACGTGTCGTCATGTTTACATGAAACTACAAACAAGCAAATTGTCAGTATTGAAGAAAGAATTTTTAAGATATTTTTGTTTGTCATAATCGTCAGAAAAACTTGCCGCTAACGTGTTGCGGCTGTTGCGGTGTGCGGGATTTGGGTGAATAAATTGGATGTTTAGTACAATTTAAAAGTAACTCAAATTTGTGAATGAACCAAGCTGCCCGCATAACGCAAAACCGCTGTTGGCTGCTGTGTTATCTTCATCCGTCAGCTTGTTACTTGATAGAATAGTGATCCAGAAGAAGTGTCAGTTTTATTGTTTTTTGTATCCTTTATAACTACTTCAATTTCTATGTGTTTCCATTTCTTACTTCCAATATTGTCATTTTCTACTGTGACGGTTTTTAAGAATCTTATGTGCTTATTCTGGTAGAATACATCTGCCTTTTTGTTGTTTGAAAATTTTACATTGGTAAATGTCATACAGTCTGGAGGATTAGCATAAAATAGTTTTAATTTCAATGTGGTACCTTTTTTAATGGATAAAGTTTGTGTGTCAATTTTGTCGGTATTACATTGGAAAAGGTATTTCCCATTTGTTGAAATCAAATTACCAATACTATCGTAATCTCTTCTGTATAAACAGTCACTACAATCCGTATCGAAAAATTGATAAGTTCTAATAGTTTCATTTTCGTTGTATACAATATTTTCAAAAACCTTTTTCCCTTTAATGTAGGTGTTTATAGCCTTAACTGTTTTTGATGCATTCTCGTATCTTTCATAGACAATACTGTCAATAAGCAATGTGCTGTCTTTGAAAGTGATTTTCGAAAGCAATTTGTTGTCTAAAATACTGTCACCAATATGTGTTCCTTTGCTATTAAATATTGGTCTTTTTTCAATACTACTTTTTTGTCTGCAATAGGAGAGAAGGCAAGTTAACGCTAAAATTGTAAAAAAAACTTTCCTTGTCATTTGATATTATAATTGTCCTGATTGAGTGTCAAAACATTGCAGCCAACGTGTTGCGGCTGTTGCGGTGTGCGGGATTTGGGTGAATAAATTGGATATTTAGTACAATTTAAAAAT
>CAYNMP010000060.1:0-2301 GCA_964398475.1 uncultured Chitinophagaceae bacterium | reverse complement strand
GCCGAAGCCAAAGCGAAGGCAAGTTTCGGAAGTAGGCCGCTCGATGAGAATTTTTAATACCAATTCCAACGAAAAATAGTCGCATGACTATTTGAGTTGTGAAGTGGTTTATACCGAGACAATTTGTGTTTAGTCCAATCAAAATTGGACTATTACAGAAATGGATTCGGTATTAGGCCAAAGAGCAACAGCCTTGAATTTTTGGCTCCACCTTTTGTTTCAAGACAAAAGGTGGAAAACAAGATTGATAGCAATTTTCTACTTAGGAAATCCCAACTTGAATTTAGTCATCGTGAAATACAAGAGACCTTGAAAAACTTAATATATCAACCATTGGCTTACTAGTTATTATAGCAAGTTAGAAAGATGTGAATTGGTAGATAGGTCAATCCCTATCTCGTCTCGTCAGAGCTGACGAGACCATCATGTGCCGGTGCACTCTTTGTTGACGAGGGACGAGTATTACAAAGATTAATTCGGTAATAAGATAGCTGTTTACATCGTCATTATACTGAGGCCACCTAGCCGAAGTATTTGATTTTCTTATTCGTTTTTGCCGTTGACAGTATCCAACGGCAAAATATGGGTTAAAATAGGAATGGAAAAAAGGGAAAGGATGGGGGTCGTATACATGGCGGGCCCGCTTTTGGAGAAGGGGAAGAGGTGGTGTACCTGGAATAATAAAATATTCTTCGGCCGGGCTATGCCCAAATCGAAGAACTTCCCCGCATTTCTATTTTAAAATATACCATGAACCTTTTGTAGTGCCTTGCTTTTGGATGTGATGGTCGGCTGCCAATGCTTCCAGATGTTTTTTAATCGTATTCCGATTTGCCTGGGTTAATGTTACAACCTCACCAATGGTAACTCTTCCTCTTGATTTAATCAATTCAAGGATTTGAAGAGACAATACAGGTAGTTTTGTCAGCAGTAATTTTTCTCGTTCCACTTTTACTTCAAGCCTTTTCTTTTGCTCTTTTAAGGCCTTCAAAAAAAAACAAAAGCCAAGGTTGCCAGTTAGGGCTATCCGTCTTTAATGTTCCTTGAGTTTGCCTGAGCGCGAGATAATAATTTTCCTTACTATTTTCAATGACCGCTTCAAGAGAACTATATGGCACATAGGCGTACCCTTCTTTTAAAAGTAAGTATGTCGTTAAAACCCTTGAAAGCCTACCGTTACCGTCTTGAAATGGGTGAATGGCTAAAAATTCAACGATAAAAATAGCCGTGATCAAGACAGGGTGCAATTTCTTTTCTGCATAAGTTTGTACAGCCCAAGTCAATAAATCACCCATTCTGATAGGAGTTTCAAATGGGCTTGATGTTTCAAAAACGATACCCAGGTTTTCTCCATTAGGGCCAAAGGCTTCTACATGATTTGGCGATTTCTTATAATTACCCTTATGCCAATGGTCTTTTTCGCTATACTGTAAAAGTTCGTTGTGTAATTGCTGAATGTAATTTTCAGTCAGTGGAATAAGTTCATAATGTTCAAAGACTAAATTCATGACCCTTGCATATCCGGCAACTTCCTGTTCATCCCTTGTTGAAAATTGATTGATTTGAAGTTTGCCTAACAAAATTTCAACCTGTTGATCGCTTAGCTTGCTTCCTTCGATACGCGTTGAAGAGCCAATACTTTCTATCGTTGCCACTCGTTTTAATGAAGATAATTGCTCCGGCGCCAATTGCCCTAATGCTCGCCATGCACCTTTGAATTCGTCAATTTCTGATATGTATGAAAGTATTTCAGGCGTGATTTTTAATGTTTCGATGTTCAGCATAATACCCAATTGTGTACCCAATAATACCCAAAT
The DNA here is from genome assembly GCA_964398475.1 of uncultured Chitinophagaceae bacterium. GTDB lineage: Bacteria > Bacteroidota > Bacteroidia > Chitinophagales > LD1 > CALAYL01. The sequence goes on along the minus strand of CAYNMP010000060.1, from coordinate 484 downwards.
ATTTGCAAATTTAAATAGAAATACCCAATTATATACCCAATAATACCCAATTAGTACATTTATCTGCCCTTCGAGCGTTTCTGCATGCACGTAATCTAGGATGAAGTGAGGCGCTGCATGCGAACAGGCAGCATGGCATAAGCCGAAGCGGCACATTCGCCGGGCTGAAAGATATCGATGATCTTTCCATTGGGCATAAAAATCTTCAGCAGGCCTTTGTTGAGACAATAGGTCCACATCGGCACCTCACCCAATTGCGTAATCACCTCCGCACGATTCAGCTTTACCTTAATGAAACAAAACGCCAAAGGATCACCCACCTTATAACAAGGATCGACATCATGGTGCATAAAATGTTCGATATCTGGTGTCGGGATTTAAGAGTAACATGTACTGATAAATAACGGTGGATATTGAATGAACGCAACTTATTTAACCGAGAATTTGCAGTAGCAAGGCACGAAGCTAATGTAAACAAAGCCTG
>CAYNMP010000059.1:0-2710 GCA_964398475.1 uncultured Chitinophagaceae bacterium | reverse complement strand
TTTACTTTTTATTCTAAATTTGTACCAGCGTTGCACTAAATCCTTGAATCCGCCTAAAAGACGACCGTGCAACCATCAATCGGACACCAAAACGACCAAACTTTTGACTTCCAAACTTACTTCCGGACGACCTTAACTCGGTTGACAATTTCGCTGTAACTTGCACCGACCTGACCAGTTTGCCGACACTCAAGCCAATACAAGGTTTTAAAAATTTTCCCACCGCACATTTTAAAAAATAATTTTAGCCAGCCCGCATTGGCACATTTGGGGTTTGCCCCCTCACACAACCCGACACACAGGCAAACCCCAAAAGAGCCAATTAACCACCGCACCAAGATGATTTTCGTCACATTTTAAAGTTTTCTCAAAAAAACTTGCAGGAATAAATAAAATAGAACTATCTTTGTGAGCGAATATTCACTTACTTAAAAATATAAACAAGATGAACGGTAAAAACAACATTGCAATAGGCTTCCTGACAATGGGGCTTTTTATGGCTTACGGCTTTCTATTAATCTACCTGCGAGACTTTGCTCCGGGTAAAGAAGAATGGGTAAACTCATACAGTATCGGCAAGCATTTTGAAAGCAGACTGGCTCACGTTCACGGGAACTTGTTCGCCTTTCTAAACATACTAATTGGTTATCTACTTCTACATTTCAGAGACAAGCTCCAAAACGTGAAAGCCATTTCTTGGTTGGCACTTACTGGATTGTTAATGCCAATTGGAATATTAACCGAGGTCTACTTTGGAGTGCCTCCTGTTTTAGTGTTAATTGGGGCAATTGCAATGACCGCATCTGTAATTTGGTTAGGAGTTGCGTTTTTAAAGATGAAATCTATAACAGAATAAAATATATCAAATGACAACAGAAACAATTTCTGACAGACAACTTGAAATTATTGAAGCGGCAGGAAAAATATTGACTGCTTCGGGAATAAGTGGGCTAACAATTAAGAACTTGGCTAAGGAAATGAAATTTTCTGAAAGTGCCATTTACAGGCATTTTACAAGCAAGGAAGAAATCATTATTGCCTTACTTGAATATCTTGCTAAGAGTATGGATGAACGCTATACAAATGCAATTTCTTTAGAACAATCACCCGAAGAAAAATTCACAACGCTGTTTCAAAATCAATTTTCATTTTTTAAAAAGCATCCGCATTTTGTAGTAGCAGTTTTCTCTGACGGACTGATGGAGGAAAGTGAACGCATAAACGAAACTATACTGAAAATAATGGCTGTGAAAATGAAACACTTGATGCCGATTATTTTGGAAGGGCAACAAAAGAAAGTTTTTACTAATGCAATAACATCCGATGAGTTAATTCATATCGTGATGGGAACTTTCCGATTGCAAATGTTTAAATGGAGAGTTGCTAATTTTCAATTTGACATAAACAGAAACGGTGATAATATGATACAGGCTGTTTTAACTCTAATAAAATCCAAATGAAAAAGTATGTCCTCTATACATCAGCAGTAATTCTAACAGCCTTTGGCTTGCTTACTCTTTTTCTAAGCACATCAGTAATTTTTGATTTGTTTGGCATCAGAGCCAAGGAAGGCAATTATGTTCTGTTTGTGGTTTGGTCAAATTTCATCAGTAGCATTCTTTATTTGCTTGCTGCTTATGGGTTTGCTAAGAGCAAAAAATGGACAGTTACTCTATTAGGAATTTCAACACTCATACTGATAGCTGCATTTATCGGACTGCAAATTCACATCAATTCTGGTGGTATTTATGAAACAAAAACTATTGGTGCAATGATTTTCAGAATTGCGGTAACGCTTGTATTTGCAATCATTGCATTTTTCACTATCAATAAACAATTAAATAAAAATCATAATGAATAAAGTAATCTTAACACTATCGGTATTTAGCCTTTTGCTATTTGGCTGTGGCAATTCCACAAACGAAAAATCAAATAATCAAACAGAAGTTGCCGAACATAATGATCATCATCACGATGATGAAAGTGATGCCATCGAACTTAACAATGGTGAAAAATGGCAAGTGGATGCCAATATGATAACTCATATTCGTAATATGGAAAATGATGTTGTTTCCTTTGCTAAAGTCGAGCAAAAAGATTACAAATCATTATCTGAAAAACTACAATCAAACATTGATTTACTTACTTCAAACTGCACAATGAAAGGCAAAGCCCACGATGAATTGCACAAGTGGCTGTTGCCATACATTGATTTGGTAAAAGAACTTTCAGAAGCTAAAGATGAAACCGAAGCATCAAAGCATTTTGAAAATATTCAAATTTCATTCACAACATTTAATCAATACTTCCAATGAACATAAAAGAATTACATACACAAGAAAAACCAGTTTCAGCAACTTCTCTTTTCAAAAGTGAACTGGGTAACGCAACAGCTATTCAAATATTAAAAAGCGAAAAGTTAAAAGAGCATATTACCAAAACACCAGCACTTTTGATTTGCGTGGAAGGAGAAGTGATTTTTGAAAATGAAAAAGGAATAAAAGAAACACTATTATCGGGTGACTTTGTAAACATTGAACCAATGGTAAAACATTGGGTTGTAGGAACAATTGAAAGTCAATTAATACTCATTAAGTAAAAAAATTTGACCAATGAAGTTAGCGAATATTCACAAACATTATGTTGCTCTATTATTGATAATAGGAGGCTTTCAATCTGCACAAGCACAAACTTGGACTTTGCAACAATG
>CAYNMP010000058.1:0-3264 GCA_964398475.1 uncultured Chitinophagaceae bacterium | reverse complement strand
TTCAAAGGAAAAACAGAAAACACACGTGTTTCTTATCCAATTCATTTTATCGAAAACGCATTGCCAAAATCAGTAGGTGGCGAACCGAAAAATATTTTCTTCTTAACCTATGATGCCTTTGGTGTATTACCTCCGATTTCAAGATTAAGCGTTGGTCAAGCGATGTATTTCTTCTTGAGCGGTTTCACCTCTAAAGTGGCCGGAACCGAAGCAGGCGTTACAGAACCACAAACTACTTTCTCTACTTGCTTTGGCGCACCGTTCTTGCCATTGCATCCTACAAAATATGCGGAATTGTTAGGTCAAAAATTGACAGAAGATCCAAACATTAAAGTGTGGCTATTGAACACAGGTTACACCGGTGGCCCTTATGGTATCGGAAAACGAATGAGCCTACCACACACCCGTGCGTTAATCACTGCAGCACTTACAGGCAAATTAGATAGCGTTGCTTACAATGCACATCCGGTGTTTGGCGTTTCTATTCCAACAGCATGCGATGGTGTTCCTGCTGAAGTATTGAACCCAAGAACAACGTGGAGCAATGCAGCAGAATACGATGCAAAAGCAAACGAATTAGCAGTAGAATTCAACAAAAACTTCGCTAAATATGCTGATGTAGCAAGCGATGAAATTAAAGGAGCCGCTCCAAAAGCTATGCAGAGCGCATAATTCAGAAGTTTCACAATATTAAAAAAGCCAAGTCGAATGGACTTGGCTTTTTTAATTGCGTTATTCCGCTAAAGTCCATCGTGTTGTCCGCCCTAAAAAAGGCAAGCCTAGAATATAACCTCGTAACTCCAAAATTTTATCGGATACTAATTTCATTTTGCAATTGTAATGATTGCCTTTTGAAGGATCATAAATCTTTCCATCCACTAATTCGGAGTTAGATGCTTTTGTCATACCATTAGTAATCTTTATACCTAACCATTTTCGATTTCGAAGTTTCTCATCCGGATTTTCAGTATCTAAAACCGGTTTCCCGTTTTTTAACGAATCTTGCATCCAAATTAGCTGCACGTAATACTTTCCATCAGCTTCTTTACAAATCCGAACTTTACTTTTTTTCCCATCTGTGTACCAAGTTTTGCAGAAACTATCTTGGGCATAAACCGCAGCGGTCATCTGCATGAGCAGCAGAGTGCTGATACAATATTTCAAAGCCATAAACTAATTGTTGTTTTCAGCGGTTGACAATAAAGACTCTTCCACTATGGCACTATCTTTTACACCTTCATTTTCTCCATAAAACTGACTGTACCAAGCACGCATCTTCATAATTGGACCATCGCCTTTCACCAACACAGGGCGTTCGGCATAGTTTTTCTTCTCCCAGATCGCAATATCATCATGAAACTGTGCTGATGCCTCACGCAGTAAATATTTAATCGCCAATTTGAAGGTTCCCTTTGGCGCATATACGTAATCATCCATACGCAATTTTAACGGCCCAAGTGGCGTGAAAGTCTTTATTAGCAATACATTCCCAATTTCTGTAGTAAATTGAAACACTAAAAATCCGGGACCAAAATAAGTTACTTTTGCATGGCCTCCTGCTCTTGGAATTTCCTTTTGGCTTTTCTTCCATACCAACGAAGCAACATCTGTAAAGTAAGCCATATGCTTTTCTTTTCCCTCCAGAAAAACAATTTCTAATTTGTGTTTCACATCAATAATGTGCTCTACAAAAGGTATAGTCATTAAGTTATGAACGTATGCAAAATGCGCATGATCTGCACCGTTTTCTGCAAAATCTTGTAAGTGGATACGAAGTATATCAGTAGTTTTTCCGTGATACTTGAAATCAGACATTTCCGTCAAATAGCCTTCTGTATCCCATGTAGGCAAAGCCTTCTGGGCATGATACCATACTAAAATTAAGCCCCAATTTTCTTTCACAATCCAACATTCAGTAGAGGCATTTGGCACTTTATCGGAATAAGGCACATGCTTGCATTTTCCGTCTTTCCCGAATTCCCAAGCGTGGAACGGACAAACCAAGTTATTCCCCACCACTTTTCCATCGGCTAAATTGGCGTTCAAATGCGGACAATATACATCCACCACACCTACTTTGCCATCTTCACCACGAAACACAGCCAGTTTTTGTCCGAAGGCTTCTACCTCAATCACCTTGCCCTTTTCAACCATATCGGAGCTACATAAATTAAACCAACCGTTAGGAAATGCAGGCGGGTAATTTTGTGCACGAATCTTCTCGTATTCTTCATCGAAGGCAATCCGCTTACGATCTTTATGTTTTTCGAAAATTTGATAGTAAAAATAAGCGATAACGCTAACGGGGATTAGCAATAGGAACAATAAAATAAACAGCAATGGAAAAGAATTTTAATCGACAGAAAAATATCTGTTTCTAAAACTATTATTATTTTTTAAAATCTTGATTTTCAATGCGAAAAAATCCACTTATCTTAAACAAATTGCTCTAACAATTCTATACGTTTTTCGATGGGTGGGTGTGTTGAAAATAAATTATCCCATGAAGACCGCAATGATGAAGGTTGAGGATGTTCAATAAATAATTGCGCAACATCACGCATCTGAACTGCTTCTATTAAAGGATCTTGACTTACTTTTTGAAGTGCACTAGCCAAAGCTTGAGGTTTTTTGGTCATCTCTGCAGCAGATGCATCAGCAATGTATTCGCGATTTCGAGATATCCCAAATTTCAATAATATAGAAAGAAAATAGGCCACCGAAGTAACAACAACAGCAACCAATAAAATTACGCCTGTATTACTATTCTTATCATCATCTCTCGACCGAAAAGAGCCATTGCCAATAATTCTAAATATTATTTCACTGATAAACGAAAATACGCCAACAAACACAATAGAGATAATTAACAACCGTACATCATTGTTCATGATGTGTGTAAGTTCATGTGCCAAAACCCCTTCCAATTCATCATCGCTCAGCTTCTCAATCATTCCCGTTGATACAGTTATGGAATAATTAGCTTTATTAATACCACTCGCAAAAGCATTCAACGAATCATCGTTTATGATATATAACTTAGGCATAGACATACCCTGACTAATGCAAAGATTTTCCAATAAATTATAAATGCGCTTATTTTCTGATCGTTCAAGAGGTTGCGCACCTGTAGCAAATTGAATCATCTGGTTGTGAAAGAAGAATGCAAGAACAAACCAAGCAAGAACAATACACAATATTACCGGAACTGAAAAGTAAGTAACAAGAAGAGAATTGGATTGATTAAAGATCGCTAGCGAAACC
>CAYNMP010000057.1:0-3388 GCA_964398475.1 uncultured Chitinophagaceae bacterium | reverse complement strand
TAATTTATCACTATGAAGAAAATATTCATTTTTTCTATGGCCATTGCTGCCGGACTAGTATTGTCGAATTGCAAAGGGAAACAAAAAAGTGTTGCAAAAGGAGTGGTAGTATACCGCGAAACTGCTGATCCGGATATGTTGAATCCCATCAACTCTTCTTCAGCTAATGCAACCATCGTTAACGATTTGATTTTTGGGGGAATTCAAGGGATGAACCCGCAAACATTTGATTTAACAGAGGTGTTGTTGAAAGCTGCACCAGCGATTTCTGAGATTGCAGATGGCGAATTCAAAGGTGGAATGAAAATCGATTTTGAATTTAAAGAGGATGCTAAATGGGATAACGGCACACCTGTAACTGGCGATGACTATGTTTTTACGATTAAGTCAATCATTAATCCTAAAACGAATTGCGAACATTTGAAAGGCTATTATTCTTGGTTAGGCGATATTCAAATCGACCCAGCCAATAATCGAAAGATAACTGTTTATTGTAAAGAGCAATACTTCAAAATTACAGAATTTGCATTTTATCGTTGTTTGCCGGAATATATGTATGACCCAAATAAAATCATGCGTAAATTCACCATTAAAGACTTAATGAATAATGCAGAAAAGCTAAAAGGTAATGAAGATATTATCAAATTTGCTGAAGAATTTAATTCTGAAAAATTTCAACGCGATAGCGCTTATATTTCAGGATTTGGTCCGTATATCTTAGAGAAATGGACTACAGGTCAAGAAATTGTCTTGAAACGAAAAGCGAATTGGTGGGGCGATAAATATGCAGCTCAACGCGATTTCTGGGCTTTCCCTGATAAGATTGTTTTAAAGGTTATTCCTGATAACAATACGGCCTTTACAGCTTTGAAAGACAATAAGCTCTCTGCATACGATGCAATCGATGCAAAACGATTTAAAGAATTAGAGGACAATAAAATGTTTTCCGATAAGTTTAAATTAACGCGCATGGACCGTTTGTCTTATAGCTATTTGGGCTTCAATATGCGTAAGGAAAAATTGAAAGATGTTCGCGTCCGCAAAGCGATTGCACATGCTATCGATAGAGATCAAATCAATAAAACAATTAGTAATGGCGAATCAAAGTTGGCGAATACTTTCGTGCATGCCGTTCAAACTAAATTTATTAATGCCGATATCAAACCTGTTAACTATGATGTAGAAAAAGCGAAGGCTTTGTTAACTGAGTCTGGTTGGGCCGATACTGACGGGGATGGCTTTTTAGACAAGAACAAGAAAAAATTCACATTGGATATTAAAATGCCTTCCGGAAATGATATTGCCAAACAACAAGCATTGATGTACAAAGAGCAATTACGTAAAGTAGGTATAGATTTAAATATTGTAGAAAGAGAGTGGACTGTTTATTTGCAAGAAATGGACAAGTTTGATTTCGAATTAAATATGGGCGGTTGGACAATTCCTGGAAGAGTATCTGATCCTTATCAATTGTGGCATACAAAATCTGCAGTCAATGGAGGAAGTAATTATCCGAATTTTGGAAATGCAGAATCTGATAAACTGATTGAGGAATTGCGTTCAACTTTAGATGATAACCGCAGAATTGAATTGTATAAAAAATTCCAGCAAATGTTGGCAGATGAGCAACCGGTTGTGTTTATGTTCTACCCGAAAAACAGAATTGCTACCAGCAAAACATTTGAAGTGGAGCCACACATGATTAATCCGGGTTTCAACTTAAACGAGTTTAAAGCCGTTGCGCCTTAACTAGGGCTAGTTTTTAATGAAATAGGAGGGTTGTGGCACTATAGTCACAGCCCTTTTTTATTGTCAATAAAAAAAATTAGTTTGTTACGCTGAATAACATATTTTTGGGCATTATAGAAAACAACATGTTTAAATACGTACTCAAAAGATTTGTCTATTTTATTCCTACACTTGCCATTATTGCGTTAGTTACTTTTGCGCTGAGTAAATTGGCTCCTGGTGATCCGGTTAAACTTGCCTTAGGCAATAAAGATAATGGTGGAGAAGCCGGACAGACATCCGAGAAGATTGCAGGTGAAAAAGCATACAGCGAAATGGCTGAGAAAATGGGATTGCATTTACCGGCTTTCTATTTTGATTTAACTACACAGGCTACCCCAGACACACTTTATAAATACACCAAAAAGCCGGAACGCGAAAATTTATCACGCCTAATTGCTAAGTATGGTAATTGGGATAAAATCGAAGCATATTACGCCAACATTAAGGTTGTTCAGTTTGAAATGTACAATGTGGTTCAAGATTCTACCACATTTGAAGGCAGTCGCATACTTAATAGCGAAATCAATAAAATGTTTACGCTTGGTAAAGAAGAGGACATTGAAGCATCCCTAAGTAGCATGCACGCGGCCTCAGCTTTATCGCCAAATTTTACTGCTGTGGCTACAAAAATTACTGCACTGCATCAAGCATTTAGCGAAGTGAAAACTAAAACAACATTGGCTAAAAACTTCATTCCGGCTATTCATTTTTATGGTTTGAATAACCAGTTTCATCGTTGGTTGTTTGGTGATAAACCATATTTCTTCGGGAAAGAACAGCTTGGACAAACTTCAGGTTTTTTGAGAGGCGATTTTGGCTTTTCATATTTAGATAAGCGACCTGTTTGGTCAAAAATGAAAGACGCATTACCATGGACATTATTACTCAACTTAGTGAGTATTGTTCTGGCCTATGTGGTGGCCATTCCACTTGGTGTTTGGAGTGCTAGAAATAAAGGAAGCTTTGCTGATAATATGGTCACCTTTTTATTGTTCTTAATGAATTCTTTACCTGTGTTTTGGGTAGCTACATTGATGATTACTTTCCTTACCACGGCAGAATACGGAATGAATTTCTTTCCTACTTTCGGATTAGGTGATATAGACGCCTCCATGACATCAATGGAAGTATTTACAGAGCGTGCAGTGCACTTAATATTGCCCATTATTTGCTTAACCTATGGATCTTGGGCTTATTTATCGCGACAAATGAGAGGTGGTGTTTTGAGTGTATTGCGTCAAGATTATATCCGAACCGCTAAAGCAAAAGGTTTATCGGAGGGCAAGATTATTTGGAAACATGTATTCAAAAATTCTTTGATACCTATTATTACCATTTTTGCAAGCATATTTCCTTCGGCCATTGCCGGTGCATTCATTATTGAAAACATATTCGCCATCCCGGGTATGGGTAAATTGTCGTTTGAAGGCTTAGTGGCTCGAGATTATCCAATGGTGTTTACTGTGATGTTGCTTTCAGCCGTATTAACGCTTATCGGGAATTTAGTGGCTGATATTTTATATGCCGTTGTTGATCCTCGTATTTCCTATAATAAATAATCTCTGAGTACTATGTCAGTTCAAAATATTCAACAAAT
>CAYNMP010000056.1:0-3778 GCA_964398475.1 uncultured Chitinophagaceae bacterium | reverse complement strand
ATAGAAACACCAAAGTTTTGTTGACTGTACATGATTTAAATTATTTGCACAAATACACCGGCATAAAGCGTAAGCTAAAACAGTATCGTTTGCAAAAACGTATTGAACGGGCAGATGCACTTTCCTATATTTCAGAATATACCAAACAGCAAGTACACCACAACTTTAACATACAGCACAAGCCGGAGTTTATAGTCTACAACGGACTTTCAACGAACACGGCAACTGAAAAGCCCGCCCTGATTCAAGAAAGCGAAAAGTTTTTTTTCACCATTGGCGTCATCAACCCAAAGAAAAACGTACACGTACTACCGCAATTGTTGACAGCATATCCTGGGCATAAATTGATTATTGCCGGCAAATGCGATTCGGTTTATCAAAAGAAAATTATAGACGAAGCAGTTAAAAACCAAGTAGCCGAGAGGGTTGTGTTTTTGGGTGAAGTGAAAGACACAGAGAAGAATTGGCTCTATCAGTACTGTGCCGCATTTTGCTTTCCTTCGTTAACCGAAGGCTTTGGTTTGCCGGTGGTGGAAGCGATGCACTTTGGCGTTCCTGTTTTTTTAAGCAACAAGACAGCTCTTCCTGAAATTGGTGGCGATGTCTGTTTTTATTGGTCTTCGTTTGAAAAGAAAGAAATGCTTGAAACGTTGAATGCTGGGCTGTTGCACTTTCATCGATCACCGGAGTATAAAACACGAATGCAAGAAAGGGCAATGTTATTCAATTGGGATTTTGCCGCTACGCAGTATTTGAATATCTATAAACAATTGGCAAAATGAATATAGGTTTTGACGCGAAGCGGGCATTGAATAACCATACAGGTTTGGGTGTGTACTCCAGAAACCTGCTGAATGCCCTTTTTCAGCATTATCCGCAAGAATCCTATCATTTGTTTTCAGCAGCCATCAACGAAGAGTTATTAGCAGAGTTAAAAGGGGTGTTCAGAATTCATACACCACACACGGTATTGAATGAAATGTTCCCGGCACTTTGGCGATCACAGGGTGTGGTAAGCGATTTAAAAGCTAACCGAATTCAAGTCTATCACGGTTTGTCGAACGAGATTCCAATGTTTGATAGCTCAGCCAGGCACATCAAAAAAGTGGTTACCATTCACGATTTAATTTTTTTAAAAGAGCAACAACAATATCCGTTTATCGATCGACAGATATATAAAGCAAAAGTGGGTTATGCTTGTAAACATGCCGATGTTATTGTTGCTACCAGCGAGCAAACGAAACAAGATTTGGTAAACTATTTTAAAGTTTCCGAACAACGTATAAAAGTGGTTTATCAAAATTGCGACAGTCGATTTTTTGAACCGGTATCTGATACCGAAAAACAAGCAGTTCGATTGCGGTATAATTTACCAGACCGATTTATTTTGAATGTTTCTTCATTCTATCCGCGGAAAAATCAGATAACCCTTATTAAAGCCTTTGCGGCAATTTGTAATAAAACGAATCACCATCTAATACTTATTGGAGGTAACGAAAGGGAGCGCAATAAGTGTGAACGTTTAGTGGAGGAGCTGCATTTGTCAGAACGCATAATGTTTCTTTCCGATATCCCTGCATCCGATATGCCGGTGATATACAAGTTAGCCGACATATTTGTGTATCCATCATTTTTTGAAGGCTTTGGAATTCCAATTGTAGAAGCCTTGGCAACCGAAACAAAAGTGTTATGTAGCGACATACCCTGTTTTCGAGAGGTTGGGGAAGATATGGTGGGCTATTTTAATCCAAACGAGCCAATTGCTTTGAGCGAACAAATGCTATCGGAATTAGCAAACATCAAAAAAGAAAGCCCTATTGAAAAAATAGTTAAACGCTATTCCACACTCGCGTTCGCAAAGGAAATGATTTCCATATATACAGATTAAGTTTTAAACTTGTCAATCAAAAAACCACACGAATGAAAAAGATAACTACAGTTTACTTATTGTTCATTACCCTATTCGCCTTTGCCGGAAAAGGAGGCGATGACTTTTCAAAGCATGATAAAGTTTTTTACAAAAGCGGTTCTGTTGAACTAGGTGATGCAACCATAAGTATTGAGAATGCAGTTGCTACAGATGCCTTTATCAAGTTTAAAATGGTAGTAAAAAATAATACTAAAGAGTATTTGTTAGTTAAGCCGGGTGAAATTGTATTGGTGATAGACGGGAAGGAATATAAGGCTACAGAAAAAGATATGATTATTGACCCGAATGATATTGCCTCAAAGGTGGTTGATATTAAAGGCCTTCAATTTAGAGTACAGCAGGTGGTCATTAAGTTTAACGGTTTTAGCAAAGTAGAGGTGTCGAAAACTCCAATTGATGCGCCTAATTTTAAATTGCCGGTGTCTCAAAATAGCTTTGAAGCGGGAGCGTTTACGTTGGATCATTTGAGCAACGAAAAGCAAACAGATGTTGTATCGGTTAAATTTAATGTAACGTATTATGGTTCCAACATTGGAATTGTATCTCCTACCCTTGCAGCGCTAAAATTTCCCAATGGTTCAGAATTTGCGAATATGAAAACAAGATCGAAATCAATACTTTTAGAAAAAGGGGGAACTAATGATTTTCGTTTGACATGGCACGACATGCCTAAAATTAATGGCGATGCACAGTTTGCCAACTTAGAAATTTTGTGGCGCGAAACGTTCAAAGAAGGAAAACTCATTCCAATCACACCTCAAAATTATACTATGGAATGGGATCCGGGTTTAACGAAAGGAAAAAAATAGGTCGTTCGAAACAGTTGAATTAAACTTGCTTAATCGATACGACTAGAGTACTATTTTCTTTTTAAAGTAGAAGCAGATTTCAACACCCTCTTTAACGCGTATTTGTGTTGTTGTAACAAGCTCAAATCCCTTTTTTCCTAATATTGTCATAGTCTCTTCAGCTGTCTTAGCATAATAAAGATTTTTGTCCACTTCTTTGTTCTCTGTTTTCATAGAACGACTAGCGCTTTGAATTACGGGTTCCGATGGTTTAAGTTTTTGTTCCCCATTTTCATTGTAAGTAATTGTAAAAGAAGTGTATTCGAATTGAACTTTTTCGTCAGTTTGTGCAAAAGAGAGAAGTGCAAAACCAACGAATAAAAGGGTAATAAGATATTTTAGCATAACTTTTTTTTTCAAATATAGGAAACTCTAGGGAAATCAAAAAAGACAGGTGTGGAATCTAATTCGTTGAAAAACAACAAGATATAAAAGCGTTGCTTAGTTTTGTGGACAAGGCAGCCATAGTTATGAAAAAAAACGCACTTTTTTTTAGGGTGTTTAAATAAAATTTAGCAATATTTACACCTACAATAAACTTTATTTATGAAGAAAACATTTACTTTATTACGCGTTTTAGCAGTAAGTCTCTTCGCATTATTTAGTGTTCATTTCGCAAATGCTACAGTTTGCGGTAGCGCTATTAATATTCCAAGTGTTCCTGTAACAAGTCAGGCTTTGGTTTGTGGAGCTGGGAATGATCTAAGTGCTACAACTGTTCCTACTGCATGCGGTGGGGCCTCTAATAGCTACAAAGGTGGTAACGAAGCACTTTATACATTTACTCCAACAATTACAGGAGTCTACACTGTTTCAGTTGCAGGACAAACTTGGACGGGTATATTTGTTTATGCCGGGTGTCCGTCTTCGGGTGGTACTTGTGTAGGTTCAGTTGGAAGTTCTAACTCATCAAAGAGTTTAAATGCAACTTTAACAGCAGGCACTACTTATTATATTTGGTTTGATACGTGGCCGACACCTAACAGTCCATGTGCCGGTA
>CAYNMP010000055.1:0-5030 GCA_964398475.1 uncultured Chitinophagaceae bacterium | reverse complement strand
AAAATGTTCAAAGCCAATTGCAACTAACGTTTTGCGGCTCCTTGCGCTGTGCGGGTCTTGGGTGAATTAATTTTCATCTTTGTTACAGTTTAAAACTAACTCAAATTTTCGAATGAACCAAACAGCCCGCATAGCGCAAAACCGCTGTTAGCTGCTGGCAATCCCAAACGTCCTGCAAGGGACGAATTATAGCCGTAAGGTCGATGACAAAATATCGTAGGAAGAGTCTTAAACTATGAAGCACAAAATTCTACCGTCTGACTCAAGTTAATTGATGAAGCAATAAGAAACCGAGAGTTTTATGGAGAAAGGCATTTTTGGTGCGTACAAAATTGTCGAGATGGGAGAGAAGCGATGCTGCAAAAAATTAACCTATGAAGCAATAAATCCTACCGTCTGACTCATCATAAATTTTGAAGCAGAAACACTACACAATGGAACAAAAAAGAAGACAGGCCTATAAGTAAATGGAGGTCTGAAAATTGCTTGCAGCTAACGTTTTGCGCGTTTGCGATGTGCGGGATTTAGAAATTGTATTTGCATAGTTGTAATAAATTAAAAGTAACTGAAATTTTCCAATGAAGCAAACTGCCCGCATAGTGCAAACGCGCTGTTAGCTGCTGCTGCCGGAGTATCCTCAAGACATTACAGAATGACTTTAAGACGGACGGTGTCCAAGCGCCCTATCCCCAAAACACAATGGAAAGTAGAGCATAAGCAAACCAAAATAAACTGAGTCACTCTAACCAAAAACTTTACTAAAAAATCGTCAGGGCGAAACCCTGAAATGCAGTTGCAGCTAACGTTTTTGCGCTTGGCGCAGTGGGGGACTTAGAAGCACTAAACTGTCAACCTGCACCGAAGCTGAATAGAAGCACGAACTTTCAATTTTGCACGTCACCCCCCATTGCGCCAAACGCATGTTGGCGGTAGTTTTTCTTTTCATTTTTTAGAGTGTTCTTCAAAAAGTGCGTGAAAACTTTCTATAAAGTCGTCCATATTTTTCTTTTCATAACTTGAAATTTCGGGGTACATCAGTTTCCCTTCGTTTATTGCTTTGTTATCTAAGTCGTCAAGATTAAGAACATCATGAGCAAGTTCGTGATACATTAAAAAGTATCTCATCGGTTTTGTAAACTGCTGCCATGAGGAAGGATTTATATATATCTCAATCTTGTTGTCATCATTGTGTCCTAATGATAATCCGTGTATATGTGTTGTGTTGTCTAGTTGGTCAAGTTTTGAAAATTTGATTATTGTTGTCTTTGGCTTTTTAGGAAATATTCCATAGAACTCTAAATCTCGATAGAACTTTTCAACGTAAATGTCAAAATCAACATCTCCATCATATGAGTTAGCGATTATCTCTTTATATAAATTTGCTTCTGTCTGCTTTTGAACTAATTTGAATATTATAAAGGAAACAATAATTAAAATTGTGAAACCAATAATCCATTTACTTAGATTTGATTTTTTTGGTTTTGAATAAACTGGGATAGTTTTTTCTAACGGCTTTGGTTCTGTCTCTTGTATTATATTTTCGGTTGGAACTTTTAAGGGTTTTATCTCGGGTGGGATTGTTGAAATAATATCATTCAAATCACTAATCTCTGACATTTCTGTCCATTTTTCTAAGCCATAGTACCAGACCTTGGTACTCCGTTTTAGTTGTTGGGACTTCAATTCATCTTTGGAAAAGGGGCCAAATTTACTTACTCCATCTGTATAAAAATATTTTCTCATTATTGGTTGTATTGTTCTGGGAAGATTACAGAGTTAGTTATCAATGTATAAAGTAATTCAAGTGCTCTAAATTCAGAATTATCAATACCTATAGCTTGAAGGAAAATAATTTTGTCTTCATAAAAAACCACCCAACATTTCATAATTATTGGAAAGGTTAGACCCGAACGCTCCATTTTTCCTTTTACCTTGAATTGAACGGTAGGATATGTGTCAATTGTAACTACTGACTGGTCTATGACTTGCGGATTTTTTAAAAATGAACTTGCTTCTTGAACAAATTCTTTAACGAAGTTGTCTTCTTGAAGTGCTTCTCTTATTTGTTTACGAGAGAAGAAGGTCATATTGTCTTTTATTAAAATCAAATATGTGTTTCCTTCATTTGTAAACTTCTTTACAATATTCGGTCGGTCACCTTCTTTGACATCCCATCCAACTGGCACTTTTAGTTTCAGGTTTACTTCTTTAGCTTTTGGGTGGTTTTTGATACTTAGATATTCTCCTAACTCTATATTAAAGGTTGAAAATTCATTTGATTTTACACTTACCTTTTTTGCAAGAGAGTTCCCCTTGTAATAGTAGAAGTCAACATCAATATTATTCAAAAAATAGGTCTTAGCTGCGCCTGCTGTTTTTAGGTTTGATATTATTTCTTCTTTGATATTGTTCGGTGCTTCCCAATAACCCGGTACTTCATATTGATAAATAAGTGTCCGACCAATTGAGAGACAACCTTTTGCTGTAATTCCATTTCCAATATCAACACCTTTTATTTGTTTGTTAACCTGTTCAGCAAGTTTTTTTATATCTAATTCAGAAAATGTTTGGCTGAATACTGTCAATGACAGGAAACAAAATATATGTAGAATTAAAAATCTCATGTTTTAGTCTTTAGGATTTCTGCCATACTCATTAATTCCTGGTTGTCCGTTTTGAAAAATCATCCATAATGCATAAAATGGAATGATTTGCCACCACCCATTATTTCCTAAGTCATGACATCTTTTTGCACCTTGTGCCCACAAAAACCAATACATTGGTATATATGCTAAACCAACAATTGGAAATTCTCCCGATTGCACAAGTGCATTTACAAAAACAGCAACAAATACGAATATTATGAAACTAATGCCATATTCAGTCCTTCTTATTCGTCCATCGAATGAAAAAGGATTTGAAAACATTCCCTGTTTTTTTACTACATATGTCTTTGTGGTATTCTGATTTTCAGAGTTGAAATTTTTAGATTCGGTTTCACTTAGAGTTTCAATTTCTGTGTCAAGAGGTGGAGGGTTTACTTCAAAAATTTCTCTAAGCTCGTCAACACTTTCAGCTTCTTTCCAATCGTCAAGTCCTTCATGCCAAATTAAGGTCTTTGGTTGAATGTCTTTCTGTTTCAATTCTTCTAAAGTCACAGGTCCTTCTTTTTCCTGTCCATTTGAATAAAAATACTTTTTCATGTTATGTCTGTTTTGTTTGTTTTTAAAATTACCGCCAACGTTTTTCGGCTTTGCGTTCGGGCGGGCTTTTTAGCACTACACTCAATACGAAGAACCGTACTTCAATTATACACAAAATTGTCAATAGAAGCACGTCACCCCGCCTGACGCAAAACCGATGTTAGCGGTTCGGGCTTCGTGTCTATTTATTTTTTTGGGTCAACTCACTTTTATCTGTCGCTTACTGTCAAGTTTGTGGTCATTAACCCAGTCCTTGTCCTTCAATATCTTTAAAAGACCTCCATGTTGTTGCCAAACCAATTTATGTTCGTTTCTCCAAATGTTGTTACCAGCAGGATGTATGACTTTAATAAATCGGTTGTCAATAGTTGGAGGTAGTATTTTTTGGTTATCTAATTTGTCAATGAACTCAGAATGATATTTTGTTCTCCTTTTTAAGATTTTCAAGCCACTATTTGTTACTACAATTTTCTTACTTTTCTTGAAAATTGGATAATTCAGATAGTTAGAAATGTTTAACTGATAGTCTTTGGGTGCTTTATCGTTTAGTGAAAAATAGCTAGCATTTATAAATCCAATTCCCTCATTCTCTAGTAATTCAAAAAACATGTGTTCAGGATTGTCAAATTTGTCATCAATTTTCACTCCTAAACCTTTTAGAATATAATATCCTGAACCACTCTTGTTAGTCTGCTCTTTAATAGTTCTTTTACAAAAGGGAATGCCCATTGCTCCATTTGGGAACGGGTCTTTACCAACAATAAGTAAATTTAATTTTGGAGATTTAATTAGACTGTCATAATAGTCGCTATGGATAAGAATTTTCTCCTTTCGCTTTTTTAAAATCAAATCAGCCAAATCAGTGATAGTGAAAACTTTCTCTGCTTCTTCATCCTTGATTTCGATGTCAAACGCTTTTTCCAAACTTATAAAAAATACAATTGGAGTATATTGAAAATCTGCAAATCCATCTTGCCCTATTTTGGGTTTAAACATTTTGATTCTATCGCCTTTAAAGTTACTTCTTATCGCGTCACTTTTAAATGCCAAATCATATAAATTCTTGTCTTCAAATTGGTCGGGGTAAAATCCAAGTTCTGATTCATATAAACGTTGCAATATGAATTCTAGTTGCAATTTAAGGTCAGTCATTTGAAAGAAGGTTTTCTGCAATGAATATCAGAGTTGCTACTTGCTCAATGTCACTGAGGTTGCCTTTAAGATTTGCTACCATCTTACTTGAACGAGTGGTATCTCCCTCATAGTAATTATCATCGTCAATTGTTATGAGGATACGCGAACTTCTTGTTGTATCACCCTCGTATAGTTTGTCGCTGTCAAGCGTAAATTTTATTTTGCTTGAACTCGTAGAATCTCCAATGAAAATTTTATCCTTCTTGTAGGTAAAAAGTATATCGCTTGTTCTTGTTGAATCTCCCTCATAAATTTTATCATCCTTACAAGTGAAAAGAATGTCCCGTGACCTTGTTGAATCTCCTTGATAAATAATATCATCATCTATTGTAAGAAGGGTTTTTGATGAACTACTTGAATCTCCCTTGTAAATTTTGGCTGCCATAAATTTGAGTTTGGTTTTTAAATTCTAAGAACTAAAGTATAGAAACTTTTGTATCAGTATGATTTATTTGTCTGTTGATTTGTTTGTTATCTGTCGCTATAAGAGCCTGACCGCTAACGTTTTGCGCGTTTGCGATGAGCGGGATTTAGGAGTTGAATTTTCATAATTGGTTACAGTCTAAAACTAACTCAATTTTTCCAATGAAGCAAATTGCCCGCTTAGCGCAACCGC
The DNA here is from genome assembly GCA_964398475.1 of uncultured Chitinophagaceae bacterium. GTDB lineage: Bacteria > Bacteroidota > Bacteroidia > Chitinophagales > LD1 > CALAYL01. Next base: position 17 of record CAYNMP010000055.1, on the reverse strand, counting down.
GCTGTTAGCAGTTGGCC
>CAYNMP010000054.1:0-5312 GCA_964398475.1 uncultured Chitinophagaceae bacterium | reverse complement strand
ATTGAAAATTATTCACCCAATTCCCGCACAGCGCAAGGAGCCGCAAAACGTTAGTAGTAATTGCGTCAAAAATCACAATGACAATTATTTAGATTTTTTGATAATTTCAATACATGAAAAATACTGGCCCCGAGTTTTACGATAACGAAGAAAACTTCAAAAGCTATCTTCAAAGAAGAGAGTGGAATGAAAATGTAAATGATACTATTGAGAAGCCTATAATTAGCCAACTTATTGGTAACGTATCTGACAAAAATGTGTTAGACTTAGGATGTGGGAATGCAGCAATTGCTATGGAGCTACTTGACAAAGGATGTAAATCTTACATTGGTATTGATGGCTCTCGAAACATGGTGAAACTTGCGCAAGACAATTTAGATAAAATAGGAGGAGATGTTATACATGCTAACATAGAAGAATGGGATTTCCCTGAAAATAAATTTGATCTTGTACTTTCAAGATTAGCTATTCATTACATTGAGGATATTGACAGTCTTTTTGAAAAAGTTTATAAATCACTCAGACAAAATGGACACTTTGTATTTTCAGTTGAACACCCTGTTATTACTTCGTCTTGTGACATGGAGATACAATCCGGACAGAAAACTAGTTGGGTTGTAGATAATTATTTCAATTCAGGACAGAGAGTACCAGTTTTTCTTGGAGGAGAGGTTATTAAATACCATAGGACAATTGAAGAGTATTTTACAAAGTTAGGAAACGCTAAGTTTGTAATTGAGCAATTAAGAGAATCTAAACCTGAGAGAGATAATTTTATCAACCAAGACACATTTGAGAGACGGTTGAAAATCCCTTTACTATTATTTTTTTCAGCGAAAAAGACAACACCATGATTTTTGACGAAAAAGAAATAGCAACTACTACTAACAGCGCGTTTGCAATATGCGGGCTGTTTGGTTCATTCGAAAATTTGAGTTAGTTTTAGATTGTAAGTAATATGAAAATCAAACTTCTAAATCCCACACATCGCAAACGCGCAAAACGTTAGCTGCAACTGCATTTCAGGGTTTCGCCCTGACGATTTTTCAGGTAGTTTTTAATTTAGAATGACCCAATTTATTTTGGTTTGCTTATGCTCTACTTTCCATTGTGTTTTGGGGATAGGGCGCTTGGACACCGTCCGTCTTAAAGTCATTCTGTAATGTCTTGAGGATACTCCGGCAGCAGCAGCTAACAGCGCGTTTGCACTATGCGGGCAGTTTGCTTCATTGGAAAATTTCAGTTACTTTTAAATTATTACAACTATGCAAATCCAATTTCTAAATCCCGCACATCGCAAACGCGCAAAACGTTATCTGCAACCCTATGAGACACCCTGCAAACATTGAACAGACCCACAAAATGACAAAAGACAGCCAACGCTTCGTAAAATTAAAAGAGGTGCAAACCAACGCACAAAGCCAACGCTTTTGCACCACATTTAATTTTACCCCAACGCACCCAAGCCCACCCACCACCCACAGACAACAAACTTTGGACAATGGTATACAATAACAGAAATTAAACATTAAATTTGACAACTAAAAAAAATACAATATGGCAGAAGTAATTAATTTAAGAAAAGGCGACAAAGTCGCAGTAGGTTTTACAAACATTACCGTTGGTTTAGGTTGGGAACCAAACGAAGGAACAGGGGAACCATTTGATTTGGACGTTTCAGCAATTATGATTGATGAAAACAGAAAAACAACAAAAGATTTTTTTATTTTCTATGGTAATTTATGTGGTAGAAGGTTAGGATCAGAAACGCATAAAAGTTTTAAAAAACCTGATGGAACACCACATAGTGATTGCATAGATCATAATTGTAAAGAGGGGCTTTATGGCGTAATGCATACGGGCGATGATCCAGATGGAGAATCAAGTGATGGAGGAGATGACGAATCTATCATTATTGATTTAACAAAAGTTCCAGCAAATATTCAAGAGATTTTATTTGTTGTTACGATTGATAGTGCCGCAGAAAAGAAACAAAACTTTGGACAAGTTAGGGATTCATATATTAGACTTGAAGACAATAGCACAGGAAAAGAAGTAATGAAATATGAATTAGGCGAAGATTTTTCAATTGAAACAGGTATTGAATTTGGAAGATTATACAGAAGAAATAACGAATGGAAATTTGATGCTTCAGGCATTGGATACAAAGAAGATTTAGCTTTTTTCTTAAATAAATATTTTACAGGAACTATTTTAGGTAAAAATAAAACAACATAAAAATATGCAAGAAGTAATAAATTTATCAAAAGGTCAAACCATAGACCTACGCAAAAATTCAAAAGGCGAAAGTGTTTATGATTTATCACAAATCACTGTTGGGTTGGGTTGGGATGTAAGAGAAGAAAAAATAAAGAAAAGTGTTGAATTGGAGCAATCTACAATTGATAAACTATTAGGGCGACCTAAAAAATATCAAGAAGTTGAAATTGAACAAGAAGATTTTGATTTAGATGCTATTGCATTTTTATTAGATTCTAACGGATTAGTTGCAAATCTTGGAAGAGATTTGCCATTTTCAAATGGCAATAAAGTTGGTTTACACGGTGGGGATATAATTTATTTTAATAGTATGACATACCCATCCGGTTCAGGCACTTCACAAATGCTTTACCCAGAAGGCTCAACAAAAAGTGCTATGCAACAAAAAGTTAAACAATTATTAAGCAATGGAGAACTTATTGTCCACACGGGTGATAATCTAACAGGTGAAGGTGAGGGTGATGATGAACAAATTATTGTTAAACTTAATTCATTGCCAAATAAAATCGAGAAAATTTTATTTTTAGTTTGTATTTACCAAGGTCAAAAACGGAATCAACATTTTGGTCAAGTGGACAACGCATTTATTAGAGCGTGTGATGCAAATGGAAAAGAAATTGCTCGTTATAGTTTATCTAATAGTGCTGAATTTAATGGAATGCGTTCAATGACATTTGGAGAAATGTATCGCCATAATGGCGATTGGAAATTTAGAGCTATAGGTAATCCTGAATCCACAGACAACTTTGTACAAATATTAAAAAGATACATCAAACAATAAAAAAATAATAAAATGAGAAGATTACCAGTATATCTATTGTTAGACACATCAGGCTCAATGGGAGGCGAACCAATTGAAGCAGTAAAAAATGGTGTGCAAATTATGATAAGTTCGTTGCGTAGCAACCCACAAGCACAAGAAACAGCTTACATTTCTGTAATTACATTTGATAGCGTTGCAAATCAATTAATTCCTTTAACCGATTTGGGTTCTTTTCAAATGAGAGACATTCAAGCAACTGGCGGAACATCACTTGGCGAAGGTTTGAAATTATTAAGTAATTGCATTGACAATGAAGTTACAAAAACAACACCTGAAACAAAAGGCGATTGGAAACCATTAGTATTTATTATGACTGATGGTATGCCAACTGACAGTTGGCAAAATGGACTTGCTGAATTCAAAAAAAGAAAAACAGGAATTGTTGTTGCTTGTGCAGCAGGGAGTGGTGCAGATACAAGTGTACTAAAACAAATTACAGATAATGTAGTTGAATTAGCAACAGCAGACAGTCAAAGTATAGGTAAATTCTTTGCGTGGGTAACGGCATCAATTGGTGTTTCATCAACAAAAGTAGAAGACAGCGGAAAAGAAGTTATAGGACTAAATGAATTACCACCGCCACCATCTGAATTAAATATTGTTGTTTAAAAATGGGCAAATTTGGATTTTCTTTTTCTTGGAAAAGACTTTTAGGCATAACAGGCGCAAAACAAAGTTTTGCTAGAAAAACAGGTGTGCCTACATCAAAAACAGGAATTGAAAGAAAACTGGGTGCGGTAATACTTAAAATGATTTTTGGTAAAAAATAAAAATAAAAACAAATAATGAAAAGTTTAGAACAATTAAAAAACGAATTACTAGCTGATGGAATTATTGACGCTGCAGAAGTAAAAGAATTGAGAGAAATCCTTTATGCTGATGGTTTAATTGATACTGAAGAAGCGGAATTTCTATTTGAAATAAATGATGCCGTTTCTGGTAAAGAAAATGACCCAAGTTGGGAAAGTTTATTTATTGAAGCCATAACTAGCTATTTACTTGAAGATGAAAATTCACCTGGTGAAATTGATGCAGAAGAATCAGAATGGCTTTTTGAAAAAATCAATGGTGATGGACAAATTGATGGGATTGAAAAAAGACTATTGCTTAATCTTAAAAGCAAAGCGAATTCATTTCCACTAAATCTGGAATCACTATTGAATTAATATGAGAAGACTACCAGTATATTTTCTTTTAGACACTTCGGGTTCAATGAATGGCGAACCAATTCAAGCATTAAACAACGCTTTAAGTGGTATGATTCATTCTTTGCGTTCGGATGCACAAGCATCGGAAACGCTTTGGATAAGTATAATAACATTTAACTCAACCGTTACTGAATTAGTGCCATTAACAGAATTACCGTCATTTCAGTTGCCTGAAATAACTGACCCTATTGGTGCCACTTTCACAGGTAAGGCTTTAGAAATGTTACACACAAAAGCAAGTACAGACATAAAAAAAGGTAATGCAAATCAAAAAGGAGATTGGAAACCTTTGCTTTTTTTAATTACAGACGGCAAGCCGTCTGACACTATGCTTTATAGTGAAATGATACCTAAAATAAAAGCATTGAATTTTGGTGTAATTGTAGGTTGTGCAGTTGGGCAATTAGCAGATGATTCAAAACTAAAAGAACTAACAGATAATGTGGTGCATTTAGCCACAGCCGACACTTCAACATTAAAGCAATTTTTTAAATGGGTTTCTGATACTATTGAACACGGTAATAAAAGTATGGGAACAACTGATACGGTGGCTTTGCCACCACCACCCCAAGAAGTAGTACAAGTAATATGAGAATGATTTTACCAATAGTATTAAATGTGTTTATTGTAGGCTTGTTTCTATACTCTAAACTATTGCCTTATAAAGACAAATTGAATAATCAATACAAAGGAATTTTTGATTTTTTCAATAGCATTTTTACACCTATATTAAACTTCTTGAAAAAATTTGTAAAGCCTTTTCAAGTTGGACAAGGTTTGTCAGTTGATTTAACACAAATAATATTATTGATTTTGCTTTTAATACTTCTAAATAATTTTTAACTATGAGAAGACTACCAATATATTTTTTAATAGATGTTTCTGAATCTATGGTTGGCGACCCAATCCAGCAAGTAGAAGAAGGTTTGGCAACAATTATAAAAACCTTAAAAACAGACCCAACAGCAATAGAAACAGTTTGGGTTTCAATTATAATTTTT
>CAYNMP010000053.1:0-5415 GCA_964398475.1 uncultured Chitinophagaceae bacterium | reverse complement strand
ACTATGCAAATCCAATTTCTAAATCCCGCACATCGCAAACGCGCAAAACGTTAGCGGCAAGTTTTAGATGAAATTTCATTTACTAAATTGAAAAGACGAATCAATAACACAAAATAAATTTATGTCATTTTTCAAATCACTTTTTTCAAAAAAACCAGAGTATTTTGACGATAAGGAATTTACAGAATTCTTTAACGATACTATTAATCGATACTTTAGTGACCCAGCACGTAAAATGAAGATAGAGACAAAGGATAAAAATGGGAATTTAGTTCCTCCATCACACCTTTACTTTTCATCGTATTTGGAATGGAAAGAAATAGTATCTGTGTGGGACAAACGCTCGTTGATATTCAACACTTTAGATAGTATATGTTTAAAGCATTTAGAAAAATGGCAGTTTATTGAAAGATTGATTATTGACAGAACTCCAGACAGAGCTTTGAAGTTTATTCGGGAGGCTTGTAGTCAAGACGATTTTAAAAATGATGAGATTTCCGCATCGGCAGCACGATGCTATTTTTTCATGGGTGAATATAATAACGCTATTCAGTTTGCTAACTCTGCACTTGAAATAAATTCAAATAATAAGCGTGCAAAATTAATTCTTGCTGACTCCTTACATATGAATGGCGAACATAAACGTTCTCATGACTTATATACAGAGGTATTGAAGGAAAGTGATTTGAGTTTTACTGACAAGAATACTATTAGATTGAATGAAATTTTCAATTTCCATAATGACATTATTAACTCGTCTGTTTATGCTATTTCTTTACTGAAAAGCAGTGATGAGGTAAATGAAGAAATGTGGCAATTAATAGCTGAAGAATTTTATCACTGTCCATTTTTCCGGAGTCAACATTCCTTCTGGTTGTTTGAAAAAAATGAAAATCTAAAAGGAATTGCCAAGTTAATTAACACAGCAAAAGAATTCCCCTGGTATAAAGAGGCAGTAATTAATGCAAGTAGTTCAATCTTACAGTTTAGACAGCAAGCCAATTTAAACGACATTTGGGATGAAGAGCTAAATCATCTAAATGGATTGATAGAAGCAAATGGATGGAGGTAAACCAGCCGCTAACAGCGGTTTTGCGTTATGCGGGCAGCTTGGTTCATTGGCAAATTTGAGTTACTTTTAAATTGTACTAAATATCCAATTTATTCACCCAAATCCCGCACACCGCAATAGCCGCAAAACGTTAGCAGTAATGCCTCGAAAAAAATACACTGACTTTGTAAAATGAAAACGCAAAAACTGATACTATTTTTAATAATAATGGGGATGAGTATGATTTCGTATTCTCAATACTATTTTGGAGCTACTACAATACCTGAAATTGCTACTGAAAATGACTCAATAACAGTTGTCGACACATTCCACCTAACGATGTCAAATGATTACAAAATAAATACTGTTATAACAAAAACACCCGACACTATTACAATCCACATGTGTTATTATTACGCAGGAGGACTAGCGCTTGCTCCAACGCAAATTGAATACACAAATATTGGCAAACTAGTGCCCGGACAATACATTGTAAAAATTGAAGGTGCCATAACACAAAATTTTTCTTGTTCACCGTCTTTCGACTTTATTAATTCGTTGACATTCCCATTGCAGGTACTTGCCAATACGACAAGCATAAATGAAACTTTTGAAGAGCAAATAAAATGTAGTTCTCAACTTATTCATGACAAATTACAATTCGATAATTTACCATTTAGTAGTTTGATCAAAATATATGACATGCAAGGTCGCTATATATACACACATGACAATGACGAAAAACAACTGACAATTGAAACATCCAATTGGGCTAAAGGAATTTATGTTGTTTCTATTCAGACAAATGGAGAGTATAAAAGATGGAGAGTAATAAAAGAGTAGTTCATTTACCAATATCTATCTTTTAATTATATCGTCACAATGACGATATAAAAGTTGGCACAACTGCTAACAGCGCGTTTTCGCTATGCGGGCAGTTTGCTTCATTGGAAAATTTCAGTTAGATTTAGATTGTAACTAATTATGAAAATCAAACTTCTAAATCCCGCACAGCGTAAACGCGCAAAACGTTAGCAGCAATACGCAAAAATGACAATTCCTGAAATAGGTTGACATAAAATCAACCAAAATGAATACACAAAAGGACAAAACTGTTTCGGAGAGTGCCGAAAAAATCCAGGACTATGTAAAAGCTTCATACGCCCTAAAACGAAAAATCGTTAACCTCATTTCTAACGGCCGCATCTCGAAAAACGCGGCAGCTAAAAAGTACAATGTTTCCAGGTCAAGTATCGACTATTGGATGACTAAATTTAGTACTTTAGAAGAAAAAGAGATCGTAATGAGCAAAGACGATGAGTTGAAAAAATTAAAGAAACGCATAGAAGAACTGGAGTTTATTAAAGACTTCCAACAAGATCTTATTGCAGAATATGAAATCGAAACCGGGGATTTAAAATCAAAAAAGTATTTACCCGAACAACTTGCAAAAGAGATAGAGCAAAAAAGAAAAAAGGCGCAATAAGACTGCGCTGTGAGATGTTCGGGATAAGCCGACAAGCCTATTACAAACGACAGAATAAGCTTAAAAAGCTCGAAAATGAGCGAGAGGTAATACTTGATTTAATTAAGCCAATACGCAAAAGAATGAGCCGTGTGGGCACAATAAAACTGTATGACATGATTAAAAATGATATGGTCAAAAATAATATAAACATGGGTAGAGATAAGCTATTTACCTTCCTGCGACAGGAGAAAATGCTAGTCAAGAAAAAGAAAAACTATACCAAAACAACGGACTCATTCCATCGGTTTCACAAGTATAAAAACCTTATTAAAGACATTGAAGTAAATGCTCCTGAACAAGTGTGGGTTAGTGATATAACTTACATTAAAACAGAACTAGGGCATACCTATCTATCGCTGATTACTGACTATTATTCCAAGAAAATTGTAGGCTATCATTTAGCAGACAACTTAAAGTCAGAAAGCTCATTAATAGCGTTAAAAATGGCTATTAAATCTCGGCAATATCCAGACAGAAAGCTTATCCATCATTCCGATAGAGGCTTTCAATATTGCTCAGATGACTACATCAAAATGTTAACAGACAACAATATTCAACCGAGTATGACTGAAGTCTATGATCCCTATGAAAACGCTATTGCTGAAAGAGTTAACGGCATCTTAAAAGACGAATTTGACATCGGTGAAGGTTTTATTAATCTCCAACAAGCCAGTAAAGAAATTAAGTATGCCATTGAAACCTATAACACGTTTAGGCCACACTTTAGTTGCCAAAAGTTAACCCCTCAACAGGCACACGACTTCGGAAACTATAAACTAAAAAAGTGGGGTGGTAAAAAAAGGTATCATTCAAAAAAAATGAAGACAAAAAGCTGAAACCGTTATGCTGATATTTTTTTGAACCTTCAACAGTTCTAAAAAAAATATCAGAATAACACATATAATAACCTAACTTGAACAATGAATTTTCCTATTTTTAATCATCTAAAAAATGACAACCTATTTCAGGATAAGACAAAAAAAGACGACCAAAAACTAAATGAAAAGCTTCAAAATAATAACAAAATTTCATGACGACATTTTAGACGAAATTGAAATCGCCTTAAGAAATGTTGAAAATGACATTGATAAACAACACGATAACTTTTACGCAGACCCAAACTATAAATTGTATTCGGGTGTAAGGAGCGACAAAGGTTATACGAAATGGAAAAAAGAAGTTATTAATAGGTTCAAAAACCAATGCTGTGTTTGTTATTCAACAAAAAGTTTAGTTGCACATCATTTATACAGTTATAAGTATTATCCTGAGTTAAGGACAGAATTAAATAATGGAGTCTGTATTTGCACTCCCTGCCATGAGCTATTTAATGAAGAAAATTCAAACATAAATACCTTGGACCAATTTGTCCAATACAGAAAGACATTTATTGGATGGGGTCATGAAGAAGTGAAAAAAGGTATTAAATTCAAAAGACAGTTATTGCAAAAACATGCAAGACCAACAGAAACTAAAGAAAATGAAAATAATACTCTGGATATTCGTTTATCACAAGAAGAACAACTACTGCAAGACAAAATTGTTTTATCGTTCGAAGAGTTAAAGAAAGAACTTGACTGTGAAGCTAAATTATTAGAAAAGACTTATGGTAATGAAAAAGGAATCAGAGTGAATTTTAGAAATAAAGAAACGACTTCTTTAAGTGCAATAAGTAATTTACGATACGAAATTACAAGATTAAATACTTTAATCAGTTGTAATAAGATGAAAGACAAAACACTTATGGCTTCTAAATTTCATGTACCCTATGAGGAGTTTTGCAAGAAACTACAAGACCCGAAAGAGTACAATAATTTTACAAAGTCAGAAATTACACACTTGAACAAAATTTTATCAGAAGATTACAAAGAAGAACATCGAGCAGAACGTGATGAATTATTTAAGAAAATTGGAATCAATTATAAATGACGCAAAACCGTACAGCTGCTAACAGCGGTTTTGCGTTATGCGGGCAGTTTGGTTCATTGGCAAATTTGAGTTACTTTTAAATTGTACTAAATATCCAAATTATTCACCCAAATCCCGCACACCGCAACAGCCGCAAAACGTTAGCTGCAATTGTTTTACGAAATTTTTTCAAATAACAAATACATGACAATTGAAAAGAAAAATACACCAAAAAGCCTTTACTACTGGGGACTATTAGGTCTTATTCCAAACTTTGGTTTTATAGGTGGTGTCATACTACTTATTAAAGGGCTGTTTCAGTATAATGACAAAAAACTTGTCATTATTGGAATTGCAGACATGTTATTCACTTTTATATTTTGGATTTCTTTTATCTACTGGACAGAAAATGGAAAAACATTTATCGACCTAAAGAGTCAACTTGCTCAACAAGAGTTAAACACATTAGTAAAAGATATTGAGTTTTATAAATTAGTAAACAAGACATACCCAGACAGTTTAAGACAACTTGAGAAAGACAAAGACCTTACTGTTAATATCAATGAGCCTTTTTATCGCATTACAAAAAATGAGAAATCCAAAGTATTCAATTACTACAGAGACAATCAAGGTTATCACTTATTCTCGTCCGGTTATGACGAAATACCTAACACAGATGACGATATTTTTCCAACATTAAAAAATATTGATTCGACAAAGATTGGACTAATTCTAAAATGACGACAAGATTGACAACAGCAGCTAACAGCGGTTTTGCGCTATGCGGGCAGTTTGGTTCATTGGAAAAATTGAGTTAGATTTAGATTGTAACTGAAATGAAAACTATTCACCCAATTCCCGCACAGCGCAAGGAGCCGCAAAACGTTAGCTGCAACTGCGTTTCAGGGTTTCGCCCTGACGATTTTTC
>CAYNMP010000052.1:0-5667 GCA_964398475.1 uncultured Chitinophagaceae bacterium | reverse complement strand
CCGGATGCGATATTTTTGCGAAAAAAGTCTTTGAAAATAATCTGTCGTAAAATCGTCAGAATGGCTTACTGCTAACGTGTTGCGGCTGTTGCGGTGTGCGGGATTTGGGTGAATAAATTGGATAATTAGTACAATTTAAAAGTAACTGAAATTAGCGAATGAACCAAACTGCCCGCATAACGCAAAACCGCTGTTAGTGGCTGCCTTTATTTTCCTTCTGTTAAAAGTAAACTCTAACATTATTTTCTGTGTTCACTTTTTGTCCATTTACAATTCCAGTTTCCCAATGTTTAATTGCTTTTAATTGTTCCACACCAATTTTGAAAAGTTCGTCTTTAAACTTTTGATTAAGCTCATTGTCGGCATCGTAGAAGTAATTAATAAAATAACCTGATGCAGTTCCTTCTTTACTAATATAGAAACCTATAGCCATGAATGGGAAACTGCCTTCATTGTTTGGTTTAAGTCTCATTTTTATTTTCTGATTTATATTTGGGAATAATCTATCGTGGTCATTTTGTCCTGGGATTTGAGGTCTAATGTCGCATAAATAGTAAGGAATCGTGTCATTTTTTGCCAATAATAAACTGTCAGCTTTTGCCAATAAAATCTGCTTAAACCCTTTGCCATATTTGTCTTCAATAGCTTTGGTCATATAAGCTCCATAACAACCTTGAGTTTGTCCTTTGACAATAACACAACCAAACATTTCATAATCAAATAACAATTTGTAAGCTTGACATAGTTCTTTGAGCTGTTTCTCTTGTCGTAAATGTTGTATGCCAAAGCCCATTGGGGTGGTAAAAACTAGTTTCCCATTTTGAACATCATTTTTAGCTCTTTTAATTTCGCGCAAGCAGGTAATGTCATTAGAGTCAATGTTCTCAATATATTCAGCTACTTTGATAGATGGTACTTCAGGCGGGTCTGCGATTGTAACAATCGTTTCATTTTGCTCATAAGTCTTAGATCTATTACATGAAAACAATAAAATCGACAAAATGATAATAGATATATTCCTTAGCTTCATTTTGAATGGTGAATGTTTTGTCAAATTAGTATAGAGTTTATGAAATTTTTTGTGTCATTTTTTTTCGTCCAAAAAGGTTGCCACTAACGTTTTGCGCGTTTACGCTGTGCGGGATTTAGAAGTTTGATTTTCATAATTGTTACAATTTAAATCTAACTGAAATTTTCCAATGAAGCAAATTGCCCGCATAGCGAAAACGCGCTGTTAGTTGCTGGCGGAGCTTTTGTACATTCTGTCGTCCGCTTTGCGTTTGCGACCGTTTGTCGTTTTTTGTCAGCGATTTTGCAAGTCGACTTATTTGTCTGAAAGCTGTGAATAACGAATTTGTTTTCATAACTCATTTGTCTGCCGATAAGTTGTCTGGTTTGAATTGTTTGTCGGTTATTCATTTGCGTTTTTTTGTCATCGAATTTTGCGTTCTCACGCCCTAAAAATCAAAATCTCAAAAAAATCGTCATGGAGCCGATACAAACGCTTACAAATATTTGCTACTTGGATCGCGTCCTGTCGTCATACTAACGATGCGTCCTGTTTGTAAAATTGTCTTTTTCAAACTCATATTTTCTCGTCATGTAGCCGCGAAAAAATGTGTCATTTCATACGTCAAAATGGTCAATGAAATCAAGTGTTTTTCGTCATGATTATCATGATTGTTTGAATGTTCAAAGCCGCTTGCAACTAACGTTTTGCGGCTGTTGCGGTGTGCGGGATTTGGGTGAATAAATTGGATATTTAGTACAATTTAAAAGTAACTCAAATTTGCCAATGAACCAAACTGCCCGCATTACGCAAAACCGCTGTTACCGGTATGTGCATATCTTATTGTATATATAGTTTAACTGATGTATTTGTCATTTCAGTCTTAAAATTTAGGATATATACTCCTGGATCAAACATGTCTGTTTTAATTGTCGATGCCGAAGTGGAAATACTACTTTTATATACTTCTTTACCAAGTAAATCTATGATTGAAATATCTCCGTTGTCATCTGTTTCAAAAGTAATTTCCCCAAATGATGGATTCGGGAAAACTTTTAAGTTACTTTTATATTCTTTGTCATAGATTGATGAAGTTAGGTTTAACTTTGAAATATATGGAGTTGATGTTGTTCCGCATTTTCCAAAAAAACCAGCACAAAATAATTGACCATTGAAGTCCTCAATTGTCAAAACTCTTTGGTCGAAATTTTGTCCCACTTGTTGCCACATATATCCGTTCCATTTTAGTACAACATTATCATCTTTGCTTGGATTCAGACTATAAAGCGTACCACTTAAATATAAATCATTATTAAAAATCCAGAAGTCACTTACATTTTTTATTATATAATTTCCAATTGAAGTGAAACGAACTCCATCCCATCTCGCTATACCTTGCATATTGGCACCTGAAAGTTTGTCCCATATATTCCCAATGATTAAATCGCCATTATATTCAATCATTGGTCCTCCAGAATTTATTCTTTGTAATGTGTCCAATGGTGACCAATTGACGCCATTCCATTTCGCAATTTTATTAACTAAAGTATCATTCCCTGATGCTGAAAAATCACCAGCTGCAATTAATTCGTCTTTATAGACGGCTAGATTATACACACTTCCATTCAATCCTGCACCTAAACTATCCCAGGATTGTCCATTCCAAGATGCAATGTTATTTATCCTTTTCCCGTTAACTAAACTATATCTACCTCCTGATATAAGATGACCGTTGTAATTTAAAAGCTGTTTTGTTGAAGTCCATGTTGCGCCATTAAAATCACCACCGACTTGAACCCAATTTGAACCATCGAATTTATAAACATTTGACACAGTTCCAGACCATGGATAGTCTCCTGCAACGTAAATTGTGTCATTATATGCTGCAATTGAAAGTGGATAGGCAATTCCAAAAGGATAAGGTAGTCTTGACCAAATAGTCCCATCCCATGTCATTACACCAATTCTACCGCATGCATATAATTTATTGTCAAATTTGATCATGTCATAAACATTATCATTTACACCATTCCCTACATTTTTCCATGTTTGGGACTTACAAGTAGTTATTATTAAAAAAAGTATAGTCGAAAAAAGCAATTTCATCTTATGTCATTTTTTTGCATTACCGGTAACGGTTGGCGGCTTGGCGAAGGTGGCGATTTTTACCACCAAACTTCATACGAAGAACCTCACTTCAATTATACGAAAAAATGTCATACGAAGCACTGAACCGCCACTTTTGCCAAACCGCTGTTATAAGCTGGCCTTCTGTCTGTCGAGGTTGTAAAGTCATTGTCCGCTGTGAGTTTCGCTGTCATTGTCGAGTTGCGAATGGGCCTGTTTGTGTCGGCTGTGAGTAGCGGTTTTAAAAATTTTAGAAGGGAAGGAAATTTTAAAAAATAATTTTTCTTTGGGTGATAAAGGTGTAAGCTCTTTTGCAATTTTTGATCTGTGCGTTGGCTTGTGCGAATTGCAAATGTGCTTACACCTGTGCGATGACTAATTTCTTTTGCTAATTTTTTCTTTCGCTGTGTCAACTAAATAATAGACCATCGGCACTAAAAACACTGTCAAAATTAAAGATGATAGAAGTCCGCCAATGATTACCCAAGCCAAACCGTTTTTCCATTCTGCTGCTGTTCCTGTTGCCATTGCAATAGGAAGCATACCAACTACCATTGAAAGGGTTGTCATTAGGATTGGTCTCATACGACCCTTTCCTGCAATGATTAAGGCTTCTTTAAAATGTATGCCTTCTGCTTTTAATTGATTGGTAAAATCAACAATTAGAATAGCGTTTTTTACCACTAAGCCCATTAGCATAATTAAACCCAATAAAGCGAATAAACTCAAATTACTTAACGACAAATTCAAAGCGAAAAATGCCCCAATTGCTGCTACTGGAATAGAAAATAATACTACAAATGGATAAATAAAACTGTCGTAAAGTGCTACCATAATCAGGTATATCAGTAAAAACGAAATGAGTAAAACAGAACCTAATGCTCCAAAACTATCATTCTGTCTTTTGATGTCGCTACCCCAAGTCATTTGTATTCCGTTTGGCAATGGATTTTCTTTTAGATAAGCTACTACATCGTCTGCTACAGTTCCTGATGGTCTGCCTAATGCGTCTGCCGTTAAAGTAACCGCTGGTTGTCGGTCTTTTCGTTCTAACAATGACGGAGAATTGTCTTGCTCAACGCTTGCAAATTGTGAAATTTCAACTGGTATCCCCATTGGGTTAATAATGGAAAGTTGTTGAACATCTTCAAAATTTCGTCTGCTAAATTCATCTAACCAAATTCGCACAGGATATTCCGTTCCGTTTTCGGTTAGAGTCGCATCATCATTTCCTGTAAATGCAGTTCTTAGGTTCAATCCAACATAAGCGGTTGTTAAACCCAATCGTTGCATTTTATCCTTGTCGGGAATTATTTTGTATTCGGGGCTACCTGCTTCAACGGATAAGCGAACATTATCCGCACCGGGAATTTTTTCAATTACCGTTTTCAATTCATCGCCTGTTTTCATCACCAAATCCAAATTGCTACCGCTTAACGTAATTTCAATTGGTGCTGAACGTGGAATTAAACCCAATGCTGCCATTGAATAATTGATACTCGGAAATTTTGACTTTAGTTCTTCCCGTAGATTTTTCATAAATGTTTCGGTAGGTAAATTATTCAATTCCTTTTTGGATTTTAATTGAATTGTAAATTCAGTTTTATTTGCTGAACCTACACCCAAACTTCCAATGCCTGTGCTTGGACCGCCAATATTGCTGAATACTGTTGCTACTTCGGGTTGTTGAAGAATGTATGTTTCAATCTTTTGAGCAATTAAGTTGTTCTGTTGTATAGATGTGGATTTATCAAATTCTAATGCCATTCTAAATTTTCCTTGGTCGCCTGTTGAAATTAATTCTTTACCAATAATACCTTGTTTCATAATGCCTAAAGTCATTGCAAAAAGCACAATAACGATACCTGTAAAAGCTAATTTATGGCTCAATACCCATTCTAATCTGCGACCATACCATTCATTAAAGTTTTCTAATTGAATTTCAAACCATAGTAAAAAGCGATTGAAAAAATTGGTAGGTTGTAAGTCTTCTTTTTTGCCAATACGAGAAGCCATCCAAGGCGTTAAAGTAAAACCAACCAATAAACTGGTGAGAGTAGAAGTTACTACTACAACCGAAAACTGCTTGAGCATATCAGCAACAAATACTTGTAAAAAAAGAATGGGTAAGAAAACCACAACGTCAACCAAGGTGATGGATAATGCAGCAAAGCCAATTTCCATTCTGCCATCCATTGCGGCAGTTCGTTTGTCTTTTCCTTTATCTAAGTGCTTTTGAATGTTTTCTAAAACTACGGTAGCATCATCTACCAAAATACCAATGATTAAAGACATTGCAAGCAAAGTCATTAAGTTTAAGGTGTAACCCAAAAGCCACATCACAGCGAATGCGGTAACTAAAGATGTTGGAATAGCTACCAAAACGATTAATGAATTTCTAAAACTTCGTAGAAATAAAAGCATTACTAACGAGACCAATAACACCGCTAAAATCAAATCAAAAACTACAGAATTAACGGCTGCAATCGTGTTGTCGGTGCTATCGTCTGCAATAATAAATTTCACACCCG
>CAYNMP010000051.1:0-6218 GCA_964398475.1 uncultured Chitinophagaceae bacterium | reverse complement strand
GAGAAAGGTTATCGCGAATTTAAAGGCCGGGTGGCTGAAGGTCGCGGTAAAGATACTGCCTACATTGAAACCATCGCGCAAGGCCACGTATATACCGGCAATCAAGCAATTCAGAATGGCTTAGTGGATGAAATAGGAGGCTTAGATCAAGCTGTTCAATTTGCAGTGAAAAAAGCGAATTTGAAAGAGTACAAGTTGAAAGAATATCCGGAAGAAAAAGATTTCGCTACGCAAATTTCTGAAGCTTTTGGCGAAGCGAAAATGCAAATGATTAAATCGGAATTAGGCGACCAATATGAGTTCTATAAAACATTGGATGTCATTCGCAAAGGAACAGGTATTCAAATGCGAATGCCTTATGATTTAGGTGTAGAATAATTAACAATGGAGATGAAGAAGTATATAGCATTTTCTGTAGTTCTGGTTTTGTTGTTGTCTGCTTGTCAACAGCAAGCGGATTTTGATAAAGAAGGAAATTTACTGTTGGAAAAATTGACATCCAAAAGCGGTGAATTTAAGTTCAATCCTATGTTTCGTTCCGATAGTAATTCGGTAAAAAAGTATGTGCCGGATACCTTTTTGTATAACAATCAGCCCTATAGTGGTAAGGTGGTGAAATACAATGCCCAAGCGAAACGTACGATGTTGGGAACTATGAAAGACGGACTATTGGATGGTTGTTGGACATTTTATTTCGCAACCGGTGGGAAGCAAATGGAGGGTGATTATAAATCGGGTTGGGATGTTGGTTTATGGACTTCTTATTATGGATATGACAAGAAGAAGGTGCAAAAATATTATGACGATTTTGGCTATATGATTGCCCGTATCGATTTCTTCGACAATGGCAAAATGCAGTATTTTCAAAACATAAAGCATCCACTTTTTGGTGATAAGGAAAGAAACATTTCTTTTAATCGTCAAGAAGTTCCTGTAAATATTTATGTTGAAGATTCTATACTTATTCTCAAAAATGGAGATAAGACCGAGAGAATTGGAAAGAACATCTTTGGAAAGTTTAAGTCGAATTAATTTCTCAGCACTCGCTTGCGTTTGAATTATACAAAGCTTAGTGTACCCAATTTCATTTGTCCGCGAATTATTTTTATTTTCATTCCTATCTCAAAAACACACTTATGCGTTTTCTTTTTTTTCTATTGATGGGTGGTCAAGTCTTTGCCCAAACAGCCGATGATATTATCAATAAGTCAATTGCAGCAACAGGTGGTGCTGAAAAATGGAGTAAGGTAGTGTCCATGAAGTATGAAGGCAATTATGTGATGGGGCCAGGCATGTTAGCCCCTATAACCGAAATCCAATTTACAAAACCGGCAACGGCATACTACAGTGATTTTACGTGGCAAGGTATGACTTCTAAAACGGTGATGCAAGCCGACAGTGGATGGACCTATAATCCATTTGGCGGAAAACGCGAAACCGATCCCATCAACGCAGAAGAAATTCGCAGTTTGAAGTTAGATGCCGATCCGCAAGGGATGCTGTTTAACTATGCCAAGAAGGGCTATACAGCCGATTATTTAGGCTTAGATGACATGGAAGGCTCAGATGTACACAAGGTGCGCTTGACCACGAAGGAGGGCGATATGATTTATTTCTATATTGATGTACAATCGTTTTATGTATTGAAAATGGTGAAACGAATGAAATTCAAAACGAAGGAAGATAAATCGTTTGTTGTTTACAGCGATTTCAGAAAGAATGACTTCGGACTAACTATACCTTATTCTACACAGCGCGTGGATGAAAAAGGGAATGAACAAGGCGGCCCGGTGATGCTTACAAAGATTACCACGAATCCCGTTTTCGACAGTAAACTATTAGACAAACCTTTATCAAAATAATTGTATGCGTTTCTATTTCTCTACTTTACTTTCCTTAAGTTATGGGCTAATTGTAGCTCAGAACGTCACACTTACTTCTGCATCTTTAAATAAAATTGAAGCGCGATGTATTGGTCCTGCTGTAATGGGCGGACGAATTACAGCTATTGACGGGGTTGAAAACGATCCGCGCATTCTCTATGTTGGCTGTGCAGGCGGTGGTATTTGGAAAACAACCAATGGTGGTTCTGAATTCAAAAGCATTTTTGATAAACACTGTCAAAGTATTGGAGCCTTAGCCATTAATCAAAAAAATCCCGAAGAAGTTTGGGTAGGCACCGGTGAAAGCAACATGCGTAACACCGTATCTGTTGGTAATGGAGTCTACAAAACTACAGATGGCGGTGAGAACTGGACATTTATGGGTTTGCCGAATAGCGAGCATATCAGTAAAGTGGTGATTCACCCCCAAAATCCAAATACGGTTTACGTAGCAGTTGTTGGAAAACTATGGGGCAACAGCAGTGAAAGAGGATTGTATAAAACTATAGATGGAGGTAAGAATTGGCAACGTATTTTATTCGTGAACGATTCAACAGGTTGTGCAGATTTTATTATGAACCCCAGTCAACCAGACATCCTCTATGCCAGTATGTGGCAGGTAAGAAGGAAACCGTATGCCTTCGCCAGTGGTGGTCCGGGCAGTGCTATAATGAAATCAACAGATGGTGGGGCAACATGGAAGATAATTCAAAAAGGATTACCGGCAGGAGATATCGGCCGAGCTGCCTTAGCTATTGCGCCTTCGGCTCCCGATAAGTTGGTGATGATTGTGGAAAGTAAAAAAACAAGTTTGTTCTTAACTACTGACGCAGGAGAAACATGGGTAGAACAAGGTGCAGACGATAATGTTTGTGCTCGTCCGTTTTATTTCAGTTGTTTGGCTATAGATCCAATTGAATCGAATCGGGTTTATCGTCCTGCATTTTACTTCTCTATGAGTGAAGATGGCGGACATAGTTGGGCTCAAGCACAACAATCGAACGGTTGGGTACACAGCGATTTACATGCATTGTGGATTAATCCGAAGAACACATCGCATATGTATTTGGGTACCGATGGTGGGGTTTACATGAGCGTAGACAAGGGAAACAACTGGTTGTTCTTGAATAATTTTACGGTAAGTCAGTTATATCACGTGCAAGTTGATGATCAAGAACCTTACAATGTTTATGGCGGTTTGCAAGATAATGGTTCGTGGAGAGCACCTTCACAAAACCCGGGAGGAATACAAAATGGCGATTGGAAGAATGTAGGTGGTGGCGATGGATTCTGGGTACAACCTGATGCTGAAAACCATAAGATAGTGTACAGTGAATATCAAGGTGGACACATCAGTCGTTTAGACTTGAATACAAATCACAGCCAAGATATTCAGCCTAAAGCAGAAGAAGGCGATCCTAAATTGCGATTCAATTGGAATACGCCTATTGTTCGCTCGCTCAACAACAAGAAACGAATATATATGGCTTCTCAGTTCTTGTATAGAAGCGATGATAAAGGAATTCATTGGGAAAAAATGTCGGGCGATTTAACCACCAACGATCTAATGAAACTCAAACAAGAAGAGAGTGGCGGATTAACGAACGACAATACTTCTGCCGAAAATCACTGTACGATTTTCACTATTGCTGAATCGCCATTAGATGTAAACACAGTTTGGGCCGGAACTGATGACGGAAATCTTCAAGTAACTACTGATGGTGGTAAAACTTGGACAAACGTAGCCGATAATTACAAACGCTGCGGAATACCTGCACAAACTTGGGTAAGCAGTATTGAACCATCACGCTTCGATAAAAACACAGTATATGCTACTTTCGATAACCACATGTATAGCGATATGAATACTTACGTGGCCAAAAGCACAGATTTAGGAAAAACTTGGGTTCTCTTTAAATCGCTTGAATTTAAAGGCTTTGCGCATAAAGTAAAAGAAGATTTAGTACGTAAAGAGTTGTTGTTTTTGGGAACTGAAATGGGCTTGTATACTTCTTTAGATGGCGGCAAGAATTGGTTACAAATGAAGGGGAACATCCCTACTTATGCATTGGTGCGTGATATCGTTATCGAGCCTCGAACGAATGATTTAGTATTAGCTACGCATGGAAGAGGAGTTTTAATTGTTGATGATATTTCTCCTCTTCGAAATATCTCTGCTGAGTTATTGCAAAAAGAAGCTGCATTTATTCCATCACGAAGCGCTTTAGCTGCCAATGATCATTTTGGAAGCGGATGGCCCGATGCCGGAGGCTTTGTTGGGCCTAATGCCACAGAAGATGCCGTTATTACTTATTATCTAAAGGATCGTGTGAATAGTGGTGGCGTTAAAATTGCCGTCTATGATGCCAATGGAAAGTTTTTAGTGGATTTGCCCGGTACAAAGCGTAAGGGTATAAACAAAGTTTACTGGAATAAACGACTTGCTCCTCCACGATTGGCTACCGGTGGTGCAAAAGCGGATTGGACATCCACTATTGGTCCTATGGTTCAAGCCGGTAAATACAAATTGAAGCTTATTGTTGGTGAAAAAAGTTTCGATGGAGACATTGAGTTGAAGGAAGATGCAAAAGCCAATATTTCTGCCGAAGATAGAGCAATGAATGCGCAGTTAATGCAGAAAACGGTTAGTCTGCAAGAAGATTTAGCGAAGTTGATGGATTCAGTTACTGCTGAGCAAAATAAGCTAAAAGAGAACTTGAACGATGATAAGGTTATCAAAGAATATTTCGACAGTTTAGAAGTTGTTCGCGCGGAATTGGTACCCGTGAAAACCGGTCGTGCTGTACTTTTTGCCGATGAGGAAAAGCTACGCGATAAAGTGAGTGACATTTATGCAGGTGTACTTTTCTATGACGGTCGCCCAACAAATTCCCAAACAGATGGCTTGAAAAAGCTGGGTAAAGAGTTTGAAAAGACTAAAGCTAAATTTGAGCTGCGCAAGAAAACATATACCCCTTTAGTTGAACCTATTTTAAAACGAGTAAAAAAGTCTAATCCGTATTGATTTATTAGTTTAATTCATAAAGCGCTATGCATCAGTTTACGAAGCATAGCGCTTTTTTTTATGCTAAGTTATTTCTTTTAGTGCCTTCAAATTGCAAAATAAAGTCTGCACCAAATACAGATGCAGGCGTTTTATAGCCTACCGAAGAATAAGATTCTTTAAGCGTTTCACCGGCTATTTTCACCGCTGTAAGTGCTGTGAGCAGATAGCCTTCAGGTAGCGTGAGGGTAGCTCTTTTGGTTTCCCCTTTATCGTTTTTCACTTCTCCCCAAATAAACGATTGGGCTTCTTTTCGCATTTGTTCATCCGGACCGGCAGGGCGTTGTTTCACCTTTTTGATTAAATAATCCTTTACCCATCGTTGCTTTAGAATGAAACCTAAATAGTTCGAACGTTTCATGTTTTTGATGAGCGACATGGGCAACACATTATACACTCTAATATTTGGAATGCCAGTTGTGAAATGGGCAGTAGAAACATCGCCCCAAGGAATTTCAACTGCCAGTTTTTTAGTTGTTCCGTAATCTATTTCACGGGTATGTGATCCGCTTTTGGTGTTTACAATTTTCCCGTTTGAACGGATAGCACTTCCTTCTCCCAGATTTTCTATAACCGTTATAGTTGTGCCGTGTGATAGCATACCTCCCTTATTCATCAAGCATAATTCTAGTGATGTTGCATCAGGTAGTTGCTCTTTCAAGTAGAGCGATAAACAATCGGTTGGGACTACATCAAAACCTACACCCGGCATCACCGTGACATTTGCAGCCTTTGCTTTTTCATCCAATCGTTTAAGTGTTTCGAAAACCGAAATTTCACCTGTGATGTCTAAATAGTGTGTATTCGTTGCAATGCATGTTTTAGCCATAGCGGTTGCGGTGTACATAAATGGACCTGCACAATGCAGCACCGTTTTAATATCACTTAGTTGACTACTGAAATCACCGGCCAAATCAAAGGTTCTGTATTCGCATTTTAAAGCGTTTGCTAAGTTTTTTACGGCTTCCTCATTTCTTCCCGAAAGCACCGGATTCAATCCATTTTTAACCGCAATTTCTGTGATTAATTTTCCGGTATAACCATTACATCCGTATATGAGTAATCTGTTTTTCATGTTCTTTTTTTACAAGATAATGGATTAATTCTTATTCTGAAACGAAAGCCCCGTCCTGCTTTATTATTGCTGAACGGGGCTCCTATTTATTTTCCTTCTTCCTACCTCAAAATAGTAATGGACCCTCTTTGATTAGACTCTGAGTGGTTATCGAGGAAGGTGATGTTGATGGTGTAGACGTAAACCCCCGGTTCGA
>CAYNMP010000050.1:0-7219 GCA_964398475.1 uncultured Chitinophagaceae bacterium | reverse complement strand
TTCAACAAATACGTTATACACCCTTGCACTTCAAATGCGCAAATATGATCATACAATCTTGTAAACAAAGAGATGAGTCGTTATTCAGGAAGCCCTATTTAAGTTGTAAAACACTTGTACCCCAGTAAATGTTTCTTTCGGGATGAGGTCATTGAGTGAATAACAGGATGATCTAAAAATACGCTCAAGTACCACTATGTATTAACTGTAGAAGAAGATTTGTATAAATGTTGTTGAATTTGCCCGGCAATGGATGGCCATGAAAAGTAGTTATAAAAAGCGGCATGGTCATTCTTGATCGTTTGTGGTAATAAAGTTTTTACGGCATTGGCAAAGGCGGCCCAATTGCGATCTTCAACAACACTCAATCGTCCTCCGCATTGGTCTTCCGGAACCCCAAACGCACCTGATACCGTAGAAACCGCTTTTTTACCAAAGCCAAGGGCTTCTACCAATTTGGTTTTAATACCTCCGCCATCGAGCAATGGATTTAGAAACAAATCACATGCTTTGAAATACAAGTCAATATCCTGAACAAATCCAGCGTAGAATATTTGTTTACTGCGAAAAGCCTGAAGTTCTTCAAATTCGGGAGGGAGGTTTTTGCCACATACAATGATAGCACAATCCAATGTCCATTTTTCTAAGAGGGGATGAATATCAAAAAGGATATGTTTGAGTGCTTCCATGTTAGGAGAATAGTCGAGCGTGCCATTGAAAAATAAAATTTGCGTGTGAGTTGAAAGTCCAAACTCCGCTCGAACAGATTCCCTAGCTTGTTCACAGGCAAGAGGGTCAGGAAGTTGTTGGGCTTCGATACCGTAAGGGACAACAAACGTTCGATTGGGTAATAAACCATAATGTTGAATGGCAAAATTTTGGTCTTCAGGGGTTTTAAACCAAACCTGATCGGCCAATCGATAAGCAAGTTTTTCGTAAAACCATAAGCCTTTCCACCACCATTTACCGATACTTCGGAAGCGTTCGCTTTCAATATTATGAGAATGGACGATGCAGGGGAATGGCATGAACCATTTGCAAAGAAGAATCAACCAGGCAAAATAGGGGTGTTCAAAAAGCAAAAAGTGGGGTTGACTTTTTAGAGCATGTTTACGTAACAGCCAAAACAGGGCAGGATTGAGATAACGCCATCTGCTATCACTGATTACGGAATGTAGTTCATATTCTGTGGGTTTGGTGTTGGATTGGACACCCAAAGCTTGGAACGAACAAACTTGCGAGAGATATTTGTAAAGAAGGGCAATGCCTTTTTGTCCACCCATTTGGGCCGGGTAAATGCGATAGGGAACCAGTGCGAGAATTTTAAGAGGGGGCTTTGGCATGGATGCTGCGAAAATACAGTTCAAAGCTGAATGAATGAATTCCCTTGTTTAAACTTTAGGATCTGGATCTTTGAATTGACTTTCGATATCGGGAAATTGACGAATATTGGTAATGATCGGGAAAAGGAAAATGGTCTCTGTACCGATAATTTCACCCCGAGTGTTTTTGCGATTCTGAAAAGAGAAGTGGATATTTTTTTTCAGGAGTTTTTCCACGATAGCAATTTTGTCGGTGATGAGCCGCAACCCTTTAGAATTTTCTCCATTGAGGTCATCTTCCTTAAAACCGTCTCCGTTATCGTGCAAAACACAACGAATTTTATCATCGAGTAAGAAAAAGGAAACATGAAGTTCGCCCAATCCATTTTGACGAATACCATGTTTTAAAGAATTTTCGAGCACAGGTTGAATAAGCATGGAAGGGATATACCATTTAAGAATTTTGTCGTCATCCCACTGAATATCAAAATCGAGAATACCATGCCGTTTCACTTTTTCAAATTCCAGATAATTTTTCAGGTAATTTACTTCTTCCTGAATCGATATCATAATACGTCCGCTTTGGTCAATGGTTTTTCGCAGTACGGAAGAGAACTCAATGATAAATTGATTAACGGCTTCAAAATCATTATTATGAAAGAGACCCTGCATCGTATTGAGGGCATTAAACAGAAAATGTGGGTTTACGGTTGATCGCCAGGCACTCAATTCAAGATTGCGCATTTTGTTTTCGGTTTCATGTTTGATTTGTGCTCTGCGGCGTGCGGCTTTTAGTAGGATGAGGTAGGTTCCAAGAAGAATCAGAGCTACTAAAAGTACAATGAGCAATTTAAACCAAGTGGTTTGATAAAAATAAGGTTGCACGAATACATGCATCCGGAGAACCTGACTTTTCTGGAAATCTCCATTCAATGCATGAACTTCCAGGGTAAAGTAACCCGGGTGAGGGAAACGAAGTTCAAGATTCTGTTCACGCGTTTCTTTAAAATTAGAATCAATTTCTTTAATCCGGTAAAAGAAACGTAATGGAATTTTAGAGGTATAGGAGAGGGCATTTACTTTAACGAGTACGAGTTTATCGGTTCGGGTGCTAACTGAATCAGGTTTATTCCAAAGGGTATCCTGGTATGTGATAACAGGTTGGGCGAAACAAGGAAACGGGGGGCGGTATTTAAGAGCGCTCAGCGGAATAATTGAGAGTCCTTCTTCGGTGGCCGCGAAAATCGTATCCTGATCTACAGCAATATCGTTGATATTATTTGAAGGCAGTCCATCTGATTCAAACAAATAAGAGAGCGAATCATTTTTAAGGCTATAGATATGAATACCGTGGTTAGTTGCTGTATAAACGTAATTTTTATAAATAACGGATCTATTGCAAGTATTGCTAACCATACCGTTATCGGTAGTTAGGTTTTTAAGCACAGTATGACCTTTGATTATAAAGATTCCTTTTTCGGCAGTAGTTGCTACGAGCAGGGAATCTTGTACATCGAGATCCATTGCCCGGTAATGGAAGGGGATATTGAGTGGGTAGTATTTTAATTCTTTATCGAACGAGTACAGTGAATCCTGACTACCAACGATTTTTTGGTTGAGATATTTGGTGTAGGAGTAGAAGCGTTTGTAGCAGATGATGGAGTCTTTTTTTTTGAAATCGTTATAATTGTAAAATCTCAGACCATCATTGTCCAGAAGAGTTAATGAATCGTTTTCCAGTATGAAATGTTTAAGCGCGCCATGCCAGAGGTTTAGTCTTCTTATCTTATGATTAGTTTTATTTATTTGGAACATACCTATATCAGTTGCAATTATGAGAAATCTATTAGACTCTTGAATTTTTAATATACGGAAATTTGAGAGTGATGGGGCATTTATTTCAATAGTTCTAATATGTAATAAACTATAACGATCAAATACAAGAATTTTCCCTCCACTGGTTCCTATAAAAATAAAATTTTTATTAAGAAAGACAATGGTACTAATAATTGTTTCGTTTAGGCTAGTTTCAGTAATATTGCGACTCCCATGCGATTCAAGTTTAAAGATTCCTTTGTCAAGAGTGGCGAACCAATAATCTCCATTTGTGGCTTTGTGAAAATGTGAAACATTTTCTTTTGGCAAAAAAACATCTATTTCTCTTAGGTCAGAGGGATTTATTCTTTTATATCCCTTCTGGCTCAGTAGCCAAAACGAAGAGTCCACAAGTGGAAGGTTCCATTTATTAGAAATAGATACTAAACCACCAGACAAGAATAGTGAAATATGATCTTTACTAATTAAGTTATCTTTGTTGATATAGTATACGGTATCTCCAATAAATGAAACACCTTTGGACCAATAGGTTTTTTTATTTTTTATTATTTCAAAAATATCTTTTCTGAGATCATATCTAAGTACAAATTCGTTTCCGGAGAAGTAAATACTTTTATTGTATTCAGTGGTGTTTTGCGCATTGATAATTTCTGCACTATGTTCTATTTTAGATAGCTTGTTTCTTTTTATTCTAAAGACATTGAATGGAGTTGTAGAAATCCATATAGAAGAATCAGAGTCTTGATAGTACTTAGGTAAAACATTTTTTATTTCAACGCCATATAGAAGTGTTGAATTTTTTTTTGTGAATACAGAATCGTTTTCAATATAACAAAGTTCGCTCTTTATGGTTGTTAGCCAAAGTCGGTTACTATAATCGCAAACGATCTCAAAAATATCGTTAGAAGGTAATCCATCTCGAATCGTATATACTCTTCTCACGAACCCATCAAATTTTACTAGGCCAGCATCAGTGCCTATCCATAAGAAGCCATTTTTGTCTGATGTTATGCAATAAACAATGTTACTTGGAAGACCATCTTTTTTACTATATTCCAGATAACTTTTGTTTGATTGTGCAGTAATTGAGAAAGAAAGTAAAATCAAGAATATAGATTTATAAAGCACAAATGTTTTTCTTCTTTTTAGATTTTCTGACATTGTAAAGTAAGCTTTCAAAGTATTATATAACTAATCTAATTAGCGAGGTAAAGTTTTCGTCTATATTCATCTAAAAAACGATATTGTAAATAAAGGTTTTTGACAAAATACTTATATGATTGTTTCCGATTCGAATTTCTCAAATATTTTGACTAAAAAAGTTAATGAACGCATTTATAAGTCAAATTTTACTTTATTAAAGTAATATCTCCTTTTAAAAAAACTTTTCCGCAATTGGTTTCAGCTCTGAGGAAATAAAAATAGGTGCCAATTTCTACAAATTCGTTTTTGAACATCCCATCCCAACAATCATCTGCTGAATTTGTTTCGAATACTTTTTCTCCCCAACGATTGTAAATAGTAAAATAATATTCTTTGAAATTTGCCTGATGACGTATACGAAAGCAATCATTCAGGCCATCACTGTTGGGTGAGAAAGCAGAAGGTATAAAAATACTTGCTTCATCATTGTTGTAATGATAAACAACAATCGAATCCATATCGGTACACGAACCTGTTGTACCAGTTACATAAAATGTTGTAGTCTGAGCTACAGTAGCATTGGTCGATGAACCTGTTGGATTGCTTAAAAAATTTGCTGGTGTCCAAGTGTAATTTTGTGCACCTATAACTAGTAGTTGAACTGTATTGATATTACACTCTGCATCACTATTTTTAGAAATTGAGATATCAATTTCATTGATTACATCAATGGTTACAACTGTTGTACCGCTACAACCTGCAGCATCAGCACCTGTTACAGTATAGGTTGTCGTTGAAGTTGGATATGCAAATACACTAGTTCCAGTATAAGAGCTTAATCCAGGTAGAATAGACCAATTATAGTTTGTAGCTCCACTTGCTGTCAGCTGTACACTATCGCCTAAACATAAAATTGAGGTAGGCGGTGTTACATTGATAGGGAGATTTAGATTTACATATACTGTAACTGAACTAGTATTGCTACATCCATTCGCATCCACACCAGTGACTGTATATGTAGCTGTGGCAGCAGGAGCAAATGCTACTCCATTGGTTACGCCACTCGTCCAAGTGTATGTGCTTGCACCTGAACCAGTCAACATAGTTGTATTACCAGGACAAATATTAGCAGGGTTAGCAACAGCTCCGACATTGGGTAATGGATTTACGGTTACCAAAACTGTTGCTGTATTGGTACACCCATTGATGTCAGTACCTGTAACTGTGTAGGTTGCTGTGGTTGATGGTATAAAAGGTACACCATTGGTAACACCACCACTCCAAGAATATGTATTTGCACCACTACCGGTGAATACAGTATAGCTACCTGGACAAACAGATGTAGGATTAGCAATACCTTGAATATTGATTGAGTTTTCAATAGATATTACGGTTTGATAAAAGGTATCTGTTTGGTTTGTACTATTCGTTACCACCAAATATGCTTGAAAAGTTCCGCTACCTGTATAATTATGCAGTGGATTTTGGGATGAAGAACTATTACCGTCACCAAAATACCAGTTCCATGATACAATAGTTGAATTTGTAGCAGTAGATAAATCAGTGAATTGAATTATTGAAGAATCACAACCATTTGGTACTGAGGTAATAAAATTTGCTGTAACCGAACTTGATGCATTACAAATACAATTTGCAGGACTTGCATATGAAACTATTGAATTTGATAAACTGTTTATATTTCCATGTATATTGAGCATTTGTGGATTCACAGCGTTTGTAACATTATAATTTTGAACATCTATTTCAATTGTATGATTTCCGGTTAAATAATAACCATTAAAATTATATGGAGTAAATAATGACCAATTTGTTGTGACTAAACTAACAGGTTGACTGATTCCTGTCGATACACCATC
This sequence comes from uncultured Chitinophagaceae bacterium, assembly GCA_964398475.1. GTDB lineage: Bacteria > Bacteroidota > Bacteroidia > Chitinophagales > LD1 > CALAYL01. The sequence goes on along the minus strand of CAYNMP010000050.1, from coordinate 1,041 downwards.
AATTCGAATGTCACTAAAATAGTTATCATTTGCAATATTAAAATTAAAAAATAAACTATCATCAGCACACGTTCTAAATGGCATTCTATATGTTATTAAATAATAACCAATCGTAGGATTATTTGTTATGTATGAACTTGTTGTTGCAAAACCAATCCATGTTGAATTTGGGTTTGAAGCTGAACCACCACTAGGAGTACATACTATTGCAGGGGTATTATTTGTAGCCCCGGGAATATTATTTGCGTTATCTATTATCCATCTTGGGTCATTAGAACCTAACCCCAATACTGCATTCGTGCTTGGATTTATTCCTGTATTTAAGTTGATTTGATTTGTTGTTAAACAAGCCTGCCCAATACTAAATAAAGAAAAAAACATTAAGAATGCAACAAAAATAACTGTTTTCATAAAGATGTTTGGAACACAAAATACTACTAATTATGAACCTAACATAATTTCCCTATATCCTTGTCTAAATTTTTCTGCAGAAAAATTTGAAATAGCATATTCGTATGCATTTCGTGAAATTGCTTCTAACGAATCTTTTTGATCTGTCAAAGTTTGTATTTGTTGAACAGCTTCCTCTACCAATTTCGTTTCATCATTAACATGATTTAATAAATATCCATTTTGACCATGAATGATGTGCTCCGGTATAGCGTCAATATTTGTAACCAAAGGAATTGCACCGAAAGCCATGGCCTCCATGATTACCAAAGGAAATCCCTCCCAAGCAGATGTCATTATTAAGATATCATTGCTTTGATGAAAATGATACATTTCTTGTCCCCCTTTTAACTCTCCCACATAGCAACTATCATCTAGAATCACTTGTGGTAATTCGTCTTTAAACGATCCAGCTAATTTAAATTGGACTGGTAAGCTCAATGCTTTACATCGCTTTATAATTTCAACAATAATCCATACCCTTTTTTGAGGTCCACCTCGTCCAGCGTAATAAATTTTTAATGGCAAATCAAATGTTCGCGAATGAAATTGTTGTGGTAGAAATTCAAGTCTATAAAAAACTATTCTTAA
>CAYNMP010000049.1:0-7301 GCA_964398475.1 uncultured Chitinophagaceae bacterium | reverse complement strand
GTCCGGCAGCAATGGCCATAGAAAAAATGAATATTTTCTTCATAGTGATAAATTAGACGGGCAAAGTAAATTATTTATCCGAAAAAATCGAAAACTGTTTTGCTGAAACTTATTTTCGGAATTATTGTTCTAGCATCATGAAAACTATACTCGTTACCGGAGCCAGCGGATTAATCGGCCAAAAGCTTATAGCACTGTTACTCGAAGAAAACTATACTGTTAAAACACTTACGCGAGCCCCCTTCAAAACCAACGTAAAAGTGCAGCAATTTATATGGGATGTAGAACTGCAACAAATCGACCTAAAAGCGTTGGAAGAGGTTAACACCATTATCCATTTGGCAGGCGAGTCGGTAGCCGGAAAACGCTGGACAAAAACCCAAAAAGAACGGTTGCACAACAGCAGAATAGACTCTACTCGCTTACTATTCAATACATTGAGCAAAATAAGACACTCGGTTAAGAACATTATATCGGCCTCGGCAGTTGGCTATTATGGCGATAGAGGAGCCGCTTTACTTAACGAAGAGAGCCCAATGGGCACGGGATTTTTGGCAGAACTGTGTCGCGATTGGGAGCGAGAAGTAATGAAATTTTCTACATTGAACATACGCGAAGTTCGAGGAAGAATAGGCATAGTGCTCAGCAAAACAGGTGGAGCATTACCCGAAATGATGAAAACATTTCCGATGGGCATTGCCGGATATTTTGCCAAGGAAAATTTATACTACCCTTGGATTCATATCGATGATCTTTGTGCTGCCATTCTTTTCTGCATTGAAAACGAAAATTGCAATGGGGGGGTCAACTTCACCGGACCTGCGCCTGTTCTGCAGAAAGAAATCATAACTACTGCCGTTGAAACGTTTCACAGTAAAGCAATTGTTGCCCCCATTCCTCCATTTATACTGAAAGTGGCCCTGGGTGAAATGGCTGAAATGGTGCTGAACAGTCAGCGTTGTACTCCTGAAAAATTATCAAATCAAGGTTTTCGCTTTCAATTCAGCACCATTCAAGAAGCAATGCGTCATCTGTAACATCTATTCATCACTGCCATTTTTCAATTGCATCAAAAGCGCATAAGCTCCTTTCACAACAAATTGTTTACCTCGAAATTTTGTTGTTGTGTCTATTGTTGAAAATCCATTTTCTAACGTTTCTGCTTTCACTTCATCCATAAAAAACTGTTTGCCGTCATTTGTACTAAACACATATTGTTTCCCTTGATGTTGCACCAATGCTTCGTTCGGCAACACATTTGCCGATGATTCTACAGACTTGATTTGCGCGTTCATATACATACCCGGAATTAACTTCTTGTCGTAATTCTTAAAATGACAATGCACTTCCACACTATTTTGTTCCGACACATTTCGGCTGATTAAAATGATTTCACAATCGTACTTTTTATCAGGCTCACTATTCGTAAATGCTTGTAACTGCTGTCCGATAAACAACTTATCGATATCCTTTTCAAACACCGTCAAATTCAGGTGAATGTCAGTGGGGTTAACCAATTCGAACAACACATCGCTCGGATTAACGTACTTGCCAATATTAACGTCTACCTTCGCAACAAAGCCATCAATAGGAGAATAAATATTAGTAGTACGCGAAATATTATTCTCATTCAATTTTTCAGGATTTACATTAATGAGTCGCAATTTTTCAGCTAATGCTTTTACCAAGATGCGCTGTGTTTTGTAATCTGCTTCCGCTAGCTGAAACACCTTATCGCTACTGGATTTAGTTTGATTCAGCTCTTTTTGACGGGCAAACTCATACTCCATAAAAGTGAGTTTACTTTGTGCGGTTAAGTAATCTTGTTGCAACTGAATAAATTGTTGATCTTCAATGGTAGCAATGGCTTCACCTCTGCTCACATGACTCCCTGGCAATAATTGAGTAGATTTCAAATACCCACCTAATGGAGCACTAATGGATACCATATTTTGTGGTGGTACATCAATTTTCCCGTTTACTTTGAGCAACGCTGACACCTTTTGAATTTCGGTGGTACCCAATTGCAAGCCAACATTCTTAATTTGACTTTCGTTCAATGAAACCACATCCGGAATGGTGGTCTCTGTTGGAGCGGATGATGAATCTGCGCTATTTTTACATGCACTTAACACAAGCAAAAACAGACTAATTTTTATTATATTTTTCATTTGTTGAATATTAAGGATGGAGCAAATAATTAAGTTGAATAATAGTTTCATAATAACCTTTTTGTACATCGAGATACTGACTGCGAATAGCTATGGTTTGATGGGTTAACATTACCCATTCGAGGTAATTGATTTCGCCATTTACAAATTGCTTAGTGGCAGCACCTGAGATTGTTTCAGCATTTTGCAAAGCATCGTGCTCAAAATACACTAACTGCTCTTTTGCTTTATTATACTGAGCAGTCAACCGATTATAATCTAACTGTAATTGCAAATACTTTTGTAGTACATTATTTTCAGCCATTTGTGTAAGCACTTTGGCACTTTTAATGCGCGCACTTTGCGCTCCAAAAAACAATGGTACACCAATGCCTATTTGCCCGGCTTGAAAACGAAAAGCACTGTTGTAAGTAACATTGTCGGCTCCAGTACCACGAATACTGGTATTGGAATAACCCAAAAATAATTCCGGTAACAATTTCGATTTTTCTAATTGAACTTGTTTTTGCAGTATTATTTTTTGTTGATTCAACACTAACAGTTCCTGATGAGTAGAGAGTATAGCCGTATCCGTAGTATTTGAAATGGAAATGGCACTATCCTCCCAAATCGCTTGATATTGTTGATTGGTATGCAACAGCGCATTTAATCGAGCTTGAATGGCAAGTATGTCATTGTCTAAAGCCAAACGTTGTACTGCAATTTGAATATGCTGATTTTCTGCAGCTGCTTTTTCCACCACATTACTTTCACCTGCTTTAAATCTAAAGCCGGCCTTTTGCGCGAAAGTCACAAACCCTGAATCTGCTTTTTCAAGCAATTTCAACTTTTGTTGCAAATACACCAATTCATAAAACACCAAGCTTACTTCCCGTTTGAGCTCTTGCTCTTTTAATTTGAGTTGAAACTGACTTTTCTTGAACTCTTCTGTAGCATATTGCTTTTGTCTTACATACACCAACGGAAAATCAAAACCCTGGCTTATCCCGAATTTTGTATCGTAATAAGCGCTGTTGATTTGTCCAAACTCAGTTGACAAATTGGTTTGCGGAATATTAACAGCCGCTTTTTGCTGGAGTTTAGAATAGACTGTATTCAATTGCTCATTCTTCAAATCAGTATTATTGGCAGAAGCTAATTGAAGGGCATCCGCTAATCGAAGGTTCGTTTGAGCATGAAGTTCACCGGTAGAAAAAATTAAAAGTAAAAGCAACGTTGTTGTAACGGTTCGCTGTTTTTTACCTGTGAAACCTTCCTCTATCAACACATACAATACCGGCAATACGAATAAGGTTAGGAATGTGGCTAACAACAATCCGCCTATGACTACTGTTGCTAACGGACGTTGCACTTCGGCTCCTGAACCATTACTGATGGCCATTGGTAAGAAGCCGAGAGATGCTACAAAGCCAGTCATTAACACCGGACGAAGTTTTAATTTTGTTCCTTTCATTACGATGTCCTTCGCACTCTGCATTCCTTCGCTTCGCAATCGATTAAACTCTGAAATCAATACAATTCCGTTTAATACAGCCACGCCAAACAAAGCAATGAAACCCACACCGGCACTAATACTGAACGGCATACCCCGAAGCACCAACGCAAAAATACCCCCCATAGCCGAAAGCGGAATAGCAGAATAAATCAGCAAACCTTGTTTTATGGAATTGAATGAAAAATACAGCAACAAAAAGATGAGCAACAAAGCAATTGGCACTGTTACTTTTAATCGTGCTTTAGCTGCATTTAAATTTTCAAACGAACCTCCGTACACAATGGAATAACCGGCAGGTAACTTCACTTTTTTGTCGATACTTTTTTGCAACTCTTCTACAACACTTTGCACATCTCGGTTTCGAACGTTGAATCCCACCATAATTCTTCTGCGTGTCGATTCACGTTGAATTTGATTTGGACCATCCGTAATATTCACATCTGCTAATTGCGAGAGCGGAATCTGAGCACCCTGTGGTGTTGGAATCAACAAATTGCGAATGTCTTGCAATGAACTTTTTTGTGTTTTATCTAAACGCACTACCAAGTCGAAACGCTTTTCGCCTTCATACACAAAACCAGCGCTTTGCCCGGCCAGTGCAGCGTTCACCACACGATTCACATCTTCAATCGCTAAACCAAATTGCGCAATGGTTGCTCGATTGTAATTGATAATTATTTGCGGCATCCCGCCAACAGCTTCAACATAAATATTCTCTGTTCCTTTCACTGTAGAAGAAATATCGCCCATAATTTGAGCGTATTTAGCGAGTGTATCCATTTGCTCTCCGAAGATTTTACAAACCACATCTTGCTTTGCACCGGTCATCAATTCATTAAATCGCATTTGAACAGGAAACTGAAAACTCACGCGAATACCGGGAATATCAGATAGAGCAGTTGTCATCTTCTCTGCTAATTCAGCAAAAGTCTTTGCAGAAGTCCACTCTTGCTTATCTTTCAGAATAATCATCATGTCGGCAGCTTCCATAGGCATGGGATCGGTAGGAATTTCACCGCTTCCAATTTTCGTTACTACTTTCTCTACTTCAGGAAATTTCTTCAATAAAATTTGCGATGCTTTTTGCGTATAATCGATGGTCGTATTCAAATTACTTCCGGTAAGTAAACGCGTTTCCACAGCAAAGTCGCCTTCTTCCAAAGTTGGAATAAACTCTCCTCCCATTCCGGCCAATAAAACAATGGAAAGCACAAAAACAGTCAGTGTTGTAGCGATCAACGCTTTCGGAAAGCGTAACACTTTTTCCAACATCGGCTCGAATCTTCGCTCAAAGAAAAGCATCATCTTATCCGAAAAATTGAGATGCGTTGGTTTTGTTTTACTCACAATCAAACTACTCATCATCGGGACATAAGTTATAGAAAGAATGAATGCCCCAAGCAAAGCAAACACAACGGTTTGTGCCATAGGGATAAACATTTTCCCTTCTATACCTTCCAACACAAAAATGGGGATATATACTATTAGAATTATAACCTGACCAAACACCACACTTCGTGCAATTTTAGAAGAAGACTTTATCGTTTCTTCATTCGCATGCTGTTGTGTAAGCGTATGTTCATGTGCGAAATGTTTTGAATGATGCATTTGATGAATGGCCGCTTCTACGATAAATACTGCCCCATCTACAATCAATCCGAAATCAAGAGCCCCTAAACTCATTAGATTACCAATTACACCAAAATAATTCATCAGCGAAATGGCGAAGAGCATCGCTAGTGGAATTACTGATGCCACTAGCAGACCGGCACGCAAATTTCCTAAAAACAAAATCAACACAAAAAGAACTATGAGCGCACCTTCTAGCAAATTGGTCTGTACCGTAGAAATAGCATTATTCACCATTTTAGTACGATCCAAAAAAGGTTCTATCTCTACCCCATCCGGTAATGTTTTTTGAATTTCAGCCACTTTTGCTTTCACATTCTTAATTACATTGCTGCTGTTTTCTCCTTTCAACATCATTACCACAGCTCCGGCAACTTCTCCATCTGTGTTATAGCAAATAGCGCCATAACGTGTAGCTTTTCCAATACCCACCTTTGCTACATCGCTGATGCGCACCGGTGTGCCATTCGAAAGTGATTTAATATTGATACTTTCAATGTCCTGAATAGACCCCAAAAGCCCTTCGCTTCTAATATAGAGCACTGTAGGTCCTTTCTCGATATAAGCGCCACCGGTATTCTGATTGTTTTTCTCCAAAGCATTAAATACATCTTGAATGCTGAGTTGCTGGGCTTTCAAGCGATTTTGATCGATGGCAATTTCATACTGCTTCAACTCACCTCCAAAACTGCTAACATCGGCAATGCCTTTCACTCCTAATAATTGTCTGCGGACAAACCAATCTTGAATGGTTCGCAACTCCATAGGAGAAAACTTATTCTCGTAACCTTTTTTTGGCTTCACTACATACTGATAGATTTCGCCCAAGCCGGTAGTAACGGGCCCCAAATAGGGAGGCGCAATACCTTGTGGGATTTCGTTTTGTACTTGTTGGAGACGTTCTGCTACTTGTTGACGCGCCCAATAAATATCGATACCATCGTTAAACACAATAGTAACAAGGGATAAGCCGAAGCGCGAGAAACTTCGAATTTCTTTTAAACCTGAAATATTGCTATTGGCTAGTTCCACCGGAAAAGTAACTAAGCGTTCAATATCTGTAGCGCCTAGTGCTGGGGCAACTGTAATCACTTGCACTTGATTATTGGTGATATCCGGAACTGCATCAATAGGCAGTTTGGTGTATTGATACCCGCCATATCCAATCAATGCAAAGACAAAGATGGCGACTACTAATTTATTTTTTATTGAAAATTCTATAATGCTGTTCAACATAATTTTATGATTAATTTTTTCTTGCAAAAAATGAGCAATCCATCGCAATAGCAATGCATGCTAAATTTCTGTCAATACCAAAAAATGAAATGGAGCGAAATGCTCCCCATAAAAATTAGGCGAGCTTAGGCGGTTGCCAGATAGAAGATAGCGAAGACGCTAAATAGTCGTTATTATGAATAGGATGCTTCTTTGTCTCAAATGCGTGAAACACAAGAGGAAGTTGAATAGAAACAAAGGGTTGAAAGAATGAAATGTTATGTGCAGCAATATCTGTATCCGATTTGAAGGGCAATTGTTCATGCTTCCCTTTTTCAGTGGAATTTACATTTTGCGCATCGGTGTAATGTGTTTTGAGGAAGGAAAGAAACGTGATGCTATTGTCGCGTTGCTTGTGTTCTTGAAAATGCGAAAACAGCAAAGGCAACTTCAGCAACTGATGTAACTCTGTGCTGCTAAAGCAAAAAGCGAAGAAAAGAATGTACAGCAATGCTTTTTTCACGATACAAAAGTAAAAAAAAGAAATACAGTAAAACGATAAAGCACTGAGTTAGAAGTTAAAATAAAACAAAAGAGGATTCTAACCGAAGTCAAAATCCTCTTTATCTGTCGGAGTATCCGAATTCGAACTTAGGAACCTCCAACATAAGTCAATAATATTCGAACGAAATTTATTTAAAAAAAATGCTCAGCTTATTCAGCTGAGCATTTTGAAGTCTGTCGGGGTACCAGGATTCGAACCTGGGACCCTCCCGCTCCAAGCGGGATGC
>CAYNMP010000048.1:0-7973 GCA_964398475.1 uncultured Chitinophagaceae bacterium | reverse complement strand
GCTTTGGAAAAAATGTCGTTAAAATCGTCAGAATGGCTTGCAGCTAACGTTTTGCAGCTACAAGAAGTTGGCGATTTCGGAGACGAAAACTGTCTGCCAGCACTGAACTTGATACGAAGCACAAATGTTCATTTAACCACTGAACCGCCAATTTCTTGTAGGTGCTGTTAGGCGTTCGTTGTTTATTTTTTCGTCTTTGGTTCTACTGTCGCTGAGTTAAGTTTTACAAGTTTGTCCCATTGAATAGCTCCGTCCTTGTCGCAGAAGTTAGTAGTAAATTCTTTTGTGAATTTATTTATCATTTGCGAATATGATTTCATAAAATCATCATTTCGTTCTTTAGCTTTGTGTCCAAGTGGTTCAATTAATTCTGTGTACAGATTTGGGTCGCCAGAAATAAATTCCCAAAACTTTTGACCGCAGTATTTATAATAATCACCTTTGTCGGGTTGATTGTCTCTGCCATAACAACAGCCGTTTACAGCTACTATGTTAAGTTTAGAATTGCTTGTTCTTAAAGTCTTTTTCGCTGTTTTAAAGTCTGTAACCATTTTTGCAATTTGTGAACTGTTGCCCCAATTTGGACCAGATTTAATAGTCACAATATTTCGTATTCCGCTGTCGTCAAATTCAAGGTCAATATTTGTAATACCTGATTTACGACCACTATATACTTTCCCGTTTATGAAAATTGCAAGTCCTTCTAACCAGTCGCCAAAAATGGTTTCCTCGTTTGATGAAATATGTGCATCAACAATTCCCCGAACAATTTCGTCCGCTGTTAAAACATATTTGGCTTTAAACAAATACGGATTTTTACGTTTAAGAACTTGGGTTAATTTTAAACCGTCAAGGCTTTGAATACGCTTAGCGTGAAATGTTCCAATATTTTTTTCAACGTATTGCGATACGTCTTTTAGGTTCAGTTTTTTCATATTTTATTTTTGGTTCCAATAGATATAATTCTACTGGCTTTAATTGGTCTTTAACCATTTTATAATATTCAGGTACAATTTCAATTCCTATTGAATTCCTTTTCATTCTATTTGCAACAGATAAAGTCGTACCTGAACCCATAAAAGGGTCAAGTACTGTGTCGTTCTCTTTTGTGAAGAGTTTTATAAACCATTCTGGTAATTCTTGTGGAAAAGCTGCACTATGATTTTTATTATTGCATTCTGTTGCTAAATGCAAAACATTTGTTGGATATGCTTTGTCACGGTCAATCCAATTTGAAATATTTTTACCAAAGCCACTTCCAACTTTTGAATTGTCTCGAGTTTTGTCGGTGTCAGAAAGTTTTTTTAAACGTGTTTTCGCCCAGTCACCCATTGGAACCATTACTTCCTCTTGATACATGGCGAAGTGTCTGTCCTTATTGAATTGCAAAAGTCTTTCCCATGAGTCGCGAAAACGATTAGGCCACTTTCCTGGATAAGAATTTTTTTTATGCCAGATAAACTCCTCTGTCCATAACCAACCTTGTTTACGCATAGCAAGTATAAGTTCCATAACATAGGTGCTACGTTCACCTTCAACAACTTTTTCTTTGATATTAAGCACAAATGTTCCTGTCGGTTTTAACACTCTTAAAAGTTGTTCGGAAATTGGAAGAAACCATTCAACGTATTTGTCTGCGTGGATGCCTCCATATGTGCTTTTCCTTTGGTCTGCGTATGGGGGAGAAGTTACAATTAGGTCAACAGAATTATCGGGAAGTTTTTTTAATTCCTTTTTGCTGTCACCAAGATATAAGTCAGTTGTAATTTCCATATTTAATTGTTGTATTGTAAGCAAATTTAGCGTTTTATTAGCTATGTTTTTCGGTCTGTTTATAAGTCGTAGAAGTCAAGTCTGTCGGTCTTTTTACAATGACGCCTAACGTTTTCGGGCTTGGCGAAGGTGGCGATTTTCACCATAAATGTTGATGCGGAGAACCAATCTTTGATTAACCACAAATGTGTCTGCGGAGAATTGAACCGCCACTTTTGCCAAACCCGTGTTATAAGCAGGCCAATTGACTATCATGGGTTAATGTGTCTAATTCGTCAATCCATTTTAATTTTTGTTTGTTTCAAGATTAGTCTTAATGATGTGTCTTTAGTTAAATAAGCCCATACCCAGTTAATAAATATAATAAGTTTATTTCTAACACTGAGTATCAGCATTAGATGGAGAAACATCCAAACTAACCAAGCAAAATAACCCTTAAACTTAAAATGTGGAAGGTCAACCACTGCCTTGTTCCGTCCTATTGTTGCCATTGATCCCAAGTCTTTATATTCAAATTCATTAGTCTTAGCTTTATTTAAATTAAACGCTAAATTTTTAGCTTGGTTGATTGCTACATTTGCTAATTGTGGATGCCCTTTTTGATACTTAGGTGTTTTCATTAATGCAATGTCACCGATTGCAAATATATTTTTTGTCCCTTCAACCAAGTTAGTTCGATTTACTTCTATTCTATTGCCAACTGCTTGAATGTTGTTAGGTAAACCTTTAATTGTGTTACCTATAACACCTGCTGCCCAAATAACCGTTTTTGATTTTATTATATTTCCATTGCTAAGCTCAAGAAGATTTCCATCATATCTTTTTACAAAAGTCTCGGTTATAATATTTACCCCCATTTTTTGAAGGTATTTTTTTGAAGTTCTTTTGGCTGAAATACTCATACTATTCAATGTATCTTTGCTTCCTTCAATTAGACTAATTTTGAAGTGAGTGAAATCGATATCAGGATAATCTTTTGGCAGAATATTGTTTTTTATTTCGGCAAATGCTCCCGCCAACTCAACACCAGTAGGTCCAGCACCCACAATTGTTAAATTTAACAAACCTTCTCTATCGCTTGTTTCGGCTGAAATAATATCCTCAAATGTTTGGAGTATATGATTTCGAATATTTATTGCATCATAAGTGGTTTTTAATGTAAAAGCATGGCTTCTTATTTCATCATTTCCAAAGAAATTTGTTGTGCAGCCAATAGCTATTACAAGGTAATCATAGAAAAATTCTCCTATAGTAGTTTCTATTTTATTATTAACCGAATCAATGGAGAGAACTTCTGTCAAACGGATTTGAAGGTTTTTCTTAGATTTAAATATGTTTCGAAGTGGAAATGAAATGCTTGCTGGTTCTAATTGCGAAGTGGCTACCTGATAAAATAACGGTTGAAATTGGTGATGGTTGATTTTATCAATAAGTAAAACATCAAAAAGTGTGTCGTCAATTTTTTTTATAAACTGAATACCCGCAAATCCGCCTCCAATAACAATTATCTTCTTTTTCATGATTATTCCCAAAATACATCTGTTGTGTTCTCAATAAATTTTTCACTTGAATGAAGTTTTTGGGTTACTTCCATATTATCTGGTGAAGCCACCTTTTGAATTTCATTAAAAAGTACTCGCTCTTCAAAACGGATATGTTTTTCTAAATCAACTTGTATTTGCTTTATAGAAATTTCAATTTGAGAAGTATTGCAAAATAAACCTGTAATTAATTTGTGTTCTTCGATAGCTTGTTTGATAAGAATATTTTCATTACCCAGTATTGGGAAAATATATTTTTCTTCCATTTCAAAATGTGGCTGTAAATGATTTTTAAAAAACCAATCAAGGTATAATTTCATTCTTGTAATTGAAACCCCTTTTGAAAAACCAGTTTTAATTTTCCAGCAGAGTAATAAACCGTGATGGTGTTCTCTGCTCAATGCTTTAAGATATTCTGCTCTTTTTAATGGTTTCATAGTTGTGATATGATTTTCTAATTTTTCGACAATTTTGGTAGTGACAGAGTCTGAATACAAACCATACGCATTTAATAAAGTGCCTTTTATTTTATGCTTTTTGGAGGAAATTGCGAATAGAATCATTTCATCTCCTGGGTCAGTATTTCCTTCAAATCGATAGGTTTCATCAATTTCAAAATCATCAGGAGAAAGTTGAGTCGTGGTATTATTGCAAACTAAACACTCTCCATCCAAATGAATATTGAAGTCATGAGTATAACCTCGTTTAATTAGGTCATTTATTGCTTCGCTTACTGTTTCGTAATTATGCATTCAGGTTTTGTATTAATTCTTTTTCTATTTCAATGGCTCTTGGAAAAAGAATATTATTTTCCAAATGGATATGCAAGTGTAAATCTTGCTCAAATTCTTTAAGTAAAGCGAACGAAACACGATAGGTATTGCAGGCATCTAAAGGTGGCGTATAATTATTGCTTAATTCTTCAATCTTCCTGAAGCGATTCCCCTCCACAGTATGTTCATTCATCATCATCTGTATAGGGTTTTTAACTGTCCCGAAATGTGCCGCATCTACTTTAGTATTTTCCAGTTTTGCTTTTGTCATTTTTCGTATAAAAGGGAACAAAATCAATTCTTCCTTTTTCATGTGTGCAGCAAGCTCACCAGCACTGGCATTGAATTCTTCTTTTATTTCGAGTAGTTCGGGATGGCGTTCTCCATGAACTTTACATATTTTATCTAAATAAGGCTGTATTTCTAATGTTTTCTCTTGAACGTATCTGTGGTGTTTCTTTTCAATATAATCTGCTAATAAATCAAGCGGCCACGATTGATAATCGGTCGTGGACTCACTTTTTGCCTCCATCATAGCAACTAAATCTTCTAATACTTTCTTTGTATCAATATTTTTCTTCTCACATGCCTCTTCAATAGTTCTGTTGCCTTGACAACAAAAGTCGATACTGTATTTTTTAAATACTGATGCGGTGCGGTAGTCTCTTGCTACCAACTCTCCAATAATTTGATTTTCTTTCATTTTATTATTTTTTAATTGTTTATAAATTTAATTTCCGAATCATTTTCCATGATTACAACCGCCTGAAAATCTTTAGTTATTTGTAACATATGTTTTTCTCCGGCTGGTATAATTAAAGATGCGTTTAGCTTTAATACATTTTCAATTCCTTTCATTTTTAGTATTGCTGTACCTTTTTGAACAATGATTACGGCTTCTTTTGTGCTAATATGCTCAGGCATATTCATCCCAGCACTTCCATTAACTTGCAATACCTTGAATGTATTTCCTAATTCAAGACGTATCATTTTCGGATTATTATTTGATTTCATATCTATGTTTTTTCTTGTATTCATTTCCGTTATCGTTTCAAAAAAGTTAATCCATTTTCAAAGTCGATTGCTAATGATTTAATAGTAGTTGTATCACTCATTTTTTTTAATTCCTCACGTATCACTTTAAATTGATTGTGTACAGGACAAGGCATTTTTTCATTGCATTTTTTCAATCCTAATCCACAACTGTTATAAATGTTTTCTCCGTCAATTGCGAATACAATAGAGCTTAGGCTAACTTTTTCTAATTTCACGCTATCCATAGAAAAACCACCTGTTGGACCCTTATCAGCATTAATGATAATATTCCGAGATAGTTTTTGCAAAATCTTTGAAGTGTAAGCAGTTGGCGATTCAATTGCCTCAGAAATTTCTTTCAAACTCACTTTTCTGTCTAGTAGTGATTGTTGAGCAATGTAAATTGATGCCCTAATTCCATATTCACAAGCTTTTGAAAACATCTGTTGTCATTTTATGAGGCAAAGATAAGCAATTATTTTAATAGTGGATATGATTGTCCACTATTATTTGTTAAAATACTATAATTTGTTTCTTATGGTCATCTTTTGCTTGGATTGATGTTGAGTTATAGCGAAATTGTCAAGCGAATGTTTGTCGTCCGAAAGGCATATTGGAAGTCGAAAGTTTGGCTGTTTTAGCGTCCGTTTGATGGTTGCACTGTCGTCTTTTAGGCTTGCTTATAACGTTTTGCAGCTACCCGAAGGGCGGGACTTTTACCACAAAACTTGATTTGAAAAACGAATGTTTGATTAACCACAAAACTGTCTTTGGAATACGAACCCCCGCCTTTTGGGTAGGTGCTGTTATAGCAAGTGCCATCTTCGTCCGTAGTTGCTTTACAATACATTGCTTTTTCCTAAATTACATTGTTCGCAAAGTGCTTCAAGATTTCCAATAACTGTCTCACCGCCCTTACTCCATGGGGTTATGTGGTCAACATGCAATATAATACTTGGGTCTTTTGCAGGAGCACGTCCGCACTTTTTACAGGAAAAGTTGTCCCTTTTAAGAACAGCAAATCGAAGTCGTAAATTTATTCCTCTTGGTGTTCGTTTAATTATTGCCTCATTTTTGCTCTCTTTTATTTCGGAGATTTTTGTTTCGTTAAGTTCAATGATTTGCGATGCCGTGTCGTCATTGATATTTTCTTTGTCGGAATTAACATATTCAATAAATTGCTCTAAAGCTAATCGCCAAGAACCAAATTTGTTTTCGTAAGAACTGATGTTGTATTTTGAAAGAGGTTTCACGACTTCTGCATACTTTGGTTGTCTGCCATAGTGTGTCCACAAGTCGAGAATATTTTGTAAATAATCTTCTATCGGAGTGTTGTAGTTTCTTCCTATTTCAAGATTAGCTTTCCGTTTTGCGTTATTCCATCCTCTAAAGCGTTTTTGAATAGTTGCACTTCCATATTTTCCGTACTCATCGTATTCCGCAATAGTGAATTTGGGATTATTTAGTTTTTTCGAAACACTAATCAAATCATCAATTAGTAATTCTGTTTTTAATGAGGTTTCTCCATATTCTATTCCATGGATACTTTTTTCGGTTTCAAGTCCAGCTTTCTGTAAAACTTTTTCCCAACTGCCAAATCTTTTCTTTGCTGTCTGATAATTGTATTTTGAGCCATTGTCCTTGCAATATTCTCGCATTTTAAGAGATTTCTTGCCCAAATAATTCGCAACAGTCCTAAGGTCATTGATGATTTCAATGTCAGTAATTTGTTTTCGTAAATCTGTCAACTCAAATTTCATTGTCTGTCTGTCGTCTTTGGGCATTGGCTATAACGGTTTGCGGCTTGGCGAAGGTGGCGATTTTCACCACAAATGTTGATGCGGAGAACCAAACTTTGATTAACCACAAATGTGTCTGCGGAGCACTGAACCGCCACTTTTGCCAAACCCGTGTTATGCGGTCGGCTTTCTATTTTTTCTTGATTTTTGATATTGTTTGTCCAATGGATTTAGTCGGTTTGTCCATATCCTTAATTGCAAAGTCAATGGCTTCTTGTATCAATGCTTTTACATTGGGGTTTCTGTAATCGCTTGTTTTTATTACGTCAATGTGCCTTATTAAATTCCCTGTTCCTGTCAACAGTTTATTTGGGTCTTTCAAAAGTGTCCCTTTATTAAAACCTAAGTTTAAATGATTAGTGTAAATAGGCAACATACAAAATGCGTCAGATAGCTTTTCTGATATTGAAAAAACTGCTGTCAAGGCGTGTGTATGATAAATTAGCTCATTACTGTCTGGATACAAGTCTAAAATGTATTGACGTAAATCACTAAAAAGTTCAATAACTTCCTGGTCTTTATAATTTAACAAGAATTGAAAGTCTGGATGTATTGGTCGTGATGTTTTCATCTCGCTGAATTGTCATATTGCATTCCACAAATCAAGTTATCTTCTGTGTCTAAAAACTTGGCAATGTAACCAACATAAGGAATGGCTGTCTTTGGCATTACGACTTGTCCGCCATTGCTTTTTACCTTCTCAATGATTTCGTCAATGTTCTCAACACTAATTGAGCATTCCAAACCAATAACTTTGTCAGGAATTGGCGAATATTTTCTTGACTGTAATGCTCCAATTAATTCTCCATTCTCGGACTTGTCAGCTTTGATTTGCAAAAAATCGCCTTGTCCGTATGATTGGAACCCCCAATCAAAAACTCCGTCATAGAATTTTTTTGCTCGTTCAATGTCGTCAATGTGAACTGCAAAATGTGTCATCTTATTTTTCATATTCTCAAATTTTAATTGTCACGATGTCGTTTCTTAAGCTGCCGCATAACGTTTTTGGGCTTGGCGAAGGTGGGGATTAAAAAGTACCAAAGTTCAAATTT
>CAYNMP010000047.1:0-8407 GCA_964398475.1 uncultured Chitinophagaceae bacterium | reverse complement strand
ACGTGGAGCATTTTTTCTGTTTCTACAATCGCTTCTTCAGCAGTGGCGTGGGCCGTGTGGCCTTCTTGCCAAAGGAATTCGGCTGTACGCAAAAACAAACGCGTACGCATTTCCCAGCGCACCACATTCGCCCATTGATTAATCAACAAGGGTAAATCGCGATACGATTGAATCCAGTTTTTATAAGAATTCCAAATGATAGTTTCAGAAGTAGGACGAACAATCAACTCTTCCTCCAATTTGGCGGAAGGGTCAACAATTACACCCCCTCCGTTTGGGTCGTTCATCAAACGGTAGTGCGTAACAACAGCACATTCTTTCGCAAAGCCTTCCACGTGTGCTGCTTCTTTGCTCAAAAAGCTTTTCGGAATAAACAACGGGAAATAAGCGTTAACGTGACCGGTTTCTTTGAAAGCTTTATCCAACGCATCGCGCATGTTCTCCCATAGTCCGTAGCCATAGGGTTTAATCACCATACACCCTCTCACACTTGAATAATCGGCCAATCCGCCTTTCAATACCAGATCGTTGTACCATTGCGAGTAATCAACGTCTCTTGCTGTAATTTCCTTTGCCATTGCTTAAATTTAAAGAGCGTGAAGATAAAATCTTCTGCCTGAAAATTGCAGTAGGCAAATTGAATATTTAATGTAAACAGTAAATTAGTTAACTGTAGGCTCCTTTTTGCTTGATTTCATTCCGAAATAGTAATTCAGATAAAATCCGCCACCTCCATTAAAACCAATACTTTGAGAACTATTTGTATATCTAGGATTTGCAGTTTCTGTAATTGAACTATAATTCTGAACAGGGTTATCACTTCCTGAGTTTTCAATCGTTGTGGTTTTTGTGTAAAGTGTATTTGCTGATTTATTGAAGTTTAAAGCAATTGAAGCTTTAGCTCCAAGGGAAAGATTCTTATAGAAAAAATAGTTACAACCAAAAATAAGTTGACCTGAAGCTGTAACTGTTGGCTTATATTTTATGGACACAGTGCGTTTACTTAAATAATCAACACTTTTTATTTCATCAGCGGTAGCGTAAGCTAAATCTGTATTTATAGAAATTGGAACACTAAATCCAGCATATACATCTAAGTTACTCTTTATCGGAAAATGATATAGAAGTCCAGGTGAAATAGAAAATACAAAATTTTTATTTTGGGAAGACATCGTTCGATCAATATAACGATAGCCTGAATTGGTGTATGTATAAGTGCTATCAAATTGACTGGCCTTACTAGCGTTGTAACTAAAAGTCAATGGGAAGGTAACTTCAATGTTTTTCGGAAACCAAACAGATAGATTAAGGTTTTGATTTGGATAATAATTCCCTCCACTCAAAAAAGTTAATCCGTAGCCAATGCCAAACGAGTAGGGTTGAGGTTTTTTTTCTTGTGCGAAACTACCAAGTGATGCCAATAGTAATAGTGCAGCAATACATTTGCTTTTCATAATTTGAGGGTTAAAGGGTTTTAAATAAAATTCAAAACAAATTTAACTCAAAAAAATGGAATGCTATAAATAATTACCCCTTCGTGCTTTCCCACTCAGCCGTTTTCTTAGCCAAGGTTTCTGCAAAGAGTTTCATATCCTCTTTTACATACGGATTTTTAGTGGCCTTTTGGTATGAATCGGCCATCGATAAAAGCGTTTGAAAGAAATGAGAATGCATTTCATCTACCGTCATTTCGGTGGTCCACAAATCAATTTTCAAGGTTTCTTTTTGAAGGGCATCCCAAATCGAAATCATAATCGATTTACAATCGCGTAATTCTTCGGTTTGGGTATCGGTAGCTAACCACTTAATATCTTGAGGAACATTGTTGTCGTTCAATGCAATTTTGAAACGTATTTCCGATTGTTTTGCCATGCTGTTTGTATATGAGCCGTAAAAATAGTTTTCTCAGTTGTTTTGCGTAGTGTTCGCTTTCCAAGTTTTAAACATCGTTAAAAACTCATCTTGTATGGCCACGGTTTTATTTTCGCCATACCATGAGTGAATCATGCGCACTTTATCGCCAAAAGAAGTTGTAGTATCATCTTTTTGTGCTACTACAATGTCTTGTAAAATAGCAGGACGAGGACCCCAAACACCTAATTCATTTCCGGTTTCGGTTTCTTGCATAATCAATTTCGGAATGGAACGTCCTCCATTGGTTAAATAGGCATCCATGATTTCCAAGTTTTCATCGCGAAGAATAATTTTAAAATCGATGAGCGGGTTGCATAAACTGATGAGATATAACACGGGTACAATCTGCGAAGCATCGCCACACCAAGGTTCGGTAATACATACCCAGGTTTGCGGAGTAGTCATTTGTTGCACTTCGTTGTACAACTTCGAATCAATGGTAATGTCGCGCTTGATGCGGTTCATGCGCTCTAAATTATCTTGGGTATAGCGGAGCATTTTTTCATCCTTATACAATTGCTCGTGGCTTTCTCCATGGGCAATTTGCTCGGTTTGTTTCATATATTGTTCAAACGAGATAGCTCGCGCAATTTGTTGCTTTGTAATCATTATAATAAAGGTTTAAAGACTTTCGTCTGATGAAGTAGTAACGAAAACGAATTACACTCGTCCGGCCAATAAATATAATACCGCCATTCGAATTGCTACTCCGTTTTCAACTTGTTGCAAGATAAGCGATTGTTTTGAATCGGCCACATCTGAATCTAATTCCACCCCACGATTGATAGGGCCCGGGTGCATAATGGTGATGTTTTTGTTAATAGAATCTAATAGGGCTCTGTTAACACCGTAGTACAAAGAATATTCGCGGAGCGATGGAATAAACTTAGTGTCCATTCTTTCCAATTGAATACGAAGCACATTGGCTACATCGCACCATTCTAGGGCTTTTTTCAAGTTCGGCTCGTAGGAAACGCCCAATTCCTCAATGTATTTCGGGATTAAGGTTGGCGGGCCGCATACTTTTACTTTAGCGCCCATTTTCAACATCAACGGAATATCGGAACCTGCCACACGCGAGTGTTTGATATCGCCAATAATCAAGTAATTCAAGCCTTTGAGCGAGCCAAATTGTTCTAGCACCGAGTAGCCATCCAGTAAACCTTGTGTAGGATGCTCGTGTGTGCCATCGCCTGCATTGATGATTTGTGCGGGAATGTGTTTCGATAAGAACTGTGGCGCACCGCTTGAAGAGTGACGCATCACCACCATATCCACTTTCATGGCTAAGATGTTGTTTACTGTATCCAAAAGTGTTTCTCCTTTTTTTACTGAAGAACCGGAAGCCGAAAAGTTGATGGTATCAGCTGATAGTCTTTTTTCTGCTAATTCGAAGGATATACGTGTTCGAGTAGAATCTTCGAAGAATAAGTTAGCTATAGTAATATCGCGTAGGGAAGGGACTTTCTTAATCGGACGTTGGAGGACTTCTTTGAAGTTTTTTGCCGTGTCGAAAATTAATTGAATGTCAGATTTTTCGAGATCCTTGATGGCAATCAGATGTCGTTGACTAAGTCCGCTCATTCGTTTTATTGTTTATTCGTTTACTATCCAAATTTTATCCTTCCCGTCTGTTTCTTTCCAATTCACTTTCACCTTTTCGGTGGTAATAGAATCGATAACTTTTCCAACATAGTTCGCTTCAATGGGCAAATGGCGATGCAATCGTCTATCTACTAGCACCAATAACTCCACATCCTTTGGTCTGCCAAAATCGAGCATCGCATCTAATGCCGAGCGAATGGTTCGTCCGGTGTACAACACATCATCAATTAAAATCACCTGTTTATCGTCCAATGAAAATGGAATATCTGTTTCATTAGCCGTCATGGGTTTGCCCTTCATTCGAAAATCATCTCTATAGAACGTGATATCCAATTTACCATGTAATATGTTCAACTTGGGTGCAATTTCACGCAATCGTTCAGCAATTCGGTTAGACAGCATAATGCCACGGGGCTGAACGCCAATGATTACCGAGTTTTCGAAGTTTTTGTGATGTTCAATTAATTGATGGCAAAGGCGGTCGATGATAAGAAGAAACTGAGCACTGTCAATTAAAACTCGCTTTTGCATTGTTGGAAAGTTGCACAAATATAAATAAAATAGGGAATAAGCCAATTCGCTTTTTACTTCGAACTAAAAAGCTGACGTTATGTTCAATACAAATTCATTGTAGACATAAAATAAAAACGGCTGAATCTTACGATTCGGCCGTTTTAACGAAAACAATCAGGTTGTTATCGCGCATTCATAGAGGGGGCTTTGTTGAATATTATCGGAAACGCATTACATCTTTTCAAACCCAATAATTTGTCGAAGTATGTAATGAATTGGTCAATTACTTCGGCAAACATAAGTGTAACCTTTTATTTTATTGGTATAGAATTGATGAACGTAGAGGTTCGTTTGAGGAACGTTTCTGACAGTATTTAATCACATTGAAGTCGATTGTGAATTTGTTATAACTGCAGTAAAATATGAACGGCCGAATCATACGATTCAGCCGTTTATATGAAAGCAATGTTTTTGCTTTATGATTTCATAGCGAGGGTACATTTTTTGTAACTCGAAACGAGTTACAAAACAAACCTATCTATATTAAGCATTGCTAAATTTTCATTTTTTACTAACACAAGGTTATTTCTTGCCTTGAATGCTCAACGCAATTTTCACTTCAGGATAGATGAATTTATCGCCCAACGATTTGTCGTTTCCATAGAACAAACCCCATTGCGTTCTATCGATAGTAAATGATGCAGTGGCAGAAGCTGTACTATCAGCTACAGTTATTTTAGCAGGGAAGCTTACGTTTCTTGTGCTGTCTTTCAAGGTTAAGTTACCGCTGATTTTATGGCTGTTCAAACTATCTCCTGTTAAAACTTCCGAGCCTGTAATTTCAAATGTTGCAGTGCCAAATTTTTCGGCATCAAAAAAATCAGGAGACAATAAATGCTTTTTCAATTTCTCGCTCATGGTTTGATTCTTATCGGTAATCAACATTGAATTGATATCAAATACAAACTTACCGGCACTTATTTTGCCTTCAGCCACAGAAAAACTACCTTCTGTTAAGCTAAAATCTCCGGTGTGTGTACCTACAGGTTTTGCACCTTCAAAACTCACTTTGCTAGTCGATTTGTCGGCTGTAAATGTTGTTCCGGTAGCTGTTGTAGCAGTTTGCGTTTCACCGGCATTAGTTACTTCCGTTTTTGGTGTTTGGTTGCACGAAGTAGCAATAAAAAGGGCTACAATTGGCAAGAAGATTTTTTTCATGATGTATGTTTTTTTAATAATAATTTAGTTGCAATATACTGAAAATTAGCAAATTACTTCTTCCAGAATACCAACAACCCAATTTCTACAGCTAAGAATACTAAGCAGAAAAGCAATGCTAATTTCCAAAGCGAAGTGCCTCTGCCTATTTCTTTCGACAAAACGGCTGCCTCGTGACCACTAGCTGATATAACATTTAGTGAAGGGTGATTTGTTTTTAGTGCATCCAAATCTTCAAATTGCATATTCGATTCAGCGCGATTATAGTTTAATGCAATAAATTTTTCATCCCCCTCATCGGCTTTAACGCTATAAAATCCGGCTGTTTTTATATTGTCTTTCGGGTTGAGCAACACCTTTGAACCGATGTTACTTTGCTCCGGAATGAATTCTGTTTTTTCGCCTTTGATTTTCAACACCGATTCTTTTTTGTCGGTAGATGTTTCTAATATAATGGGCTCTTTGCTGCCAATAATATGTGCCTGAGTTTGATCGGCCGCACCGGAAATCGCCATTTTATAAAGCAATGGCGCAAAGGTAGAATGCACTACAAATTCATTCACTTTATTGTCGAGTGGTGCAGTACAAATGTAAATATGTCCTTGCTCAACTACTTCACTCAACAAGAGCATTTCTTTGTTTTTCAATCGAATAATATCTTCGGTAGGGTGGGCAGCACCGGCAACAAAGCGGTAATATTTTTTCACCGAAGGCAAACTGATATTCTGTGGTACCTTATCGAACAAATCTTTTACCAATTTATGATTTAAGTTGATGCTTTCCACCTCTGTGTTGTCGGATTGCAACGCTTCAAAACGTCCAATTTGATTGCTGTTTAGAAATTGATTATAAGAAGAGATAGTTGCGTTTTCATTCGGAAAAATCAATAGTGAACCACCTTGATTCACGTATTTTTTTAATTCTTCGGAAAGGCCCGTACTCATGTCTTTCAGATTCGACAATACAATTAAATGCTGTTTGCCTAAAGCCGAATAATTGATGTTACCTGCATTGAGTGTGGTAAAATTAAATTCGGATTGACCGTTAAACACCGCATCTACAAAATTCCCTGTGCCCGGTTCTTTAATTTGAAGCACATTAAGTTTTTCCAACACATTAAATGCCATGAAATAACTGTCGTCAAAGGTAATCGGGAAGTCTTCCAATTTTACTTCAGTTTTGTTCCATCCGATTTGCGAAATGGTGAATGGAATGGTGTCGTATACTTTATCTCCTGCTTTTACTGTTGGGTTCGATAAGGCTTTTGACTGTCCATTAATAGATAGCGATAAACGAATATTCTCTGCATCCTCTTCACCAGCGTTTTTCACACGGACAATCAACTTGTTTTTTTGATTGAGGAGTTGAACGGGTTCGTAGAAAAAACAGCTATCGATATATAAGTTTGCCTGCGATTTTGCTGCTAACGGAATCAAGTTATACTTCACCAACGAATCTGGGGTAATGCCACCCATGTTTTGTTGAAAATCTGAAATCAGGTAAGCAATTTGGTTGGGTGAATTATCGCGACTCAATATATCTTTTTGGCGTTTCAAAATTTCATTCCAATTCCGTGAAGCAGGCGAAATCTCTACTTCATCCAGCATCAACATTAACTCTTCTTTGTTCACTAATCGTTGTTGCTTTCCACTGAAGTCGTTCGTTAGCAATTGAAACAAATCATCGTTCGCATAACTTCCGGCAATGGATTTAGCGGATAACTTCGCTTCATCCAATAACGATTGTTTGTCGCCCATAGCTTTCATGGAAAAGGAATTGTCGACATACAAACTCACATACTTTTTACCACTATTGGCTTCTTTGTTCTTAGCCGGAATGTAAGGTTGAGCAAAAGCCAGAATTAAAAACAGCATGGCTAAAAGTCTTGAAGCCAACACTAATAGATGCTTTAACTTGTTTCGGTTGGTCGATTCCTGCTGAATATGTTTGAGAAACGCTACATTACTAAAATACACTGTTTTAAATCGTCTGAACTTAAACAGGTGAATAATAATAGGAATGGCAAGTAACCCTAAAGCCCACAAAAAAGAAGGATGAACAAATTGCATCTGGCGAAAATATTAGTTTTATGTTTGCATTCAAATCAATTCACATTGTTTTGAAAATTAATTGAAGATGGATAAGGTAGATATACAGATTAAGGTATTCGACAGAGAAGGAGTGGAGCACGATATTACTGTACCCACGGATATAGGCATGACGTTGATGGAAGCCTGTAAAGCTTATGAATTGGGGGTTGAAGGGACTTGTGGCGGAATGGCATTGTGTGCTTCGTGCCAAGTATATGTGGAGAGCGATCACCAGCTTCACGAACAAGGCGATGCCGAATTAGATATGCTCGATCAAGCATTTTTTGTGAAACCGAATAGCCGATTGGGCTGTCAGATACACCTTTCTAATGAAATGGACGGGTTGGTTGTCCGAATTGCTCCGAAAGGATTGGAGTAAATTTCGCTATTCGTAGCGTTGCACATCCGAATTGTCATCGCAGGCTTTTAGAAGTTGTTTCACTGTTTTATTCAATACCGGATGTTTAAATTCAGCTGCTATTTCAGCGAGCGGAAGCAAGGTAAATCTTCGCTGATGTAAATAGGGATGTGGAATGGTAAGTTGTTCCAATGTTATGTTTCTATCGTCATAGAAAAGAATATCAATATCAATAAGTCTAGGGCCCCATTTTTCAGAGGTTTTCCGTCCAATTTCTTTCTCAATTTTTTGAAGTATGCGCAACAATTCTTCCGGAGCATGCATGGTCAAAATTTCAATGCATTGGTTGAGAAAGCCCGGCTGGTCTGTTTTCCCCCATGGGGCCGTTTCGTATATAGCCGATGTGGCCATAATTTGACCGGCTCGAAATGCAATCATGTTTCGCGCACTGCTCAGATTCGTAGCTCTATCGCCCAAATTTGTTCCCAATAAGAGAAAAACCTTTTCCATTTCGCCAAATATAATGGGCTGTTTCTAAAATGATGCAAAAATGAAGCATTGATTTTCATTCCGTTCGAGAAATGAATCCGATTTGGTATAATTGTGCATAAAATCAGTTTATGTGGAAATTTATTAAGTATGTGTTGGCCACTGTTGTTGGTCTTTTTCTCTTTATGTTTATTGGCTTGTTTATCCTCATTGGCATAGC
>CAYNMP010000046.1:0-9307 GCA_964398475.1 uncultured Chitinophagaceae bacterium | reverse complement strand
ACAGTAAGGAAAGGCGAATTGTTAGTAGAGTTCGCACATGATTTTGAAGATGCAAAACTCCAACAAACAACTTCTAAAATTGCTGCTCAACAAGCCGAAATTCAGAATATACAGGCACAAATAAACTCGGCTACTATAAAAGCGGATAACCTTCGTGTACAAAACGATCGCATTCAAAAAACATTTGCAGAAGGAGCGGAAACCGGTCAAAATGCTGATAATGCAAAAGCGTCATATCTACAATCTTTAAAAGACATAGAGCGCTTGCAGGCTGCATTGCGAAGTGCACAAAGCAAGATGAATGAAATGAGTGCCGATACGAAAGTAGCATCTGTTGATATCGAACGCAGAAAGGTGAAAGCGCCTGCAGATGGGGTTATTCTTACGATGGATTTAACGGAAGGGGGAGCAGGTACAACAGAAAAGCCTTTGTTTGAATTTGCACCCAATTCTCCTTTAACGGTTTTGTGTGAAGTGGATGAAATGTGGGTGAATAAATTGAAACTAGGACAAAAAGCAATCATTCGAACGCAGGGCATGGACGATAATTTAGCAGAAGGCGAAGTTGTTTTTTTAGGTTCTTACTTGAAGAAGAAATCGTTGTTTAGCGATGATAGTGGCAACATGGAAGATCGCAGAGTGCGTGAAGTCCGTGTGCGATTAGGAGGCAAACCCGATTTGCTGATAAACTCTCGAGTAGAGGTAGTGATTGATTTACAACCAACAAAATAAGCAGAAGAAGACATGTTTAAGACCGCCATTCGTTTTATTATGTACGACAAGCCAAAGAGTATCGGAGCGCTCTTTGGGGTGGTCATTTCTATATTTCTGATTGGGCAGCAAACAGGGATTTTTATTTTTCTTACGGGAATGATGTCGAGTTTGGTAGATAATGTTCAAACGGATATCTGGGTAGTTGATAATAAAACAACGAACGTATCTGCATTGGGTCAAATTGATGCGCGCTATCAACGACAGATTGAAGCATTGCCGGGTATCGACCATGTTTATCCGTTGGTCATAGCAGGCGCTTCGGCAAAATTTTCAGATGGAAAATCAGGTGGAATTTCTTTAGTAGGCTCGCAGGCACCAGCTTTTGTAGGCGGTCCATGGAAAATAAGCGGAGGTACAGTAGAGAATTTACTGTTTGACGATGCGGTTACAACAGATGCCTTTGATAAAAAATTATTGGGTGGAGCACAATTGGGGTCGCAATTTGAAATTGGCGGTAAACGCGCTAAAGTTACCTTGCAAACCAATGGTGCCAGAGGTTTTGGGGCTTCGTTCGTATTCACTACCATTGATCGTGCGCGTTATTACAGCAAATTTCCGCGCGATAAAGTAAGTGCATTGTTGGTGAAAGTGAAGCCCGGTGCAGATTTGAAACAAATTACTACCATGATTGACCAAAATATGTTTGGGGTAAAATCGTGGACGAAGCAAGATTTTTCCTCCGCAACAGTAAGCACAATTTTGGGATCGAGCGGAATTGCGACTTCTGTGGGAACGCTCATCATCTTTGCTATTATAGCCGGAAGCATCATTATTGGTTTAACGCTTTATTCAGCGGCTACCGATCGTTTGAAAGATTATGCTACACTTAAGGCGATTGGCGCTACGAATGCCTATGTCCGAAATCTGATTCTTACCCAAGCGCTTATCTTTGCTTTGGTTGGATACATTATTGGCGTACTGCTGATGTATGGCTTCAAACTCGGCATTGCTAAAGCAGGCATTATGTTTTCTTACAGCATTAGTATGTATATTGCCTTTGCAGTAGTTACATTGGTCATCTCCATGATTGGCGTTATTGCTGCCATTCGCAGAATCGTTAAAATTGAGCCTGCATCGGTATTCAGAGGATAATAGTCTTATTCAAATTCTACCATACATTTCAATATTTCAGGATTTGCGATAATATCGAAAAATCCATATTCGATATTCATTGTTTTGCCATCTAAACTGAATGTTGCTTTTTCGTTATTCACTTTCTTAATACGCTTAGGAAATACATAAGTAGTCTTGTACTTCAACATACTCGACATAGATTCCATCAATTCCTTATCTTTTTCCGATTGTTTTTTGTCTTTCTCCTCTGCTTTAAACTCTATGTTTCGAGAAAAAACGTTGTTTTTATAATCGAATTTTGAATTGAAGTAATTCACCACATTGTCGCGCTTCCCCACTTTATCTTTAAAAGTACTCTTTCCTTTTTTGGCGTCTTCTAGCATCATGTGATAAAAGAAAATTTTGTTTCCGTCTACAATTTCACTGGGTTGTTTAAAATCTATACTGAAACTTGTAGAAGATTTATCATCACCTTCTTCGCTCACTTTTACTGTGTAGTTTTCAATCAGTTTTTCGTATTTTTCGAAGAGTTCTTTATTGCTTTTTACAACACTTTTGGCAAAGTTCTCATCCACATAAGTTTGATATGTTTTTCCGGTGTAAGAAATGGCTTTGCCTTTTTCAATCGATTCTGTTTTTTCGGCTTTCGAAGTATCTAACCCTTTTAACATGCTCCCTGCATCAATATCGAATGAATAGGTGTAGTTCCCTGAGCCGTTTTCATTGAGTACCAGTTTTTCATTGAACTGGCAAGAACAAAAGAATAATCCGGCAAGGCTAAAAAGGATAAGTTTACGCATATATGTTTTTTGGGTAAAACTAGGAAAAGAACTTGTTTGGCCAATACGCTAGTTTATGTGCAGCTCTAAATTTGGAAGTTCTCTTTTACAATGCAAATCCGGCTGCTTCAATAATATTTTTGAATTCGCTATAATTACTAAACATTTTTTTATTATTGCTATACAGAACGGGTATTTCACGTTTCTAATTAACTAAAAACAATAAAAACAAAACAATGGCATTCGAAACAATTTTATCAAAAGTTCAGGGTTTGGCGGCTACAGCACCTGCATTAGGCAAATCACTAAAATTTGATTTTGGTGGAAACGTAATTGTGATTGATGGGAAAGGCGATACAAATGTTGTTTCTACTGATGACAAAGAAGTAGACTGTGCTATCAGCGTGTCTATGGACGATTTGCAAGGCTTAATGAGTGGTTCTGTGAACCCGATGATGGCCTTTATGAGTGGCAAAATTAAAGTAAAAGGCGACATGGGTGTAGCTATGAAACTTCAGACGTTGTTCAAAGGATAATTTCAGCATCGAACATTATTCGGTCTTTCAATAGCTTCTTCGCAGTTTGTGGAGAAGCTATTTTATTTTAGAACTCTACCTTAAAGAAAAGTATAGGTATAATACCAATGTTCTTTTTGTATTCCACAGCTTGTGTTTTCGGGTTGTAAATACGTGCTGCTACATTCAAGCGGTTAATTACATTCTGGATTTCAACCCCCACTTGCCAATTCCATTTTTTTTGATTTTTTCGATAGCCTAAGCCTAAATCAACACGCACATAATCGGGTAGTTTTTCCGAGAATGGATTGGTTTGGTCAAATACTGTATAGCCGGCTGCTTTACTCGCTGCCAGATCAACCGGAGATTGACGCAGACCACCACGCCAAAGAATTTTTGCATTGGTAGTAATGCGATTGATTTTTTTCTTCCCAATCACAAATTCTTTTCCGCCCAGCAAATTGAAAACATAACGTGTGTTGTAAGCCGTATTGAACCAACGCCCATTATCGGTGCGATATTTAGAGTCGAATACGGATGCCGTGAATAGAAAATAATAGTTTTGTGAAAAAAGCTTTTCGAATGTAAGCTCTAAGCCATAGTTCATCCCACGACCTGTGTTTTTCAATGGAACGCTTACAAATCCATCGTTTTGGTTGATGGTCGATAAATAATCATTAGCACCATACCCAACAGGTACACTGAATAGATATTGAAAATAGAGTTCAGCCTTAACGCGAAAGTTCTTCAGTAAGTTGATGTTGTATCCCAATACCGAGTGAAAGGAACGCGACATGTCTAAATAGTGATTTCTGTTACGTTCGAAGGGATTTGAGCTGTTTATAGCTGTTGTATAGGTTGAAATCGCATCTAGTCTATTATGCAAACCAACACCTAATGCCAACGTTTGATTTTCTTTGAAACGGTATTCAATACTGGCTCTTGGTTCGATGTAAAATTTCTTATTGATGACCGAATACGTAAAATGTAAACCTGAAATAATATTTACTTGATTGTTTAATCGATGTTTCCATTGATAGTATCCTTGTAACAAATAGGTAGCTCCCTTCGATTGCACTTTCGTTTGCGGATCGCTGAAACCTGCTGCAGCTTCCTTATTCAGTAAGTCATAATTTAAATAGGAAAAAATAGCGCCCGTTCGAATGGTGTTTTTTACATCAATTTTCCGATTGTAGGTAGTGGCTGCTCTTGCTGTAATATAGGTGAAGGATTCAGTAGCTAAATTTTGATTGGAATAGCTGTTGTTCAAGGTGTCGAGGAAATATTTGTTCTGAGATGCATTTAAAGAAACAACTGTGTATAGCGAACTTTTTTCATCAAAATAAATGGTGTTGGTGATACCCACCATGCCCATGCGTTGTTTGAGTTCTTCCACTTGCTTATCGGTAGACGCTTTCCATTTTGTTGAATCACGAACAGCCTTATTCCCTAACGAACTCATACCGCCTAAACCAAAAAGGGAGAAAACGCTTTTTCGACCTGCCGGTAAGTTAATATTGAAGGCTAAATCTTGGTATTTAGGCGTCTGACTTTGTCCGAATGTTATCCCCAATTTCCCCAAAACATCCAACGTAGAGTAACGATAGTTAATCAGAAAGGAGCCTTTGTATTTTTTTGAAAAAGGCCCTTCCGCTGCAGCTTCCAATCCTAAAATGCCCACCTGTGCTGCAAATTCGTGTTTGTTGCTATTCCCTTTTCGGAAATGTAAATCAAAAACACCTGAAAGTGCATTGCCAAACTCAGCAGGGAAAGCCCCCGAATAAAAATCGGTGTTGCTCAACATATTAGCACTAAGCATACTCACACCACCACCCGTGGCACCTTCAGAAGAGGCAAAGTGATTTGGGTTCGGCATTTCTAGACCTTCTAAACGCCACAACATACCGCGAGGAGAGTTCCCGCGCACAACAATTTGATTGCTTTCATCGTTGGATGATACAACGCCTGCAAAACTTTGGGCCATACGTGCCGGATCGTTTAGTGTAGCGGCATAGCGCTTCGTTTCTTCTACTGAAAACGACTGTGAACTTACAGCTGCAAATTCGTTTCGAGCACGGTATTTCGAACGATCAGATTTTATCACTACTTCCTTCATCTCGTTTACTTTTTCTTGAATGGAAATATTGATGATGGTTTGTTTTCCGGTGGTGAGGAGTACTTCGGAAACGGTTACTTCTTCAAATCCAATCATAGTACATTTGATGTTCACCCGGCCCGGTTTCAAGTTTGAAAATTTAAAATCGCCATTGGCATCGGTGCTTACTGCATCAGTATGAGTTTTGTCGCTCACAATAACAGTTACACCCGGAAGTGGTACTTTTGAATCTTTATCGCTAACTTTGCCACTTAAGGTACAATTATAACTTTGTTGCGCAGAAAGGTTCAACGCTAAAAAGAAAAACACGAACAAAAACAAATGAATAGCTGTTTTCATAATACAGTTCTAATATATTTTAAATCCGTGATGGGTGTGAAAAAATATGTCGTTTTTGTATGGATGATTTTGCTCATTACAGTAGCCGGTTGCAAAAAGAAATGCGATCAATGCCATAATGGGGGCTTGTGCGATGCCAAAAATGTTTGCGAATGCAAAGGGCAATACGATGGAAAGTTTTGTGATACACTTTGTCCGATTGGCTTTGAAGGGGATACCTGTCAAATCATATCGAAGTCGAAATTCATTGGCTCATGGGATTGTACTACCAATGGTTCCGATGAAACTAGCATTACACATTTGATTCAAGTTTCTGATGATCCGTATTTTGTTTGGACGAAATTTTCGAATGTGGCCGGACAAGCCTTTAGTTTGCGCGGAACCGTATCTGCAAAGAACAGAATTGAATTTTACGAGCAAAATGCACAAGGCTCCTATACGGGAAAAGTGGATGGCTCGGCCGTGATTAATGGCGATGAAATGTCGATTAATGTTCGCAAAAATGGAATAGATTATTTTACAAAAGCAAAACGATTGTGATAGCAAAAGAGGTTAAGACTGCAGTGATATGGAAAGATGAACACATGCTGATTGCCAACAAACCTTCTGGGATAGCTGTTATTCCTGAACGTTTCGATACGGAGAAAAAGGATTTTAAAAGCGTACTGGAAAAGCAGTTAGGTATTGGGTTGTTTACGGTGCACCGTATCGACCGCGATACGAGTGGAATCGTTTGTTTTGCGAAAACAGCAGAAGCGCACAAAGCCATGAACGATTTGTTCGAAAATCGGAAAGTGGAAAAGAAGTACTTTGCTTTCATCAGCGGTCGGTTAGAGGGTAGAATAGGGGAGATGGATTTCCCCATTGCGCATCACCCGGCTAAAAACGGGAAAATGATTATTCACCCTAAGGGAAAAGAAGCTTTTACTTCGTTTGAAGTTATTGATCAATTTAAACATGCTGCCTTTGTTCAAGTACAAATCAAAACCGGCAGAACGCACCAAATTCGAGTACACTTTGCTGCAGCAGGACATCCATTGTTAGTTGATCCATTGTATGGAAAAGGTGAAGGCTTCATGCTTTCGTCTATCAAGAAAAAATATAATCAGAATGATGATGAACGACCGGTGTTAGGTCGATTGTCTTTGCACGCAGGAGCATTGGGCTTTGTGCATCCGTTCACCGGAGAAGAAGTTGCATTCGAAGCTGCATTGCCAAAGGATATGGAAGCAACTTTACGTTTGTTTCGAAAATACGACCTGTAAGCATTTAGGATGTAAGATGTTTTGAATTAAGATTTCAGGGAAATGTTTCTTGATTTAAGATGTATTCATTGCATTATTTTATCTACTTTTCGCTCATGAATTCACCACATCACCACCATCACAACGAAGAGCATTTCGAGAGCTCTGATTTAATTAAGGATATTGTTATTGGTATGTCTGATGGACTTACCGTACCCTTTGCATTAGCAGCAGGTTTGAGTGGTGCAGTGGATTCGAATTCTATTATTTTAACGGCCGGTATTGCCGAGATTGTAGCAGGTTCTATTGCTATGGGATTAGGGGGGTATTTAGCCGGTAGAACCGAAATCGAGCACTACGATTCTGAATTGAAACGCGAGTATTATGAAGTAGATATTTTCCCTGAAAAGGAAAAGCATGAGATCAAAGAGATTTTTGCCGATTATGGTTTCTCGGAAGCCACACAAAATGTAATAGTGGATGAAATCAGCAAAGACAAAGATAAGTGGGTTGATTTTATGATGAAGTATGAGCTCGGACTTGATAAACCAGATGCTAATCGTGCCCGCAACAGCGCTATGACTATTGGTTTGTCGTATGTGGTAGGTGGATTTATTCCGTTAACGGCTTATTTTTTTGCCAGTAGCCCTATGCAAGGATTGATAGGTTCTTCCATACTTACAGTAATCTGTTTATTAGTGTTTGGTTATTTTAAAAGCAAGGTAACCGGGCAACCACCAATTTGGGGTGCATTAAAAGTAACGATAATTGGTGTAGCTGCTGCTGCTGCTGCCTTTGGTGTGGCGAAGTTAGTGGATGGGCATTTTTAACTCAACAAAGAATCCAATCCCAACACATAACTATCTAAACCAAACCCTGCAATAATGCCTTTACAAACGCCTGATATCATCGATTGATGGCGAAATTCCTCACGCGCATAGATGTTGGAAATATGAACTTCAATAACAGGTGTTTTAATAGCCGCAATAGCATCGCGGATGGCTACAGATGTATGTGTGTAACCACCTGCATTCAATAAAATGCCATCGTATTTAAAACCCACTTCTTGAATTTTATCAATCAATTCTCCTTCTACATTTGATTGAAAGTAGCTCAAGTGCACATCATCGCTGTAAATATCTTTCATCTCTTCAAAAAACTCGGTAAACGACATGTCTCCATAAATATCAGTTTCTCGTTTGCCGAGTAGATTCAAGTTTGGTCCGTTGATGATGATGATTTTTTTCATGATAGCATTGCTTTGTACTGCAAATAAGCAAAATAATTTCGGCTCAATAGCTATGCTCTGGTGCGAATGATTGTGAACAGAATGAAAAATGATTTTGGCGCTTCGATAAAGTTTTTACATTTGCGCTGGGTAAGCCTTATACGACCAGCTCCCTCTTACTCCTCCAGGGTGGAAACACAGCAAAGGTACGAGGTTGTAGCGGTGCGATATGAGTAACTTACCCACTTTTTTTGTCTTCTTCACACCCTGTTGATTTTATTTTCCTTGCATATCTTATTGTTTTACCACTTTTGAATGCCGAACAGCATACGTTGTGTTGCTTTGCATTTAACCCAAAAAAAATACGTTATGAAATTTTTTATCGATACTGCCAACCTCAATGAAATTAAGGAAGCGGAAGCTTTAGGTATTTTAGATGGAGTGACTACCAATCCTACGTTAATGGCAAAAGAAGGGATTAGTGGCGAGCAAAATATTATTGATCACTATGTGGCTATTTGCAATTTAGTGGATGGACCGGTAAGTGCCGAAGTAATTTCGGTTGATTTTGACGGCATGGTGAAAGAAGGCGAAAAGTTTGCCGCTTTGCACAAAAACATTGTGGTGAAGGTGCCAATGACTGTGGATGGCGTAAAAGCGATTAAATATTTTTCATCGAAAGGTATTAAAACAAACTGCACTTTGGTGTTTTCAGCCGGACAGGCCATTCTCGCAGCAAAAGCAGGAGCAACCATGGTTTCTCCATTTATTGGCCGTATTGACGATTCGAATTGGGACGGAGTGCAATTAATTGAGCAAATCGTACATATTTATAGAACATACAATTTCAAAACAGAAGTATTGGCAGCATCCATTCGTTCAGGCTTACATATCGTGAAATGTGCAGAAGCGGGAGCGGATATTGCAACTTGCCCGTTATCTTCTATTAAAAATCTATTTAAACATCCTTTGACCGACATTGGATTAGCCCAGTTTTTAGCGGATTACAAAAAAGTTAACGGCTAAATCGAAAAAAAACCGAAGAATATTTGTAAAATAAAAAACCAATTTTACATTTGCACTCCGCAAGGGAGCTTAGCTCAGCTGGTTCAGAGCATCTGCCTTACAAGCAGAGGGTCACAGGTTCGAACCCTGTAGCTCCCACAACTTAAACGCCTTACTCATGTAAGGCGTTTTTTATTTAAAATATAATCATTGAAGAGTGGTCACAGGTTCTC
>CAYNMP010000045.1:0-11020 GCA_964398475.1 uncultured Chitinophagaceae bacterium | reverse complement strand
CCAGCAGCTAACAGCGCGGTTGCGCTATGCGGGCTGTTTGGTTCATTGAAAAATTTGAATTACTTTTAATTTATTACAACTATGCAAATCCAATTTCTAAATCCCGCACATCGCAAACGCGCAAAACGTTAGCTGCAAGCAATTCTGACGATTTTTCAGACTTCTATTTTTACAATATTTTCTCGCAAAATTTTCGCATCCGGACAGACGATTTCGCGGTAACGCTCCTACCCTTTTGCTGACACAAACGGACATTTTCGCAGGACGCTTTTGTCACGGCAATCAGACTTCAATGACGCAACATCGGTCGCGGACAATTATGACAATCAATCGCTGTTTGACTTTAAAGGACATTGACGTAATAACAACACGACAAAATACATTTCTTGAGATTGTTTATTTTATTGGGCTGTATTGCATCCAACTCGCCAGACGTATCGTAGGACGATAGTCTGACAGTTGTTTAATCCGCATGTTGCCAGCAGCTAACAGCGCGGTTGCGCTAAGCGGGCTATTTGCTTCATTGGAAAATTTGAGTTAGTTTTAAAGTGTAACAATTATGAAAATCAAACTTCTAAATCCCGCTCATCGCAAACGCGCAAAACGTTACCTGCAAGCCTAAAAGACGACACAGCAAGAATGAACGACAGAAATAAACATAAAGTGACGGGACAAATGAACCATCAGACAGCCGACCCAAAAGCCAACGCTTCTGTATTTTTATTTTTTCCCACCGCACATTTTTTTAAAACAATTTTAGCCAGCCGCACAAATGGCACATTTGGTTTTGCCCAACACACAAGCCGACCCTTCGCAAAACCAAAAGAGCCATTTTTTGCCAACGCACCGAAGAACCAATTAAATAAGATAAACTAAGTTGTAAATGAAACTAATTCAAGAAAATCCATACCGTATAGTTGGCATACTTTCAAATGCTACGGCTAAAGAAATTCAGGGTAGAAAAGGCAAGATTACCGCATATGCTAAAGTTGGCAAACAAGTATCATCTGAATTTGACTTTCCCTTTTTGAATACTATTGAAAAAGACCATAACAGTATTGAAAAAGCATTTGCCGCAATACAGCAAGCAAAAGAAATGCTTGACAATTCTTTATTCTGGTTTTTAAAAACAAATTCCTTTGATGAAACTGCAATAACCTATCTAATTAATGGGGACAAGCATAAAGCAATTGAAATATGGGAGAAGGTAACTTTAGATAAGGAGGTAACATCGAAAAACTTTTCTTGTTTTAATAATGTAGGAACTTTAAAATTACTTGGAGAAACACAAACTGAAATTAAACAAGGTATAGAAGCAAAATTTAAGCTCATAGAATCGAGTTATTTTACAAACTTTGTTCATACTGTTGCTGGTGAAGCATTTATTATTGACAATCAGAAACAATTGGAATTTTTTGTAAATGTCTTGCTAATTCAATTAAAAGATAAATTTTCTAATAGCGATATAATCAAACTATTTGATAATTGCAATGATAAAACACAAAAGTATTTAGCAGAAAAGTTCACCGAAGAACCTACTCACAAAATAGAATCTGCATTAGAAAGTACCAAGAAAAAAAGAAGTAAATCTAAAATTGAAGCATATAAATTCGGAACTCAATTATATAATGACTGCAAGTCGCATTTGGAACAATTAAAATCTTTATTAGGTGTTAATGACTTAAAATACAAATTGATAGCAGACAACCTTGCTAAAGAAATTATGCAATGTGGCATTGATTATTTTAATGAAAGCCAAGAAAATGATAGCACAGAAAATTATTTAGAAAACGCAATGCGATTGAATAAATTAGCTGATTCAATTGCTGTTGGTAAAATGGTAAAAGACCGAGCAAAAGATAGTCTTGAAACTCTTGAAAATATGAAAGACCGAGAGGTTAATCAAGCTATTGCAATTTTAGGTTCCATTAAAATGGCTTACGAAAAGGCTATAAGTGAAATTAACGCCCAAGTTTCTCAGATGACAAGAACTATGTCATATAATCAAACAATCAACTATTCTAAAGTTGATAAAATGAAGGCTGAATGCTTAAATTGGGATAAAGTTGTTGAAGTTGTTAGTAATGGTATAAGTACGAGTGACGTTGAAGCAATACAGCGTTGCCCAAATCAAAGCAAAATTACCGAATATAAAAACCTCGTGGATTTCTTGATTGGTAAACTTGGCCCAATTCAAATAAACCAAGTAAAACACATATGCTATTGGAAAGACGTAAGAGCAGCTCAAGCAAAATCTACAGCGAAACAAGTTGGCAAAACTATCAGTACAGCAACAGATGGCTGTTATATAGCTACAATGGCATACGGTGATTATGACCATCCTCAAGTTATGGAATTAAGAAAATTCAGAGATGAATTTTTGAGAAAAACATACTTGGGTCGTTATTTCATTAAAGTTTACTATAAATACTCCCCACACTTAGTCGAAAAATTGAAGAATAAACCAAAAATTAACGAACTACTTCGTTCGTCTTTAGATCTATTAATTAAAACAATCAGAAAATAATGAAAAGAATAATACTCTTAGTTGCCCTGTTTGGCACAACAACTCTTTTTGCTCAAACGCAGAATGAAAACTCAATTGTTAACGATGTAACTGCGATTCAAAAAAATATTGAAAAACAAAACAAAGAAATTGAAAGTCTAAAAACGAAAATTGGAACACAGAGTTCTCAATTACAAGGTTTATTGCAACAAACAGAAAAATTCAAACTACAAAATGATAGTCTTTCAAAGAAAATTGAAACCAACAGCGTGAATATTTCATCAATTGCTGAAGACTTAGGAACGAAAATCCAAACATCTGAAACAAATGCAAAAGAGAGTATTTCAAAACTTGATAAAGACGTTGAAAAAAACCGATTATATTGGATAATAGGCACATTGATTACCCTAATCCTTGGCGGTCTAGTTTATTGGCTGCTAGGTAAACGTATTGCAACCAGTCAAACAGATGTAGAAAGCCAAATCAGAAACACTAAAAAATCCTTAGAAGAAGAAAGTCTAAAACTAGATGCTCAATTGTTAGACATAATCAATTCACAGCTAAAAATTAAAGAAACTGAAACAGATAAATCCGAAAGTGGCGAAAAAGACCATTCTTTGGTGCTAAAAGTAGCTGATGAAGTTACTAGAATTTTGATGAATCTTGAAGTAATGGATAAAGAAATTAAAGGTTATAAACACTTAAAAAAATATTCTGAATCTATTCTTGACAACCTAAAAGCCTATGGCTATGAAATTCCGCAACTTATAGGAATGAATTATAATTCGGGAATGAATATGGTAGCAACACTTGAATTTGATGAATCTGTTGAATCAGGAAAACAAATCATCAAAAGAATTATTAAACCACAAGTAAATTTTGAAGGCAAAATGATTCAAGCCGCAAAAGTAACAGTAGCATTTAACGAATAAAAACATAATAAAATGACAAGATTAAAAATTGATTTCGGCATTGACTTGGGAACTACAAACTCAGCAATTGCAGTTTATGACAACGGAAAAACGAAAATGTATAGAACGGATACACAAAGGGACACTATGCCTTCGTGTGTTATGGTTACAAAAAAAGGGTTTATGGTCGGGGATAAGGCATATGCCCAATTGCCTAAGGACAAAAAGAAAGCATTCACAGACTTAGCTTTTAAATCCAATATTTTTATTGAATTCAAAAGAACAATGGGCAATTCCATTAAGTATAAAACCGACAGCGGTTCTGAATTATCTTCTGAAGAATTGTCTTCTGAAGTGCTAAAAACGTTAAAATCATATGTTGATGATGAAAATGTAAAATCAGCGATTATTACAATTCCAGCTGCATTTGAAATGAATCAAATCAACGCAACAAAAAAGGCAGCTGAATTAGCAGGTTTGGAATATGTGGAATTAGTTCAAGAACCTTATGCAGCTGCAATTGCTTATGGTGTAGAATCTTCTAATAAGAACGGATATTGGTTAGTGTTTGATTTTGGTGGAGGAACTTTTGATTCTGCATTAGTTAAAGTTGAAGATGGAATTATTAAAGTAATTGATACAGAAGGTGACAACTTTTTAGGTGGTAAAAACCTTGATGAAGCCATTGTTGAAAATATTTTTATTCCTTATTTACAAAACAAATATGCTATTGATTCTGTATTTGAAGATGCGGAAAAATTGAACGCATTTAAAGAAATGTGGAAACCTCTTGCGGAAGATGCAAAAAACCAACTTTCTTATAAAGAAGAATACCCAATTCTAACGAATCTGTATGATGAGTATGGTGAAGATGATGAAGGAGAGGAATTTGAAATTGATTTAACAATTACAAGGGATGAATTAAAAGGAATTATTGCACCATTCATTCAGAAAGCAATTGATTACTGCAAAGTGCTTTTAAAAAGGAATAATTTATCTGGAAGTTCATTAGATGAATTAATTCTTGTTGGCGGCCCTACTTTGTCACCAATTGTAAGAGAGATGTTGGAAAAGCAAATAAGAAAGCCCAACACAAGTATTGACCCAATGACTGTAGTTGCTCAAGGTGCAGCTATCTATGCTTCTTCTATAAATAATCCTGTTGAAGGGGAAGCTGATATTACAAAAGTTCAATTGCATATAGATTATGAATCTATGGTAGTTGGTGCAGAAACATTTGTAAACATTAAAACGAAGGAGGCTAACAAAATTGTTTTTGCTGAAATTTCTCGTGGTGATAATGCATTCAAAAGTGAAAAAGTAGAACTTAATAATATTGGAGAAGTTGTAGAATTAGCACTAGTTGAAAACGAAAATAATATTTTCACAATTCAACTATACAATGAAAAAGGGGATAAATTAGAATGCGAACCGAAAAGTTTTTCAATAAAAGAAGGAACTGTTGCTGGTGGTGCACCGCTACCACACTCTATTTGTATTGAAGTAATTGATAAACTAACTAAAAAGAAAATATTAAAACCACTTGTTGGCTTAGAAAAGAACAAAACATTGCCTGCGACAGGAGTTTTCAACGACTTAAAAAGTAAAAAGCAAATCCGCCCAGGAATGGATGATTTTATTGACATTCCAATTTATCAAGGAGAACCTTTTACAAAGGCAGTATTAAACAACCACGTTTCAACAATTCGTATTACGGGTAATGATCTGCCAGTATTACTAGCTGAAAATAGCGTTGCAAACTTGACGATTGAAATTGACCGTTCAAATATTATGTCTGGAAAAGTAAATTTTATTGATATTGATTTTGAAATGCCTTTTGAAGTTAATACAAATGAATCGAAACTAACAGAGGAATGGTTAGAGGACCAAATAAATGAAACAGAAAATATTTTAGACGAGTTAGATTTTAATAAAAAAGAGGAAGTAAGAAAAGACCTAGAAAAAGTTAAAACCATTTTTGAAAACAAAAAAACGGAAGCAGGTAGATTAGAAGCTCGTTCAGAACTACAAAAAGTAGCTAAAGTCATTGATGAAGTTGAAAGTAAAAATGAATGGCCAAAATTAGAGGAAGAACTAAAAGAGGAATACTATCGCTTGGAAAAAGCAAATAAAGACCTTGGTAATGAAAAAACCACTCAAATGGTAAATCATATCAAAGTTCAATTAGAGGAAGTTGTTAAAAAACAAGATGTTAAACTAGGTAACGCTTTGATGGAGGAAATAACTAGTTTGTTTGTAGGAATAACACTAGTCTATCAATTAATTAACTTTATCCGAAGTCATAATCAAAATTTTGATAATTACAGATGGAGAGACAGGAACCGAGCAAGAACATTATTAAATCAAGGTTTGCAAAAAATTGGTGAAAACCCAAATTCGGATGATTTACACCCAATCGTTATTTCTTTAATAGATTTATTACCACCTGACGAAAGGGTAGATAATGATAAATTTGAAGGTTAAATACATATGAGCAATTCAAATCACATACTATCCAAAGGTCAAGTTATAGATGACAAATTCACCGTTACATTCTTTCTAAAAAAAGGAGATTATGCAGAAAGTTATCGTGTGAAAGATAAAAAAGGTGTAACAAAACTTTTAAAACTCTTTTCTTACTCAAAATTGCATAGAACTCAATTTGACCAAAATGGTGATGTGCTTGAAATTGAAATTCTGAAAAAGTTGAAGCATCCGAATATTGTAAAGTTTGAAGATAGTGGTAATCTATTAATTGAAACCCAAAAATATGCTTATGCCATATTGGATTTTATAAGCGGTGAAACACTTGCAGATAAAATGAAAAGGGATCAGACATTCGATTCATATGAAGCGAAAGAGATTATTCTTGGCGTGTTAAATGGCTTAAACTATTTGCACAATCAAAAGTTTCCAATTATACATAACGACATAACAAATCTTAATGTAATGTTGGATTTATCAGGGCAAGTTTCAATTCCAAAAATTATTGATTTTGGATATGCTAGGTTATTAAGCCAATCGAACAAAGACTTTCAAAAAGAAGGTTTAAATCCTTTCTATACTGCAAATGAAACTTTTAATAAAGTTTTCTCAGTTCAAAGTGATATTTTTTCTGTAGGTGCTCTTTACTATCATTTATTGGTTGGATTACCCCCTTGGTTTGTTGAGTTATCAAAATTCAAATCTGATTCAGTAAAATTAGAAGATTCTGTTTTGAAGGAGCGAGAAAAACCCTTACAAGTTGTTAGTTCAGATTCAAAAATTGAAGATAATACTTTCAATATTATTGCAAAAGCATTGCAGCCTGATGCAGAGAATAGATTTAAAAATCTAAAAGAATTCATTCAAGCTATCAATGGTGAAATCGCTGTTGAAAATCCTGTTCTTGAAAAATCATCCCAATCAACTCAAACCTTAAAGTCGGTAAAAAATGGCGAAGGTTTCAAATCAATTGCAGGAATGCAAGAACTCAAAGACACTATCAAATTAGATGTTATTGATGCATTAAATGAAAAGGAAAAGTACGCAGAATATGGTTTAACAATACCAAATGGTATGCTTTTGTATGGCCCTCCGGGCTGTGGCAAAACATTCTTTGCCGAAAAAATGGCAGAAGAAATAGGATTCAATTTCTATCAAATAAAGCCTTCTGACATTCAAAGCAAATGGGTTAACGCTTCGCAAGAAAATATCAAAAACCTTTTTGATGAAGCAAGAAAGAATGCCCCAAGTATAATTTTTATTGATGAATTAGACGCATTAGTTCCTAATAGAGATAATTCGTCTGTAAATCATATGAACACAAGTGCAGTCAACGAGTTTTTAGCACAAATGAATAATAGCGGTGATGACGGAGTATTTATTATTGGTGCTACCAACAGACCAAATTCAATTGACCCAGCAATTTTAAGAGCAGGCAGATTAGACAAACATGTTTATTTACCACCGCCCGACTTTGAAGCAAGAGAATTGATGTTCAAACTCTATCTAGAGAAAAGACCAACTGATATTGGGTTAGACTATTCTGAATTTGCAAAAGCAACGGAAAATTATGTATCAAGCGACATCAAGTTTTTATGTGATGAAGCATCAAGAATGGCATTACATTCTAAATCAAGAATTACAAAGGAAATTATTTTGGGAACAATAAAATCAAACAAGCCTTCAATTTCTCTTTCTGAACTAAACAGTTATATAGAAATAAGAGCAAAAATGGAAGGTCAACAAACAAACATTAACGAACGACCAAGAATTGGTTTTAAAAACAATTAAAAATGGAAAATATAGGCTTTAACAAACTTCTTTAAAAACAGCATTCTCTTGTATGGCTTGTGATGGAGACATTGATAAGAGAGAAGTAGTTTTAATCAAAACAATTCATCAAGAAAAGAAAATCTTTGGTGAAATAGACATTAACCAAGAACTTGAAAATTTACTTTTAGAAATAAATCGTGATGGCCACAAGTTTCTGAAAAGCTATTTCAATGAATTAACTTCAACTGAACTTTCTGAACAAGATGAATTAAAACTAATTGAAGTTGCAATTGATACAATTAATGCAGATGACAAGGTTGAGTACAGTGAAGTAAAGTTCTTTAAAGTCATAAGGAGCAAGCTAAAAATAGACAACGAACCAATTTTGGCAAAACATCCTGACTTTGAAGATTATTTGGAACAGGACATTATAAGTGAATCATATTTGGCTAGACTTCAAGACGACTTTTTTGATACAAATACACTATCTGAATTTAAATTGATAAATGACATTGATAACGACATTTTAAAGAACTTAGCAGAAGACAAAGATGAATAACGTAATCAAAATTGTTTTAGCGATTTTGTTCTTTCTCTGTTTGGTAGATATGCCATACGGATATTACCAATTTGTTAGGTTCACTGGACTTGTTGGATTTGCAGTATTAGCTTATCAAGCTCACGAACAAGGCAGACAAACAGAAATGATTATTTACGCTGGACTTGCATTACTATTTCAACCGTTTTTCAAAATCGCACTTGGCAGACAAATGTGGAACATAGTTGATGTAGTTGTAGGAATAGGACTTTTAATATCAATATTTATGAAACCAAAGGAAAGCCAACCCTAAAAGCAAGCACATTTGCAATTCGCACAAGCCAACGCACAGACCAAAAATTGCAAAAGAGCTTGCTTTGCCACCGCAGACAAAATTGTTTTTAAAAAATTTCCCAACGCTTCAAAAAAAATAAAAATACACCAACACACAGCCACAGCGACACTAAAGAAGGAAGGCCAGCAGGTAACAGCACCTATAAGAAATTGGCGGTTCAGTGGTTAAATGAAGTTCAGTTTTTCATTCAAAGTTTTGTGCAGATTGAAAGTTTTGTGCTTCGAAATCGCCAACTTCTTATAGCTGCAAAACGTTAGCAGTCAGGCTAAAAAAAGACACGACAATGACAAGAGCATTATTAATAATGGGAATTATAACGACAATTCTAAACTTATTCGGTTGTTCGGGACAGACAATGAAAAATGAAGGTGGACTTACTAAAGAAGCGAAAGAGCAACTTACCAATTCAGCTGAAACATTTAAAAACAGACCAATTTATAAAGAATTGACTGAGAAAATTATTGACACAACATCGGACGAGAATTTAT
Source organism: uncultured Chitinophagaceae bacterium (assembly GCA_964398475.1). GTDB lineage: Bacteria > Bacteroidota > Bacteroidia > Chitinophagales > LD1 > CALAYL01. The sequence goes on along the minus strand of CAYNMP010000045.1, from coordinate 1,965 downwards.
TACAAGTGGTTTTTGACAATCTTTCTGAGAAACTGTCAGAAGACTATGAGAAAGATTATGAAACGGTAATGTCTTGGAATAAATCAAGACAAGCAATTTATATGATTTGGGAATTAGAAGCAGAAGTAAATAATGGCGGATTCAACCAATTTTATTACAATTCAAGCGGACAGTTTTATAAACATTTACCCGAAGCATTAAGACTTATTGGTGCAAGAAAATTTGCCGACTTGACAGAGAAAGCAAACAAGACGTTTGAAAAGGAGAAAGAAAAAATTAAAAAGCACCAAGACGGAACAATTGAAGGGTTTAGCAAATCATATGACGACAACTCTTTAAATGACTTTGATACTGAATTTTACGACAATTACAAGACTGAAAATTTACAACAAATTCAAGTGGACTTCATAAGGAAAACCAAAAAAGAATTTAAAGACAAATGACAAGAGAAAATAAAGCCCGAACTGCTAACAGCGGTTTTGCGTTATGCGGGCAACTTGGTTCATTGGCAAATTTGAGTTACTTTTAAAATGTACTAAATATCCAATTATTCACCCAAATCCCGCACACCGCAAGAGCCGCAAAACGTTAGCGGTCATTGCTGACACCGCTCCGAAACATACTTATCTGCTATTTCTTGAAACGCCCTTGTATCGTGATAATATTTTTGAAACACTGGGTTCTTAATCCAAGTCATAAAAGCCATATCAGTAATTTCATTCTCTTTTTCTTTCGGGCATTCAATCCAATATTGTATTAATTCTCCTGACTTAATTTCAATCACTTTTTTTACTTTGCAATCTGCTATACGCTCAACTAATGCCCTAAACTCAAAAGCAAGGGCGTATTTTACGGTTAAACATAACGGTTCTTTAAATTGCAACGAACCGCTAACAGCACCTATACCCAATTGGGCAGTTTCGTTATTTTTTGAAGTTTCTTCCATTTTATTAAGTTTATATGTTATTGAAAATTTGTTCTTTTAATTGCCCAACTGGGCATAGCTGCAAACCGTTATACGCAAGGGCTACATTCCTGCTCCGTTTGACAATTTCGTGTTCAAAAAAAAACAAAAAATTTCCCCACGCTTCTAAAACATTGATAATTGTTGTTTAAACTCATTGTATCTCTTTATTCCGTTATTGTAATACTCTAAATCTATTTCACAAATATCTAACTCAAAATCCTCAATATCACAAGCTATCGCTATTCCCATTCCCCCACCGTGAGTATCAAGTATTTTATCACCTGTATTAGCATAGTTTTTTAAAATCCATCTATAAAGGTCTTTTGGCTTTTGGGTTGGGTGTATTTTTATCCCTGTGTCTTTTTCGTTTTTATTATTGTTACTATATGCCTCAATCCTTGTCATTCTAAATGCTTTGCTTGCCTTATCAAACGAAGTCCATGCCATTTCAAAATCGCTACCCGAAAATTCTTGCATCTTATCCCATATCAGCCAGCATTTAGAAGGTTTCAAATGTTCAGTCATATAATTTCCGCCCCACACAATTTGATTTTTAGATACTCTAAACAACTGCTCCCAATATTCCGCAGTAGGTATTGCATCATCCCACCCTTTGCGTTCCCAATTCTTTCTGTGCCTTCTTCCTTCTCCATTTTTCCCCTGTGAGTAACTTTCCTTTTGGCTATCAGCACCAATACCGTAAGGCGGGTCAACTATCGCTAAATCGTAGTAATTGTCAGGTTTATCTTTCATAAACTCAACACAATCTACATTGTAAAATTTTATTTTTCCCTCGCTCATTTTTTGTTTTTTTTTGTTCGTGCTACTAATTAAGTTCCTACTAAATAACCGCCCCAGCGTATAACAGCGGTTTTGTGCTATTTGCCCAATTAAGTTTGCGGTTAAATTGAAGCCTTGTGCAATGGGCAAACAGACACAAAGCCGCAAAACGTTAGCTGCAACTGCATTTCAGGGTTTCGCCCTGACGATTTTTCAGG
>CAYNMP010000044.1:0-12856 GCA_964398475.1 uncultured Chitinophagaceae bacterium | reverse complement strand
TGAAAAGTAAGTAACAAGAAGAGAATTGGATTGATTAAAGATCGCTAGCGAAACCACCCAAACAACAGCAATGAGCATCACCGGGAATAAACACAATTGAAGTCCAGAGAAAAAATTATTCCTGCGCTTTTGTGCCTGTATCCCAATAAACCCCATTATTGTTGATCGAATTTTATTTTAGGGGTCTCCTCTAGTTTCGCTCGCTGATCTACTCCTAAGTCGTACATTTTTTCACGCGAAAACCCGAATGAACCCGCAATCAAATTAGCAGGAAACATTTCAACTGAATTATTATACTCTTTAGTGGCAGCATTAAAATATCTTCTGGCGGCTGCTAACTTATTTTCGATATCCGAAAGTTCCTCTTGTAATTGCAGAAAATTCTGATTTGCTTTCAAATCGGGATATGCCTCCACTTGTACACGTAGTCCTTGTATAGCTGAAGTCAATTGATTATCCGCCTGCATCTTTTCACTAATGGTATTAGCTGTATTCAAACCGTTTCGTGCTTGAATTATCTTCTCTAATGTGTCTTTTTCATGAAAACTATAACCTTTAACCGTTTCAACCAATTGCGGAATCAAATCGCTCCGTTGTTTGAGCTGAACATCAATATCTGCAAAACTACCTTCTCGGTTATTCCGCAGACTAACCATACGATTATAGAGACTTACTAGCCACAGCGCTAATACAACAACAATAACGATTAAAATAATAAATGGCATATTTTATTTTTTCTAAGATAAAAATAATTCTCCTATTGACCTTCAACTTTTTGCTTATACAATGCCGACCGAAATACAAATACCAACCAAGCAATAAAAATAGATAAACCGGCTAAGAATATAGGCAGACGAACATCTATAGAAACCACAACTCCGGCTATAATAGGTGGAATGGCAAAAGCTAAAGATTGCACCGATTGCTGAATCCCTAAAATTTCGCCTTGCGTATCTTTGGGTGTAAGCACCGAAACAATGCTCGTTAAATTCGGCTGGCTTAAGCCCTGAAATAGCGCTACCAAAGGCTGAGTAACAAATAGCATCCATAAGGCAGAAGGCCCTAAAATCAGCCACAACGAAAGCGATAGCCCCAATAATGTAACTTGCAATATTTGAGGAGATGAAAACCGTTTACTTACCAATCGGGTAATCCCCCCTTGTGTAATGGCAATCCATATACCAATGTAACCGAACATTTGTCCAATCTGCACCTGCGAAAAATCGTACTGCTTGATGAGATAGACCTGAAAAAACTGCATGAAAAAACTAAAGCCAAAAGCTTGCAGGAAAAGGGTTAGAAACACTACATCCAGCTCTTTCATTTTTAGCGCTCGCTTCACATTGCGAATACCTGTGAGTAACGATACCGTTCCATTCCCAGAGGGCACAAAGGTTTCAGGAAATTGAATAATCACTAATACAATATTCAACAAGGTTAAGGCTGCTGTACACCATAAGGGCAAAGCCAAATCAATCTTACCCAACGTACCGCCAATAAAAGGGCCGAGAATAAATCCTAATCCAAAGGCCATACCCACTAAACCAAAATTCTTCGCCCTATCTTTCGGGTCACTAATATCGGCTAACGAAGCCAAAACAATAGAAATGTTTCCGCCCATAAAACCCGGTAAGGCACGTGCTATAAACACTAGCCACAACAATCGATAATGAACCGCCAAGGCAAAAAGTACATAGCCAACAAATGTTCCTAAAAGGGAAAAACGCAAGATTTTTTTTCGACCGTATTTATCGGCCAAACCGCCTAAAATAGGCGCTCCAAAGAATTGAAATATGGCAAAAGTGGCCGATAAAACTCCGTAAGTAAGATTGCGTGTAGCTTCAGATGTAGCTAACGGCATCAATCCATATTCGTTGCGAACAATCAATGGCGCAAATATGGGAATGATAATCCCTACACCAAGCATATCGATGAAAACAGTTATAAATACAGCTAAAATGGGGTTGCGTTTAATAGCGCTCATGAATATTTTTTAAAATGAAATGTTGTTTGAAACGAGAAAATCTATGCCGAAAAATATTTTCTGTACCAATATTGAAATACCAATAAGCCCCATATTCGAGCATGTGCATCGCCCGGATTATTGGATTGTAATTGTTGTTTCAAACTACGAATTGACTCATAGTTGAAAATGCCTTGCTCCGTCACAAATCGCTCCGATAATAAATCTTCATCAATCAAAGACCATAAGCCCGTTTTCAGCCAGTGAGTAAGCGGCACTTCAAATCCTTTCTTACCGCGATTAAACAATTCTTCAGGCAAATCTGCTCTGAACGCATCTTTCAAAATGCTCTTCGTTACACCATTGCGCAACTTATATTGAAATGGAATTTGAAACGCAAAATTCACCACAGTATAATCCAATAAAGGCGTTCGCACCTCCAAACTATTCGCCATACTCATCAAATCTACTTTTGTGAGCATATCGTTGGGCAACACCATTTTCATATCGGCCAAAAGCGAAGTATTTAAATCACTTTCCTCTATCAATTGATATAATTCCTTTTTACGAGTTTGCATCACTTCTTTACTGAATAAAGGTTTATCAAACATTGTTGCTGTTGTAGTTTCATCGGCAAACACACACCATCTCCAATAACGCTCATCTGCTTTGAGTTTCGCGCCTTCGCTGTAACGCGATAATTGTCGGAATACATTACCCATTTTGCTGTTGCGCGATTGCGGAAACTGATTCCATAACGGAGCTGATAACGCAAACAAAGGATTCAAGGCCTTCATTTGTTCGAAGCGATACATGGCTTTATGTTTGTTGTACCCTGCAAACAGTTCATCACCCCCATCGCCTGAAAGTGAAACGGTGGCTTTGGTTCGCGTCTGCTGACAAAGACTATACACCGCAATAGCTGAAGAATCCGCAAAAGGCTCATCGATGTAATCCAACAAGTCGAATATATTTTCATACATCGCCTCGTTAGAAATACTGAAAACCGTATGATTGGTTTTATAACGATCGGCAACTAGCTTAGCATATTGGGTCTCATCGAAATACGGATTGTCTTTAAAGCCGATCGAGAACGTATTCAAACGCTTTACCTTACGCGCAGCAATAGAAACTATAATTGACGAATCTATTCCTCCACTCAAAAAAGCACCTAAAGGAACATCTGAAACCAATCTTCGCTCTACTGCACCTTCCAACAATGAGCGTAATTCTTTTTGCGACTCTTCATAACTCAACGAAGTATAGTTTTTCGGTGAAAATGGAATCGTGTAATAAGGTTCGTTCGCAACAATTGTTGTACCCTTCAATTGTAGATAATTACCGGGTTTCACCTTCATCACACCTTTTAGCATCGAATGTTCAAAAGGCACATAATTTAATTGCAGATACAAAAAGAGCGTATCGAAATCAATTTCCTTTTTTACCGGCAATTGCAACAGGGCTTTCATTTCCGATGCAAAAGCAAAACCCACCTCCGTTTGTGCATAGAGCAAAGGCTTTACGCCATAACGGTCGCGGGCAATCAGTAAAGTATTGTCAAGTTTATCGTAAAACGCAAAAGCAAAAAAGCCATTCAACAAGGCAATGGCATCTTTCCCCTTTCGAATCAAAAGATGAAGTAACACTTCTGTGTCAGATGTTGAAGTATAGTTCACATCGCTCACATACGTTTTGCGTAGTTCTTCGTAATTAAAAATTTCTCCGTTGAATACAATAGTGTACCGACCACTAGGGTCGCTCATGGGCTGATTACCGTTGTTAGAAGTATCGATAATAGACAAACGCGCATGCCCTAAAAACAAATTCCCGTCTTGAAAGATTTCCCGATGATCGGGCCCTCGCTTGTTCAAGGTTTCCAATGCTTTCACAAAGGTGTCTTTCGATAAATGTTGGGTGTTCCCGCTAAATCCTGCTATTCCGCACATTGGGCTAAGCTACAATTTAAACTAAAAAATAAAAACCGCTCTCATTGCTGGGAGCGGTTTTATAAAAGTATTTTAATATCTTATGCTTCTGCAGGAGCAGCAACTGCTACCGGAGAAACTACGTGTATAAATCTACGGTCTTTAGCACCTTTAGTAAATTTCACAACACCTTCAATCATTGCATAGATAGTGTGATCTTTTCCGATACCAACTCCTTTTCCAGGATGGAAAGCCGTTCCGCGTTGGCGAACAATAATATTTCCAGGAATAGCCGATTGACCTCCGAATAATTTAATTCCTAAGCGTTTGCTTTCACTATCTCTTCCGTTCTTTACCTTACCTTCCCCTTTCTTATGTGCCATGACTTATAAAAATTTGAAATTTATCAATTACTGTTTTGAAATTATCCTATTGATTCAATAGCGATTTGAGTTAAAGATTGACGGTGTCCGTTCAATTTTTTGTACCCTTTTCTTCTTTTCTTTTTGAAGATTAAAACTTTGTCGCCTTTTAAGTGCGATAAAATTTTCGCGTTTACTTTAACTCCGGCAACTGTAGGAGAACCTACAGCAATGCTACCATCGTTATCAGTTAGTAATACTTTATCAAAAGATACTACATCGCCTTCGTTACCTTCCAAACGGTGTACATACAATTTTCTGCCCGCTTCAGCTTTAAATTGTTGTCCTGCTATTTCTACAATTGCGTACATTATTATTCTTTTTGGGATGGCAAAACTACACTTTAATTCAATATTTCCAAATACATATTAAGGCAAAATGCGTTTTTTATTGAATTTTCCCCACGAAAACGCCCAAAGCACCAAAATCGCCTTAAAATCTATACACCTAATCCCCCAACGCCTTCATGCGTTGCAGTAAAGTAGGATGGGAATAATGCACAAAAATATAATACGGATGAGGTTGAGGATTCGAGAGGTGATTCACCGTCATTTTCTTCAAGGCAGAAATTAATGGCAGTGCCGAAAATGTGTCTTTGGCGAAAGCATCAGCCTCGTATTCGTTTTTCCGCGAATAAATATTGCCAAAGATACCTGTAACCAATGAAATAGGCGAAAACAACAACGAAAACGTGATCAATGCCAAGTGGAAACTATTTTCACTTGCTCCTAGTACATCTGCCATCAGCGGACTTTTCGCCATCCAACCAAACACAAAAAATAGTAGCCCCATTTGAAGAATGGAGATAACAATTGATTTAGTGATATGCTTTTTCTTATAGTGCCCCACTTCATGTGCCAATACAGCCGTAATTTCATCTTGGCTCATCTCATTCACTAATGTGTCGAAAAGTACAATGTTCTTTTTTGAACCTAATCCGCTGAAAAATGCATTGGCTTTTGTGGAACGTTTTGATCCATCCATAATAAAAATATTCGTGAGGGGAAAGCCAACCCCTTGAGCATACTCCTCAATCTTAGCGCGTAATTCACCTGCTTCCAACGGAACTAATTTATTAAATAGTGGCAAAAGAATAGAAGTGTAAAACATCGCCATGAACAACGAAAATCCTGCAACTACAGCCCATGCTACAATCCAGAAAGAATCGCCCAAAGTTCCAAACAAAAAACAGAGTAATGAATACAATCCCCCACCGATGATTATACCCAATACAGTACTTTTCAGTAAATCCGAAATAAATGTAGCCACCGTTGTTTTATTGAAACCGTATTTCTCTTCAATCACAAAGGTGCTGTACAATTGAAATGGCAGACCAATGAGAAAATTCCCAACCGATAAAACACCAAAAAATATCAACCCTTTTAAAATAGCGTTGGAAGATATTGTTCCTGCCCATTGATCTACAAAAGCAAAACCTTTGAAGAGTAACATCGCTAATGATGCCACAAGTGAAATAGCAGAAGAAATCACACTTACTCGTTCATTTTCTTTGGCATATGCTTTCGCCTTCTCAAACTTTTCGGCATCGTACACATCGGCTAATTCGGCAGGTATTGGCTTATCCCAGGTAGCGCGATTCAAAAGGCTTAACCATTTGGAGAATAAAAACTCCAAGAGAATAAAACCAATAATAAGATAGAGTATTGTTTGCGCCATAATTTTCTTTTCAAATGCTGGGCTATTTCAGCAAAACATATTTAGAGTCTCGAAATCTTTGAAGCGATGTCGGTTGTACTTCTGCCTTGAACTAATCCTACTAATTTTACCTTTCCACCATGTGCCAGCACTTCGCTAGCCCCAACAACAGTACTTACGGTATAATCACCCCCTTTTACCAATACATCAGGAAGAATAGTTTCGATTAATGTCAGAGGAGTTGCTTCGTCAAATAATATCACGGCATCCACGTACTGTATAGAGGCTAAAAGCAAAGCTCTGTCTTGCTCTTGTTGAATTGGACGTGATTCTCCTTTTATTTTTTTTATCGACCGATCCGAATTCAAACCCACTAATACCCTATCTCCAAATTCAGCACACTGTCCCAATAATGTAACATGACCGGCATGTAACACATCAAAACAACCGTTCGTAAAAACAATTTTATCGCCTAGCACTCGCCAATGATGCAATAAGCGCTGGAGCCCTTGTATATCCACTATTTTTTGAGTAACAAGCATTACGCAACTTCCGTTTTACTGCGCTTTACAAAAGCTAGATAACCTAAAGCAATTAAGCCACTCACCAAAACCATAAGTGTTTGCAACGACCACGAAATCCATCCGAAAGCATAGCCGATGTTGGCTGAAATGCCATATAAAAGTAGAATTTCGCGAACAACTAATGGATATGCTCCTATCCCCCCCTGCGTAGCAATAAATGCAAAGGCACCAAAAAACAAAACGGCTAAAGCCGGAATTGCACCAAGATGAGCGGTTTCAGTTAGCGCCATGAAATTACAGTACTGCATTACAAAGTACATCGCCCAAATTAAAATCGAATAAAACACAAACAACAATGGGTTCTCCACTGTTCGAATCGAATTGATTCCATATAAGAGACCCATCACTTTTTCTTGTATCATTTTTCCTACTTTGGAATTTTTCACTTTCAGAAAAACAACACCAAAAACAATGGCAAGGAAGACCATCAAACCCAGTTTAATCAACATGGAACCATCTCCAATATTCAACTTCGATTTTATAGGATCAATCAAGTATTGATTGAAAAAAGCCTGCAACAATTCATATTGTAAAAAAAACAGAATTACCCCAACAGCCAACATAGTCACTACATCCACCAAGCGCTCTACAACCATGGTTCCTATCGATTTTTCTACCGGAATTCCATCGGTGGTATACACAATACCGCAACGAGAAATTTCACCCAATCGGGGAAAAGCTAAGTTACCTATGTACATGACATAAACTGCAGCTGCAACATTCCAAAACTTAGCTCTATAGCCAATTGAGCGCAACAACATATTCCAACGCTCGGCACGTACTAAATTACTCGCCATACCAATAGCAGGACCAATGATAAGCCAAAACCAATTGGAACGACTGAAAGCTTCACGCATTTCATTGATATCGTTACTGCTTAGTTTTCTAACTGCCAACCATACCAACAAAACACCCAACCCAATGGATATGCCAAACTTGACTACATTGACTAACGTCTTTTTCAAAATATTAAGTAAGTTGGTTTGAACTATTTACATGAACCGTTTGAGGCTGATGGTTTTTGTATTCTTCCATTGTCAATTGACAATAAGAAATCACAATAATGATATCGCCTACAGCAACTTTTCGAGCTGCCGGGCCATTCAAACAAATTGTTCCGGAACCTCGTTCGCCTTTAATTACATACGTTTCAAGGCGCTCACCATTATTCACGTTTACAATCTGAACCTTTTCGTGCTCTACTATATTCGATGCCTCCATCAGATTTTCATCAATCGTGATAGACCCTATATAATTCAAATCGGCTTGCGTTACTGTCGCCCGATGAATTTTTGATTTAAATACTGTAATTACCATAGACTGTAAAAGTAAAATATCTCGCTACATTCTAAAAAACAAGGCAAAACAAATAATATTTAGTAACAATTAGGAGGGGGACCAATTACAAATAAGCCTAACGCACTAGTGTAACGTTTCCGCTTATCAGTTTCATCGACTCATCGTAAAAAGCATACTCCAACTTATAAATGTAAACACCCATGGGTTGGGCAGCATCTTTATAAACGCCATCCCATCCACTTTTCGGACTAGATGACGAAAAAACAAGCTCTCCCCATCGGTTGTATACCTGTAAGTGATAGGTATCAAATTCATTTTTATAGGCTGGTCTAAAGAAGTCATTTACGCCATCCCCATTAGGCGAAAAAGCCGTAGGAAATGAAACCCAAGGGCTGCATAAATCACCAACCACAATGGTATCAGGAAGAATACACCCCCAGTCATCTTTCACATTCACGAAGTAACTTCCTGCTTCCGAGATGGTTATTTTTCCTTGCCTAGAACCATTGCTCCATAAATAATCAATAAACTTTCCGGGCGATATCTGAAATGTGTTACGTTCAAAACAAAAGGCGGTATCCATTTGCTGTCCATAATTTTTCGCTAATAAAGGAATTGCATAACTGAGGGTATCTATACAACCAACACTATCTCTAACAAGTACCACATAGCTCCCATTTAAAATTTTGGCAAACATTGAATCGGATGAATAACCGGTATTCCAATCAAAATAAAATGGTGATGTTCCACTTGTTGGGTGAATAGTTATTTGTCCAGTTTTCCTCGAACAGGTATCATTCGTTGTTTCAAAAGTATAGGCTAATGGAGGTGTTGAAAAAAGGGAGGTACTATCTATTAACAAACATTGATTATTATCTGAAAGAGTTAATGCATAAACACCTATTGTAAGGTTTGAAATATTTGAAGATGTAGCGCCATTCGACCAAAGGTAATTATACGGTGAAACACCTCCTGTTACTATAGTTTGCACCGCACCAACATGCTGCTCACAAAAAGCGGGTGTACTACTGAAAGAGATATTTAATGCTTGGGGCGAAGAAAGCATATAACTCGCCACTCCGGTACAATTACTTTTGTCAGTAATCGTCACTTGATAGACTCCGGCTTTTAAATTGCTCAACGTATCGCCTAATAATGCTGAAGTGGACCATTGATAGGTAAATGGTGCACTCCCTGCTAATGGTAAGGCTTGCAATATTCCAATACTATCACCAAAACATTTATTGGCATTGAGTGCTACAATTTTTGCAGGAACAGAGGGCGTTCCAATCAATACAACGGAAGTGGATGCAGTACAACCTTTAGCATCAGTAGTTGTAAGCGAATAGGTTGCTGCCGATAAATTGGAAATCAAATTTCCGGTAGCACTATTTGACCAATTATAATTGTATGGTGAACTTCCACCAATAGTCTGAACCGCAATACTTCCATTGCCTTCACCACAAGTTTCAACCCGTATAGCAAAAGAATCAACCAATGAAGGCAGATAGCTTAAATGAAAGGTATCTGTAGCTGCACAATTTTTCGCATCATTAATCTGAACAATATATACCCCAGTGTCTTGCCCTGAAACACCTGCTGTTGTTGCGATTGGAGTAGTATTCCATTGATATGAAAAAGGCGCAGTTCCACCGTTTACTTGCAAAGTTATTGTACCATCTTTTTTCCCTACACAACTTACATCAGTTTGAATTGAATTATAGGAAACACCTACCACATTCTTATTGATACTCGATGTTACTCCACAAGTGTTAGTCACCTGCAATTGAACTGTATAAGGAGGATTTCCTACAAAGGTATAAACCGGATTATCAATCACCGATTGCTGATTAGACCCCGAAGCCGGATCATTAAATGTCCAAAGTAAATCACCGTTACATGAACTTGTGTTAGTAAACTGAAAGCTGTTCCCTCCAATACATTGAAAACTAAAATCAGGAGTAATGGGTGGACTTTCATCTATTACAATTGCATCAAATGCAATACCATCAAAGTTGTTACAAGTAGTCCCACTGCCAAATGTGAAACGTAAAAGTACATTCGGTTGACCGCCTAATCCATTTAAACAATGCTTTGCAGTAAGCCATGCCCCGCTCCCATTGCCACCTAAACACCCCCCTGATGTTTGTTGTACATTTCCGGACCAACCCATTGGCGGGTAGCTTAAGCCATTAAGATTATTAATGAAATTACTGTTATACCAATTTTGGGTTTCACAATCAGCCGTATCTAAATGTGTGCCGATAACAATCCAACTGGAACCACCATTGGTAGAGACTTGCAGACTGCCTCCATCATACGTTTTCTCTGTCTCCCAAAACAATTTAAATCGAATACGTGGATGTTGTAATCCACTAAAATCAAAACATGGACTCTTCACAAAAGATCGTTCACCACCTTGATAACTTCCGCCACTCGCACCTCCCGAAATCCAGCATTTAGTTCCAGTGCCGGCACTATTGATTACAGCCTTTGTCGGGGAACCCCATACCCAATCATTATTTGTGCCGCCACTTGTCCAGTCGCCATTCGATAAATCAAAATCTTCAATATAGGGGGCAGAATTCGTTATGCTTATACATTGCGCTTGGGCATGTGTGCTAGAAAGTACATAAAACAAAAATAAATAATAGCGTATAGATGGCATGTACGCCAAAACTAATGTATAGTGGGTTATTTTATGCAGCAATTAAAAGTTTAACACTTTTGTTGGGAATGTAAGTTTCTCATTGCTCCTCCAGCATTTGAAACAAAGCAAAAAATCTATACAATTTTATCGCCCTACAGGTGTTTCAAACTTAAATTCTCCCTGATTTGGCTTTTCCTTTTCCACCTGGCGGGTATTCTTATTGATTACTTTACAGCTCGGCATTGCATTTAAAAAAGGAGTCAATTGGTCCTTTGTAAGATTATTGTAACTCAGGTCAAGATATTTCAAATTTGAAAATTGTTGGATAGCAGTCATGTAATAATCCGATTTTAAACTCGGATTCATAGACAGATTTAAGTCTGTAAGCGTATTCATTTTTTCAAAACAACGAGGTAAAGATGCAAGTTCGTTTGTCTTCAAATCCAAGTACGTTAATTTCGTTAGAGAACAAAACGACTCCGGTAAATCTGACAGCAAATTATCGCGCAAATCAAGTAATTCGAGATTAATAAGACCTCCTATCGAAGAAGGAAGGTGTTCAATAACATTATCACGCAAAGTAAGCACTTTCAACTTTGTTAGTTTACCAATGCTTTCAGGAATAAGCTTAATCTTTTTATCAAAGCGGTTAAAAAAATTATTATCTAATCGTAGTTCTTCTAATGCTGTTAAATCACCTACACTTTCAGGAATGGAGATTAAGTTGTTACCATTTAAATTTAAATAGCGCAAAGACTTACATTTTGTAAGCGATGTAGGAAAATCTGGCAACTGATTTTGTTTCAAATCAAGATATTCAAGATGTATAAGATTCTCTATGCCGGATGGCAATATATTTAGCTGATTAGAGGATAAATCGAGTCGTTTTAACTGCGTCAAGTTAGAAAAAGAGGCAGGTAACGAGGTTAAGAGATTCATTCGAAAACCAAGATTTACCATCCCTAAATTTAAATCTTCTAGAAGTAGAAGATTTCCAATACTTTGTGGTAAGCTTTTCAACACATTTCCGCTCAAATTCAGATACTTCAGACTCTTTAATGCACCTAGATCTTCAGAAATTTGACTCAACTCGCATTGAGCTAAATTCAGAGATTGAAGATTTTGCTGAGCAACTAACTGTTTAAAAATTTTACCAGTATCTAAGTGTTGATTTTCACTCAAATCAACAGCCTGTAAAGAAAGTTGGGATAATGAATTTGGCAAAGACTTAATGTCATTGCCCGAAAAATCAATTGATATTAACGATTTTACATTACCAATTTTCTCATCTACTCCGAACAGTCCACTATCAGAAAAATCTAAACGCTCAATATGCAAGCCAACAATCCTATCATATACATCACTATCGTATAAATAACTGTTATGACTGAGTTCTAAAACTTTTAAAGATTTGAGTGCTGCAATAGAATCGGGAAAGCTGCGCAACAAATTATCTCGAAGATTTAATGTTTCAATTCCATTAAGAAATCGAATTGTATTAGGTATAACAGAAATACTACATCCAATAATATCCACTTCCTTTAATGAATTCAAACCTTTACATTGCTGAAACAACAAGTCTAAATTAAGATTTGTAGCAGCTATAATTTTTAGAACTTCTAATTCTCTACAGTTAGTTATTTTGGAGTAGTTGAATGCAGATAAGTTTCCTGTAAGTAGAATATGCTTTTCTTTACCATCAATTTCCTCGCTTACAATGTTTCGAAAAACATTTTGCGCAGGACAAGTAAACGATATTAATGCAATAGTAAAAACAAACAGTAATCTTGTCATTGTGGTATAAAAGTATTAATGGTGCAAAATAAAAAAAGGTTGTTACATTTCTGTAACAACCTTTTAAATAAGTAGGCGACTACCTACTCTCCCAGGTTTTATCCCAGTACCATCAGCGTGGAGGGGCTTAACTTCTCTGTTCGGAATGGGAAGAGGTGATCCCCCTCGCTATAGTCACCATTATCTTAATACACTCTGCCGAACTCAGAGCAAATAATTTTGACAAATATCAGTAGTTAATAAAAAAACAAAAAAAGAAAGTCTACGGGCTATTAGTATCACTCGACTTTGCTGTTACCAACTTTACATCTGTGACCTATCAACGTTGTAATCTTCAACGACCCTTAAAAGAAATCTCATCTTGAGGTAGGCTTCGCACTTAGATGCTTTCAGTGCTTATCCCTTCCAAACGTAGCTACTCTGCAATGCAACTGGCGTCACAACAGATACACCAGCGGTTTGTCCGACACGGTCCTCTCGTACTAGAGTCAGCTCCTCTCAAATTTCTAACGCCCGCAACAGATAGGGACCGAACTGTCTTGCGACGTTCTGAACCCAGCTCG
>CAYNMP010000043.1:0-14627 GCA_964398475.1 uncultured Chitinophagaceae bacterium | reverse complement strand
GTTTTAATGTAGAAGATTTTAACCGTGTAGATGATGAAATGAAGCGCCAATTGCCTTACTATGTTAACACTTACGTTCCAATACAAAAATTTGCTTCTTAATTGTCTGAATCAGGATAGTCAGGATTTTAGGATGAACACGATTATGACATTAGATGAAATAACATATAAAATAAATGGTTGTGCAATGAAAGTGCACAACACGCTCGGCAATGGCTTTCAGGAAGTCATTTATCAAAGATGCCTTGCCATTGAATTGTCAAATGCCGGTTTAAGCTTTGAAAGAGAAAAAGAACAAACTATTTACTATGAAGGATTCGATGTTGGCACAAGACGAGTAGATTTTATCGTTGAAAATCAAGTTATAGTTGAACTTAAAGCATTGATTAATTTAGAAGATGTTCATTTAGCACAAGCCAAAAATTATGTTGTAGCTTACAATTTTCCAATAGGTTTACTCATCAATTTTGGAGCAACAAGTTTACAATTCAAAAAAATATTTCACCCAAAGGATAAACAAAAAAATCCCTCAAATCCACAAATCCAATAAATCCTGATTCAGACAATATGCTAGACAACATAACCAAAAAAAATATTGACGATTGCCGTGATGTGTTGGTAGGTAAAGTGCCCGATCCGAAAAGCCAAATTGAACAAATCACCTTAGCGCTTATCTATAAGTTTATGGACGATATGGATAAAGAAGCTGTAGAGAAATTTAAAGGCAAAGCCAAATTCTTTACAGGCGAATATGCCAAATACGGTTGGCGAAAATTGTTCGACCCATCGCTCAACGGACAAGATATGCTGGCATTGTACAGCGAAGCATTGGAAAAGCTCAATACCAATCCCAATATTCCTGAACTGTTCCGCAATATTTTTAAGAACGCATATTTGCCTTACCGCGATCCAAGCACTTTAAAACTGTTTTTAAAATACATCAACGAGTTTGAATACAGCCATAGCGAAAAGTTGGGTGATGCATTTGAATACCTGTTGAGTGTAATGGGAAGCCAAGGCGATGCAGGGCAGTTTAGAACTCCCCGCCATATTATTGATTTTGTGACCGCTTGTGTAAACCCACAAAAAAACGAAACCATACTTGACCCTGCATGCGGTACAGCCGGTTTCTTATTGAGTGCCTACAAACACATTCTAAATAATAACACCGACAAACGACAAGGCGACAAACTAAAGCCGGACGATAGAAAAAAACTTGCTACTAATTTTGTGGGTTACGACATTAGCCCCGATATGGTGCGTTTGAGTTTAGCGAATATGTATTTACACGGTTTTGCAACGCCACTCATACACGAATACGACAGTTTGAGCAGCGAAGACCGTTGGCAGGAAACCTTTGATGTGATATTGGCTAACCCGCCATTTATGACACCGAAGGGAGGCATCAGGCCACACAAAAAATTTGGCGTACAAGCCAACAAAGCCGAAGTATTGTTTACCGATTACATTGCCGAACACTTAAACCGCAACGGACGAGCAGGCATTGTAGTGCCCAACGGCATTGTAGCCACCAGCCAAACCGCATATAAGCAATTGCGGAAAATGTTGGTGCAAGATAGTTTGATAGCTGTGATTAGTTTGCCGGCAGGTGTGTTTCAACCCTACAGCGGTGTAAAAACAAGCGTATTGATTTTAGATAAACGCTTGGCGAAAAAAAGCCAACACATTTTGTTTTTGAAAATTGAAAACGATGGTTTTGACTTAGGCGCACAACGCAGAGAGATTGACAAAAATGATTTGCCGGTGGCTTTGGCATTTTTAGAAACATACAAAAACTGTCTGAATCAGGATGGACAGAATTTACAAGATATTCAGGATTTGCAAATAGCTTACGAACAAAATCCTGCCAAACCTAAAATCGATAAAATCCTGCTGCAGACCATTGCAACCTTGGTTGAAAAGGAAACTGTTTTAGGAAATAAAGATGTTGTGTTGAGTGCAGAGAGATATTTTGAAAAAGCAATTTCACAAACAGAATTTGATTTAGTAAAGCTTGGAGATTACTACGAAATATTTAACGGTTTTGCATTTGATTCGAATAATATTTCATCGTTAAAAAATCATGATAGCGTACCAATAATTAAAATCGGAAATGTTATTCACGGTGGTGATGTTAAATTAAATGTAGAATACGTTTCAGAGAAACTTCACTCTGAAAGGAAGAATGCAATTTTTACAGGTGATAACTTTGACATTTTCATCGCATTATCAGGTGCAACAACAGGAAAAATCAGTAAACTTCCTGATTCTTTTATAGGAAATAGATTTGCATTGAATCAACGTGTAGCATTAATTAAATCAAAATCAGAAAATGCTAGTTCTAAATATTTATATTATGCTTTACTAAAAGGTGGAATTTATGAAACGCTTTTAAATTTAGCTCACGGTGCAGCACAACCAAACTTATCGTCAAAGCAAATTAGTGAACTTGAAATCCCTCTCCCACCGCTTGAAATACAACAACAAATAGTTGATGAAATAGAAGGCTACCAAAAAATAATAGACGGAGCCAAACAAATCGTAAACAACTACAAACCTACCATTAGCATCAACCCTGATTGGGAAATGGTGGAGTTGGGGGAGGTATGTGAGATAAAATCAGGGGGAACGCCAAATAGAGATACAAAAGAGTTTTGGGAAAACGGAACAATTCCTTGGGTAAAAACTGGAGAAATAAATTATGGGATAATTGATGATGCGGAAGAAAAAATCACTGAATTAGGAATGCAAAATTCTTCAGCAAAATTAATTCCTAGAGATACAATATTAATGGCGATGTATGGTCAAGGTGTTACAAGAGGAAGGGTTGCAATTCTTGGAATTGATGCTACAATTAATCAAGCTTGTGCTGCTTTTTTGATAAAAGATAAAAAGGCTTTAAACACAAACTATCTCTTTTTCACTTTGCAAAATATGTATCAACAAATTAGATTGAGAAGCGATGGACACGGTGGAAATCAAAGCAATTTATCAGCGACAATTATTAAAGAGTTTCAAATTCCACTTCCACCAATCGAAGAACAACAAACCATTGTAAAAGCGATAGAAGAAGAACTACAATTGGTAAATTCCAACAAACGCTTAGTAGAAATATTTGAGCAAAAAATAAAGACAAAAATTGGTGAGGTTTGGGGCGTGAAGGAGGAAGAAACTTTATCAATGGCAGCAGAACCACAAACTGCATACAATAAATAAAATGAGCCTAGACAAAGTATATACCTATGACGAAGTAATAAAGTCGCTTACTACAAAGAAACGACAGAAACACCTATTGCTTGGCAATGGTTTTAGCATGTCTTATGATTCGGGCATCTTTTCTTACAATGCTTTAAGTAAGTTTTTAGAGAACCTTGACAATGATATTCTGCAAAAGCTATTTCAGATTATCAAAACCAGCAACTTTGAATTGTTGATGGAGCAATTGGACAACGTGGCTCAAATTGCAGAAGTATTTGGAGCAGACGAAAAGGTGGTTCAAAATATTAGAAAAGCATCGGAAACGTTAAAAGAAAGTTTGATTAATGCTATCAAGGAAATGCATCCCGAACATGTATTTTCTGTGCCAGATGAAAAAAGCAAAGCATGTGCTAGATTTCTAAATGAATATTTAGCTAATAGCGGCAACATTTTTACCACAAACTATGATTTATTGCTTTATTGGGTATTAGAAAGAAATCAACTAAGCAATAGAGGCGATGGTTTCGGACGAGAAACTGATGAATCAGATGAATGGATTGCTCCCGAAGATAGAGAGTGGTCGGAATTACGTTGGGGTAAAAATAGAGATACTCAATCCCTTTATTATGTTCATGGTGCTTTGCATTTATTTGATACTGGAATTTATGTTATTAAAGAAGAGTACACTAGTGAGTGCGTTTTGTTGGAAAATGTAAAAGCAAGAATGGAACGAAAGGAATATCCGATTTTCGTTACCGCAGGTAATGGCGAAGAAAAACTATCACATATAGTTCATAATAAGTATTTAGCATATTGTTACGAAAGTCTATCCTCAATTAGTGGTTCACTTATTTGTTACGGTTTTGGTTTTGGTAATTATGATGATCACATTATTGCAGCTATCAATAAAGCAGCAAAGAAACGCAAAGACGGAAACGATAAATGGCTTCCATTTCTTGCGAGTGTATACATAGGCGTTTATTCAGAAGCAGATTTAAAACATATCAAGTCAATAGAAAAGAAATTTAAAGTTCCCGTTCGAGTGTTCGATGCAAAAACAGTGAATGTTTGGAGTTAATAAAATCAGTAAATAATGAACCAAGTAATTAGAATTTTAGCATTTGTAAAGCGTTTAAAAGACAGCAGTTTGCGTTATAAAATTGCCTATCAAAGAACAGTGTACAATGGATATGATATTCAAAACGGAGATGAACTTGATAGAGCAATTTTTGATTATTTCAATGACAAAAAACCAACAACAATAGGTTGGGAATTTATTGACATTGATACAGGAAATCTTAATCTGTCACATATTTTAAACACATTTACACCTCGAAACATTCCTTTAATAATTACTCCAAGATTAGACGGCTTGAATGAAATAGAACTTGACAACTTACAAGTAAACAACACGACATTTCCAGTACAGAACAGGCTAGTCACTTTATTCTATCGTAGCAATATGGACGACACTCAAGAAAATTGGGTATGGCTGCCAACAGAAGTAAGGGTTAATATCAATTATAAAATATACATTCAACAGGCACAAACTATTTCCCGCTTGGCGTAGTCTCTGACTACGTTATTGTGTAAGTTAATCTCTGATTAATAAATCAAAAAGTGAGTTGATTAGATTACTTTAAGAAAACTAATAAATATAAATCGGAGATTTATTAACGCAATAGCATAGTCTGGAGACTATGCCAAACGGGTGAAGTGAAAAAGGTGTAGATAAAACTAAATAGATGACTGAAGAAAAAATCCCTATAGTACCCACCTTACAAGAGTTTGAAATAACGCTTTTTGAAATATCTCAAATAGCTTCAGCAGAAGTAAATAGAATCTTCGAGATGGAGAAGGCTAGAGGCAACGTTGAGAATGGATATCATATAAAAGGAGATTCTTGTGCACATGGTTCTACCGTTTTATACTTAAAAAAAAGGAGCCTTCTCTTTAAATTTTTCAAATCCATACCTTTTACTGTTGATGGTTTTTATTTCATTTCCATTTATGATAGTCAAGTCAGAATTAGTCCCGCTTGGCGTAGTCTCCTGACTACGTCATTGTGTAAGTTAATCTCTGATTAACCATTTAAAATTGAAGAAGGTCTTAGTTTTTTTTCAATGCGGTAAATATAAATCAGAGATTTATTAACGCTATAGCATAGTCTGGAGACTATGCCAAACAGGGAATAACTTATTACAATAATAAATACAAGAACACAGATTGCTTCTTCAGCGAAGACGCTGTATCGCAATGACGTGGAACCACCCCTGCGCCTCCCGCAAAGCGGGACAGGCTAAGCCAGCGGGGGATAAAGAGTAAGAAAAATTTCAATTGAACTCGAATGCCGCGTGCGGGATGGAAGTGGAAATCCTTTGCCAAGTCTTCGCGGCAAAGATTGGAACGGACAGCGCGATTACACGCCCATAGACGTTTATTAATTTAGGACGTATTGATTTAAGATTTAATTAGTTTTGAAGGGTAATAACGAAGCGTGAAAACGGAGGACAATAATACAATGCGTTGGGCGATTTGCCAGGAATGTGAGGGGCGTGGCAAGAAGAGCCGAAAGTTCAAGAAGAAGGCGCGTGAGCACCTGCAACAAGAAATGGAGCATTACGAAAAATTAAAGGCTGAGGGTAAGGATGTGCTGCGGCCCAATAAGCACCTCTATACATGCGAGCAATGCAATGGTTCGGGCTTGGTGGCTTCTGCTTCATTGCCAGTAGAAGATACTGCGCATTACCCGCATGTAGCGATAATTGGCGGTGGTATTGGCGGTGTGGCATTGGCTGTGGCCTGCTTGCATCGCGGTATTCCGTTTACCTTATATGAGCGCGATAGCAGTTTCGATGCACGTTCGCAGGGCTATGGACTCACCTTGCAACAAGCGAGTAAGGCTATGCCCGGCTTGGGGATTACTGCATTGAAAGAGGGGGTGTATTCTACGCGCCATGTGGTGCACAGCACAGACGGAAAGATGATTGGCGAATGGGGTTTGCGTAAGCGCTTATTGGAAGAGCCTAAACGTCCGCCCAAACGCACCAATGTGCATATTACGCGCCAGGCTTTGCGTATGGCTTTGTTAGAACAATTGGGTGGAGTAAATATGGTGCAATGGGGATATCAACTCATGAATATAGAGCCCTGTGCTGATGGAACGGTGGCGCTGCAGTTTCAAGTAGATGGACAAACTAAAAACGCATCAGTCGATTTGGTAGTGGGTGCAGATGGTGTACGGAGTGCGGTACGCAGATTGGTGTTGGGCGAGGAGTCGAATCCATTGCGGTATCTGGGTTGTATTGTGATATTGGGTATTTGTCCGTTGGCAGCTATAGATGTTGTTGATCGGACGTTGTTGGATTCGGCTACAGTGTTTCAAACCGCAAATGGTGTGGAGCGTATTTATGTAATGCCATTTACAAACGATTCGGTGATGTGGCAATTGAGTTTCCCGATGGCGGAAGAAGAGGCGAAGGCTTTGAGTGCCAAGGGGAGTGGGGCGTTGAAGGAAGAAGCTTGCAAACGAACACAATGGCATGCGCCTATTCCGCAGATTGTTGGGGCAACAGAGGAGACGCTGATTTCGGGTTATCCTGTATATGATAGAGCATTGTTTGAGCCTACTATGTTGGCTCAATGTGGCGCGGTGACATTGATTGGTGATGCGGCACATCCTATGAGTCCGTTTAAAGGACAAGGCGCGAATCAAGCGTTGTTGGATGCATTGTCGCTGGCTCGTGGTATTGCCAAAGGTTGTAATCCGGCATCGCAATGGCGCACAGCCGGCATACGCGAAAGGGTATTAACAGCGTTTGAAACAGAAATGGCGGAGCGCTCCGCTTCCAAAGTTAAAGACTCGCAAATTGCTGCGGAGTTTCTGCATTCCGATATTGTATTGCAAGAAGGCGATCGACCTAGGGGTGGGAGTATTAGGGATGCGAGGTTGAATACGCCTTAAATAGTTTCCACCGTTTTCCGAGAATGATTATTTTACATCATGCTTAAGATATACAGATCGTCTGCCGGTTCGGGCAAAACCTTTACGTTGGTGAAGGAGTATCTGCGTATCTGTATACAAGCGCGCGATGTCAATAAGTACCGACATATATTGGCCATAACCTTCACCAATAAAGCATGTAACGAAATGAAGGAGCGGATTATTCATACGCTTCACGATTTTGCACAAGGCGCTCCGAATGAAGGCATGATGTTGCAAATGTTGGAGCTGGAAACGGGGCGTGGACGAGCCGAGATTATTGATTTTTCGGGTAGTATGCTCGATCGAATTTTGCAAGATTACAGTGGTTTATCGATCAGTACGATTGATAGTTTTATACATAAGGTGATTCGCAGTTTTGCATATGAACTTGATATACCGCATAACTTCCAAGTGCATCTCGATCGCGATGAATTGCTCGATAAAATTATTGCGCAGTTGATGGACACCATCACTGAAACCGAGCAATCGCCTATTGTGCAGGCCCTCATCGATTTTGCGGAAGTGAAAATGGAAGAAGGTTCGGGTTGGAATATTGAGTATGCGTTGCGGCAGTTTACCAAAGAAATGTTGCAAGAAGATTCTTTGCCATTTTTGGAAAAGTTGGCCGCTATTCCGGTGGAGCAGTGGGCGGAAACGCAAACCTATTTGCAGACAACCATTAGCGCTTTTGAAAACCAAATTTCAGGCATTGGCAAGCGTATAATGCAGTTAATCGATGAGCAACAATTGAGGGTAGAAGATTTCTATTATGGGAAATCGGGCATATACAATTACTTTCAGAAGCTGGCGAAATTCCCGAAAGAAAAGATAGATCGTGGTTCGCGTATCGAGAGTACAATCCGCGAAGGAAAGTGGAGCAGTGGAAAAGATAAATCAGCAGCAGGACGAATTGATGCGATTGCAGCACAGCTGGAAAGCCTTGTTCAGGAAGTGATTCAACTCGAAGAGACCCAAGGAGCAAAGTATTATTTTGCGCAACAGTTGCGCAAAAATATTTATCAGTTACGCGTGGTAGAGGGTATCAGCAAAGCTTTTGAAGCCGTGAAAGACGAAGAAAACATTTTGGCGATTTCAGAGTTTCAGAGTTTGATTAGCAAGATTGTGAGTGTACAGGATGCACCAATTATTTATGAACGCATTGGCGAGAAGTACGATTCGATTTTGATTGATGAATTTCAGGATACATCGTTGTTGCAGTTCAGAAATTTGTTGCCGTTAATAGAGAACAGTCAGTTTAAGTCGGAAGACTCATTAATTGTTGGCGATGCGAAGCAATCGATTTATCGCTTTAAAGGCGGTGAGGCACAACAGTTAGTGGAGTTGCCGAAAGTATTTGGTAGCGATACTTCTCAGATTTTAAAAGAACGAGAGGTGGCGATTAATAACTATCCCACAGGTACCGAAGTACTGAACAAGAATTTTCGTTCACGCAGAAATATAATTGAGTTCAATAACGAGTTGTATGGATTGTTATCGGGAAAGGATGAATTGATTCAACGCATTTATACCGACCATGCGCAAGTGTTTGATGAGCAAAAAACAGGCGGTTTTATTAGTATTCAAGAGTTTAACGATAAGGAAGAGCCGGAAGCAAAGAATATTCGGGTGTTGGAGATTATCAAGGAATGTGAAGCGAGAGGCTATTCGGCAGGTGACATGGCGATTTTAGTACGCGACAATAAACGTGGCAGTGAACTCGCGAATATATTAATGTTGGAAGGCTATAGTATTGATACGGGAGAGAGTTTGCTCTTTACGCAATCGCAGGCTGTGAATACATTAATTGCCGTGTTACAATATTTAAGCGATCCATTTAATGTGCTGTTTCGGCACGAATTGTTGCATGAAATTGGGATAACCGAAACTATGGATTTTGAAGCCCTCAAAGCCCTGTTGCATAGTGCACAGTTCGACTTTGATGTGGCTATTAGCATGCATACACAAAGTGCTTTTGCTACGGCTGCGTTGAAACAAAAATCGGTATTTGCTGTGTGCCAGGCCTCTGCATATTTGTTTACACTACCGGTAAATGATGTGTTTGTGACATCATTCTTCGACTTGGTACAAGATTATTTGCAAAAAAATGGCGATAGTTTTGCCGATTTTCTGCAATGGTGGAACGAAGTGAAAACAAAGAAGAGTATACAAAGCAATGCGGCTACTTCGGCCATAAAAATCATGACTATTCACAAATCAAAAGGTTTACAATTTCCGATAGTGATTTTGCCCGATACCGATTGGCAAATTCGAAATTCAGTGTCGAATGTGTGGTTAGAAGAGGTGGATGATATTCCTATTAGTCCAATTTTACTGCCTTTAGCGAGCGGTTTGCAGAAAACGGAATACGGTTATTTATATGATGCCGAAAAACAAAAAGCAAAGCTCGACAATATTAATTTGTTGTATGTCGCCACTACTCGTCCGGTCGACCGCTTATACATGTTGTTCTCGCGGCATGAGCAGAAAGACGAAGAAACCTATGTAGATCATTTGTTGCAGCCATTTTTGCAAGCGAAAAATTTTGACAATCTAACATTGGAAATTGGAGATCCTGAAACGCGTAAGATGGAAAGCAAAAAGAAATTGAAGGACGTAAACCCTGTCGTATTAAGTACTGCAGCGGGAGGGGAGATACATCCATCCGATTTAAAAGGCGCGCGCGAAACATTCGAGAATGATGAAATTGTTTATGGTAATTTATTGCATGGATTATTGGCAGACATGGCAGTGCAGTCGTTTGAAAAAGTTGTACGGCACTTAGAAACACAACTACAGTATGCATTAGTAAAAGATCGTTTATTGGGCGATGTGGAATTTATTCGTTCACATGAAGTACTGAAAGCATATTACGAAGAAGGTTTTGAGCGCATAGTGGAATTTGAGATGATGGACGAGCAACGTAAAATGCATAAGCCCGATATGGTAGCTATACGCAAAGAAGATGGGAAAACGGTAACTATTGTTGATTACAAATCGGGTAAAGAAGATGAATCCTATAAAGCGCAAATAAATTTGTATGCCGATTTGTTGAGCCGCGCAGGCTATAGCGTGGAGAAAAAATGGATTGTGTATTCGCAGTTACAAAAAGTGGTAGAAGTAGTATGATAACATTTTTAGAAAAGGTATACGAGCTCATGGCATCAACTAATCATCACGATTGGTCGAAGACCTTAGTGCTGTTCCCAAATAATCGTTCTGCATACTATTTCAAAGAGCAGTTAAAGAATAAATTACAAGTTGGGCAAATCTTTCCTACACTGCAAACGCTGGAATCATTGATTGCGCAATCATCTGTTTATGAAAAGGCCGATAGCTTTGAGTTGATTTTTGTGCTTTACGATATTTACAAAAAATATTACCCGGAAACTTCGTTGCAACATTTTCTTCCGGTGGCGAAAACCATGCTCACCGATTTTGGTGAGATAGATGCGGAATTATGTCCGCCCAAAGGCTTCTTTCGTGATTTACAAGCCCTAAAATCCATGAATGTGTTTATGGAAGAAGATGAAGGGAAAGCATATAAGTACAAGTATTTCTGGCAAGCATTCGAGGATTGTTATAATAGTTTGCAAGCTTATTGTGCCATACATCAACGTGGTTATTCTGGTATGCAGTTCCGCGATGTAGCTGAACGAGGCTTGGATATGCAGGCTAATGTAGAGTATGTTTTCTGTGTAGGCTTTACGCAATTATCAAAATCGGAGTTGAAGATTGTAGGCGATTTGCAAAGTCGCTACAAAGGCGAATACATAGTAGATGTTGACGCTTGGTATTACAACGATGCTTCACACACAGCCGGTATTTCATACCGCAAAGTATTGAAGGAGTTGCGTATTCGGTATCCGAAATTTATTGAGGAAAATATTAGCACTCAACACAAAGTGGTGCATGTCTATCCTTGCAACGGGAAAACGCAACAAGTGAAGACTTGTTTTTCAATTTTAGAACAGCAACAAATAGGTGAGGAGGCGCGCAATAAAACAGCACTTATTTTACCGGATAGTACTTTAATTCATCCGCTGTTAGCCGCTTTGCCTACACAGTATGCCGATGCGAATATATCGATGGGGTATCCGATGCGAAATGCTTTGATTATTCGATTTATCAAGCAGTTGCAGTTGTTGTTGAGTTACAAGAAGGTGTTTAATGGTGTATATCATTACCACATTCGTTTTTTGGCGCAGTTGTTCGAGTTTCCGTTTTTGCAACATGGAATGGAAGAATTACTAGCCTTGCAGCGTTATAAAAACTTAGTCTATGTAAGCGAATCGCAGTTGAAGCGTATGTTTGCGGAAGAGAAAGTGTTCTGTGAGTTACTGTTACACCCTGATTCACCACAAGATGTAGCCAAGTTGTTGGAAACCTTTTTGCAGCAGATCCCTACATCTGAATTAGACAAAAACGAAATGTTGTTTTTGCAGGAAACGAAGTTGCTGCAAAAAGAAGTAAATGCCATTGGTGAGCGTTATCCAACTTTGTTGGTGGAAGACTATTTCTTGTTATTGATAGATGCCCTTCAAACACACAGTTTGCCTTTTGATGTGGATCCGAATAAAGGATTACAGGTTATGGGGATTATGGAAAGCCGAAACTTGGACTACGAACAGGTATTCCTGTTTTCTTTGAATGAAGGTGTATTTCCTGCAAACGCTTCAGGCAATAGCTATATCCCATTTGAGTTGCGGATTAATTATCTAACACCTCCAATTGAGAAAGATGCGATTAGCACATACCTATTTTATCGTTTGTTTCATCGGTCCAATACGTTGCATTTATTTTATAATACCAATCAAGATGCTTTTGCAGGTGGGGAGCCAAGTCGGTTTTTATTGCAACTTCAAATGCAATTAGCCGGTTTGCCGAATATAGAAGTGATAACGCATGAAGTGGTAAGTACGGTAGGCATTGATACTGCAGACCCATTCATTGCTATTCAGAAATCGCCTGAAATCATGGAACGGTTGAAATATACCCTTACCCATAAAGGACTTTCTCCTTCGGGGTTGAATATTTACAACAATTGTTCTTTGCAGTTTTACTACAAGTATGTGTTGGGCGTGAAGTCGGCTGAGGATTTGGGAGAAAATATTGAATCGGATTTATTGGGCTCTGCTGTGCATTATGCTTTAGAGCAATTGTATGCGCCTCATGTTGGAATGCCAATTACTGTTGATGTGGTGAAGGCTATGAAAGATAAAGACAAAATCGAAGCCTATGTAAAGCAGCATATTGAAGAAGGCTTCGATACGAAACTGTTGGTCGGAAAGAACTATTTACTTTATCGGGTATCGGTGAAATTGGTTTTACTCTTTTTGGATAATGAAATGGCTTACTTAAGTGAGGGGCATTCCATGTTAGTGCACGCCTTAGAGTCTGATTTGAATGGCACATTAGAAGTAAGAGGCGCACAAGTGAAATTCAAAGGAATAGCGGATAGAATAGATGAGGTAGATGGTGTGTTCCGTATAGCCGATTATAAGACCGGTAAAAAGTCGGCATTAACGATTAACGAAGTCAATAGTATTCAACTTTCAGACCCCAAAAATGCAAAGCAGTTTCAGTTATTGATGTATGCTTGGATGTTTTCAAAAGATAAGCCTGATGTGAAAGGATTGATTTCCGGTATTTATTGGTTACGCAATCGTGCAGTAGATTATTATAATCCGCTTATTGTGGTCAAAGAATCGGTACTCGACCGACAACTTATCCATGACTTTGAGTTGAGTTTAACTGAGATGGTTGACAATATGCTTAACGATGAAATACCATTTACTATGACTGAAGATGAAGCGCGGTGCAAGTTCTGCGATTATAAAAATAGCTGCAAACGATAATAAAAAAAGGAGACAACTGTCTCCTTTTTTTATTATCGTTTTATGGATTTCATTATTGTGGAATAACGAGAATCGTCATTGAGCCTTCATTAGCTAAAGAAGTAGAGGATCCTCCAGCATAAAAATTCGACCCAATGTATTTTTGCGATTGAACTTTGAAAGTATAAGTACCAGCAGGTAAACTTTGGAATGTGTTTATCGAGAACGGCAATACAACTTGTGTAAATCCTCCCGTGTTGTTTACGTCAACGGTTTCTTCCGCTAATCGAGTATTTGTTGTTGCATTAATTACAGACGTTCGTGTTCCGCTACCTCCAGAACTTGAAGTTGAGAATGTTTCTAATGCACCCCAAGTGCTGATAAATACAATTGATGCTTGAGATAATGTTACCGTTTGAACCAAGCCTGTAATATCTGTGTAAGTACCGGAATTGATTGTTGTTCTGGTTGAATTTACACCTGATGCTTTAATAATTGAACCAGGAGTTTTCCAAATTGGTGCCACTCCAGGTCCTTGAGAAGTAAGAATATCTCCCGTATTACCTGGTAAGTTGTTAGGCATTAATGCTCCACTAAATCTTACATTACCAACCACTTCCAATTTTTCAGTTGGAGTTATAGTGCCTATACCAACATTACTATTAGCGTTTAACCAAATACCGGCTCCGGCTGCTTTTGTATTATCAACATCCATCTCTAATCCAATAGCTGTAGTTGTCCAATCGGCACCATTTGCAGTTCTATATGCTCGAATACCTAATGCCGAGTTATTAGCTGAACCAAACCCAAAACTTGCTACCATTAAATCATTTGTTGCACTTGTCCCTAAAGAGCCAGCATAAGATCTTACCGTATTACTCATGGCAGTTCCATTCAATGTTGTACCATTATTAGAGATATGCAATGTTGCTTGAGGATTTGTTGTATTGATACCAATTCCAGTACCGTTTTGGTACATAATGGAATTACAAATTGTTGTTGAGTTTGTGAAGAAAGGAATGTAATTAGTTGTAGCGGAAGGACAAATTGTCCCTAGTCCGGTAGGTCCGGTAACACCAGTTACTCCTGTAGCACCCGTACTTCCAGTTGAGCCAGTTGATCCTGTAGTTCCTGTAGCGCCAGTTGCTCCAGTGTTACCTGTAACACCAGTTGTTCCTGTTGTGCCAGTACTACCAGTACTTCCTGTATTCCCAGTTACACCCGTTGCGCCAGTATTACCCGTTATCCCTGTAACTCCTGTTGCGCCCGTAGTACCCGTGCTTCCAGTTACTCCCGTTGCACCCGTTGCCCCAGTACTTCCGGTTGATCCTGTATCGCCTGTTGCTCCTGTTGAACCCGTTGTACCTGTGCTACCAGTAGAGCCGGTATCACCTGTTACTCCTGTTGAACCTGTACTTCCCGTTGCTCCAGTTGAACCTGTATTTCCTGTTGCCCCTGTGCTACCTGTTGAGCCTGTATCACCTGTTGCTCCAGTTGAGCCCGTGCTTCCTGTTGAACCCGTTGCACCCGTGCTACCAGTAGAGCCGGTATCACCAGTTACTCCTGTTGAACCTGTACTTCCCGTTGCTCCAGTTGAACCTGTATTTCCTG
>CAYNMP010000042.1:0-15746 GCA_964398475.1 uncultured Chitinophagaceae bacterium | reverse complement strand
ACTAATTTCTACGGAATTGACAGTATTTGTGTAATTGTTTGTGATAACGGAACACCTCAATTGTGTGATACTTCTCACATTATTATTGTTGTTGATCCTCGTAACGAGCCACCGGTTGCAAATGATCAAAACGTACAAACACCTAAGAATACACCAATAGGTATTAATGTTGCATCTTCTGCAAGCGATCCAAATGGTGACTATTTAACGTTCACTTATCCAGCAGGTACAGGTCCTAACCATGGAACTTGGGTGCCTACCGGAAATGGAACTGGTGTTTATACTCCTGACTCAGGATATGTTGGAAAAGATACTTTCATGTACGTAGCTTGCGATACAAGTATTTATCCTTACAGTCCACTTTGCGACACAGCTTATATCTATATAGATGTAATGGATACTACCGGTTCTGTAAATCATCCTCCATTTGCTAACGATGATTACTATACAACACACGAAGGTGTACCTGTATTGACATTACCATTAGCTAACGATTATGATGTTGACGGTGATCCATTAACGATTACGGTTACTAGTGGTCCAAGTAATGGAACAATTGTTCAGAATCCGAATGGAACAATTACTTACACTCCTGATTCAGGATTTGTTGGAAACGATACGGTTCATTACACAATCTGTGATAATGGAACTCCTCCATTATGCGATTCTGCCATCATTGTAATAACAATTACACCGGATACAACAGCATTGCCTAATAATCCACCGGTTGCTACGGATGACTTCAGTAATACTAATTACGGAACACCTGTAGTCATTGGAGTAATGGGTAACGATTATGATCCTGATGGAGATTCAATTTATGTAACATCAATTATCGATTCAACCAATTTTGGAACTCTTACAGTTAACCCTGATGGAACAGTTACTTATGTGCCTTTTGTTGGAACTGGCTTAGGCCCTAATGCGAACAAACCAGACACATTTGTTTACGTAATCTGTGACAATGGAAATCCAGCATTGTGTGATACAGCTACAGTAATTATTTCAGTACCTAACTCAGTACAAGCTACAAACGATACATCGTTAACGGGTGTGAATAGTACCGTGGTTATCAATGTTAAAGCTAACGATTGGGATCCAGAGTTAGATTCGTTCTATGTTGTTGAAGTGTTGGGTAACGGTGGTAACGGAACTACAAATGTTCCTACGCTTTACGGTAATGCTACGATTAACCCTGATGGAACAATTACATATGTTCCAAACGGTTCACAATGTGATGTTATGGATACCTTCAGATACACCGTAAGAGATACTTTAGGAGCAGTTGATACAGCTACAGTATTTGTATTTGTTGATTGCTGTTCTAAACCAATTGCGGTTGATGATAACGTAACCATGGATCAAGGCGATACATTAACATCGTTTGTTATTGCTAATGATGTGTACAAAGCTACTTACCCTCAACATGTGGTAATTAGTGTTGCACCTGTACATGGTACTGCAACTGTAATCAATGATACGACAATAGTTTACATACCATTTGCAGACTATTGCGGAACAGATTACTTAGAGTATATCTTGTCGGATACTTGCGGAGTTGACACTGCAAACTTGAACATTACTGTTGAATGTAAATGTCTAGCTCCTGTAGCCGTTAACGACTTTGGTTACACAACACAGAATACATTAGTTTATGTTGATGTTGTGAATAATGACACGATGTTTAATACTACTAATCCATATTATGTTTCGGTTGTATTTGGACCTAATCATGGAACAGCTTCAGCGGTGGGTGATAGCGTTGCTTATACTCCTACTGCAGGCTTCTATGGTAATGATACATTAACTTACAATTTATGTATTGTATGTAAAGGCGATACATTCTGTTCTTCTGCTGTAGTTATTATTAAAGTGGATAGTGTATGTCAAGCGCCAATTGCTGTTGCCGATACTATTGAGTCAGGCTCAGTATGTGCAGCTCCTGCAAAAGCTATTTTGATTAATGATACAAATACATTAGGAGCAGTAGTTACAATTGTTCAAGGCCCTGTATATGGAACAATAACACTTTCGGCTGCAGGTGATTCTATTACTTACACACCGGATGGCGTACATTCTAACGTAACCGATGTAATCTTGTATTCTATCACTAATGTATGTGGTAAATCAGATACAGGTGCTGTTTATGTGAAAGTAAGCAACTATCCATGTAACTTCCATCACCCTCTTGCTATGACCGATACGGCTAAGTTATGTTTAAGCACGGGAACTACATTAACTGTAGATGTTTTGGCTAACGACTTCGATCAAGATAACGACAGTATTAGAATTACGTTTGTTTCATCACCTTCTCATGGAACAGCTACTGTTGTTGCCGGTGAAGTGGTGTATACATACACAACGCCAGGCTTTGTAGGGAAAGATACATTTGCATACTCTGTATGTGATAACGGAA
This sequence comes from uncultured Chitinophagaceae bacterium, assembly GCA_964398475.1. GTDB lineage: Bacteria > Bacteroidota > Bacteroidia > Chitinophagales > LD1 > CALAYL01. The sequence goes on along the minus strand of CAYNMP010000042.1, from coordinate 13,330 downwards.
CACCTAACTTATGCCGTGATGCTACTGTTATTATCACTATTGATTCTTGTAACAATAACCATCCGGTTATCGTTCCTCCTATCACTAGAGATACAACACCAGAGAATACTCCGGTTGTAATTTGTGTAACGGCTACAGATCCAGATGTAGATTCTACTTACATCTCTTCTATCTGTACTCCTGCACATGGAACAATCTCGGATATCAATGGTATGTGCTTCACATATACACCTGATAGTAACTGGATTGGAGATGATACATTCTGTATTGTAATCTGCGATAACGGTGTACCTACAGCTTGTGATACTGGATTGGTGATCGTTCACGTTTATCCGATTGATACGACTCAGTTTGTATTGGCGAATAACGATGTAGAGCATACGCCTGGAAATACACCTGTTGTAATCAATGTATTGGTTAACGATACCTTTGGACCGTTCCCTGGAAATGTACTTACAGGAGATTCAATCTTTGTAAGCAGCGTTGATAAACCGGTTCATGGATCGGCTGTTATTGATAGCAATGGTAATGTCATCTATACTCCAGACAATGGATATTGTGGAGTAGATAGCTTCCATTATGTATTATCTGATAACGGTAAACCAGTACAATTCGATACCGCTACTGTAATCATTTATGTTTGCGATACTCCTACTATTATTGCTGTTGATGATACTATTACTACTGATAAGAACACGCCTGTTGTTGTTAATGTATTGGGTAACGATACAATTCCTTCGAATAACGGAGTAACTGTAAATGTTTACACATATCCTACACAGGGTGGAACTGTAAATGTAAATACAGATGGTTCTATTACATATGTGCCTAAACAAGATTACTTTGGTAAGGATACATTTAGTTACATTGTATGTGCAAACATCGGAAATGGAACCACTATTTGTGATACAGCTACGGTAATCGTAAGCATACCTGGTCGTCCAACATGTTTCTTCCCGAATGCCTTCTCTCCAAACGGTGATGGTATCGATGAAACATTCCAATTGCCTTGTAATGCTGAATATCCTAACTCTGTGTTGAAAGTATACAACAGATGGGGTGATGAAGTTTGGAGAAATGAAACTGCCGGATACAAAAACGATTGGGACGGTAAAAATCTTTCTAAAACTGATTTGCCGGATGGAACTTACTACTACGTATATCAATACAACGATGGTTCAGGTAATGCCGAAGCTAAATTTGTAGTGATTCAACGTTAATAATTAGATAAACATTACTGTCCTGCGTACGAAAACGCAGGACAGTTTTAAACCATAAAAGCGATGAGAAAATTAATATTGTTTTTGACTGTGATTTCGGTTACAGGACTCGTAAAAGCGCAACAAGATCCGGAGTATAACATGTATATGTTTAACGGATTGTATTTAAACCCTGCATATGCAGGCAGCCACGATGTAATCAGTACAATGGCAATCTACAGACATCAATGGGCAGGGTTTGATGGTGCGCCTAGAACGGCAAACTTGAGTGTACATTCTCCATTAAAAAGAGATCAGTACAACTTAGGCTTAAGCATTTCTAACGACCGTTTAGGATTCACAAATGTATTTACGGTGACTCCGGCTTTTGCTTACCGTATCCGAATTACTAATGATATTAAATTGTCGTTGGGTGTTCAAGCAACATTAGGTTATTTGCAAAACAGATTAACTGAGGCGCAAACATTCGACCAAAACACTCAAACTCCTTATCCGGTTGATCCAGCTTTCTTGAATAACAAAAATATTTTCTTGCCTAACTTTGGAGCCGGTCTCTATTTGCATGGAAAACGTTTCTATTTTGGATTTTCAGTTCCTCACTTGTTGCCATCTTCATTGGCCAAACAATTTAAAGTTGAGTTATCTTCAAATCCGAGTATCTCTAAGTTGTACAACCAGTATTTAGTAACTGCAGGGTATGTATTTGGGAAAGATGCTGCTATTGTAAAAGTTAAGCCTTCTTTCTTGATGAAATATCAAAAAGGGTTGGTGAAAAATATTCCTGATTTTGATTTCACTTTGGGACTATTGTTCATTGATAGAATTTGGTTATCAGCTACAGCTAGAACAGGAGGCGAGAAATTCAACGGAGCTGGTACAAAAAAGAAAGACTTCAATTTAGAAGGAATCATCGGTATTGTTCATGCTAAAATCACTCCACAATTGAGCGTTGGTTACGGTTATCATTATGCGTTTTCTAGTTTGAAATATTATCAATCAGGAACACATGAAGTGATGGTGGGTTACGATTTCTGGTACAATAAAAAACGTTTTGTTACTCCACGTTTTGTAAAATATTTCTAATTAGAAAAGAAAAATCAGGTTATGATAAAAAGGTATACAACACTTCTGTTTGCAGTTGTTTTGATTGCGTCAAGTGCTATCGCCCAAAAAGCGTCAACGCGGATGGGAGACTTATATTTCAAGCAGTTTGATTTCAAAAAAGCAATTGAATATTATTCTGCAGCCATTAAGAAAGACAGTAGTCAGTCTTATGTTCGTCAGCAAATTGCTGATAGCTATAGATTATTGAACGACTGGCAGAATGCAGAGCAGTGGTATAAACTTTTGGCGCAAGACCAAACGACTAACCCGATTAACAAAATGTATTATGCTGAAGCTTTGCGTGCTAATCAAAAATATGCTGAAGCAAAGTTGGCTTACAAAAGCTATTTATCTGCATCGCCAAATGATGCAAGTGTAAAGGAAAGAATTTTAGGGGTTGATAAAGTGGCTGATTTGAGTGTTGACAAAGGACTTTATTCTATCGAGAACTTGCCTTGTAACTCGGCAAAATCGGATTACGGCCCTATGTTTTACACTACTAATCAATTGGTGTTTACATCAAACCGAGCAACACCAGGAAGATACAGAGTAGAAGACAATTGGACCGATGAGGGATTTTCTCAAGAGTTCGTTTCATCTCCTGATGCTAACGGGAATTATACCACAGCTTCTGTTCTTACCGGTAAAGCCCCGAATGGAAAATACCATGAAGGTCCTACAAGTTACAACGCTAAAATGCAAGAGTTGTATATCACACGAAGTAATTACATCAAACGTCCACAGTCTAGTAGCGACAAAACAGTTAAGTTGAAATTATACCGTTTGGTGTATTTGCCAAGTGAGCAAAGATGGGGTGACGACATGATTGAAGCCGTTCCATTCAATGATAGAGAATACTCTGTTGCACATCCTGCGTTAACTGCAGATGGACAAACATTGTATTTCAGTTCTGACAAACCGGGTGGTTTTGGAGGAATGGATTTGTACAAAACAATTCGCGACAAATCTGGTAACTGGACAGCTCCAGAAAACCTAGGCGCTACTATCAATACATCGGGGGATGAAATGTTTCCTTATGTAAGTAACGATGGTGTTTTTTATTTTGCTTCTAACGGGCATTTAGGACTTGGAGGATTAGATGTATTCTCAACAACACAATCTTCAAATGCGAAAAAAGAATGGACGCAACCTGAGAATTTAGGTTATCCAATTAATACCAACAGCGATGACTTTGGATACATTATCGATAAAGACAATAAAACAGGATATTTCGCATCTAACCGTCCGGGTGGACAAGGCGATGATGATATTTACAAATTTATCAAAAAAGGAATAACCATCTGTGGTTTAGTATATGATGCTAAAACAAATGATCCTATCGAAGCTTCTAAAGTTGTGATGTATGAGTTGAAAGATGAAAAAGGCAACAAGTTGACTTCAAAAGACGGCAACTTCTGCTTTGCCGGAACTCCTAAACGTACATATAAAATTGTAGCTACGAAAGAAGGGTATTTGCCTAACGAGATTATAGTGGAAACACAAGATCAACCGGTTTCGGTGAAAATTCCATTGGTAAAAGAAGGTGGTTTGAATCTTGAAGTTTTGGTTGTAGACAAGAAAACAAGAGAACCAATTGATATGGCATTGGTGAAATTGGTAAATGTAGCTACTTCGAAAGTTGAACCACAGAAAACGAGTCCTGAAGGAAAAGTTTTCTATACACTTGACCCGAATACACAATATCGTATCGAGGCTTCTAAAGATTTAGGGGATCCTGAAACGAAATATTTGACAGTTTCTACAACAACTTCTACTGTAGGTAAAGTAGCTCCTGCTACAATTTATGCCACACTTGAATTAGAGAAAGTGAAGAAAGGTGTAGCTATCAAAATTGAGAATATCTACTACGATTTGGACAAATGGTTTATTCGTCCGGATGCAGCTAAAGAGTTGGATAAAATCGTGAAAGTATTGAACGATAATCCAACGATGGAAATTGAGTTGAGTTCACATACCGACTGTCGTGCAACAATCAAATACAATGCTTCATTGTCTGCGAAACGTGCTGAAGCAGCGGTACAATACATTGCTTCAAGAGGTATTTCTCAAACGAGAATGGTTGCTGCCGGATATGGAGAGTCTCGCTTAGTTAACAAATGTGCTTGCGAGGGAACACAAGTTGTACCTTGTACAGAAGAGCAACATCAAGAAAACAGACGTACAGAATTCAAGATCTTGAAATTCTAAACGTTGAAAAGATATTTTGAAAAGGGAGTAGCATTGCTGCTCCCTTTTTTATTTTTATATAATGATTAATCGTAGAGTAACTATTACAGGTAAAGTACAAGGCGTAAGTTTTCGTAAGGCTACGTTCGAAATGGCAGTTCGTTTAGGCGTTTTCGGATATGTGAAAAATGTTGACAACGACAAAGTTTTTGTTGAGGTAGAAGGAGATACAGATGCTGTCTTCAAGCTGATTGATTTTTGTCATCATGGGCCGGAACATGCAGAGGTTGAACATGTTAGTATTTTGATGGGGGATGTAGTGAATTATTCTTCTTTTGATATCGTATATTCTCGATGATGGCTATAAATTGGTCGATACGTTTAAATCATTAGTTTTAAAAAAAATAGCGAATGGATTCAGATACTATTTTAGTTACCGGTGCTTGCGGGCAAATTGGGAGTGAGTTAGTGATGGCGCTAAGGGCAAGAGGTAATAATGTGATTGCTACTGACTTGAAAGTGCCTTCAGGAGAGTTATTGGAGAGTGGAGAGTTTCAGCGATTAGATGTATTGAATAAAAATAGTCTTGCAACCTTAGTTTCGAAATTTAAGGTGAATCAGATTTATCATTTGGCGGCATTGCTTTCCGCTACGGGTGAACAGAATCCGGAGTTGGCATGGCGTGTAAATATGAAAGGGCTTCGGAACATTCTTGATTGTTCTGTTGAATTAGGTGTAAAGCGATTGTTTTTTCCGAGTACAATTGCTGTTTTCGGTCCAACTTCTCCAAAGCAAAATACCCCGCAGCATTGTGTTATGGAGCCCAATACCATTTATGGAATTAGCAAACAAGCAGGTGAACGTTGGTGTGATTACTATTATCAGAAAAAGGGGTTAGATGTTCGGTCTCTGCGCTATCCCGGGTTAATTAGTTACAAAACAAAAGCCGGTGGAGGCACAACAGACTATGCTGTTGAGATTTTTTTCGAAGCGGTGAAACATAAACAATACAATTGTTTTCTTTCAGAAAATACAATTCTGCCCATGATGTATATGCCTGATGCTATTCGAGGAACCATTGAGCTTATGAATGCCCCAGCTAGTAGTTTGAGTATACGAAGTGCATATAACTTTTCGGCATTTAGTTTTTCACCACAAGATTTGGCGAAATGTATAACGGTTGAAGTTCCTGATTTTTCGATACAATATGCCCCTGATTTTCGACAAGCAATTGCAGATAGTTGGCCGGCAAGTATTGACGATTCTTTTGCTCGAAATGATTGGGGGTGGAAACCGGAGTTTACACTCGAAAAAATGACAAAGGATATGCTGTCAAATATTATGCGTATGGATGAAATTGCTATTTAACGATGGAAAGTGGATTGATTCAAAAGTTTTCACCAATTAAACAGGGGAGCGTTAGTTTACTCTTTGGAGTGGTGTTAATTCTTTTGAGTAGAATATTGACTGCCGACACGATGTATCCCTTTCTTTTTGCTTTTGTTGCCATTGTTGCATATTGTATTACTAATGCTTTTTTTTCGTTGTTTCATGATTCTTTTGCGCGCTATGTGTGGCCATCGTGGGGTATATTTGTTGTATTAACGGCTTTGTTACTATTGTTTGCCCGATTTATTTCAGACAGTAGTATCCAAGAGCATCGAGAGTTTATTCAAATGTTATTTAGTGTTGTTATATTTTATGTGCTATTTAGTTTGATGATGCGTTTGATGCGGCTGCTTTGGCAATTTGCAGAAGCCGATAAAAACTGAAAATATAAGTAATTGAATAATGTTCTTTGTCCACAATTTGGCATAATATTGAACTCGGTTAAATGATACAACTATGAGCGAATCAGAAATAGAAAACAGACGAAAAACAGGCGAAATGTTTACTGCGTCATTTTTAAAAAAAGCATCTCCACTATATCAGTTTTTATTTTCACTTGGCTTTAGTTTATTAGTAATGTTTTTAGCTAAAGGCATTTGGCATTCCGATGAGATGATTAAATATGGAGGCTCATTCGGTGTTGTTTTTTTTGTAATGTTTAATCCATGGCTTTCTTTGTTGCACGATGACAACAAAAAGTATTTCATTCAATCTTTAATTTTCTATGCAATTATTGCGGCAGTGCTTTATGGTTTAGTTTATTTATGGACAGGAATTTCGTTTTCTAATTCCATGGAAGTGAGTATTACCCTTATCACCACAACATTCTATATGATTGTGGCTTTTGGTATGATGACAGCCTTGAAGTATCTTTTCATTGATCAGAGCGGAGGCGGATTGTAATGTGAAAATGTTTTAAAAAATCACCTTTCGAAAAATTGGATTAAACTAAGGGCATATACTCTTGTCATAACTACAAAACAAGAGATATGAAAACAACACTTTTAATCTTGTCATGTGTCTTCACTATGTTGACCTTGACCTCAACAGCAAAACCTTTTGGCCATCATCGCCATCATCGTCCGGTTGTAGTTTTCGCACAGCCAACACCACCAGTATATTACCAACCTGTACCACCACCGGTTTGCCAGTATGCGCCACCACCACCTGTTGTTGTATATAGACCGGCCCCATACTATCGAAATCAGTATCGTCATAATAATTGTCATCGTGGCGGACACGAAGGCAGAGGAAATTACGGACATCACCGATAGTATATTGAAGAATGTGTTTTGGGTTATCAGCGTGTCGCAATGAATTGCGGCACGCTTTTTTATGTTTAATCGGTAAGATTCATTTACTTTAGCTATTCCCAAAAGCATTATGCGCAAGCCGTGGTTTATTACTTTGAAATTTTTGCCCTATTCGGGTATGGCCATTTTCCCTTTCGTACTGATTAAGCATACCGATTTCAAGTGGAGCAAAACACTCGTTTATCACGAAAGAATCCATTTAATGCAACAGTTAGAATTGTTGATTTTGCCTTTTTATTTTTTCTATGTGTTTAACTATTGTGTGAATTTGGTTCGATTCCGCAATCACGACCGAGCATACCGAGAGATTATTTTTGAGAAGGAAGCCTATCAAAACGAGAAGGAAATAAATTATCTCCGCAAAAGACCATTTTGGGCCTTTTTGCGTTATCTTTAAAAAAACGCATTCTATGAAATATATAACTATAATGTTGCTCATTGCACTTTCAGCTTGTAAACTCAATCAAAGCAAAACAATCGAAGAGGATTCTCCGAACAAGAAAGTGCATGTAACTTTATCGGCCACTAAAACAATGGTTGGCGAACCTTGGGAATGCCAATTGAAAGTAAAAGCCTATTCGTTTGAAGAAGGTTTACTGAAGTTCGAAATCAGTGCCGATGAGCTAAATAAAGAGAATGTACACTTCAATTGGGAGCCTAATGGAAATTGTAAAATAGAGATTACACAACGAGACAAGGATATCCGAACATTTCAGCTGATTGCCAACGAACAAGAACTTCAGTTGGCAGAGGTTAGTAATTAGTTCATTGGTTTTTTTTGCCTAAAGTTTGAATAATTTAAAAAAGTACTATATATTGTTTTAATTACTATCTTTGATACTTAATTTTTTAATTTCAACAAAATGAATCTTTACATTGGAAATCTTAACTACGCAGTTAAGGAACAAGAACTACAAGAGCTTTTCCAACAAGTTGGCGAAGTGTCTTCAGTGAAAATTATTACTGACAAGTTTACAGGACGTAGCCGTGGCTTCGCTTTTGTAGAAATGCCAAACGATGCAGAAGCAAAAGCAGCTATTGAATCATTGAATGGTCGCTCTTTGAAAGAAAGAGAATTATCTGTTACTGAAGCTCAACCTCGTACAGAAGGAGGAGGTAACCGTGGTGGTGGATTTAACCGCGATCGTGGAAACGGTGGTGACAGAGGAGGAAATGGTGGATATAACAAACGTTATTAATAACTATACTGAATCTTATAAAAAACCTGCTTTATAGCAGGTTTTTTTATTCCCTAAACCCAATTTAACTGTTGAATGCGAAAAATTAAGTCCTCTTTACATTGTTTTTTTCTGGCTGTTTTTTTCTTTCTGACCCAGTATTTAGCTGCTCAAACAAGTTTCACCATTAGCGGAAGTGTAACTGATGCAGGAAACGGGGAAGAGTTGATAGGTACTTCAGTAACTGTAAAAGGGAGTGCCGGAATAGGAACCGTAGCCAATGGCTATGGATTTTATTCACTTACGCTTCCTAAAGGTAACTATGTAATTGTTTATCACTACCTCGGATTTAGTGACGTAGAAAAAGACATTAAACTCGAGTCTAATCAGCAAATCAATATAAAACTGCAACAAGCACAACGCGAGTTGAAGCAAGTTGAAATTTCGGCAAATAAAAACGACAATCTAAAAAAGGCCGAAATGGGGGTCTCTAGACTCGACATGAAAGAGTTGGAACGAATCCCTGTTTTTTTCGGGGAACGCGATATTCTTAAATCTATTCAACTTTTACCGGGTGTGAAATCTGCAGGTGAAGGAAATTCCGGCTTTAATGTACGTGGTGGTGGAACGGATCAGAATCTTATCCTTTTGGATGAAGCTCCCGTGTACAACGCCTCCCATCTATTAGGCTTCTTCTCAACTTTCAATTCCGATGCCGTAAAAGATGTGACACTTTATAAAGGAAATAGTCCAGCAGAGTTTGGCGGGCGTTTATCCAGTACGCTCGATATCAAAATGAAAGAAGGGAACGATAAGAAGTACGTTATCAGTGCAGGTATTGGTATTGTTTCATCGCGACTAAGTATAGAAGGACCGATTGTAAAAGAGAAAGGTTCGTTTATTATCACAGGAAGACGAACATACGCTGATGCTTTTTTGCCACTTATACCTGCACGCAATGGCAATACAAGCTTTAAAAACAGTACGCTTTATTTCTACGATATTAATGCAAAGGCAAATTATCGGATTGGTAAAAAGGATAGAGTTTTTCTTTCCGGCTATTTCGGACGCGATAAATTCGGCATTAAAAATCAAACAAGTTTCAGTATCGATTACGGTAACCTAACAGGCACTTTACGATGGAATCATATTTTTTCGAGCAAGTTGTTCTCTAACACATCGTTTATTGTGAACGATTTTGATTATACCGTTGAAATCAATAGCGCACTTACTGATTTGAAAATACGTTCTGTAATTTTCGATTACAATTTCAAACAAGACTTTTCCTATTACTCGAATGCAAAAAACGCATTCAAGTTTGGATTGCTTTCTACATTCCATACCATTCAGCCGGGGAATGTGGTGTCTAATGATACTTCACGCGCAAACCGGCTAACACTCACTAAAAAATACGGTTGGGAGAATGGAATTTACGTTCAGCACGAATGGACGCCAAACAATAAATTACAAGTAAGCACCGGGATGCGATTGTCTACATTTTCCTCTACCGGACCAAGCACTTTTTATACCTATAATAAGGAAGGTGTGGCAACAGATTCAACTTATATGAAGTTAGGTAAAATTGGGAAAACACATGTGAATTGGGAGCCACGTTTTACTTTGAGTTATAATTTTCTGCCCGACCATTCCATTAAATTCGCCTATGCGCGAAACACACAGAATGTACATCAACTATCGAATAGCTTAATTGGTTCACCTACCGATCAGTGGATTTTAAGTAGCAATAATGTAAAACCGGAAATTGCGGATCAAGTATCGTTAGGGTACTATCTAAACTTCTGGAAAAATCGTTTTGAGTTCAGTATTGAAGGCTATTACAAGCATTTGTGGAATCAAATCGATTACAAAAATGGAGCCGTTTTGCGGGCTAATGAATTGGTGGAAAGTCAGTTGATCTATGGCACAGGAAGAGCCTATGGAGCAGAGTTTTTCTTGAAAAAGAAAACCGGAAAATTCACAGGTTGGATTAGTTATACCTTCTCGCGCACCGAACGTACTTTCAAAGAAATCAACGATGGGAAATACTTTCCTGCCAAACAAGACCGAACGCACGACTTATCTGTAGTGCTTTTGTATCAAGTGCTTCCGCGCTTATCACTTTCCGCCACTTTTGTTTTCTATACCGGCAATGCGGTTACATTCCCAAGTGGAAAGTATTTTGTTAATGGCGCCATTCAGAATGTATACACAGAACGAAATGGTTATCGCATGCCTAATTATCACCGCTTAGATTTTGGTTTGAATTACGATTTGAAAACACGCAAAACATTCGAACACAGTATAGCCTTCTCCATTTATAATTTGTATGCCCGTAAGAATGCTTATACTATTCAGTTTCAGCCAAACAAGGACGATCCACGTCAGTCGGAAATAGTTATGACCTATCTGTTTAGAATTGTTCCCTCGCTCACCTATAACTTGAAATTCACGGTTCCTTCACCAAAGAAAAAAGTAAAAGATGTACAGTAGATTATTTTTAATGGCCATTCTTGCCTTGATTATAGGCGCTTGTCAAGAAAAAATTGATATCAAACTTAAAAATGCAGGACCTTATGTTGTTATCGAAGGGAACTTGAGCGATAATATAGCAGAGCCAGCACGCGTATTCGTAACAGAATCGGCAGATTATTCCGATACTGTGTTTTTTCATCCTCTGCATGATGCAGTTGTAACCATTTCAGACGGTCTGCTCACCGATACGCTAAAGGAAATCAATACTACTGGAATTTATCTGTCTCCCAATATCCATGCGGTAGTAGGTAAATCGTACAAACTTTCCGTTTTTGTAAAAGGGCAACTATACGAGTCCGTATCAGCAGTAAACCCTCCTATAGCTATCGATAGTATTTATAAATCAACCTCGAATTCCAATAAAAACAGATTGTCTTTCAATTTTCGCGATCCGCTTGGAGTAACTAATTATTATAAAGTAGGCATTCAAGTAAATAGCTTAGAACGAGGAATTAACAATGTAGCTGATGATCGTTTAACAGATGGCAAGTTAAAGACCTTAACCATAAATCCGGGTTTCGAATTTCAGCCAAACGATTCTATTAATCTTTCGCTGTTGTCGGTAGATCAAGGCGTTTATACTTATTTTTATACGTTGAATCAAAACACTGGCAGAAATAGCGGTGCTCCGGCTAATCCCGTTTCCAATATTACGAACGGGGCACTGGGTTACTTTAATGCCTATTCCGTTACTACGAAAACGTTTATTTATCCTTAAATAAGAGTAAACTTTTCAACACATTTATTTTTTTGGTTACATAAAAATATCTTTGGCTTCATTCCATTTCACTTTTAATTCTTATACCTATGATACCTACAGAAGTAAAACTTTTTGCAGGGAGTAACTCGCTTTATTTGGCGGAGGAAGTCGCAAAATTTTACGGACAAGATCTAGCTAAAATGCAACTTCTTAAATTTAGCGATGGCGAGATGCAGCCCGAAATTCAAGAATCGGTACGTGGTTCTTTTGTGTTCGTAATCCAAAACACAAATGCACCTGGCGATAATTTATTGGAGTTATTGATGATTGTTGATGCAGCGCGAAGAGCTTCTGCAGAGTACATTACAGCGGTGATTCCTTACTTCGGTTATGCTCGTCAGGATAGAAAGGATCGTCCGCGTGTAGCCATTGCCGCTAAGCTTGTAGCCAACCTTTTAACTGCAGCCGGAGTAGATCGGGTAATGACTATGGACTTACACGCTGCACAAATTCAAGGCTTCTTCGATATCCCGGTAGATCACTTGAACAGTTCAGCAATTTTCATTCCGTATATTCAAAATCACCAGTGGACAAATCTTTGCTTTGCCGCACCGGACGTAGGTTCTGTGAAACGCACAAGAATTTACTCGCAATATTTTGGAGCCGACATGGTGATTTGCGATAAGTACAGAAAGCGCGCCAATGAAATTGCCGATATGACCTTAATTGGAAATGTAGAAGGTAAAGATGTAGTAATTGTGGATGATATGATCGACACCGGAGGTACACTTTGCAGTGCCGCCAATTTGTTGATGGACAAAGGCGCTATCTCTGTTCGAGCTTTGATTACACACCCTGTATTGTCAGGTAAAGCGTATGAGAATATCGAAAAATCAAAACTATCCGAACTTATCGTTGCGAATACCTTGCCGTTGAAACAAACATCTCCGAAAATTAAGCAACTATCGGTAGCCGAATTGTTTGCCACTTGCATCCGCAACACACACGAACACAACTCCATCAACTCGCTATTCTTAACGCCTTCGGTTTAAAATATAATCATCAAAGAAATGAAATGTCCATGCGCTGTCATGGGCATTTTTTTTGGGCGTAACCCTCCTTTGTCGGGTCGGGTGTTCCGTTGCAATCTTTGCCAATAGGAATTGCCAAAGGATTTTCACTGCACCCCCTTACGCAGTATTCCGTCCATTCAATTAATGTGGAAGCGATTTGATAAACGCTCTTCCTACACCTGACTTAAACCATTTTTCTTTTTGCATAGCTTCAGCTTTTGTTTCAAATACTTCGGTGTGAATGAGCGTCCACGGTCTGTATCGAACAGTAAAGCCACTTGTAGCAAGCGAGTTATGCGAAAGTAATCTCGATTGTAAATCTGAATTGAATCCAACATAATGCTTATTGAATTGTTGGGAGTATAATAAGTAAACAGTAAAGTTCATTTGGGGTGATTTTTATTAAGAGAACATTTGCACAAACAAAAAACCTTGTAAGTATTCTTACAAGGTTTAACTTCTGTTGCGGGAGCCAGACTCGAACTGACGACCTTTGGGTTATGAGCCCAACGAGCTACCAACTGCTCCATCCCGCGATGTGGGTGCGAATATAGTCTGCTTTTACCCGATTCCAAATATTATTGACTTTTATTTGCAAATAGATTTCTGATAGAAGCGCAATTCGAACTGACGT
>CAYNMP010000041.1:0-16073 GCA_964398475.1 uncultured Chitinophagaceae bacterium | reverse complement strand
TCTTGTTATAAAAATAATAGCATTTCTACTTATTGGAACAAACATAGGATGACGAGTTAAAGTAAAATTTTATCAAGCAACCGTCACTTCGATCCGCCAGAGGCGGAGAGAAGTCTCACTGATGTAAATACGTTTTTTGAAGATTAATATATATGTTATTTTCAACCAATGGAAAGGGGAGGTTACGTATATATTGTTTCAAATAAATCGCGTAGTGTAATCTACATCGGAGTTACATCGCAGTTACGGAGTCGTATCTATGAACACAAAAATCATTTATATAGTAATTCATTTTCCCACCGTTATAATTTGGAGGATATAGTTTATTACGAATGTTTCTTTAGTATTGAAGAGGCTATTGCAAGAGAAAAGCAGATAAAGAAATGGCGTAGAGAAAAGAAGGATGCTATTATCAACGAATTCAATCCCCAGTGGATTGATTTATGGGATGAAATTCAAGAATTATAATTTCCGTCACTTCGATCCGCCAGAGGCGGAGAGAAGTCTTAATATTAAACACAGAATTATAAAAAAAGATTTCTCCGCTCGCGGACTCGGTCGAAATGACGAGTACAATTAATCGTCACTTTGATCCTCCAGAGGCGGAGAGAAGTCTTAATATTAAACCCAGAATTATAATAGAAGATTTCTCCGCTCGAGGACTCGGTCGAAATGACGAGCAAAATCAATCATAACTTAGATGGCAAGGAGATTTCTCCGCTCGCGGACTCGGTCGAAATGACGAGTTAAAGTAAAATTTTATCAAGCTACCGTCACTTCGATCCGCCAGAGGCGGAGAGAAGTCTCACTGATGTAAATACGTTTTTTGAAGATTAATATATATGTTATTTTCAACCAATGGAAAGGGGAGGTTACGTATATATTGTTTCAAATAAATCGCGTAGTGTAATCTACATCGGAGTTACATCGCAGTTACGGAGTCGTATCTATGAACACAAAAATCATTTATATAGTAATTCATTTTCCCACCGTTATAATTTGGAGGATATAGTTTATTACGAATGTTTCTTTAGTATTGAAGAGGCTATTGCAAGAGAAAAGCAGATAAAGAAATGGCGTAGAGAAAAGAAGGATGCTATTATCAACGAATTCAATCCTCAGTGGATTGATTTATGGGATGAAATTCAAGAATTATAATATCAGTCACTTCGATCCGCCAGAGGCGGAGAGAAGTCTTAATATTAAACCCAGAATTATAAAAGGAGATTTCTCCGCTCGCGGACTCGGTCGAAATGACGAACAAAATCAATCATAACTTAGATGGCAAAGAAGATTTCTCCGCTCGAGGACTCGGTCGAAATGACGGAAAGATCTCTTTCGAGCACTTGTGGAATAATACCAAAGCAAAAGCAACTCCGCTCGTGCAGAGTAAAGCAAAAACTGAATTTCGCCTTACGCGTTGTCTTCTACCGTGGCGTCCGGTGCGTTTTTCTTCACCGATTCGATGCCATTGTCGCGCGAGGCTTCTGTTTCGTACATCTCGCTGTTGCCAATGATTTGTCCGTTAGACGCTTTCAAATTGAAAAAGGCTTTGCCGTTCGTTGAAGTCTTCCGCTCGTAACGACTATCATCCGGTGCATTTTTCCGCACCGATTCCACGCCATTCAAGCAAGCTGCTTTGGTGGCATAGCCTTCGCTGGTTAGAATTACTTGTCCATTGCCGGCTTTCAAATTGAATTGAAACTCGCCATTTTTTCTAGTTGTGATTTCAAATTTTCCCATAGCACCAAAATAGTCTGAATTTATGACAGACAAAAGATTTCAAACGTTTTTTGTCGCTTGATGTCATATACAAAAAAAGGCAAATATTGCTTTGACTGAGGAATAACCTCCTTTAATAGAAAAATACCTGACGCTAAGGTCTATTGCATCAAATTTGCATGTCTTCACACAAAAACAGCACATACTTTATGAACAAACATTTCCCCCTGATTCTGGCATTTTGCACCCTATGCATTAGCTCTTCTGTTCATGCAACAGGAAAATTACTGAGCTACGAATTGGTGAAATCGTACTCCACTAAAGAATTAGGCGACTTTTGGAAGAAGAATAATATACCCAAATTAATTCTTACTGCGAAAGATTCGGTTGATGTATATGAGTTGACATACGAAACTAAGTATACCGACTGTAACCCACAACCGGTAATTGCTTCCGGGTTATTTTTTGTTCCTCATCTTAAAAAAGGGAAACTTCCATTATTGTGCTACGACCATGGAACAGAAATTAGAAAAGAACGAAGTATTACCATGAACGGAGAGCAATCGTTATGTCTTGGATTTGCTACGGATGGTTATGCGGTTGCATTTCCCGACTATGTTGGCTTAGGTATTGGCGAAAAAGACCAACTCTATTTAAATGCAGAAAGCGAAGCGCGCTCTTCGGTAGACATGTTGCGTGCGGTGCGCGACTTAAGCATCATTTTAAATTACGAACTCAGCGACAAACTTTTTATTACCGGTTACTCGCAGGGTGGACATGCGGCTATGGCTACGCACAAATTGATTCAAGAACAATTTAATGAAGAGTTTAAGGTTACAGCATCTTCACCTATGTCGGGTCCGTACGATGTTTACTTTTCGGTGGAAAGTGGAAGAGATAAAGAATATACCTACCCTGTGTTTTTAATGATGTTGGTAAAATCGTATTACGACACCAAGTTGCCGAACAACCAGATGCGAGAGGTTTTAAAAGCGCCATACGATACCATTATTCCGCCTATGTTAGACGGTTGTACTTCGTTCAGCACCATTAATGCGGCTTTGCCCTCCATTCCCTATAAAGTACTTACCGATGATTTTGTGAATGATTATCTGCATAATCCTAATTCGGGATTCAAACAATACCTGAAAGAAAACAGTGTATACAATTGGAAACCGGAAGCGCCAATGCAGCTGTGTTATTGCAATGGCGATGAAGAAGTAAACTATAAAAACTCGCTTACGGCATACGAAACAATGGTGCAAAATGGCAGTACGAATGTGAAACTGCGTATGTCGGGTAAAAAATTCAAACATGTGAACTGCGCTTTATTTGCAGCCGTTTACACCAAAATGTTTTTCGATGCACAATTGAAAGGCGGAAATAAAAAAGGACCTATTGGCAAAAGAATGCTCATTGATATTGGGAAATTGGCGGTGGAACCTTAAGCCATTTAAGATTTGTTGATTTAGATTTTTGATTTAGGATTAAGATTTGAGATTAAACTATAGCCCAAAGTATTCCACTAATCCTTTTGCTTGTTTCTCCCCTTTTCTATACAATCCACACTCCTTCGTGAACGGATTAAATTGCGAAAAGTCAATTTGCTATATCGGCAATACTACATTAGCCAACGAATGAGCAAGAAAGTGAAAATCGGACTATTTGGGGTTGGGCATCTGGGGAAAATCCATCTGAAGTTATTACAGGAGATAGAAGGCTTTGACGTTATAGGTTTTTATGATACTGACGAGAAGATACGTGCTGAAGTAGCTGAAAAATTTGGCGTAAAGCCTTATGATTCGGCTGAAAGCTTAGTAATGGCCAGCGAGGCGATTGATATTGTTGCCCCAACTACCTTCCACTACCCTTTGGCTGTTTTAGCGGCCAAGAAGTTTAAGCATGTATTTATTGAAAAACCCCTTTGTACTACTGTTTCGGAAGCCAAAAAATTGGTTGACTTAGTAGAAGAAGCCCGAATAAAGGCCATGGTGGGGCATGTGGAGCGCTTCAATCCGGCTTTATTGAGTTTGAAAGGACAGCATATTGACCCACTGTTTATTGAAGTGCATCGTTTAGCGCAATTCAACCCAAGAGGAACCGATGTTTCGGTAGTGTTGGATTTGATGATTCACGACATTGATATTATTCTCAGTTTGGTGAAAGGTAATGTGCGCAGAATCCACGCGAGTGGAGTGGCGATTGTGAGCGGAACACCTGATATAGCCAATGCGCGCATCGAATTCGATAATGGTTGTGTGGCGAACTTAACGGCCAGCAGAATCTCGGTAAAGAACATGCGAAAAATGCGCATCTTCCAACAAGGAGCATACATTTCGCTCGATTTTTTAAAGAAGAAATCGGAAATTTTTACCATTCACGATCAGCCGTTGCAAGACGAAAATTTCTTTGAATTAGAGTTAAACAACAAGAACAAAAAATATATTCAGTTTACGACTTCGGAGCCGCAAGATATCAATGCCATTAAAATGGAATTGGAATTATTTTTAGCGAGTATCAAAAACAACACACCCGTACCCGTGAGTATTCACGATGGTTTACGGGCGATGGAAGTTTCGCAAATGATTATTGAAAAAATAAAAAAACAGTTACTCCTAAAAGAACTGTAAGCAAAACGCTTCCCGGTATTCCGATAAAAAATTGTTAAGTCCCACAATAAAATGTGCGACAAATGAGTTGTGTTAGTATTAACCTGCTCTATATGAGAACGCCCATTGTCATATCTATTCTATTGCTTGTTTTAGCATTTGAATTTGCGGCTAAGTGTAACAACAGTAAAACCGCATCGGCACCTGCTGCTGCGCCTGAAGTGGCTCTTAAAAAGAGAATCATTACAACGGCAAACACAGTAAAATCATACCTTTCAGCACACAGCGAGTATAACGATGAATTGGTTTTTCTGGTGGACATGCGCATTGAATCGGGTAAAAACAGATTTTTTGTTTACAACTTGAAAGACAACAAAATTGTGGATGAAGGTTTGGTGGCGCATGGTTATGGATCTGAAACCGGTGAACCGGGAAAACTGAAATTCAGCAACGTAAAAAATTCGTACTGCACATCGCTAGGGAAATATGCGATTGGTAAAAGTTATATAGGGCAATTTGGGAAAGGCTATCAACTGCATGGTTTAGATGCCACCAACAACAATGCATTGGAGCGTTACATTGTATTGCACACCTACAAAAGTGTGCCGTATGAGGAGCAAGATGGTCCGATTGTGAATAGCTTGGGTTGCCCGATGGTGAACAGTGTTTTCTTTGAGCGACTGCAAACAATACTGGATAATTCCGACAAAAAAATAGTATTGTATATCTATTATTGACTCCTGTTTTTTCGCCATCGCTCGCGTTTTTGCCTTTTATTCGGAAGATGCTATAACACAAATAATTTCCTTTAAATTCAATCGTCACTTCGATCCGCCAGAGGCGGAGAGAAGTCTTCAATTGAATTACTGAGATTTCTCCACTCGTGGACTCGGTCGAAATGACGGAAAATTAACTCCCTATAGAAAAGTGTCTTGCGAGTGGCTTTAAGGAATCTAAAGATCGTTATCTGCACACTCGCAAGATGCGAACGTGAGCAACAGAAATTTATGTTTAAAGTAACATGCTGCGAGAGCGATGGAAGCGGAAATCCTTTTCCCGCTTCATAGCGGGATAAAGATTGTAGCGAACAGCGCGGTTCCGATTCCTAGAGGAACTCGCCCAAATCATTACTATATTTTGGTTGGTGGCGGAACACCAACCAATGGAAAAGGGAATTAGATTTCTCCGCTCGGGGACTCGGTCGAAATGACAAATAAGTTAGTAGGCTCTTTCGTTTTTGCCCTCCATGTAATTGATGAAGGCCTTGTTGGCTACACGATTGCCACCAGGTGTTGGATAATCGCCCGTGAAGTACCAATCGCCAAGGTTTTTCGGACAAGCAATGTGCAAGTTTTCGATAGTTTGATAAATCACTTGTACATCGGCAAAAATTTGTGGCGGACGAACAATCTCGGAGATTTTAGCAGAAATTTCTTCCACAGAAAACAACTGATACAATTGTTTTACATGGTTGATGTTTTCGGCCACCGGCTTCGCCAATTCGGCTTTGCACAGTTCGTACACGCGTTGCAATTCGCTTTCTTTTCCGTTCTCTTTAATTAAGGCAATCAATGCGCGGAAGGCAATGAAATCGTTCATGCGCGACATATCGATACCATAACAATCGGGAAAACGAATTTGCGGTGCGGATGAAACAATGATGATGCGTTTTGGACTCAAACGGTCTAAAATGCGGAGAATACTTTTTTGCAAAGTGGTACCG
The DNA here is from genome assembly GCA_964398475.1 of uncultured Chitinophagaceae bacterium. Classification (GTDB taxonomy): domain Bacteria; phylum Bacteroidota; class Bacteroidia; order Chitinophagales; family LD1; genus CALAYL01. Next base: position 10,019 of record CAYNMP010000041.1, on the reverse strand, counting down.
CGAACGATGGAATCGTCAATCACCACCAATGTATCTTGATTGGCGCGAACGCTTCCGTAGGTGATATCGTAGACATGCGACACCATTTCATCGCGCGAAGAATCATCGGTGATAAAGGTGCGCATTTTCACATCTTTCACCGCAATTTTTTCGATGCGCAGTTTCCAACGAATGAGTTTTTGTAACTCTTCGGAAGACAAGTGTGGATTGGCTTTGATGGCATCCACTTTTTGTTTAGTAAGATTATCTTCTACTCCTTTTATCAATCCGTAAAAGGCTACTTCGGCTGTGTTTGGGATGAAAGAGAACACCGTATTATCTACATCACCTTTTATACTTTCGAAAATTTGAGGTACTAATAATTCGCCCAATTTTTTTCGCTCTTCGTAAATTTCGGCATCGGTGCCACGCGAGAAATAAATACGCTCGAAGCTGCACGACTTACGCTCACCGGGTTCTATGATTTTATCTTCTTTTACGCGTCCGTCTTTTTTTATCACCAACGCATGGCCCGGTGTAATTTCTTTGATTTGGTCGAAGCGCACATTGAAGGCCGTTTGGATACAAGGGCGCTCGGAGGCTACTACCACAATTTCATCATCAGCATAATAATAAGCCGGACGAATGCCGTTCGGGTCGCGCAATACAAAGGCATCGCCATGTCCGAACATACCCGCCATCGTAAAACCTCCATCGAAATTTCGAGCCGCACGCGAAAGAATTCTACGCACGCTCAATTCCTTTACAATAAAATCGGTAATCTCTTTGTTGCTGTAGCCTTGGTCTTTGTATTTATCGAAAATCACTTGCACTTCTGCATCTAAAAAGTGACCGATTTTTTCCATTACCGTAATGGTATCGCTGCGTTCGATAGGATGCTGGCCAAGGGTAATCAGGTTATCGAAGAGTTCATCTACGTTAGTCATGTTGAAATTACCCGCTACGACTAAGTTTCGGGTCATCCAATTGTTTTCGCGTAAGAACGGATGGCAATAAGAATCGTTGTTTTTTCCGTAAGTGCCATAGCGCAAATGGCCTAGCAATAATTCGCCTACAAAAGGCACATTGGCTTTGTACCAATCGGATTCTGCTTTAGGATTATCTAAAGGCTTTCGGTTTTTCGGGAAATGCGAGAACACATTATCGAAAATATCGACAATCGGCTGCTGTTTTACGGAACGGTAACGATTGATAAAAGGCGTACCCGGAACCGGATCGAGCTTAATGACCGCTGCACCTGCACCGTCTTGTCCGCGGTTGTGCTGTTTCTCCATCAGCAAATACAGCTTGTTCAGCCCGTATGCCGGAGTACGGTATTTTTCTACATAATAATCTAGGGGCTTTAACAATCGGATAAGTGCGATTCCACACTCATGTTTTATTGCGTCACTCATAGGATAGGTAGGTAAGGTGCGAAGTTAGCTTTTCAAACGGTACTGCAAAAAATTAAAAAAATTTTGTAGTCTTAGGGTAGAAATATGGCTATTAACCAAACCTTTAAGAACCTAAACCGTACGCGGGAAATCATTGGAGTGCTCATTAAATGGGGCTTTGAAGATGTGGTAATTAATTCTACCCTTCGAAATCTAGTTCCTGAGTCGACTCGTTTGAAATGGCTTAGAGACGACAAGCCTATTGAGCAGTACACCCGCTACGAACGTATCAGAATGGCGACTGTGGAGCTAGGCCCTACGTTTGTGAAGCTGGCACAGATTCTCAGCAATCGTCCCGATATTATACCGGAGGGATTAGTTAAAGAATTCGAAAAATTACAAGATAAGGTACCGCCAGTGCCATTTAGCGAGGCGAAAGTGATTATTGAGCGCGAAACGGGAAAAAAAATCGAGGAACTGTTCGAGGAATTTAACGAAACGCCTTTGGCTTCGGCTTCTATCGGACAAGTATATAGAGCAAAATTGCGAACGGGTGAAGATGTTGTGGTGAAAGTACAACGTCCAACTGTAGCTGAAGTAATTGAACAGGATTTAAACATCATTAAAGATGCTGTCCGTAGAGCCGATCGGTATTTGCGTAAGCAGGGCTTTATTAATGCAGAAGATGTGGTGGCGGTGTTTGATCGTTCACTCACTAAAGAATTAGATTATCGTAACGAAGCGCGAAATATTGACCGTTTCAGGACTACATATCGTCACAGAAGAGATTTCTATATTCCAAAAGCCTATCGGGAATATTCTACCGACAAGATTTTGATTATGGAATTTGTGAGTGGTTGCAAAATCACTGATGTGGAGCAATTGAACAAGTGGGGCATTTCGGCAAAAGATGTGGTGGAGCGTGGAATGGATATTTACCTCACGCAAATTTTTGAGTTTGGGTATTTCCATGGCGATCCGCATCCCGGTAATATTTTGGTGCGTGAAGATGGAACCATTGTATTGCTTGACTTTGGAATGATTGGGCAGTTGATGCCGAAAGATAAATATGCTTTTGCGGGAATTTTTATTTCGATGGCGCGCCACGATGCGCATGAAATGGCGATGCAAATGCGGAAATTGGCCATTGAGGATAACATTACCGATATGCGTCAGTTCACCTACGACCTGAACGATTTGATTGAAGATTATGCATCGCTCGATGTGAGTGAAGCCAGTATACAAGATGTGATTACACGATTGCAAAAAATCATGTACGATTATCACATTACTGTGCCGGGTGGCGTATTTATTGTGTTCCGTGCCTTTGCGATTTTGGAGGGTATTGGAAAATTAATGTACCCGGGCTTTAAGACCTATGATTTTATTCGTCCGTATGGCCAACGCTTATTAACCGAGCAATTGAAACCGGAAAATTTAATGAACGAATCGGTGTCGAAATTTTCGAGCATTTATTCGTTCTTGAGTTCTTTGCCGGCTGATATCAAAAACATCTTGCAAAAAACGAACAATGGAAAAATCCATTTCGAAATTGAATTGCAAGGGTATGGTTATGCGCTAAAAAAATGGGACAGTATCACCAATCGCATGGTGATTACCTACATTGTATGTGCGTTGATTATAGGCTCTTCTATCGCATTATTGGGCAACTACGGCAATGAAATGAAATACTACTACGGCATCAATGCTTGGAGTTTTATTGGCTATAGTATTGCAGGAGGTTTGTTTGTGGTGTTGTTGTACACGATTTTGCGAAGGAGGATTTATAAGTAGTAGATTTCTGCTTTCCAACCACACTGACTTAGTGATTTATTCCCTAAGTACAATCAATAGATTTTTGCTTATTTTTATACGTCTACATAAATAAAAATGCTATGCGCCTACTTTTTTTGCTCTCTATGTTATGTGTGGTAACGGTTGGAAAATCTTCCGGTAACCAAAACGAAAAAACACTTTCGTTGCTTATGAACGTCAATAAGGAGTGGATAAAACAACCGGAATGGCAAAGCTCTATTGCAACGATAAAGGATAACGGCAACACAACATTCAACGATTGGATAGCAACACATTTAATGCTGGTTGAAAAAGTATTGCGCCACAGAGATGTGAGCAAACTCAATAAGGCTCAACAAGAAAACAGAACAAAATGCCTCAATGCGTTAAACGATTATTGGAAAACCGGCAGCTTTCCCGTAAATGACTATTTGCTCTATAAGAACCCGGTGTTTATCGATAAGAAAGGAACACATTGTGCGGTAGGTTATTTAATGCAGCAAAGCAATGCAGAATGGTTAGCACAAAAAATTGATGCGGAACAAAAATTCGCTTATGTCAGCGAGATTAAAGCCCCTGAAGTTATAACATGGGCGAATGAAAATGGTTTTACTATTGATGAATTAGCATGGATTCAACCCGGATATCCGCCAACAATTCCGGTTGAAGATTTAGATGAAGGCCTCGACAGCACTGTTAACTGCATGGTTACTGACACTACAGGACAACGGATTTTTGTTGGCGGAACGTTTTCATCAACAACCAAAGGACTTAACTGTAAAGGAATTGGAGTTTGGCAAAGTGGCTTTGCGGGTTGGAGCTGGACTAATTTAGGAAGTGGAGTAAATGGTGAAGTAAAAGCCATGAAAATCTACAATAACATCTTATATGTGGGAGGGACATTTACACAAGCCGGAGGAAAAAGCGCTACTAATATTGCTACCTACAACTTAACCACAAATGTTTGGAGTGCATTAGGCAGCTTAGATAGTACAGTCAATGCCATCGAAGTATTTAATGGTGAAATTTATGCGGGGGGGCAATTCACCGGACTACTATCGAAGTGGAATGGAGCGAATTGGGTGAACATCAATACCGGATTAATGTATGGCAACGAAGTAAGAGCGCTTAAAGCGTGGAATAACGAATTACAAATTGGAGGCGACTTGGAATTAGCTACTGGCGCTCTTCGAAGATACGCAGTGACCTTTGACGGCACCTATATTGGACCCTCCGGCTTTGGGACTTTAACGCCCGTGAATAGTTTTGAAATCCATAATGGAGAACTTTTTGCCGGTTGCGACTTTGTTGCGGGTAACGATACTTGTCCATTGGCGTATTTTGATGGCGCTGATTGGAAGAAAGCAAATCTACCGATAAATTCACCATCACTTTTGTCCTATATGAATGGAAAATCAATCCATAAATTATTATCGGTTGGCAATGCGCTAATTTGTGGTGGCGATTTTGATGCAGGTTGGGGAATGACAGGTGGTAGCCATTTACTTTCGCTAACATGGACAACTACAGGAACCGATAGAGATTATACCTTCGTCCCTTTAACTGCTTTGAACAAGCCTGTACGTGCTATTGCTGTGTTTAACAATACGATTTATTTTGGGGGTGCATTTGACAAAAACATATTGCAACCTGTCCGCCACATTGCAAAGTTAGCCTATAATCCGAGCAGTATTGTATCGCCAACGAATGTTAAGCTAGAAGTATCAATTGTTCCAAATCCTGCCGCTCACTCCATTTCATTTCAATTGGATAAAAATGTACCAATAGATAAAGTGGAGGTTTATGATATGCAAGGTAAATTGGTTAGATCGGAAAACAACACAAAAAACACTTTAGATATCTCCACGCTTTCAACTGGAACTTATTTGGTGAATATTCATTCCGGCTTAACTATTTATCAAAACAAGTTTGTGAAGGAATAATGTAAAATGGATTTTGCTTTGGCTTTTAAAAAGACATAGACTACTTCTCAGAAAACTATATTTCATAAAGCTTCCTTACTTTAACACGGATACTTCACATTAACATTCGTTTTAGAAGTATTTGCCCCAGATTGAATTTCGTACATCACTTTTGTAACTCGTCCATATTTATCAACTTCATAATTGTAGGTGTAAGTAGCAGAAGAATTACGCGATGGAGTAGCGGGATATTCACTTGTAAATTTTTGTGTTTTCACTCTATTCTTGGAGGTGGGTTGTGTAGGTATCACTTCCATGTAGCCTTGGTATCCGGCAAAGTAAGTTTGCGATTCATCGTATGTATATTCGATTAATTGCGTGTAATCGTCATTTACAGTTCGCACTCCGGTGAGGTAGTCAAAACTGAAATCTGTAATATAAGTGCGAACACGCATCAAATTCTGATTGTAAATACTTACTTGATTATCGCGTGTTACCTCGCGGATAACATTTCCGTTGGCATGATATCCTTTGTAAACCGATTGCACCACATAGTTTTGCGCATTGCGTGTAAATGTTTCAATACCGGCAACAAGATTAGAGGTATTGTAGCTGGTTCGTTTAATCACAAAGCCTGCAGCATTCAACTCATAAACAGTTGTTTTACGGTTGGTAACAGGATCATAAAGATTGATAACGTTTCCTACGTATTCGAACTTCTCATTATATCCGTTGGAGTATAAAGAACTTTGCACTTGCCCCGATGATGTATAGGTAAAATCGGTTGAAGAATAAAAAGCGTTAGTTTGTGCATTAAACGATGCCAACTGCTCAAAATTCCTACACTTGCTATCGATACTCTCTTCTTTTTTACAAGATGCAATAGTTATTAGCATCGTTACTACCACAATACATTTCATTAGCGTTTTCATAATCCATTCATTTTTTTTACAAGAAGTTGTTTACCGCACAAATGTTTACTTTTTACGCACGGCTTTGAAGTGGATTTTCCATAATTTGTCATTCAAAAACACCTGTATTTTATAAAAAAACATAGCACATAACATTGATTTTAAAGACTATACAACTTTTTGTTTGTCATTTTTTTGACAAGCTATTCTAACTGGAAGTAAGCATTTCGATTACAATATCATTTTCTAGAGCAATTCATTTTTTGTCATACATTATTAACCTGCTAAACTTATCAATTAGTCTTCAGTAACGCTAAACAACACCCAGCATCAACTACTAGTCATATTTGTACGCAATTATACTTTAACAATTAAGCAGTTGATTTAAAAACAATTACAATATTTTCCTTTTCAACTATTTCTCCATTTCTTGAAATAAAAAAACTATGGAAGTAATAACACCTGCATCAAACCACAAATTTCGCTTTAATGGCGAAGGAGGCACCTATTTTGGAATCGTTTTTATTAATTGGGTTTTCACCGTTCTTAGTCTGGGCTTGTATTATCCTTGGGCAAAAGCAAAGAAACTGCACTACCTTTATGGCGAAACAGAACTAGCGGATAGTCGTTTCAGTTTCACGGGTACCGGGGCAGAGATGTTCAAAGGATTTATTAAAGCTGTGTTGATGTTCGGAGCCCTTTATGCCATCTATTTTGGAGCCATTTTATCTAAAAAGCCGGCTATTATTTTTACAGGACTGTTTATTTTCTTGATTGGCTTTATGGTTCTAATTCCGATAGCCATTCACGGATCATTGCGCTATCGAATGGCTAAAACCGAATATCGCGGTATTAGTTTCAGCTATACAGGAGATTTGAAAACGTTGGTAAAACTCTATTGGAAGGGTATTTTCTTTTCCATTATTACTTTAGGTATCTATGGATCGTGGTTTCAAGTTACCATTCAAAAATATACTGCCGAGCATATTAAATGGGGCGATAACAGTTTAGGCTTCAGTGGCGAAGGGTCGGATCTGTTTGTTACCAATTTAGTAGGCAGTATTCTGACAATTTTCACTTTATATATTTATTCGTTTTGGTACATCAGAAACCTGCATCAATTTTATATTAACAACCTTTACGTTCAACAAGGAGACTATCGGTACGCAATCCATACCAACATAAGTGCCGGTGATTGTTTTAAAATAGCTATGTTTTACTTACTTGGATTATTTACGCTGGGGATTATGATTCCATTTGCTTCCATTTACGAAATGCGAGTAATGCTCGAGAACATTGAAATAGATGGCAACTTGAATTTGAACAACAGCAATAGAAGCGAAAATGCAACGAACGATGCAACGGGAGAAGATCTAGCCGATATGCTCGATTTAGATTTGACGTTGTAAATTGCATCACAATTTAAGCTATGTATAGCACCGATGCGAATTTTTATGACGGACTTTCATCTGTAAAGCACAATGTACGCGTGTTTTTTTTGGAACACCAGATAGCCATAGAAGTATGGCAGGACGCGGATATGCTCCATCAATACTTGTGGGACCCTAACAAAGTATCTAAAGTTGATATTGGAAACAGTACGGTGGTGAGGCTTTATTATGAATACAACAACGCTAAACAAGTTTTAGAAATAAATAATCCCAACACCCAAGAGTGGTTAAGATTAATGTATCCGGGGTCTCTTCTCACCAAAGAACATTTTGGCACTGTTCACAGTAAAAATATTTTTGTATTAGGAGGAGCCTTCGTTGTTGTGGTGTGTTTTTTGGCCTTCCTTTACTTTTGGGGACTTCCATTTGCGTCAGACCTTGTTGCTAAAATGATTCCCGACTCAATAGAGAGAGAGTACGGACAAGGCATAACCAATACCTATTTAACCACGGAAACAATCGATAGCGCTGCATCTGAAAATCTTAACGATTTTTTCGATGCAATGCACATCGAAAAAAACAATGAGGTACAATTGTATGTGGTAAAAAGCGATGTAGTAAACGCTTTTGCCTTCCCCGGAAAAACAATTATTGTTTTCGATGAAATCATCAGAAGAACTACCAATAAAGAGCAATTGGCAGCTCTTCTCGCGCACGAATATGCGCACGTAAAGCAAAGACATGCTATCCGATCGATGGCTGCAGGAATGTCGAGCGGCATTTTACTTTCGATTGTTATAGGCGATGCATCCGGTGCACTTGGAGGTTTAGCACAAAATGCCGACCAACTACGACTTTTAAAATACTCCCGCGATTTTGAAACAGAAGCCGATAACATTGGATTAGACATGCTAGAAGAAAGCAAGATTAATCCCACTGGAATGGCTGAATTGTTTCAACTTTTACAAACGGAAGAAAAAGCAATGTTGGGCAATTCAAACATCATGGATAAGCTTGAGTTTCTGAGTACGCATCCGCTCACTAAAGAGCGAATCAAAAACGCTGAACATGCGATTAAGCGCAAAAGCCATACTGTTGAAGAAAACAACAAGATGCAAATCCACTACGAACAATTGAAAAAAGAAATTGATTCCGTTATCTTTTAGATTACACCAACTTGTAACGCTTACCCGGCAAGGAATGTATAATATCATTCATTTCCATTTCCAATAATATTTCTGCAATTTTTCCGGAAGGCATACCACTGATAGCTACCAATCGGTCGATTTCAATTTCTTTGCACTCGGCAAGAATAGCGTAAATCTTTTGTTCATCTTTTGACAACGAAAGCGCTAATTGCAATTTCTCCGGTTTCTTTGTAACGCCTTGATTGGCCTCGCTTTCCCAGAGCATAGCATCCATAATATCTTTGCCGGTTTCTACCATTTGCGCTTTGTATGTCTTCACCAAAAAATTACAACCTGTGCTGTATTTATCGTGCACTCGGCCGGGCACGGCAAATACATCCTTATTGTATGAGTTCGCAATATTGGCAGTAATTACAGCGCCTCCTTTGATTGCAGATTCCACAACAACCACAGCATCGCACATACCCGCTACAATGCGATTCCGTTGCGGAAAATTATGCGGTGTAAAGTCATCCTGCGAACTATATTCTGTGAGCAATCCTCCGTGCTCCACCATGCGCTTGGCGAGTGGTCGATGCCGATCCGGGTAAATACGATTCAAACCATGACCTAATACACCCACGGTGTTCAAACCCACATCCAATGCGGTTTGATGCGCATGATAATCTACACCGTACGCCAAGCCACTGAGCACCATCACATTGGCCATGCGCAATTCTTCCACCATATGTTTAGTAAGTTCTTTGCCATACTCTGTAATATTGCGTGTGCCAACTACAGCAATAATGCGTGGTGCATTCAAATCTGTATTCCCTTTGTAATAAAGTAAAATTGGAGCATCGTTGCAATCCTTCAACCGCTTAGGAAAAAGTGGATCCGTAAAAAATAAGGGTTGAATTTTATAATCGGTCATGAACTTTAACTCCACTTCGGCCTTCTTCAACAAATCTTTGGAATCAATAATCGACTGTGCACGTTCGTTGCCTATCAACGGAATTTTAATCAGCTTGGCTTTGGGAGCCTTAAAAACAGCCTCTGCGCTTCCGCAATAGGCGATTAGGTTTTTGGCCAATGAGCCGCCAATATTGGGAATCATGGTAAGCGCAATCTCGTGTAACATGGGGTGTGGGGTTTGAATCCTAAAAATAAAAAAGAAAATAAACACAGAAATGAATTTACCGTAAAATTTTCTTTGTGTACTTTGCGCAATACCGGAAACAAAATCAATGCGCATGAAAAAGTTACTGTTACTTCTTTTACCGATAAGCTTGTTCGCTCAAAATACATTTCGCAACGCCAACAATAAAATGTATTGGAAAAACAAATTGCCATTTGCCGGCTATTGGCAACAAGATGTAGCGTATAAAATCAAAGCTAATATTGACGAAACTACCGACATTATTACCGGTGAAGAGCAATTGACTTACTTCAACAATTCTCCTGACACTTTGTATTTCGTGTATTTCAACCTTTATCAAAA
>CAYNMP010000040.1:0-16813 GCA_964398475.1 uncultured Chitinophagaceae bacterium | reverse complement strand
TTGCATCTTCAAAATCATGTGCGAACTCTACTAACAATTCGCCTTTCCTTACTGTATCTCCTGCATGGGTATAAATCTTCCGAATTACGCCATTTACTTCGCTGCCGATTTCGGTAATCTTCACCTCCGGCTCTACTCTACCAATGGCAATAACCCGAACAGGTTCAGTGATTTTGGGTGGAACAGGGGTAATTGTTTTATCTTGCTTGTTATTGCAACACGTCAATAAAAACAGCAGTACTAGAGCTGTAATGGATGATTTCATACTTTCATTTCTTTTGTCAAATTCTTTAAATATTCTGATTGCGAGACTTCCAAGGCTGCTCCATTTTGCACTTCTACAACCCTTGTAGCATAAGGCACTAAGCGCTGATCGTGTGTGACTACGATAACCGATTTCCCTAACTTCGCTAAATCTTGTAATTGTTTCATCACTACACCAACTGATTTCACATCCAAAGATGCCGTTGGTTCATCGCACAATAACATTGGCGGATCAGATACAAGTGCGCGTGCAATGGCCACACGTTGTTGTTCTCCCCCGGAAAGCATTTTAGGTAACGACTTTAAACGATGGGTCATGCCCAACAAATCGAGCGCTTTCAAGACACGTGGCAGTGCTTCTTTTTTTGCTATTCCTTGCAAAGTAAGCGGCAACATTACATTCTCTTCCACATTCAGCGGAGCAATCAAATTAAAGCTCTGGAAAACAAAACCAATATTATTCAATCGTATATTGGCCATTTGTACATCACTCAAATCGTTGGTGTAAGTGCCGTTAATCCATACCTTGCCTTGTGAAGGATAAATTACGCAACCTAATAATGACAATAATGTAGTTTTACCGGAACCTGACGGACCAATGATTAACACCAACTCTCCCTTATCGACTTTGAAATCGGTAGGCTGTAGCGCCACCACTTCAGCGTCTCCACTTTTATATACTTTCCCTGCTCCTTCGAGCCGTGCAATTTCCATTCCTCTTTTGTTACTGCTGAAAGTTAAACAATACAATGGTATTGAAGTTCATTATAACGTTAATATATGTCATAATAATTTTTGCACTTCATCTAACTTAACCTACTAATACTTTTCCGTCCATTTCCGCAGGAATGGCTAAACCCATCAAGGTGAGCACAGTAGGGGCTAAATCGGCCAAAATACCAAAGTTTAAAGTATGTGCTTTTTGATTTTCAACCAAAATAAGCGGCACCAAATTCTTTGAATGAGCCGTGTTCGGAGAACCATCCGGATTAATCATAAAATCGCCATTGCCATGATCGGCCGTAATCAACAGTGTATAATCATGTTGCAAGCAATTGTCTACTACTTGTTTCAAACAGGCATCAACAGCTTCAGCGGCTTTCATTTCGGCAGAAAAAACACCTGTATGTCCCACCATATCAGTATTTGCAAAATTCAAGCACACAAAATCGGGTTGGTTTTCATTCACAAAATCTACCACACGTTTCGCTAAACCCGGGGCACTCATTTCAGGCTGTAAATCGTAAGTAGCCACTTTCGGTGAAGGTTCCATGATGCGGTTTTCACCTGAAAAGGGTTCTTCCTTTCCGCCATTGAAAAAGAAAGTAACATGCGGATATTTTTCCGTTTCCGCTGCTCGCAATTGCGTTTTGCCATTTAACGAAACGATTTCTCCTAATGTTTTTTGTAATTGCGCATTATTAAAGATGGTTCGAACACCCACATAGGTTTCGTCATACACAGTCATGGTAGCATAATACAATGGCAAAGTGTGCATGCCAAAATCTTCAACATTCTTTTGCGTGAGTACTTGTGTAATTTCACGACAACGATCGGTTCTGAAATTGAAACAGAATACCGCATCGTCCGCTTTTAAGGATTGAAAGCCATTCGTCAAAACAATCGGCTTAATGAATTCATCGGTTACCCCATCAGCATAACTGGTATTCAATGCCTCTAATAAATCATTTGCATGTTGCCCCTCGCCATTCACCAACATATTGTAAGCCAATTGCACACGTTCCCAGCGTTTGTCGCGATCCATGGCATAATATCTTCCGCACAACGAAACCACTTTTGCTCCAAAAGGAGAACTCTTTTCTATCAATTCCTTTACAAAACCATAACCGCTTTTCGGATCGGTGTCGCGTCCATCTGTAAAGGCATGTACAAACACATCCTTCACTCCCGCTTTATGCGCAAATTCGCAAATCGCCACCACATGACTGCTATGCGAATGCACTCCGCCATCCGATACCAAACCCATCAAATGGAGCGGCTTATTATTCGTTATACAATATTGAAAAAGCTGTTGCATTTCAACTGCATTTTCCAATTCACCCGAAGTAACAGCATTATTGATCTTCAATAACTCTTGGTACACTACCCTACCGGCACCGATGTTCAAATGACCTACCTCGGAGTTGCCCATTTGTCCGAATGGCAACCCCACGTTCTCTCCAAATGTTTTAAGTGTGCTGTTGGGGCAAGTCGCCATCAACTGGTCAAAAAACGGTGTATTGGCTTGCTTAATGGCATCCGCATCGGGTACCTGACCAATTCCCCAACCGTCTAATATAATTAAAGCGACTTTTTTATGCGACATGTGAACAACTTTTATTGTAATAAATCGTAATGTGTATTCGAAGAATCGTTTACTTTGTTTTGTGGCACGAAATTAGCATATAATTCAGTAATAAAATCGGTATAAAAACAAATATTTATAAATAGGCGTTCAAGTACCACGAAAGGATTAAACCAGAAAAAAAATAAAAGAAGTGAAAAACAATTTTTTGAAAATCATATTCAGTATCACCTTTGCAGTCGCCACCCTTTTTGCGAATGCACAAAGCGTTGATCAAATCGGAGGCTATTTACAAAGCGGTAATGCCGGTGAATTGTCGAAATATTTCCAGTCGAATGTTGAAATCAACTTGAAAGACGGAGGAAATTCGTACAGCAAATCGCAAGCAGAGCAGGTGTTGAGCAATTTCTTCGCGAAACATACACCGCGTTCGTTTGCCGTTGCTCACCAAGGTACTTCACCTGAAGGGTCGAAATATATCATCGGTAATTTAGTTACTTCTGCCGGAAACTTCCGTGTTTATGTGTACACTAAACCGGCTGGTGGAGGTGTGAGTATCCAAGAAATTCGTTTCGAGGAGCAATAACCCATTGCTGTTAAATTTTACCGCTACTCTGCGAGCAATTTATAAATTGCGTTTCAAATGCTTTTGATATGAGTTTATCTGTTGCTGAACGTCTTTTAGTAGACAAATACATTCTCCTTGCTTTGGAAGAAGACGCTTGCGATCCAACCGGAAAAATTTTGGTAGGCGATCATAGTACTTTAGCTTCTATTCCGGCTGAAAAGGCAGGTAGCGCCAAATTGTTGGTGAAAGCCGATGGCGTTTTAGCAGGTGTTGAATTAGCAGAAATTATTTGTGGTTTGGTAGATAAAGACATTCGTTTCGAACAAAAAATGAACGATGGCGATAGCATGAAAAAAGGCGATATCGCATTCTTTCTACATGGAAGAGATCGCTCTATCTTAACGGCTGAACGCATTATCCTCAATTGCATGCAACGAATGAGCGGCATAGCAACTACCACAAAACAATATGTGGATTTGATTGCCGGAACAAAAGCCAAGGTGCTGGATACACGCAAAACCACTCCTAATTTCAGAGTGTTTGAAAAAATGGCTGTGCGCATTGGAGGCGGACATAATCACCGTTTCGGCTTGTATGATATGATTATGCTGAAAGATAATCACATCGATTTTTGTGGAGGGATAAAAAAGGCCATTTTAGCGGTGAAAAACTATCAAGAAGAAAATGGTTTGCACTTGCCGGTGGAAGTAGAAACACGGTCGTTGCAAGATATACAAGAGGTATTGGAAACCGGATTCGCCACACGCATTATGTTTGATAATTTTTCCGTTGACAATACTTATAAAGCGGTAGAATTGGTGAAAGGTAAGTTTGAAACCGAATCATCGGGCGGGATAAACTTGAACACCATTAAAGGCTACGCTGAAACAGGGGTAGATTTTATTTCAGTGGGTGCATTAACGCATTCATCTATCAGTTTAGACCTGAGTTTAAAAGCGATTTAATCATGGAGAAACAGCAGATATTATTCATTATCAATCCAATATCAGGGGTTTACAAAAAAGAGCACATCCCGGAAAAGATTGCGAAGTATATCGATTATACGAAGTACGATTTCACAATTCGAACTACACAATATGCCGGGCACGCCACAGAAATTGCACGCGATGCCATTAAAGAAGGATTCAAAACCATTGTGGCAGTAGGTGGCGATGGTTCGATTAACGAAGTAGCCAATGCCTTGATTGGCACAGATGCGGTTTTAGGAATTATCCCTTATGGTTCCGGCAACGGGCTGGCACTGCATTTAGGTATGACGCCCAGAAATGCAAAGAAATCATTAGAGTTATTGAATACCGGAAAAGTGGTGAAGCTGGATGTGATTAAGACCAATTTCCGTTATTTCTTGAGTTGCGGTGGCTTTGGTTATGATGCCCATGCTGCGCGTAGATTCCGTTCGCAGGAAATCAGAGGCTTGTTCTCCTATATTTTGGCCGGTGCACGTGAAGCTTTCTGGCATTTCAAACCCTCGAAAGCAAAAGTCCAAATTGATGACGAGGTGATTGAACGCGATGTATACCTCTTTACCGCGTTTAATTCGAATCAATACGGCTATAACATCGGATTCTTACCTACCGCGTCCGCCAAAGACGGAGTTATGGATGTGATTCTGTTAAACGCTTTTCCTTTGCGCAGATTATTGCTTGTTTTTGGACTGATGATTTTGAAGCGCACTGATTTAGTAAAGGAAGCAGAAACCTTCAGAGCCAAGAAAATCAAGATCTTTGGCAATAAAAAGATGGTGTACCAATTTGATGGCGACCACTTCGTTTTTCATGACGATTTAGAGATGGAAATTGTCCCTCAAGCCTTAAATGTGATTATCCCCAGCGATACCGTAAGCTACTAAACTGTGCAATAAACAGCACAGTGTTAACAACTTACGAAACATGTACAGAATTTACTATATATCTTTCATCTATTAAATGAACGTAATATAATATTATGGGCTATTCTATTTTGATGATTGATGACAATCTTGCGGATATCCGATTAGTGGTTGAAGCATTCAAAGACATCGACTTTTACGATCAGTTAGAGTGCCTATATGCCTACGATGGCGAGGAGGCAATCGGATTGCTTGAAGCAACTGCAAAAACAGGTCAAAAATTAGATTTAATTTTATTAGACCTTAACTTACCTCGCATACATGGCATCGAAGTATTGGCCCACATCAAAAGCCATCCCCAATTAAACAAAATACCGGTGTTTGTGATTTCCAATTCCGATTATCATAAAGATATAGCGAGTTGTTCCAGTTTAAGAGCTGACGGATATATCCAAAAACCGAATGATTTTAAAGATTTAGTGGATTTAACTTCGGCTATTAAAAAATCGCTGTTGGCCAATACCGCAATTGTTCCTGAAATTCTGCTTGCCGAATATGCAAGTATGAAAGCGGCTTGTTAAGCCATCAGTTGCCTGCAAAAAATCGAAATATCTTGCTCGTTTACAACCGTTAGTTCTTTGTTGGATAGATGCCACAATTGATTGCACTTATGTAATACGGCTAAATCGTGACTGGAAAATATAATCAAGCGATTTTCTTTTTGCACCAATTCAGCAAAAATCTCCATAAAACGTTTTCGATTGTTGAAATCCAAAAAAGCTAAGGGTTCATCGAGCAAAACAATTTCTGTTTGGCGCGCTAAAGCAAATACAATAGACACTAATTGATATTGTCCATCACTTAACGATACTAATTTTCGTTGTTTTAAGTCTTCCAAGCCAAAGAGGGAAATCAGTTCCAGAACATAGCTACTAAGGGATTTTGCATCAACGCGAAACAAAGTATTTGTTTCAGCCGATAACGATAAAAGTTCTTGTACGGTTAGGTTTAAGTAAAACGATTTACTGTTAGGCAGAAAAGTAATATATCGAGATAATGTATTCGTATCCAACTGCGACAAAGGAGTTCCATTGAAGGCTATTTCCCCTGATAATGGCGGAACTAAACCACAGATTGTTCGCAACAAGGTTGATTTCCCTACCCCATTATCGCCTACTAAACCAACTAACATGGGCGATTCAGCCGCCAAACAAATGTCTTGAATGAATGCACTTTGATAACCAATGGCGGTATGTTGAAATTCGATTTTCATATTGCGCCACGTTGTTTATAGATAAGCCAAATCACAAACGGACTGCCAAACAGTGCCGTTAAAATGTTCACCGGAATCATCATTCCGAAAACATTCGACACAATCATTAAATTGAAAACACCGCAAATAATGCCGCCAATTAAAAAGGAAAAAACCGTTAGCGGTAAATGGAAATTGGATTTAAACATCATACGGGCGATGTGCGGAACGGCCATTCCAACAAACCCAATGGGACCGCAGAAAGCAGTAACCACTCCCGATGAAACGGCTGCAGAAAGCATAGCCAAATTACGGGTTCTACTTACTTTTAAACCGGAAAGCTTGGCAATATCATCGCCCAACATAAGCAAGTCTAAGGAGCTTGAAATAAACACCGACAAAATAGCTACAAACAAAAAGACAACTACCAGTACTATTGTTTGTGAGAAAGTCATGGTGAAAAATGAGCCCTGATTCCATAAGTAAAGCGAGCGTAAGCCTTGATTACTCATAAACAGTTGAATCAATTCAACAATAGCGCTCACAGCTCCCGCCACCATCAAACCCACCAATAATAAACTCTCTTTGGAATGTAAGCGTTTCGCTAAAAAGAGAATAAAGGCACAGGCTAATAATGCTCCTCCACTAGCAAACAAAAAGGATAACCATGAAGAAGACAATTGGAAATCAAAAACAGTAAGCAATACAATAAGGAGCGCAATACCCAACGAAGCTCCGGAACTTACACCCGTTACATAAGGCCCTGCCAATGGATTACGGAAAAAGGTTTGCATTTGTAAGCCGGCAACAGAAAGCAGTCCTCCGCCTAAAGTAGCGGCAATGGCGGAAGGAAGACGATACTGCGTAAACAATAAAAATGCGGTTGAATGGGTATCGGTTACTGCAGAAAAAGACAAGCCATAAAGGGATTGCCCGATGAAAACGAGAAAAAGAACACCTAAAAGGGATAGGGCTTTAAACGTAAAACTCATGGCTTTAAACGATTAAAGTAAAACAATGAATCGTCACTTACATGTTGGTGAGCAAAGATTTGATGTAAATCACGTAAAGCCAAATGCGGCAAAAAACAAGCTGATTCCCAATAATCTATGCCACCATTACTATTACTGCGCTTGGCAGCAGAAAATACTTGCTCTTTTTTAAACGCATCAAACCACGAAAACTTTTCATCGATGCGCTGCAATCCACTTAATGTTTTATCGGCAGAGGTCAGTAGCCAAACATCAGCATGTTGAGCAACGCCAAAAAGCTGTTCAAAATTTAAGGATAAATTCAAACCATTGGTTGCCGCTCTATCTGCAAATACATATTGCCCACCCGCATCGGTCATTAACTGCGTGAAATAACTCTTACTGGCCGGTGTATACCAAATGCCCTGATAGGGATAGTTACAAAATACCGTAGGACGTTTTACAATGGGCAATTGCGCAATGGCAGTATATTCCTGCTCAACAATGGAAAATAAGGAATCTGCTTTTTCTTCTGCATTCAAGAAAAAGGCAAAAAACTTAATCCATTCGGCACGAGCCAATGGCGACTGCTCTTTGTAATCATTTGAAATCACCAAAGGAATTTTTGCTTCCTGAATTTTGCCTAACACACCAATACCTGAACCATTTTCAGCATCTGTAAAAACAATATCGGGATGCAGTAAAATAATTTTTTCGATTTCGGGGTTAAAGTCTTTACCTACTGATACAATCTTTTGGTTCTGAATTAAAGTTTGAACCACGGTATCAAAAATTAAGGAAGCATTCGCTACTGCTGCTATTTTACTTTCTTGTTGAAGTAATCGAATGGCTGCAACGTGCGTAGTAGACAGACAAACCATTTTTGCCAATTGATCATCTACTGCAACAAACCGTTCAAAACCTTTAGGAACAGGTTTCCCTTTGGGGTAAACAACATATCCTGTAATAAAAGATGAATCTTCCGGACGAAGCACTGATAGGGTTCTAAACCCATTATAATACTCCATCACAAAGCGCTTCGAATACTTTGGGTATATCACCTTTTGCGCTTTACAACTCTTTTCATCATGATGATTTGCACGTTGAAAACAACCCGATACCGAAAAAAACAACAATATGGCTAAACCCCATCTCATGGTAAGAACACAAATTGGTTAGTGTTGATGCCTGCTTTGAAAGAAGCATGTTGCGAACCATCAGCATTGTAAACAAAACATTTTGACGATTGCGTATAGTCTATCGCATCAGCAACATAGTATTTTCCACTAGCATCAATATCGAATGCATATAGAATAGATGTAGATGCTGTAAACAAAGGAGTAGAGGGTAAAGCGGTTAAAGTTGTGGCAGAAGAATAAACGCCTGAACCCAAAAGATAACAAAGCGAATGGGTGGCAGTATTATAGCGCAAACGATTCGGTGTTTTTCCCGAAGGAAAATCGAATTGCTTTGTTATAGCCAAAGTACTTTTATCAATGGATATAAGACTTGCAGGCTTCCCTCCTCCTGTATCAGTCAATACCCAAATGTTTCCTGCAATATCTTTACAAATACTGTTGGGCTGAGTGGGCAACGAAATTACTTTTGCTGTTTGATGCGAAAGCGCATTGATTACTCGAATTTGAGCAACGGAGGCTCCGTTAAATTTAGTGCGTTCTGCAACAAAAACCTGATCGTTAACGTGCTCCATTTGATTGGTTTCTCCGGCAACCGGAATGTTCCCGATGGTACTACCAGTTTTAGCGTTCACAATCCAAATTTTGTTGGCATATAACTCTGTAACATAAGCTATGGAATCATTTACATTTAAAAGATAACGCGGAGAACTTCCGGCAATCGAAATCACAGATTGTTGTTTGAATGTTGATGCCGATACCACTACTACCTTTGCCGAGTTATTCACTACAACATAAAGTAAACTATCGAACAAAGTTGCACTCTGAGCTACATCGCCTAAGCTAAATCCGTTCACGTCTTTGAAAACATCCTTGCTTACTGTACTATTCTCAGCATTAAAAAGCGAAAGTCCTGCGTTGCCCCAATTGAAGTTGCCTTCATTCACGGTTAAGACACCACGTTCAGCAATAGGTACACTAGTTGAACTATCCTTCTTGCAAGAAGCAACTAGGAATATACATATAAGTATCATCAATAACCGCTTCATCCTTTCAAGTTTAGTTTTACAGAACATTCGAAATAGCGACCCGGCATGGCACGAAAGGGCATCGTTTGATAAAAGGTATTTGCTAAATTACAAACTGCAAAACCTAAGGTAATCGCTTGTCGTTGTATCAAAAACACCTTTGATAAGTGAATATCCATCAACATAAAAGCAGGTAATGCTTCTGTATTATCGGTTGAAGTATATACCTTTCCGGTATACGAAACATCGAAAGTTGTTTGAAACCCTTTAAAGCCGGCTACTAACGAAGACGTCAATCGATGTTGCGGTACATAAATCAATTGCTTCCCTTTTGAAAGATCGTTAACTGAACTCGGCTCGAGGTTTATCATTTTATTCCATGAATAAATACCGATAGCATAAACAAACCAATTATGATCATTGGTTTTTCGTTTACCTACAACGGCTTCGAGCTCAACGCCATAACCATACACTTTTTTCAAATTTTCGGGTTGCCAATATGCTGCGGTTACCGGATGCCAAAGAATCCAATCTTGTACATATTGACCGTATGCTCCAACTTTCAGATTTGCATATTGTGTTATTTGTTTTTCGAGATGAATATCTCCTTTCCATCCCTTTTCAGGATTCAAATTCGGATTGCCTGCCCCTGCCCAAAACAAATCGTTAAGTGATGGGAACCGCAGGGTGCGAGCGAAAGACAACTGCATCGCAAACATGCTTGCGCTAGGCTGAATAAAGACAATTTTAGATTTCGCTATTCCTGAAACAAACACCTTTTTTTGAAAAAAAGTTTGATACAAAGTGGCATTTACCGATACTTTTCGATTCTTACTGGTATAGATAAACAGTTCCCTCAATTCATAAAAGTTACGGATTCGATTTTTCAACAAATTGGTCGACTTCCCTATTTCCAAATCATACTTAAAGCCTAACTCGGCAGAAAACATATGCTGTTTAATGGATCGTCTGTAATACAATTCGTTTCTACTAACAAGGGAATTGTTATCACTAATTAAGGCTAACTCTGGATTGCGATAGCGCATTTCTTCTTTTAAAAACGAAGCACTAATGCCCAAAAGATTATCCCTTTTTGTGAACATATAGCGCGTCATTACACGCAACGACTGATCATATTGCGATTCCTGCGACAACAACTTTGTCAAAACAGGCGGCAGTTGACGATTCGTATTCACCCACCAAACAGCGAATAATACATCATGTGCTTTAGATGAATAACCAACTGAGGCTCTTGCACTTAACTGGGTAGTTTTTGAATTTTGTTGCTTACGATACCCCTTGCCTTGTTGTCCTTCGGGCACTAAAAAATCGTATTTACCTTGATGGTAATACAAATTCCCGCTTGTATAAAAACCTTTATGGCGAAGGAATACTGTGTTTGAAATATCAAAAGCATTTAACGACAAATACCGTGTCTGCAATTCAAACTGTACAGGCGCTTGAAAATAGAAAGGACTTTTATCGTCCATTGAAACCCTAGATCCTATTGCATTTGAAGCTGATGAAATCGAAAACTGTTGACTTGGATCAATGGGCATTAAAGAACAATCCACTTGCCCCGTGAGGGCTGAATTTATCTTCACTCCATTCCAATAAAAATCGTTTTGTGCTGCACTCGTTCCGCGATAAGTGATAGAGGATAAGGCTTTAGCACCATAGTTTTTTATAAACACACTACTCGTATTCAGCAAAAGCTTATCTACTGTATTCGACTGATTATGCTCAACCTGATATTGCTTGGCATTACGTGCACCGGGAAATGTAACCACTTCTTTCAATTGCACAGTATCTTTCAAGGAGCCTGCTTGCGCGGCTTCCATGAAAAGACAAAGGAAAAGAATGAATAAATAACGCATGTTACTTTTTTGAACGATACGGGCAATGACGGCAACTATTCTTACAACAAAAGCCACGCTTTTCGTGATATGAAGCTTTGAATACTAGTAATCCGTTTTCCATGTAATAGTCCTGAGTTTCGGGTGCAGGACATAACTTTAGATTGGGATGACGACTAACAGAAGACTGCGTTTCCATCGTTACTGCATTTATTGTTTAACCACACGTAACACAGCCACATCAGTACTTTGCTGGATGCGAAGCATGTAAATACCGGTAGGCAATAGGGCTACATCTAACTGACAATTACCTTGAACATTGCGCTCCATAAGTATTCTTCCGCTCATATCCATCACGTGAATTGTTGCTTCAGTCTGAATGCCATCAACAAACAAAAGGGTTGAAAAAGGATTAGGATAAACAGCAGGAACAAATGTTTCAGCAGCTCCAATACCTGTTGGCGACTGCACTTCAACAAAAACAAATGCCGTATCGCAAAGTCCTGCTTGGTCGCATACTGCGTATGTTATAGTATCTTTAGAAACAATGCCAATGGCAGGTACATACCAAACCGATTGTGTTGCAGAATCGACTGTTGCTGTTGCCCCGAAAATTTTAGGCGTTCCGATGATGTTTACTTTCAAAGGCATTAAGGTGTAATCAGTATCATTCGCTAATACATTTAACAATGTATCATTATTGTACTTCACCATTAAAGAATTATCGACTGCCAATGGAGCGTCATTGGTTGTATAATACAATCCCATTTGTTCAGGAGCGATACCCACTTTAACTGAATCGGTTATGATTACAGCACTTGAACGATAAACCATTCCTTTAGTACTATAATCGGTAGTACTTTGGAAATAGGCTTTTTGGATAGGATCATATACCGTTTTTGCAGCATAAGTTACACCTGCTAAGTTTGTTCCAACCACGCTGTTGGTTGTCAAATTATAAATGCTTTGCAAACCATTAATCTCGAGGAACAAGGTGTCGTTTACCAACGCTACTCCTCTTCCTAAAGTTCCGGCCACAGGCACAGTAGTAAAAGTTTGTGCAGCAATATCAAACGTTGAAATTGAATTGGCTTGAGTATTAATGGAGATAATAGTATTCCCTTTTAAGTATAAATCACTCACACCTGCTGCATTTTCGCCAAGTGTAATGGTTGAAATATATGCACCTGTTGAAATGCGCACTAGCGCTATTTGACCAATAGAGTCATCGAAACAACCGAAGCCGCCACAATTATCGATGGTACCCAATACATTTTGGGCTAAATAAGCCGTATCACCAACGGTAAGAATACTCTTCACATCTTTAGTGATTTGCGGTACAACATATTGCAAAGCGAATGTAGTCGCATCGTAAGCATAAAGAAATGAATCGGCTTGGCCATACCAATTTCCAACAAGCAATTTATTGCCTGATACTGCCAAAGCATGTGGAGTAGCTCCATTATAAATTCCAGAAGCCGTTTTGGTTTCCGATTTCAAATCGTATTTCACCAATTGTTTTTCGGCAGCAACATAAGCGGTTTGTCCGTTCACCAACAAAGCCTGTACCGACTGACTTGGAATCACATCAAACACCTTGTAGTTTTTAGTAAAAACATTATAGCTGGCCACCGATACTGAATCTTGGTAAGGAGCGCTCGATTCGAATTTTCCGCCATTAACCACTATTAGTTTTTCGTTAACGGTTTGGGCGTGCAACATTCCGGCTAGCAGAACAGACGCAATGGTTTGTAAACCTTTTTTCATTTGTAAGCATTTGTGTCGACTGTTTGCGTTTGTTTTTATACAAACAACCAACGGGTTGAAAAATGGCTTACGGTAAAAATAAACACGGAGAAAAAAACACTGATCAAAATGTTCTTCTTCGCTTTTCTTCCCGAAAGCTTTGAAAATATGTTGCACTTGGCAGGTCTTCCGGCTCGCTTCGTCTTTTGGCCTTCCCATTCAACCGAACAGTGGCGTGTGTCAAAAGAATCTTTAGAAGCTTACGGCAGCGGGTACTGCTCAGGTTTTACACCTGATTCCCTATTAAACTCATTTGCTTTTCAACAAAACAAATGGGTACCATATGCAATGCAAAGGAATGAAATTTTCGGGAAAAGGAAATTTATTTTATACCACAAAACCATGTTTATGTTGAAAAGTGAGATTTCAGACTTTGACAAAAAAATGACCAAAGACAAAAACACTATGGTTTTTGCTTTGGTCATTATACATTGATTATAAAACTGTTGCTTGTTGATTACTTTTAAAACATGGCCCGAACAGTCACAAACAGATTTCGTCCGGCACCACTTATACCTGATGCAAATACACGATACTTCTTGTCGAGTATGTTATCAATACCAACATCCACACCAAAGTATTTACAAGGTAACACAGAAAAGTGCGCATTCAACGTCCACCATGCCGGCATACCATTCGCTGTTGCATATTGTTCGTTATCCTCGCCTTCTAAGTTGTAATCTTTAATATCTTTTTTACCACTGAACACAGTGAATACATCCAACCGAAATTGCTTAAGATGTACATTCACACCTGCCCTGCCGTACACAGGAGCCACATGATCTAATGGATAAGGAATTGAATCAGTTAGGATTCTACCCTTGGTGTAATCCACAGATGCATACAAACTTAACCAACGCGTTGCATCGGCCGTGAAACGAGCGCTTACACCAAAAATATCGGCTTTACGTTTATTTTGATTGGCGTAAACTGTTCCTGTTTTTCCGTCTAATACAATGGTATCGGCACCGTTGTAAGTAAATTTATCGGTAACAATGGCGTTAAAGAAACGCGTGTAAAAACCGGTAGCTTCTACTCTAAAATATTGATTAAAGGTGTAGCCTAAAGTTAATTCAGTATTCACTGTATATTCAGGCTTTAAATTTTCGTTGGGAACAATTACTGTTCCTGCTGTAGCATCGGTTTCAAATATTTTAGCTAAATCATCCACATTGGGAGCGCGAAAACCGGTAGAAACTAATGCAGCTATTTTCAACCCTTTTGCCGGTAAAAACGTAAACCCTAAATTTCCGCAGGCAGAATGATGATTTTGTATTGTAGAACTAAAAGGGAATTGAAAAAACTGTTGGTTTTCAAAACTTGATTTTAAGCCTACATAATTATAACGAATACCATCACTCAATATCACTTTAGGGGTAATGGTCCATTGATGTTGTAAAAACAAGCCCACATAATTCATATTATTCTTTCCGTCAGGATAACGTGTAGATGCAGCTTTGATAGTATCTACATTTACGTCTGTTGCCTTTGCAGTAGATTTCAACAAGTTGAATTGCCCATCAGCACCAAAATTAATACGGTGGGTTTTAATCTTTTTATTGAAGTCGGCATGAAAACCAATCACATCAACCTTTTCTGTTCTATTGGTCAGAAATGTTTTATTCAAACCGCGCGAATTACGGCTTTCTACAATGCGCTGATAATTCACCCCAAAAGCAAAATCATCAAAAACGCCTGCCATTTTTGCCCATTTCAATTCATATGCCACAAGCAAACGTTGTTGCGGACCATAATACCATTCGGCATTGGCGAATTTACTCCCGGTTCTATCGGTTAATCGGTCGTAGCGCGGAATGTTGCTGGAATTTGAAAACTGTACGTTCAGTATGTGCGCTATATTTTCATTTTGTTGAAACAAGAATTTCTGCAAAAGATCATACTGGTAAAAGCCTGAAAACTTTTGAATAGAAGGATCTCCATTTGTAAACACAGTATCTTTACCATTCACCCGCTGAACATAGCTATATCTATTCCACAACGAATCGTTTCCGTCCGGAGCAAAACTCATACCCTGTCGTAGATCGCCAAACTTGCTGAAAGTTGCCGAAGTTAATGAGGCAAAACGCTTGCCCCCTAAATTCAAGTCGATGTGTCCGGTCAATTCGTTATTCACCGTACCATAGCGAAAAAAAGCATTCCCTTTAGGTACAAACTTTTTATTAAGCGCTAAGGTGGGGCGTTTTGTTCGTAAATGTACAACCCCGCCTAAGGCATCGCTCCCAAACACTACAGAACCTGGTCCGAATATTACATCGATGCCTTCCAAAACAGAATTATCGACTGTAATCACATTTTGTAAGTGACCGGCACGATAAATAATGTTATTCATGCGCACACCATCCACCACCAGTAATACTCGGCTGGCTTCAAACCCCCGCAACATTGGGCTACCACCGCCTTGCTGACTTTTCTGCACCATCACTCCGCTTTGTTGCAAAACATCGGCTGTGCTTTGCGCATTCATGGCTTTGATATCTTGAGCAGTTATGGTTTGTGTTTGTTGGGCAGCATTCTGTCGAGACTCAGGGAATCGGTTTGTGCCTATTACTACCTCATTTAATTTTATTGTTTTTTGTGTGCTGTCTGCGGCCTCATCTTGTGCATGCGCAAAGCCACAAAGCAGCATAAAAGAAATACTTAAATACAGTTTTCCCATTAGAATTTGTTTAATGTTCAAAAAGCATCAATAGAGAATGCGTCCTTCTCTACTAACTCGTTTAATCGCTAATCATTAAACGAAAAACTGTGGAGGGGGAACTATTATCGCAATAGAAACATTGGAAAGTAATGGAAGATGCTCAATATCCATTTGTTCGCATCCTGAAAAAATAGGATAGCGGTAAAAAGGGCTAGCAACCGCTAAATAATCTACTACATGTAGCTTAGCAAAAACATTTTTCTTTCCGGAACTTGTATGTCCTTTTAAAAACGAGTGTATAAATTCGTTGTATAACTCCGCAATTTCTTCTTCGGCTGTATCGTGATAGCATGTTACCTCAACACTATCGCCATGAGTTGTTTCAGCTATAACATCGTATCGTTTCCCATTGAAACTAAACTCATGCTTATCGTCTAAAAGCTGAAAGTAATGAGCACTTGAAAACGTTATTTTTTGAGTCGCTCGAATGTGAAGTGAAGTGTGTATTTCGTTTCTGTTTGCAGATTCTTGCATCTGATAAAACAATTGAAAGCCCACAGAATAGAACAAGAATGAAAAAGCAATAAAGATAGAGAGGATTACTTTCACATAACTAAATTAGGAAAAAAGTATACATCCCAAAATAGTATTGCTATAGAGTAGAATGACGACTAACGAATAGAATTAACTTTCGCAGGATGCGTGAGTGTGTAATCGAGCACTAGGACAAACAATGATCTGAAGTAGGCATTTAAAATCTGCACGCCAATAGCCGGTTTTTCCTCATTGGGAATTGTAATCGGCATTTCACCTACATACTTCATCAACTCAGGGTAGTATTTTTGGATGAACATGTTCATCTTCAAAATGGATGCATTTAATTCTTGTTCGCTCGACATAACGTAAACCTGAGCATTATTCATCACCAGAGCATTACACAATTTCAGTAAAAGATTACATCATTCCTACGTAATCTAAAACTGTTGACAATAAAAGGTAATGTTGCAAAGAACAATGAGGCTCAAAAATACAATAGCACTGACTTATATCATGTCATAGCTTGAGGAATATTCTCGTTTTCAAAAAAAATCAAACCTACATTTCGTTCATATTTACCTA
>CAYNMP010000039.1:0-18006 GCA_964398475.1 uncultured Chitinophagaceae bacterium | reverse complement strand
GTGGACGAGAATAAACAATACACGGTTATTGATCATGTCAGAAAATTTAATCACGCCAACACCACACGATGACTTCAACTGGAACGTTGACAGAAGAAATGTTTCTTCATACGATGAGGCCGACTTCAAACGTTATGACGAAATGTACACGCCTTCGTTGAGAAGCCTTACAGACCACGAAATTGTTCAAGGTACTGTAGTTGCGATCACCGGAGCAGATGTAGTATTAAACGTGGGCTACAAAGCCGATGGTTTAGTGCCACTTTCAGAATTCCGTGACGAGGACTTGCTTGTTGGACAAACTTATGACGTTTACGTTGTGAGTAAAGAAGACAAAAAAGGAACCTTGGTATTGAGCCGCAAAAACGCCAAATTGCTTAAAGCATGGGAGAAAATTGTTGCAGCTTGTGCTACAGGTGAAATTGTTAACGGTAAAATCTTGAGCAAAACGAAAGGAGGTTTGATCGCCAATGTATTTGGATTGGAGACTTTCTTACCGGGTTCTCAAATTGATGTGAAACCAATTACCGACTACGATATCTACGTTGGTAAAACAATGGAATTGAAAGTAGTGAAAGTAAACGAAGCAATTAAAAATGCCGTTGTATCGCACAAAGCATTGATTGAGTCGGATATGGAACAACAACGAGAAGTGATTATCTCTAAATTGGAGAAAGGTCAAGTTCTTGAAGGCGTTATCAAAAACATTACTGATTTCGGTGCATTCATCGATTTAGGAGGTGTTGACGGATTGTTGTACATCACGGATATTTCGTGGGGACGTATCAATCACCCGAACGAGGTGTTGACATTGAACCAAAAATTGAACGTAGTTGTATTAGAGTACGATGATAACAAAAAACGTATTTCGTTAGGCTTGAAACAATTGCAACCGCACCCTTGGGATACTTTAGATGCTGCTATCGAAGTTGGATCGAAAGTGACAGGAAAAATCGTGAACATCGAAGATTACGGTTCTTTCTTGGAAATTACACCGGGTGTAGAAGGTTTGATCCACATTTCAGAAGTAAGCTGGTCATCAACACCAACTAACTCTCGCGAGTTCTTCAAATTGGGTGAAACACACGAAGCGATTGTAATGACTATCGACCGCGAAGAGCGTAAAATGTCGTTATCGTTGAAACGTATGACTGAAGATCCTTGGGCTAAAATAGCTACAGAATATCCTGTTGGAACACGTATCAAAGGAACTGTGAAAAACTTGACTCCGTATGGCGTATTCGTTGAATTAAACGATGGCATCGGTGGAATGATTCACATCAGCGATTTATCGTGGACTAAACGTTTCAACCACCCTAGCGAATTCACGAAAGTGGGTGCTGAATTAGAGGTTGTTGTTTTGGATATTGATGTTGAAAACAGAAAATTATCGTTAGGACACAAACAAATCGAAGAAGATCCATGGGATAGCTTCGAAAATGTATTCCCGGTTGGATCAGTGCACGAAGCATCTGTAATGAACGTGGAAGAAAAAGGAGCTACAGTAATGTTGCCTTACGGTTTGGAAGGTTTCGCACCTAAAAAACACTTGGCTAAAGAAAGCGGTGGTTCTTTGGTCGCTGACGAAAAAGCAATTTTCAAAGTAATTGAGTTCAACAGAAACGATAAGAAAATTTACGTTTCTCACGCAAGAACTTGGGAAGAAGCGCAACGTGATGCTGAAGAGGCTGTGAAAACAGAGAAAAAAGTAGAGCGTGAAAAAACGACTAGCAAAGTGAAAGACATCCAAAAAGGACAAGAAAGATCTACTTTCGGTGATTTAGCTGCCCTTTCTGACTTGAAAGAGAAAATGGATGGCGGAAGCAAAGCGCCTAAGGCGGAAAAAGCTGAAGCTACACCAAAAGCTGAGAAAGCAGAAGCAGCTCCAAAGGCTGAAAAAGCTGAAATCACTAAAGGAACTCCGGTAGAAGATATCGAAGGTGTTGGTCCGGTTTACAAAGAAAAATTGAACACTGCAGGTATCAAATTCGTAGAGCAATTGCTTGAAGAAGGTGGTGCTAAAAAAGGCAGAAAAGCATTGGCTGAAGCTACAGAAATCGATGAAAAATTGATTTTGAAATGGGTGAACCATGCTGACTTGTTCAGAATTAAAGGAGTAGCAGGACAATTTGCTGAGTTATTGGAAGCATCTGGTGTTGATACAGTGAAAGAATTAAGAAACAGAGTACCGGCAAACCTTGCAGCTAAAATGGCTGAAGTGAATGCAGAGAAAAACTTAACTAACGCTGTACCTTCTGAAACAACTGTTGAAAAATGGGTGGAAGAAGCGAAAACATTAGAGCCTAAGGTTTCTCATTAATTCGTTCTCACTTAAAATACAAATCCCTGATTGTGCAAACAATCGGGGATTTTTTTTGCCTCTACCTTTCTATTTTATACTTTTCAGTTACATCGATATTACAACCTTAATACCTTCAACACATGAAAAAAACAGCATTATTCACATTAGCATTGGCTACTGCCTTCGGGTTTGGTTTTGCCTACAAAACGGCCATTGTTGAACAAGCCAACGAAAACAAAAAAGTAACCGGTATTGGTGGCATTTTTTTCAAATGTAAAGACCCGAAAAAGTTAAAAGCATGGTACAAAGCGAACTTGGGTTTAAATACCAACCAATATGGTGCTGTGTTTGAATGGCGGCAAGGGGCCGACACTACCCAAAAAGGATTTACCCAATGGAGTCCGTTCAACGAAAAAACAAAATATTTCGAGCCTTCCACTAAAGATTTCATGATTAACTATCGTGTTGGCAATCTCACTGCACTGGTGGAGCAGCTGAAGAAAGATAGCGTTACCGTTGCAGATACCATTGAAACCTACGATTATGGCAAATTTGTGCATATCATCGACCTGGAAGGCAACAAAATTGAGCTTTGGGAACCTAACGATGTAGAATACGATAAGATGGGGCAGCAAATGGGTTGTGTAACTACAAAATAATCGTTAACAGAATCCCTATTGGTATCGTAATTTTCATTATATTCGCCCCTCCCAATTTTGGGAATAGTTAGTACCGTTGTCCCTTTCGGGTTTGGTATTGATCGTTAACTACAAAACAATTTTAAACACTATGGCCTTTAAAAAAGACCCAATCAAGCGTTTTGACTACAGCAAAGTCACTATCACGCTTGCTTCTCCGGACGTGATTCTTTCACGCTCGAACGGAGAAATCAAAAAACCGGAAACCATTAACTACCGTACCTACAAGCCAGAAATGGAAGGTTTGTTCTGCGAGCGTGTGTTTGGTCCAACCAAAGATTACGAATGTTATTGCGGTAAGTACAAACGTATCCGTTACAAAGGTATCGTGTGCGACCGTTGCGGTGTAGAAGTAACCGAAAAGAAAGTAAGACGTGAAAGAATGGGACACATCAAATTGGTGGTGCCTGTAGTTCACATCTGGTATTTCAAATCGTTGCCAAACAAAATCGGTTACTTATTAGGTTGCGGTTCTAAAAAATTAGAAACGATTATTTATTACGAGCGTTATGCAGTTATCCAACCGGGTAAAGCAGCGAATGGCGTTTTAGTACAAGGCGAGAAAGGAGAAGAAACAAGAAACATCCAGTATTTGGACTTGTTGACAGAAGAAGAATACTCTTCTATCCTAGACTCAGAAGAATTGAAAAATAATCACTTATTACCTGATGAAGATCCAAACAAATTCATCGCGAAAATGGGTGCAGAAGGCATAAAAGAATTGTTGTCGCGTATCAACTTGGATGAATTGTCATTCAGCTTGCGTCACGCTGCAGCAAACGAAACGTCACGTCAGCGTAAATCAGAAGCGTTGAAACGTTTGAGCGTTGTGGAGGCTTTCCGTGAGGCGAATCTACACCACGAAAACCGTCCGGAATGGATGGTCGTTCAATACTTACCTGTAATTCCACCTGAATTGAGACCATTGGTGCCATTAGATGGCGGTCGTTTCGCATCTTCGGATTTGAACGATTTGTACAGAAGAGTAATTATCCGTAACAACCGTTTGAAACGATTGATCGAAATCAAAGCTCCAGAGGTGATTTTGAGAAACGAGAAACGTATGTTACAAGAGTCTGTAGATTCATTGTTCGATAACTCACGTAAATCTAACGCGGTTAAAGCGGAAGGCGGACGTGCATTGAAATCGTTGAGCGATGTATTGAAAGGAAAACAAGGACGTTTCCGTCAGAACTTGTTAGGAAAGCGTGTGGATTATTCTGGTCGTTCGGTAATCGTTGTAGGACCTGATTTGAAATTGCACGAGTGCGGATTGCCAAAAGATATGGCAGCCGAGTTGTTCAAACCATTTATTATTAGAAAACTTATTGAAAGAGGTATCGTTAAAACGGTGAAATCGGCTAAGAAATTAGTAGATCGCAAAGAGCCGGTAATTTGGGATATCTTGGAGAATGTGTTGAAAGGGCATCCGATCTTATTGAACCGTGCTCCTACACTTCACCGATTGTCGATTCAATCTTTCCTTCCGAAATTAATTGAAGGAAAAGCAATCCAACTTCACCCGTTAGTATGTTCTGCGTTCAATGCCGATTTTGACGGTGACCAGATGGCCGTGCACGTACCACTAAGCAATGCTGCCGTATTGGAAGCACAATTGTTGATGTTGGCATCGCACAATATCTTGAACCCACAAAACGGAACACCTATCACTCTTCCATCGCAGGATATGGTTCTTGGTCTATATTATATGACCAAAGAAAAACGTTCTATCGGTGATGTAGTAGTGAAAGGAGAAGGATTAGCGTTCTACGGTGCTGAAGAAGCAACAATTGCTTTCAACGAAAACAGAGCCGATTTGCATGCTATGGTGAAATGCCGTGTGCGTGTGAAAAACGAAAAAGGCGAAATGGTGTACAAAGTAATTGAAACTACTTTGGGTAGAATTTTATTCAACCAAGCTGTTCCGGCAAGTGTAGGCTATATCAATAAAATGTTAGGTAAAAAGCAATTGAAAGATGTTATCGGTCAAATTTTGGCGGATACCGACATCCCAACAACAGCTAAATTCTTAGATGATATTAAGAAACTAGGATTTACCTACTCATTCAAAGGTGGACTTTCGTTCAAATTGAAAGACGTGGTTGTTCCTGCCGAGAAAGATAAAATTATCGCTGATGCGCAAACGAAAATTGACGAAATTTTCGAATCGTATCAAGAAGGTTTCATCACGGAGAAAGAGCGTTTCAACCAGGTTGTCGATATCTGGACTGCAGCCGATAACCGTTTGACTAACGTATTGATGAAAAACATAACTACCGATCAACAAGGTTTCAACTCTGTATTTATGATGTTGGATTCCGGAGCGAGGGGTTCTAAAGCACAGATCAAACAGCTTTCAGGAATGAGAGGTTTGATGGCTAAACCACGTAAATCGGGATCTACAGGCTCAGAGGTAATCGAGAATCCAATCCTTTCGAACTTTAAAGAAGGTCTTTCGGTATTGGAGTACTTCATCTCTACCCACGGTGCGCGTAAAGGTCTTTCGGATACGGCTTTGAAAACAGCCGATGCGGGTTACTTGACAAGACGTTTGGTGGACGTAGCACAAGATGTAGTTATCAACGAAGAAGATTGCGGAACATTAAGAGGTATCACTATCTCGGCTATCAAAGATGGCGATGATGTGGTAGAACCATTGTACGAAAGAATTTTGGGACGTACATCTCTTCAAGATCTTTACCATCCTGAAACTGACGAATTGTTAGTTGACGCTGGTACAGCCATCAACGAAAAAGTAGCTAGAATCATTGAAGATTCAGGTATTGAAGAAATCGAAATCCGTTCGGTATTAACGTGCGAATCGCGCAAAGGTGTTTGTGTGAAATGCTACGGTAGAAACTTGGCCAGCAACCGTTTGGCAGAACAAGGAGATGCAGTGGGAATTATTGCAGCACAGTCTATCGGTGAGCCGGGTACACAGTTAACACTTCGTACCTTCCACGTAGGGGGTATCGCGAGTATGAGTGCAACTGAATCGCAGATGACAGCTAAGTTTGACGGTATCATTCAATTAGATGGCGTTCGTGCTATCGATTCTATAGATGATAACGGAGAAAAAGCGAGAATCGTTATCGGTCGTACAGGTGAGGTGAGAATTTTGAAAGATGATAATCCGGATAAAGTATTAATCGCAAGTCACGTTCCGTATGGTGCGCAAATCTTCGTGAAAGATGGCAAACCGGTTAAAAAAGGTGATGTTATCTGTAAATGGGATCCGTATAACAACGTTATCGTATCTGAGTTAGCGGGTACTGTGAAATTCGAACACATCGTGGAAAACGTTACGTACCGTGATGAAATGGATGAGCAAACGGGTCACCGTGAGAAAGTGATTATCGAGTCGAAAGACAAAACGAAAATCCCTTCTATCTTCATCGAATCAGGTAAAGAAGGTAAAACATATTCACTTTCATTAGGAGCGCATATCGTTGTAGATAACAAACAAGAAGTTCGAATCGGACAAACGATTGCGAAGATTCCGAGAGTAATGGGTAAAGTGAAGGATATCACGGGAGGTCTTCCGCGAGTTACCGAGCTTTTCGAAGCAAGAAATCCATCGAATCCTGCATTAGTTGCAGAGATTGACGGAGTAGTAAGATTCGGAGGTATTAAGCGTGGTAACCGTGAGATTATCATCGAATCAAGAGATGGTGTTGTTACGAAATACTTAGTTTCATTGTCGAAACAAATCTTGGTACAAGAGCAAGATTTCGTGAAAGCAGGAACGCCAATTTCTGATGGAGCGATTACACCGTCTGATATCTTGAACATCAAAGGACCATACGCTGTACAAGAATACTTAGTGAATGAAATTCAAGAGGTATATCGTTTACAAGGTATCAAGATCAACGATAAACACGTAGAGGTGATTGTTCGTCAGATGATGAGCAAAATGATTGTTGAAGATCCGGGCGATACAAGATTCTTGGAAGGTGAATCAGTAAACAAATTCGAATTGCTTTCTGTAAACGATGAGTTGTTCGATAAAAAAGTTGTTACTGAAGCCGAAGATTCTGAAACATTGAAACCGGGTCAAATCGTTTCATTGCGTAAGATTCGTGAAGAGAATTCTATCTTAAGAAGAGCAGATAAGAAATTGGTTGAATACCGTGATGCTATCCCTGCAACAGCGACACCGCAATTGCAAGGTATTACAAGAGCGTCATTGTCTACACAATCATGGATTTCTGCCGCTTCGTTCCAAGAAACAACGAAAGTATTGTCAACCGCTTCCATCGCTGCAAAACAGGATTACTTAGAAGGTTTGAAAGAAAACGTTATCGTTGGAAAACGAATTCCTGCAGGAACAGGTCAACGCAGATTTGATAAACTTTTTGTATCGAACAAAGAGGAAACCAAAGCTAGCGAAAAAGCAAAACAAACTGATTCGTCAATCGAATTGTTAGGATAATTGCTTTAACCAAAGCAGAAAGCCGCTCCGGAAACGGGGCGGCTTTTTTATTGCAGTCAGGTGGAAACACCCAACTGCTAAACTATAAATCGATGATTTTATTCGCTTCGCGCAAGCCACTTAAATAAGCGCCATGGGCCGTTGAAAAATAATCGACTTCGGTATGCTCTCCGGCAAAAAACAACTTGTTATTAATAGTAGCCGCCAAGTCTTCAAAATGTTTCATTTCCGTACCTACAGCAGTATAGGAATATGCGCCAAAAGCATTTTCATTCGTTTGCCATTTAGTGCGTAATAAATTTGTTGGATTAGGAATACTTGTGCCATAGATATCCTTTAAATGCGACATTACTTCACCTATAATCTGTGCATCCGTCATGGTTTCTGTTTGCCGAGCGTAATCGGCATAAGCGAAGGTCATCAAGGCATTTACAGATGGATTAAACTTCTTCACATTCACAAAATAATTGAATTTGTCTTTGACGGTCGGTGTATAAGAAATGTATTGAACATCATCCCAAAAAGCCGTATTCCAAGTGAGCAAAAATTTATTGACACAATTCATTCCTATCTTATTAATGGCGAATTGCTTATCGATAGGCAACGCAGGTGTAAACTGAATTTTATTCGCTTTTAAAACACCTAAGGGAACAGTAACGATAACATAATCGGCCTCGCTTATATTTCCATTGTGCGTTATCTTTATTTTTGCATCCGTATAATCGACTTTAGAAACACGCTGATTCAATTGTATATTCAATCCAGTTGCCAAATAAGTAGCGATGGTATCATATCCGTTAGTGGCTATTTTTTCAACACCACTGAATTCCTCGCCTTCGTTATAAAGTAGTGAGGATAGTTTATTCAAATCCCCTGTATCAAAGGTTACATAGGTAGACAAGAAAAACTGCCAAAGCCGATCATTCGCTTTTGAAGGATATGTACTATTAAATACAGTTTCAAAACTTTGGGTAGCATTTCCACTATTCATCATTGAATTTAAAATGGAGTAGAGTTCTGTTTCTCCATTATCGTATGTTGCAGCACTTCTCAAAACACCGCCAATATCATACGATACTCGACTCTCGTCTACCGTTTCAAAGGTATTCATCCCGGCTTGTGCAGCCAATGGTGTGATTGGATTTCCGTTGATGCCGTGAATCCAGCTTGCACCTTCATCGAAAGCCACACCTAGGCTTCTATCCGTTCGTAACCGTCCGCCAACTTTGTCTTGCGCCTCTAATACAATCACATTAAACCCTTCTGCTTTTAATTGCTTTGCGGCTGCTAACCCCGAAATACCTGCTCCAATCACAATTATTGTTTTGTCCTTGTTATTGCCATCATTCTTTTTACAAGAGCTCGCTAATATTGAAGGCGCCAAAAGCAATACCGGTAAGCCGGTGAGGGTTTCTTTAATAAATTTTCGTCTTTGCATATGTTATAGACAGTATGAGTAATAAACGTGAAGTTTGTGAGTTAATTATGCTGCTCAAAATGTATACCGAACTTATGTGAATTGTGTTTAAATAAAAAAGGTCAGGCGCTTCCACCTGACCTCGTTATTTTCAATTGTAATTTTAGCGAATCAAAGTAACACTTCCTTTCAAGTTTTGGACTTCACCATTCAAGAAAACAACTGTAGCATAATAGGCATAAACTTCAACAGGCTGCAACGCACCTTTGTAAGTTCCATCCCATCCGTATTTAGGGAATCTGTTGGCTACTTCTTCTGGGGTTGTTCCTTCGAATACTTTTTCGCCCCAACGATTAAATATGGCAAGCGAAAATTCTTTGTAGTTTGATACAAACACATTGAAGATATCGTTGTTTCCGTCTTTGTTTGGTGTGAAAGCATTAGGTACATATAATTTATTATTCGCCTCTGCTTTTACCAATGTTTGTGCAGAAACGGTACAGCCATTGTTGTAGGTTACAGTAACGGTATACGTTGTATTTGCTGCGCTTGGATTCACTATTGGATTAGGACAAGCAGTACAACTGAATCCGCTTGGACTCCATGCATAAGACTGAGCTGTAAAATTAGATAGCGAAGCTACTAACTGCACCGGAGAGCCATATTCAACCGAAGTATCTTGTGGTAAGAGTGTCAATACAGGTGCCGGAGGATTAGCAATGTTTGCTGTTGCAGTGGTAGAGCAACCATTTACATCCGTTACTGTTACACTTACCGATTGAGGTGCACTCAAATTATCGGCAATAGAATCGTTACCTCCGTTCGGATTACTAGACCAACTATAAGTGAATGGTCCTGTGCCTCCGGTTACTTGAGCAACAGCATTTCCATCGTTAAAATTATTACACTTCGGATCGGTAGCGGTAATCGTTGCTGAAAGGGCTTGAACGCCATTGGTGACATCCACTGCATCACTTGCAGTACAACCATTCGAAGGATCTGTAACTGTAACAGTATAATTTCCTGTTGATGACGTTGTAGCGGTAGCAGCATTACCCAATCCATTACTCCACGCATATGTAACACCTGGTGTAGTAGAGGAAGCGGTTAAAGTAGCTGTAGATACATTACAAGTAAGCACTTGGTCTAAACCTGCTGATACATTAGCCGGGATTTGAGTATTTTGTGTAACAACCACTTGATCCACTGCTATACAACTATTCCCAGGATTAGTTACAGTTACCGTGTATGTATTGGCCGTACTCACCGAAGTTGAAGCCGAGTTTGTTCCATTACTCCAAGCGAACGTAACACCAGGAGTTGTAGATGTTGCTGTTAATGTAACTGAGGTTACTAAACATGTTAATACCTGATCTAATCCTGCATCAATATT
Organism: uncultured Chitinophagaceae bacterium; assembly: GCA_964398475.1. Taxonomy (GTDB): domain Bacteria; phylum Bacteroidota; class Bacteroidia; order Chitinophagales; family LD1; genus CALAYL01. The sequence goes on along the minus strand of CAYNMP010000039.1, from coordinate 7,764 downwards.
TGGCGTATTTACATCAGGTGTAACATTCACTGCATCAGAAGCAGTACAGCCATTGGCAGGATCAGTTACTTGTAGTGTGTAGGTGCCGGAGATATTTACATTCGGAGCAGTAGTGGTTCCACCCGATACGATTCCCGGTCCGCTCCAAGCATAAGTAACACCTGCCGTTGTTGAACTTCCGGATAAGGTTGCTGTGGAAGAAGTACAAGAAAGCACTTGATCTAAACCGGCATTCACATTTGGAGGTGTATTATTTAGCGTAACATTAACGACATCTGATGCTGTACATCCATTTGCAGGATCAGTTGCAGTAACAGTATAGGTATTAGCCGTTGAAACAGTTGAGCTTGCTGCGTTCGTACCATTACTCCAAGCAAAAGTGGCACCGGCTGTTGTTGATGTGGCTTGCAAAGTGAGCGAAGTTCTTACACAATTCAAGACCGTATCAAGTCCGGCATTTACCGTAGGTAATGTATTATTCAACGTTACAATAACAGCATCTGATGCAGTACATCCGCTAATTGTATTCGTTACAGTTACTGTATAAGTTCCTGCTGATGAGACTGTAGTATTCGCAGTGTTTGTTCCGTTGCTCCATGCAAAAGTAACACCTGCCGTTGATGACGTGGCCAATAATCCAATACTGCTTCTTGCACAAGTCAATGAAGTATCGACTCCTGCATTTGCATTAGGTGCATTAGGCGCAACTAAAGTAATCGTTGTATCTTTCTGACAAGATGCTCCGGCTTGAATAGTAACAGTATATGTACCCGCAGCTAAGCTTGAAGCAGTTGCACTATTTCCGGTAGCCGCATTGGCACTCCAAGTGTATGTATAAGGGCCTGTACCTCCGGTAGGACTTAACGAAATCGATCCGTTGGCTGCAATACAATTCGGTTGAACAGCGGTTACATTTGCTACAATTGGATTTGGTTGGGTAATAGTAACACTTTGTATTGCAGGGCAAACAGAACCGCTGCCGGCTTGCGTGATTCGTATGTTATTAACTGCAAATGAAGGATCTGTACCCACTCCGTCATCATTATTCGTCCAAACAAAACGCAATTTCAAGTTTGCATTATTATTGGCAGCTGCAGGAAGTGCAGTGCTGAACGCTGTCCATTGGCCTTGACCACCACCACATGTTGCCGATTTCAGCGATGGAGAAAGACTAGTCCATGCTCCTCCACCATTGGTACTATAATCTAAAGAACAATTATCTAACAAACCGTCACCATTGCCAATAAAGTCGAATGACAATGTAAGACCGGAGAATCCAACCGTTGAAATTAATGGCGATTCAGCAGAAGTGTTTGTTAGCGGACAGAATAATATTCCGCATAATCCACCGGCATCATAAGCTGCACCTCCATTAGGATTAAACACACTTGTTACAAATAATGTTTTGTTCCCATTGTTTGCCACTCCACATCCTGTAGGGAGAACACCACCTTCATCATCATCAATTTTCCAGAAATTAGGATCTACTCCATTAGCACCTGTAGATACATTTAATAGCCAATTGGCTGCCGATGCACCATCAAAATCTTCTGCATAAACAGTAGTAGAACTTCCCCCTGCACTCCCGGTTACGGTAACAGTATAAGTTCCTGCTGCTTTGTTAACAATCCCTTGGGTTGTTTCACCCGTGTTCCATAAATATGTATATGGAGCATTTCCACCGGTAACTGAAGTTACTTCGGCACTTCCATTAGCCAATCCATTACAAGTAGCATTAACAGTATTCAATGTGAGTGTAGGAGCACCTGTATTTGCAATAGTTACTGTAGCGGTAGCTGAACAACCACCTGCTCCGGTAACGGTAACTTGATAAGCTCCGCCAGCAACATTGACAATTGAATCGGCTGTTGCGGCATTACTCCACAAATATGTATATGGTCCTGTACCAGTCAGTATTGTTACTTTGGCTTTTCCATTATTGCTGCCACAAGTAGCGGCAGTTGTAGTAGTTGATAATGTAATAGCAGAAGATGTATTCAGTGTTGTTGTTGCAGAAGCTGTACATCCACCCGCACCTGTAACAGTTACAGAATAAGTATTTGGCGCTAAATTGGTGATTGAATCCAATACTGCTCCATTGCTCCAAACATAAGTATATGGACCTGTTCCTGCAGAAACGGTAACTTTTACTTTACCATTGTTATTTCCGCAACTTGGCTGCGTTGTAGTTAATGCAATAGTTAATGCTGAAGATGTGCCAACAGTTACACTTGCCGTTGCAGAACATAAATTAGCATCTCTAACGGTAACACTGTAGGTTCCGGCTGCTAAATTTGCGGCAGTAGCGGTTGTTGCCCCTCCGGTCCATGCATACGTATAGGCACCTGTTCCTCCGCTTGGTGTTGCCGTAGCAGAGCCATTGTTTCCGCCACAACTCGCAGGGATATTTGATGTTGCTATAGTTACAGCCGTTGGTTGCCCAATAGTTTGCGAGGTAACCACAGTACAGTTATTGGCATCTCTTACGGTTACAGAATAGGTATTAGGAGGTAATGCTGTTGCTGAAGCTGTTGTGCTTACGTTTGGCGACCAAGTATACGTTAATGTACCTGTTCCTCCACTCGCTGTCACCGTCATGGTTCCATTATTTGCACCATTACAATTCGCATCGGTTTTTGTAGAGGTTGCCGTTGGTCCGGCTGTAGTTCCAATAGTTACAGTTGCCGTTCCAGAGCATAGATTAATATCTCGCACTGTAACAGTGTAGGTTCCTGCAGAAACATTTGAAAGTCCGGAACCTGATCCTCCGCCATTACTCCACGTGTAGGTGTAAGGTGAAGCTCCTCCCGATACTGTTGTAGTTGCACTTCCGTTCGACAAACCACAGGTAGCATTCGTTGGCGTTGCAGTCACAGTTATGGCAGGACAAGGAGAACAAAGTGGCACAGTTGCTAAACCATACATTACAACTGTTGTTCCTGCATTATCAACCACTCGAATTGAGTCTTTTCCGGCAGGTGGTGTAACAGTAACTCCTGTTGTAAACTGAACCCAACCTGCAGGTGTGGTACAAGAAGTAACAGGGAAAATGCCATTTAAGCATTGCCCAAAAAGTGCATTCCAAGTACCGCCACAAGCTGTACATGTTGCCGCATTAGTTACTGTTGTCGAAGTTGAATATTGCCAATACGACCAAGTATATGGTCCGGTACCACCAGAAGCCGTTAAATTACCATTTGCTTCTTTACAAACTGAAACGGCAGTACAGCTATTCACCGTAATAAATATTGAATCAGCCCCACAAGGTAAAGTGTAAATAATTTTATGAACACCTACACCCGCAACTGAAGGCGTAAACACTCCGGTTGTAGGATTAACCCCAGTACCGCTAAAGGTTCCTCCCGGTGTTGCAACAACTAACGTTACCGGTCCGTCTGTTGTACACTTTTGCGGTACTTGACAAATATTCGTATTACAACAAATTATGCTAACCGGTTTACAAGCGCCTGCTGCAATGGATTGAATATATCCTTGACGGGCACCTGAAGAAGATGTTCCCGTAGAACCTCCCACTATCACATCACCCGAAGCACCTACCGCTACGTCATAGATATTAAAGTTTACAGAAGTAGGATAAGTAGCTAATTGGTTCAAATTAACATCGTACTTCACCAATTGATTTGCACTACCAACAAATATATTACCACAACTGTCGATGTCTATTCCTGAGTTACGTACTTGGTTACTTGACCAGTTTCCTCCAGGTATAGTTGCTGTTGCGATAATTGCGCCATTATTAAAATTACGTTTATGAATTTGATTACCGCGACAGGTATACATGTAACCGCCATAATAGCGGATAGCTGCAATTCCGGTATTGTTTAATCGCCAGTTTTCGCACTTATAACCAAAGGAATAACCATTGCTTACGTGGAATGGAAGCGAGCCGGGCGTTGCACAGGCTGTAAAGCTTTGCTGAATATATCCAATGGAATCATGCGTGAGGTAGCAATATTTTGCATTTCCGCAAGCAGCAATCGCTCGAACTTCTTGAGTAGGAAATAAAGCGCCACCGGTAACTTGAACACTTGCCGTGATATTTCCGGAAGACATATCCACATCATAGATATAGGGTAAAATATTCAACAACTGACCGCCAGTTCCTCCAATCACTAATTTTGATTGGTCGCAGTTAAAAGCGATAGTCCAAAACTCGGTATTGCCTAATAGACCGCCCGGACTTGTATTACTCCATACTTGTGCACCACTTGTGTTTACGCGTTCAATTTGAGCAACAGAACCTAATGTAACAAAAGAATTCCCAGCAAAATCTACCGCAAATGTTCCCAACCAAGATGTTGTATCATAAGGCGTACTGTGCGTCCATTGTAGTGCTCCGGCAGTATTATACTTCAAGAGTTGCATCGGCATTGTTCCGCCAATCAAATAGGCATTTCCGGCACCATCTTTATCTACTTCCCAAACACAATCCCAATCACGCGCAAATGAAGGTGCAATGGCCACCCAAGGATCTACGATAATCTCTTGCGATTTATCATAGTTGCCTAATGCAAATGATGCTTCATTTCCGTTTAAAGAAAAAGAAGAAGGGATAATCTGAGCAGGATTATTTTTATAAAACGTTTTAGGTGCATGCTCTGTTATTACTCCAAGATTAGTTAACAATCGGATTTCGCCATTCGCATTATCGTATTCTACCCGATTAGCCCCGGAATAACTCATTTTTACTTGGGCCATATCACCGCCAGGATGCACGATAAATGAATACTCGATTCCTGTAGTAGGATGAAACTCGTACACCACATCAATATTGGGATACAACTCTTTATAGGTGATTTTTTTAAAAGCCGATACATGATCTAGCTTTCCATTTCGTAATGTATAGGTATAGTAGTGTGAAGTTTTATCTTCAGCAATAATCTTTGGATTAGGATTGGCATTCACCCATTCGGCATGTATTAACTCTTTATAAAAAACCGATCGGTGTTCTTCACGCTCAATATCATCGTGCGAAATATCCTTCCCTTCTGCTTGCATTTTTTTCATTCGTTGCTCAATGGCTTGACGCTCCTCTTTGTTGGGTTGTCGAGAGTAGGTTAGTCGGTAGGTTACACCCTTTGGCGTAAATAAAAATTGCGTGTTATCGTAATCAGAAGCAAAGGCAATGGTAGACCCATTATCGCTCATCTCATCAAACTGACCTTGATTTTCAATAAAGACTTTCTGATGTGAATAGCCTGCCGACCATCCGGAAGTTCCAGATTGGTTTTGTGCAACAGCAATTTGTGATACCGCGAACAATAAAAAGGCAAATAGCGTAAATGCTTTTTTCATACTATAAAAGAGTTAGGTTGGTGGGAAAGTATTTTGAAAGAAGAACCCTTAGATTCCAATAGAAAGACTATACTATACATTGGCATTAGGAATTCCAATTGAGATTGAGATTAAATTTAAAGTAAAAGTTAATCTATCAAAGATGTAAAAAAAAACGAAAAGGTTGACTCAAAAAAAGCTATATAAAGGTCATTTATTACAAATCGGACCACCACTTTAGCCTCCTTATTTTGGAGTAAAAACAGTAATTTAGTTCGAAGGCATTACCAGCGCCAATATCAAATAAATTAAAAGGCCTGTTCCAAGTCCGAAAAACAACAATAGGAAAGCAATACGTATTACGGTTGGATCGACTTCGAAGTAGTTACCCAAACCGCTACAAACCCCGAATATCTTTTTATCTGCACCTTTTACCAGTCTTTTTTCCATGATTTTTGAATTTTAGATATCGAAATTTAAAACAATTCCGTGACTTTTTGGATGCGCTTGGCAAGTTAATACATAGCCCTTCGACAATTCAGCATCGGTAAGCGATTCGCGGTCGTCCATTTCTACTTTTCCGGAAAGCAACTTCGCACGACAAGTGCAACAAGCCGCCACCATACACGAATAAGGCGGATCAAAACCGGCATCCAATGCGGCATTCAGAATGGTTTCCTTTTCCAAAACATCGAATTCCACTTCGTTGCCGTCATAGATCATTTTCACTTTCGTTTTTCCTGTGAAAGGCGCTGCCGATGCATCGGTTGAACCCACATCAGCGGCTACACGATCTTCTTCAGCTTTGGCTGTAAAATATTCGATATGCACTTTTTCTTTCGCAACTTTTAAATCTTCCAAAGCTGTTTCTACAGCCTTCATCATAGGTGTTGGACCGCAAATAAACAACTCGGCATTTGCGAAATTCATATCCGTATTCTCGCGTAAGAGTTTTGTCGCCAATTCTTTGGTAATAAAACCGGTATAGCCCGACCAGCCTGTTTCCGGCTTATCCAAGATATGGACAACTTTCAAACGACTTGGGTTTGCACCTTCCAATTGCTTCAATTGCTCGTGGAAAATAATGCTCTGTGTATCGCGATTGCCATAAAACAAGGTCACTTTACTGTTTGGCTCTACCGCCAACACCGATTTCAAGATTGAGAACACAGGCGTAATTCCTGAGCCACCTCCGAAAAGTACATAATGCTTCGCGTTTGAAGCTTGAATAGGCGAATGGAAATTTCCCATAGGTTCCATTACTTCCACTTCAACACCCGGTGTGAGCGCTGTGGCGATGAAGTTGGAAGCCTTTCCTCCTTCCACACGTTTTACCGCAATCGTGGGCAATTCGTTTTGATAAGGCGAACTGCAAAAGGAGTACGAACGGTTCACCGTTTCCCCATTAATGGTTAAACGCAAGGTCATATATTGACCCGGTAAGTACTTATAATTATTGGCTAAATCAGCCGGCACATCAAACGAAATCGCTACTGCATCTTTTGTTTCCTGAACAACTTTGGCCACTTTGAGCCGATGAAAATGAGACATCAACTGAGATTTAAGATTTATTGATTTACGATGTTACTATTTATGATTTGTTGATTTAAGATTCGTTGATTTAAATCCAACGGAATGAATACATTGCCCGTCCTCCCCCTCAACCTCCAACGCGCAACCAGTCACCTCTCAACCCTCAACTCCCACACCTCCTAACAATATACGTCAAACACCTTTTTCAAGTGATCGGCAATGGTTTGGGCGTTGTTACCTTCAATTTGGTGACGCTCGATAAAGTGTACCAATTTCCCGTCTTTGAACAAAGCCATAGATGGCGAAGATGGCGGATAAGGCAACGTATATTCGCGCGCTTTGTTCACCGCATCTTTATCAACACCTGCAAAAGCGGTAACGAGTTGTGTTGGCAGTTTGCTATGCTGTAAAGCCAATTTCACCCCCGGACGAGCTGCGCCTGCTGCACAACCGCACACCGAATTGAATACCAATAAGGTTGTGCCTTCTGTTGAAGATAAAGCGGCATCTACATCTTGAGCCGATTCTAATTGTTTGAAACCTACGTTGGTCAATTCGCCTTTCATAGGTGCTACTAATTCTGCTGGATACATATTTTATATTTTTAGCTTCTAGCCTTTAGCTGTTAGCTGTTAGAAAATTCTTTTTTTAGCTTCGAGTGGTTAGCCTTTAGCTGTTAGATTAATAATTATTAGCTTCTAGCCATTAGCTGTTAGCCGTTAGATTTATTTCAATTTTACAAATCCTCCTCTTCCTCTCTAGAAGCTAGTGGCTAAAAGCTAACCGCTTCTTCTCCCCTTTCTAGCTTCTAGTAGCTAGCGGCTTCCCCATTACAAAAATCCCAACTCCAATTTCGCCTCTTCACTCATCATATCTTGGTTCCATGCCGGTTCGAACACCAATTCCACCACGGCATCGCTTACTCCGGAAACGCTT
>CAYNMP010000038.1:0-20416 GCA_964398475.1 uncultured Chitinophagaceae bacterium | reverse complement strand
GGTGCCGATTCTCAGCGGCACACGCCCAAATGATTCTGCAGCTATTTCACAAAATCCGCAAAGCATGAACAAAGGTTCGCAAAGATAAGTCGAGCTTCTAGCTACACAAAACCTCCCTAAATCCCTCCAACGGAGGGACTTGTTACATTAGCATCAATAGTTAGAATGCTAAACATTCGGCAGATTTCCGCGCGCAAGCCTCTAGTTCCTAGTGACTAACCCCTAATAGCTTCCCCCAGTTCTTAATTTCTCCGCTTTGTTTATATTTGGGCATTATGGAAACAAAGGCGATGACCAAAAGAAACGAAGAAGTGAATTTCGATGATTTCAAAGCTGAGGTTTTGAACGATTATAAAACGGCTGTGCTGTCGCGCGAAATGAGTTTAGCGGGTCGAAAAGAAGTGCTCACCGGCAAAGCTAAATTTGGGATTTTTGGCGATGGAAAGGAATTGGCGCAGATAGCGCTATCGAAAGCCTTCGAAAAAGGCGACTGGCGCTCCGGCTACTACCGCGATCAAACGTGGATGCTGGCGTTGGGCGAACTAACGGTTGAACAATTTTTCTCGCAACTCTACGCCAATCCCGATCAGGAATTAGACCCTTTTTCGGCAGGCCGACAAATGAACGCGCACTTTGCCACTCGCTTGCAAGATAAAAACGGACAATGGCTCAACCATACTGAACGCTACAACTCTACGGCCGATGCATCGCCAACGGCTTGTCAGATGCCCCGCTCGCTGGGTGTGGCCTTGGCATCGAAGATGTATCGCCACAATCCATCGCTCCAAAACATGGATGGCTTTTCGAATGCCGGCAACGAAGTGTCGTTTGTGTCGATTGGTGACGCCTCTACCAGCGAAGGCCATTTCTGGGAAACTGTGAACGCAGCCGGTGTGTTGCAAGTGCCACTGGCGATTTCGGTGTGGGACGATGGTTACGGCATTTCCGTACCGAAGAAATACCAAACCACTAAAAGTTCTATCTCTGAGGCTTTGCTGGGCTTTCAGGCCAATGGCGAAGATTCGGGTATCGATATTTATGTGTGCGAAGGATGGAACTACGGCAAATTGGTGAAAACTTACTTGGAAGGGGTGGCGAAAATTCGTAAAACCCACCGTCCGGCTTTGTTCCACATCACCGAAGTAACACAGCCGCAAGGCCACTCTACATCGGGCTCGCACGAGCGCTACAAAGATGAAATTCGTTTGGCGTTCGAGAAAAATTTCGATTGCTTGGTGAAATTCAAAGAGTGGATTTTGAGCAACGACTTAGCCACCGTTGAAGATTTATTAGCGTTGGAAGCCGATGCGAAAGCGCAAGTGAACGAAGAGAAAAAAGATGCTTGGCGTAAATTTGCCGAGCCTATCAAAAACGAAATTGCCCAGGCGGTAGACTATCTGCGGGCTGTAGGCAATGCGTTAGGCGATACTTCCTTCACCGATCATGTGGCAACCAACTTGCAATCGACCATCGATCCTATTCGCAAAGACATTCTGAAAGCATGCAAAAAAGTGTTGGTACAGTACAAAGGCGTTGCAGACGAATCGTTGAATCAACTCCGCTCCTACACTACCGCTTTCCAACAGCAATATCAAGATACGTACAGTTCGCATTTACATAGCGAAGGTCCGCAAAACGCTTTGCTGGTGCCGGAAGTGAAGCCCGAGTTCACCCCCGATTCGAAAATTTTGAACGGCTACGAAATCTTGAACACTACCTTTGAAAGTGTGTTTAATCGCTACGATAATGTGGTGGCTTTTGGCGAAGACTTGGGTATGATTGGCGATGTGAACCAAGGTTTTGCCGGCTTACAAGAAAAATTTGGTGTAGAACGTATTTTCGATACGGGTATTCGCGAGGCGACTATCATCGGACAAGGCTACGGCCTTTCCCTGCGCGGCATTCGCCCAATTACCGAAATTCAATATCTCGATTATTTGCTCTATGCGTTGCAACCACTCAGCGATGATGTAGCCACGCTTCACTACCGCACCAAAGGCATTCAAAAAGCGCCAATGATTGTGCGTACGCGCGGTCACCGCCTCGAAGGCATTTGGCACACGGGCTCTCCGCTGGGCATGATCATTAACGCCCTACGTGGTATGTATGTGTGTGTGCCGCGCAACATGGTGCAGGCTGCGGGTATGTACAACACTTTGTTGCAATCCGATGAACCGGCTCTGGTGATTGAGTGCTTGAACGGCTACCGATTGAAAGAAAAATTACCGAACAACTACGATACCTTCACCGTGCCACTGGGCGTGCCTGAAGTGATCCGCGAAGGCTCTGATGTAACGATTGTGAGCTACGGTTCTACCTTGCGCATTGCCGAAGAGGCCATCGAAACCCTTGCCGAAATTGGCATTTCGGTGGAGTTGATAGATGTGCAAACCTTGTTGCCTTTCGATATTCACGGACGTATTGCCGACAGTATCAAAAAAACCAACCGCGTTATTTTCTTAGACGAAGATGTGCCGGGCGGGGCTTCTGCGTATATGTTCCAGCAGGTGTTCGAAAAGCAAAACATCTTCCAATACTTAGATGCAGCTCCGGTCACTTTATCGGCTAAAGCGCATCGCGCATCCTTTGGTAGCGATGGCGATTATTTCAGCAAACCCAATGCCGAAGACATTTTCGAGGCGGTGTACAAACTAATGAACGAAGTGGACCCGGGGGAATATCCGAGCATCTAGAGGGGAGATTTAAGATTTTTTGATTTAGGATTTTTGAATCCGTCATTTCGAACGAAGAGAGAAATCTCGTGTGTATTATATTGTCGTAAAGCTGGAGAAGCAATCTCTCCGAAGACACGAAACACAGATTGCTTCGGGGGACCTCGCAATGACGACCACAGAATAATCCGTCATTGCGATACAGCTTCTTAGCTGGAGAAGCAATCTGTGTTGGGCGTGTAACCGCGCTGTCCGTTCCAATCTTTTGTTCGTTCCTCACAAAAGGATTTCCACTGCCATCACGCACGCGGCATTGAGGTACACTTGAACATTATCTTTCTTGACCTACTGAACGCAATGAAGTACCTATCTTCCACACATCACCTTGTTAAAGCGAATGATACCGTATTGCTTGACCATACAACCGAAAAATTATTGCATAAACTATTTTTGCGTTCATATTAATTTACTTACTTTTGGCGTAAGTAACGTATAACGATAGTATGCTGACATCATTTGGAGATAAGGACACTAAAAAAATATGGGACGGTGAAAGAGTAAAAGCGTTCTCGACAGAAATACAAGAAACAGCGAGGAGAAAACTAAGAATGCTCAACAACTCACAAGACCTAAATGACTTACTGATTCCGCCTTCGAATCGTCTTGAAAAATTGAAAGGAAACTTTAAAGAATTCTATTCCATTCGAATTAACAATCAATGGCGCATAATTTTCAAATGGAATAATGGAAATGCAGAGGATGTCAAAATAATCGATTACCACTAAATATATAACAATGAAAAAGCTTAGAAATATCCATCCCGGTGAGATTTTACTTGAAGAATTTTTGATTCCTCTTGAAATTAGCGCTTACAGACTATCAAAAGATATTGGTATTCCGCAGACACGCGTGTCTGAGATTGTAAAAGGCAACAGACGTATTACTGCTGACACGGCTCTTAGACTATCGAAATATTTTGGGAATTCAGCAAAATTTTGGTTAGGACTGCAAGACGACTTTGACATTGAAGAAGAACAAAACCAGAAAAAAGCGGAGTTAGGAGCAATTAAGCAATACTCCCGCAATGCTGCGTAACAGCGGTTTTGAACGATGCGAATAGTCTGCTTCTTCGAATTCATCCGTTTAACTACGGTAACGGACGAATAGGACGCATTGAAGTATATCGCATTTCAAGTCCCTCCCTTGGAGGGATTTAGGGAGGTAAAGCAATATTACCATCAACAACAAAACTGTACTCTACTTCCTATACTCCACATCATACACCTCCTCATAAGTCTCACTTTTGAAGTGCAAGGTGTATTTCCCTTCTTTAAACTCTGCCAGGTTAACTTCTTTACCATAACGAGTAGATACAGCAAGAGAAAACGATTTGATAGTAACGTTTTGACTATCAACAATTGAAAACTGAACCGTATCTGATGCAGTTCCATTGTAGGAAATATAAAATGATTCGTTCTGCGGATATTGAGGAACACTAAAATGAAGCAAAGGATGCGCAACGGTGTTAATTGTGCCTAATTTAACTTCGTAGAGGTTGCCATCGTAAGGACAATTCTTCTCATCGGTAAGCCATAAAGTGCTGTCGTCTTTAAATGCAATAGCCTCCAACTGACTAGAAGGCAATGAAAAATGCACCGCCTTCTCTTTATCAAATACACCCTTTTTACTAAATGGAATTAAATACACAGAGGCGCTGCTGACCAAAGCAACAGTATTCTTGCTAGGGTTTATATCAGCACTGGTAACCCAGCCGCCACAGAAAAAACTATCGACAAGTGTTGCGGTGTAGTTCCCTGCAACATCAGGTAATGTATAGATTTTGGTGTACAAACTTTTTCCTCTGTTTTTGGAAAACAAATACAGTTTATGCTTGTACCAAAAGAAAGCTTCACAGTCGAAATTCTTTTCACTGCGCTGCGGTGGAAAATCCAATTGATCGGGATAATGAAAGGTGATTACTTCGCCTTCAACACTATCCTTTGTATAGAGTTGATTGGATTTGATTTTATAAATCGATAAATTCTTTCTGTCGTTACTGTTGTTGCCAATGTCGGCTACATAAATGAATTTATCTTGCTGTAGGGCGAGTTCTTCTATATCAATGCCCAATGCATTTTTAATGTATACCTGACGCAACAACTCGCCATTGCGATTCACTTGGTATAGCACCGGTTTATCGCCACTGTCGTTATTCGTCCAAAGGGTATTATGCTTACCTAAAACCACACCCGAACTTTCGTTGCACACTTTGGGTAAAGAACAAATTTTCGTTAATGGAACTTGAGCCGAAAGGCTTACAGCAAAAACACTAAACAAAATGGAATAAACACTTTTCATGCTCTAATTTAAGATAAAACATTTGTAGTTAAGCATGTAAAGAAGCAATATAAAGAGCATAACTCCTTGGCGTAGAGATGCTGCCAACCCATCTCCAAAAATAAAAAACATCCCCATCAGATTAATGCTACCTTGTGTGTGGAAATTCCTCCACCACTCTGCCGCAGTTAGCGGAATTCAACTAAACACATCATGGACAAAAGCGATATAGAAAAAGAAAAGGCTTATATAACTGTAGAAATTATTGAGTACGTTCCTAATGCAGTGGTGATTAAAACCATTATGAAAAAATCGACCGGGAATATCAGTGTAATGTCGGTAGATAGTGGCGAAGGGCTCAATGAAAAAACATCTCCATTCGATACCTTTGCGCAAGTAATAGACGGCAAAGCAGAATTGGTGATTAACGGCAAACCCAATATGTTACTCACAGGCCAATCCATTATTATTCCGGCTCATGCACCCAATCATATCACCCCCGATGGACGCTTTAAAATGATTCTCACCGTTATCAAAAGCGGATATGATGAGGTGGCGGCACAGATGTAAAAAACGATTAAAGCATTTTTGATTTAGGATTTTTGAATTTAGCCTTTTCATGCCAGCTAATCAACCGCATAAAAAAGGGCTATCAAAAAAGACAACCCAAAAACGGAAATAGGACGTGTCCTATCATCCGATGTAAATGTAATGATCAAAAACAAATAAAAATTTAGATGGCAAGTTTGGCGGAATCTTTCCATAGGTAGTGAGGCATGGGTTCTTTCAACTCCCAATTGATATTCATTGGTTTTGAGCCATAATGGTCTTTTAATTCACCTTCACCAATAAATACATAACCCATTGTATTTCCGAACTCATCATTAGCTTTTTCACGAACGAACAACAAAATGATTTTACTGTTTTCTTTATGATGAATATAAGTCAAACCCTTGCCCTTATCAGGCCTTGTCGAATTCTGACTCTGCCAATGAAAAAGTAATTCATTCACTGCATAATCATCATACATTGTAGTAGGCGAAAACTTTTCCTCTGATTTTATTAAATTAATAAAAAGCAACTCTGTATTCAAATCCTGATTTTCTGCTACTCCTTCCCTGCTTGGTGATTTGCGTTCAAATGTGCTGAGTTTAAATGCGGCAAGAATTTGGTCTCTTGTATAACGTGCATGTAATTTTAATGGTTGTTTATATGGCAATTGAATATCTAATTCTTTAAAATCAATTTGGTCTATTAAGTACGTTAGGACTTCTATAATTTCTTCAACAAGCACTTTGCTTTTCCCTATTTCACGAATACTTTCCTCTAACGAATTGAATGCAGAGGCTTTTTGCCAAACGTCATAATGAAGCATTAAAAGCATAGCTTTTTCTTCATCATTAAAATCTGACAATTTAACATTGAATCCTTTAGTAGCGATTCTGAGAATGAAGCTAAAATAGCTTAACGAATTTGTTGAAAGCCATTTATTACTTATTGCAGAAACAATATTTTTCTCATTTACAGAATCAAAATCATCAATAACTTGTGCATAATGGCAAAGACGCTTCCATCCATCTTTTTTATAAATAGTATGTAATGGAATATTATAAAATGCGACAAAGTTTTTCAATGTCAATGGCAACAATGAATCTCTGTGAAAACTCCTAATGCGTTGAATAATTTGATTTCTATTTAAAGAAGTAGCATTTATAATATTGCTCAAAATACTCTCCTTTGCTTTCTTTTCTAAAACAATTGAACAGCCAAGTGGTAAGTGAGGGAAATTATCTTCAATCTCATCGCGAACAGTTGTGGTAGTCTTACCAATTAGTGCTCTGAACTTATTTTCAAAGTTATATTCCGGCCTTGAGTTACCAACGAAATCCAACACAGTTAAACAATCTTTACCTTCTGACAATCTTAATCCCCTTCCTAATTGTTGTAAAAACACGGTTAAGCTTTCCGTTGGTCGTAAAAAGAGAACAGTATCTATCTCTGGAATATCAACGCCTTCATTAAAAATATCAACTACAAATAAATAATTGATGTCCTTGTCAATGAGTTTCTTTCTAATTGAATCCCTTTCCTTATTATTCTCGCTCGTTAAATAACCGGCTTTAAACCCTGCTAATGAAAATTTATCAGCCATGTATTTTGCATGGTCAATGGTTACACAAAAACCAAGTGCGCGAACATCCTTACAGTCTTTTGTGTATTTATCAAGATTAGATATAATCTCGCTTACTCGTCTATCATTAGAGGTGTATAAATTAGAAAGTTCACTTGCAACGTATCTTCCCTTTTCCCATCCAACATGAAACAAGTCTATACTGTCAGTGATTCCAAAATACTGAAAAGGACAAAGAAGCTTCTTATTTAAAGCTTCAGGCAATCTAATTTCAGCCGCAATTCTATTACAATAATCCCCTAAAATATCGCCACCATCCATACGTTCTGGAGTAGCTGTCAATCCAAGTAAAACTTTAGGATTGAAATAATTCAAAATGCCTCGATAACTATTGGCTGCTTGATGGTGGCTTTCATCAATGATTATAAAATCGAAATATTCAGGACTTAATGCCAACTCTTTTAACTGATTATTGACCGTTTGAATTGATGCGAAAACATATTCCTTATTGTTTGGAACCATTCCATCAACCCACAACTCACCAAAATTGTTATCCTTCAATACACCTTGAAAAGTAGATAAAGATTGTGTTAGAATCTCTTTCCTGTGGGCAAGAAACAACAACTTTGCCGACTTATTTTCTTGCTTAAATCGTTTGTAGTCAAATGCAGAAATAACCGTTTTTCCTGTACCAGTTGCAGCGACTAATAAATTACGAAACCGACTGTGAACAGTACGTTCCACGTCTAACTTTTCAAGTATTTCACTCTGATATGGATATGGTTTAATATCGAAATAAGCCGTATTATTTACGTACTCTTTTGAAAACTTACCTTGCTTTAAGGCTTCAGTTAATTTTTCTTTATGTATTCGATCATCAAACAATTCAAAATCTTCGCTTTGCCAATAGGCATCAAACGTTTTTTGAAATTTATCAATGATATGACTTACTTCTTTGGTTGTAATTTTCAAATTCCACTCTAGACCATCTGTTAAAGCTGAACGTGAAAAATTTGAAGAACCAATATAACCTGTGTGAAATCCAGAATTCCGATAAAACAAATAAGCTTTTGCATGTAATCTTTCATTTCCAGTATTGTAAGAGATCTTCACTTCTGTATTTTCCAATTTCGAAAGCAACTGAATAGCTTTGTAATCAGAGGCGCCCATATAGGTTGTTGTAATTACTCTTAACTTTCCACCTCGTTTCGTAAATTCTCGAAGTTCTCTTTCCAGAATAATTATTCCTTTAAACTTTATGAAGGATACAAGTAAATCAATCCTGTCAGAAGACAATATCTCTTTCTTCAACTCGCTTTCTAAAGACAAACCCGCATTACCACCAGTGAATAGCTCACTATGTGTTAATCTTGTGTAAGGTGTTATCTCTTTAAGATGAAGGTCTAAATCTGAAAAATGAGCATCTACCTTCGTGAAAACTGCTTTTAAAATTCTTCCTTCTGCTTCAATTAAATCATCTTCAAATTCTTCCTTATTGAGTTCATCTTTTAGAACTCGAATAATTTTATTGGCTATTTCGATTTGATGTTCTACTT
Source organism: uncultured Chitinophagaceae bacterium (assembly GCA_964398475.1). Classification (GTDB taxonomy): domain Bacteria; phylum Bacteroidota; class Bacteroidia; order Chitinophagales; family LD1; genus CALAYL01. The sequence continues at coordinate 11,720 of CAYNMP010000038.1, read as the reverse complement.
GGTTTTCTCCACTAACAATAGAAAAAGCCTGTTGGATAGTTTTCGACAAATGTTGAGACAAAATAGATGATGCCTCGGCTTTATCAATTGCAATTTCCTTAATATAATAATTATTCCGTTCAAGCTCATTCAATTTTGATGAAATAAGCTTTGTAACTAATACTTCGTATATACCCTGATTCATATCGCTAAAAATTCTCTAACAATTGGCAAATCTGCCTCAGCCCAATCTAACGTCAATAAATCTTGTTTTTCCATCCATTTATAATCCTTGTGCTCAGTAAGTAGAATGTCTCCAGAATTGTATTTAGCTACGAAAGGAATCAATTTAATCTTTACATCGCCATAATCATGTATACTTTCAGACAATTTTCTCAGAATAGATATCTCAATATTCAACTCTTCTTTAATTTCTCTTTTTATGCAATCAATTTCGCTTTCTTGAGGTTCAAGTTTACCACCTGGAAATTCCCACTTTAAAGGTAATTTCATTTTCTCACTTCGCTGTGTTGCAAGAATTTTATCGTACCTTAAAACAATTGCACAAGTTACATTTATCATTTAAACGTGAAGATTTGAGGTGACCATTTTAGTTTCAGTATAGATAAAACTAATTCTTTATTTGAACAATTCTAATCAAGAAAAATCAATAACAGAAGTACATAGTTTTGTTAACACAGACTGCTTCGTTCCTCGCAGTGACGATAAAATTTACATACAATTCTCTACCTTCACCCCACAAACCAACGCACCTCCACCCATGGCCAAATATAAATACGGTTTTATCAAACGCTCCGCTGAGGAGGTGGCGAAAGAAGAAGCGGAAACAGACCGCAGATTAGCCTATTGGGAAAACGAGGTCAAGAAAAGCAAGTACTATAACAAGGAAAAATTCGAGCGCTCAGAAAGGATTGCAAAATGGGTGTTGCTGGCTATCCTTTTCGCACTTTTTTACATGGGTATTAAAGGACATAAATAAAATATTCGAGCCATTAGCCGCCAGAAGCTAGAGATGTGTAGCAACTTTAGCTAAACAATAAGTTTTATTGTAATTTAAACATTACCGGCAAAACAAAATGCGATCGAACTGGCAGATTATTCTCTCGAGCCGGCTCAAATCGGGGTAATAACTTTAGTACACGAATAGCCTCATTATCTAATCCTTCAGCCACTTGCTGCTTCACTACAAAATGAGATAAAACACCATTCTTTTCTACAACACATTGTATTATAACATTTCCTTGAATATCATTGTCGCGCTCCTCTGCAGGGTATTCCAAATTCATTTGTATATGCATGAACAACTTTTGCTCACCCCCGGGAAATTGGGCATTCACAGAAGGGGCTTCATATATCTTTTCAGTAGTATCTATTCCCTGTAACAAGTATTGTTCATAGTTAAACGAAGTACCTAAGATCACTTGAGCAATTTTTTGCTTAACCGTTGCAGCTAATACCGGCACATATTTCGAACCTTTTCGAATTTCAATGGTCAGAAATCTATTCAATATCCTTTCGTTGTTATTAGTGAAATATCGTACTATTCCATAGTATCTATATCGGAGTGAATCATTGGCTTTAAGTTGTTCAATAGTTTCGAGAACTTTACTATCGTCAATGGGTTTACTATCGTAAAAACAATACTCCAACAAAGATCTGTTTACTTTTCTATAATACTTAGCTGGATTCTTAGTTACCAACATTAACTGGTTAAAATATTCTGTTTCTTCTGTACTAATGGTTTGCGCATTTGAGATTCCCGCAAAAGCTATAGTAAACAATAGGGCGAATAGTCTAATCATAGAGGTTAATTTAGAACTTGAAAGTATGAAACGTATACAAACAACCAAATTATACCTCGATAAACCACGAGTTCATCCCACTGTGAACTTTGACAATAGAGCTATATCGCTTTGCTATGTAACTATTGTTTGTAAGTGTTTAAGCTTATAATTGAGAATTCTTAAGTGGTTCGGAGATTCAACTACAATAGGAAAAATCAACCGCATAAAAAAAGGGCTATCTGTTAAGACAACCCAACCCGGTGGAAGGACGTATCCAACCCTCACGCTGTAAATATAATGATTTGTTTTTATTTAAAACAACAAATGCTCGCCTTCCACCATCGCTGCCTTCAATTGTTGTGCATGCGCTAGTGTAGCATATTTATCGTAATCCGCAGAATAGTCTAGCCAAGCTCCCACTTCATTCGGCTTCAACATCAAAGGCATTCGCTTTTTGATGTTGTGAATCTCTTCCATCAAGGCATTTGCAGTAGTTGTAACAATGCTAAAGGTTTGTATCACCTCGCCTGTTGCTTTGTTCGTCCAATCCGACCATAAACCACCAAAGGCAAACAGCTCTTCACCTTCCATCGAAATCTCAAACTTCTGTTTCGATTTTCCTTTGCTGTCTAACCACTTCCACTCATAAAACGAAGTAGCCGGGATCACACAACGCTTATGCTTTGCCGATTCCCGAAACGATGGTTTCTCTTCCACCGTTTCAATTTTTGCATTTAAACACAAAGCGGCCATTTCGTTGGCTTGTTGGGTATCTTTTACCCAATTCGGAATTAAACCCCATTGCAATGCGGAAATCGAATGAGGCGCTTCATTCGTAATCACAGGCATTACAGGATGTGAAAATCCATTGGCATAAGCAGGTAGTGCTTTCCATTGCCGATTGAACGTAACATTAAATGTTGATTCAATTTTAGGTACCTCAGCTGTGTTTTTATAATGATAGCACATCGTATTAACTAAGCTTTTCGTTCTCCAATCTGCTGTCGCCACATGGCATAATACAAGCCTTTCAAATCCAGCAAATCTTGGTGTTTGCCTTGCTCAATAATCTTTCCTTTCTCCAACACATAAATGGTATCGGCATGCATAATAGTAGACAAACGGTGCGCAATCATAATGGTAATGCGGTCTTCACGTGCCGAGACATTACGGATGGTTTGTGTAATCTCGTCTTCCGTAATCGAATCCAATGCCGATGTGGCTTCATCAAAAATCAACAAATCGGGATTGCGCAACAGCGAACGGGCAATGGATAAACGCTGTTTTTCTCCGCCCGATACTTTCATACCGCCTTCGCCAATTACGGTGTCTAATCCTTTATCGGAACGCGCCAAAAGCTTGGTACACGAAGCCTTTTGCAATACATCCATCAGTTGCGCTTCGGTAGCATTGGGGTTCACAAACAACAAATTCTCGCGAATGGTACCCGCAAACAACTGCGTATCTTGCGACACCAATCCAATCTTCGCGCGCTGCTCGTTGAAATCCATGTCGTTGATATTATGTCCGTTGATGGTAATTTGTCCTTCGCTCGGCTTATACAAGCCCACCAACAATTTCACCAAGGTTGTTTTCCCGGAACCCGATGGACCAACAAAGGCAATAGTTTCGCCCTTTTTAATGGTAAAGGAAATCTGCTCTACGGCATTTGTTTTCGCACTTCGGTGGGCAAATTGTACATGCTCAAAAGCAATGGTATCCATACTTTCCAGCGATACCGGATGCAAAGGTATAGCTTCCACCGCCTTCGACATCAATGTTCTGAAGTTATTCAACGAAGCCTCTGCTTCTCTGTAACTCAAAATCACATTGCCCATTTCTTGCAACGGATTGAAAATAAAAAACGAGTACATCTGCAACGTAGTCAACTGCCCCAACGTTAAGTATTCCTTGAAAATCAAATAGAGCAACACAAAAAGAATCCCTTGTCGGAGCATATTCACCATAGTGCCCTGTATAAAGGCAATTGCGCGTATGCTTTTCACCTTCTGCAATTCCAACTCCAAAATTTTGTTGGTAGAACTGTTCAAGCGCTCAACTTCTTGATTGATTAGGCCTAAGCTTTTAATCAGCTCGATGTTGCGCAAACTCTCGGTAGTAGCACCGGCTAAGATGTTCGTCTTCGAAACAATTACCGTTTGCACGGCTTTGATACGTTCTGAAAGCACTTTAATCACTGCAAACAAAGAGAAGCAAGCCACGAAGTAAATCAACGACAACGGGCCATACACCGAAAACGAATACACCAACACAAACACAATACCTACAATGCCAAAAAAGAAAACATTCAAAAAGCTGGTCATGAATTTCTCCGTATCGGTACGCACACGTTGTAAAATATTGAGTGTTGAACCACTGCGCTGATCTTCAAATTCTTGAAACGGCAATTGCAGTGAGTGGCGTAAACCATCGGTGTACACATCAGCCCCGAATTTCAAAATCACTTTACTCAAGAAATAATCTTGAAAGGCTTTCGCCACACGGCTTATCATCGCAACAGTTACCGCTAAGCCAATCCATTTCAATATACTGAAGATGTAATCTTCTGCATTGTGCAGTTCTTTGTGGCGTGTAGCTAAATCAATCAGTTTGCCGTAACAGAATGGGTCGAGGAGCGAAAAAAGCTGATTCACTACTGCCAAAAAAAAGGTGATGAAGACCCAATTTCGGTAGCGCTTCAAATAGTCTAATAATATCTTCATTGCCGTAAATTGAGTGCAAAACTAATCGCATTCCCCTGCTTTCCAACTGCATAATAAATCAGGGATTGTATTATGTTTGGAGCATGGAGGCAAGAAACCCGAAATGGAGAGAATACACGCAGTCCAAGATGGACAAGAATAAATTCATGAAGCACATTGGCTTTGAATTCACCGATATTCTGCCCGGAAAAACCATAGGTAAACTCGAATTTCAGGAATTCCACGAACAGCAAAACGGCTATTTACATGGGGGAATGACGTCCACCATCTTGGATATGGTTTGCGGTTTTGCGGCTTATACTTTGGTGGAGCAAGACCAACAGGTATTTACTGTGGAATCGAAAATAAATTATTACAACCGCGGTATAGGCAAAGAATATTTTGCCGAAGGACGCGTTGATAAGGCGGGAAAGCGATTTCATTTTTGCGAAGGGGAATTATTCTACTTCGAAGGTGATAAAAAAATAACAGTAGCGAAATGTACAACCACAATGGCGGTACTATAATTGGAACATGTCGAGATTAAAAGGAACATATAAAGAGATTATTGATATTGCCTTGCCGCTAATGTTGGGCAACATGGCCTGGGCATTGATTGGCATTACCGATCAGGCGTTCATGGGGCATTTCGGCAAAACGGAAGAGGCTGCTATTGGTCCGGTGAGTATTTTCTACTCGATTTTATTCATGGTGGGTTTTGGGTACACACGAGGCATTCAAATTATGATTGCCCGTAGTTGTGGAGAAGGCGATAAAAAACAAGTGGGTAAAATTTTCGACAACACACTGTATGTCGTGGCCATTACTTCCATTGTATTAAGTGTACTTATCTTTTTAGTGAAAGGCTTTTTCTTGAATTTGTTGTTGCACGACAAAAACATCATTCAGGCTTGCCAAGATTTCCTCGACTATCGTATTTGGGGCGTTCCGGCCAGTTTTGTGAGTTGCTTGTTCATTGCTTTTTATTCGGGCATTGGCAAAACAAAACTCCTCTCCTTTTCAGTAGCCATGATGGCGATTGTCAATATAGCATTGAACTATGTTTTCGTTTTCGGCAAATTCGGTTTCCCTGAAATGGGCATTAAAGGCTCCGGATTGGCTTCCAGCATTGCCGAATGGGTGAGCTTAGTGATTTTGATTAGCGGATTATTCATTCGCAAATATCATCACGAGTTTCATTTATTTCATTCCAAACTCGAAGCGAAGTTGGTGTATGTGATGACAAAAAAATCTACCCCATTAGTCCTTCAATCGTTGATTGCGAATGCAGGTTGGTTTGTGTTTTTCACTTTTGTAGAAAAGTTAGGGCAAAACCAATTGGCGTTATCGAACATCTTGCGTCAAATTATTATGTGGATTGGTATTCCAATTTGGGCTTTGGGCTCTGTAACCAATACGGTTGTGAGTAACCTCACCGGACAAAAACGTTTAGATGAAGTTTATCCTACATTGAAACGAATCAATTGGATTTCGTTTGGCGCTACATTCATTCAATGTGCGTTGTTGATTATTCTCCATCTCCCAATTCTACAAATTTTCACGGCCGATACCGTCATTTATGAAACTGCGCTTTACCCAATTTTAGTGGTGTGTGTGGCCTTGCTCATCATGTCTGTTTCAAATACATTTTTCAACGGATTGGTGAGCACTAGCGGTACACGTTATGCCTTATACATCGAAGGCTTATCAATGCTATTGTACATGTTTTATGTGTATTTCTTATTTCACTTACCCAATCTTACGCTTTCATTAGCTTGGACAACCGAATGGATCTATTGGTCGGTGATTTTGTTGGCCGCCTTTTGGAAACTCAAACAAACTAAAATCATTCAATAAAAGAATATGGAATCGATTATCAATTATAACCACGTAAACATCGACATTAACGGCACAACTGTAATTGCAGATGCATCGTTCGCGTTGAACAAAGGGGAATTTATTTACTTGGTAGGAAAAACAGGAAGCGGAAAATCATCGCTTATCAAATCGTTGTATGGTGCACACCGCATCAGCACAGGCGTTGCTACCGTTTGCGATTACAATTTAAGCGAGCTAAAAGCAGCCGATATTCCGTATTTGCGCAGAAAGATTGGAATTGTGTTTCAAGATTTTCAGTTACTGCCCGATCAAAGTGTGTTGCAAAATTTATGGCTCGTACTAAAAGCCACAGGATGGGAAAAAGAAGCGGCAGAAAAACGCATCGATGAAGTGTTGAATGAAGTGGGATTGGGCCATATCAAAGCCAAGCATCCAATGCAACTTTCGGGTGGCGAACAACAACGCGTTGTGATTGCCCGTGCATTGCTCAACAATCCCCCACTTATACTTGCCGATGAGCCTACCGGAAATTTAGATCCTGAAACTTCCAATGAAGTGATGCAACTTCTACTCAAAATTAACCGCGAGCACAACACCGCTATTTTAATGGCTACCCATAACTATCAATTGATTGAACGCTACCCGGCTCGTATTTTGAAATGCGAGAACAGCATGCTTACCGAAGAAAAAGGATTACTTTTCAAGTAATTTATCCACAGCAAACAACTTTTTCGCCCTTCTTAAGCTCCTTACATAAGTAACGGAGCCTGAATTATATGTGTTAAATTTTGCATTTGACCGAAAAAAACGAACAAATGCGGTGCTACTCCTGTTTTATGCCGATTTTTTTTGCTACATTTAGTCAACTTAGTTTCACGTAATACCTATATAACCACCTATGAAACGTAATTTACAATTGTTCTTCATTTTGTTCATTCTGACAAGCGCCTTGTCTGTAAATGCACAATCTACCAAAGGAAAAGATTTTTGGTTTGGCTTTATGGATCAATTAGGCGCTGCTCCCGAGTTAAAAGTATACATCACATCCGATGTAGCCACATCAGGAACAATTTCTATCCCAAAACAAAGTTGGTCGCAAAACTTCACTGTTGTACCGGGTGTATCAACAGTAATTACAGTCCCTATTGCACAAGGCTGGACGCAAGTAGACAATGCACTTGCAGGAAAAGGCATTCACCTTTGGACAACAGAATGTGTAAACGTTTTCGCCCTAAACTATTATGCCTACACTGCCGATGCAACAGTTGTATTACCTACAGATGCAATTGAAAGCGACTATTACGTGCTTACAGGAAGCGAAAACTCAAACATTAATGGCGTTACTGAATTGTTGGTTGTAGCTAAAGAAAATAATACGCAAGTAAACATCAATCCAAGTGTTGCCGCAACAGGCCATGGTGCAGGGACTACCTACACTGTAACCCTTGATAGTGGCGATGTGTACCAAGTTAAAGCCAATGCTAACGATTTAACCGGATCACATGTATGGGGAGCCAATGGTAAAGATTTTGCCGTTTTTGCAGGAAATGTGTGTACGAACTACGGTGGTTGTACGGCCTGCGACCACTTGTTTGAACAAATGTTCCCGGTTTCGGCTTGGGATACGGCTTATGTAACCGTTCCGCTTAAAACCAGAGCAAACGACTTAATCAAAGTCCTATCTAAAACTGCAGGAACTCAAGTCTTTCGAAACGGAACGTTAATTGCTACTTTAAATGCAGGCCAGTCGTTTCAATACAGTTCATCCACTAGCGATTACATCAGAGCTACAAACCCAATAGCTATGGCGCAATTCAGTATTGGCGGGTCGTGCGATGGACAGGATGGTGACCCTTTTTATATTGTACTGAGTCCCTTGAGTCGAAGTTTGCGTTCCATCACATTCAATGCATTTCAATCGGCAGTTATCACCAATTATTACCTCAACATCACTGTCAAAACATCCTGTTTAAGTACGGTAACGCTCGATGGAGCCCTTGTGCCGGCTGCGAGTTTTACTACTGTGGCCTCAAATCCGGCTTATTCCACAGCTCAATTAGATATAACCCAAGGAGACCATACTGTTTCTAGTCCTTGCGGAATTGTAGCTACCGTTTATGGATATGGAAGTTTCGAATCATATGGTTATTCTGCCGGCAGTAACATCATTATCCCATACACGGTAAAATTTTCACCGGATACTTCAATTTGTCCCGGGCAATTGGTGCATTTCACAGCTAGTGGCGACACAACAGGTTTGTTGTATAAAGCTTGGAACTTTGGCGATGGAACACCACCTGTGATTGGCCAAGCCAATGCCTCGCACGTGTTCAACAATTTCGGAAAATTCACAGTACAATTCATCTTTGAACAACAACGTGCTTGTAAACGCGATACCGTTACCGGCATAGTGGATGTTTCCGATTCGCTTGTATTTATTGTTGGAGATACCTTCTTATGTCGACCTCAACAAATTCAGCTCAAAGCTTTAATCCCACCTAAATATGGCTCAGGTACAGCCATTTTGTGGAATACAGGTCAAACAGATTCCGTGATTCTCACTACACCTACTAAAGATTCCACATATTCTGTGCATGTGAACTATTTCGGTTGTTCAGGAGATAAACTCCATACCGTGAAAGTGCAAAACGACACTGCTAAATTTACTGCAGGCGTAGTGTGCTTAGGCGATACAACTAAATTCACGAACTTTTCGAAGGTGGATACCAACGATAAAACCTACACCTGGGCATGGGACTTCGGGGATGGCAATACGCTCAATACCGCATCGGCAGTCCATGTCTATACGAATGGAGGAACTTATAATGTAACACTTACGTTCACCAATCCTCTAAAGGGATGTACGGAAACAAAAACAATTCCAATAACCGTTGACGCGAAACCGAATACCACGTTTACCACTAGCACTGCATGTTTAGGAGATAGTATTGTATTTACGAACGGAACAACGATTACACCTGTTACCACGTTAACCTACGATTGGGATTTTGGCGATGGATCAACCCATTCGGCAGCAACAAGTCCGAAACATAAATATGCAACTGCCGGCACCTATACTGTTATTCTGAGGGCATCTACTCCATCTGGTTGTACCGACACGGCTATCAGAACTGTTAACGTGCTTAAACGTTTTCCGCCAAACTTTTCGGCACCATCGGTCTGTATGCCAGATAGTGTAAACCTCACCAACTTAACCGATACCACCAACGGAGGCTATGGTATTGCATGGAATTGGAAATTAGGCGATGGGAATTCTACGTCCGCATTCCAAGCGAATTACAAATATGCTACCGGTGGGTCATATACAGTAACACTTACCGCTAACAGTGGAGGATGTATCGATTCCATTAGAAAAACTGTTCGGGTTAACAATAAACCGGTGGCTAATTTCAGTATTGCCAATGTATGTTCGGGAACAGCAGCACAAATTGTGAACAGCAGTTCCATTTCAAGCGGAACCTTAACCTACGATTATGATTTTGGCGATGGCTCTGCACATTCTAATTTAGCAGCACCTTCACATACATATGCAACGGCAGGCACTTATACCGTTTTATTGACACTTACGTCCGATTCGGGTTGTGTGGACACCACATCAAGAACAGTGAGCATGTTCAAACGATATACAGCCAATTTCACTGCAACGAAAGTTTGTGAGCAAGACAGTACAGTGTTCTTGAACACAACGGACACAACCGGTAATGTTGCATTAGCTTGGACATGGACGTATGGCGATGCATCTACATCCAATGTATATCAACAAAACCATTTGTATGCTAACGGAGGAAATTATGCGGTAAATCTGAAAGTAGTTTCTGCGCAGGGATGTAGAGATTCCATCACTAAAACTATTCGTGTTAATTATAAACCCAATGCCAATTTCACATTAAACAATATCTGTCAGAACGATACCTTATACATCAACAACTTAAGTACACTTGGTGGTGGCACTATGGCCTACAATTGGAATTTTGGCGATGGATTTACAAGTACATCCAATCCGGCTAAACATAAGTATTCCAACTTCGGCAACTATACCGTTTCAGTTACACTTACGTCTGATTCTGGTTGCGTGGATACACTAAGCCAAGCGGTTCGTGTTGGTAAGAACAATACCCTTGCATTTACTTCAACCGCTGTGTGTGAGGGCAATACTACCGACTTTGTAAACACAACCGATTCCACGGGTTCAGGCGGTGTAAATTGGCTGTGGAATTTTGGAGATAACGCAACCAATACATCGTACAGCACAATACATACCTACGCTACGGGTGGAACCTATTCTGTGCTTTTAACGGCAACCACTGTAGATGGATGTATCGACACGCTGCGCAAAAATACGCGTGTTAACTATCAACCAAGCGCTAATTTTACGTTAAGTAATATCTGTCAGAACGATACCTTATACATCAACGATTTAAGTACACTTGGTGGTGGCACTATGGCCTACAATTGGAATTTTGGCGATGGATTTACAAGTACATCCAATCCGGCTAAACATAAGTATTCCAACTTCGGCAACTATACCGTTTCAGTTACACTTACGTCTGATTCTGGTTGCGTGGATACACTAAGCCAAGCGGTTCGTGTTGGTAAGAACAATACCCTTGCATTTACTTCAACCGCTGTGTGTGAGGGCAATACTACCGACTTTGTAAACACAACCGATTCCACGGGTTCAGGCGGTGTAAATTGGTTATGGAATTTTGGAGATAACGCTACAAATAGTTCATATAATACAACACATACTTACACTCCGGGGGGTACATATAGCGTGCTTTTAACGGCAACAACGGTAGATGGATGTATTGATACGTTACGTAAAACGGCACAGGTGAATTATCAGCCTCAACCCGATTTCACCTTTACAGAAGAATGTATGCTTAATGCCAATAATTTCACGAATACAACTACTGTGAATGGAGGCAGCTATAGCAGTACATGGAATTTTGGCGATGGATCTACCTCTACTGCTCTTTCACCATCACATGTATATGCATCGTTCGGTTCTTATTCAGTGTTGTTGGTAACTATTGCCGATTCCGGCTGTGTGGACAGTATTCGAAAAACAATTAATGTATTTGAAAATCCTATTGCAAATTACCGTGCTGATAGTGTTTGCTTAGGAGAAACCACTAATTTCCAAAACCAAACCAACACCGGTACATTTGTGGTGCAAAGTTGGAATTGGGATTTAGGAGATGGAACACTAGAGAATGCTACAAGTCCTAACCATGTATATGCGAATGCCGGAGTATATAACACCTCCCTCATCGTTATCACCACTAATGGATGTAGCGATACAGTAACAAAAGCGGTAAAAGTAAATGCATTACCGGATGTAACATCTGTAATTGTGGAAGAGCGTTGCTAC
>CAYNMP010000037.1:0-21294 GCA_964398475.1 uncultured Chitinophagaceae bacterium | reverse complement strand
GGAATATTCTCGTTTTCAAAAAAAATCAAACCTACATTTCGTTCATATTTACCTATGCATAATAAGCGCTCGTTAAACTTACCCGCACCCATTAAACATTGGGAACGTTTTATGCCTAAAGGGTTGCAGGACTTTTTAAATGAAACCGGTGAAATTACGCGCTTTGTTGGTCGCTTCTTTAAAGCATTATGGTTACCTCCATACGAATTTAAAGAAGTCATCAAACAATGTTATGAAGTAGGTAACCGTTCGCTGCCTTTAGTAGGACTAACCTCGTTTATTATTGGACTAGTGCTTACACTTCAATCGCGCCCCACTTTAGCCAAATTTGGTGCAGAAGCCTGGCTCCCGGCCATGGTGGGCATTAGTATTATTCGTGAAATTGGCCCGGTAATTATTGCCCTCATTTGTGCCGGCAAAATTGGCTCGAGCATTGGGGCCGAATTAGGCTCAATGAAAGTAACCGAGCAAATAGATGCCATGGAAGTGAGTGGAACTAACCCCTTTAAGTATATTGTGGTAACACGCATCATTGCAACTACTTTAATGATTCCGATTTTAGTCATCATTGGCGATGCTATTGCATTGTATGGATCTTATTTGGCGGTAACCATAAAAGGATCTGTAAGTTTTTCACTTTTCTTTCACAGCGTGTTTGAAAGCACTGAATTTAGCGACTTTTTACCCGCACTCGTTAAGTCATATTTCTTCGGCTTTGCCATTGGGGTGATTGGATGCTATAAAGGCTACAACTCTAAAAAAGGAACTGAAGGAGTGGGTGAATCCGCCAATTCTGCGGTGGTTGTAGCGTCTCTTCTTGTTTTTGTTATCGACTTGATTGCTGTTCAAATTATAGAATTTTTCGGCTATATATGAACACCGCAACGCTACCTATTTTACAAAACAATAGTTCCGGTCTAAACGCTGAAGAGCCCATTATTGAAATTAGTCATCTATATAAATCGTTTGGACAAAATCATGTACTCAACGATTTCAACCTTACCTTAAATAAAGGCGAAAACATTGTGGTATTAGGCAAATCGGGCTGTGGTAAGTCGGTGCTCATTAAATGTATTGTGGGATTATTGCCCTATGATACAGGCTCGATTAAAGTATTCGGCAAAGAAATTAAAGACTTATCACAAAAGGCACTCGATGAAATGCGGGCCCGTATTGGTTTTGTGTTTCAGAGCAGTGCGTTGTACGATAGTATGACTGTGCGTGAAAACCTCATGTTTCCATTGGTTCGGCACGGAAAACATAAATCTGCAGCAGAATTAACGCAATGGGTGAATGAAACGTTGACCAATGTGGGATTACTGCATGCCGCTGAACTCATGCCTTCCGAACTTTCGGGGGGTATGCGAAAACGTATTGGCTTGGCACGTTCACTCATTCTACAACCTGAACTGATGTTGTATGACGAACCCACTACAGGCCTAGACCCCATTACTTCATTAGAGATTAGTCAACTGATGCTGGATATGCAGCTGAAATACAACACCTCGTCCATTATTATTTCGCACGACATGCATTGCGCTCGCCTTACAGCCAACCGACTAGCCGTGATGATTGGCGGACAAAACTATGCCCACGGCACGTATCAAGAATTGAGTCAACAAAACGATAAAGAAGTCCACGCCTTCTTTTTAAACGAAACAGCATGAATAACGAAATGAGTCAAAATATCCGTCTAGGTTTATTTGTATTGGCAGGTATGGTCTTACTTATTATAGGACTTTATTTTATTGGCAGCAACCGAAATATGTTTACCAATACGTTCACACTCTACGCTACTTTTAAAGATGTGAATGGTCTGCGAGAAGGCAATAATGTGCGCTATGCAGGTATCGACATTGGAACTATTGATGCCATCGACATTGTGAACGACACTACGATTCGAGTAACTATGCTCTTAAAGCAAGATCTCCAAAAAGTAATTCGCCAAAACTCATTAACGAACATTGGTACCGATGGGCTGATGGGCGATAAACTCGTGAACATCGAACCTGGAACAAGTGATGCACCTTTAGTAAAAGAAAACGATGCATTAATCAGTTTGCCTACAGTTGATACAGAAGCTATGCTCCGGACTCTTGAAAAAACAAACCGCAATATCCTTACCATTTCTGCTAATCTGAAAACTATTACACAAAACATAACCGACAGTCGGGGTACGCTCTATACAGTGCTTATGGATACTACAGTAGCCATTAAATTAAAGCATACACTCAACAACATTGATGTGGTGAGTAACAACATTCTGCAAATGAGTGCCGATCTTGGACATGTAGTCACCGAAGTAAAAACAGGGAAAGGACTGTTAGCTACATTGATAAAAGATACCATCATCACCAACGATTTGAGTAAAGCCGTTAAAGAAATAAAATCGGCCGGAGAACAAATCAATACTTCATCAGCCGATTTGCGCATACTCATGCACAACATAAATACAGGTCATGGTACTATATCTACTTTAGTAAACGATACCGCATCCGCCAACAGCTTAAAACGCAGCTTAGATAATATTGAGGTGAGCACGCAAAAATTCAGCGAAAACATGGAAGCGTTAAAGCATAACTTCTTATTCAAAGGCTACTTCAAAAAGCAAGCAAAACAAAACAAAGCTACTGTCAACAAATAAGTTACTTCGTTATGAAATTTGCAGCCAAACATTTACATGCTTTTTGGAATAGTTTTAAAAACAGCTTCCTCCTTTTTCGCAAACACGATACGCTTACCTTAGGTGCTGCCCTCTCCTATTACACCGGGTTTTCGCTATTCCCCATTATCATTATTGTACTCTCCATTGCAGGCGCAGTGCTGGGTCCACAAAAAGTACAACAAGAAATTAAAACACAACTCGAAAGTTTTATGGGCACCGCAGGCGCCAACGAATTGGAAGGTATTATCAAAGTAACCCACTTACCCAATACCAGCATAGCCGCAACATTATTTGCCATTGTACTTTTGCTGATTGGTGCCACAAGTGTCTTTAGTCAAGTTCATACATCGCTCAATACCATTTGGAACGTAAAAGGGAATGCAAAGGAACCTATTCTTCAGTTCTTTATTCATCGCTTGTTTTCGCTGGCCATGATTGTTAGTTTATCGTTTCTACTCTTGGTCTCATTTGTACTACACACCGCATTGGCTATATTTTCGACTTATTTAGACGCCCATTTACCACAACTATCAGTCTTCCTGTTACACACTATCGAATTTCTACTTTCCTACCTATTTACTGCACTTCTATTCGCACTACTCTTTAAATACCTCTCCGATGCGAAACCCCAATGGCGGATCGTTTGGCCTGGTGCGCTCTTTACTGCAGTGTTATTTATGTTAGGTAAATATGTAATGAGTATTTACGTAACCAACTTTAATATTGACGATGGCTATGGAGCTGCAGGAGCCATTATACTATTACTAACCTGGGTATTCTACTCCTCGCAAATTATATTCTTTGGAGCCGAATTTACACATGCTCTCGCGGCTGAACATGGACTCTCCATTGATTCGAGCGCCATAGCTCACGAAGAGGATAAGATTTTAGAAAAGAATTCGTCAAAAATTGTTTAGAACAAATTGGGCGTATGCCGCGGGAGCGGCACCGGGTTTTCCGCTACAAGTCCTCGTTCCGCTATGTAGCTCCACTGTGGGCTTTTCGCTTCAACCCCTTACGCAAATTGTGCTTCAAAAATAATTTCGGTGTATCTATATACAAAGCGAGAAACCTAAAATTTATTCGTCACTGCGAGGAACGAAGCAGTCTGTGTTTATCTCGCCATCTCTCGCTTCTAGCCACAAGTATTCGAAAGATGTCATATAATAATCATACCCATAATTTAACTCGTCACTTCGATCCGCCAGAGGCGGAGAGAAGTCTCGAACTTCCTTGCTGAGATTTCTCCACTCGCGGACTCGGTCGAAAAGACGCAATCATCAAATCATTTAGGTCTACTCCTTAACAAACCTACCACTCCATTGTTCGCCATCATTGCCGAACACTTGTACTACATAAACACCGCTGCTTAATGCACGTATATCCAGTTCCGTTTCTCTCTTGCTTATTTCTCCTTCTTGAAGCAACTCCCCTAAAGTGCCTGTAATACTGTAATGGTAAACTTTATTTGTTTCAACACCATCTAATGTAAGCGTAATATGGCTATTGTTGGCAGGGTTAGGGTATAAACTTAAACCCAATTCTTTTGAGAGATACTCGGTACCCGTAAAATAGTGCGTTTCGCACTGCCCAGCGGTGAGGCAACCTAGGCTATCTACTTTGACCAAAACCCCAACCAAATGATGCAAGGAATCCATGGTGCTACCACTAATAATATAACCTCCATCGCTAGTGGTGTCTATACCATAAAAGAGGGTATAATATTGATTGCCTAGATCCTTAAACTTGCCTGGGTAGTTTGCTTCCCACAGTTGTTTACCATTGTTATCTATTTTTAGTAACCAACCTATGTGGTCTGCACCATTAATTCGTTGGTCAACACCACAGCCGATATAGCCGTTTTTATCCTTTAGCAACTGAACAATACCCAAGTTAAATCCACCATTACTGTCGGTACGTTTGTATTTTATGTGCCATATTGTTTGCATATTACTGTCATATTTCGCAATAATCATGGTGTCAGAATATGTATTGGTGAGTAAGACTATCTCCTTCTTAACCGGTTCATAATCAATCAAATGAACATCGTATATGCCAATAGGTAGTGGCGGTTTTTTCATCCATTGTAATTGTCCGCTTTTGCTCAACTTTATTACCCGAACTTCGTTTACTCCCGGCCAAGGCCCCGAAGCTAGAGCCACTATCGCTCCACTATCAGGCGTAGCTATTATGCCACCAGGGTCTTGCGCATAGGGGCCGGTATAGCGATAACGCCACAACTCATTACCATTGGTATCGAGTTTAGTTACCAATGCATCGCAAATTAAGGGACCTGTTATTGTATCCGTATAAACTCTGCCACAGGCCAATAGCTTATTATCGGCAGATAACGTTACTGAACTAAATTCTGCAGGGTTGTTGTAATTATAGTCGTATGTATTAAGCAAATGCCCAATGCTATCCAACTTTGTTAAACAGGGTGTCAGTCGATGAATTGTTGAAACATAAAATTTTATTCCAGGTAAAAATATATTTGAATTTATCACATAGCTTGCGTGGTCATTATGTCTATAATCAACTCGATACCCTTTATTATCATCAAACGAATCTATGTAAGAATAAGATTGCAAACGCCCGAGACTGTCAAACAACCCCCATGTGCTACCCGTGTTAAAAAAGAGTACGCCCATAAACTCATTTTTAACAGGAGTTACTCTTTCCACCATCGATGTTTTTCCATCATATTTTACTCTCTGAAAAAAAGCATTTTGAGCGAAAATGTTTTGCGTCAAAACTATGGTCATGAAAATCAAAATTAGATATTTCATAAGTCGAAATTTATTTAATGCTCTGTTCAACAAACAAATACCCCTTTTATTCCTTCACCAACTTACCACTCCAGTGCTCGCCTGAGTTGCTCCACACACGCAGCATATACATACCACTGCTTAATGCTCGTATATCCAGTTCTGTTTCTCTTTTGTTTATTTCACCTTCTCGTAACAACTCCCCTAAAGTGCCTGTAATACTGTAATGGTAAACTTTATTTATTTCAACACCATCTAATGTAAGCGTAACATGGCTGTTGGCTGGATTGGGAAATAAACTCAGCCCTAAACCAACTCTATTAGAGAGGGCGCCAAAACCAGTTATATATCTGGTATCGCATTGGTCTATAAGGCAACCAAACTCATCGGTACGGAGCAACACACCCACTTGATTATGCAACGAATCCATGGTGCTACCCCCAATAATATAGCCCCCATCGTCTGTTGTATCTATTCCAAAAAATGAAGTATTATATTGATTACCAACGTTCATATATTTGCCATTGTAGGTATTCTCCCAGTAGGGTTTTCCTGTGCTATCTATTTTATACAACCACCCTATCACATCGGCACCAGTTCCTGCCCGTTGATCTACACCACAACCAATGTAACCGTTCCTATCCTTTATCATTTGTATAATAGCCAATCTGCGCCCGCCAAATGAATCGGTAACACGTTGTCTGATTTCCCACAAGGGGTGCATACTGCTATCGTACTTCCCTATTATCATACTATCTTTATATACATTGGTGAGCAACACAACTTCCTTTTTCAAAGCATCGTAATCGATTAAATGTACATCATAAATGCCTATTGGTAGTGGTGGCTTTTTCATCCATTGCAATTGACCGCTTTTGCTTAACTTTATTACTCGTACCTCGTTTACTCCCGGCCAAGGGCCTGAGGCCAGCGCCACTATTGCTCCACTATCGGGCGTGGCTATAATGCCACCGGGGTCTTGCGCATAGGGGCCGGTGTATCGGTAACGCCACAACTCGTTACCATTGGTATCAAGTTTGGTTACCAATGCATCGCAAATTAGGGGACCAGTTATGGTATCGGTAAATACTCTACCACAGGCAAGTATTTTATTGTCAGCAGATAAGGTATGGCAAGTAAACTCTGCAGGATTATTATAAGTGTAATCGTAGTTCCTAATTAAGTAACCTTCCGTATTAACGATTGATAAACAGGGTGTTTTTTTATTATAGAATGGTGAGTATAAATAGAATTTAAAAGTTGGGAAATAAAAATCACCGTTCACCGCCAAATATTTTAATCTATAATTTGAAAGTCCGAAATCAATGACAGTGTCAGGATGTAACAAAGTATCTATATAGTGCTTTTC
This sequence comes from uncultured Chitinophagaceae bacterium, assembly GCA_964398475.1. Lineage (GTDB taxonomy): Bacteria > Bacteroidota > Bacteroidia > Chitinophagales > LD1 > CALAYL01. The sequence continues at coordinate 14,492 of CAYNMP010000037.1, read as the reverse complement.
AAGGATATGCCCAATACTATCAAATTGAACAAAACCACGTATGCCTCCCAAAAAAGCGACAACACAATTATATCCTCCTTTTGAACTATGAACGTTTCCCAAATTAGGGATATTATTCATCGTTGGAACCCTTTCAAAAAAACGAATTGGATTCTGTGAATGAGCATGGCTAAGCATATGCATAACCATCACAAGCATTAACATTCTTTTGAAAATTTGGTTGGTGGCGAAACAACAACCAAAGGGAAAAAGCAATAAAAGTAAAATCGAATTCTTTTTCATATGGGGATGTTTAATGCTAAATGAAAATACAATTAAATTATCTAACCCCATAATCCTTCGCTAGCGCGGTCTTGCAGACCGTGCCAAATGTAATGCTTTACGAGTTGAAATTTTGGTTGGTGGCGAAACACCAACCAAAGGAAAAAAGAAGAAGAATTTCAATAAACCTAAATGCGCGTGAGGGGTGGCAGCGGAAATCTTTTTTTTGCGGGCTTTGGCGCTGAAAAAAATTGGAGCGAACGACCCGACCTCGCTTCTTAGTGAGGGCACGCCAAAATTATTTTTTGACTAGTGAAGTAGAAACACCAAACTTAGGGTATTGCGTATCAAATTCGATACGCATCAAATCAACTAATCTCTCTTAATCTTCTTTCTGTTTCTCCGCTCTTCGATACGGATAAGAAAAGAAAATATGTCTACGTGCAAAACGCGCTACAGTAGCGGAATTCACCATTTTGATGTAGATATTGCGCGGCACACCCAAATATTCATACACACAACCATCGTAGAACGTAACGGTAAGGGTCACTCCTTTATATTCGTAATCGGTGATAAAATTAGCCGAAGTAATTTTAGTATATTCTTCCAAATTCGCAGCATTGGTTTCAGGCGATATACTCACTAAAAACTGATAGGCATCAATAATTTCTTTGCTGCGTACTTCTGCCACAGCCAGTTTCTCTTCGTCTTGTTGCAATTTATCGGGATGCCACTCTTTGATCATCTTCCGATAAATGGTCCGCAATTCATCTAAACTTGATTTCCGGCTCGCACCCAAAATTTTCTCACTCACTAAAATTCTTTTCATAAAATAGACTTGGGTTTTCGCACAAAAATTGGGCGAAGATAGCAGAACAGCCGAATAACTCCGCTATTTATAGAAAACTACCTGCCAAAACGCAGTTACTCATCGCCTTTTTTATTTCAAATCCGTAACATTACCTTATGAATACAGAGCTTAAAAACCACATGATCGACTTGTATCGTGAATCGATAAACAAGCGCTATACCTTCGAAAACATTAAGAAAGACCCTAATCTTCCGAAGAGTTTTACCAAGCAAACAGTGGATGAATTGCGCGATTTTTTCTTAGAGAATCTATATAGCTCACCGAGCGAAAGAGAAAAACTCGATAAAGCCTTTCAGCAATTGGAAAGCTATGTGTCGCATCCTTCAAAGGTTTTTGGATTGGTAGGCAATTTAGCCTCGGCCATTTTTGAATTTGGATTTCATTTACCGCAAGCGATTCACACCGGTTCGGTAACGTTGCGTACCCATTCGGCTGCTCGCCATTTCGAAAATGATTTGTTAGCTGTTGCGGAATCCAAAAACTTCCCGATTCCTTTTACGGAAGAACAATTCAACGAGTGTTTGGCCGAACTTCCCTACAAACAAATTGAGCAATTCATCGTTGAGCTTACCGATTTGTTTAAATCCATTTCCGATACCTTTGTACTCGATAAAACCATTTCTATACTTGGACGAGTATTGTCGAAAATGAAACAAAAAACCGACACCTACGGTAAAGACGATTACGATGCTATTCAACTGGGCATAGATATTCTAAGCCATGGGAAAATATTGTTAAGCCAATATGATGATTCACTAAAAGAAGATATCGTCACCTTTATCACTTATAGCGAAACTAAATTCCTCAAGAGTTTGAAGAAGAAAAAAAAGAGCTAAATAGTATTCGTAGAAAATTTATCCCTTCACCAAGCAGAATAAAACCACGCATTTTGCTTAACACTATACCCGATTTGAGTTCTACAGGAACTTGAGCAATAGATAATGACTGGCGAGCACTCAAAAACACAAACTCCAAATCAAACAAATACCGATTAATTTTAGTTTGTAGAAACACTTCCTTCCCTTTTGCATTAAAGCCTTTCAAGCCGCACTGCGTATCATCGGTGGGAATAGATAAAAACTTACGAATAAAGAAGCGCAGTGTTTTAGAAATGTACACCCTTGCCTTGGGCATGTTTGCATAATACGCTTCCGAACGAACGCCAATAGCCACATCCGCCTTTTTCAAAGCGTTGTACACAGCTAAAAAACTATTATGGGTGTAAGGAAAATCAATATCCGTATAAATAACCCTATCTCCTATTGCCAGCCCAACACCCTCGCGAAGTGTGAAACCCTTCCCATAATTAATATCCCGCTGAACAAATACTGCATTTTCTTTTTCAAAAAGCAACTTACTCGCTGCCGATACATTTATTGTACTTCCATCGTTTACTACAATCAATTGAATCTGTTCTGAAGGCAGTGCAGCTTTCAACAATCGATATTCCTCCAGCACATTGCTTTCCCATTGATGTGTAGGATTATAGCATGGTAGCACAATAGAGAGTGTGTATGTCGACATTTAATACCTGTTAAAGCAGAAGGAAAGATGTAAAATATTTATCTCATTGAAAGAAAAAAAATGTATATTGAAAATGAAAACCAATTCGTAATCAAATTCTTACGTTTAACTATGAAAACCACTACACTACTCTTTTTTGTTCTCTTTTCGGCATTATGCTTCGGGCAAACGAAGTTGAACTACGATGTTGTACTCTTCAACAAAAAAATTGGAGAAACTACCATTGAAAAAATCGATAAAGGCAATGGATATACATTGTATAAACTCAAAAGCCAATCGGAAGCTAAATTGCTTTTTACCAGTAAAAAATCGTTGGCCAATGCCGAAATTTTGGTAAAAAACGGAGAACTTCAAACGTCATACTATAAGGTAGTTAACGATGATGGTGAATCGTTGACACAGTCCAAGAAAATGGATGACGTTTATGAAATTGAACAAAACGGCAAAAAACTTCGACTTAAAAAAGTAATCAAAAACTATTCAGTGCTCTTATATTTTCAAGAGCCAAAAACCAATCTTGTGGGCTATTTTTCAGAGCGTTTGGGAGAGTTTTTCAATTTGGAAAAAATTGCCAATGCTGAATACCGTTCTGTCTTGAGAAATGTAACATCTTACTATCGTTACATCAATGGCAAGCTGATGGAAGTGGAAATGAGTAAGCCGTTGGGATCTGTTTTCCTTAAGCTAGTGAACTAAACCTTCCACACAATTTCTTCTGCACCTAGTGTTTTCGACAAATAGCGGGCATATGTAAATAACAAATCGCTCAACCGATTTAAATACATAATCACAAGTGGATTGAGTGCAATAACTTTATTCAACGCAACACACAGTCGCTCTGCTCGTCTGCAAACAGTTCGCGCTATTTGTGCATGTGAAACGGATGTATGTCCGCCAGGTAAAATAAAATTTTTCAACGGTTCCAATTGACCATCCATCTTATCAATCCATTGTTCTAACAATTCAACATCCGACTGAACAATATCAAAACCCAAATCGAAAGGATGTTCAGCATCATTGGCTAGAATCGACCCCACTTTAAACAGTGTGTTTTGAATAGTACGCAGTTTAGGTAATGAGTGTTCATCGGCAACATCGGCCAATAAGCCTATCCAGCTATTAAGTTCATCCACTGTGCCATAACTATCGATTTGCAAATCATCTTTAGAAATTCGTCTTCCACCTACTAACGATGTTTCGCCTAAATCACCTTTCTTTGTATATATCTTCATATTTGCTGTCTCTTTTATAATGTATTGCTATGAACACTTTTACTTGCATAAAAGTTGTTACAAGCACTAAATAAATGTTCTATTTCTTCAAAAGTAGTATAACTGTGTAAACAAATACGAATTCGTTCTGCGCCTTTGGCAACTGTTGGGTAACGAATAGGTCGCGCATCAATACCATTTGCCTCTAAATAGGCTGAACAGGCCACCACATCTTCATTCCCGGCAATCAACAAACCTTGAATTGGTGTTTTGCTATCCAGAAAACGATAGGAAGTTTTATCGGAAAAAGTGCGAAAATAGGCAATGTTCGCATTCAACTTATTTCTCTCGTTTTGCATTTTCGGGAATAACTGATAGGCTACACGAATACATGCCAGAGAATGAAATGATAATCCGGTAGAAAAAATCAACGGTCGGCAAAAATTAATCAAAAACGACTTTAACGAATCAGACCCCAACACACATGCACCATGCGCACCTAAGGCCTTACCGAAAGTTACAACTCTAGCAAATACTTTATCCGACAACCCTAACGATTGAACTACACCTTCCCCTTGTACTCCTATAACTCCCGTAGCGTGGGCTTCATCCACAATCAAATGGGCATGGTATTTTTCGCACAAGGCTGAAATAGCCGTCAAATCAGCGATGTCGCCATTCATCGAATACAACGACTCAACAACAACAAACTTTTGTGTGAAGTTTTCGGCACCGAGTAACTGCTCTAAATGCGTTAAATTGTTGTGTTTAAAGAACTGCTTCTCTGCCTTAGAAGCCTTAGCACCATCATGGATAGAGGCATGCACCAATTCATCCATAATCAACAAATGCCCTTTACCGGGAACAGTAGCAAGCAAACCATAATTCGCATCAAAGCCGGAATTGAAAATTAAACAAGTATTCGCCTGGTGAAAAACAGCAATTTCTTTTTCAACCAATTCTACATAAGCATTGTTTCCTGTTAATAAACGAGAGCCTGTTGCACCCACTTTGTCGAATTGTTGCACAGCACATTCACACTCCACTTCTTTTGAAAATAAAGGGTTTCGGGACATACCCAAATAATCGTTACTGGTAAAATCTATAGCATTTGGAAGTACTTTCAACGAACGAAAATTCCCTTCCGCCTTTCGTTGTTCAAGCTTAGTCTGTAAATATTGTTCAATCGATTCCATTAACAAACAGAAGCCGATACTTTCACTTCTTTGAAACTTTCGCGAGGCACAAGTCCTAACATTTCAAACATCAATTTATCTTGATTCACTTCAGGATTGGGTGTAGTTAATAACTTCTCACCTGCAAAAATGGAATTTGCTCCGGCCAAGAAACACAACGATTGTTCAATAATGCTCATGTCGTTTCGTCCAGCACTTAAACGCACCATAGACTTCGGCATCAAAATTCTAGCCGTTGCAATCATACGTACCATCTCCCAAATATTAACTTTGTCTTGATGTTCAAGCGGAGTACCTTCTACAGCCACTAAAGCATTTACAGGAACTGACTCTGGATGCTTGGCACGTGTTGCCAACGTATGCAAGAGCTTAATTCTATCGTCATTTGTTTCTCCTAAACCAATAATACCACCGCAACATACGCTGATACCGGCTTTCTCTACATTATCTAAGGTAGTTAAACGATCGTCATACGTTCGAGTGGTAATCACTTCTTTATAAAACTGATCCGAAGTATCCAAATTGTGATTGTAGGCATATAACCCTGCGTCTTTCAAGCGTTGTGCCTGTGTTGCATCTAACATACCTAGCGTGCAACAAACTTCCAAGCCCAAAGCATTCACCCCTCTTACCATTTCAATAACATGATCAAAATCGGCTCCATCTTTTATGCTTCGCCAAGCAGCGCCCATACAAAAACGAGTAGAGCCATTGTGTTTGGCTTCGGCAGCACGTTCCACCACCTCTTCATATTTCATTAAACGATGGGCATCAATACCCGTATTGTAACGAGCGGCTTGCGGACAATAGGAGCAATCTTCTGAACAGCCACCCGTTTTTACAGAAAGCAACGTACATACTTGTACTTCTGCAGTAGTGTTATATTGGCGATGCACCGTTGCCGCATCTACAACCAATTCTAATACAGGTTTATGATAAATAGCATTTACTTCTTCAATGGTCCAATCGTTTCTTAACATCCTTCGAAAATTTAGTAACCAAACCTACAAAAAAAAATCATTCAGCCATCCACTTCGTTTAGGTATAATTCCCTTAAAAAAACTTTTGGGTTACATTACTCGTATACAAGGTATTAGTGCTTTGCCGTACATTATAAAAAGATAGATTATGCGCACTTTTTTTCTCCTGTTTTGCTTTATTTGGCTCAGCCAAAGCAGCATCGCACAAATGAGTCCCGGAAATTCAGAAATACGTTACACGAATGGACAATACGATGGTAACCACGATGCCAACGGAAAGCGTCAAGGCTATGGAAAAGCAACCATCGATGGTGTGGGTACCTATGAAGGGAATTGGGATAATGATCAACGAAACGGAAAAGGGAAAGCTGTATTTAGCAACGGTGAAACCTATGAAGGAAATTGGAAAAATGATAAAAGAGAAGGTGTTGGCACGTATCGTTTTGCGAATGGAGATGTTTACACCGGTGAATTTTATGACAATACGATTCATGGTAAAGGCACCTATAAGTATGCCAATGGCGATCGACTAGAAGGCACTTTTGAATACGGACGAATAACAGGTATTGGGACATGCAATTATGCTAATGGCGAACGCTACGAAGGCGTTTACATTAACGGAAAAAGAACCGGTCCGGGCAAATACTTCTACAAAGACGGAAAAATTTATGAAGGCATGTTTGATACCGATATGAAAACAGGTATTGGCAATATGTATTTCCCGAATGGCGATAAATATACAGGTCAATTTAAAGACAATAAACGAACAGGAAAAGGAACCTTTGTTTTTGCCAATGGCGATTACTATGAAGGAGAATTTCTAAACGGGAAAATGGAAGGAAAGGGTGTTTTTTACTGGAAAGATGGCGACCGATATGAAGGCAGCTGGAAGAACAATGAGCGCGATGGAAATGGAACTCTCTTTACTAAAGGCGGTGAATCCATTCAGAAAAAATACAGTATTGGCATTGAAGTAAAATAGGCCTTATCGTCCTTGAATAGCTTCGGCTATAGCCTTATGCCCTGCTTTCGAAAAATGAATTTCATCGGCAAAAAGGTATAATGCTTTCGGGTGCTTATGGATAGCCAACAAAGGATACAAATCTTTAAAAGGCACACCATTCATTCCTAAATGATAAGCTAATGTTTGTTGAGGGAATAAATTCTTCGTCTCGAATTGAGAACGATAAGGCAGAATAAAAACTTCGAATTTAATTTGATGCGCAGTACATCTATTTTTTGCCCTCACTAAATAATCTATACTCTCGTGCACCTTTTGCTCTTGCTTATAGAATTGTAAATCGTACTGAAAATACTTATCGGAATTTTGATAGATCAATAGTTTTAAAAGCTTATACAATGCAATATGTTGAAGAGCTTCATTACATTTTGCAATAAAACCGGAAGACATCACTGGTAGTTGCTCCGTAGAAAGTTTCCCGTAAATATCATTCAAACAAAACACCACACTTATCGCATCAATATCCGGAATAAAAGTTGACTTTGTACTATCGATTATAGCATCAATTATGTTTGCGTAATCTGCGCTGGAATTCCCAGCCATAGAGATGTTGAGGATTTGTGAATTCACCTCCCCTTGCTGAATGAGGGAAGTACATACCGTTGAATCTTCAAGTCCTACTCCTTCTATTACAGAATCTCCGATGTATATTTTTTTTCGTTTTGTAGAGGATGTTGTATTCGGTCTTGAACCCAACTGATCGGTAGAAAATGACCTTCCCCAAATCGTAGTTTTTTGATTCGCTTTTAGTCCATTTGTTGTACCATACTTATTTTTCTCTACGATAGTGAAATCGAAATTTCGATTGTAAATAAAGTGAAGAACTATCCTGCTCACAATTTCGCATAGCGCAATTGTAACCACTATCACGATTATTGTAGACATATATCTCATGGGTTATTGATGCTACTAAACTATAAAATTGTGTGGTAGAAAAAGATTAAATCATTCAAAAATGAAGTGATTACAAGGGGCAACAATAACAAACCATCTACTCCAAAAAGAAAGAAAAAATCGGAATTTGAAGTTGAAGTTCTACGCACCATTGCCAATCCTACAATAGTAGTTAATCCAACAGAACATTTTTGCTCCATACCAGAACCTCCAAAGAGATATAGTAAAAATGAAATCATCAGCAGCACATACGATATTTGTTTAGCCTTCTGCACACCAAGCAGCAATGGTAGTGTAGGTACATGAAATGGCGCATCGTAAAGCATATCCCGAATTTCAAACGGAATCATTAAGGCCAAGACGAAAAGGAAAAGCCAAAGAAAAAGATATATAGATGGAGTTCCGGCACTTGCAGGTAAAAGCACAAGCGCCCAAACAGCAGCAACCACGGTAATTTTCATGTAGGCTTGAAATAGTTTTGGGAATGAAGATATTGTATGCACCGTCCGAAAGTAGGTATACAACAAAAGCAATACCAATGCTATTAGCCAACTACAATAGAATGGAAACCCAAGTTGCTTCCAACAAAGCATAGCGCAAATGAAGGCGATAAGTGTTATACCTAACTGTAAAGCCGTATTGCGTTGAAGCCAAGCAATTGCGGAACTTTCAGACTGCCTGGCATGATTTTTCAATCCAAGCAATTTTAGCGCACTATACATTACTATTACAGATGAAAACAAAAATGCAGCAGCTAAAATGGATGTTTCGGGTTGAACAAACCATTGTAACCCCACCGCACAACAGGCAATGAAAATGTTAGAATAAACAAGAAGCCGGATTAATCTCAGAAAAAACATTTAACTTGCTAATAGAAATAAAGGTATGGAATTTGACATTAAACAAATATCATCGTGGATTATAGGCATTGGCGGACTACTAGGCATCTTAGCTTGGACATTACTGTATTACAGAAAAGAAAAAAGCGATGACTCAAATGAATCATCGCTTTAAAACGAAGGGTGGATGATGGGATTCGAACCCACGACCAATGGAACCACAAACCACTACTCTAACCAACTGAGCTACAACCACCGTTTAGGATGCGAATATAGTATTCTCGAAATTATTTCAAAACAATAATTACAATTTTGATGTAACCGCACTTGCGTCAATCTTTGCAATTAGCCCTTGAAGCACGTTTCCGGGTCCACATTCAATAAATTCTTGAGCGCCATCTGCAATCATCTGTTGAACAAGTTGTGTCCAAAGTACCGGAGCCGTTAACTGTGTAATTAAATTTTGTTTGATAACTGTTGCATCGGAAGAAGGTTTTGCATTGCAATTCTGATACACAGGGCAAATAGGAGCACTAAAGGTAGTGGCTGTAATAGCTTGAGCTAACTCTTCCCGAGCAGGTGCCATTAATGGAGAATGAAACGCCCCACCAACTTGTAATTTCAAGGCGCGCCCAACTCCGGCTTCCTTCAACTTTTCAATAGCTAAATCAATTCCAGCAACAGAACCTGAAATCACCAACTGCCCGGGACAGTTATAATTAGCCGGTACAACAACCTCGTCTTTTATTTCAGCACAAATGGCTTCTATTTGTTTTTCATCTTGATAACGCAAAACAGCTGCCATCGTTGAAGGCTGAACATCACAAGCCTTTTGCATGGCCTTAGCACGTATGGAAACTAATCTCAACCCATCTTCAAACGATAAACATTCGTTAGCTACCAATGCAGAAAATTCGCCCAAGGAATGACCCGCTACCATTTGAGGAGCCTTTTGTTTCAACACTAAAAAAGAAACAACGGAATGAATGAAAACAGCCGGTTGTGTAACTTCGGTTTTCTTTAAATCTTCGTCTGTTCCATTGAACATTACATCTGCTATATCAAATCCAAGTATTGCATTGGCTTTTTGAAAAAGCGCCTGTGCAAGTGCTGAAGCATCATACAAATCCTTCCCCATGCCTTTAAATTGTGCTCCCTGTCCGGGAAAAACATAAGCTACCATAGCTATTAACTAAGTTTACTGGATATCAATTTAATAAATTCACTGCGCGTAACGGAATCTTCGAATTGCCCATTAAATGCTGAAGTAGTAGTAACGCTGTTTTGTTTTTGCACACCGCGCATCATCATACAAAAATGTCGTGCTTCAATAACAACTGCCACTCCAAGTGGATTAAGGGTTTCCTCTAAACAGTTCTTAATTTGCTCAGTCAAACGCTCTTGTACCTGAAAACGTCTGGAATAAATATCGACAACACGTGCAATTTTGCTCAATCCTACGATTTTTCCATTAGGAATATAACCTATGTGTGCCTTACCGTAAAAAGGCAACAAGTGATGTTCACACAACGAAAACAACTCAATATCTTTCACAATCACCATTTGCTTATGGTCTTCGTGAAACAATGCAGATTTAACTACTTCATGCGCATTTTGATGATAACCGGAAGCCAAAAATTGCATTGCTTTTGCAGCACGCAATGGGGTTTTTTCCAATCCTTCTCGCGTTACATCTTCGCCTAAGAGCGAGAGAATCGATTGGTATTTTTCGGACAACTCCAGCTGATTCGCTTCGTTGTAAATTTCATTTTTTTGATAATTCATGTTCGTTTTTTTATCCAAAATATTCTACATAAATATTTTCTGTTTCCTGCAATTTCACACAATGCAATTCACAACCCTGAATGTGTGGTTTAACCCAATTCCAAATTTGAATCGCCACATTTTCCGATGAAGGAAATATTCCTGTCAACTCAGGTACATCCAGATTGAAATTCTTGTGATCCAATCGTTCAACTACTTCCTTTTTTATGATTCGACTTAAGATATGTGCATTCATTACAAATCCGGTATCTGGATGTGGCGAACCTTTCACGGTAACATACACATCAAAATTATGCCCATGAAAATTCCGATTTGAACACTTTCCAAACACCTCTTTGTTTTTCTCTTCGCTCCACATTTCGTTGTATAAACAGTGTGCCCCATTAAAATGTTCTTTGCGCGTTAAAAAAACCATGTTAACTTCTATTGTAAATTAGCTAAATCTCAAATACAGAGGCAAATGTGACAAAATTTTATGTATAAATAATTGTTTAACCCCCAGAGAATGATATTTTGGTATGAAATTTCCATTACTAAACAAAACTTAACGTATGAATGCAAAATCGCAATTATTAATACTGGCGTTGTTCTTTGTAACATTGTCGGTAAATGCACAAAACAAACTATGCCGTGTGTGGTGGAATCAGGAAAAAACATCGAAAGTAAAAGTGTTTTTGGCCACCGATGGAAAATACTATGGAAAAATTGTTTGGTTAAAAGATTCCGTTGAAAACGGAAAACCAAAAACGGATAAAGAAAACCCCGATGAGGCTAAACGCAACAAACCACTTATGGGAATGCAATTCTTAAGTGGGCTTGAAAAAAAGTCGGAAACGGAATTTGTAAATGGAAAAATTTACGACCCTAAAAACGGGAAAACGTATGATTGTAAAATTACCATTAAAGACGATAAAAATGTTGACTTACGTGGCTATGTTATGGGAATGCCTTTCTTGGGTAGGACATCGAACTGGACTTTAGTAGAATAAACACTTAACGAATAACAATCAAAAGGGACTGAACATCAGTCCCTTTTTCTATTTTAAGAGTTTGTTAATTCTAAAATTTGTGGATAAACGTTGTTTATAGAATAACTTTATTTCAATATCTTTAAAAACATACAACCAAATATGCTTAAATACTATCATATAAGCACAAAATCAATGCATTGAAAAACCATTTCTATGAATAAATCGTTACTCACATTCCTTTTTGCTTTTGCATTTTCGTTTTCTTATTCGCAGAATTATACGGTATTGGGAAATGGCGTAAATTTCAGTGGATGCAATTGCTTCAAATTAACTGATGCTGTAGATAATCAAGGGGGGGCAGCCTATCAAAACCAAACGATTAACCTCAACAATTCGTTTGATTATCAGTTTAATCTTTTTTTTGGTTGCGATGATGCAGGTGCCGATGGAATTGTGTTTGTATTGACGAACAACATTACCGGCTTAGGACAAAGTGGTGGTGGACTTGGCTATGGCGGACTTGCAGGCAACTCTTTTGCTGTGGAATTCGACACTTATCAAAACGGTGGTGAACCTGCCAACGATCACATAGCCTTCGAAAATGCAGGCAGCGTTGGGCATAATATTGCAGGACCGGTTGATGCCATGGCCGGTGGCGGTAACATTGAAGATTGTGGTTACCATACGGTTCGACTCGTTTGGGATGTGAATACAAATACTTTCAGTGTCTTTTTTGATGGCAGCCTCCGACTAAGTCAAGTTTTCCCTTCTTTTGTTAATACTTATTTTAGTGGTAATCCGATTGTAAACTGGGGGTTCTCGGCATCAACGGGTGGGGCTAACAACGAACAACGTTTTTGTGTAATTTCGAATTCCAACTGGACAGCCGGCACTAACTTTCAGAGTTGTTCCCGAACATTACAATTTACAGATATCTCCACTTCAAACATTGGCACTGTTGCCGGATGGGCTTGGAACTTTGGCGAACCTTCGTCCGGTGCGGCCAATACATCCACACTTCAAAATCCAACACATACTTATGCCTCGAATGGCACATATAACGTAACATTAACCATTACAGACAACTCTGGCTGTACGAATACCTATTCGCACCCTGTTGTTATTAATGCACCAATAACCCTTACCCCCTCTACAACTAGTCCATTGTGTAACGGTGGAACAAATGGCAGCATTGCTATTACTCCTTCCGGTGGTTTTGGCGCTTCAACCGGCTATTATCTCCCTTCTGGCTATGACTATACTTGGTTTGACGGTACAAAAGGATCATCTCACGTTGGATTAACAGCCGGAACATACACTGTAACAGCAACTGATGGAGTCTGCTCAGCAACCGGGACGTACACCCTCAATCAGCCAACAGCAGTTTCAGCAGTAGTTTCCAAAACGGATGCAAATTGCGGAATAAACAATGGAACAGCTACTATAACTATTTCGGGCGGTACTCCACCCTATACAGGAGTGAACTGGGGCCCTGGATTCCCTGGTGCCACTGCCACAGGACTTGCTCCGGGAACTTTTATTGCCGATTTTCGTGATGCCAATGGATGTTCTTCGCTTTTACAATATAGTGCCACCATTGGATCATTACCTTGTGGTGTTACATCAAGCATCTCCACTACAAATGTTTCATGCTTTGGCGGTGCAAATGGAACGGCTACGCTTACTGTAACAGGTGTTTCCGGTACAGCTAATATATCGTGGAGTAATGGAATGACGGGGGCTTCTATTTCGGGACTAGCTGCAGGAACATATACCTATAACTTCACCGATGCTCTTCCAGCACATGCCTTTTCGGGCTCCATCACTATTACACAACCCGGTGCTGCAATGGTGGCTGATATTAATACTGTTAACATGTCGTGTGCCGGGTCAAATAATGGTCAGGCTTTGGCCTCTGTCGTCTCGGGAGGATCTACACCTTATACCTATGCTTGGAGTGGAGGACAACCCAATAATCCTTCTGTTACCGGACTCAGTGCCGGTCCAATATCCGTGACTATTACTGACAGTAGGGGATGTACAGCAACTGCTTCGGGAAATATTACCGGTCCTCCTACCCTTACGCTATCCATAACTAAAGTAGATGACAGTTGTTATCAAGCCAACCTTGGGAGTGCTACGGCAGTTGTTGGTGGTGGTAATGGAGGATATACTTACGACTGGAGTAATAATATACCCGGACAAACCAATTACAATTTAGGTGCAGGAACCTATACCGTTACTGTAACGGATAGCAAAGGTTGTACAATTACAGGTAGCACAACAATTACCCAACCCGCATCTGGTCTATCGAAGAGTATAGTAAAACAAAATGTTAACTGCTTTGGCAACTCAACCGGAAGTATCACAACGACCATTAATGGAGGAACGCCTGCTTATAATTATACTTGGAGTCCTGGTAGTGTTTCCGGCCCCGCTCCTACAGGTTTGGCTGCAGGCACTTACTATTTAACGGTTTCTGATAATAAAGCTTGTGCCTTATACGATACCATTACCCTTACGCAACCTGCTGCTGCTCTCACCGTTACCACTTCCCATACCGATGTAAAATGTCATGGCGGGTCAGATGGTACAGTAACGATAAATATCTCCGGTGGTACTGCTCCTTACACCTATCTGGGCAATCCAATTCCTGCCGGTACGACTACTATTCCTTCGCTCGCTGCAGGTACCTATGCAGGTAATATCGTAGACAATAACAACTGCTCTGTAGCCGTCTCTGAAACAGTGACAGAACCTGCTGTGCAGAGTTTAACCTTAACCAGTACTAACAATGTTTGCTTCGGGGGAGCTACCGCTACTGCAACCGCGGACTTTGTCAATGCCACAGGACTTGTTTCCTACAACTGGAATCCGGGAGGGGTATTGCCTGCGGCTCGTACAGGGCTCACTTCGGGAACTTATGCTGTAACGGCTAC
>CAYNMP010000036.1:0-21335 GCA_964398475.1 uncultured Chitinophagaceae bacterium | reverse complement strand
GTTCTACAGAGAAATAAGTTTTTGATAATTTATTTGGAATTTAACACAGTTCATTGCGAGGGAGGCACGACCGAAGCAATCTCTCCATAATGCCCCAAAACACAGATTGCTTCGTAAGAACTCGCAATGACGACCGCAGAATAATCCGTCATTACAATCAAGCGTCCTCGCTTGAGAAGCAATCTCTCCCCTCTTCCGTCATTGCGATCCGCCTTCCCAGGTGGAGAAGCAATCTGTGTTTAAACGCCTTTCCATTACACCCAACAATTCTTATTTTCACATAAACCCCAAACCCATGCAAAGAGGAGGCGCAGTATACATCGTCACAAACGAAACACATTCCGTTCTTTATACCGGAGTAACATCCAATCTCCTTTCTCGAATTTCACAACATAAGAACAAAGAATATCCAAACTCATTCTCTTCAAAATACAACTGTTTCATATTGGTTTACTATTCTGTTTTCAGCACAATAGAAGAAGCCATTGCTGAAGAAAAAAGAATTAAAGGAGGAAGTAGAAAGGCAAAAATGAAACTCATTGAAAGTTTAAATCCGGAATGGAGAGATTTATATCTAGATATCCTATCAACATGGTAAACGTTGGCTCCTCCGTCATTGCGACAAACCTTCCCAGGCGAAGAAACAATCTCTCCTCCGCACCGTCATTGCGAGGGAGGCACGACCGAAGCAATCTCTCCTCCCCTTTCATTGCGATCCGCCTTCCCAGGCGGAGAAGCAATCTCTCCTCCCCGTCATTGCGAGGGAGGCACGACCGAAGCAATCTGTGTTTGAACTATTTCATTAACCATCCACAATTCTTAATTTCACACAAACAACACCCATGAAAAACACAACAAAACAACTCCTCCTTTTTATTACCATAGCCATCAGCACGTTTAATGCAAACGCACAAAAAATCGCACACATCAACTACGATTCCCTCCTCGCCAAAATGCCCGAAAGAAAAGCCGCAGAAACCATCTACCAAGCCTATGTCGATTCCATAAAATTAAATTTGAAACAAAGGGAAGACAAAGCCGATGCAATGGTTATCAACTCAAAATGGAACTCGAAAATAAGGAAGAACTAAATAGAGAACAAGAAGCTAGAGTACAACAAACAGAAATGCTCGTTAGAGATTTAGAAAAACACATGGCAAAGGTCAAGCTAAACATAGAAACCAAAAACTCCGAATTGCTAGATCCCATTACCGCAAAAGCAAAAAATGCCATCAACCAAGTAGCCAAAGAAAACAACTACAACCTGGTTATCGACAGCAGCAAAGACACTTATCTCTACATACAAGGCATAGAAGATATAATGCCCTTAGTCCTCAAAAAACTTTGTAATAATTCCCCGGCAAAATAAGCTCCCGTCATTGCGATAAGCTTTCCTGGGCGCAGAAGTAATCGCTACACAATTCGCTCCTACCGCAAGTTTTGCGCATAGCCTGTGGCAGGCTAAATGTGCCTACACTATTCCCTACTCTTATTATACATTGGTTACGGTCTGCAAGACCGCGCCAGTGTGGGTAATTCCTAATGTTATTTTGTTTAAGTATTCCTAATCGCTTTTTGTTTAGTTACACAACTTAAACAAACACCACATTCATTTGCTTCATTTGGCTGATAACAAGAAATTGTGTTACTCAAGTCAACATTAAGTTGACGAGCTAATTTCACAACATCTGTTTTTGAGAAATTGATAAAAGGCGTTTTAACTTGTATTGAAGTATTTGACATTGAAATTGCGTTCACTCTTTCAACAAATTCAGTTCTACAATCCCAAAAATTGCCGTTATCATCCTGATTAAAGGCTAAATAAACTTCGTTTATTTTCACTGATTCTGCAAAGCTCAAAGCAGTGCTTATAAATAGTAAATTTCTAAATGGAACATAGGCATTTACTTGTCCTTTGGGCAATTCATTGTTTCCGTAAGTTGCAATATCAATTTCATCATTTACTAATGCCGATGAATTAAAAAGTATTTTGTCCAACTCAACAATTTGATGTTGCTTCACATTGTACTTTTCAGCGTTTTTTTTTGCGTAGTTTAATTCTATTCCGTGCTTTTGTCCGTAATGAAAACTAAGAGCAACAACTTCATAATTTTCATTTATAAGTTTTGCTAGTAAAGTAGTAGAATCAATGCCACCACTTAAAAGTAGAATCGCACGTTTATTTCCCATTATAATTTTTATACGCTTTTTTCCACGTTTCCGAAATAACAGCTTTAGTTAATGATGCCTTCTCATTTCTTGGTATAAAGTTTCCAGCATTGTTCTCATAGTCTGAAAAATTACCGCAATAACGACAGAATGTATCTAAGTACTTAGCAATACTTTCATCCACATTTCTTAATGATTGAACACCTAAGTTAAGTTTTAAAACTCGGTCAATACCCCCTGCAACTCCACACGGATAATATCCTAACTGATTTAAGCCAATTCCACAATACGAAGTTACCCAACAGCCTTTGTGATATTCTTTCTCGTTGCCGTTTGGTTGATCAATTGGCGCATCATTGAATGGCGAAAAATAGGGAATAATCCGTTCGTCTTTAAACGAAGCGTAATCAATAATTAAATTCTTGTGCTTCGGAAGTTTTGATAATCGCTCTTGAACCATATCGCCAAAACCGTTGCTTGTAACTTGCAAAATAGTTTCAGGTGAATGCTTATCAATGTATGCAGTCAAAATCAGATTGATGATTGCTAAAAAATCTTTGTGAATACTCGGTTCGCCTCCTAGCAAATTAATCAACTTCCACTTTTTACTCAGCTCAATGCTCTCACGAACAAAATTATCAATTTGTTCTAATGTCATTCCTTCCTTGATTGGAGCTTGTGTAGACGAACGATTACAGTTTATACATTTCAAATTACATTCGTAAGTAATGTCAATTTCAATTTGGTTGAGATTTGGCAAAAATGTTTTCCTACTTTTTAAAATATCATTTTTTGTTTTTCTGGGTTTCGCCAGTATTTCAGAAATGATTTCTTCTTTCCGCTGTTTTGTTTCGATTGTATTTGGTGTTGCTCTGTCATGAAACACATTGAAATGATTTATCCACATTGGATTCTCTGCCATTTCAACAATCGGTATCATATACGCAAAATCCGAACAATACTCCGGGAAAAGTACTTTTTGACTGAAACGTTTTCCAAGTAAAATATCATCTGCTTGTTGTTGCTTATTGGCAATTTTTAAATCATCAAAATTTAAACTATCAAAAAGATATTTCTTAAAACTTCTAATGTGTTGCCAAACATTGCCACCATACAATCTTGGATTTATGAAATTCGGTGTGTATTTGTAATGAGCATGCAGCTTGTCGGTTCTGTACATTTTTCCTATGACAACATCAGCATGTGAAAATCTGTATTTCCCAAAAATGTTTTCTAGCGCATTCTTGCCAATTAATGCATCATCAGCATCAAGAATGCAAACAACACTTTCTTGATTTTCCATAAAGTAATGAATTGCCTTGTATGTGTTTTGTGCAAGGCCAACGCGAAAACGATTTTGGATAAACGTAATTTTGCTTTTATAGGGCTTAATAAGTTCTTTAATGAAATAACTTATTCCATTATCTGAAGCATCATCAATTAAAACCAGCCCCCATTCTTGATGGGTCTGACTAATCAAAGCATACCAAAAACGCAAAAATCGTGAAAGTGGAATATTTCGAAAACAAGAAACAACAACCAATTTTTCATTGCGTTTTGTTATTGTCCAATCGTAATACGAACCGGTTAAATCAAATTCATTAATTTGTTGTGCAGAAATTTCAAGTTGCTCAACGCGGTCAAGTGTTGTAAACCAAACGTCTTTATCTGTCTTTTTGAAGTTGTGTGGGTGAATATAAAATGAACAGCTATCTCCACCTCGAAGAGAACAAGTTTTTGTTTCCTTTTGGCGTTGCTCTAATGCTCTATACCAGCTTAGCTTAAAATCATTTCCGATTACCTCATTAGTTAAGGGCAACACTTGTTCGATTCTGCTTTTTTTGAGCAGACAAAAACGAACTTCGGGAACAAAACCACCATTTTCAAAGCCAATATAGGAAGTAAAGGAAGTCTCATTTCCTTTGTAGATATTGAAACCAACCGACAAAACATTTTCGTTTTTGTCAAATTCCGAAATCATATCGTCAAGAAACGAGTGCTCCTTTGACAATCGTCCAACCATTGCATCGCAATCAACTTGTAAAACAAAATCGTTATTAGCCATTTCAAATGCATAAAGCTGTGCTGTAACTGGAACTTTTTCTAAAGTATGCGTTACGTTAGTTTCAATTCCAAACCATTTTTGATTGACCTTTGAAAAATCGCTTTCCGTTGGAAAAATAAACTTGTCGACAATCATATCATCAACCAATTTTTGAGATTGCTCCATCAATTCCCCCCAAGTGTTCTTCGTATTGTATTCACGTATAAAATCAGTTTCACGGATGTCTAACGCCAAAATCTTTTCATCGAAATTATTAGGAAATGAAAGTTGCCGGACTATATGTTTTACGGCTTCATAAACAACCTCTGCATCATGCACGCAAGCCTTTATTACTAAAGAAACTTCTTGTTTAGGCTCAACAATTTGAATTGTTTTTAGAACAATATCTTGAGGTGAAAAGTAATTTTTCGCATCTAGTTCAGGCGTTTTAAAATTAACGATATCAAGATACACCTTTCGTTTGTTGAGTTCCCAGAACGCCTGTTCGGCATTGAAACTGTCGGAATACGGCAATGAAAAAACTCCGCTGTTTGTGATTTCGGAAACCCCATTTACGGATTTGTAATTATCAACTGAAACATTTTCAATTTGGCTTTCTTGAAAAATGATCTTTGCGAACAAGGTATTCATAAACTCTTGAAAACCCAGTAATTCGGGTAAATCAAAATTATTGATTGAACTTCTGCACAATTTATTTAAGAACGATTGATTTTCATTAGAGTACTTAACATAAATAAAAGCCCGAACTGCCATATTTAAAAACAAGTTGTCTGTGAATTTATCGGGCTCGTAATCAATCCATTTTAGACTTCCATTAACACGAACAAAGTTTTCGGGTTTTACATCTTGAAAAATGAGCCTTTTTTGCCAATTTTCGACCAAGAAATTTTGAATCTCGTTTTGCGCAAATGCTAAGCAAGGTTCACTCTTTTCAAACGCATAAACGAGAATAAAACAATCGTTACTAATCTCAACGATTTGTTGAATCGGATAAAAGAAATCAGCGTTTTCAAATTTGTATTTGCTCGCTTGAATTTCATTTAAAATATTGCGTTTGTAACCAAGTGCTTCATAATTTTCCAAAAGAAAAACTTTGTAAACTAAATTATCATCGTGAAAAACAACGGAAGATTTTCCTTCGCCCAAAAAGCTGAAAACCTTTTGAGGAAAGACTTTATTCAAAATTGCATTTCCGTTATTTTTTCTACTACTCATTTATTCTTTTGGTAAAATTGATATAATTCATTTCTGCTTTCCACGTAGTTGTTCGTTCGCTTATTGCTATCTGTTACAAAACCATCTAAAGAGTAAAAACAATAAAGCAAATTCTCGTCAATCAAAATGTTTAATTTCTTTTTTTGCAAGAGCAATAAAACCGTAAACCAATGATCTTCAGCACTTGCATTGTCAGGATAATATACTTTTACAGTTGGCCTTATGAAAGTGTTACAAGAGGGTAATTCTGCTTTCGGATGACCTTGTGTCATTTCAAAAAGCTCATTCAACAAAAAATCTTCTTGCAATAGTTTTTTGCTGGGTTTGTTTTCCCACGCTAAAACAGTTCCATTTTTCACTTGTTTATTACCGCACATCAAAACATCAAAATTATGTTTATCAAACAGCGTTTCGATTTGGCTTATGGTATCATCGCTATAAATAGTATCATCGGCATCAAGCCGACCAATTAAAATACAATTCGGATAGTTTTTACGAGCGTATTCGTTTAAGTAATTTCTATTCAAATATGCTTTCCCAAAATTCACATCCAACAAAACAACATTAGGATTTTGCGAAGCTATTGCATGCAATAGCCTTTCAGAGTTGTCGGTAGAATTATCGTTTCCGATGAGCAAAACAATTTCTCTTTTCGTGTTTTTCTGCTGCAATACGGAAGATATGGCCTTGTTTAAAGTTTGTTCAGCATCTTTCAAAGGCATACAAATGACAATTTGTTCTTTCGGATGGTAACTAAAAAAAGCTTTTGCGCGCGAAAGTGATTTTTGATAAGCTTCTTCTGAAAAGTGCTCTTTGTATTTTTTGTAAAACAAATCCAATCCTTGTTTTTTCTTTGGAATGTTGTTGTTTACCTTTTGTTGTTTGTGGTTATAATGAATTACGCCAATGTTCTCTAGAACTTCAATATTGCTTAAGTCGTTCTTCCAAAGAAAACGAATCATTATATCCCTATCTGTTGTATTGGGCAAGGTTTCATCAAATCCACCAATATCAACTAGGCTTTGGATTTTGAAAAACATATTACTGCCTTGAACCCCCGGGTTTCCAACAAAGAAATGCTCAGCCGTTAATTGATCTTTTGTCAAATCAACATGCATAATTGAGCTGTCGTCATTATGCCAAATCAAACGTTGAAAAACAGCAACCGTATTTTCGCTGATGGACGTTATGCATTCATTCAAATGATTTGGTAAATACTCGTCATCATCGTCTAAGATACTCACATAGCCGGTAGGGCAACGTTTATATACTTCAAAAATTCCTGTGTTCCATGCACCTGTTCCCGACATAAATCGGGTTCGTGTATTTCTAAGAACGTTTGTCGGAAATTCTGTTGGACTAAGTTGTAAAGTATTTCTTAGATGTGCTATTCGTTCTTGAATCTCATCAAACTCTGTTTCAACTTCGTTATCGTCAATAATAACAATATTCCATTGCGTTTTATTAATACCAACTTGCTTGTAAACTGAAGTCAAACTTCGGCTTATTAACCAATCAGTTCGCTGTTGTGACGTAGATATGATTATAGAGAAAATCATAATAGCATTTCGCTTTAAATTTCAGAGGAAAATTCCGGCTACCTACAAGTAAATAGTGTAATCGCTATTACTTTTTAAAATAACGAATATGGAATTTGTAGAGAAATGTTATTAATCTGAGGCTGATAATGGCGGTGGTTTTGATTCATGGGTTTGACTTTGCTTTAGTTTTGGGTTTTAACGTGTAACTCCAATAATAACAGAAACGCGAAGCGTACCTTTATAATGGTATATATGAATGATTGCCATAATAGTTACATCCTAAAACTAACCCAATTTACTGAACGAACAAAGCTCAATGAAATATAAACATACATCTACCCACTCACCCGCTGCCCCTCATTCGTAATGTCTTCAACATAACGCTTCACACGCTCCATAAACGGCTGATAAACCTTGCGAAGTTCGCTCAGCGAGGAATGATTGTTCCAGATATGTTTCTTTTCCGAATTGGGCTTAATACCCGGAAATAGTGCCGCTGTATCAGCCGAGAAACGGTAACTGGCATCCATTGGTAATTGCAATTTTTCGAATTGCCCACGGGAATAGCCTAAGTAAATAAAACCGGCTCTATCAATATTTAGAATACCTATTTTTACACCGCTCCCTTGCGGATCGGGAAGTTTAATACCAAAACTACCCGTGTTCCATTCAATGTAAAGCCCTAACTCCTCGCTGTCTTTAATAATCTGATTAGCAAATTCAACCGTTTCTTTATTCGTGTTTTGTTCCAATTGCTCAAAAAAATCTTGAGCCGTTATCGTTAATCGCTTATACCCTTGCGTTTGTTGCTTTGCTGATTCCGTGCCTAAGTCTGTTTCAATATTCACTTTAAAATCGGCTGACGTAGTACCCTCAATCCGCACAATAGCCCTGGTAATCTCACGCGTTCGGGTAACGAGTTGCGGAATAACAATTAACGAGTTATCGATTGCGTTTAATTTAAAGACTTGAAGTTCTACCAATGCCAAAGTAAAATACAATTGAGGCGTTTGCGTCAAATACTCCACCATATCTTCCACACTTTCGCGAATACCATCGCCAACAATCAGCAGCAGAAACCTCCCACGTTTTAAATTCTTGCTGATGTTGTCTATAAAGAACCGCTCGTCTCCCTCATCTAATTCTGTGTGCTGACGTACAGTAGCTAAAAGCCCATCAGCATTATTGTTGTAGACTTGATTGTACTGCTTCACAGCATTATCCAGATCTGTGAAAGTCCATTTATTTAACTCTTTGGCATAATCCAAAATTTGCCCCACCACTTCGCGTCTAGCTTCCGGGTTGCGCCAAAGTTTTGTTTCTACTATGGTCAAATACCCATCAGGCGAAATAAATAAATTATCGATGTAACCCACCCGTGTAGCCACTTCTCTACCAATAGCAATAGCCGGAGTAAAACCGGTATCTATTTCACTAATAGGCAATACATCGGGGTTAGAATGGATAAGCTTTTGAATCCAATCTTCATTAAATGCTTTAGTGTCTAATGGTATACGCTCCAACCCTGTCGATTGATTGTCTCGAATTAAAACCGGTTGTCCGTTTCTTCTGTTGCCTTTGTTGGTCATAGTCTATTTTTTAGGGTAGGGGGTATATTATTGCAATTTTTAAAAAAATAAGCGAAATCCTTGAGGGTGCATAAAAAAAGCATCCAATAATCAATATGGTAATTTTAAAATAAACCTACACCATTTTTTTCCTTACGAGTCGTATAGGTTTGTTCAAATGATTAGTATCAGAATAAGTACTTGCACTTTTAATATTCACTAATGCTCTTTTTGTTTTCCATTTAATATCACGAGTTAACTGCTTCCCTAGTAAATGATAAAGAAAATCTATTGGTTCAAAATTCTTAGATATGGAATACCAGTGTTCATTAACCTTCAATGCTGTAATTACCTCTCCTTTACAAATTATTAGCCCACCTTCCGAGCTTTTTTCTGAAGCCAATTGAAAATCCACCATTTTACTAATAAGTGGCTCTTGAAACGATTCTGATGAAGAGAGTTCCATTAATTTACTATCGAGTCCTTCATTTAACTTAACTTTTTTCTTCTGCTTAATTTTTGAATTTGACAACAAGAAGTTAATGAATTCGGTTTCAATAGTAGAAGATGTTTCATCACCAAGAATATCATTAAATGATATAAACTTAACATCATCACTACCTAAGTCATCAATATTTAATGGTTTAAAGAAATATCTGAAAATGGAATGAAAAATATTCATTACATCTTCTTTCAAAAGTACTTTATCTATAACAACTATCTTTATATGGGGTTTATCTTTGTTGTCGGTAGTATTCTTAGTAAGGTGAATGTTTATATCTGGACTTCTACCATCAAACCCAATGGTAAAATGAACATCTTCAGGGAGCCCTTTAAATCCAAATGCAATTAAATGCGGATTAAACCGAATCCAAAATAAATCACTATATGAAAAGTAATTAAATTTCTCTATCATATTCCTTAGTAAACAACACTACAATTTAGCTAATTAAACATCTTAAACACCAATTAGAACTGCAACTATAGAAATTCAAAATTAAGACAACCTTCTTCTTGCTTTCTCATAGAAAAACCTTCCTCCGGGCTTTTTAGAATAACTTTTAATTTTCTTCAATTCAGTTTTATGATGTGTAAGTATATGAATAGGAATTGCATATACTTCAGCAGGAAAGTCAGGTGTTCCTCCAATACCTAAAGCAATGAAAACATCAATACGCTGACGTATCGAATATTCTTTGTATCGACTCAACTGAGCACTTGAACAAAGCTCAATGAAACCAGAACTATCAACAGAAGATTTATACTTACATTCTACAGCAAATTTAGCTCTTTGGGTTGGCACATTTAACTCAAACACTAAATCGGGATTCATGTTAGACTCCGCATATCGACCGTCAATGCCTTTATCGCTTGTCCATTCCACAATTGTGAAACTATCCTTATCGAAACTTCGAGCTATATACTTTTCAAACGCATCGCCTTTCTCTTTGTTACTCAACTCCGTTTGAGTAGCTTTAGAGTTCTCCATATCAGGCACATTGCTTTCTACAACAACAGGCGGTGCCTTAGGTTTCTTTTTAAAGAATAAGAATACCCCAATACCTACAACAGCCATTAGCCCAATAAACACATAAAACCAATTTACACCACTTCCCTCTACAGCTAAAGGAACTAATTGTACCTCTTCAGCTACAGGCAGATGTGCATTATAACCAAGATTAACATCCGTAACCTCATCACTCTCTCCTGAAATTAGATAGTGACCATCATGTTCCTGAAAAATCAAATAGGCTGGATAATCTTTTGTTTTACCATTAAATGTAGCCTGCTTGGTGAAAGAACATTTTACAAAATTGGCTTTGTAAAACGACAAACTCAATGGCGAAACAATCGACTGCGAAAATTGCTTTTGCCGTCTCAAAAAATTACGCTTCATACCTAAATACTCAGCACGTGTTTGATGCTCGCCATAAGCAACAACTGTAGGCATAATCAGTTCACCTAACTTCGCTTCATCGTAATTATTGTTGAGCGTATTCCATGTAATGGTCTTTTGCCGTATTTCATCAGAGACATCATCGCCAAAAGTCAAAAAGGCAATAAAAGTAAAGCTAAACAATATAGCAGTTCGAATTAAAGCAACTCTATTCATCTTTATAATTGTGGGGTTGGGGCTGTTTTAACTAACTTGCTTATCAATAATTTTCTGAATATAGGATGCCCGTTGTTCCTTTTGAAACAGAATATGGTTTGCATTAAAATCGTCCATACTCTCCTGTCCTTTCCAATGCGTCAATTGACTGTATGGTGTATTTGAGATGATGAAAGAATTCAGTTCAATATTTGGGTCATTCAATTTCGGTTGGATTGTTGTCTTAATAGTTTTGTGTAACTGAATTTTTGGATCTGACAAACCTTGTATTTGTCTTAGCCCTTTAGGGTCAATAAACGAAACATATTGCTTGTCACCAATTACGAACCAAAGTATAAAGTCCGGGAAGAAATTATTTGCTTCAAAGAATCCAATTCCCTTTTTACTCATGTTTCTGAGTAAGTATAATTGTTTGTCTTTGAAAAAATCGGTGTTGTTATTGAAGTATAGTTTTAAGTCCTCTACTAAGTCACGTTCACCCTTGTTTAATGGCACTGGTTGAATTTTGATTACTTCTTCATATTTGCCTTTGTCTATGTATATCAATGGTTGATATAGATGCAGATTCGCATATAAGGCTTCAAAGTCATTGCCTATTTTAAAGTTTTCTTGAAATTCTTTTTTGTGAACAATATCTTTCAGCTCCTTCAATTTACTGATTAAACTGTCTTCGGTTTTCTTTACTAAGAAATTGTATTCTGCTTCAAAATTTGGATTATTGCTGTCCAATATGGCTACTTCAATTTTATCACTGTAAAACTTGTTCTTTTGAAAATTGTAAAGCCTTTCAATAAATGCTTTTAGCAATGAAAGAGCCAATTCATGCCAAAGTTTAACCTTACTGTAATCGTTTAATTCAAGTTCCGTTAAAGGAATTTGCAAAGTGTACCAATCCTGGCTTAAAAGAATATCTTTTAAAGCATCAATAGACAAATTTACATTGTACCAACTTCGTTCATTTTTAAATTTCTGAATGTCAAAATAGATTCTGTTCCAATCTAAAAATGCAATATGAGTGCTTTCTAACTTTCCATCCTCTACGTCAACAATTCCAGTAACATTTGTAAGCTTTGAACTTTTCAAAACCTGAACCTTAGGATACCAATCCAATAATACCGGTGACAATTTTTCTGAAAGAACAGCATCAACTAAAACGTCACGTTTAAAATTTGAACCGTCTTTTACTCGAATGTATTTTAGTTTCTTTTCTGATAAGTCTGATATAGTTGGCAGAATATCAATCGTAATTTTTTCAAAATCAGAATCTGTTGGCAGACCTTCTTCTTCCAAGTAGTCTTTAAACTGCTGCATATAATCAGCCCTCAAACCAAAAATATTTAAGGTTTCTAAAATGGGTAATACTTCTGGAATGTATGCAGGTCGCAAACTTGCATCTAAAGCGGTGCTACGCTTCAATGAAAACTTATAGCCTTTTAATCGAACACCTCTACCAAATAACTGAATGATTTCCGATCCCTCGCCTCTTCCAATATTCAATAAACCCATCGTGCTTACACGCCAACTACTCCAACCTTCTGAAAACTTTTTAGAACCAATCAATACATTTACTTTGCTGCCTTTGCTGTTGATATCGTGAAATAGTGAAGTAGAAAAGTCTTTTTCATCCACTAACATTTTGAGTGTTTCGCAAATCTTAAGTAACCCTTTATCGTCACCTACGTTGATAACGCCAAAGTAATCGGCATTTCCAATTCGCAAACCTATTTCACCTTCTTGACCTTTCAAGTTGTCGATGTGTAACGATGCACCTGCAACTTCTGAATTGAATACTTCTTTTAAAACATCATTGAAAACAGCGTGAGCATTTTTGCCTGATTTCCGTATTTCTTTGAAGGCATTTCTAAAAATAGAATGCCCCATTTCATTGTTTAGTCCATCTCGGGCTTCCAACAACAGTTTAATTCTTTCAATAGTCTGAGTATCATTTTTCACAAACGACTCCAAAAATTTCAATACTTCCACCACATCGGATGCGGTTGCTGCACTGATACTTTTGGTAACTTTACCTCCAACAAAAATGGCTAATGGTTTATCGATTAAGAATGGTTCAATCGCTTTACCGTTTTCTTTAAATACTAATAGTTGCTCATAGAAAGAAAGCAAACTTGCAGTTAGATAGAGCAAAACTCTTTCTTCTTTGCCTGCTTCATGCCATTGCTCATTCAAGTTTAAAATTTGATAATCTTTCCCATAGCCATCATTATAAAAATAGCGATAAGAGTAATCGAACAAAGTTGCTTTACCGTATTCATCAATAAGAGCTTTTTGTTTTGCACCTGACAACGCATGAACGGCTTGCCCGAAGGTAGCTGAATATTCAAACGAAAAACCCGATTCACATAAACGGTTTCTTTTGTCTTTCCATTCTGTTCCGCCAGCTCCCCTGTGTCCTTCATCCACTAAAACCAGATTGTTACCTTCAAATGCTTCAACGGCAACCGTTTTGTTGCCGCTTGTCTCTTCGAGTTTATGAATGTCAATGATTTCAATTTTTTTGCCGGCAAACATAGAACCACCTGTTTTATCAAACAACTCTGCACCCATGCCCGATTGAGCAAACTCTTTCAAATGTTGTTTGGATAAGCCTTCATTAGGAGTAAGGACAATTATTCGGTTCAATCCATTTTCAATGTTGTGCATTTTCAAATAATACCGATACTGCAAAATATTGATATGCATTAATAGGGTTTTACCTGAACCTGTGGCGTTCCAATACGCCAATTTGTTTAAATCGTTTACAACCGATTCTAACTGAAATTGTGTAACCGTATTAAAATCGTTGCCATTTCTGCCATGATTGAATTCGAGAAAAGTATTTAATTCCGATTGCAATGTTGTTTTGTCTGAGAAGTACTTATCTAAATAAATTTCTGTAAACAGCAAAGCCATGAATTGGAAGTATTTCCATTTAATAGGCTCAATGCGTTTCTCTGATATTGCTTGTGTATGCGAAAATATATTTTGGTCGTACTGCAACAACAGCTCTTTAGGCAAATTGGCATTGCTGTATAATCGTGCAACTAATGCATGATGAAAATATGAAATATTGTTCTCGTCATACCCTTCCAATGAAGAATCTTTCAAATCCAATGACAAAGCTTCTAAGTCTGTTACCCCAAACAGATTTAAAATGTATTTATTGAGAACGAGTGATGAACTGAGTTTGGCCATTAAATTTTATTTAGAAAATCCCATTCAGCAATCCAAGTAGATTTGTCTACCAGTTTGATTAATTCAATAAAATCAGATTCAATTGAAAAGCTGATACCGTATTTATCAATGGTTTGTTTGATAACAGTCTCAACATCATGCTTATCCATTACCTTATAGTACTCTTGATTTTTAATTGTATCATCAAAGTAGTTTCGAACATAACTTACAAATGTATGCTCATCCATATTTACAGACTTTTGGCCAAAAACTTGAGCTGTTTTTTCAACTTTACTATTCTTGTATCTGTAATAAGTGTTTTTATGAAATTCTTCATTAAACTTGGCTACTAAAGCAACATCATAACTTAGATAATTCAATTCTAAATCATCAAAAATATATTGCTCACTTACAATTGTAGTTTTTGCTTTTTCTATTAGTTTGGATAGCAGTTTCGCTGTTTTTCGCAAATCAGAAAACAATGTTGACTCAAACGTGTAGGAATTTGCACAGTATGTATCTATGCCTAATTTTTCCTTGAATTTTTGAGTAAATAAGTCTTTATGTTCGTTTGACAATTCATCTTTATCAAAAACCAAAACCGCTTTATCCCAAAGGCTGATTCCGTTTTTAATTCCAGAAAAAACAGCTTTATAAGAAAGAATATTTTCAAACACCTCACTAATACCGCCCAATACCCAAAACATATACTTTTTGCGATTATTCAATTGTTGGTTCAGCAATATTCTAAACACTTTTGCGTCATCTTCACCTTCCACAAAAACAAGTCTGTCTGCTTCTAATGCATTTATAAAATCCAACCCTGTGGTGTTGCCAATGGAACGGATTACAGGCGATAAATTACTTGGCATTATACCTTTGAAATGTAAGCCTAAATGACCAGGGTCAATGTTGAAGTGAATGCTTCTAATTTCTCCTGTTGATTTTCCTTCCAAGTGAAATACTTGATAGGGTGCAGCACTTCTAATTAATGATTCGTTATGAGTAGTTAGAAAAGTTTGTAACCCTTTCCCATATTTATTAAATACTTCGACTAACCTTCGTTGAATATCTCTGTGTATATGGCTATCTGGCTCATCTAATAAAACAATATTTAAGTCTGATTTATCCTGCGATTTTAGATGAATGTTTAGTAGAATTCCAATTATTTGTAGTGTTCCACTTCCTAAAAGAGAAAGATCTTTAAATACATCTTTAGAGCCCACTCTGGAAAGTATTATGGCTTTAGCATCTTTTTGAATATTTGTCTCGGATTTAAACTCAATTTTTTTTTCTGAATTAAAGAGTACATAATTTAAATCGTTTTGAAACGCTTCATTCAATCCAGCGTCAAGTCCACTGATTATTCTATATAACCTGTTTCTTAATACAGTTTCTGACTTACGTACTAAGAGTTGCTCTTTTATTATAGGATCAGTTACAAAATCTTCTTCCAGACTTATTTGTGCTACTGGTGTACTATAAATTAACGAAATGGGATTGGGCAGATTGGCAAAATAATCGTTGAATGTTCTGTGGTCATAGCTGCCATAATTTTGAAGTGCAATTACATAGTTGCTTCCTGAACTAGAAATACTAAATGGAATGCAAACTTCAATAGATTCTTCATCAACTAATGTTAAAGCAAGTAGTATTTCATTCTTTTTTACTCTTTGATGAAAAATATCTTCAAAGTTGGGACTTCGCACAGAATTGATTTCATTGAAGGGAAAGTACCTGTTGTAAGACGGACCTAATACATAATCTCCTCTTTTATACCCTTTTTCTCCTCTTTTAGCCTCTGAAATAAGCTTAGTAAAACATTCTTGCCATAGAGATAATGCCTCCAAAACTGTTGTCTTGCCAGAGTTATTAACCCCAGTTAATATATTTAAGTCCTTGTTGAAGTACAAGGTTATGTCCTTAATGGACTTGAAATTCTTGATTTGAAATTTATGTATATGCATATCCTTCGTTTTTTTAAATCTGTTCAAACATTCTTTTCCCAAACTCTTCTTCAATCAAAACCACTTTCCATCGTTCATCGCCTGTTTTTAGGTTTTCTACGTTGTTGTCGCCATTTACGTAGATGCGGTCGTACTCGCTGTCGAGTGGGTTGTATTTGCTTTTTTCTAGGAATTGGTTGAGTGCTGTGCTGTTGTGCTGGTTGCAATCTCTCCAAACTACCAAAATGCTTTCGCCTGCCAAGTTTTTGCCTGTAACAACTACATATCCTTCTTTGGGTACAGCATAGCTTTCTACTACCAATCCAATTAGATAATTAAATGTTTCTACCAAATCTACTTTGGTGGATTGCAGCTCGTTGTTTTGGGTAATGTTTAAGTAGCAGTTAAACGGATTCACAAACCACTCCAAATTGAGCAAACTATCTTTGGCTTCTACATCCAACATATAATTGAGCATATAGCCTTCTTTAAATGTTGGGTTCATTTCTAAAGCCTTTTGCTGCGTTTCAGTTTGCTTTAAAGCTAAGTTGTTGAGGGTATCTTCATAACTCTCTAACCGGATGTATTTAAAACAATGACTGATGCCTTCTCTACATAGAGGCTTCCCATCTTTCCAATCTTTGCTATATACTACTTTCAGAATACGGGGTTTAGTAACTGTGTCGAAGTAGTTTCCCATTTCAACTAAAATATATTTTCTTTTCTGTGAGTCACTTCTGTTTAATGAAATAATAGCGTTTCCTGAAGTACCTGAACCAGAGAAATAGTCTAAAACAATATCCTTATTCCTGACATTACTCACATTGAAAACACCTTCTATTAACTCAATTGGCTTAGGATTGGAAAATATATTTTTGAACCCGAACAATGCTGTTAACAAATCATTGGCTCCTTGATTGTGCCCAAACTCTTCGTGATTCCACCAATTTGTTGCACATTGCCCTTCCTCTAATCTTTCAAATTTAAAATATTTTTTTCGCGGCAATCCATCGCCATCCTTCGGAAAAATAATTCTTTTGTCCAATACTAAACTATTGTAGTTTGTTTCATCCCCCATCCATTCTTCTTCAAATACTTTTCCTGTTGGCGATTCAATTGTATATTTTGAACCACTTTGGTCAGACCCAACTTTCCATGCCTTTGATGCCCAATCACCTCTTAAATCATTATCAGGATTTGAAAAAGTACCTGTAAGTCCTACTTTACCAACTCCTGATATTTTATAATCAACGCTACTTTTTGCATATGAAAGAATGTACTCACTAACTAAACCAATCATCTTTGTTTTATCGTTTGGTTGATTATGTCTCCTTCTCCAAGAAATTAAACCCTCGAAGTTCTCTTTTCTAAAACAGACTTCTATTAACAACTTTAATTCTGCAATTTCATTTGCATCAATACTAGAAAAGAATAACCCATTTTCTTTGATTAGACTTCGTGATAAATTAACTCGATCAAAAATCATTGCGTTCCAAGAGGAGAAATCGAAATTGTCTTTATAGATAAATTTACCCTCGTTTCTGTCTTTTTCTGTATTATAAGGAGGGTCGATATAGATACATTTCACTTGTCCTTCATATCTTTTCTGCAAAAGATCCAACGCCTGAAAATTCTCCGAATTAATCAATAACCCATCACACTGTTCATCAAATGTTTCAATACCACCAATCAAATTCCATTTAAAGGTTTCAGAAAAGAAAGCGGTGTCTAAAACTAAGAATGGGTTTTGGTTAAGAAACTCCAAAGTCAAAGGATTGGTGAATCCAACTTTATCTTCGGGGAACAAGCTACCGGCTTTTTGTTCCTTTATTTCATCAATGGCAAAAAGTTTTATCCATTCCTGTATTTGGGCTTGGTTGTTTAGTATTTCGGGGTACAAGTCTTTCGGTAGACGGTCAAGCGTAATGCAGTAGTTGCATTCTACTACCATTTTCTTTTTCAGCCAAAGTTTCTTTTGGAAGTTTTCTAATTGGGCAAGGAAGGTGATAATTTTTTCGCCAATCTTTTTTATGGCTTTTATCTTGCTCAGTTGTTTTAAAAATTCCTGTTCATCTCTTGTGTTCAGGTCATCAATAAAGAGTACTTCGTTTTTGATGTAAAAATCCAATTCACGGGTAAGGAAACCACCAAGGTCTTTGTGTATAAAATAATCAAAAGTATTACGGGCTGTGTAGTCTAATAAATGCTTTTGCAGCAAAGTGCGTTGCTTGTCTTTTTCTGTTGGCCGCAAACCCAACAAGTCTGTAAAGTCTTGTGGTATTTGGGTTTTAACGGCATCGAATGCCTGCTCCAATAAATCACTTTGCCTTATTTTTTTATCGGCAGGTTCGTAAGTGAAGTATATTTTAAATTCATCACCAACAGCTTCACAAACCTTGTCGGTGTAAATGGCAAATCGTCTCTCTTTATCGCCTTGTGTTTTATTGTTGTTTTGTTCGGTGCTGGCTTCAATCAATTCAAAAGCCACTGTTTTACCATTAGCCAACTTAAAGCGATACACTTTAAAGTACTCGCTTGTTTTAATGTAATATTGGTCGGCATTTGCCCAATGCAATTTTACTTCTTCGCCTTCGTAGGGTATGGCATATACATCTTTCTTGTACCTACGCATACTGATGAAATCACCATTATCGAAATAGCGTTTAAAGAAATTGGCTAATAAAGAGAATACTTCGTTTTCAATGCCCACCATATCGGCAGCTTCACCCAATCGCTTTTTTAGGTCTTGCACTTTGGGCAATGTATTTGGGTCGGCACCCAAAGCCTGTGCAGATTTTATGGCATCATCCAGTTCCTTTTGCAAGGCTTGTTTATCAACCGAAAGGCTTTCAGACAAAACCTTGTGTACTTGTGGCACTAAATCCACTTCCAAAAACTGTTCAATGTCTTTACGCTTTTGGTTCATGATTCGGTAAATACCAAAATCAAGTTCCGCTTTATCCAGCATGAACACTTCCTTGAGTGTATTGATGAGTTTATCGTAGTTTGTCATGCTTATACTAATTTCCAGTTAATAGTAAATAAATGGGTCTTGCTTATTTCCTGTTTCATTCGTTTTTGAATATCGCTAATCATCTTGTCTCGCATTTCGGCAATTTCATCTTCCACAATAAAAATTTCTTGCCGTTGCTTTTTTTGTTTTCTTGATTCGTCCTGCAATTGTTCTTGTATTTTTAGTTGACTTGCGGGATCTACTGTTTTCTGTGCTTCTCGGTTCAATTCTTTTATTTTGGCTTTGGTTTCTTTAATGGCCAATTCAGCAGCATTCATTCTATCTTCAGCCCATTTAGTTAGCTTCTCCGTTTCAAATTTCAAATAATTATTGTCTCTTTCCGATAAAGTTTTCAGTAAAGCATCCAAATAACGTTCACCGGATTGGGTCACTAATATATCATTTACATCAATCGAATTTTCATCACAATGTTTTGCAGGTAAAGTGAGCAATCTTTTTACTTGGTCTTCGGTTAAGGCAATTCCATTATTGGCAACTCCAAAAGTCAGCAAATAATCAGATGATTCAAAAGATTCCACACTTACCGCCATTACACTTAACCAGCCTTGTAAGCCCTTCAATTCGTCAAGTATGGCAACATTCCCTCTATAGCCTGTTAAATCAAAGGACAAGGAAGCGGCATAAAGTTCTTTTTCCTTTATTTTTTCCAATACAGTTTGAGCCAACGGATGTCCCATTCTATACACATGGGCTTCAGTGTTTGGCTTACCCAATTTGAAAGATTCTGTCGGGAAAATTGCATTTGGATAAGGTTGTTTTTTAAGTTGAAAACTCAAATCCTTATCGTTGAATTTTGCAGTACCGTTCAGTTCAAATTTAGTAACAGCCCAAAGCCATTGTTCATATTTATTGATATACTCCTTGCTTTCCGTTAGCCTGATTTTCAATTTGTCCAATACTTCATCATCAAAATTAGCCAATAAGGTTTCTCTTGTAGAGAGCATTTTTGTGCTAATCTGCTCATCCAATTCCTTTTGAAGCAAATCAAACTGGTCAACAATTTCTTTTTCGCTTCTGTATTTCTGATAAATTTCAGCTATCCGTTTTTCAAAATCAACGCCCGATTCAATGCTTCCCAACACATCATCACTTGCACCAAAAACGCCACTGAATAGTTTAAACTTTTCATCCAACAATTGAAACACACGTATGTCGGCTGCATTTTTTACGTTAAGGAAATTCACAACCACCACATCAAACTTTTGCCCGTAACGATGGCAACGGCCGATGCGTTGCTCAATCCGTTGCGGGTTCCATGGTAAGTCGTAATTGATGAGCAACGAACAGAACTGCAAATTGATTCCTTCCGCAGCTGCTTCGGTGGCAATCATAATGATTGCTTCATTTCTAAAATATTCCACCAATGCTGCTCGTTTATCAGCACTGGGTGAACCTGTTACTTTATCTGTCCCCTTGTTTTGGCTGAGCCAACTTTTGTAAACTTTATTAGAAGTTTCATCATTATTAGATCCATTGAACAACACAATTTTATTAGGATAGTATTCACTTAATAAATTGAACAAATAGTTTTGTGTTCGTGTTGATTCTGTAAAAATGATAGCCTTTTGATTAGCTTGTTTGTCCATTTTGGCAAAGCCTTCTTTCAATGCCGTTAAAAGCTTATCTCCTTTAGCATTGTGTTTAATGGATTCTGCTAAATCACGATATTTTTCTAGCTCAATAATCTCTTGACGTATAGAGTCAAAATCAGTTTCCGTTAATTGTTTGTCTTCTGTTGTTTCTTCTTCGTCCCATTCTTCTGATTGCTCTTCAAACAATTCATAATCTTCTGAAATATCTTCAGGCACATTAAGAACTTCATTGTCTTTAATTACCAGATATAATTTCTTAATCAAACTATTCAATGTTCCGGCAATAGCAAAAGAAGAAGAAGCTAAAAGTTTACGCAAAATCAAAGTCATCAAATGTCGTTGACCAGCCGGCAAAGCGTAAAGTAATTCCCTTTGCAAATAGTCACTTACATCTTCATACAATTTTTGTTCATCTTCCGATGGTTCAAACTTTATTGTAAGTGGAATTCTATTGGTATACCGAATATACTCCTGAACTTGTCTTCGCAGGTTTCGAATGCATACCGTTTTTAGCCGGTCTCTGAGATCCTGATAATTTTCACCGTCACTGGTTCGCAAGAATTGACTTCTGAAACTTTTGATATCACCAAAAGTATGTTCATCAATAATACTTACTAAACCATATAATTCAAGTAAAGAATTTTGAAGCGGTGTTGCTGTTAGTAATGCCTTTCGTGCATGTGATAAAGCCTCTTTAATGGCGTTACCAATTTTGTTAGTTGGTTTATAAACATTGCGTAAGCGATGCGCTTCATCAATTACAGCCAAATCCCATGAAACCAATTGCATCAAATCTGCTTTTGCTCTGGCAAATTGGTAAGAACAGATTACTATTTTATCTTGCTCAAATGGGTTTCTATTTCCTGCTTTTTTGAGGTCTTTAAAATTCTTGTTTTCTAAAATGGTTGATTCCAAAAAAAA
>CAYNMP010000035.1:0-24141 GCA_964398475.1 uncultured Chitinophagaceae bacterium | reverse complement strand
TTTCGATAAAATGAATTGGATAAGAAACACGTGTGTTTTCTGTTTTTCCTTTGAATGCATAGTCTACAGTTCTTGTTCCAGGCTCGAATCCAATGTTTTCCAAAATCGCACCATGTCGAATCGCTTTGAAAATATCCGGTTCTTTTTCAGCAGAAAGGTCGATACATTTTGCGTAGCAGCCTCCTTCGAAGTTGAATACAGAATTTTTTGTCCAACCGTGCTCATCGTCACCAATTAACGGACGATTAGGATCGGCAGAAAGGGTAGTTTTTCCTGTTCCCGACAAGCCGAAGAAAAGTGCAGTATCGCCATCTTTTCCAACGTTAGCCGAACAGTGCATGCTCAATACTTTTTGTTCGTGTGGTAATACGAAATTCAAAACGGTAAAGATTCCTTTTTTGATTTCGCCTGTATATGCAGTTCCGCCAATGATGGCAATTTTTTTTGTGAAGTTGATGATGGCGAAATTATGTTGACGAACACCATCAATTGCTCCTTGCGCTAAGAACGAAGGGGCTTGAATGATTGTCCAATCCGGTGTAATAGTTGCTAACTCTTCTTTTGAAGGACGAAGAAACATATTCGATGCAAACATATTCGACCAAGGATGTTCGTTGATAACACGAACATTCAAACGGAAAGCATCGTCAGCACAAGCGTAACAATCGCGAACGAAAACATCTTTTCCTGTTAAGTAAGCTGTGATTTTTGCATACAAACCATCAAATACCGATGGCTCAACGGCAAGGTTAAATTTGCTTGACCAATCTACTGCATCTTTAGTGATGTCGTCTTTCACAATAAATTTATCGTTCGGAGAACGTCCGGTAAACTCTCCGGTATCAACAGCCAAAGCGCCTGTGTCGTTTAACACACCCTGATTACGTTTGATAGATTCTTCTACCAGCTCAGAAGAAGATAAATTCCAATATTGATTGCCGGTGTTGTTGATGCCCAATTGAGCGAGTGTATCGTTTCCACTCTTTGTACCGAAAATTTGCATAGCTTGATTTTTTAAAAAATTAAGCAAAACTAGCATTTTTCCTTACGAACAAAACAAGAAATTGCATATGTGCAGAAGTGGTGGAAAGAAAAAACAAATTGGAAAACAGCGTATTTTCGTTTAATCTTGTGCTATACAGCGATTATTATGAAGTACGACAAGATAGATACCCGACTTTTTATGGAGAACAGAAAGCGCTTTGTTAAAAAGATGAAGCCCAATGCTGTTGCCGTTTTTACCTCCAATGCGATTATGCCGAGAAGTGCCGATGCGGGGTATAATTGGCGTCAGAATCCGGATTTGTTTTACCTCACCGGCATCGATCAAGAAGAAACCTATTTAATTTTGTTTCCGGATGCCCCAAAGGCAGAATGGAGGGAAGTGTTGTTTGTGCGTGAAACCAACGACCACATTGCGGTTTGGGAAGGGAAGAAGCACAATAAGGCGGAGGCCACGGCTTTTTCAGGCATAAGTAATGTACAATGGAGCAGTGGGTTTGAGCAACTGTTAAATGTGATTGCTTTGCAGGCTTCAACGATTTATTTGAATGCCAATGAAAACGATCGTGCAGAGGGTTTTCCGCATACGGCTGAAACTGAATTGGCAAAGGCGGTTAAAACAAAATTCCCAATGCATGCATATGAGCGCTCTGCTCCAATTATGCACGAGCTGCGTTCTCAGAAAAGTGACATAGAAGTTGATTTGCTTAGAAAGGCTATAGATATAACAAACAAAGGTTTTCATCGCGCTTTATCTTTTGTAAAGCCCGGTGTTTGGGAATACGAAGTAGAGGCGGAGATTACCTACGAATATCTGCGCAATCGAGGAACCGGACATGCTTATACACCAATTGTTGCAACAGGCGGAAACGCTTGCGTGTTGCATTACATTACCAACAGCATGCAATGTAAAGATGGCGATTTGTTGTTGATGGATTGTGGTGCCGAATATGGGAATTATTGTGCCGATTTAACACGAACGATTCCGGTAAACGGTCGATTCTCAAAACGCCAAAAGGCAGTGTATAATGCTGTTTTACGTGTTCACAACGAGGCGAAGAAAATGATGAAAGCAGGCATGGTGCTTAATGATTTTAATATGGCTGTTGGCAATATTATGGAGAAAGAGTTGATTGGCTTAGGCTTGTTGAAAGCAGCAGATGTTAAGAAGCAAGACAAGAAAAGTCCATTGTATAAAAAGTATTTTCCGCACGGAACCGCACACTTTTTAGGTATAGATGTGCATGATGTTGGAAATCGTTACGCCAAGCTGAAAGCCGGTACAGTATTAACTTGTGAGCCGGGCATTTACATTCAGGAAGAAAATATTGGTATTCGTATCGAGAACAATATTGTGATAACCAATGGGAAAGCTATCGATTTGATGGTCAACGTTCCTATTGAAGTGGATGAAATTGAAGCGTTAATGAATAAGAAGAAATAGGATGCGTATCGTCACTGCGAGTCCTCGAAGCAGTTTGTGTTAGTTGTTTAGATTGCTTCGAGGACTCGCAATGACGGAGAAATACTTGTCTTAAATCATAAATCAAAAAATCTTAAATCTTACCTGTAATGCAATTATTCAATATCCCCAATCTTTTTACGCTTATCAACTTATTTGCAGGTTGTATGGCGATTTTGTTTGTAATGGGCGGAAACCCTGAAGCTACATTGCTTTGTACTGTGGTGTCGTTAGTAGCTGATTTTTTTGATGGCATGTCGGCTCGTGCGTTGAAAGTAAGTTCGGGTATAGGTAAGGAACTCGATTCGCTAGCAGATGTAGTGAGTTTTGGTGTGGTACCGGGTTTTATCTTCAAGTTTTTGTTTTTTGATGCATTGACAACACATTTTCCTACACTTCCCGATTTTTGGTTGACATTGATTTCCAACTTAGGCTTTATTTTCGCCCTTTTTGCGGCATTACGTTTGGCTAAATTTAATATCGATACGCGCCAGAGTGATGGATTTATTGGTTTAGCCACACCTGCTGCAACTATTTTTGTGGTTGGTTTATATCAATTATTTAATTCCAATGCATACGGACTGTATGCTATTGTTTCTATTCCTTATGTGCTTTTCACCGCTTTTATATTGTTGTGTTTCTTGATGATAGCGGAGTTGCCTATGTTTTCATTCAAGTTTAAAAACTATGGTTGGAAAGGGAATGAACTCCGTTTTGGCTTTATTGTGGTATGCATTTTACTTTTAGTGGTACTGAAACTTGTTGCATTGCCTTTGATTATATTACTTTACATCCTCACTTCAATCATTCAAAAACAAATAGCAAAATGAACTTCAGAGCGGAAATAGATATTATGCCTCACAAAGAATTGTTGGACCCACAAGGAAAGGCAGTGGCGCATGGTTTACACAATTTATCTTTTGATGGTGTGCAAGACGTACGTGTAGGTCGTCATATTTCTATAAAATTGTCGGCTAAAGACAAAAGCGAAGCCACTCAACAAGTAGAAGACGCTTGCAAGAAATTGTTGGCGAATGCTATTATGGAAGGCTATTCTTTCGAACTGATTGAAGAATAACTTTTCGACAGCAGCATTTTTGTTGCTCTTTGAAAAAATGCTTTAGCATGTTGTATATTGTTCCTACACCTATCGGCAACCTTGAAGATATAACGCTTCGGGCAATACGTGTGCTAAAAGAAGTAGATTTAATACTAGCAGAAGACACCCGTCAAACGCAGAAATTATTACAGCATTACGCTATTCCAACACGGCTTTCATCGTACCATAAATTCAATGAGCGAAAGTCGTGCGAGCATATTGTAGAGCAGTTGAAAGCCGGTAAAACAATCGCCTTAGTTTCCGATTGTGGAACGCCTTGTATTTCTGATCCCGGTTATATTTTAGTAGAAGCCTGTGTAGCAGAAGGCGTGAAAGTAGAGTGCTTACCCGGAGCAACCGCTTTTGTGCCGGCATTGGTAAAGTCAGGTTTTGACACAAGCGAGTTTGTCTTTATTGGATTTCTTCCACACAAAAAAGGCAGGGAAACCATTTTGAAAAATATTGCAGAAGAAAAGCGTGTAGTCATCTTATATGAATCACCATTTCGCGTCCAGAAATTTTTAGAACAAGCCTTACCTATTTTAGGCGAAGAAAGAAGAATATCCATATCGCGCGAACTCTCTAAGATGTTTGAAGAAACAGTGCATGGTACCATTCCGGAATTAATACTTCATTTCACCAACAAAGAACCAAGAGGTGAGTTTGTGATTGTAGTGGAGGGAAGAAAATAGTTTGCGCAAAAGTATTAAGGCTTCACTTCAATCGACTTCGTTTGCGTGTTCGATTTACTTCCGCTTGTGCTTAATAATGTTACCTCGTAGATGCCAATAGAATCGTAGGTTGTTGAGGTCTCTATCTTGTCGAAGTCGCCTTTCCCATTCCCGAAAGACCAATAGTAATCGTTCACATTTATGCTACAATTAGCACTGAATTTTACTTCTTTTCCAACGCGAATGCTATCGACCGGAGTTACCACTTCAAAGCAAATAACAGGCGGTTTTGCACAAGATGGTAATAGGGTAAAAAGGATTACAACAGCTAATGTTGACAATAAGCTTAATTTTGTTTTCATAAACAGCATTGAGCATAAAGTGCAACGGCCATGGCTATTACAGCCGGAACACCTTGTATAAAAAATATTTTTTTATCGGCAGAATAGGCGCCATATACACCGGCAACAATCACACAGCCTAAAAAGAAGTAAGCCACATTATACGACCAATTCGAATCGGTAATTAACAAAGACCACAATAATCCCGCTGCTAAGAAGCCATTATATAAACCCTGATTGGCCGCCAATGCCTTTGTAGGTTCGAACAATTCCGGTTTTAAACTTTTGAAAGTTGCTTTACCACGCGTAGTCCAGGCAAACATTTCTAACCAAAGAATATAAATGTGTTCGATGGCCACGATGGCAATGAAGATTTTTGCTAGAAGGTGCATTAATCGTTGGTTTTAATGAGATAGTAATTCTTTTTCCCTTTTTGAATCAACAAGAATTTGCCAAACAATAAATCCGCAGATGTGAATTTCGACTCTAATGTAATCTTCGTTTTATTTACACTCACCGCATTGGCTTGAATGTTTTTTTTCGCTTCCCCTTTAGATGGGAAGATACTCGAAACCTCCGCCAAGAGTGTTATTGGATCGGCACCATCAGTAAAGAAACTGTTGTCTACAGTGAAAATGTCCGTTTCATCGAAAGCCGCTTCTACTTCTTCGGCACTTAGTTTTTTGAAATCATCAAACGATGAACCGAACAAAATAGCTGTAGTTTCAATGGCGCGTTCCAAGTCGTTTTTCGAATGTACGCGGGTAGTGATGTCTTCTGCCAAAGCTTTCTGAAGTTTTCGCAAATGCGCTTCAGCACTGTGTTCTGCTACAAGGGCTTCTATTTCTGCTTTCGTTTTTAGTGTAAAAATCTTGATGTACGTTTCAGCATCGGTATCACTTGCGTTCAACCAAAATTGATAGAACTTGTATGGCGATGTACGTTTAGCATCCAACCAAATATTTCCTCCTTCGGTTTTCCCGAATTTAGTGCCATCCGATTTTTTAATCAATTGTGTAGTTAAGGCAAAAGCTTCGCCTGCATCTTTTCTGCGGATTAATTCAGTACCTGTTACAATATTTCCCCATTGATCAGAGCCACCCATTTGCAGCATTACGCCATCGTTCTTCCACAAATAGTAAAAGTCGTAGCCCTGCACCAATTGGTAGCTGAACTCGGTAAACGACATGCCATTTTCCAATCGCGATTTCACAGAATCCTTGGCTAGCATATAGTTCACCGAAATGTGTTTTCCTACATCACGGATAAATTCTAGAAATGAAAAGCCTTTGAACCAATCGTAGTTGTTCACGATTTGCGCTGAATTTTCGCCACAATTGAAGTCGAGAAACTTTTCTAATTGTTTGCGTTGTCCGGCTAAATTTTTGTTCAAGGTGTCTTCATCCAACAAATTACGTTCTGCCGATTTTCCACTTGGATCGCCCACCATGCCTGTAGCTCCGCCCACCAAAGCAATAGGCTTGTGACCTGCTTTCTGGAAATGCAATAAGGTCATCACCTGCGCCATGTTACCCACGCCTAAAGAATCGGCCGTAGGGTCGAAGCCAATATAGCCTTTCACCATGCCTTTATTCAGTAACTCTTCTGTTCCCGGCATGATATCGTGCAACATGCCTCTCCATTTCAATTCTTCTAAAAAACTCATTTTCCGTTTGCTAATAATATAATGTAATCAAATTCTTCTTGTGTTACTTTTTGCACCGATAAGCGCGACTGGCGTAACAATTCCATATTGGCCAATTTAGGATGATTCTTCACCTCTCCTAATGGAATTACTTTTTTGAATTTTTCCAAGAAGGCAACATCAACAACCACCCAAGCTGTTTCATCGGTTGTTGGGTCTTG
Source organism: uncultured Chitinophagaceae bacterium (assembly GCA_964398475.1). GTDB lineage: Bacteria > Bacteroidota > Bacteroidia > Chitinophagales > LD1 > CALAYL01. The sequence continues at coordinate 17,700 of CAYNMP010000035.1, read as the reverse complement.
ATAATGTTCTTTCACTACCTTGCATAATCCAACAATAGCGGGATCTTTCACCGAATGGTAAAAAATACAGATATCGCCTTTTGCCATGGCTTTAAGGTTGTTGCGGGCGGTATAATTGCGCACACCACTCCAAAAGGTTTGTTTTTCCTTTTTCAAATCATCAATCGAATAGGTTGATGGTTCCGATTTAACCAGCCAGTAGTTCATTTCCGTTTTGTTTTTTATTTCAAGGATAAGATGCACAAAAAATCGCATAAATCTAAACCTCTGATTTGAAATTGTCTAATTAAATATTGCTAATTCATTGCTTAGCTATCATCAACAACACTCTCCAGTTATAGATATATATGTCCTCTTTTAACTATATCCGTTTAAATCGGAGTAACTTTAGAGAAATCGCAGTTAACTCCAAATTATGAATACACTTTCCACTTCATTTATCAAAAAGATGTTGCTTGTTTTCCTTGTTGTTGCAGGCTTATATATTGCTAAAGATTTCCTTATTCCCTTTGCTATTGGCGGAGTTCTGGCCACATTGTTTCTTCCATTTTGTAAGTGGATGGAAAAGAAAAATGTACCGCGTATTGTAGCCTCATTCATCTGTTTATTTGCTTTGTTGTTGGCCGTTGCAGGATTTTTTGCCTTAGTAGGCTGGCAGATATCTTCGTTGGTTACTGATATCTCGTTGGTGAAACAAAAAGCAGTAGAAACAACAGCACAACTTCAACAATACCTTTTAGCGCATTTTGGGATTTCGCTCAACGAGCAAAAAGACATGTTAAAAAATCAACAAGATAGTATTAGTGGATTCTTGTCGTCTTTAGCCGGATCGTTATCGTTCATACTCACCAGTTCAATTTTAGTTTTGGTATATCTATTGCTGTTGTTGATTTACAGAGGACATATTAAAAATTTCATTTTAAAATTATCGGCTGCAGAACAAAACGAAAATGTAGAACAAGTGCTTTTGCGCGCTACGAATGTTTCGCAACAGTATTTAGTAGGGTTAGCGAAAATGATTTTTTGTTTATGGGTGATGTATGGCATTGGATTTTCAGTACTTGGGGTGAAAAATGCTATTCTATTTGCAGTTATTTGTGGCTTATTAGAAATTGTTCCTTTCATTGGCAATATTACAGGAACCGCCATTACTGTGCTCGTAGCTGCTGTAAACGGAGGAAGTTTTGCCATGCTAGGCGGTATTGTTTTAACCTATGGTATTGTACAATTAATTCAGGGTTGGGTGTTGGAACCTTTAATTTTAGGGCCACAGGTGAAGATTAATCCCTTTTTTACCATTGTTGCATTAGTGCTCGGAGAATTAATTTGGGGTATTCCGGGTATTGTGTTAGCCATACCGCTTACCGCCATGTTTAAAATTGTGTGCGACCATGTTGAAGCCCTAAAGCCCTATGGTTTTTTGATTGGAGAAATTGAAACAAATACAATAACTCCGAATTTTATTACACGCATTAAAAATTGGTTTTAATGGATTTACTTGTTCCGATAATAAAGCTGGCGGGTGGAGTTGGTTTATTTTTATTCGCTATGTATTTGATTGAGGAATCGTTGAAAAATTTGTCGGGTAGACGGTTTAAACTTTTTCTGCAACGCATAACAAAGAATAGTATTGGCGCAGTAGCCGGAGGTGCTATTGTAACCGGTGTATTGCAAAGTAGCTCCATGGTTTCGTTGATAGTATTGGCGTTTGTTGGCGCAGGAGTGTTTACAATGAAAAATGCATTGGCCATTATTCTTGGTGCGAATTTAGGTACAACGCTCGATAGTTGGGTAGTAGCGTTGATAGGCTTCAAAATGAATGTGGAAGTGTTGGCTTATCCCGCTGTGTTTGTTGGCGGCTTAATGCTAATACTGTTTGGTAAGCGCAAAACGGTCAAATATTTGTCGATGTTTTTGTTAGGATTCGGCTTGTTGTTTATTGGCTTATCGTTTATGAAAACAGCCATGGAGGCCCAGGTGCAAACATTTGACTTCAAGGCCTATGCGCACATGAGTTTAGCCGTGTTTCTGTTCATTGGATTTGTTATAACTTTATTGGTGCAATCGAGCTCGGTTACTATGGCATTAACCTTGAGTGCACTGCATTCCGGAGCCATTGAATTTCCTGCAGCTACAGCCATTGTGTTAGGTTCTGAAACGGGGACAACCATTAAAATTTTGTTGAGCGCTATTGGCGGGAATGCCGCTAAGAAAAGAGTTGTGTTGGGGAATTTTATTTTCAATATTGTATTAACCGTATTGGCTTTTGCATGTTTAACGCCAATACTCAACTTAATTACCAATGTGTTTAATATCAAAGATCCTTTAATTGGATTAGTAACATTTTCTAGCTTAGTGAATTTACTTAGTGTACTTATTTTCTTACCGTTTCTTCAACCATTTGTGCTTTTTCTGGAACGATTTTTCAAAAACACAGATGCTGCATTCGCTGCATTTATAGAGCATGCAACAACTTCTGAGCCCGAAACGGCTCTTGATTTATACAAGCGCGATGTGGAATACTTCATGCACAACTGCATGCTGTTAAATCTCGAGCAATTCGATCTCGATACGAGCATAATGGAAGCGCACGATGTGTTTAAAGCATTAAATGATTCGCGTAGGTTTATGTCTAAAACGAAGGACGATAAGTATGCATTCTTAAGGCAGTTTCAAGGTGAGCTGCAGTCGTTTTATTTGGAGTTGCGGGCAAAGTTAGAGGATGAAGAAAATGTGCAGTTGAATCAACTCGTTTCTGTAGCTCGCAGTGCCATGTATGCGGTGAAAAGTATTACCGATATTACAGGCGATATTTCGAATCTGAGCCATTCTTCGAAAGATATCAAGTATGATTTCTTCGTTCAACAAAAGAACGAAATTAAAGTGTTGTATGCAAAAATGTATGCTGTTTTACAACAAAAGGAAGATCCCAGTTTTGAAACAATGCAGATGTTATTCAATACGATAGCCACGAGTTATAGCCTTGCATTGAGTTCGTTTTACAAAGAAGCGCAACGTTCGCCCATAGAAGATATTGACATGACGATTGCATTGAATGTCAATCGCGAATTGTTCACTGCCAACAAGGCTATGCTAATGGCGGTTAAAGATTTTTCGTTGAACGAAAAAGAGGCTTTGCGCTTTAACGAGTTAACGACCTACAAAACCTGAGAACGCCACTTTGCGTTATGCTCGAAAATCTTTTTATTTGTTGTATTGTCTTATCATAAAAACCCCATTATGGAAGAATCTCCAAAAGCGCTCACGATTAAAACGTGGGCAGAAGAAGACCGTCCGCGCGAAAAGCTCTTGCTGAAAGGGCGCCACAGTCTTTCCAATGCAGAACTCATTGCCATTTTAATTGCCACCGGCAGCGGAAAAGAAACAGCCGTGGATTTGGCGAAACGCATTATGGATGGCGTGTCCAATAATTTGAATGAACTCGGAAAGTTGGGCGTTGCTGAATTGTGCAAATTCAAAGGCATTGGTGAAGCCAAAGCGATTAGCATAATAGCCGCTTTGGAAATTGGCAAACGCAGACAAGGCACCGATGCCCTGGAAAAGCCGAAAATGGAGAGTTCGAAGCAGTTGTTTCAATTTGCGCAACAGCATTTGGCCGATTTACCCTACGAAGCTTTTTTGTTGATTTGTATGAATCGGGCGAATCGTGTCATTCATCATCAAGTGATGAGCAGTGGCGGTATTTCGGGCACGGTGGCCGATGTGCGCATGATTATGAAAGTGGCTGTAGAGAAACTGTCCACAAGTATTGCAATCGCACACAATCATCCTTCGGGAAATTTACGTCCGTCTGGGGCCGATGAGAAAATTACACAGCAAATTAAATCGGCTGCATTGTTCTTCGAAATCACATTACTCGACCATTTGATTATTGGCGATAATGCGTACTTCAGTTTTGCGGATGAGGGGAAGATGTAAGAAGCTTTTAGCCACTAGCTACTAGAGGCTAGAAAGGAGGGCTCGTATTGTATTTTTCTGATGGCTACCGACTAAAAGCTAGTAGCTTCTTCACCCCTTTTAAATTTTTCACATTCCACTATGCCTTTTTTGAAAAAATTCGTGTTGGTTTGCATAAAATTCTATTGTGACGCAAGAACAAGTATTAGCCGCTCTCCGCAATGTGCAGGATCCGGATTTAAAAAAGGATTTGGTAACGCTGGGTATGATTTCCGAAATTGCCATTTCCGATAATAAAATTGCTTTCAAGGTAACGTTAACTACGCCTGCTTGTCCGCTCAAAGAGCTGATTAAGAAAGATTGCGTAAACGCCATCAAATCGGCATTTGGAGAAAACGTAGTGGTAGATATTACCATGGATGCCAATGTAACTTCACACCGCAATTCGGCTATTAATGTTTTACCGAGTGTGAAAAATATTATTTGCGTGGCTTCGGGCAAAGGCGGTGTCGGGAAATCTACCGTTTCGGTGAATCTCGCGCTGGCATTAGCAAAACAAGGGGCACAGGTGGGTATTATCGATGCGGATATACACGGTCCGTCTATTCCTACCATGCTGGGCATTCGCGGCAAACGCCCTGAAGTGCGTATGATTAAAGAGAAACATTACATTGTTCCATTAGAAGTGGAGGGTATAAAAGTATTGTCGATAGGACTTTTGGTAGACGATCGTCAAGCCATTGTTTGGCGGGGAGCCATGGTGTCATCAGCATTGAAACAATTTGTCACCGATTGCATTTGGGGCAAATTAGATTACTTGATTATAGATACGCCTCCGGGAACTGGCGATGTGCATTTAACCATGATTCAGACGGTGAATGTAACCAGCGCTGTGATTGTAACTACTCCGCAAGAAGTAGCCATTGCCGATGCGCGAAAAGCGTTATCGATGTTTCGTCTAGATACCATCAACGTGCCTATTTTAGGGATAGTAGAGAACATGGCCTATTTCACACCTGCTGAATTACCGAATAATAAATATTATTTATTTGGCGAAGGCGGTGGAAAAAAGTTAGCTGAAGAATATGAATTGCCATTGTTGGCAGAAGTGCCATTGGTGCAATCGGTTCGTGAAGGAGGCGATAGCGGTAAGCCCATTATGATGACGGATGATACACAAAATCCGGCCTACAAAGCCTTTGAAGATTTAGCGATTAATGTGGCACAGCAAATTGCCATTGTGAATGCTAAAAAAGCAGAGAAAGCCTTGTTAGCCGATTAATGTGTGTTGCCCAAAATCTTAAATCAATAAATCATTTATCTTAAATGAAGCTCAATTATAAATATCTCCTCGTTCTATTGCTTGTGGCTTTTGCTGCATTTTGGTTTGGGCGATCAGGTACAAAAACGGAAACAGTTGTTGCCCCTAAAACGGAACAACAACAAACCGTTCAAGCTACTGAACCTGCTGAAGTTCAAGCCGAGCGAAATACAGACGTTCCACAAAAAGTTATAGAGGTGCTGAACTATGTGAAAGCCCATGGCGAAGCGCCTGAGGGTTATGTAGGCGGAAGAGTATTTCAGAATAGGGAACATCGTTTACCTGAGAATACAACGTATAATGAGTGGGATGTCAATCCAAAAGTAAACGGACAAAACAGAGGTGCAGAGCGATTAATCACCGGCAAAGACAAGTCGGCTTATTACACCAACGATCATTACAGAACCTTCAAAAGAATAGAATAAATGGAAGTGGTAGCGTTAGTTTCAGGCGATCAAAAGATCGAAAAGTTATTTCCGGGCGCTTTTGTGGCAGCAATAGACGGGAAAGCATCGCAAACCGAAGAAATGTTGTACGAACAATTGGAGAGTGCTTTTCACTTGCCCGATTACTTCGGAAAGAATTTGGATGCACTATACGATTGTTTAAATGATTTATCGTGGGTTAAGGCCAACGAAATTGTGTTCTATATCAAAAATTATCCCTTGTTGTTGGATGATGACGGCACTACTACACGCTACGAGTTCATGCAGTTGATACACGAAACGGCTATTAATTGGAATACTTCAGCCAATTTTGATGAAAAGACTTTTTTGATTCGCGTGGAGCAGAGTGCTTTTGCGGCAACGGAATTAGTTCGATTCGGATTAATTTCCGAAGATGTAACAGATTAATCTTACTTTCGCCAACATGAGTGCAACGGAAGACATTTTATTGCGAATTGAAGCGGCATTGGATACTTCTCGTCCGTATTTGCGAGACGATGGGGGCAATGTAGAAATTGTGGAGTTGGATGATGAAATGACGCTGAAAATTCGACTGATAGGCTCTTGTGGTACTTGTCCGCAAAGTTACATGACCTTTAAATCGGGCATTGAAAGCGTAGTGTTACAACAAGTGCCGGAGGTGAAGAAAATTATTCCGGTTAATTTCTTCCCGGAGCACGATACCTTTTAATAGATATACTGAATTCTTCGTTCATAAACCGTAAACTATGAATCGCGCTGAACTAATTGCATTGATTCGCCAACGAAACACCATGCTTTGTGTAGGGTTGGATACCGACCTACATTTAATTCCAAAACACTTATTGCATACGGCTGATCCGGTTTTCGAATTCAATAAACAAATTGTTGATGCAACAATCGATCATTGTGTGGCCTATAAGCCAAACATAGCATTCTATGAAGCTTTCGGAACAAAGGGATGGATAGCATTAGAGAAAACTGTGGAATATATTCGCAGTTTAAAAAAGCCCATTTTTTTGATTGCTGATGCTAAACGTGGCGATATTGGCAACACTTCAAAAATGTATGCCCGTACATTTTTCGAACATATGGATTTTGATGCCGTTACTGTTGCTCCTTATATGGGAGAAGACAGTGTAACTCCATTTTTGGGATACAAAGGCAAATGGGTAATTGTATTAGGCCTCACCTCTAACAAAGGTTCTAACGATTTTCAAATGTTGAGAAGCGAAGATCAATTCTTGTATGAGCATGTGATTACGAAAACACAACAATGGGGAACGCCTGAAAATTTGATGTTTGTGATTGGGGCAACCCATCCGGAAAAGTTCAAAGAAATCCGCAGTATTGCGAAAGAACATTTCTTCCTCGTTCCCGGTGTTGGTGCTCAGGGTGGGGATTTACATCAAGTTTGCGCCAACGGAATGAACGATGATTTCGGCTTGTTGATTAATTCAACCCGACAAATTATTTATGCTTCGGGTGGCGAAGATTTTGCCGCTGTTGCTCAATCTCAGGCATTGGATGTTAATTTACAAATGAAACAGTATATTCGTTAAAGGTTTAAATTCGAATAGTGATGAGAAAAATTGTTTTAGTTTTTTTTGCTGTAATGGCAATTGCGGCTACTCAAGCCCAAGATGCATTTAATGTACAATTGGAAGTGTATAAAACTTCGTTGAAGTATTACGATTTACAAAGCGCCATTACATCGCTTTATACTGCAATCGCCATTAAGCCGGAACGCAAAGATTTAAAAGACTCTTTAGCCTTGATATATTTTTCGGGCGAGCGTTATTTTCAAGCCAATATAATAGCTGAAGAGATATATAAAGACAATCCAAAACGTTTAGATATGCTGGAAATGGCCGCCATTTCAAAGCAATCATTAGGAGCATCAAAAGAAGCCTTAGCCGATTATGAAAACTTGTATAAACAAAAACCGGATTTGTATTCGCTTTACCAGATTGCTACATTACAGTATCAATTGAAACGCTATGGCGAATCTGTTATTTCTTGTGATCAAATCATTGCCAATGCGGAATCGGAAAAATTAGAAGCCAGTATTGCAATGAAAGGCGGTAGCCAGAAAGTGCCGCTACGTGCTGCAGCCTTCAATGTAAAAGGCATTATAGCAATGGATTTAAATCAGCCCGAAGTAGCTAAATTGCAATTCGAAACCGCATTGAAATTATTCCCTGATTTTGCACTTGCCCAAGGTAATTTAGCGGCATTAGCCCAAAACAAGCAAGCTGCTGCACCTGCACCTAAGCCTCAACCGGCAACAAAACCTACAGGCAAATAAAAAAGAGCTTTGCTGTTTCCAACAAAGCCCTTCACTATGGGTTTGAAATTATTTAATCTTCGATCTCAATATCGAATTGTACTAAGTCGATAAAGTCTTGCACGCGTTGCTCAATATCTTTGTGCGATAATTCTTTCAAACGCTCTGTTCCGAATTTTTCAACACAGAATGAAGCCATAGCTGAACCGTAGATAATCGCACGTTTCATGTTATCGAAAGAGATATCTCTTGTTTTATCCAAGAATCCGCAGAATCCGCCTGCAAATGTATCGCCTGCTCCGGTTGGGTCGAACACATCTTCCAATGGCAATGCCGGTGCGAAGAACACGTTGTTATCGTGGAACAACAATGCACCATGCTCTCCTTTTTTGATGATAAGAAATTTAGGTCCCATTTTGAGGATTTTCTTCGCTGCTTTCACTAACGAATGTTCTTTCGACAATTGACGCGCCTCCGCATCGTTGATGGTCAATACATCTACCATACTGATGGCTTTAATCAAATTATCCCAAGCAATATCCATCCAGAAGTTCATGGTGTCCATTACAATTAATTTCGGACGCGATTGCAATTGCTCCATTACTTTAATTTGTAAAGCAGGATCGATGTTGCCCAACAGCAAAATATCGCTCGATTGATAATCATCCGGTACAATTGGGTTGAATTCCATCAACACATTCAAATCGGTAATTAATGTATCGCGGGAATTCATATCCATGTGGTACTTGCCACTCCAGAAGAACGACTTTTTCCCTTCTTTAATGTCGATACCTCTAGTATCTACCTTTCCGCGGTTTTTATTGCTTCCGTTCTCGTTTTTAAGCAATTCAAGTTCTTTCATATCGAAATCGTCACCAATCACCGATACGATATTGATTAATTTCGAGAAATAAGACGCAGACCAAGCAATATAAGTGGCTGCACCACCGACAATCTTATCGGTTTTTCCAAAGGGCGTTTCGATGGCATCGAAGGCTACCGTTCCAACGGTTAATAGACTCATAAAAAAAATTTTGCGCAAATATTGTGTATTTTATTTCAAAACTATATTATTGCACTCCCAAAGAATAAACATTCTGTCAAGAATAGGCGTTCAACGGGTAAATTCCTTCTTAGCTCAGCTGGTTAGAGCACATGACTGTTAATCATGGGGTCCTTGGTTCGAGCCCAAGAGAGGGAGCAAAAGCCACCGCAAGGTGGCTTTTTTGTTTTATGCAATGTCCTAAGCAAATATATACAGATACAGATTTCCCTCGATGTAAAGGTATTTGACTTGGGCGAGCCCCTCTAGGAATCGGGGCCGGGTGTTGCGTTGCAATCTCAACCGCTAAGAAGCCGTTGAGGATTTCCACTGCACCCCCTCTCGCAAAATTGTGCTTAACAAGTACAATTGTTTTTCAAAATTACTTCGGTATATTTCAACATCTGATGCAAAAATGCATGGAATGATTTATGATTGAAGTATTTGGCACAAGAACCCCAACCGAAGACCAGCGCTGCATTCTTGCGCTAGTTTGGGTGGTTTTCGTCCTTGTAACTTCGCCCTAATGAATAGTTGCAGCTAAATAACTCGAAATTAATCACTCTGCTTCACCATTATAGGGCACCTCATTTTTCCACACTCAACGTTCATTTCAAGAAAATAAATTCCTGTGTTCAGAACAGGTAGTTCAATATTTAATTTGTTCAGTCCTTTCTTTAAATCAACATAATCTGAGACAACCACTTGTCCAATATCACTTATTAAGCGGTATTTTACTTGTTGCTTATCGTAGTTATAAATAAAGCTCATCTTTAAAAGTTCTTTCACAGGGTTAGGGAAAAAATTTAATTCAGAAAAGCAAGGTGGGCAATTATTGTAAATTCGAATAGTGTCATCGCTACTACATCCATTCTCCAGAAGTGAATGCACTGAATAAGTGCCATAAATATTCACGTGTATAGATTGTGTTGTTGAGTCAGAAGGTTTCCAAAGAAAGTAACTGCCTTCTTCAGATGTTAGTGTAATATCGATAGAGTCAGACGTGCAAATTCCAGTATCTAGGCCAAGGTTGATTTTGGGAGATGGTATTGTTGTTACAATGATAGTATCGCTATTGGTTAGTCCTTTGTGCTCCAATGTAAGAACATACGTTCCTGCTTTATCTACTTCAATATTTTTACTTTTTTCACCGGTTGACCATAGATAATTATATCCTATTACATTACTTGATAATGTTCTTTTTTCATTATCACACATAATAATATCAGAGCCTAAATTCGGCTTTGGAGGAGGAGCATAGGTTACACTAATATCATCAATGAAAAAATCCAACTTTAACTTATGGTTGCCGGTGTTTAAAGGCTCAATAGCAAAGCGAGAATCGGATGAATCAAAAAAATTTCCAATCGTTAAATTCGTATAAGGTTGATCTGCTACAAAGTCTTGTGTGATTTTAATCCAATCAAGAGTGTTGTTAATAACTGATGTAGAATAAATTTGAGGGGAAGCATAAATTACTTCGCTATACGGATAAGGGAAACTAAAATTGAATAATATTTGTGGAGGTGTTCCAAAATATTTCCCATTTTCACCTAAGCTAACCCAATATTCAACTCTATACTTTTCACCAACTTCAAGTGGTTGTTTTAGTTCAGAAGAAGCATACTCTCTGTTTAAATGTGTTGGTAAGTATGTTTCGTCATACATGTGAATTCCTATATATCCATTACCAGAATGTGCATCTTGGTCGCCAAACCAATTTTCGGGAATACCAACACTGTTGTAAATATAACTTCCATTGCAATTAGGAGGACAAGCTGCTCTATTAAAATAATCAGGAGTACCAACAATAGCAGGGTTAAACCATCCATCACATTCATTTAAATCGTCAACACTAGGAGTCCAAAAATACTTTTCGAAATCTCCATTTTTTACAAAGTTTTGAGCATACGATTCAACATTGAGAAAAGTTAAAATGATTATTGACAAGCAAATCGGGAAAGTAGAATTCATAAGGGGGATTAAAATTTTTCTAAATTAATGTTTTTTACAAAAAAGCAACCCATTAAATGAGTTGCTTTGAATTGCTCCATAGGTTGGTGTTCCACCGCTATCGCAGGTTTAGCAAATCGTAACTTGCGATTCTAGTTAAATGAAGTTTTTAACTTCATCAATAGTAAAGCTTAGTTTTGGTTGGTGGCGGAACACCAACCAAAGGAGGAAAATTATTCTTGGTATTTTACACAATCAGACGAATGAATACATAGAATAATTATATGAGAGTTTATTTTCTTATTGTTTTTATTGTTTTTAACGGTATTACATTTGGACAAAAACGACCGCTATTGCCAGTCGGTTGGAAACATCCAAGAGGATTTAAGTGTATTTCTTTTTCTCAAATGGAATTGAGTTATAATAAGATTGAAGGAGATTCCTTAACAATTAGTAGTGCAAAAGAAATAATTAGAATGTTTAACACTTTGACGATTTATGGGTTAAACAATACTGATCTTTCTAAGAAATTGGATTCTAGTTATTTTAAAAATGAAGAAAAATTCAATCGAATTTTCACAATACTTAAGATGCGAAGGATTTGGAGTGATGCAACTTTAGATTCATACTCAAAGGAATTTAATATTTATCTTATGGTTCCCCCACTTCCTCCAGAAAGTTTCTATGAACTAAAGGGGTTTAAAAAGAAAAAGGTGTTTTAAATGGTAAAGTCAATTTAAGTTTATAATCTTCAATCTTACACAGCTATCGCAAGTTTAGCAAAGCCTAACTTGCGATTCTAGCTAAATGAAGTTTTTAACTTCATCAATAGTAGTGCATAGTTTTGGTTGGTGGCGGAACACCAACCAAAGAAGAGGTGGAAAAATATTTAATTGAAACCGTCACTTCGACTTCCGAGGAGAAGTCTCAATCTATGACCACTGAGATTTCTCCACTCGCTGACTCGGTCGAAATGACGAAAATATTTCTTCCGAACCATATCTGGCGCAATTACACAGCTCAGCTCTTTGCGTGGGGTTCTTGTGCCTCTTAAAATTCAAGCAAAATCAAAACGATACATACAATTTAATGCACAATGCCCTCGCGAGGGATGGCAGCGGAAATCCTTTACCGAGTCTTCGAGGTAAAGATTGGAGCGTACAGCCCGGTTCCGCTGCATAGCGGAACGCGCCACAAACAGGTTCAACTTTTTTGCAATATCATTTGACGAATTTTTGTTGCTTTATGCAAAATTATGGGAATGAAAACGATTGCTTCTTTTGTGTTGATATGGATTACTGTGATAACGTCTTTTGCTCAAGCCCCTAAAACATTTAAATCCATTGAAGATGCCTTGCGCAAACCGGAGATAGTGAGGATTTTGGATTTGCGCGGACAAGGCCTGAAAGCCCTTCCCGATGAATTGGCCATGTGCATGAATCTCGAAAAAATCGACCTTACCGGTAACGACTTATCTGAATTTCCGGCTGTGCTCAGCAAATTCAAAAAGTTGAAGATTTTGTTTCTCACGAACAATCAATTGCGCTCTCTAGGCAATATCAATACCATGACCACCTTACTCAATTTAAAAACCGACAATAATCCTTTCCTTAAACCAAACGAAGAATTGAAAAAAGTAACCACGCTTACTAATCTTGTGGTGCTGGGCTTTTCAGCGAATAAGGCTTCTGTGTTTCCGGTGGAGTTGCTCAACTTAACCAAGTTAGCGGAACTCGATTTGAGCTATAATGCTATTCGCACAATACCTGAGGGCATCGATAAAATTACCGGTCTCAAGAAAATTAACCTCGCGAGAAATTTTTTATCGGCTTTCCCAAAATCGTTTTCGAAGTTGAAGAAATTAGAAAACATGGATATCAGCTATAACGAGTTTAAAGTGTTGCAGGCTGATTTGTCGGGGCTCACAGCCCTTGAGGTGTTCGATTGTAGCTTTAATAAATTGCTCACTACCATGCCTTCGTTGGTAGCGTTGAAGTTTTTCAATGTGAAAAACACCAAGTTGAATGTGAAGTTGCTGCAAGAAAAAGGAACTATTCCCTTGTCTTGTTCGGTGTTGATGTAAGTTATACTTCGAAAGGCTTAGCGTTTTCAAAGGCTTTTCGTTCCTTCCAATCGTGCCATTTGTTGCCTACTGCAAAATTGAATCCTTTGTCGAGTAAAAAGTGTGCCGCCAAATTGAATCCACCTCGAATGTGGGTGTGGATGCCGTTTTGCGAGCGCAAAGCCAATCCAAAACTAAAATCGAGATATTCCATATAATGCCAATACCGCGATGGCATAAAAATCGTTTCTCCGTGTTTCAAAATGGTTTCGTATCCTACCACATGCTTTAAAGCCGGGAATTTCTCGTAATCGGGATGCACGGGGTCAATCAAACTTTTTACCGTAAACGGATGGTGGTATATTTTTTTCGATTCGGATGGCGGAAATAAAATTACCCGTTTATTGCCAACAAACTGTGATAAGAAAACGTTGGCGCAATCGATATCATAATGCAAGGTTACTTCAGCCCCTTCGCCACCAAAAAAGCAAAACGGAAAACGTTTAATTGTTTTAGCGAGAGGTCCGTTGAACCGTATATCATTTCGCAACTCCGGAGCAGGCGAAAAAATATCATACAAGAACAAACGCAAATCGGTATTCCCTTTTTCGGTGATTTCCAGAAATTCTTTGAAGTTCATTTGTTTGTCGTGCGACATATACCCTTTCCCCGGTTTAGAGTAATTGCTGCTATACACCGGCACCTGCAAATGCCCGTAGTTTTCCTTGAAAAAGGCAGCACTCCATTTTTGAACGGCCGGCCAATCTTTGGTCAGATCCGTGAAAACCACAGGCTTACCTTTCCTCAGATATTCCTCGCGGAATTCTTCGTTACTCAGATTCGATCTGCGTTCAACTTCGTGTAACTTCATTCATTGTCAATTGGATAAACAAAATTGGTTTGTTTGTGGTTTTCGCGTCAAACCTAAGCCATTCTGTACTTTTTGTCAAAAAATCAGACGTCTATTTCTATTGTGCTTTCTATTCCGTGCTTCACGCCATTGGAAAACAATCCCTTATTTTCTCCTTTCACATTTATTGTGCTATTATTATGGTATAGGGAAAGGGAATATTTTTATTTTTCGGCACATTTTAACTCAATGCACTTCAAAAGAACGTTTTTTGTACTCATTTTTCTGGTGTTGGCCCAATTAGGCGCAGCACAACAGAAAGAACTTGCCGATAGAATTATTGCTACCGTAGGTGAAAATATTATCCTCCAATCTGATGTTGAAATTGCTTTTCTACAAGAGCAAAGTAAACAAACCGAGAAAGTACTTTCGCCTGATATCAAATGCACCATACTCGATAACTTATTACTGGAAAAGTTGTTTTTGGCCCAAGGGGCGCTCGATTCAGTGGTGGTGCAAGAAGATGAAATTAATGCGGAACTCGACAGACGAGTAAAATACTTTACTTCTCTTTTTGGTTCTAAAGAAAAGTTGGAATCGTATTACGGAAAATCTACAGCCGAGCTGAAAGACGAATTTACAGAAGATGTAAAAAATCAATTATTGTCGGATCGGGTACGTGGCAAAGTGTTTTCGGGTTTGAAGGTATCGCCTAAAGAAGTAAAAGAATATTTTAATCGTATTCCCAAAGACAGTATTCCTTTATTCAACGAAGAGGTAGAAATCGGACAAATTGTGATGTTCCCGAAAGTAAACGATGAGCAGAAAGCCTTATCGAAAGAAAAGTTACTGCGTATCAAAAAGGAAATTGAAGCCGGTGCCGACTTTTCGTTGCAAGCCATTTTGTATTCCGATGATCCGGGCTCTGCCAGCGATGGTGGGAATTTGGGGATTATTGAGCGAGGCGAGTTAGTGCCCGATTTCGAAGCCGCAGCCTACAAATTGAATGAAGGACAAATGAGCGAAATTGTAGAAACACCTTTTGGCTTTCACTTAATCCGATTAGATGAAAAGCGTGGCGATAAATTGAAGCTTCGTCATATTTTGATTAAGCCCAAAATTACCAATGGCGATGTGTTGCGGGTGGAAGAAATAATGGATAGTATTGCACACCAACTGAAAGTAGATTCACTAACGTTCCGTGAAGCCGTTAAATATTTCTCTGAAGACGAGACCAGCAAAAGTATTGGCGGTATGATGGTGAATCCGAAAACAGGAGTGCCATCATTCGAAAAAGCCGACATCGATGGAAACTTAATCTTCACCCTCGATCAAATGAAAGTGGGGCAATATTCCGATGTTTTAAATTTCTCTACGCAAGAACGTACAGGCGAAATGAAAAAAGGATACCGCATCATTTTCTTGAAATCGGAAACTGCTGCTCACAAAGCCAGTTTGGAGCGCGATTATGCCAAAATTCAACTAGCCGCTAAGTCGGAAAAACAACAACAAGAAATGGATAATTGGATTGAGTTGCACAAAGGAAACACCTTCTTCAAAATAGACGAATCAATGAAAGATTGTGCTGTGTTGGAGAAGTGGACTAAAGAAACTAAATAAAACTAAACGCATGTACACATCAGACGTTGAAGGATTAGACGCATTTGCTAAACGATATGCCGAGCTGAAAAAAGAAATTGCAAAAGTAATTGTGGGTCAAGAAGACATTGTATCGAAGCTCCTCATTTCTATTTTTTGCGATGGTCACTCGCTACTGATTGGTGTGCCGGGTTTGGCGAAAACCCTTACGGTACATACCATTGCGGAGGTATTGGACTTGTCGTTCAGTCGTATACAATTTACGCCCGATTTGATGCCGTCTGATATTTTAGGAACCGAATTGTTAGACGAGACTCGTAATTTCAAATTTAATCGCGGACCCATTTTCAGCAACATTGTATTGGCCGATGAAATTAACCGTACACCGCCTAAAACGCAATCGGCATTGCTCGAAGCCATGCAAGAGCGGAGTGTAACTGTAGCCGGACAAAAACATTTACTGCCTTCGCCTTTCTTTGTTTTAGCTACACAAAATCCTATCGAGCAAGAAGGAACGTATTCGTTGCCGGAGGCACAGCTCGATCGTTTTATGTTTAGTTTGAATTTGGATTATCCATCGGTGAGCGAAGAAATTGATGTAGTAAAATCAACTACTTCAGGCAAAAAAGTGTCGTTAGACAAAAAGATGACATCTGCTGAAATTAAGTATTTCCAAGATTTGATAAAGCGCATTCCTATCACCGATAACGTGTTGGAATATGCCGTGAAATTAACCAATAAAACCCGCCCTAATCGCGAAGGTTCTTTACCGCGTGTGAATAGCTTTATTGCATGGGGTGCCGGTCCGCGTGCTTCGCAATATTTGGTGTTGGGGGCAAAATGTTATGCCGCTGCAAAAGGTAAATATTCGCCCGATATTGAAGATGTGAAAGCTGTTGCTACAGCCGTGTTGCGTCATCGTGTATTCAAAAACTACAAGGCCGAGGCCGAGGGGTTGAGCGTAGATCAACTCATCAACGAGTTGCTGTAATTTATGTTGCCCGAGTTTTTACAAACCCAACGCAAGGAGAGTCGCCAGTCGAAATTATTTCGATGGGGCATGAACTGCTTTCCGGTGATTTTTGGCACAGGCGTGAAAATCATTTTTATGTCGAGCGATTGGCACGAAGTGCATATTCGTTTGGGCATCAACATGTGGAGCCGCAATTATGTAGGCACCATTTATGGCGGCAGTTTGTTCAGCGCGGCCGATTCGTTTTACATGATTATGCTCTCGAAAATTTTCGGAAAAGATTTTGTGGTGTGGGACAAAGCAGCAGCCATTCGTTTCAAACGCCCCGGTACCGAGCGCATCTACGCCAAGTTTTTACTCTCCGAAGAACAGGTGGCCGATATCAAAACGCAAGTGGAGCAAAAAGGAGAAATCGATTTTATGCTGCATGTGAACTGGCTCAATAAAGATGGTAAAGTAATTGCCGAAATCGACCGCACCATGTATGCCGCCACCAAAGCGTTTTACAAAGAAAAATTAGCCAAGCGTAACGCATAATTTTTTTGGCCGCGTCCCCGCTAAGCAGCCGGGTCGGGCTTTCCGCTGCAATCTTATCCCGCTCTGAAGCGGGAAAAGGATTTCCGCTACAATCCCTCGCGGGGCATTTCGTTTCATTGTAAATTACAGTGCTGTTGTGTGTTTTTTCCTGATCGTGAGCATGCCGCATTTTATTTGAACAACACCAAGCGGTTTTTGTAATAATAACCCAATTCACCGTGGATGCTCAAATAGAGTATTTCTTTCTTCGTTGACAATACCATTTCTTTAAGCGATACACCAATATGATACTCGTCTATACCTTTGTCAAATCCAATGGGTGTAAACAGCAGTGCTTTTACGTCAAAAATTCCCAAATCGGATGGTTGCAACAAAAATACCCCTCTACTGTCGGATGCATATATTAAAGAAGTTTGACTATCGAATACAGTAGGTCCGTAGTAATAGTTTGGAGCGATAATGGGTATCCTATTTACAGAAACTATAATATTTCCCACTGAGTCGGCACTCACCTTAGTGGCAGTATCCATCTTCGGTCTTTCAAATTTGAAATTATATTTCCATTTACGAATGGTGCGATCCGGAGCAATTGAGCAAATTATATCCTCTGAAGAAATAAAGATGTTTCGATTGCTATCCTCAAAGGCAGAACGAGGAGCAAAACCGTTTGGGTTTATACTATCGAATTTATTGTCAATAATTGCCTCTGTTCTTGTATCGAAAATTTGAATGT
>CAYNMP010000034.1:0-25456 GCA_964398475.1 uncultured Chitinophagaceae bacterium | reverse complement strand
ATCGGTTAAAATATTTAGTTATGCAAAGAAAGCGCGTTTTAATTACAGGAGCAGCAGGTTTTTTAGGATCTCATCTTTGTGACCGATTCATCAAAGAAGATATGCATGTGATTGCTATGGATAATCTCATTACAGGAGATTTGAAAAACATAGAACATCTCTTTAAACTCGAAAATTTCGAATTTTATCATCACGATGTTTCGAAGTTTGTGCATGTACCGGGGCATTTAGATTACATCCTTCATTTTGCTTCGCCTGCTTCACCTATCGACTATCTAAAAATTCCAATACAAACCCTTAAAGTAGGATCATTAGGCACACACAATTTGTTAGGTCTCGCTAAAGCTAAAAAGGCAAGAATTATTGTTGCCTCTACTTCTGAAGTGTATGGCGACCCTTCAGTCCACCCACAACCCGA
Organism: uncultured Chitinophagaceae bacterium; assembly: GCA_964398475.1. Classification (GTDB taxonomy): domain Bacteria; phylum Bacteroidota; class Bacteroidia; order Chitinophagales; family LD1; genus CALAYL01. Next base: position 25,038 of record CAYNMP010000034.1, on the reverse strand, counting down.
AGAATATTGGGGCAATGTAAATCCGGTAGGACCACGAGGTGTTTACGATGAAGCCAAGCGTTTTCAAGAAGCAATTACCATGGCCTATCATACATTTCATGGAGTTGAAACAAGAATTGTTCGAATATTCAATACTTATGGACCTCGTATGCGTTTAAATGACGGTCGTGTGTTACCTGCATTTATTGGTCAAGCGCTACGCGGAGAAGACTTAACCATGTTTGGTGATGGTTCGCAAACTCGTTCGTTTTGTTACGTAGCCGATTTAGTGGAAGGTATCTATCGTTTATTAATGAGTGACTACGCACAACCCATGAACATAGGTAATCCGGATGAAATCACCATTCGTGAGTTCGGAGAAGAAATTTTAAAATTAACCGGTGCAAATCAAAAATTAATTAGTAAGCCTTTACCAACGGATGATCCTAAGCAAAGACGGCCGGATATTACCAAGGCAAAATCTATTTTAGGTTGGGAACCTAAAGTTACCAGAGCGGAAGGTTTGAAAATCACCTACGACTATTTTAAAAATTTGCCTCAGGAGGAATGGTTTAAAAGTCCAAAATTTGAACAATCATGAGTACTGAAAAAGATTTTTTTGCACATGAATCAGCCTATATTGATGAAGGCTGTTCCATTGGAAAAGGCACAAAAATATGGCATTTCAGCCATATAATGCCGAATTGTTCATTAGGCGAAAACTGTAACATTGGACAAAATGTTGTGATTTCACCGAATGTAACACTCGGACGAAATGTAAAAGTGCAAAATAACGTGTCCATTTACACAGGAGTTATCTGCGAAGATGATGTTTTTTTAGGTCCTTCCATGGTGTTCACAAATGTAATTAACCCTAGGAGCGCTGTGAACAGAAAAAGTGAATATGCCAAAACAACCGTAAAAAAAGGAGCCTCCATTGGCGCTAATGCTACAATTGTATGTGGCAACGATATTGGCGAATTTGCTTTTATTGGTGCAGGTGCAGTTGTCACAAAATCAGTTCCTGCCTATGCCCTCTTAGTTGGAAACCCCGCCCGACAAACCGGATGGATGAGTGAATTCGGACACAAATTAAAATTTGACAACAACGGGATGGCAGTTTGTCCGGAAAGCAATCAAGAGTATAAATTAGAAAATAACAAGGTTTCAAAAATAAATTAATATGGTAGAGCAATTACTAAATAAAGAGAAAAAATTAGCCGTTATCGGTTTGGGTTATGTGGGGTTACCCATTGCCTTAGAATTTGCAAAGAAAGTAAAGGTAATCGGATTCGATATTAACGAAAAACGCGTAGAGATGATGCGTAATGGCATCGATCCGAGTAACGAATTAGAGAAAGAAGCTTTTGACGGTTGCGATATATTCTTCACTAATAAATTAGAAGAACTTAAGGAAGCCAATTTTTTTATTGTTGCTGTGCCTACGCCTGTTGATTCTCATAACGTTCCGGATTTGAAGCCTGTACAATCGGCATCAAAAACCATTGGACATGTATTGAAAAAAGGCGACTATGTGGTTTATGAATCCACTGTTTATCCGGGTTGCACAGAAGAGGATTGTTTACCGATTTTAGAAGAGCTATCGGGATTAAAAATGGGTGTTGATTTTAAACTAGGCTATTCACCGGAGCGAATTAATCCTGGCGACAAAGAACATACGATTACCAAAATCTTGAAAGTTGTTTCTGGATGTGATGCAGAATCGTTGGATGTGATTGCTAGAACCTATGAAATTATTGTAACGGCAGGAACCCACCGTGCGAGTTGCATTAAAGTTGCCGAAGCCGCTAAAATCATTGAAAACACGCAACGTGATGTGAATATCGCGTTGATGAACGAGTTAAGCTGTATCTTCGATAAAATGGGCATCAATACATATGAAGTATTGGAAGCTGCAGGAACAAAATGGAACTTCTTGAAATTCTTCCCTGGATTAGTAGGCGGACACTGTATTGGCGTTGATCCTTATTATCTTACCTATAAAGCCAATCAGCTTGGATTCAAACCTGAGATGATATTGGCCGGAAGAAAGATTAATGACTCTATGGGAGCTATTATTTCTAAGAAATTAGTACAGCAACTCATCAAGCAAGATAAACAAGTGGCACACACCAGAGTTTTAGTTATGGGAGCCACGTTCAAAGAAAACGTAACAGATATCAGAAATTCAAAAGTGGTAGACGTTATCAAAGAATTGCAAACCTATTCAGTGAATGTTGAAGTGTTTGATCCGTATGCCGATAACGAAGAATTCGTTCACGAATATGGAGTTTCATTAACCAAAGAAGTGGGAAAAGAGTATGATGCTGTAATTGTTGCCGTAAATCACGATCAATTCGCAACATACGATGAAGCTTTCTTTAGATCAATATTGAAAGAAGAGGGAATAATTGTGGATGTAAAAGGAGACTTGCGAAAGAAGATTGGAAACTTAAACTACTGGTCGTTATAATTATGGAATTCACAAAAAAAATCCTTATCACCGGAGGTGCCGGTTTTATTGGGTCTCACGTAGTTAGACTATTTGTTACGAAATACCCAAACTATCATATTATCAATTTGGATAAGTTAACCTATGCCGGGAACTTAGAAAACTTGAGCGATATCGATCAATCGCCTAATTATACTTTCGTTAAAGGGGATATAGCAGATGCCACGTTCATTAATGAATTGTTTACTACCCATCAATTTGAGGGTGTCATTCATTTAGCAGCAGAAAGCCATGTAGATCGCTCGATTAGCAATCCTATGGAGTTTGTGATTACAAACGTAATTGGCACTGTTAACTTATTAAATGCAGCCAGAACCCTTTGGGGATGCAACAAAGACAATAAAGTAGATGGCAAACGTTTTTATCACGTTTCAACCGATGAAGTATATGGCGCTTTAGGCGAAGAAGGTATGTTCACCGAAACAACTGCATATGATCCGCACAGTCCGTATTCTGCATCAAAAGCCAGTTCCGATCACTTTGTTAGAGCATACCACGATACTTATAATTTGCCGGCTGTTATATCGAACTGTTCAAACAATTACGGTCCAAATCATTTCCCTGAAAAATTGATTCCGCTTTGTATTAATAACATCAAAAACAATAAACCGCTTCCAATCTACGGAAAAGGTGAAAACGTTCGCGATTGGTTATATGTAGTGGATCATGCACGGGCAATTGATGTTATTTATCATCAGGCAAACGATGGTTCGACCTATAATATTGGAGGACATAACGAATGGACGAACATTGATGTTATTCGCTTGTTATGTAAAATCATGGATAAAAAACTCGGTAGAGCTGAAGGAACAAACGAACAACTTATCACATTTGTAAAGGATCGTGCCGGTCACGATTTGCGTTATGCTATAGATTCTACCAAATTACAAAACGACCTTGGTTGGAAACCATCTCTTCAATTCGAAGAAGGTTTAGAAAAAACCGTTGATTGGTACTTAGCGAACAACCAATGGTTGGAAAGTGTTACCAGTGGAAACTATCAGCAGTATTACAATCAACAATATAACCGATAACATGTACGAAAACAGTTATCATACATCCGATTTATCAGCGTTTTCATTCCTCGTAACAGGAGGGTCCGGGTTTATTGGCTCCAATATCGTGGAGTACCTATTGAAGTACAATGCCGGTAAGGTTCGGGTGTTAGATAACTATACTACTAGCTCAAAAAAGAATATTGAGCCCTTTCTTTCGTTGCCCAATTTTGAAGTTATTGAAGGCAGTATAACCGATCTAGAAACATGTAGAAAAGCTTGTGAAGGTATTGATTATGTTTCACATCAAGCTGCTCTAGGCTCTGTTCCTCGCTCTTTAAAAGAACCCTACCGAACGAATGAAATCAACGTAGGAGGCTTTGTGAATATGCTCACTGCAGCTAAAGATGCCGGTGTAAAGCAGTTTGTTTATGCTTCTTCGTCATCGGTTTATGGCGATGAACAATCACTTCCAAAAGTAGAATTAAAAATTGGCAACCAACTATCGCCTTATGCCGTGTCTAAGTATGCAAACGAATTGTATGCAGCTGTATTTTCTAAGGCTTATGCTATGAACATTATTGGTTTGCGTTACTTCAACATTTTCGGACCACGGCAAGATCCGGCAGGCATGTATGCTGCAGTAATTCCCATTTTCGTAGATAAAATCATGAAACGGGAACCTGTGTATATTGATGGCGATGGTGAACAAACACGCGATTTCACGTTTGTAGAGAATGCCGTACAAGCCAATGTTCGAGCAATGCTTACGCAAAATGAGAAAGCCAAAGGACAACTATTTAATATTGCTTGTGGAAATAATTTTTCTGTAAATTTCTTGTACAATGCAATTGCTGCATATTTAAACAGCGATCATAAATGCATTCATCGCGATGCAAGAGCAGGAGACATTCGTAATTCCTTGGCCGACATTTCTAAAGCAGAAGCTCTTTTAGAATACGACCCTAAATTTGACTTTAAAAAAGGACTAGATATTACCGTACAATTTTTTGTGGAGAAGTACAATAAACAATAATGTCGTTTTTTTCAAAACTCTTTAGCGGTAAACCAAAGGAATCGACCATTAAAGATTTTTCATGGTTGAAAACGGATATGCACTCGCACTTGATACCCGGAATTGATGATGGAGTAAAAACAATTGATGAATCCATTGCAATTATTGAACAACTCGCTGAAATAGGCTATTCAAAAATAATTACTTCCCCTCATGTAATGTTAGATGGTTATGTGAATACGCCTGAAATTATCTTAAAAGGGAGAGATGAAATTCGCAATGAACTTTCAAAACGTAATATCAATATCCACTTTGACGCTACTGCAGAATACTATTTAGACGAAGGGATTTTTCAAAAGATTAGAAACAAGGAACTTATAACCTTTGGCGATAATCATGTATTAGTCGAGCTTTCCTACTACATTAAGCCTATGAATATGACCAAACTGTTCTTTGAGTTGCGAAGTGCCGGCTACAAAGTGATTTTGGCTCATCCCGAACGTTATCCTTTCTTCTATCAATCCTCTTTAGAAGACTATAAAGAATTACGCGATTCTGGTATTTTATTTCAAATTAATCTTGGTTCACTTATCGGTTTGTATGGCAAAAATGCCCAATCATATGCCGAACGATTAATAGATAACAATATGATTGAATTTGCCGGAACAGATATTCATAACATGCGCCACACGCAAATTATTAAGAGTGTTTTTCAGTCGCCTTATTTCGATAAATTAGCGGAAAGCAATTTAGGCAATCGCTCCTTGTAAAATACCCATTTCGCTTTTAGCAAAACATTCATTATGTTAGTCGTAACCTAAAAACCGGATATGAATATTTATGCGTTCATCACACCATTGGTGCTACTGTTGCTTTTACTCGAAATAGGATACTCAGTCTACAAACAAAACGGCATTTATAGTTTTCAAGATACTATCACTAATCTCGGGACCGGCATAGGCAACCAATGTGTAAATTTAGGGGTAGCCTTTTTTGTATTCAAATTCTACGGATTCATCTATCAATATATCCCTTGGAAAGTTCCTAATACGTGGTATTTCTTGCTCATCTTGTTAGTAATACAAGACTTTGTATTTTATTGGTTTCACAGAACAGGGCACACATTACATATCTTTTGGGCTGCACATATGCCCCATCACAGCAGTGAGGAGTTGAACCTAAGTGTTGGTCTAAGAGCAAGTTTCACCCAGCGTATCTTTCAGTTTCTATTTTTTGATTGGGTTTTAGTAGTGTTCGGATTTTCACCGGAGATGATTTACAGCATGGCTGCTATCCATTTGTTCATAGCTTATTGGCATCATACTCAGCTTATCAATAAACTGGGTTGGATAGAAAAAATATTTGTAACGCCATCACATCATCGCGTACATCATGGTGTTAATCCGGAATATATCGACAAAAACTTTTCTGAGTTTCTTATTATTTGGGATAGAATATTCGGCACTTTCGCCAAAGAAGAAAAACCGGTGTGCTATGGTCTCACCCACCCTCCACGAACTTGGGATCCATTTTACATCAACATCCAATACTGGAAACAGTTAATCGATGATGCCATTGCAGCTCCGTACTTAGTAGACAAACTAAAGATTTGGTTTATGCCACTCACTTGGCGGCCAAGAGGTTTAGAACAAACCGACTTAACGCAACGAATCGGATATGATTTAGAGGAACAAACAAAATGGACAAGCAAACAATTCGCCTTCAGTAAACCCTACTTAATTTTCCAGTTACTGCTTGGTTTAGTGTTTATGTATTTTACCATCAATCAGCAAAATGCCCTTTCTGTATTCGATCGTATTTTATTTTCGGCAGAAATAATGTTGATGATATACAGTTGGTATGGTGTATTAGAAGCTAAACCTTGGGCCATTTTCACAGAGATAGGACGATTATTGTTGATGGGAGCAACATTTGTAATAGTACTATATCAACACGATTTAATAACACTTATTGGTTGGGTAAGCATTCTCACGCTGCTTCTAATTGGAGCTTCACTACTCTATATTTCATTTTTCTTCAGATATGGAAAAACAGAAGGTGAAGCATTTCCATTAGTGAATGCCTAATAACAACTTCTATAAATCGAGATATTCTGCGTCTTGTCCAACTGGATAACGCATCAAATACGTTATAGCTTTCTCCATTTTCAACCCTTCGAAAAACACAGAGTATAAAACTTGAAGCAGTGGAGCATTTGCCCCGATATGGTCAACAATGAGTTTACAAATCTTAAGTGTACGAACCCCTTCAGCGACTTCACTCATGGAGGCTAAGACTTCTTCCAAAGTCTCCCCTTTTGCAATTCGAAAACCTACAGTATAGTTTCTCGATTTTGGTGAAGCACAAGTAGCAATTAAATCGCCAATACCGGCAATACCTAAAAAGGCGCGTTTATCCGCTCCTAATGCCTTACCAATACGTATCATCTCTCCCATTCCTCGGGTGATTAATAATGCTCTAGTATTCTCGCCATAACCAACACCCGATAATGCCCCTGAAGCCAAAGCAATATAATTCTTCAATACACCGGCTAATTCAATACCCAATAAATCTTTGTTGCCAAACACTTGAAATCTATCGCTTTGCAACACCGATTTCCCTTCGCGAATTACCTCGTCAAACCTACTGGCAATAACCGTTCCGGCCGGTTGATGTTCGGCTAATTCTGCAGCCAAATTGGGGCCGGCAATACAACCAATACGCACAATAGCCGTTTCTTGTTGAATAATCTCTGACATGGTTTTGATGTTCTTCAAATTCACATCTTTTGCATCAATGGTATCGATATCAAACTCACAGTGTAAGCCTTTGGTGGCATGAATCATCAAATGATCGGGACGTAAATAAGGCGACAAATCAATAATCATTTGCTTAAACGAAGCCGAAGGAACTACCGGAAATAGCATACACGATTTTTCAGCCATTTCCTCAAACGAATCAGTTACCGTAATGTTTGGATGCATCACATGATTGCGATTCACCCCATCTCGGGCCATACGTTCACGAACTCCAGGGTTTCGTTCATACAAATACACTTTAGTGTTTTCAGCTAAAAGATTCGATACCGCTGTACCGAAGCTTCCGGCACCAATCACGCCTACAATTTTTTCTTTGCTCATGGTTTGGTATTAGATCACAAATATTAAGTCTTCTGTTTTTTCTTTTTCGCAGCTGGAAACAACACATTATTCAAAATCAAACGATACCCGGGCGAATTTGGGTGTAAATTCAAATCGGTTTTAGGGTCGCCCACTAAATGCTGATAATCTTCCGGATCGTGTCCACCGTAAAAGGTCCACATCCCTTTTCCATATTCACCATGTACATACCGCGCTTCATTAGCCGATTTATTTTGTCCCATAATTAACACGCTTTTCTTGATGAAATTCTTGTTGAAAGCGGTTGTTTGTCCCATGAAGCCTTTAACCACTTTAGTGTGACATTGCGTTAACATGGCCGGAATTTGATCCCATTTGGCCGAGAAATCAAACAAATTGAAGTAATCTAAATCTTTCTGCACTTGTCGTCCAACATTGGCATCAATGTCGGAATATTCGTACTCCATAGGGTTAGTATGCAAATGATAGTTTTCAAAGGCAAACCCCTTCGAAAAATCCAATTCCTTTTGCGCATTGGGCGATTGGCCATCGTGGTCGTACATAACATCGCAAATGTCTGTTACTTCGGCATCTAAGGCTATATCGTAAGAATCGGTTGCACTACACATAGCAAACATAAAGCCTCCACCACCAACAAAATCCTTGATTTTCTTGCACACCGCTAATTTCAACTTCGACACTTTATCGAAACCTCTGCGTTTGGCGATTTCTTCCAATTCGGCCACCTGCCCTTTATACCATTGCGCTTGTGAATAGGAAGCGTAAAACTTACCATATTGTCCCGTAAAATCTTCGTGATGTAAATGCAACCAATCGTATTGGGCTAGTTTTTCATCCAAAACTTCATCATCATAAATTACATCGTACGGAATTTCGGCATAACTCAATACCATAGTAACGGCATCGTCCCATGGTTGTAAAGCTTTTGGGGAATACACCGCCATACGCGGTGCTTTTTCCAATTTCACCAATTCCATGTTTACTTCCGGATTGGCAATTTCATTCAGAATTCCGGTGTATTGGCCATCGGCAATGACTTCATAGGAAACGCCCCGTATACCACATTCACTTTCAAAATTGCGATCGTACTTCACAGCAAAACTTCCTCCACGATAGTTCAATAGCCAATCTACTTCCTGATTATAAGTCTTTAATAACCAATAAGCTATACCGTACGCCTTTAAGTGATTTTTCTGCGCTTCATCCATAGGAATCAACAAATAGGAAGCCCGCGAAAGCATCGGAAAAAGAAAGAAAACAAGAATGACTATTCTTTTCATGGGTTGTGGTGACTGTTTATTGACTACACCAAAATATATTTTTTTGAAAAAAGTGAACGAGCCTTTAGCTATAATTAACGAGCTACAACTTTATGTGCTCCATCACAGAACGGCATATTTTTACTTAAACCGCATCGGCAAACCGAAAGTCGTTCGCGCTTTTCCAACTCCTTACCCTCCTCATCGATAATAGTAAAATTACCTGTAATCACCACAGGGCCGTTCGGGCGAATCGTCACCACATTAGGCACCTCCTCTCCTTCTTTATTCAACAGTTCCATATTACTTTTGTTTGCAGGTGAATTGTTTGTCGTTATAGTACTCGGTATATTGATCGGTTGCTGCGCTGTTAGAACAAAAATCTTTCACAGAGGTTGATGTTGTGGATGTACACACAAAACCACGACCAATCAAAGAATCTTTTCGTGCTAAATTATTGGCATATTTATCAGGGGTTGTAGAGTCGGAACACAGCGTTTTGCTTTGTAACACGGCCCCGGTATTATCTTTCAATTCGCAATATTCGCAGATATTTGAACAAGTAAAACACTTCTTACATGAAGAAAAAGTGAGCATTCCGAGCAAGCCAATCACAAAAAAGAAGTACTTCATAACGGTTTTAAAGTTTAGCGGAAGAACAGTAAAATTTACGATGACAAAGTAAAGAAAAGATTCTTCTTCACCTAACGGAATTTCTGATTTGTCTGAATTCTAATGACAGGAATGTCAACTTGTCTTTCTCCTTTTTGAAATTTCAAGGCAATTGTCATTTTTTCTGCCAAAATGAAAGGATTTCTGCGGTGGCACAAAATATGCTTCATTTGGCTCGTAAAACAATTTTTACTAAACAAACTTATATCCAAAAAACTATGGCAGATGTAAACATTAAACCACTTGCAGACCGAGTAGTGGTAAAAGCAGCAGAAGCAGAAACTAAAACAGCGAGCGGAATTATTATTCCTGATACCGCTAAAGAGAAACCACAAAGAGGTACAGTTGTAGCTGTAGGTCCGGGTAAAAAAGACGAACCAACTACAGTTAAAGTAGGTGATACTATTTTGTATGGCAAATATTCAGGAACGGAAATCACTATCGATGGCGTTGAATATTTGATGATGCGCGAATCCGATATTTTCGCTATCGTTTAATCTAACCAACATTCATTCTTAAATAATAAACAGTAAATAAAAATGGCAAAACAAATCATCTTCGAAAAAGAGGCACGCGATAAGCTTAAAGCTGGCGTTGACAAATTGGCGAATGCCGTGAAAGTAACTTTAGGTCCTAAAGGACGAAACGTGATCATCGACAGAAAATTCGGAGCGCCTACTATCACCAAAGACGGTGTGAGTGTAGCAAAAGAAATCGAATTGGAAGATGTGATCGAAAATATGGGAGCGCAATTAACGAAAGAAGTAGCGTCTAAAACGGCTGATATGGCTGGTGATGGAACAACTACGGCTACCGTTTTGGCGCAAGCTATTGTTGGTCCGGGCTTAAAAGCTTTGGCATCAGGCGCTAACCCAATGGATTTGAAACGTGGTATCGACAAAGCGGTTCATGCGGTTGTGGAGCACTTGAAATCGATTGCAGAGAAAGTAGGTACCGATAGCAACAAAATTGAGCAAGTTGCTTCTATTTCAGCCAACAACGATGCTGAAATCGGAAAAATGATTGCTGATGCAATGGCTAAAGTAACTACGGAAGGTGTTATCACAGTAGAAGAAGCAAAAGGAACTTCAACAGAAGTGAAAATTGTAGAAGGTATGCAGTTCGACAGAGGTTATCTGTCGCCATACTTCGTAACAAACTCTGAAACGATGGAGTGTGAATTGGAGAATCCATTCATTTTAATCACCGACAAAAAAATCTCTAACCTTCCGGAAATCTTGCCGGTATTGGAGAAAACGGCACAAACCGGTCGTCCGTTGTTGATTATTGCTGAAGATGTAGAAAGCAGTGCTTTAGCTACATTGGTAGTGAACAAATTGAGAGGAACATTGAAAATTGCTGCTGTTAAAGCTCCTGGCTTTGGCGATAGAAGAAAAGAAATGTTGAAAGACATCGCTATTCTAACGGGTGGAATTTGCATCAGCGAAGAGCAAGGCTACAAATTGGAAAATGCTGATTTGTCGTACTTAGGTCAGACGGAAAAAATCGTTATCGACAAAGACAATACTACTATTGTTAACGGTACAGGCGAGAAAGCACAAATCGTAGCGAGAATCAACGAAATTAAAGCACAAATCGAGAAAACAACTTCAGATTACGATCGCGAGAAATTGCAAGAGCGTTTGGCGAAATTGAGCGGAGGTGTTGCTGTAATTTATGTTGGAGCAGCTACTGAAGTTGAAATGAAAGAGAAAAAAGACCGTGTGGATGATGCATTGCATGCAACTAGAGCAGCAATCCAAGAAGGAATTGTTCCAGGTGGAGGTGCAGCTTTCATCAGAGCACAAGCAGTATTGGATACATTGAAAGGGCTAAACGATGACGAGAACACAGGTATCGCTATTGTTCGCAGAGCGATTGAAGAGCCATTGCGTCAGATTGCTGAAAATGCAGGGGTAGAAGGATCTATTGTTGTGTTGAAAGTGAAAGAAGGCAAAGGTGTTGACTTCGGTTACAATGCAAGAACTGATGTATATGAAGATTTGAAAAAAGCAGGTGTTATTGACCCGGCTAAGGTATCGCGTATTGCATTGGAAAATGCAGCGTCTATCGCAGCTATGTTGTTAACTACTGAGGCCGTTATTGCCGACAAACCAAGCGATAAACCCGATATGAGCGCTGCCATGGGTGGTGGAATGCCGGGTGGCATGGGCGGAATGATGTAATCATTTGCTTTGAAAAAATAGAGAACGGCTACCTTTGGGTGGCCGTTTTTGTTTTAATTCAACATGTAGTGGAGACAAATGAATGTTACTGAAACGAGTACATCTGACTAATTAACTTCATCTTCCGATCGCCTTTCAATACTATTATCTCACTGAATATGATTCGGTCGCCCTTTTTTCCTGCTTTCAAAAAACCTTGAAGTTGATTGAAATTTGGCGTATATATTTTTGTAGGCGCTGAATAGGATGAACAATAGAGATTCCCTTTACTAGAAAATAAAAATTGACATTCCAGAACGTTGAACACGGGAGGAATACCTAAAATCACATTTATGTCTTTGGATTGAAAGCGCTTCATTAAAACCGAATCGATTGGTGTTACAACACTTTCGGTTTGTGCCGATAAGCCAGAAAAAGAAAAAAGAAGTAGCAATAAAAAAGAGTATCTATTCATCTATAATGCGTAGTCATTTTACATATATATGTTAAGGTGTAACGTAAAATACATTAAAAAAGTATAGACTATTTTGTAAAAATCAACAAACTATTGATGGAAAAATTCCAAATCATACTGATAGCAATAGACATAATCTTTGCCACATAAAAGTTGATTTTAAACTTCTCGTTAAACACATAAATAATCAGATTCCCAATCAGCAAACTAAAAGCCATTGAAGCCATAAACTTTAGGGCTTGCATTTGTACATCTACATCATGGCTATGGAAGGTCCATAACCGATTGAGGGTAAAATTATAAATAGCCGCACAAACAAAACCACAGGTATTCGCAACATATTGATTTAATCTGATTTTCTCCTTGCCGGTATAGGTAACGGCCATGTCGATAAGGAATGAAGAAAACCCTACAACCGCAAATTTGAAAATTTTAAAAAAGAGTTCGGTACTCAACATAGTTTCGATGGCGGGCAAATATTCATTTTCTTGTTGAAGAAATCAAACTAAAAACAAGATAAAACAACGCAATGCAAGAGGTGATTATACGTTTTTATAGAATTGATACCCCATTGTAACCCATCCGAAAATAAATAAAACACCTCCAATCGGAGTAACTGGACCAATTAAAACTGATGGAAACTGCAAAATATGATTCAAGGCTAAAATATATAAAGAGCCGGAAAAGCATAACATACCTAAAATGAACAAAAGTGCAGGTAAGAGAAAAGCCTTCTGAGAAAAGAGTTGTGCAGAAAGTAAAGCCACTAAAGCAGCCAAAACATGTACAAACTGATAGAACACCGCTTTATTATAAATATCCTTTTGATAATCGTTGAGAAATGGCTTTAATGCGTGTGCACCAAAAGCACCTAAACAAACAGCAATTGCACCTAAAAGTGCGACCAGAACAAAAAGTAATTTTCGATTATTCATCAGTTGGGAACTTTAAACATATATACTGCAGCTACAAATATTTTAACCGCAATGGCAATAAGTATTACGCCAAAAAACTTTTTGAAAGCAGCTAAAACGGCATCTCCTATTTTTTCTTCGAGCCAATCAACGGAGCGCAAAACCACATAAACAAAAAGTAGATTGAGGAGGATGCCTACCAAAATATTTGGAATAGTGTATACTGAACGGAGCGACATAATTGTTGTCAACGTACCGGAACCGGCTAATAGCGGAAATCCAAGCGGCACTATACTTCCGGATTTCCCAATTTCTTTTTCTGTCTTGAAAAGATTAATGCCCAATACTAACTCAATGCCTAAAATGAAAATCACTATTGAACCTGCAACGGCAAACGATTGTACATCTACCCCCATTAATGCCAATAAACGCTCACCCACAAAAAGAAATAGAACCATTAAAAAACCCGCAAACAGTGTAGCTGTAGCGGGTTTAAATTCTATTTCTTTACTTTTTAAGCCAATAATAACCGGCAAGCCACCAATTACATCAATCACCGCAAAGAGTGTAAACGTAATGGTTAGAATATCAGCTAATACAAGACTATCCATGTATTAACGATGATCGTCTGCACCGAAACCTTCACCTTCTGAACCCATGTGGGCAGAGCTTGATGTGTTAGGCGTAGTATGATCGTCACCTTTACGCGATTGCTTAGCTTCGATGCTTAATGTAGCATGAGGGACAATACGTAAACGGTTCTTATCGATTAATTTCCCTGTTACACGGCAAATACCGTACGTTTTGTTCTCCACACGTACCAATGCCATTTCCAAATCGCGAATAAACTTATTCTGACGAGAAATCTGGTTCATCAAATATTCCATTTCTGAAGTATCTGAGCCTTCTTCCAAGTTCCAAGCTTTATTGCCTTCTTGACTATCGGTGTGATTTTCCAATGAACTTTTCAAATTCACTAATTCCTCACGGGCAGACTCCAATTTTTTGTCAATAATGCCTTTGAACTCTCTCAAATCCTCATCGCTATAACGCAACTGAGTAGGTTTATTATATGCTGGCGTTTCTTCTTTCACTTCTGGTTTCTTCAAAAATATCAATGCTTTTGCAGGCAATTCCTCTTTAATCACTTTCTTTGGTTTCGGTAATTTAACCTTAGGGAGTTTTTCAACAACTTCCTTCTTCGGTTTAACTTCTACTACCGGAGCAGCTTTAACAGCTTTTTCTTTCAATACAATTGGTTTTTTATCCGCCTTTTTAGCAGCAGGTTTTGTAGGAACTACTACTTTTTTAGCAACAGGCTTTGGAGCAGGTTTAACCGCTTTTTTTGCACTTACCGGAGCTGATTTTTTAACAACAGGTTTAACTGTCTTTTTCACAACAGGTTTAGCCGACTTAACTACTTTTTTAGGAGCAGGTTTAGCCACCTTTTTGACTGTAGGCTTTACCGCTTTTTTAGGAGTTGGTTTTGCAGCCTTTTTAGCCACCACCTTTACAGCTCTCTTGGGAGTAGGTTTGGAAGCTTTTTTTACTTCCGGTTTAACTACTTTTTTAGGGGCTGGTTTAGTCACTTTTTTTGCAACTGGTTTTACCACCTTTTTAGGAGCAGGTTTAATTGCTTTCTTCACAATTGGCTTAACCACTTTTTTAGCAACGGGTTTAGCTACAGCTTTTTTAGGAGCAGGTTTAGCTGCTTTTTTTGCAGCAGCAGGTTTTATAGCCTTTTTAGCCACCGTTTTTACGGCTTTCTTAGGGGCAGGTTTGGCTCCTTTTTTAGGAGAAGCTTGCTTAGCTGTTGTTTTTTTTGTTTTAGCCATGTTCAAAAAATTTTGCGCGAAATTAGCTATTTTACTCAATACAAGAATTTCCACGTTGAAAAATTTCAGGCGAAGGTAAAATATTTTTAAAAATTAATGTTTAAACTTTGCTTTCACATCGTCTTTGTAGACTTTACCCACAGGCAATGCATGACCGTCTTTTAACGTAACAGAGGTGCTGGTAATTGTTCGTACAAACTTAGTATTGGCGATATATGATTTGTGGATACGGACGAAATTCTGTTCAGGTAGTGTTTTCTCTAAATTTTTAAGCGCTTCGAGTGTAACTACAAAATTTTTCTCCAATACAATTTTTACATATTCTCCCAATCCTTCAATATAACGAATTTCATCCAAAAGTATTTTAACTACTTTGTAATCCGATTTCACTGTGATGTAATTCGGTTTTTCCAATAAATCCTTTTGATCGCTGTTTTTATAGGACAATTGCGCCTTGGCTCGCTCTACGGAACGTTGAAATCGATCAAACGAAAAAGGTTTAACCAAATAATCAACTACATCTAAATTATAAGCATCTAAAGCTTTGTCGTGGTTGGCCGTTGTAATTACTGTGATAGGGCGTTTGTCTAATTTAGATAACATTTCAATACCTGTCATGCCGGGCATTTGAATATCTAGGAATAATAAATCTACTTCATTTTTTTGCAAAAACTCCAACGCCTCAGTTCCTGAAGTACATTTGCCAACAATTTCACACTCGGCCAATTTAAGCGAGAAATTTTCCAGTATTTTCAATGAAGGAAATTCATCATCTACAAGTAAGGTTCTTATCATTATAGCTAGTTTGAAAGTGTAATTTAATCTTTAAAACGGAATCTTCATGGCTGCCTGAAATGAATCTTTGGTTTCTTTAAATCGCAACTGCCCTCCCGGTTCGTAGTTAATCTGAAATCTGCGCTTCAAATTCTCAATACCTATTCCTCCGGGTGAAGTTGTCGGCTCTGTTATGGGCGACTTGCTATTTTTAACAGAAAAATAAATGTACGAACTTCTCACCGTACAAACAATTTCCATGTAGGCCTTCTTATTGCTTGAAAAATCTCCGTGCTTAAAGGCATTCTCAATGAGTGGAGTAAATAAGTTGGGAACAATCATGCGATCTTTAAAGTTACCGTTCTTTTCGAAGGTTATCCGAATTGGCTCAGAAAACTTAAGCTGAAAAAGCTCCAATAACGACTCTACACATACAATCTCATTTTCCAAATTCACTTTGGGCTGATTGCAGTCATAAAGCATATAACGCAGTAACTCGGAGAGCTTTAGAATCATTTCTGGCGTTCGCGGAGAATTTTCCAACGATAAAGAATAGATGTTGTTGATAGAATTAAACAAAAAGTGAGGATTGATTTGCTCCCGTAAGAATTTTAATTCTGCTTCAAATTTTCGAGCACGAAGTTCCAATAATTCGCGTTCAAAATAAGACCTCGACATGGCCATCTTCAACAAAGTACTCAAACTAAGCATAATAAAAATAGTAACGCCAATCCAAACCACATACCGAACATTGTAAGTGAATACTTTCACATCTTCAGGCACCTTAAAAAAGGCTACCTCAATGATGTATTGTGCAGTTGGTGCTAAAATCAACATAGCTACCATAGCAATGGAATATGACCGAAAATCGCCACGTTCAAAGAACTCAGGCATAATCCACAAGAAGTTGATGTAGAATACTAATGCGTTAAAAAATACTACCAACAAGTTTCGCTGCACAGCATACCCAATGGGTAAGGTTTGTGTAGCAATAAATGTGGATGCACCAAAAAACAACAACCAAAACACAAAGTGAAGGATACCAGTAAAGTTTATCCCTTTAGATTCTTTAGTGCTGTTTTGCAACTTGGTGCCGATATTTGTTAAAATTCCCACGATGCGAATGTATACATTGATTTTTCATTTCGTTATATGAAATAGGTATTTGATTGAACTTATGCAAGTTGGCTCAATAAAACATAGACTTTTGAGCATGATTTCAACGGCTATAGGCATTTTTGCCAAAATTTTCACCATCAGTTTTATTCGGTATTTGGTGTTTGCAGGCATTGCCTATCTTTTCTTCTATGTATGGAAAAAGGAAAAGTTTCTTTCGCATAAAATTCAAAACAAGTTCCCTACAAACCTTGTCATCAGAAACGAATTTGTTTACTCGCTCATTTCAATTTTACTCTTTTCGCTTGTTGGCGTTGGGGTTTCGTTACTTCATCGTGCCGGATACACCAAAATTTATGAAACGTTTTCGGATTATGGATGGGGTTATTTCTTATTAAGTACCCTTTTGATGATATTGGCTCACGATACTTATTTCTATTGGATGCACCGCTTGATTCACGATAAACGGATTTATAAATATGTACATAAAGTACATCATCAATCCATCAACCCCACACCCTGGGCAGCGTTTAGCTTCCACCCTACCGAAGCCATTTTGGAAGTAGGCATTTTACCCATTATGGTCTTTCTTATTCCGCTTCACCCCTTAGCCATTGTCACATGGATTCTGTTCATGACCTTTATGAATGTACTTGGGCATTTAGGATTCGAAATCTTCAAGAAAGGATTTGTGAAAAATAGTATTACGCGTTGGTCGAATACTTCGGTACACCACAATATGCACCACAAATATGCTCAATACAATTACGGTTTATACTTTAACTTTTGGGATTGGGCCATGCAAACAAACCATCCTGAATATATCGAAGAATTTAATAAAATAGCACGATAAACATTTTGTTATTGAATTAGTTACAATTATCAATTAATTATATAGTTTTAGTAAAAAACTAAACTATGCGTATAGTTACTTTACTATTGCTTTCACTATTTATAGGTAATGTTTTAAATGCTACCACTCCAACGTGGGCAAAAGATATTGCACCTATTCTCTATTCCAAATGTACCGCATGTCATCATCCCGGAGGTGCAGGACATGGTTCATTGATTACCTATGATGATGCACTTTCATTATCAAGTTCCATTGAATATAAAGTAATTTCTGGACAAATGCCACCATGGCCACCGGATAGAACCTACAGACATTTTGCTGATGAGCGCTTTTTAAGTAACTATCAAAAACAAGCTATATTGGATTGGGTAACTGCGGGGGCTCCTTCAGGCGATACTACTTTAGCCCCCCCTAAACCTGTTTATACGAATAGTGCTTTCATTACTTCGCCCGATTTTACGGCTACAATTCCTACATATGCAGTTACATCCAATAGCGATATCTATCAGTGTTTTGTTTTGCCAAGCGGCTTAACGGCTAATGAGTTTATAACGGCTATGGAAATCATTCCGGGTAATACCGAAATTGTCCATCACGTATTGGTGTACCAAGACACAACTGGAATTGCTCGTCAGAAAGATATAGCCGACCCTAATCCGGGATACACTAATTTTGGAGGAATAGGCGTTTCAAATCCTATTCTCCTTGGCGGATGGGTTCCAGGTCAACGCCCATACACATATCCTTCTACTATGGGAGTAAAGCTTTACAAAAACGCAGATATTGTTTTACAAATTCATTATCCTAGAAATAGTCTTGGGAAAGTGGATAGCACTAAAATTAACTTGAAGTTATCAACTAACACGGGGCTGCGCAACATCATGGTTCAGCCATTGTTGAACCACACCAATTCGGGGCCAGGTAGTTTAATAAACGGACCTTTAGTTATACCCGCAAATACAGTAAAATCGTTTACTTCAAAGTTTAACAATACCTTCCCTGTTGATTTTTCATTGCTATCTATTGCTCCGCATATGCATTTGATTGGGAAATCGATGATTTGTTATGCAGTTGGACCAACAAATGATACTATTCCATTGATCAACATAAAGGATTGGAATTTTGAATGGCAAGGATTTTATACATTCCAACGTTTAATAAGAATTCCATCGGGTTATAAAGCATATGCTACGGCCGTATATGATAATACTGCAAACAACCCGCGCAATCCGAATAAGAGCAATCCTGTACAGGTGAAAGTAGGCGAGGCTACAACCGATGAGATGATGCTTTGTTATTTTAATTTCTTGATTGCTGAACCCGGTGATGAAAACTTTGTGATTGATAGTACAGATTATGCAAAATTGGATACAATGCAAGGTCCGAATGATACTGTTGCAACAAGTATAAATCTTTCCGGCATTGTGAGCACCGCACAATTGTATGCGTTGTATCCTAATCCAACTTCAAATGTGATTAATGCCCGTTTCTTTTTGCCGGTAAACTCTACAGTATCGATTTCAATCTTCGATTTAAACGGAAAGCTTATAGCTGAAGAAAAAGAAAAAAGTTACAATGGAGGCTTCAACGAATTTAATGTAGATGTGAAAGGATATGCTAAAGGAGAGTACATATTACAACTGAAAAACGAAAAAACAATAAGGCGGCAAAGCTTTATCGTTAATTAATACTATAGAAAAGGACGAGATATCTCGTCCTTTTTTATTTTTGCTACCAGCAAACACTTTAAGCGCAACACATGACATCAAAAGATCCATTGCACGGCAAAACGCTTGAACACATTATTGAAGAACTTGTTGCGCATTTTGGTTGGGATGAACTAGGCCGAAGAATAAATATCAATTGCTTCAACAGTAACCCCAGCATTAAATCGAGCCTTACCTTTCTTCGAAAAACACCTTGGGCAAGGAAAAAAGTGGAAGAGCTTTATCTTCGCATTGTTTAAGCCCCTCCTCAACATTTTTTAGTTTTCTTTCTCATTATCGTTACTATTGCGGTCAAATTCCAAAACAATGACCATAGAAGAACAATTGCAAGTACGTAGCAACAATCAGTGCGAATTATGTAAATCGACTACTAGTTTAACAGTATATGCAGTTCCGCCAAGTCCCGATAAACAAGAAAGCAACGCCTTATATGTTTGCGACAAATGCAATGCACAATTAGAAAAGAAGGAAGATTTGGACCCTGCACATTGGTCGTGTTTAAATGAAAGTATGTGGAGTGAGGTGCCGGCAGTTCAAGTGGTTTCGTGGAGAATGTTGAATCGGTTGAAAAATGAAACTTGGGCTATGGAAGCTTTAGATATGCTATTTTTAGATGATGATATGCTTACCTGGGCTAAAGCTATGGGTGACCACGAAAACTCTACTGATGTTGATCTTCACCGCGATTGCAATGGAGCAATTCTTCAAACCGGAGATTCAATTGTATTGACGAAATCGTTGGATGTAAAAGGTTCTTCCTTAAACGCCAAAATGGGAACGGTAGTGAAAAACATCAAGCTGGTAGCCGATAATACAGAACAAATTGAAGGAAAAATAGAAGGACAACAAATTGTAATTTTGACGAAATATGTTCGAAAATCAAGCTAATCGGCTATTCCTAATTATTCTCTTGTTTACTAAGTAAAAAATAAGATTTTTGCACCACTAAAATTCAAACTATGGGAGCTATCCGCGATTTTATCGATAAAAATTATTTGCATTTCAATTCAGCAGCATTGGTAGATGCATCTAAAGGCTACGAGCAGCATTTATTGGAAGGAGGAAAAATGATGATTACATTGGCCGGAGCTATGTCTACTGCAGAATTAGGTATTTCTTTAGCTGAAATGATTCGTCAAGATAAAGTACAAATCATTTCGTGTACGGGTGCAAATTTGGAGGAAGATATAATGAATTTAGTAGCGCACTCGCACTACAAACGCGTTCCGAACTACAGAGAGTTATCGCCAAAAGAAGAGTGGGATTTGTTGGAAAACCACTACAACCGGGTAACTGATACCTGTATTCCTGAAGAAGAAGCATTCAGAAGATTACAAAAGCATATTCATCAAATTTGGAAAGATGCTGAAGATAAAGGGGAGCGTTATTTCCCACACGAATACATGTATAAAATGCTACTATCTGGCGTTTTGGAACAGTATTATGAGATTGATCCGAAAAATTCATGGATGTTAGCTGCTGCGCAGAAAAACATTCCAATTGTAGTGCCGGGTTGGGAAGACTCAACAATGGGGAACATCTTCGCTTCATATGTTATTAAAAGCGAATTAAAAGCCACAACTATGAAATCGGGTATTGAGTATATGGTTTGGTTGGCCGATTGGTATCGTCATAATTCAAGTGGCAAAGGCGTAGGCTTTTTCCAAATAGGAGGAGGAATAGCAGGTGATTTCCCAATATGCGTTGTGCCAATGATGTATCAAGACTTGGAGTGGCATGATGTTCCGTTCTGGAGTTACTTCTGTCAGATTTCTGATTCAACTACATCTTATGGTTCATATTCAGGGGCAGTGCCGAACGAAAAAATTACATGGGGTAAATTGGATATTCACACTCCGAAATTCATTATTGAATCGGATGCTACAATAGTTGCGCCTCTTGTATTTGCATATATATTGAATCAATAATGCATTGATAAATTACCAATTCATTTTGTAATATTGGTAGTGTTTCAAAAACTAATTAAACGATTCGATGCTGTTGCCGCATTGCAGTTATTTCAATTGCTTCGGTATGGAACACTTATTTTATTGGGTATTTGCTTTGCCAAAATAGGCGTTCCCAAAAGTAGCATAGCTTCCCTCGAAAATCTAATTTTTATTAGCGGTTTAGTGAGTTTTTTTTGGGTGAATAGTTATATTCAACTCTTACTTTCAGAGTATCCTACATTCGATGATGTAGAAAAGAAGAAATCCATTTTTCGCTATTTTATTACGTTTCAGCTATTCAGTGCCATTGCGGCTGTTGCTATATACTTTTGGACCGATAGCGACTATTCATCAACTATAGCGTTTTTCGTTTTGTTTAATACGCCTAGTTTATTGAATGAATATATTCTTTACTTGAACGAGCGAAAAAAATCGTTGTTGGCATATGGCATTCTTTCGTCAGCATTACTGGTGTTAACTTCAATTGGATTAATTATTGTTATAGTCTTAGTGTTCAACGAGCCAATCAAAAAGTGTTTTGGAGTAACGTTGCTTGTTTTTGTGTTTGTTGCATTTCTTCGTTGGTTGTACTCACTCTTTCTGCTGTTTCGGTTTTCTTCGCCCGATTTCTCCATTGTTGAAAATACAAAGTGGTCAACACTTTTTATTTTAGTTACAGGGTTTCTATTGAGTGGATCAAGTGAATACATCACCGGTTGGTTTGTAAAGCATTTTGCAGATGCCTCAGCCTTCACAACGTTTAGATATGGTACCAAGGAAATGCCTTTGTTTACACTACTGGCAGCTACCTTAAGCAACTCAATGATTTCGGTTATTGCTGCTGATGAGAAAAGCGGAATAGTTCTTCTGAAAAAAAAGGCACTTCAACAAATGCATCTTTTTTTTCCTTTAGCCATTGTTCTAACATTAGTTGCTCCTCTCTTCTTCAAATATGTTTTCTCAGAAGCGTTTTACGAAAGCGGAAAATTATTCTCTTTCACTATGCTACTTACTATTCCAAGACTGCTTTTTCCACAACCTATTTTCCATGCAAAAGGGGCTCAACAATGGCTCACTTTTGCGATGTGTTGCGAGATTTGTGTGCTGCTTATATTGTCATATATCGGATTTCAGTTATGGGGCCTTAATGGACTTATTGCAGCAATAATAGTTTCTTTCCTCACTGAAAAACTAGTTTTAATTACTGTTCTTTCCATTAAGTATTCCATTCCTATTTCCAATTACTTATCGGTAAAGTGGTTCATTGTCTACAGCGGATTTTTATTATCAGCCTTTTTTTTAACATTTATAATCTACTCATAATCAAGCAGGTTTATCATATGTGATTTTTTTTTCAAATAAATGAAACTTTCCTATTTCTCTGGTCGTAAATAGAAGAAAACAGAGAACATATGAAAAATTCTACCCTAAATTTACTTGCAACTACTCTAGTAGCAGTTCTTGTTTCTTCAACTTCTTTCGCTAATACTTACACTATTGTAAATAACGGCAAATGGTCTGATGCAGCCATTTGGGAAAACGGAGTACCCGGCAACGAAATCCAGTCGACTGATGTTGTTATTGTCAAAAATCACGTTGTTGTTAGTTCAGACATATCCATATTGGGAACAATGATTATTGAGAAAGGCAATACATTGGTAAGCAACAAATCATTAGCTGTAGGTAAATCTGGTCGTTTGGTGAACAACGGAAGTGTGAATGTAAAAAGACTAATGAATGAAGGTGAAATCCAGAATAATTCTTCTTTAGAGTCAATGATGGAAATTCAAAACAGCGGTAACTTTAATAATAATGTAAATGTACTTTCCGGAACAAACATTTTGAACTATGGTGGTTCTTTAAATGGTGAACACGGAACTTTTTTCGCAAATCAATCTGTAATTAACTCGCCTAATGCTACCATCGCCAAAACACTTAAAGTATTTGTAGGAGCTGAAACTGAACAGCCACAAACGGCTTCAAATGCAACCTCAAGCACTGATTTCTCTATAGAAACCTTTTCTCGAGAAAATGCTGTTACTTTATCAATAAACAACAATAATCAAAGAACATTGGATAACGTTATTATCACAAGAAGCTTTGATGGTAATACATATGAGCAGGTAGCTTCAATTCCGAATTCCTTGAATCAATCTGTAATGTTATATTCTGATAAAAACCTTAACCACTCAACAGTTTACTATAAAGTTCAAGTTGAATCAAACGGTTCAGTAGTAGAATTGCCTTTAACTACTGTAGGTTTACCCTACACTCAACAATCGCAACGATAGTATTTTTGAATATTTTTATAAAAAAGGGATGCCATGGCATCCCTTTTTTTATTGATGATGATATGGTTCGTTTTTGAGAATAGTAAATGCTCGATAAAGCTGCTCTAAAAAAACGGGACGAACCAATTGATGCGAAAATGTCATCGATGACAAACTTAACTTCGCATCTGCCCTCTCATATACTGTTGTATGGAATCCAAAAGCACCTCCTACAACAAAGCATATTTGTTTACGACCCATATTCATCCATGTTTGTAATTGATTAGCGAATGGGACACTGGAATACGTTTTTCCGTTTTCATCTAATAAAACAACCCAATCGGAGGGCAATATTTTTTTTAGAATTAGTTTCGCTTCTGCCTCTTTTACTAAATCCGGATTTTCAAAGCGAATCGAAGAATTTTCAATTACCGTTAACTCAAAATTGACATAATGTTTGAGTTTATTTTGATAAAATAGTGATAAATCTGTAATTGATTTTTCAGTTGTCTTACCTAAAAGAATCAGATTTATCTTCATTTCTGTTTTTTTTTGATAAAACTATACAATAAAATATTGAAAGTCGTGAACAATATGTTTATTTGGCTTCACAAATAAAACGAATGAAAAAAACATTTACACCATTGCTCTTATCAACGCTTATCGCTTTTGTTTTAATCGGCTGTAACGAAAACAAAACAAAATTATTGGCAAGAACCTGGAAAATTGAAGATGTAAAAATAAGCAAAGATGTTCCTGAAGAACAAAAAGCTTTTTTTGAATCGATGTTGGCTCAAATGAAACAATATTTGCGTTTAACCTACAAAGAAGACGGCACATATGTTGCGCGCTTCATGGGACGTTCATCTTCCGGTAAATGGGAATTCAGTAAAGATCAAAAAGAAATGACGGCAACGGATGAAACCGGTAGACCGATGAAGTATAAAATTGTTACCCTAACGAAAGATAAATTTGAGTATGTAACCAACGATAGTTCACAACCGGTTACCTTTACGCTTGTACCTGGTGATTCGTTACCGGATCCGGCACCACAAGCTGAACCGCAAATGGGGCCACCTTCTACAGAAAATACTGACACTGCTGCTTCAAAATAATTTTAGATGCGCTTTTTTATTGTTTTTGTTTTACTTCTGAGCGTTTGTGCTTGTAATTCAACAAACAAAAAAGTAGTTGGGTATTGGAAAATGGAAGAGGTTTCTATTAATGGTGCTACGTTACCATTTGAGCAAATTGGAAAGCCATTCTATAGCTTTGATGAAAATGGTAACTATAGTTTAGAAATGAATAATCAATTAGAGAAAGGTACCTATTCGATTGAAGAAGCAACTATTACATTTGTAGCATCAGACAATCATAAACCTAAGCAA
>CAYNMP010000033.1:0-28564 GCA_964398475.1 uncultured Chitinophagaceae bacterium | reverse complement strand
TTCATGTTGACCAATGTTTGTTTAATTTTTGGTCAACCTATTTTAGGACTCGTCACAATATAATGCTGACTCAAACCTTTAAAATCAGGATGTTGTCCGGCATGTCCAGCAGGCATAGTAGTTGGATTTCCGAAATTATCTAAGCGTGTCATGGTTGAGTCGAAATGAAACTTCATGATGAGATAGGCAACAGTATCACCATTCACTTCGGAACAGCTTGTTCCCGTGAAATTGGAAGTACAATTACATTGTCCGGTATTTTCATCGCAAGTGCCACCGTTATAGCAACTCACATTGGTACATTTCGATTTCTTACAGCCCGTTTGGATAACCGCAAAAGAAAAGATAGCAAGTACAAAAAGTAGTTTTTTCATTATGGGATTTTGCGTAAAAATAAAAAAGGAAGTCTGAAAATAGCATTTCAGACTTCCCGAACCCAGTAACCCTTTAAAAACAAACCTATAACATAGACGCAAAAGGGTTGCGAAAAGGTTGCATTGGAATAAAAAAATTAATTAAAACGAATAGCTTTTATCGGGGTGATGCGTTTTGCCAAGTGCGTTGGTAATAATAATGCGCTTAAAATCAACAAGATAGTGCCAAAATTAATAGCTAAAATCGCTTTCCAATCTATTACAATAGGCGCATATTTGAGATAATATGATTCTTGGGGGAGTTGAATGAAATGAAACTGTTGTTGCAGCAAACACAAACCAATACCTATGAAATCACCCAATAAAACGCCAATGATGAGTATAGTCAATCCATAAAACAAGAATAGTTTTCGTATCGAGAAATCATTTGCGCCAATAGCTTTCAATATACCAATCATAGTGGTGCGTTCCATCACTAAGATCAGTAGAGTGGTAATCATATTTATACCTGCCACCAATATCATTAGAATCAAAATAATTAATTCGTTCATCGTTTGCAGATTTAACCAATCGAATAGGCCGGGGTTCAAATCCTTTATGGATATAGCTTCCAACGTTAAGTTATCTATATCATAACTCATTTGTTTCGATATATTATCTATTGGGTCGATGAGCCATTGGTTGTAGGTTTCTTCCGAAATAAAACTATTCCCAAAAAGTAAAGCATACGCTTTAGCTCTGCTTTTGAATAGATTTTTTTCGGTTAGAAATACTTCAAATCCTGTAACAGTATCTTTCCCCCAATGATTTATATCTTGGAGAATACCCATATCCGTAATCGCAAAATCTTTATCAAATTCTTCAATACCTGTTTCATAAATGCCTGAAACCCGAAATGCCCTGGCTGTGGTATTTGTATTGGATGGAAAGTAAATTACGGCTTTATCGTTTAAATCAATTTTCAATCGTTTTGCTGTAGTGGTGGATATTATAATTTGCTTGGAACGCGCAGTGCTATCACCTCCTATTGGCTTACCCTTTACCAAATAGGTGTTGAATACTTTCCAATTAAATTCATCATTAATACCCCGCAACACAATTTTATCGAAGGCATCTTTCGTTTTAATCAAGCCCCCTTTTACCACCATGGGTTGAATATGCGCTACAGCAGGATCGTTGCGCAATTGACTAACAAAGGACTGATATCGGTACGTTCCTTCCTCGTTGTAGGTTCTACTTAGGCTATATGGTAAAACATGGATATGTCCCCAAAACGAAAAAACTTTGTTGCGTATCTCGGTCTGAAAGCCATTCACGAAGGAGACAGCAACAATCATTGTGCTCACACTTAGTACAACGGCAACCATGGCAATACGGATTATAAAAGCCGAAAAACTCTTTTTTCCGCTGAAGGCAATCTTTTTTACTATAAAAAATTCAAAATCCAATGTGGTGTCGTTACTTTGGCGAAAGTATTGTTTTATAAAACAAAATGATGAGCTTGAGACTATTTTTTCTGTTTTTAATGTTTGCCACTATTCTGGATATTTCTGCTCAAAAGCCGATAGTAGGAGCGGAGCGAACATGGGAATATATCCCTAAGCTTCGCAATAAGCAAGTGGGCTTAGTGGTTAACCAAACTTCTGTGATTGGAAAAACGCATTTGGTTGATTCTTTGATTAAATTGAATATTTCAATTCAGTCTATTTTTGCGCCTGAACATGGTTTTCGAGGCACTGCTGATGCAGGGGCTCACATCAATAATAGTGTTGACGCTAAAACTAAATTACCTATTATATCATTGTATGGTGCTAAGCATGCACCTAGTGATGCCGATTTGAAGGGAATGGAGGTGTTGGTGTTTGATATACAAGATGTGGGTTGCCGTTACTATACCTTCATTTCCACATTGCATTATGTGATGGAAGCATGTGCTAAAAATCGTGTAGAGTTGATTATTTTAGACCGTCCGAATCCCAACGGTATGTATGTTGATGGCCCTCTATTGCAAAAAGGCTTTGAATCCTTTGTTGGGATTGATCCTATTCCGGTGTTGTATGGAATGACCATAGGCGAATATGGTTTAATGGTGAAAGGGGAGCAATGGATAGCCGATGCGGATAGTTTGAAAATGACAGTAGTGAAATGTTCGAATTATACGCATAGAACTAAATATGTATTGCCTGTTAAACCTTCGCCAAATCTACCGAACAGCCAGGCGATTGCACTTTATCCTTCCTTGTGTTATTTCGAGGGGACCAATGTGAGTGTTGGGCGCGGTACTAATTTTCCTTTTCAAGTTGTTGGAAGCCCATATTACGATTCAGTTTCCGCTTTATATAGTTTTGTCCCTAAACCTAAAGATGGGGCTAGAGAACCATTCCTTTTGAATAAGAAATGCTTTGGATTCGATTTGCGAAAAAGTAAAGCAACAGGCGTAAACCTTTCGTTCGTAATTAAGATGTATAAAGGCTTCCCCGATAAATCAAAATTCTTTTTAACCAATAACTTCTTTGATAGGCTCATCGGTACTGATGCCATTCGAAAAATGATTGTAAATGGAAAATCGGAAGCCGAAATTCGTCAGACTTGGCAGAATGATATTGTAGCATTTAAAATCATCCGACAAAAATATTTGATTTATGAGTAAGTCGTTACGCATTGTATTTATGGGGACTCCCGAGTTTGCCGTGCCCATGTTGGATACATTGGTTCTTTCCCAACATCAAGTAGTTGGTGTAATTACAGCGCCCGATAAGCCGGCAGGTCGAGGCATGCAGTTTCAACAGTCCGATGTAAAAAAATATGCCGTAGAACAAGGATTAAAGATCCTTCAACCCGAGAAATTAAAGAATGAAGCGTTTTTAGACGAATTACGTGCTTTACAAGCAGACTTGTTTGTGGTTGTGGCATTTCGTATGTTGCCAGAAGTGGTTTGGAACATGCCACCTTTAGGAACTATCAATTTGCATGCCTCTTTATTACCGAACTACCGAGGAGCAGCGCCTATCAATTGGGCCGTTATTAATGGTGAAAAAGAAACAGGAGTGTCTACATTTCGTTTACAACATGAAATTGATACTGGTAATATTATTTTCCGAGAAAAGATAACGATAGACGAAAAAGACAATGTAGGCATAGTTTACAAAAAGCTTATGGATATTGGCGCTCCGGTGTTATTGAAAACAGTTAATGCAATGGCGGATGGCAACTTTCCGCAAGAACCGCAAGCACACATCACTGAAATTAAGCATGCCCCCAAAATCTTCAAAGAGCATTGTTCGATTGATTGGAGCCAATCGGCTGAAACAGTGTATGATTTGATTCGTGGGCTTAGTCCATACCCGGCTGCATTCACCACATTGAACGGAAAAGGATTAAAAATATTTACATCACAAAAAGCGAATACGGCTGCTTCAAAATTGCCCGGAACTCTTGAAACAGACGGTAAAACCTATTTGCGGTTTTATTGTAAAGAGGGAGCTATCGATTGCCTTGAATTGCAGTTGGAAGGCAAGAAGCGCATGGGTGTTGAGGAGTTCTTGCGTGGGAATAAGATGCTAACTGAATAATTTTTTATAGCTTTCAGGTAAACATGTTCAACATGCAACTTCTTTTTGCAACTTCTAATATCAATAAAGTCAAAGAAATTCAATCGCTTTTACCGGAAGGGTTTAGCTTATTGGGACTAAACGATATTGGTTTTAATGGCGATATTCCTGAAACTGCCGATACCATTGAAGAAAATTCTTTGTTAAAAGCACAGTTTATCGCGGCAAATTTTAATCGAATTTGCTTTTCGGAAGATACTGGTTTAGAGATAGTTGCGTTAAATGGAAGACCCGGGGTTCGAACGGCACGTTATGCTGGTGAACAAGCATGCAACCAAGATAATATTTCGCTCGTCTTAAAAGAAATGAACGCTATAACCGAACGTAAAGCTAGGTTTAAAACGGTCATTTCGTTCTTTGACGGAAAAGCGTTCAAACAGTTTGAAGGCATTTGTAATGGATGTATAGCCACTGAAGTAAAAGGGAATGATGGTTTTGGGTACGACCCGATTTTTATTCCGGATGGTGAGGTGCATACATTCGCAGAAATGACTTTGGCAGAGAAGAACAAATTTAGTCACAGAAAGAAAGCTTTTAATCAATTCTTAGAATATTTAAAAGACAATAAATGAAACAAGATCTACGTTACTGAGTAAATAAATTGGAGCGTTATGCAAGCAAAACAAACTACATATTCAGACGAGCAAATTATTGCAGGATGTAGAGCCGGAGATCGAAAGTATCAGGAGCTCCTTTACCAGCGATTTGCATCAAAAATGTTCACAGTATGCATGCGCTATGCTGCTGAATCAAATTCTGCGCAAGATTTGTTGCAGGAAGGCTTTGTGAAAATTTTTAAGAACATCGACAAGTTTAGAGGCGATGGTTCCTTTGAGGGTTGGATTAGAAGAATATTTGTGAATACTTGCTTGGAGTTTGTTCGAAAGAAGGCTAACATGTATGTAGTGCAAGATACAGACAGTGTTAAGGTAGAGTATCAAGACGAAAACGCACTTCAAAAGTTAATGAAAGAAGATTTGATGGAAATGATTCAGAGTTTATCTACCGGCTATAGAACTATTTTTAACTTATATGTGATAGAAGGCTATTCGCACAAAGAAATTGCTGAGTTATTAAATGTAACGGAAGGCACTTCTAAATCACAGCTGGCTAGAGCACGTTATTTATTGCAAAAAAAGGTTGAAACATTAATGGGAATTAAAACACCAATTGTACAAAAGCAAATCGCTGAATAAAATGAAAGACATGGAAAAATTTGACAACTATTTCAAGGATCAACTCGCTGAACACGAGATTACTCCTCCGGCTGGTTTTTGGCATCAGATATCGGAACAGCTCAATCATGAAGAGTCGGTAGTGGAGCCTACAACAGTTATAACTGAAGTTAAAACACCATTTTATAAATCGGCTTTAAAAGTGGCAGCTGTGGTAGCTATAGCTTTGGGTGTTGGTTCTGTATTGTATCTACAAAACAATGATAAACAAGTTGTTGTTGCTTCTAAAGTAGAAAACACTATAATGCCTGTTGCCAACACCTCGCCAGAAGTTAAAGCTAAAGTTAACACGACCCAGTTAGCGGTTTCAAGTGTTGCCAAAGAGGTTCAGTTAGTAAAAAAAGAACTTATCATAGCGCAACCTGAAGTCGAGTCGTCTTTACCTTTATTGCCAAAAGAGGAGGTTGTTGTTCCTGTTTTAGCACAAGAGGAAAAAGTTGTTCCAACCTTACCTAACGATGTAGTGGATATTCAAAATACAAACATTCCAGTTTATTCTTTGAAGCTTCTAAATAGCCGTGTTCCAGAAAATGATGAAATTACAGTAATTGAAAAAGACAAAAAAGAGAATGTTTTACCGGATTCTAAGAAGGTAATCATTATCGAAAAAAATATTTCAAAGAAACCGGAAATCTATTTTCAAGTTCCTTTACGTTTTTAACGTTGACCCCAAACAATTCAAAGAAGCTGTAACGAAAGTTACGGCTTCTTTGTTTTAATGGCTGAATTAGTTTCTTTTGCACCGCTAAAATTTTACTATGAGTTTACAGTGTGGTATTGTTGGATTGCCAAATGTGGGTAAATCTACTTTGTTTAACGCCATCAGTTCGGGGAAGGCACAAGCGGCTAATTTTCCGTTTTGTACTATTGATCCGAACGTTGGTATTGTTACCGTTCCGGATGAGCGATTGAATAAATTGGCAGAATTGGTTATCCCAGATCGAATTTTACCTACAACAATTGAGTTTGTTGATATTGCCGGATTGGTAAAAGGCGCAAGTAAAGGAGAAGGCTTAGGTAATCAGTTTTTAGGTAATATTAGAGAAGTAGATGCCATAGTACACGTAGTTCGATGTTTTGATGATCCGAACGTCATTCACGTAGATGGTTCAGTAAATCCGGTTCGTGATAAAGAAATTATTGATACGGAATTGCAGCTGAAGGATTTAGATTCTGTGATTAAAAAATTGCAAAGAAGCCAGAAATTGATTAAATCTAACGACAAAGAAATTTTGAAATCGATAGATGTATTGGAAGTGTATAAAAAGCATTTGGAAACGGGGATGTCGGCACGAACGGCTCCTGTAAGTGATGACGATAAGCGTTTTGTGGAAGATATTCAGTTGTTGACGATGAAACCCGTAATCTATGCTTGTAATGTAGATGAAAAGTCGGTTACTACCGGAAATGCGTATGTGGAGCAATTGAAAGCGGCTGTAGCTTCAGAAAACGCACAAGTTATTATTATCTCTGCAGCTATTGAAGCTGATATTGCACAATTAGAAAGTGAAGAAGATAGAGCGGTTTTTTTAGCGGATATGGGATTAACGGAATCGGGTTTAAATAAACTTACAAGAGCGGCTTACAGCTTGTTAGATTTATATACTTATTTCACTGCAGGCGTGCAAGAGGTTAGAGCATGGACTATCACAAAAGGGATGAAAGCGCCACAAGCTGCCGGTGTTATTCACTCCGATTTTGAGCGCGGGTTTATTCGTGCCGAGGTAATTGGCTATGAAGATTACATCAAATACAAAACAGAAGCTGCTTGTAGAGAGGCCGGTAGATTACGTTTGGAAGGGAAAGAATATATCGTTCAAGACGGAGATGTTATGCATTTCCGTTTCAATGTGTAATGCTATTCTTTTGACTGGTCTACTTTTTTGATGAAATTAATCACTCCAGGAAAATAGTGTTGTTGATCGTCCCACATACACAAATGGCTGCCCTCAGGGCAATACAGATATTCACCATTTGGAACTAACGTACTCATTAATTTCATGTATTCAGGATCCATCGAGTCGTAATGTGCACCAATCATAAGTGTTGGAACGTGTATATCTTTGAGGTCTTTTTCTCTATCCCAATTTTTCAGTAAACCGCCCGGAACAAATTCGCTTGGTCCTTGAATTAACTCGTAAACCGGTTGATTTATATGTTTAAAGCTTCTTTGAATTGGTTCAGGCCATTGCGCTTCAGGCATTCTGCATATATGTTTGCAATAAAATTCAGTAGTTACTAATTGCTGATAAGTTGGGTTATGAAAATCTCCTTTTTGCTCGAATGCCACTAATGAGTCGACAAGTGATTTACGTAACGCTTGTCGAAGCTTTTCATTATAGGCTCCATACTTCGGATAACTAGCCATCATATTTGAAATAATGAGTCCTTTCAAATTTTGCTGATATTTCAAGGCATATTCCATGGCTAAAATACCACCCCACGATTGCCCAAGTAAGTAGAAATTATCTTTTTTTAATCCTAACGCTTTTCGAACTTGTTCCACTTCATCGGTGAATCGATCCAAGGTCCACAATGCACTATCTTTGGGCTGATCGCTATAATAACTACCCAGTTGATCGTATTCATAAAACTCAAAGCCGGCACCCGGAAAAAAGCTTTCAAACGATTCAAGATATTCATGTGTTAATGCTGGTCCGCCATGCAGAATCAAGATTTTTATTTTTGGATTATTACCGAATCGTTTTGTCCAAACTTTAAATGTTCCCACTGGTGTTGTAATTGGAATCATTTTCACCCCACCAGTTTTTACACCTTCTTCTTCGAGGTTATAATAATTGGAAGAAGCTATAGTTGATTGTTGCGTAGTATCCACTCTTTTTCTGCACGAAAAAAGAGAAATTGACAATAGACAAATAAAGAGAAAAAGTGTTTTCAACGAAAGATGTTTTATCATTTTAGTGTAATCTGTTGTTTTTAAGTATAAAACAAATCTGCTTTTATGCTTATTTATCATGAATCTAAATATAGCGATATTGCTGATATAATTCTCCACATTCAAGTTATGAAATTGTTTAGAATAAAAGCGCTTTAAACTTTAATCTGTGCCTGTTTTATATTAATTTTCAAGGTCAAAATTAGATTAAAACAGCATATGGCAAACAAAGAAAAATTCAAGGAAGTAATTGAGCAAGGATATGCCTTCGGTGGAGATTCCATTGTAATGGGCGCAGCCATGTTGGATGGAGAGGCCATTGAGGGACTTCAAGTGAGGGCTCCCCTTAAAACATTTAACCGTCACGGGTTAATTGCAGGTGCCACAGGTACAGGGAAAACAAAAACATTACAGATGATATCTGAAAACCTTTCAGCGAAAGGCGTTTCAGTTTTATTGATGGATATTAAAGGCGATTTAAGTGGCATTGCTCAAACCGGTACATTGAATGACAAGATCAAAGATAGAGTCGCAAAGATAGGCGTTGATTTTGCCGTTCATGGTAATCCAGTAGAGTTTCTAACTCTTTCGAAAGAGAAAGGCGCAAAGTTACGTGCTACTGTTTCTGAATTTGGCCCAGTTCTTTTCTCGAAAATTCTTGAGTTAAATGATGTTCAGGAAGGTGTTGTATCCATTATTTTCAAGTATTGTGACGATAATCAAATGCCCCTTTTAGATTTGAAGGATTTCAAAAAAGTATTGAATTATTCGATTGCTGAAGGCGAGAATGAATTTGAAAAGGAATATGGTAAAGTTGCTTCCACTACAGCATCAACTATTCTTCGAAAAATCATAGAACTTGAGCAACAAGGTGCTGACACATTCTTTGGTGAAAAATCGTTTGATGTTGAAGACTTAGTGAAAATTAATGAAAAAGGAGAAGGGTTGATTTCAATTTTGCGCTTAACGGATATTCAAGATCGTCCGAAATTGTTCTCTACATTCATGCTGTGTTTGTTGGCTGAAATCTATGCTACATTCCCCGAAGAAGGAGATACTGATGCTCCTAAATTGGTAATATTTATTGATGAAGCGCACTTGATTTTTGACGAAGCTTCAAAAGCGCTTTTAAATCAAATTGAAACGATTATCAAGTTGATTCGTTCAAAAGGTGTTGGTGTTTTCTTTTGTACTCAAAACCCTGCCGATATTCCGGATTCAGTTTTGGCGCAATTAGGAATGAAAGTGCAGCACGCACTTCGTGCATTTACCGCAAAAGACAGAAAGGCAATCAAGTTAGCTGCTGAGAATTACCCGGAAACAGAATTTTACGATACTGAAAATTCATTGACAAGTTTGGGTATTGGCGAAGCCTTCATTTCAGTTTTAAATGAAAAGGGAATTCCTTCTCCGTTAGCAGCTACATTGATGAGTCCGCCCGCTTCCCGTATGGATGTGTTAACCAGTTCTGAAATTGATGACATTGTTAATCATTCAAGATTAGTTGAAAAATATAACGAAGAAATTGATCGAGAAAGCGCCTATGAAATGCTCAATAGAAAACTAAGTGCGCAAGAGGAAACTGAAAAAACAATTACCAATCCGGAAATACCAGACAACCCCGGTGATGATAAATCAGTCATAGAAAAGGCGGGAGGTTTTATTAGCGATGTAGCCAACAGTTCAGCAGGCAAAATTATTATTCGCGAAGTAACTAGAGGCTTATTGGGTGTATTTGGATTTAAAGGAACTACCAGACGAACACGAAGATATTAATACTACATTATAACTATAACTTAACCATGAGAAAACTATTACCTTTTTTATTCCTTTTATTCGCTTTGCTACCAAACTCTTCTAAGGCCAGCCACGTGATGGGAATGGATTTAACGTATGAATGCCTGGGCCCCAATAGGTATTTGGTAACCCTAAAATTGTATAGAGATTGTAACGGTATCACACCTTCATCAGCGTATACTTTGAATTATTCTTCTGCACAATGTGGCGTTACTTCTTCAGTAAGTTTGGCCCAATTAGGTCAGCCCATAGATATCACTCCCCTTTGTCCATCAATTCAATCGCAATGTAATGGATCCAACCAATATGGAGTGCAAAAATATACCTATCAAGGAATATTGAATTTGCCGGCTGGATGTGGGAGTGATTGGCTCCTTACTGTAACAGAATGTTGTAGAAATGCGGCAATTACTTCACTAACCAATCCATCGAATGAAAATATTTTAGTGGAAGCCACGTTGAACAATACCTTGGCAACTTGTGATAATTCACCACAATTCCTTAACGATCCGGTACCCTTTTATTGTGCAAACCAACTTTCGAATTATAACCACGGTGCTACCGATTCTGATGGTGATTCATTAGTGTTTAGTTTAGTGCCATGTGAAAACGGAATTGGAACTTATGTAAGCTACAAGGGGGGCTATAATGCCACATCGCCTTTAGCCACATCTGGTCCTTTTCAATTAAATTCCAATAATGGTCAGTTAACTTTTACACCCAGTAGTACACAGGTTTCCGTTGTAAAAGTTCAAGTTGATGAATATAGAAATGGGGTTAAGATAGGAACGGTTGTTCGAGATATGCAATTTATTGTGGTTAACTGTTCGAATAATTTACCGGTTGCATCTGGCGTGAATGGCACCAGTAATTACACCTTTACCATGACGGCCTGTTCAAATTCTTGTTTCACCATTAATTCAACTGATGGTGATGCGGCAGATGCTGTTACCATGATTTCGAATAACGCCATTCCGGGTGCTACATTTACTACTTCAGCCGGGAATAGACCAGTTGGCACTTTTTGCTGGGCACCAACACAAGCAGATGTAGGGACTTACTTCTTTACAGTTCAAGTAAAAGACGACCATTGTCAGGTATATGGAACGAACACTTACCCATACACTGTTATTGTAAATCCTTCTTCAGACCCTGTGGTAAATGCCGGTCCTGATGTACAATTATGCCCGGGGCAGTCCACCACACTTACTGCTACTGCAGGTTCGGGAGCTATATATACATGGTCTGATGGGTCAACTACACATAGTGGTGCAACTTGGACGGTTAATCCATCTTCAACTACTTTATATACGGTAACTGCGAATTATCCAAGTGGTTGTCAGCGTACCGATGATGTTTTAGTAACAAGAAATCCCATGCCTACCATAAGTGCTTATCCACCGGTAATTACAATTTGCTCTCCTACCGACTCCACTCAACTTAATGCGAGCAGTTCAACCGGTGTAACATATCAATGGTCGCCAACTACCGGAATGCCTTGTCCAACTTGTCAGAATCCTCAAGTAGCACCCGGTGCAACAACAACATATTCCGTAACAGCTTATGACGCGAATAATTGTCCTAGTGCTCCTGCAACAGTGCAAGTTATTTTGAATAATCCACCACCATCACAAAGTTGTACGGTTATTTATGGTACAGTGAGTGGCACTGGGAATGGAACAAAGGCCAACCCGGCAAGTTTAGCCGGAGCGTTAGCATTAGCGCAATGTAACAATGCGCATGTAAAATTAGGCATTGGAAATTATACCATAGATTATCCCATTACTAATATTGGCAGTAACACAACAATTGAGGGTGGCTTTGATCCTGCTTCCAACTGGCAAAAATCGAGTTTAGCCGGTGCAACAACCATTACTCGCTCTACTTTAAACATGGAAGGGTCTGGCACAAATAAACGGTTAGTAGCGGTATACTTAAATAATGCAAGCTATGTTCGTTTTCAAGATCTTACTTTTCAGAATACCAACTGCCCTGTTATTTCAGGGGGAGATGTATATGGCTATAGTAATTATGTATTTCACATTACAAATTCCAGCAATTATAATTTCGTAAGATGCCAGATTTTGGGAGGCAATGCCTCTGCCGGGCAATCGGGAATAAATGGAAATGCAGGTATTGCCGGAGTTTCGGGTTTAAGTGGAGGTGGAGGGTCTTGTAATGGAGGGTCTTGTGTTTTTGGCTCTGGAGATCCTGGCGGTGCTGGAGGTGCCGGAGGTAACGGAGGAGGAGGAGCTGCTGGAGGTGCCGGAGGAGCTGCAGTTACTGGATCGGCCAATAATGGTTCGCCTGGAGCTTCTGCTGTAGGGCTGAATGGAGGTGCCGGTGGTGGTGGTGCAGCAGGTATGGATGAGTGTAGCACAGGTGTGTCTAGTGGTGCAGGCGGTGGAAGTTCTGTCCAAGGAGCTGGTGGGAATGGAGGAGGAGGAGGAAATAGTGGCGATCCGGGGGGTGCAGGAGCAAATGGAATAGCAGGCTTAGCAGGAACAAATGGGACAAATGGTATTCCAGGATCTCTTGGCTCAATAGTAGCAGGATATTATAATGCTGGTGGACTAGGAACTAATGGAACCAATGGTGTTGGCGCTAGTGGCGGTGGCGGTGGCGGTGGCGGTGGTCGCCAAACCTGTACGTTTTGCGATAATGGTCCAGGCAATGGCGGAGGCGGAGGTGGCGGTGGAGGTTCTGCCGGTACTTTTGGAACCGGAGGTTACGGTGGAGGAAGTTCATTTGCTGTATTCCTAAATAACAATGGTGCAAATACTAATTTTATTGATTGCAACATAGTGAGTGGATTATTGGGAAATGGCGGTGCAGGCGGTGCAGGTGGTATTGGAGGTGCTGGCGGAAATGGTGGCATTGGAGCATCGGTTTGTACTGGTGAAGTAGGACGTGGCGGAAATGGTGGTGCAGGAGGTAAAGGTGGTAATGGTGGCAATGGAGGTAGTGGAGCTGATGGCATTTCAGGCATCGTTTATCTCAACAACGGTACAGCACCGGTTACTTCAATTACGAACTTCAATTTAGCGGCTCAGCCGGTAATCAAATGCGATAATATTTCATGTACCTATACAACTGATAATCTAACAGCAACAGCATTGGGCGCTTGGGATGCCGGAGCGGGAGCAACAGTTCCAACAAGTACCGGAATAACACATACCACTCAATACACTACAATAGGAAGAAAAGACATTCAATATGCAGTAAATACCTATACGGGATTTGTATATATTGCTATTGATCAAGGCTCTTTCGCACCTAATATACAAACTACAGCTACCCAGATTGGTACAACAGACACATTTTACCTTTGTCGTTTTTCAACCGCTAATTTTAACGCTGTTATTGCTTCTGCCGATACCTTTGATTGGAATTTTGGAGGGGCAACTTCTCCTAATACCTATTATGGAAGTACATATCAGAATTTGAATAATCTTTCTTTTAATACGGATGGTGTGTTTAAAATTAAAGTGCGAATAAAAACCGACTGTTGCGGCTGGTCGCCTTATGATTCTATTTATTTGATAGTAGAATCAACTCCGGTGTTAAGCTATGTTGGAAATACCTCTTATTGTCCGGGTGATAGCGCTCAAATTACACTATCAGGAGCATCATCTTATTTATGGACACCCTCTTCTTATCTGAGTAATCCTACCGGTTCGAGTGTTATAGCCAAACCGCCAACATCAACCACTTATTTAGTTACAGGATATAGTCCTCGCGGTTACTGCAATAAAGATACTGCAATTGCGATTAATATTGCTTCACCACCAACCATCACGTTTAACAAGGTGGATGCAACTTGTGGTCCTAACGGAAGTATTACCGCCAATACAACACCATCCGGCACGTATTCTTATGTTTGGAATCCATCAGGTACAACTCAAACACTCACCGGATTGCAAGCAGGAACATATGCCGTTACGGTTACAGATCAAGTATCTTTGTGTTCTGCAACTGCCGCAACTTCGCTAAGTACGGCTGGTGGGGTGCAAGCGTATATTGTTCGGAGTGTGAATCCGTTTTGTTTTGGGCAAAACAATGGAATGATAAAAGTCAAAGCTATTGGTGGAACGCCTCCCTATAATTATACTTGGAATACCGGAACTACAATTGATAGTATCGTTAATATTGGTAATGGAACTTATTCCGTTACGATTACTGATGCCAATAGCTGCAGTGTAACAGCTTCAGGAACATTATCACAGCCACCTTTATTAGTCATCGAATTTCTAGATACCATAGATGCTACATGTTCCTATTCTTGTAATGGAAGTGCTCGCGTTGATGCTTCCGGTGGAAGTGGTGGTTTTCAGTTTGTGTGGAACACATCACCTGTTCAAGATTCAACAGTTGCCATTGGGTTGTGTAGTGGGACTTATTCAGTAACAGTGGTAGATGGAAATGGATGTACGGCCTCCGGTTCTGTACCTATTTCTGCTCCACCGGCAATTGTAATTGATACGGTTAGCACTTTACCTGTTTCGTGTTTCGGTGCAAATGATGGGCAAATTACGTTAAGTGTAAGTGGCGGAGTATATCCATATACTTATAGTTGGCCGCAACTTCCAAGCGAATCGGACAGTATAGCACAAACTTTGTATGGTCAACTTTATGACGTTGTTGTAACGGATAATAATGGATGTATTGATTCAGCAGCATATTTGATTCATGAGCCAACGCAAATTAATTTGACATTGGTAAGTATTGATAGTGTGTCTTGCATTGGAGGCAATGATGGCGCCATAAGTGTTTTGGCCACCGGAGGAACTGCTCCATACACCTATTCATTAAATGGTGGTGCAGGTCAAAGTACAGGCGTTTTTGGTTCTTTAACCGCAGGTACATACACAATAGATGTTGCAGATGCGCGTGGCTGCGATACTTCATTAACTATTGATGTATACGAAGCACCACCCGTTTCAGTAGCTGTTCAAACGTTTAGGGATGTGCGATGTTTTAATGCTTGCGATGGAATGATTAGACTTACGGGAAATGGTGGCTTTTTGCCTTATCAGTTTTCAATTGATGGAGTGAACTTTCAAAGTATCGATTCATTTAATGCATTGTGCAATAATACCTACACCATTACTATCAAAGATAGAAAAGGGTGTACTTCAACTGTGTCGCAAACGTTAGCACAACCTACTGCATTGAACATCGATACAACAAATATAATAGCACCAACATGTAATTTAGGTTCAAACGGAAGTGTTACCGTTATTGCTTCAGGTGGAACTCCTGGTTATGCCTATACTTTTGATTATATTTTGCCGGTGCAATTATCCGGAAATTTCAATCCGGTGAGCAGTGGTTTACATACTTTTATTGCTGCTGATTTGAATGGTTGTATTGACAGTATTCGCGTTAATGTACCATCTCCACCGGCAACATCAACCTTAGATACAAATAAGATTGATGTTATTTGTTTTGGTGGAAACAATGGCTCGATAGATTTAACGGTTATTGGAGCTGTTACGCCTTACACGTATCAATGGTCGAGCGGTGAAATAACAGAAGATATTGCCAATAAAGTTGCAGGTAAATATATCGTAACTGTCACCGATGGTAATGGTTGCAGAGTATATGGGATAGACACTATTGAAATTATTCAACCTGCAGAAGTTCAACTTTCTACGTTAATTTCAAATGTGTCGTGCAATGCCGGAACAAATGGTTGTATCGATTTAACAGTAACCGGAGGAACTTCACCCTATACTTATGTGTGGTCTAATACCTTATCGGCTTTAGAAGATCACTGTGGCTTAAGTGCAGGAACATATGCTGTTACTGTATTTGATAATTTACAATGTTCAGCAACATTAACATCAATTGTAGTTGGAGAACCAACTGTGTTCCAAGTTAATGCTGTTTCAACCGCTGTAACTTGTCCGGGAAGAACAGACGGTACAATTAATTTAACTGTAAGTGGAGCTACGCCAAATTACACTTATGCTTGGAGTAATAGTGCTACTTCAGAAGATTTATCAGGCTTGGCTTTTGGGGCTTATCAAGTAACAATTTCGGATGCTAATTCTTGTACTGTAACTGCTTCAGCAACTGTTGGGCAAATTCCTGAATTGTTTATAAATCCAATAGCTAAAGATGTATTATGCGAACCTTTGAAAAACGGTTCTGTATTTACGTTCCCTTCAGGTGGTACACCTCCATATAATTATGTTTGGCA
Organism: uncultured Chitinophagaceae bacterium; assembly: GCA_964398475.1. Taxonomy (GTDB): domain Bacteria; phylum Bacteroidota; class Bacteroidia; order Chitinophagales; family LD1; genus CALAYL01. The sequence goes on along the minus strand of CAYNMP010000033.1, from coordinate 12,446 downwards.
GAATGGTACCACAGGAAGTTTCATTGCAGGTTTGGGAGCCGGAAATTATGCAGTAACAGTTTCAGATCAAAATGGATGCGAGAAAGACTCAGCGTTTGTAATTATAGTAGGTAATACATTTGATATTAGCGCCTATCCAAAAGATACGTTGGTTGAATTGGGAGAAACCATCCCAATTCACTTAGATGCCGTTGGTGGAACCATGGCAGATATTGTTTGGTCGCCATCCTATTACTTAACCTGTGGCGACTGTCAAGATCCGGTTTCAAGTACAGTTAATAACATTGTTTACAAAGTTGAAGTTGTAAGCGATAGTGGTTGTATTGCATACGATACAGTAAGTATTCGCATCAATCCAACCTATCAATTGTATGTGCCAAATGCCTTCACGCCAAATGGAGATGGTGTAAATGATTATTTTGAAATCTTTGGCAACAAAAAGGTTTGGTTAGAAATGGAAATGAATGTGTTTAACCGATGGGGCGAAAAAGTATTCGAGTCGAAGGATATGAATTTTCAATGGGACGGTAAATTTAGAGGTGTTTTGCAAAATCCTCAGGTGTATGTTTACGAACTCTATCTTACATATATCAATGGCTATAAAATGCCGCTGCAAAAGGGAAGTTTAACATTGATTAGATAAAACATAAAAGCGTTTCTGAATTCAGAAACGCTTTTTTTTATTTTGATGTTTGCTTCTGTAAGTTGTCTTTTATGGTGATGTAAATTGAATAGAACTGGCAGCCAAGGCAATAGCCGAATACTGACTCTAAGACAGCACATACTATTAATATAACAGCTACAATTAAGGCAAAGTTGAACTCATGAAGTAAAACTAAAGCTAAAATTAGGATAGAAAAAATGAACCCAATTTTTGCAGCAAAGCGCTTTGGTGCTGCATCAATCAGTTTTGTTTTGAAGTTCAACAAATTTGTTACTTGTATAGCTATTAGTCGAAGAAAACTGTATTCTTTTTTATAAAATCCGCGGACAAAAAAATCGAACCCCAGCAATACGAAGATAAAAGGGAGCTTAAAATAAATACCTACAGATGCCAGAATTACAACAATTCCGGCTACAGTTCTTACTGTGGGTTCGTTAATTTTTTCACCGTTGATTGGACAGATGTGCGCCATGATTTTCTGATTTTTTAAACTTAATAATGAGCTTTTTTAGAAAGCAGGCGTACAAAGACGTCCAAATAAACAAGCCATAAAAAGAAAAAAGCAAAAAAATAGAAATGGCCGTTGTGTTTATTTACAACAACAGCAACACATCATAGATGCGCAAGAGAGAAAACAATATGTTTTAGAGATAAACATTAGTCAATAATAATGAAAATTATTGAAAGAGAAAACTATACAACAATAATTCCGCTCTTAATTCCGTAAATTGTTAAGCCAATGGCATTTTTAACACCAATCTTCTTAATAAGCTCGGTGCGGATACCTTCGATGGTTCGAACACTACAAAACATCTTTTCTGCAATTTCTGCGCTGGTTAACTCTTCTCCGATATGTTTAATGAGTTCAATTTCTTTAGCGTTGAGCACCAAATTACTGGAATCAAATTTTGGAACAATTTTCTTCTTTTTGGCCATGTTTTTTACCAAAAGTAGATTAACTTTTTCATCGAAATAAAAGCCATTACAAATAATCGATTGTATAGCTAAGTGAATTATTTCAGGATCAGAATCCTTCGTGAGGTAACCGTTGGCTCCGGCTTCAATTGCTTTTAATACAAACTTCTCTTCATTGTGCATTGAAATCATTAAACAAGGAGGTGAAACTCTTCGTTCCCTTAATTTCATTAAGGCATCAATTCCGTTTAAAACCGGCATATCCATGTCCATCAAAACGATATCTGGATTTAAAGCAGAATATTTTGACAAGAACTCTTTCCCGTTTTCGGCCTCACCAACAATTTTAAGTTCTGGAATATCAGATAGTATGGCTATAAGGCCTTTTCTGAATAGGGAGTGGTCGTCAACCACCATTACATTTATGGGCATAAGCTGATATTGATCTTCGCTCTAAATATATAACTTTTCCATGACTACTTTTGTCCCTTTGTTCAATTCGGAATGGAACTCGATTTTTGCATCAATAACTTTAGCTCTGGACTGCATGTTTTTTAAGCCAATGCCTTTAGATGTAATGGTTTGAATATCATATCCTTTTCCATCATCGGTAATGGTAAGTCGACACCTGTTTTTTGAATATTCAAGAACGATGTTTATATGTTGAGCTTCGGCATATTTAATAGCATTTTGAACAGATTCTTGCGCTACACGGAAGAACGCCAATTCTATGTCTTTGCTTTGTTCCAATACTTCTCCTTCGATAGTAGTAGATGAAGCAATAGTAACCGAGCCGTTAATTTTAGCTGAAATACTCTTTAGTGCTGCTGCTAAACCATCTTCTTCTAATTTGGAAGGGAGAATATTGTGCGAAAGTTGACGAATATTTTTAATGGAATTATCAATGTCAGATTTTAGCTGATCGATTGAATCTAGCGGTAATTCATGTTTTTTGAGCTGACTGGAAATATGTGCAGTTCCAAATCGAAGTGTAGCCATTTCTTGTAGAATACCATCGTGAAGTTCCTTGGCTATGAAATTCTGGGTGTTTTCTTGCGATTCGATAACGGCACGAAGCAACTCCTTTTGCTTTTCTTCTTCTTTTCGAGCTAACTCTTGCTGATGCAATAATACCTTGCGTTGGTATTTGAATACAAAAAGCAACATGCCGGCAAAGAAGAGGATTAGACTGCTTGTGCCAAAAAATAAGATTAAGAGGATAGAGTCTTTGGTTTCAAGCATAAGATACTTATGGCAAGAAAAATATAAAAAAGAATAGAGAAAATAGAATTAAGAGTGAAGAAAGCTACAGATGCAAATGTCTGATCTAAGCTATAGAGTTTATCAAGTAATAGAAAGAGAAAGGTTGTGCCAGCATTATAAAGCAAGAACCCTAACGCAAACCAAAAAGGCACTGATTTATAGATAAGCGATTCATTTGGATTTTCAAGTAAGTCAAAAAGAGTGTATATGCAAACTGCAATTTCAAGGAATGAAGCTACATAGTTTGTGATATGAAATGAATTTGTTATTCCTGATTGGTATATTTCAAAGAAAATGACACAATAGAATAAGGAGCCTATAGTTAGTAATAACTTAGAAGATATTTTTTTAAAGTGGAATTGATTGAGAATGTATACACAGAATGGCAGTTCCATCATTGTATATAAATTATAAATAAAATTATTGTTTTTTGAAATGAATTTTGGACGAAGAATTACATCCCCTATTGTTGCAAATAATAATAGTGCTACAAAAAGCAAAAAATAAGTATAGTCTCTACGAATAACATTAAATCTAATCGCAGAGACTAATACTAAAATCAAACTTGAATAGATTGCTGTTTGAACAAAAAAGTATGATGTATCAATTTCCATTTAAAGCATTCCCATTTCCGCAGTATGGAGGGCAAGGTCTAAGTTTTTCAACAATCAAACTTGTAACATCATCACCATTGGATTTCGCACCAACAATAACCAAATTTGGTAACCCTTCATCATTTAACCCAAAGTAGATTCTTACACCCACAACATTTTCTTGTTTAAGTAAATCATCTATCTTATTCTTTCCTACAAAAAGACCTTTAATTACGCCATCCATACTTGGAAATTGGTCTCTATAGGCTGCAGTGTATGCAGCGCCTTCACTAAGTGTAACGAAATCTCCGTCATTCACTGTTAATACATCCATGTTTTTAAATTTTGAGGTTAAATAATAATAATGAAGTTACGTCAAAAAGTCAAAAAAAGATACAGTGATGTTGTATTATTTGTTTTTTATCGGTATAAAGCAATGATAATTAATTGGTTGTTTCGAATTTGAGTTGTTCTAAAACATACAATACAAATTTATGCGTAGAAATACGGGAACAAAAAATCCGTATTTCTACGCATAAAATCGAGTAGAAATACGCTTGACTTTTTGAGTCCGACCATGTTATTTTGCAAACGAAAATTATTTTTATTATTTAAAGTGTAAACAACCCCAAAGATGAGATATTGTTTTTCAATCTTAATTTTTTTATGCCTTACACATTCTGCATTAGCCGGAAGTGCAAAAGTTGTTCAATTTAAAATAAAAGACCATTCTCAAGAGGCCGATAGTCTTAGGCTATTTCTGAATAATGTACACAATTTCTGTATCCTTGATTCAGTTGCATTGGTGTATTTCAAGGATAATCATTCCGATCAAACAATTGTGGTAAGCGAGGGCGAAAATCGTATGTTTTATTTGCTGAATGGAACAACGGGATACTATGTTAAATATACAGCTAATTTTAAAGAGGTACAGTTTATTTTAGATAACTCCGAAACTCGCATTGATGCATCCGTTGTGTTAGTGGACCATATTCAATTTGACTGTGGTGGAAGTGTTTCTAATTGTAAAGCTTCAGATATGTTATGTATTGAAAGTAAACGAAAGGGAGGTTGTGTTCAGCGATAAAACTAAATTGGCTGTTTAACGGTAGTAGCTATTAAATACTTCTTGATAATCTTTGTTGAGCATTTGATTACTAACAATGGACTTCACTAATGTATTGTTTACGAAATAAGTAGACCCGCTTTCAACTACACTTAAATTTGGCTGAATGCCGATTGCATTTGAGAGCATAGAAATGATAGTATCAATACGAATTGGTTGATCACCACAGATATTAATGGTTAAGTTTCCTGACTTTACCTGTTGTTTATAGTACTCTACTACCTTGTTTACTATAGTGCTTAAATCGGCAATATCAATCAGATAACGTCCGGCATGGTTATGAACTTGAATAGTTTGCCCTTGCTTAATTGCCTTTAACAAATAACCAAACAGTTGATTTTCGTTATTGTTTCTACCTACAATAATGGGCAGTCGAACAATAATACTTTTGGAGAAAAGTGATGCAATAATATTCTCAAAATTCGATTTTGATTTTACATATGGGGAATCCATTTTTTCAGGATCAAACACACTCGTTGTGCTGAAATAAACAAAAATTTTATCGCTATATGTTTGCGAAAATGATTGAATCATATCGAGCTCACGCTGATAAGCGGAAACATCAACACATCCGGAATTCGATACACCTCTTGCAAAAACGAATACCGATTCATCGTTTTCAAACGTGTCACGTAAAGCATTTGCAATAAGTCCGCTTCCGGTAATCATAAACTATTTAAAAGTGTTTTTAGACGAGATGCTCTTTTCTCAAATGAAAATCTAGTTTTAATGCTCTTGTGCGCTTCTAATGATTGATTTTCTTTCTCAGTAGAATTCATTGCAGTCTTAAGCAGGTCAATTGCTTTCAGGGTATCCTTTTTTGCTAAAACGTAACCCTTGCCGTTCATAATTCCGGGTATTCCAAAAGCATTCGATCCAATCGGAATACAACCATATAGCATAGATTCGGCTAAAGCATTCGGAAAGCCTTCAGCAATCGACAATTGCAAATAAAATTCGTGACTTAAAAAGGCATTATACAATTCTTGCTGACTTAATCGGCCAACAATTTTTACGTTATCGGGTAGGGGAGTGGAGTAATCGTAATTATCGCCAACTAAAGTAAATGAAGCATCTGGTAAATAATGCGCAACTGCAATAATCATATCAATTCCTTTCCGGAAATAATCAAAACCTGATAAATCTACAGAAGCCGTGATAAAACTGTTCTTCGTTCGTTTCGATTCAATAATTGCGGATTCGGCTAGTGTATATTCAAAACCACAATTTAAGGCTTCAATTTTCCCATGCAGTTTATTGTTGAATGGAATAATGCCTTGGCGTGGGTAAACAGCATCGATGTAAGTGAGATGATAATCAATTAATGTTTCATCTACAGGCAAAATTAAATCGGCAAGTTCTAAACTTCTTCGTGTAAAAAAGGCATATGCAGGTTTACGGTAATTACCGTAGTTGATTTCAGGAAAAAAATGGCATTCAGTTCCTCCTAATGCGCACACCACTTTTTTGCCTAACAGTTTAGCTAACAAAAAAGGGAATAGCGTATGATAGCCTACAAAAAAGGAATAAACAATATCCGCTTTGGGCACATTGATTATTGCGTCTAATGTACTTTTAAAGAAATTGATAATAACTGAACGGCTACCACTATTGAATTCAAAGCACTTCACCAAAGAAAAGTGTTCTTCAAAAATTCGCTTATCTACTCTAACAAAAGATGAATTGTGAATGTAGGTATAATAAATTTTCTTTTTCGAAGCACTCATTACGAACTAATCGTTATATTTTTTTTGATGCAACAGTAACATCAAACAACTTAGTTGGCATTACTAAATTGGCATCTGGAGCCATAGTTTTTAGCGGTCGTTTGGTGTAGATACCACAAAGCGTGTTACTTACTCTGTAAATAAACGGATGGGCCTCTTTCGGTGCACCCATCAATGCCCCGGCAATTACATCATTTCTTTGTTCAGAATAGTTATTGCCGAAGTCGTGCCATATAATTATTGAATTTTCGTCTTTCAATAACTTGAATGCATTTGCAGTGTCTATCTTAACAGCAAGTGTAGAATGATCACCATCAATGAAAATTAAATCGAATTTTTTGTTCAATGAGGAAAAGTTGAAGGTAAGTGAGTTGTGATAAATTTGTGTCAGTTTCTCATTCGGCTTAACAAGGATAGATTCAGGTTCCATCAAATATTCCGGTAAATTGATCTCTCGCATTTCTTTCTTTGAAAGGCTTAGGCTTACTGTGGAATTGGTGTTCGGTAAAATGTTCACCAAGCTTTCTCCTCTAAAACAGCCAATTTCCAAGTAGTCGCATTTGTCGAACGATTTGGCAATTGCTTTAATAAAGCCAATATCTGTAACACGGGAAGTGTACGAAAGAAAAGTAAAGTCATTTACGGTTTCATTGAACCCAGGAACTACCTCCAATAAATCAACATAAGGCAATCCTTTACCATTAGTGTAGCTGTTGACAATGTCTTGAGCCATATTATCTTCTGTAAAGGCCATTAAACTTTTAAACAACTGCTTATAATGCTTTAAGGCAACCGGAATAAAGTTTTTAATCGCTTCGCTTTTTCTGCTCATTTTACGTTTCGTTTTACTTATGGAGCAAAGTTATCGTCAGAAACTGTGGCTATTTTTGCAACTCGTTAACCGAAGAAAAACAGTTGCTAAAACAGTCTGTGAATGAACACTCGCTTTGCTTTGCTCCTCATTTGTCATTTCATAAAGTCGTAAATAAACAAATATTATTTTTTAAAAAAGTACTTTTAAAGCGAAATAATTCATTATTGTAGCACCTATGGGAATAATTCAAAGGCAAGGTTTGATTAATAGCGTAATCAGTTACACAGGACTTTTGTTGGGTGCTATTAGTCTTTTGTTTATTCAGCCTTACTTTTTGAGCAAAGAAGAAATTGGACTAACACGCGTGCTCTTTTCATTTTCTTCGTTGATTGCCACCTTTATGCCGTTGGGAATGAATGTGATTACCTTGAAGTTTTTTCCTCATTTCCGAAATCATGAAAAAGGCCATTACGGCTTTTTTGGACTTATGTTCATCCTGCCAATCATAGGGTTTCTGCTTTTTGGTTCTATTCTATTTATAATGAAAGGCTATATCATTTCAAAATACATCGACCAGTCTAAACTGTTCACCGATTATTTCTACTACATTTTTCCATTGAGTTTCTTCTTGTCGTTTATCAATGTACTTATCGCATATTCTTATTCTATATTTCGAACTTCTTTTCCAGCTCTAATCAATGATGTGCTGGTTCGAGTTGTGTCAATACTCTTATTCACTGTATACTTTATAAAATGGATTACACTGCAACAGTTCATAATGCTTTTTGTTGGCATTTATGGAATGCAATTTCTTTCATTAGTGGTGTACTTGTTTTGGCGCGATAATCCCAAACTCTATGTCGATCGCGATTTTCTTCGTCAACAGAATATTCGTGAGATGTTGAATTATGGGTTGGTTATGAGTATTGCATCACTATCGTCACTAGGTTTGAAGTATTTGGATACAGTTATGTTAGGAATGTATAAGCCGAAACAAGTTGGTTTAAACGCCTTAGATATAATTGGAATATACTCCATTGCGGCCTTTGTAGCCACTATAGTTGAAGCCCCCTTCAATGCCTTGGAAAAAATCGTGCTTCCGCAAATAGCCAATAGCATAGCCAAAAACGACATGAAAAATGTAGAAGATATTTATTTGAAATCTGCGAAGTATCTTTTCTTGGCAGGTGGTTTATTATTTCTTCTTGTGAATCTCAATTTATCTTCATTGTTCGCATTAATGCCCGATAAAGATTATTCGCTTGGCAAAAACATTGTGCTAATTATTAGCCTTGGAACCCTCATTAATATGGCCACCGGAAGTAACGACTCTATTTTGTACACTTCGAATAAATACCATTTCATGACTTATCTATTACTTGGGCTTTTTGTAGTCGCAATGGTAAACTACCTTATATTTATTCCGATTTTTGGGATGGAAGGTGCAGCTTTAGCTACTGCGTTTTCAGCTTTGTTATTCAACATTTCTAAGTATTTCTTAATCTGGAAGTTCTTCAAGATTCAACCTTTTACCTGGAATACGCTAAAAGTAGCAGGAGTAATTGTGTTTACTTTTTTTGCATGTTCTCTTATTCCTGAAGCGTTTCACCCTATTGCAAATATCATTATTCGTTCAACAGCAATAATGGCCTGCTTTGCAGGGTTAGTATTTACATTAAATATTGTTCCTGAATTGGTGGAACAAGTAAAAGCTAAATTGAAATAGTTTATTTCAACTCTTCGTACTCAAACTTCGGAAAGCCTTTATTTCCGTTGCTATCGTAAAAATCGAGCATGCGTAATTTAAAATACTTATCGTCTGATTTGATGATATAGTTATACCCTGTTTTAACCATATAACTTCCAAATTCGAATTGTTTCCACTCGTAACCAATCCCATCGCGCTTTTCGGTGAATTTTGAATTGTCTACATTCGACAATTGTATCGTGCTAAAATCAGAAGTCGAATCCATTAAATACGCATTCGTTTTGTATGGGTTGGTAAGAACTCCGGTAACTTTGTAAGGCAGTTTTTCTTTATAAAAATAGGTGCTATACTCCGTGAACTGCAAGTCCCATATATCTTTTGCCGGTTCTATGTTTTTAATGCTCTTAGTTGCAAACGAGTAATAAGTGAAATTTACATCACTGTTTTTCGGGATGAAAGCGCTGGATTCTTCACTACCATCTAAGTTTGCAAATGTAATTTGATAGCCGCTATTAAAATCGCCAATTTGCATTTTCTTAAATCCAAAACTGTTACCTGCTTCATCTGTTCCTAAATTCAATACATATACTTTCTTGTCGGATTGCGGGTAATTGCCCCATTTTCCTATAGCATTGGAGTCGGCAAGACCGTAACCAAATTCTACACGCCATTCTAACGATAGTGTATCGGCCGGTTTAACTTCATTTAAGTTTGTTTTGCCGGTACGTGCCGCTTGCATTAGTTTTGCCCCATTTAACCAGATATTGAATTTACTTGCATCGCAATCAAAGGCAATATCATAATCGTATCGAGAGTTAGAATCAATGAATAATCCGTTCTGTACATTGAAGTATAGTTGTTTGCTGTAATCTGCTCCCATGTTAGCCGTGAATAGTGTACCGATATTGTTTGTGGGCGCTTTAATCGGCTTTTCTTTAAAGCAACTGCTGAGTGCAAATACAAGGAAGAAATATATAATTAGTTTGTTCATGTTAACGCTATTTGTTGAATTCAAAAGCTAGGCTGCAAAAGAAAGTTCTACCCCAATTTACTACTGTACTATTACCACTGAAATTATGCCCAATAGCCGATACGTTTTGTGCATTCACATTGGTAACCCCTAGTAAATTCTTACCTCCAACAGTGAGTTGAATTCTGTTTTTCCAAAATGATTTTGATGCCGATACATTTAAGCTGTGAAAATCGTCTCTTGTACCAGCTTGAACACTGCTGTTGATGGCGTAAAGCAGTTTTTTCCCATTGTATTTATACCATATATCGATATTCACTTCAGCCTTAGGTATTTTGTACCCAAGTTTAACGGTAGCATCCGGACTCCACAATTTTATCTCATTGATTGAAGTACCGGTTTGAACTTTTGACAGTAAATACATTACGCCAACTCCTGCATATAATCGTTTAAAACGATAGTTCAGCTCATGTTCACCACTTACTGTATTGTAGCGCTTAATGTTGAAATACTGATAACTTACCGGTAGTGTGTTTGGGTTGGAAACTGCTAAATCAATTTTATTGTACATGGTATTGTATGAAAATTGATTCGAAAGCGATATGTCGTGATTTTTTTTCAACATGCTAAAATCCAACCCCATGGAGAAGTTGTGCGAATTTTCCGGTTTTAGATTTGGATTTCCAACAAGATCGTGATTACTGTCTCTAAAATCTAAGTATAGTTCTTTCAGCGAAGGCGCTCTATATCCCATTCCGTAAGATGCTCGTAAAGTAACATATTCACCGGCTTTAAGTTTTGCATTTAATGAAGGCATTACGGAAAGACCAAATTGAGAATTGAATAACAATCTTCCTGCAGGCTGAATGGTGAATCCTTTTATGCCAAAGTATTGCAGTGAAGCAAAGAGTGCATAATCGCCCATTTGTTTATTGTTTCCCTGTATCCGATTTTGTTCTGTCCAAAGATGGCTAATATCCAATCCGGTTTGAATTTGTATTTTCTGTTTTAGAAATTTCTTCATCAAAACAGGTCTAATATTCAATTGATGGTAAATAGTAGTGTCTTGATCTTCGCTCTGTCGAACGGTTTCAGACAATGTAACTAAATCCTTTTTGAAGTTATTGATGGCTCTGTAAAATCCCGAGTAGCCCGCTGTAACATCCATTTGCAAATTATCTCTACCTACATACGATGCTCCGATAGTGGCCATAGGACGGTAAGTAGTAAAATGTTGATCAAATGCATAAGTAGTATACGGACGAAGGTCTCCACGATCAATCATTAATTCGCGGAAGAACGATAACTCTGCCCACACCTTCAAATGATCCAGTGCAAAACCAAATTTAGTATTCGCAAAATATTGTTCTTTGGGTCTCCATTCTTTATGTCGTGAAGTATCTTTAACCGAATAGCCATCGAAGAAATTTCGACCAGCATCAAAACTGATAAAGCCTTTTTTAATATTTGCACCTCCGCCTAAACTTACGTTATATTGCCCAACCGATTCATAAAAGCCTTTAGCAAACACATTCCAAGTGTTTTTTTGATTTTTGGTGATAAGATTAATTACCCCCCCTAGGGCATCCGATCCGTATAAAACAGAGAGTGGACCTTTTACAATCTCAATACGCTCCACATTGTTCATATTGATTTGGGAGAGATCGATTTTGCCGTCAATTCTACCTACCATTGGCACTCCGTTTACTAGAATTTTTATTCCTTCTCCGGAAATCCCGTTTAAACTAGCACTGCTGCCAAAAACATTGTCTTGCGATAAGTTAATGCCAAGTTTGTTATCTAATGCTTCGCGAAGATTGGTGGCGCCTTTTGCTTGTAATTCAGATTTAGAAATTGTAGTTACATTATACACTGCACTCTTAGAAGAGATAGGAGCGTACTCCCCGGTTACCACAATATCGGATAACTCTTGTTTCATTCCTGAAATTTGAACCGTATCTGTTGTCGTTTTGAGTGTAGAATCCGAAAGGGAATGGTATTCATTTCCTAAGACTGGAATGATAGCCAGCGAAAAAACGGACACAAGAAGACAGAAAAACACTCTCTTTTTCACGGTCGCAAAGGTAAATTTATGCACCATGAAATTGATGATTCAGCGCATTATTTGTGTCATAGAATTGTCATTTGTTCGCTTGTATCAAGTGGAGAATACCTAAAAACGAAAGACCCAAAAAACTGATTATCAATTTTTTGGGTCTTGAAGTGATCTTGAAGGGAGTCGAACCCCTAACCGCTTGATTCGTAGTCAAGTACTCTATCCAGTTGAGCTACAAGATCATCATTACGGGTGCGAATATAGAAATTTATTTTTTATCTCCAACACCTCCTTTAGAAATTGCATCACGCATTTGCGTATCCGACTGTATATTTTGCATTTTGTAGTAATCGAAAACACCCAAATTGCCACTTCTGAACGCTTCTGAAATCGCAATAGGAATTTGTGCTTCAGCCTCTATAACCTTAGCCCGTGCTTCTTGTGCTTTTGCTTTCATCTCTTGTTCTAGAGCAATCGCCATAGCTCTTCTTTCTTCAGCTTTAGCTTGTGCAATATTTTTATCGGCATTGGCTTGGTCCATTTGCAAACTCGCACCAATATTTTTTCCGATATCGATATCAGCAATGTCAATCGATAAAATTTCAAATGC
>CAYNMP010000032.1:0-33411 GCA_964398475.1 uncultured Chitinophagaceae bacterium | reverse complement strand
TGAAATATCATTAATGTATAATCAATTGATATTTCTTTAATGCAAACCTAAAGGACAGCGGAGGATAGGGAGCATTCCGTTCCATTAAGTTTTCAAACTTAACGGTATGTATAATAGGAAGATTTCATCTTCCTTCTTCTTTTCCTCGAACAGTTCAATTTGATATATCAAAAAACTATCATTTGAATAGCAGTTCAATTTTTGTTTGAACCGAAATGCCCGCGAGTGATGGCAGCGGAAATCCTTTTTTGTGTTGGCTTGTGGTAGGCAAAAAAGATTGCAGCGAACAGCACGGCCCGCTTCCCAGCGGTGCGCGCCACACACATCCATCGGCTTTCAAAAAAAACAGGCATTGGTTTTGTATTCCTTTGCTTTTGTTATTTTTAAAAATAAAATGTTGAGCTATGCCGATACGAATGGTGGAAGACGAGAATCAGAATTCCAATGATAATAACCCCGGTGGGGGAGGAGGCCGAGGCGGTGGCGGTGGTGGTGGTATTGGCGGGGGCATCATTGGGATGTTGTTGCCCTTGTTGTTTCGCAACCCGAAGTTGTTTATTCCGCTGTTGTTGATTGGCGGTGCGGTCTACTATTTTATGGGCAGTGGAGGCGGAGGTCCTGTGGCCAATGCAGCTAGCAGTTTTGTTACGGGTGGTGTGCTCGATGAAAAGCAATTTGATAAAGCGGAGGTGTTTGAACCTTTGGCCGATAATGCTAAAAACCCTTTGCCGGAGCGCGTTTCGTTGGAGCAATATTGTCCGGAGCGCATGAACCAAGGCAGCCAAGGTTCTTGCGTGGCCTGGTCGAGCGCTTATGCCGCACGAACCATTTTGGAAGCCAGAAAAACAGGGCAAAACCCGAATCAAGTGGCCTTTAGTCCTTCGTTTTTGTACAATCAAATTAAGTTGGATGAAAACTGTCAGGGTTCTTATATTATCCGTGCTACAGAGAACATGACACAGCGTGGAGTATTGCCTTTCAACGAGTTTCCGTACAACGAAAATTCGTGCGATAAATCGCCAAACAGCACCGAAATGCAAGAGGCCTTGCAATACAAAATGCGTGGTGCGAACCGTTTGACGAAGAATGGCGATGACTATGAAATTGACATGTTGGCCATGAAACAAAACCTGGCGCAGGGTGCTCCGGTGATAATTGGTATGATGGTGGGCGGTTCTTTCATGCAAGAGATGATGGGCAAAAAAGTGTGGATCCCAACGCGTGACGATTATAGTATGAGTGGCTTTGGCGGACATGCGATGTGTGTGATTGGTTACGATGATTTCTTGGAAGGCGGTGCGTTTCAAATTATGAATAGCTGGGGCAAAGAGTGGGGTGAGAATGGTTTGGCTTGGGTGCGTTACAGCGATTTCAAAGCGTTTTGTAAAGAGGCTTATGGTACTTATCCGATGGGCTCTTCAGCTGCTCCACAGCCTACTACATTGAGTATTTCGGTGGGGTTAATTGATAATCAAACCAAGAAAAATATTCCGTTGGTGTTGAAAGGCGATAATTTGTTTGCTACACAAAGTCCGATTAAAATTGGCGATAAATTTAAAGCCGAGGTGACGAATAACAGAGAGTGTTACACTTATGTTTTCGGACAAGAAACCGATGGTTCTAGTTATGTGTTGTTCCCTTACACGCCAAAGCACTCGCCTTATTGCGGTATTACCGGAACGCGTGTGTTCCCGAAAGATTTTTCGATGCAAGCCGATAACAAAGGCAACAAAGATTTAATTGCGATTGTAGTAACGAACGAGCCGATAGATTACAAAGGCATGAACGAAAGCATCAATAAAAAATCGGGTAACTATCAGCAAAAAGTGAATGCGGCTTTGGGTGATGTAGCGGCTGTAAGCTTCAAGGCATCGACTAATGTGAGTTTTGAAAAACCGGCTGCTGATACAAAACCTGTAGCGGTGATTGTGGAAATTGATAAAAAATAATGCGCACGTTAATTCGAAATATTAAAACACTGGCGGGTATTTTACCGGATGGACAGCGATTGCTGAAAGGCAAGGCTATGGCACATCTTGAAGCTATTGACAATGCCTATGTGTTAATCGAAAATGGAATGATTTCGGATTTTGGAGGTATGGTGGATTGTCCGGATAATGCGGATGAAATGATTGATGCCGGCAACCGATTTGTTTTGCCGGCTTGGTGCGATTCGCATACGCATTTGGTGTTTGCAAAATGGCGTGAAAAAGAATTTGCCGATAAGTTGCGTGGTTTATCGTACGAAGACATTGCCCGAAATGGCGGTGGAATCTTGAATTCAGCCAAGGTGTTGCACGACACATCGGAGGAAGAATTGTTTGACGCGGCCTTGGAACGCTTAACTGAAATTCAACACACCGGAACGGGTGCGGTGGAAATTAAGTCGGGCTATGGGTTAAGTTATGAGGGCGAGTTGAAGATGTTGCGCGTGATTCGAAAATTGAAAGAACGCTCGCAGTTATTAATAAAATCTACTTTTTTAGGAGCACATTCGTATCCTATGGAGTATCGTCAGAACCACGATGGATACTTGGATTTACTGATTAATCGTTTGCTGCCGCAAATTGCAGATGAAAGTTTAGCGGATTATGTGGATGTGTTTTGCGAAGATGGTTTTTTTAGTGCTGCTGAAACCGATCGTATTCTTGCAGCTGCTGCTAAATATGGCTTACAGCCAAAGATTCACGCCAATGAGTTAGCCTTTTCTGGTGGCATTGAAGTAGGTGTGAAGCACAATGCACTTTCGGTAGATCACTTAGAATGTACTGCTGATGCGCAAATTCAGGCATTGTTACATTCGGAAACCATGCCAACGGTGTTGCCCACCACGGCTTTCTTTTTGAAATTACCTTATGCTCCGGCTCGTACAATGATTGATGCCGGTTTGCCTATTGCATTAGCGAGCGATTACAATCCGGGTTCATCGCCTAGCGGGAATGTGCCGTTTGTATTGTCGTTGGCTTGTATTCATCAAAAGCTTTCTGTAGAAGAAGTGGTGAATGCCGCTACCATCAATGGCGCTTATGCCATGGGTGTTGAAAGCTTGGCGGGTAGTATTACTAAAGGCAAGCGCGCAAATTTGATTATCACCAAACAAATTCCATCACTTGATTTTATTCCGTATCGATTCGGTACAAGCTGGATTGATAAAACAATTGTGCATGGAACATCCAACTAAAGGCATTGGTCTTTTTCAAAGTATAATCACCTGTAAATGTCCATCGTGTAGACGTGCGAATTTATTTAGTGATACACGACATTACCATTTAACTACACTTTTTGATATGCCTGATCGTTGTCCCAATTGCGGACAAGATTTTATCATTGAACCCGGTTTTTATTTGGGTGCTTTGTGGGTGAGTTATCCGATTGTGATTGCATTAGAACTTATTTTTATTGCCATTAGTTTATTCGTTTTCAAACTAACATTAACGGTTTCGTTTGTTGTTGCGAGCTTTATGTTGTTGCTGTTAAGTCCTTTATTGATAAGGATTTCACGGTCGTTGTTTATCCATATTAATGTTGGGTTTAAGCGGTAGTCATTTGTAGTCGTTTGTTTTTTATAGATACGTATAGAATATTTATTTTTGTCGTATAAATGAAAATTATGGACGCAAAAGTCACACTAAGTTTTGATGAAGAAGTAATTGTTCAGGCCAAAGAATTTGCAGCGAAGAATAATATAAGTCTTTCTCGACTTACCGAATTTTTATTGAAAAAGGCAATCAGCAAAACCTATAAGTCATTGGATGAACTTCCGGTTTCCGATTGGGTAATGCAAGTTAGCGAAGGGGAGGTGGAATATGTTCGTCAGCCCAAATCCAACAAAACGCTGAAGAAAGCATTTTACACAAAAAGAAAGTTGAAGTAAGTGCGAATCTTTCTGGATGCGAACATTTTGGTTTCGGTGTTGTGCAACGAATACCCATTGTTTACTTATTCTTCACGGGTGTTGAGCTTAGCAGATTCACCTCGCTTTGAAGTGTATACTTCGCCATTGTGTTTAGCTATAGCCTATTATTTTGCCGAAAAGAAGAGTGGTAAAGCTTTGGCAAGAAAAAAGATAGCAATACTATGTTCCAAAATGAATATTACTGCAATGGATAGCCACGGTGTACAGCATACATTGATGAATAAATGGATTGGTGATTTTGAAGATGGACTACAGTACTATTCTGCATTAGGGTCTAAGTGTAAATGTATTGTAACTCAAGATGTAGGTGATTATTACTTTTCAGACGTGGAAGTATTAACTGCAGAAATGTTTTTATTGAAATATGTGGTAAGAAAAAGCAAATAAGATGTGTTGCGTTTTGTTACTAATCCTCATCCCCTTTACTCTTCGAAGGAATTAAATTGCCCAATTTTACTTTGCAACCAATATTGAAAAGAATACCTTCTAATGGTCCGTATATCTCTTTGAATTTTGGTTGTTGGTAGGTTGGGTTCGGCATTACTACCGGTCCGAACGAAGTTTGCCGTATGTTCAATATGTTCTCGAGGTTAGTGAAGAAAGTAACGTATTTGGTGATGATTTGTCCATTGATACCCATTTCCCAAATGCCATGTGTGCTTGTGCCATCTGATAATTGCGATTTGCTGTAGTAGTAGCAATCCATACCTATCGAAAATTTATCTTCTTTTTCGTAGCCCAATAAAAGCGAAACAATATGTTTTGACGTGAGTGGTGCAACGCTCATCACCGAATTAATTTTTAAACTTTGGTCTTGTAATGTGTAAGACCCTTTAAATGCTAAGCCCTTGTAAAACAATTGGAGTGTAGTTTCTAGTCCTTTCCCTTGAATATACCCGTTTTGCGTTGCATAGCGAACAAAGCTTTCTCCACTTTTAGAAAATGTTTTTGAAATAAGCGGGTTGGTGATGTGCGTAAAGAAAAACATTTCGTTGAATTGCACGCGGAATCCTTTTATGGAGGGCGAAACTACTTTCATATCTACCACTACACCATACGATAACTCTGCTTTTGAGGTACTTCTATCGATGGCTTCAATACGTTGAAAGTAACGTTCTTCGCTTTCTTCTTGAAAAATAGTAGGTAGTTTATAACCCATGCCAAAATTCACACGGCTGTGAAAGATATCGTTCCATTTCTGCAACCAGGCAAATTTTGGTAATGGCAAAACCCCGTACTTGTTGTTGTAATCGAGTCGGAAGCCGCCTTCCAGTATGGTTTTCGGGCTCACTAAGAATGTTTCTTGAATGAAAATCCCCGGAGTTAGAAACGAATAGTTACGTTTTGCAAAGGTATCGTTTGTTGTCTCTGTGAATTGATCGCTTCTGAAATCGGCACCAATAATGAGTTTGTGGTTTTTGATGTTGAAGCTTACCAATGCTTCGGTGTAGCTGGCCAATTGATTGCCGTTGAAGGTATAGGTTGGAATGGAGAGGTCGCGTTTATAGTAATTGATACCATTGCGAATCACAATTTTTGCTTTATCGAGTTGAATGGTAGCATTCAAGCGGCTTTGTATGGCACTTGATGCATTAGATTCAATATAGGAGTAAATACCTGCCGAATCTAGTTTGTTCTGCAATGCCGGTAAGGCGCCTCCTTTGCGCGATTCATTGATATAGGTAACTCCGGCTGATAAGGTTAACTGCTTATTGACGAAAAAGTACAGATCGGGCGAAATGTTCCAACGATTGATTTTGGCATAGTCGGAGAATTTATCGCCATCCCAATCTTTGGGTTGTTGATTGCGATATTGTCCTAGTAATGTGTACCCAAATTTATTGAATCGGTGACTGGCATACAGCCCTGCATCAACAGATTTGGTGGATTCAATGTTAAACAACAGATTATAAACAGGCTTTTCTGTAGGTAAGGCCGAAATAAAATTCACCACACCGGCAATGGCATCGCCTCCATAAAGTGTAGAAGAGGAGCCTTTAATGATTTCAATCTGCTGAAGCGAAAGCGGTGAAGTGTGTGGTAGCGCTAAATATTCCGAGAGCCCACCAAACAGAGGCATTCCGTCTTTCAGTACTTGTACATATTTTCCACGCAACGATTGTAATCGGATATTAAATGCACCGCTGGATGCTGATGTTCGCTGCAACTGGATACCTGTTTGCTCCTTAACACCATGCGAAATGTCGGAAGGTTTATCGAGCGAACGTTCGTTTAATTCATCTTTATCAATAGCTTCGACCCGTGTAGCGAGGTTTTCAATGTTTGTTCGTTCTTTGGTAGTTGTTACTGTAATTGCTCGAATTTCTATTTCTTGGGATTCCAATGCAATCGAAAGCGTATCGAGAATTACATTTCGCTTGAAATGATAATTTATCTTTTTCTTAAAAAAACCGAGATGGGTTACTGAAAAGCTTAATTTCTGGAATTCGGAAGTGAAATTAACTTGACCGGTCGAATCTGTTTTATGGAACGAAGAATCGGTTGCGCAAAAAATATTTACATCGGGCAATGCAACCAAAGTTTGGTCATTACTCACTTTAATAACGAGTGTTTGCGCCTTACTTCCGTTTGAAAAGCAAAGCAAAAACGCAATAATGATATAAGAAAACGCAAACTTCAAGTACCTATTTTAAATAAAAGTACGATGTTTGGCAAATATTTAGACGTAAAATAAAGTGCTCAAAATGAAGATGATTTTTATTTTTCACCTTTATTCCCCTTTATTTGCAAATTCAGAAAAACACTATGGGAAAAAAATTAGTCATCGTTGAGTCACCTGCAAAGGCGAAAACTATTAATAAATTTCTGGGAGATGATTATGAAGTGACCTCTAGTTACGGACATATTCGCGACCTGCCTTCGAGCGGCTTGGCTATTAATTTGGAAAAGAATTACGAACCGGAATATGTGATTTCGGAGGATAAGGAAAAGATGATTAAGGACTTGCAGAAGTTGGCGAAGAAAGCAGATGAGATCTATCTGGCAACGGATGAGGACCGCGAGGGTGAGGCCATTGCATGGCACTTATGTGCGGTTTTAAATTTAGATCCTAAAGTAGCAAAGCGAATTACATACACTGAAATTACTGCCAAAGCGGTTAAACATGCCGTGGCGAATCCGCGTACCATCAACTTAGACTTAGTGAATGCGCAACAAGCGCGTAGAGTGTTAGATCGTTTGGTGGGTTACGAATTATCGCCTGTATTATGGAAAAAGGTGAAGCCATCTTTATCGGCCGGCCGTGTACAATCGGTTACGGTGCGTATTGTGGTGGAGCGTGAGCGCGATATCAAAGCCTTTAAAGTAGAGTCGTTTTATAAGATTGCTGCTACGTTTGATGTAAAAGATGAGCGTGGTCGTACAGCTGTTTTAAAAGCTGAGAGTTCAGAAAAGCCGGCTACTGAATCGGCTGCCAATAAATATTTGAATGATTTGATTGGTGCTGTGTTCACTGTAAAAGGCACGGAGAAGAAACCTACAAAACGAACACCTTCAGCACCTTTCACCACTTCTACCTTACAACAAGAAGCAAGTAGAAAGCTTGGTTTCTCGGTTTTGAAAACCATGTTGGTAGCGCAAAAGCTATACGAAGCCGGACATATTACTTATATGAGAACGGATTCTACCAGTCTTTCTGATTTGGCTTTGCAGGATATTGCCTCGGAAGTGAACAGTAAGTATGGTGCTAAGTATCACAAACGCAGACAGTTTGCTACAAAGAATGAAAGTGCACAAGAGGCGCACGAGGCTATTCGTCCTTCTTATATTAATAAGATAGATGTGAGTGACGAGCGCGATGAACAACGTTTGTATGAGTTGATTTGGAAACGAACCATTGCTTCGCAAATGAGCGATGCTGAATTGGAGAAAACCATTATCACCATTCAGAACGATAAGAATGCAAAGGAATTGCAAGCTACCGGTGAAGTAGTTTTGTTTGATGGTTTCTTGAAAATATACACCGAGTCGGCTGATGAAGAGACCGATAATAATGAAGAAAATGGCGATGTATTATTGCCGCCTTTGAAAAACGGACAAGCCTTGCCATTAATTGCGATGAGCGCTACACAGCGGTATACACGTCCGTTGCCACGCTATACAGAGGCTTCGTTAGTGAAGAAATTAGAAGAGCTGGGCATTGGTCGTCCTTCTACGTATGCACCAACGATTAGTACAGTACAGAAACGCGGTTACATCGTGAAAGAAGCCAGAGAGGGTATGAACAGAGATTTTCAGGTACTTACGCTTTCAGCGGATAAAGTAAAAATGGAAACGAAAACAGAAGTTACCGGTGCCGAGAAAAATAAATTGTTCCCAACCGATATTGGTGGAGTAGTGAACGATTTCTTGGTGGAGAATTTCAAAGATGTGTTGGATTTCAATTTCACCGCTGAAGTAGAAAAGCAGTTCGATGAAATTGCCGAAGGGAAAAAGGAATGGCACAAAATGATTGATGGCTTCTATATTCCTTTCCATAAAGATATTGAAACCACTACCAAAGAGAGTAAACGCGCAACCGGAGAAAGAGCTTTAGGGAATCACCCGGAAAGTGGCGAACCTATTATTGCGCGTGTAGGTCGTTTCGGACCGATGGTTCAAGTAGGAACCACTGAAAACGACAACAAGCCTAAGTTTGCAAAATTGAAAGCGGGTCAGTCTATTGAAGATATTACTTTAGAACAGGCTTTGGATTTGTTCAAATTGCCACGCGTGTTGGGCGATTTCGAAGAAAAGGAAATGAAAGTGGCGATAGGGCGATTTGGTCCTTACATTCAACATAACAGCAAATTTGTTTCGTTGAAGAAAGAGCAAGATCCTTACGAGATTACTGCCGAAGAAGCGATTCAAACCATTTTAGAGAAACGCGAAAGCGATGCTAATAAATTCATTAAAGAGTTTGAAAAAGAAGGCATACAGATATTGTTGGGACGTTGGGGTGCCTATATCAAAAAAGGGAAAGACAATTACAAAATCCCGAAAGGCCGAGAAGCAAAGGACTTGGAGTTAGAGGAAGTGTTAGAAATAATTACCGAATCCGACAAAGCACCTAAAAAAGGGAAGTTCGGCAGAGCCAAAAAGAAATAGTAACGTGATGAATCCTAACGAACTCAATGCATTGATAGCACTACTCGATGATGATGATCGGGAAGTGTTGGAAAATGTTTGGAATAGGATTAAGAGTTATGGAGAGGAAGTCATTCCTCATTTGGAAAACGCATGGACAGCCGATTTCAACGTAAAGCAAAGTGAGCGCTTGGAAGAAATCATCCACGAAATTCAATACGAATCGTTGCTCGAGCAAATCGACCAATGGCAAAATACACCTACACCCGATTTGTTACGCGGTTATTTTTTAATCTCGAAATATTTTTTCCCGAACATTAATTTTGAAGTGATTGAACGCAAGGTGATGCGTATTCGCCAGAGCATTTGGTTGGAGCTGAATTCCAATCAAACACCATTTGAGCAGATTCAAATTTTCAATCAGGTATTGTATTACCACTTAGGGTTTAAAGGGGAACAAGAGGCATCACAGAACGAAGATTTTTGTTTAAATCATGTATTAGAATCTAAAAAAGGAAATCCGATTTCACTCGGAATACTCTATATTGTATTGGCTAGAAGCTTGAATTTACCTGTATTTGGGGTGTGCTTAGTGAATTATTTCATATTAGCATTCTGTAGATCAGAGCAAATCGATTTTAAAGAAGACGAAGAGTTGCAAAAACAAGTTTTATTCTATCTGAACCCTTTTCAAAAAGGCGTAATTTTCTCCAAGAATCAAATTGATGATTACTTAAAACGCATGGATACCAAGCAAAACAACTTGTATTATTCTCCGGCTGATACGATTCGTGTCATCAAAGAAATGCTGCATTATCTGATTGTGATTAACGAGCAGAAAAAGGAGATGGATGTTGTTGCCGATTTGCGCGAAATTGCCGGAAGAATTCAATAAACGAATTACACTTTCTTGGTTGCGTGTAATAAATACGCTTTGATAAATCCATCCAAATCACCGTCTAACACGGGTTGTACGTTGCCGGTTTCGAACCCTGAACGTGTATCTTTTATCAATTTGTACGGGTGAAGCACATAGTTACGAATCTGCGAGCCCCATTCAATTTTCAGTTTTGTACCTTCTACTTTATCGCGCGCTTCGTTTTGTTTCTGCACCTCTATTTCATAGAGTTTTGACTTCAACATTTGCAAAGCCATATCGCGGTTTTCGTGCTGCGAACGGGTTACCTGACAAGAAACAACAATGCCTGTTGGAATGTGTTTCGCTCGTACTGCGGTTTCTACCTTATTTACGTTCTGTCCACCCGCACCACTCGCTCGGAACGTATCCCATTCAATTTCCGAAGCCGGAATTTTAATGTCGATGGTATCGTCAACAATCGGATAAACAAATACAGATGCAAAAGAGGTATGTCGTTTCGCATTCGAATCGAAAGGAGATATACGTACTAAGCGGTGTACCCCATTCTCACTTTTCAAAAAGCCATAGGCAAACTCTCCGGTAATTTCTAATGCTACCGATTTGATACCAGCCACATCCCCTTCGGTTTTTTCTATTTCCGTTACTTTATACCCTTTCGATTGTGCCCACATTAAATACATCCTTAAAAGAATGGAAGCCCAATCGCAACTCTCTGTACCACCCGCACCCGAGTTGATTTCTAAAATAGCACCTAGTGAATCTTCGGGATGGTTTAATGTTGATTTAAACTCTAAATTTTCTATTTCTTCCTCTGCATTTTTGTATTGTGCCTTTAGATCGTCTTCCACATCTTCACCGGCTTCGAAAAATTCGCGAAGCACTTTACAATCTTCGTATGCAGTAAGTGTTTTTTGGAAATCAGTTACCCAGAATTTATTCAGTTTAATTTCTTTCAGAATTTCTTCTGCTTTTTTCGGGTCGTTCCAAAAATCGGGGTGCGTGGACGTGTTTTCATCCTGCATAATTTTAATCTTTCGCTCTTCAATGTTGAGATAGCGCGATAGATTATCGATTCGTTCCTTAATAGCTGCAATATTTTCGTTCGTCACCTGGAGAAATTTGAACCGCGAATTTAGCAGAAGTAATCAGCTATTCCTATATCGAGCGGGATTTTTTAGAAAAACGCATCCTCAATATGCTCTATCTCCACGCTATCGCCCGATTTCGTAATGGCTATCACATCAAAGCGAATAGGATATTGTAGGCTGTTTTCGAGCAAATAAGCTTCAGCCCCTTCCATTAACTTTTCTTTCTTTTTGTCGGAAATGGCTTCTTCCGGGAATCCATACCGGTTGCCGGTTCGGGCCTTTACTTCAACAAAAACGATGCTATTTTCTTGTTTGGCAATGATGTCGATTTCAGATTTTTCGAAACGATAATTTTTTGCTAAAATGAAATAACCTTTGCCTTTTAAATACTGTTCAGCAAGGGCTTCTCCTTCGGTTCCAAAATCGTTGTGTGTGGCCATATTTACTTATCTTGCTCTTGAAAATATAAAATCTAAAGTCTCAACCCCGTTTTATGTCGCTTATTCGAATCTCATCTTGGATATCAGTAGTTATTCAATTGATTGCATTTATTTTATTGCTCCCTTCATGTAAAAGAGATACGCCCACAACCTTATCGCTTTGTTTAAGTCAGTATCGTAAAGAAGTTCAATTACACATTGGTATTGAGCAACTATCTGCAGGGAATGATATAAATGTATACAGAGGTATTGACAGCAAAACATTTCAATATATAGGGAGTGTGAAGATGGATAGTGCTTACCAAACAATATTTTTGTGTAGAGATACAACTGTTGCTGTTACTGAGAAGTATTTTTACAAAGTATCTTTTGGAAATAACATAAGTGAAGTAAATGCTATCGACTTAATGCCTGATTTTGAAAACTTTAAACTTTCTCCAAATCCAATAAAAGATACATTATTGATTAATAGAACCTATAATTGTGAACCTTACAACATTGTAATTGCCGACATTGGTGGTCAAATCAAATATAGGGAATACAACATTTCTGAAGCGGCACATACTACAGATTTATCAATGCTAAGTTCAGGAGTATATCTTGTTCAGATTTTATATTCTGGCGGAAACACAAATCTTAAAGTCCTTAAATCTTAAATCTAAAATTGAAGAATCTTACTTGCTTCCAATTACATCGCGAACGGCTAATGTTAATCGACTCACACACACTAACTTCCCGGCTTCACTTTCAATACGGATATCCCATACATGCGTGCTTTTACCGATGTGAATAGGCCGTGCCGTTCCATACACATACCCATCGCGCACCGAGCTGATGTGATTGGCATTAATTTCTAAGCCTACCACAAATTGTTTCCCTAGTTCCACACAGCATGCACCGGCTGCACTGCCCAACGATTCGGCCAATACGCAAGAAGCTCCTCCGTGTAATAATCCGTAAGGCTGACGAGTACGTTCATCCACCGGCATCTTAGCTTTGATATAATCATCGCCCACTTCGTAGAACTCAATGCCCAAAGCCTTGTCGATATTGTCGTTCGAGAAATTCGCAAACACTTCTTTTGACGGTCGCACCTTCCAGATCATAGCTGTTTTTTTATTTGTTTTTCGATTTACAATTTTATTTTGAATCTTCCATGCTGAAAGTAATAAAATCGTATGAAACAGGTATTGATTTTGGGTGCAGGTAAGTCGAGTATTTATATCATCGACCGACTAATTGAACACCAAGCCCAATGGAACATTCAGGTGATGGTGGCCGATATGAGCATAGAAAATTTAGAAGTTCGTGTAGGCAATAAACCGGCTCGAAAAATTTTGTTGGAAAGCGGAACAGTGGAAGAAATTGAAACGTTGTTTACGCCTGAAAGTATTGTTATTTCTATGCTTCCGCCTTTCATGCATATCGAAATGGCTAAATTGTGCTTGAAATATAAAAGCCATTTAATTACGCCATCGTATATCTCGGAAGCTATGCAGGCATTAGATGCCGAAGCCAAACAAAACGGTTTAGTGTTTTTAAATGAAATGGGATTAGACCCCGGCATCGATCACATGAGTGCGAAGCAAATCATTGATGAATGGCAAGCTAAAGGTGCTGTGATTAAAGGATTACGCAGTCATTGCGGAGGATTAGTTGCTCCTGCTTCGGATAACAATCGATGGCATTATAAAATCAGTTGGAATCCTCGAAACGTTGTGTTAGCCGGAGCAGGAAACGACTTTATTAAGTATAAAAGTAAAGGCGAAAATGTATTTTTGCGTTACGAAGAATTGTTTGCGCATACTTCCGAAATCCGATTGGATGCTACCTGTATTTTTGAAAGTTATCCGAATCGCGATTCATTAAAATACGAAAGAGCATATGGGTTGCAGGGCATTGCCACATTATATCGCGGAACATTGCGTGTGCCTCCGTTTTGTAAAGGTTGGCAGAAAGTAGTGGCGTTGGGCTTAACTTCAACGGAACATAGTTTTCCTGCGTTGCAAAAGTCCGATGTTCAAGATCCTGAGGTAGCCGAAATGCTTCAAGAATTGGGTGTTTTTGCTGTTCAATCCACTGAAAACAAAGCTGCTGATGTATTACAGCAATTGGTGGAGCAAAAATGGGTGATGGAACCCACCGATAAAGATCGGGTAGTGATGATTCACGAATTTGAATTGGAATATCAGGGAAAGGAAGTGCATATTCGTTCAAGTTTAGTGCTCGATGGAGATAATCAATTATACACTGCCATGGCGAAAACAGTGGGCTTGCCGATTGTATTTGCCACAGAGATGCTGCTGAAAGGGGAGCTGAAAACCCATGGAGTGCGCATGCCGCTGGACAGAGAAATTTATGCTCCTGTTTTGCAAAAATTGGCTGCGGAAGGCATTCGTTTTCAAGAGGTAATAGAGGGATTGTAGTTTCCTCCGTCTTCAAAAAACAAACTTTATATATTCGCTAAATAACTCGATGTATGGATAAGTATCAATTGTTGAATGATAAAAAGGCGCAAGCCGAATTGGGAGGTGGAAAAGAGCGTATTGCTTCGCAACATAAAAAAGGGAAACTCACAGCCAGAGAGCGTGTTGAGTTGTTGGTCGATGAAGGATCGTTTGAAGAGATTGGCATGTTTGTAGAACATCGCTCGAAAGATTTCGGTTTAGAGAAGGAGATCTATTTAGGCGATGGAGTAATTACAGGCTATGCTACAGTGAACGGTAGAGCGATTTATGTGTTTTCCCAAGATTTTACGGTGTTTGGGGGCTCTTTATCGGAAACACATGCCGAGAAGATTGTAAAGATCATGGACTTAGCGATGCGTAACGGTATTCCGGTTATCGGGCTGAACGATAGCGGTGGCGCACGTATCCAAGAGGGAGTGGTATCGTTGGGTGGTTATGCCGATATTTTCTACAGAAATACGTTAGCATCGGGTGTTATTCCTCAAATCTCGGCTATTCTAGGGCCTTGTGCGGGTGGTGCGGTATATTCCCCGGCCATCACCGATTTTATTATGATGGTGGAAAACAGTTCGTACATGTTTGTTACCGGTCCGAATGTAGTGAAAACCGTTACCCACGAAGATGTTACCAGTGAAGAGCTGGGAGGTGCATCGGCACACGGTTCTAAGTCGGGTGTAACCCATCTTACCTATCCGAACGAAGTAGAATGTATCAATGGCATCAAAAAATTATTGAGTTACATTCCACAAAACTGCGAAGAACAAGCTCCTGCATTTGCTTACGATTTAGGGGATGAAAGACGGGAGAAATTAAATTCAATCATACCTACAAACCCTTCACAGCCCTACGATATGCGCGAGGTGATTGAAGAGATTACCGATTCAGAATCCTTCTTCGAAATTCATAAAGATTTTGCTGAAAATATTGTGGTGGGTTTTGCGCGTATTGCCGGTAGAAGTATCGGTATTGTTGCGAATCAGCCTGCTGTGTTGGCAGGGGTATTAGATATTAACTCATCGCGAAAAGGCGCGCGTTTTGTGCGTTTCTGCGATTGTTTCAATATTCCTTTATTGACCTTAGTGGATGTTCCGGGATTTTTGCCGGGCACCGATCAAGAGTGGCACGGTATCATCACCAACGGAGCAAAATTGTTGTATGCCTTTTCTGAAGCCACTGTGCCTAAGATTACCGTTATTACCCGTAAAGCCTATGGTGGTGCGTATGATGTGATGAATTCGAAACACATTGGTGCGGATATGAATTACGCTTGGCCAACCGCTGAAATTGCGGTAATGGGCGCAAAAGGCGCTGCTGAAATTATTTTCAAAAAGGAAATTTCTTCGGCTGAAAATCCGGCTGCTAAATTGGATGAAATGGTAGCGAATTACACGGAAAATTTCGCTAATCCATATAAAGCTGCGGCTAGAGGCTTTGTAGATGAAGTAATTGAGCCGGCATTAACCCGTCAGAAGCTCATTCGTGCTTTTCAAGTATGCGAAACCAAAGCGGTGAAGCTACCACGAAAGAAACATGGCAATATTCCGTTGTAAATTAATTCAACGATTTCGGCACGATGTTTGAAATCTTTACTTTGAATTTTATAAAAACAAAAATCTAAACAATGAAAAAAGTGATGTTCATGCTTGTTGCATTATTGATTGCAGCAACATCTGTTAATGCGCAAGGTAAAGGAAAGGCTGCCGGAAAAGGTAAAGCTAAAAATGCGAATGCCAGTGTGGAAGAATTAGCGCGAAAACGTGCCGATAAAATGGTAGCAAAATTTGCATTTCCGCAAGAATTAAAAGAGAAAATTTACACCTTGAAGTTCGAAAGAATTACTGCTATTCGTGCTGCAAAAGCTACACAGCCTGTCGATAAATCTGCTGTTAAATCAGCAAACGAAAAGTATAAAGCAGGCTTGCAATCAGTATTAACGGCTGATCAATTTGCGCAAGTTAAAAAGGCTTGGGAAGCAGCTAAAGCAAAGAAAAAGGACAGCAAAAATGCGGCTAAAGCAAATGAGGAAGATGAGTTAGAAGATTAATTGTAATCTGTATATTTTGGAGAAGGGGTTGAAGTTTCAGCCCCTTTTTTAGTTTGAGAAATACCGTTCGTACATCCCTGCAAAGCAAAAGTTCCATTCAAAAGGCTTTTCTTATATATTTACCGCTCAAATTTTACTATGTCAAAAATTAAATTCGGAACAGACGGATGGCGTGGAATTATCGCCAAAGATTTTACAGTAGCCAATGTAGCTCGTGTAGCAAAAGCAACTGCTGATTGGGTATTACGCCAAAACCCTAATGCTTCTATTGTTGTAGGTTACGATTGCCGATTTGGTGGAACCTTATTTTCGACTACTGCTATCAATGTTTTCGTGCAACAAGGGGTAAAAGTCTATTTCGATCCGAATTTTGTGTCAACACCAATGATTTCCCTAGGCGCAAAAACTTTGGGCTGTGAGCTGGGTGTTATTTTTACAGCATCACACAATCCGCCTTCATACAATGGTTATAAATTGAAAGCTAAACATGGTGGACCATTGATTGTAAAATATATCGAAGAAATCGAAAATGAAATTCCGGATGCGTTTGTTGTTGAAGAAACAGGCGTTGAAGAATTAGTGAAACAAGGCAAAGTGGAAGTAGTGGATTTGGAAGACATGTACTTCAATCATGTAGCCGAACATTTCGATTTAGATGCCATTAACAATAGTGGTTTTGTGGTGGCTTACGATGCGATGTATGGAGCCGGACAAAGTATTTTGCCGCGCATTTTGCCACAAGTCGATTTGTTGCATTGCGAATATAATCCTTCGTTCTACGGACAAGCACCGGAGCCGATTGCGAAGAATTTACAGGAATTTGCAAACTATCTTCGTCAAACGAAACATGCTGATTTTGGTTTAGCAACCGATGGTGATGCCGATAGAATTGGTTTGTATGATGGCAAAGGAAACTTTGTGGATGCGCACCATGTGATTTTGTTGTTGATTCATGTATTGCACAAATACAAAGGCATGACCGGCAAAGTGGTAGTGGCTTTTTCAGTTTCCGATAAAATTAAGAAGTTGTGTAATGCTTATGGAATCGAAGTAGAAGTGACCAAAATCGGATTCAAATACATCTGCGAGAAAATGATTACCGAAGATGTATTGGTAGGCGGAGAAGAGTCGGGTGGTATTGCCGTGAAAGGCCACATCCCTGAGCGCGATGGTATTTGGGATGGTTTGGTGTTGATCGAACATTTAGCACAAACAGGAATGAGCTTACCTGAATTGATTGCTGAAGTATACGACATTGTAGGTAAATTCTCTTATAACCGCAATGATTTGCATTTGAAAGAAGAACAGAAACAAGCGATTCTGGCAAAATGCAATGCGCGTGAGTATAAGGCATTTGGCAATTTAACGATAGAACGTTTAGAAGATATTGATGGTTTCAAATATCACTTCGCGAACGAAGAATCGGTAATGATTCGTGCATCGGGAACAGAGCCTGTATTGCGTGTTTATGCTGAAGCAGGCTCGGCTGAACGTGTAGAAGAAATTCTAACACAAGTGAAAGGAGCGTTGTTGGATTAATTTATTTGAACTAATTCTATATTGCTAGGCGTAGTCTTTTCGATTACGCCTAGTTTTGTTTTATAGAAAATGTTTAAAGTTTCTAAATAAACTAGCACTCTATCACTCCTCCATTTTAAATTCTATTTTTAAGCATAGTTCATCAAAATTGTACTGTATTAAAAAGCTACTCCAATATCTT
Organism: uncultured Chitinophagaceae bacterium; assembly: GCA_964398475.1. Classification (GTDB taxonomy): domain Bacteria; phylum Bacteroidota; class Bacteroidia; order Chitinophagales; family LD1; genus CALAYL01. The sequence goes on along the minus strand of CAYNMP010000032.1, from coordinate 15,770 downwards.
CTTTTGCCTTTTGCCGAATTGTACGGATGGATAACCGATTTCCGAAATCGGATGTTCGATAAGCGGTACTTTAAATCAGCTCGCTTTCAAATTCCGGTGATTAGCGTTGGGAATTTGAGTGTAGGCGGAACAGGTAAATCGCCACATGTAGCGTATTTAGTAGCTTTGTTGCAACAGCAATACAAAGTAGGTTCATTAAGTAGGGGATATGGAAGAAAAACACGCGAATACCATATTGCGCAAATGGATTCTACAGCCGAGCAAGTAGGAGATGAGCCGTTAATGCTTAAACTGAAATATCCCAATACGCAGGTGGTGGTAGGTATTGATCGTTTACAAACCATTCCTCGAATGATTGCCGATGCCCCCGATTTGGATGTGATTATTTTGGATGATGCCTTCCAACATCGCAGCGTTAGAGCGGGTTTGAGTATTTTACTTACCGATTATTCCAATTTGTTTACGGATGATTTTTTATTGCCTGCCGGTCGTTTGCGTGAACGCAGAAAGGGTTATCACCGTGCCGATATTATCGTGGTCACTAAATGTCCTGAAAGTGTTGATAATACTGACCGAGAACGTATCATCAAACAGCTAAAACCATTCGCCTATCAGCATGTTTATTTTTCTTCAATTCGCTACGGAAATTTGTATCCGCTTTTCAACTTCGGACAAGAAAATGCTTGGCGGTACGAAAATTATATTGAAAACGGGCAACAATTTTATCGCTTAGTGCGCAATGAAATCAAACTGAAGGATAATTGTTTGTTGGTTACAGGCATTGCCAATGCAGCACCTTTGGAAAAGGAGTTGCGATCTTCTTTCAAGCAAGTGTATGCACAACATTATGCCGATCATCATCATTTTGACGATCACGACTTGGAAGTGATTCGCACTGCACACAACGATATAGGGGCTGAAAATTGCATGATCGTTACTACCGAGAAAGATGCCGTTCGTTTATTGAAATTCCGGGAATGGTTTACACGAAATAATATTCAGGTGTATTGTCAGCCTATTGAAGTGAAATTCATTGGCGAAGACGCTTCGAATTTTAATGCAGATGTTCAAAAATATGTAACACACGATTTAAACATTTATAAGCCGGTACCGGAGGAAGAATCAACCTTCGACAATATTTTAGAATAAGAGGTTTTCCCCTTCGCGCTTTTTTGCATATTTACAGCATAAACACTAACCTATCATGTCGAATTTATACGAACGCGTTACACAAACTGCCGATTTTCTGAAATCGAAAATTACAAAAAGCTATAATCATGGAATTATCCTTGGTAGCGGATTAGGCAATCTTACGGCACAAATTAATGTGCATTTTGAAATCAGTTATAAAGATATTCCAAACTTTCCGGTATCTACCGTTGAAGGCCATAAAGGTAGCCTTATCTTTGGTGAATTAGGCGGCAAGAACATCATTGCCATGGGCGGTCGTTTCCATTACTACGAAGGGTATTCTATGGAAGAAGTGGTTTTCCCTATTCGTGTAATGAAGTTTTTAGGTGTTCAAAACCTTTTGGTGTCAAATGCTTCGGGTGGGATGAATAAAGATTTTGAAGTAGGCGATTTGATGATTATTACCGATCATATTTACTTGCAACCCGATCATCCGCTACGGGGTAGAAATGACGAGCGATTTGGTCCTCGTTTCCCGAATATGAACGATGCTTACAATCCCGAGTTTATTATAAAAGCAAAAAACATTGCTGCGCAAAACAATATTTTAGTACATACTGGCGTTTACGTTGGCGTTCAAGGACCAACATTCGAAACACCGGCTGAATACAAGTGCTTTAGCGTTATGGGTGGTGATGCCGTGGGTATGAGTACCACTCCGGAAGTGGTAGTTGCGCGACATATGAACATGGAAGTATTCGCTATTTCAGTGATTAGCGATATGGGCTATCCACCGGAAAAGGCAGATCGTGTTTCACATGCATTTGTTTTGGAGAAAGCAGCAGCAGCGGAACCAAAAATGACAAAGATTATCATCGAATTGTTGAAGGAAATTTAAAAGTGATTTACAACGTAAAGTTTAGAAAATATATACCGCAATTGAGTTTCCGTTTTACGGCAGGCTCATTTTGCGGTTTATTTTTTTTGATGCTTATGTTGTTTAGCTTTCAACTATCGGCATCTCCTGATTCTACTTCCGTTAAAAAAGTCAAGCTGAAAGCCATTTATGATGTATCGTATCAACGTCATGATGTGAATGCATTTACAGGGATTGATACGTCTATTTTTCAACTCCACCGAAATGATTTTGTAAACCGCGATGGTGCAGAATATTTTCACTTAGGCAATGTTGGTACAGCCGCTTTCCCTATTGTTTTCCAACCCGGATCGCAAAAGGATTTCAATGCAGGTTTCTCTCAGTTCAATATCTACGGATATAACCGCGATTCAATTCGCTACTACAATGCACAACGACCCTATACCGAATTAAGCTATATCATTGGACTCAAGAAAGAGCAAGTGTTTCGCGGACGATTTTTTCATTCTACAAAAGTAGGGTTTGATTATGGAGTCGATTTCTTTCGAATCAATTCTACCGGAAGTTATGCGCATCAAAATGCATTGGATGCAGGATTTTATTTGTACGCAAAATATCATCCTAAAAATCAACGTTGGAATGTATACACTGACTTGCTGTTCAATCAGTATAAAGTGGCTGAGAACAGTGGTTTGCAAGGCGATTTCTTTGCCAACGATACCAGCTTTTTTCAGAAGAGTTTAGTTCCGGTAAACAATACTACTGCTGTCAATAACTATCGCGAATGGACTTGGGCATTAGGCATGAATTATAATCTGGGAAAAAAAATAAAACAGCAGATTAACGATACCACAATTATCCAGAAAGTTATTCCACGCTTTCGTATTGGTTACGAATTCTCATTACAATCTAATCGTTACAAGTTTTTGGATACGCAGCCAGATTCTCTTTTTTATGGCGAATATTTTTATTTGCGCGATTCGCTAAAAAATCAGTTCGATTTTTTTAAAGCGGGAAACAGCATTTCGTTTACCTGGATGCCGCAACGCATTACTTCTGATTCAACTTACAAAGAACAATTACTAACGGCAGGCGGCATAGTAAATTTAGATTATTGGTATTCGAAAACTAACAACGGTAAGTCGCCATTTGTTAACGGAAGTGTTGAGGGTTTTGTAAAAAGCAATACGGCTTTTAAAACCCCTATTCACTTTGAAGGGCGTGTTAAATATTTTTTTAGTGGCTATAATCGCAACGATTTAGTGGTTAATGGTAACATACGATATACTTGGAAAAATTACCTTTCCGTAAAGGCTTATGTGCTTTATTCGCTAACAGAACCCGGCTACACACAACAATACTTTAATGTAAAAAATGGGGCGGGCTGGAACAATAATTTTGGCAAACAAAATCAATTAACTGCAGGTGGAACTGTTTATTCACCGAAGATTGGCGTGGGTGCCGAGGTGTATAATACCATCTTACAGAATTTCATTTACTACAATACTGATGCAAAGCCGCAACAACTCTCGTCTACACTCAATGTGTTTGTTGTACATGCTTATAATCGTTTTGCTATTAAAGGGTTTCACCTAGATAATGATGTTTGGTTTCAGAAAGCAAGTGGTACTGATGTGATTCGCTTACCTTTGTTTGTAAGTAAGCATAGTGTCTACTATGAAAATCGTTTGTTTAAAAAGAATTTGTGGTTTGCTATAGGCTGCGACCTGCGTTATTACACTAGTTTTTTTGCGAATGCATATAATCCTTTAGTTGGCCAATTTTACTTGCAAGACAATAAAAAAATGGCCTACGCTCCGGTTTGGGATGTATTCTTGAATGTGAAGATTAGAACTGTGCGTGTATCTCTATTAGGAAGCGATCTTACCCAATTGATTCAAGGAAGACCGCACTATAACGGTTATCTGTATCTGGCAAAGGATGCTTCTTTTCGATTCTTTGTAACTTGGCGTTTCTTAGAATAATGAGTAATACAAATTCAAATTTATAGTATGGAAGTTTATGGTATTCCCAATTGCAATACAGTAAAAAAGGCGCAAGATTGGTTGAAACAAAATAAGGTGGAATACACATTTCATGATTTCAAAAAAGCAGGTGTAACTGCTTCCAAATTACAAGAATGGACGAAGCAATTGGGTTGGCAAGCACTTGTCAATAGGAAGGGAACTACTTGGCGTCAGCTCGATCCAAAAGTACAGGAACGTGTTGTGGATGAAGCATCGGCCATCGCTCTTATGTTGGAGAAAACGAGTGTTATTAAGCGACCGGTAGTTGAAACTAAGAAAGGAATTATATTAGGCTTCGATGAAGACCTTTATGCATCAGAATTACTGTAGCTAGTTATCGTTTTATTGAATGAACCATACCCATAACTATTATGAAGAAAGAGCAATCTGTTTTTTTCTGCCTGTTACTATTATTTGTAGCTAGCTGTACTGATGTTAAACATTCTCGTTTACTTTCAACCAATGCACTTCCCATTCAGGTTTTCGATATAGATCCGTTAAAGGATACTACCTTGTTTACGAATTCGGGCGTCATAGTTGAAATATCTTCAAATGCAATAGTTTCGGATGAGAAATTGGTGCGTCTTGAAATTAAAGAAGCAATTGAACTCAAAGATATTTTGATGTCAGGCTTAACAACAAACACTGGCGAAAATTTGCTCTCTTCTCAAGGTATGTTTTACTTGTCGTCCTCTACGAGAGGAGCTGAGATAAAGAAGCGCATTGCAGTAAAAGTACCTGTTAGCGAGATTATTCCGGCTATGAAAACATTTAAAGGAAATTACGACAAGGATTCGTTGTTGCGTTGGACGGAAAAGGAGAAAAGTACTCTTCCTCTTTTTGATCAAAACGATATTTCTATAGGGAAGCAATTATTTAATGCAAAGTGTAGTGTGTGTCATGCAATCGATAAACCTCAAGTAGGGCCTGCCTTAAAAGGAATTACCCATAAACGATCTCTAGCTTGGCTTGAGCAATTCGTTCGCGATTATAATGTATTGCTTTCAAGAAACGATTGTGAAGCTATTGAGGCGATGTATTATTCTCCTTCTACAATGAGTACATTCCCAACATTAACCCATTCGGATATTAAAAAGATTTTTGCTTATGTTGAAAACGATACACAATTTTATCGGAAGGGATATGGAAACTGTTACGATTCATGCATTGCATATCGGGCAAAAGGTGAGCTCCTCCAAATGCAAAAACAAACACTATTAAAACAAGCAAAAGAAACTCAAGTCGTTATTAAATATACATCCCCTTCTAGAGGCAATGCAGATCCTTCTCGTTTTAACGCTGTTCCTTCAACGAATTATTTAGTGAATCCCAATGTTGCTAAATCGTATTATTACACGTTTGAAATAGATGCTTTTGGATGGTTTAATATTGATATAACAACGAAAGATTTGCCAGGTCTTTCCGATGCATCTTTGGTAGTGAATGTACCGGACTACAAAGCAGGCGATTTAACGGTTTCGCTTATTGTACCCAATATTAAATGTTTTACGAATGGTGGGGTATTGGAAGGCACTAAGTCGAGCTATGTGTTCATGTATAAAGATGGGAAAATAAAACTTCCCATAGGTAATAACGGCTATGTCTTAGCCTATGGCGATATAGACGGCAAATTTGTTTTTGCCAGTCAAGAACTAATATTTACATCCGAGAACAGCGTAACACTAAAACCCCTTAGTGTGCCCATATCAACATTGCAAACATTTTTGAGAAAAGTATCTACTGGTGACATCAAAATAAAAACTACAGAATTAGAAACCGGCAAAAAGCTAAAAGCAATTGATAGTGCTTTTGAAGAACTTTTGAAAGAAAAACCGGTGAATTGCTCTTGTAATTGTTCGGATGTATCTGAAGATCAATCTATTGCTGAGCCGGGAATGAGCTTTCCTCCTTCGCCTTAACTTGTTTCCTCCACCAAATAAATCCAATTGTTGCTACAATTAGATACGGCATTAGGAACATGTAAAGCACCGCTTTATTAATACCTGCACCTTGCGATGAACCTTGTTTCATAGCTTCATCGGCAACAGCCGTACACATTGCACACTGTGCTTGCAGTTCTTGCGATGCAAAAACAAAAACTATTAGAAGCAGTAGAACTATAATTCGTTTCATAATTTAAAGGGCACTGTAATACGGACTGATAAGTAAATAAACCAAAACTCCACTTATGGACACATATAGCCAAATCGGGTAGGTGATACGGGCTATCTTCTTGTGTGCAGCAAAATCGGCTGTCATGGCTCGGTAAGTAGTTAACAAGATAAACGGAAGAATAATGGCGGCTAAAACAATATGCGTAATAAGCAAAGGGAAATAGAAATAACGAATAGCACCTTCACCACCAAAATGCGTATCTACTGTAAGTAAGTGATGAAGAATATACGATACTAAGAATAAAAACGAAAGTACCATTGCACCCATCATCACGCGTTTGTGATTTTCAAATTGTTTTTGTTTTACAAAGTACAATCCTAATAACAAGGTAAGCGATACCGTAGTATTAATAATGGCATTGATTTTCGCAAAAATGTGCGGGTCAAAACCTAATTCAATATCAAGTAATTTAAATTTGCCCAACGAAACAACTACTAAAAATACTACCAACGAAAATACCCCTATAATAGGATAGGCTACTTTATCGTTTTTCTGAATTATTGCTTTCATAATTATTTTATTTGCTGAATAAGCTTCCTCTTTTTTTCGGGTCTTTTCGGAACGAATAATTTTTTTCTAAATCACGGAGCAGCAATACAATATCTCCCATCATTTTATTTACGCTATTACTGTCAACTCCGTTGTAATATCCGCGAATATTGCCTTCTGCATCTACCAAGGTAAGTTTTTCGCTGTGCAAAAACGATTCCGCTTGGCCCGGGTTATCTTTCGCTACTAGGAAAAATCCGTCTTTTGCAAGTTTAAAAATGTCTTCTTTTTCTGTCCTCAAAAAATACCACTTTCCGGGTATAGCATTGTTGTTGCGGGCATATTCACGTAATGCAGAAAGCGTGTCTTTTGCCGGATCAACTGTAAAAGAGAGAATCTTGAAATTATGATCTTTTATAAATGCATTTTGTACGCGTTCTAACTGTTTAGTCATCACCGGGCAAATACCCGGGCAGGTAGCAAAAAAGAAATCGGCAACATAAATTTGTCCGCGTAAACTGTCTAATTCAAACTTTTCACCTTCGTGCGATGTAAAGATTTGATTTGGAATTTCATGGTAAAAGGAATCATAAACCTGTTTGCCTTTTTCATCTTTATAAGCATTCACTTCACCTGTGGGATAAAGCTTGTGCGGTGGATGAGGTCTAGGTACTTTACTTAAGGGACGAAATAGCAAGAGAAAAAAAGCCGGAACAGCAATCACTGTTACCAAAGCAATAATTTTTATAGTAGACCCTTTCATGGCGTATTAATTAACTGTGCTAAAGAAACATGACTTAGCTTCAATTGTTTTGATTTAGCCATGCGAAGATATAAAAGTATATATCCTCACCTAGTAATGCAATGAGTTAAACTATTTTGAATTATTTAATGACCATGCTTCGGGTAGCTATGCTGTGTCCATTCGCTCTCAATGATACATAATAAATACCGGCCGGTAGTTTCGTGTTTTCGTAACGGATAGTTTGTGCAAAGGCGTCAATATCTATCGAATCAACTAATTGACCAAGTGTATTATAAATGTATAGCTGTAATGGTTCTTGTCTTTCAATTTTTGTTAATCGGAAGAATGTTTCATTCGTGAATGGATTAGGTGCTATGTCAAAGGAATTATTGCTTTCTGTAGTTTTAATGGCAAGAGCTGTTTCTTGAAAATGCAACAAAAATCGATCCCAATTGTCGTTAACATTGGCCTGAAAGCTATAGGTATTTTGATAACGAATGTTTGTCCACGTAGCTGTTGTTTTATCTTCCAACATAATTAGGCAGGATGGTGAAAAGGTATGCAAACTGTCGAATTGTAGTGTGAAGAGCCCATTTGCACCGGGTTCCAAGCTAAGGGGTACGGTTTTAGTTTCCGCCACACCAGGAAAAGTATTGATAGCCATATGTTTTAATCCACTCAATGTATAGAGGGTTGGCTGTCCTAGTCTACTGTGAATTTTATTCGCATCTAACAGCGGGTCGAAATCAGCAGTCGCGTTTCCATTAAACAGAATCGATGTTTTATCGGCAAATCCATTGCCTGTAATGGTAATGCTCAACATAGCATCATTCCCGGTTTTGTAAAAATTAGGGAGCGTAGAAGGCGCGTTAACACAATCGGTTCTATGAATAGAAAATGAAGAAATGCCAACACCTGTTTTATGCACTATAAATCCCTGAAATGGTGGGATAACAGCATTTGTACCCATCATTAACGTTTGGTAAGTGCCTGAAAATGGCCCTGAAGTTTGCCAAATGGCTACTTGCGCATCAAAATCGGGTTGTGGATTAAGGTTGATAATGGATAAATAGGGATTGCCTATTAAGTTCCATCCGGCCGACATCGGTCTTCCTTGCTTACTGGTATGTGTTGCCCATCCTGTATTACTCAATCCTGCTAGAGTATAGCTGTTGGCAAAATTAGCTGCGCCATTAATCGAAAGTGTTTGATGGCCATCTAAATACACCGAGTATCCGCGTCCATTTTCAGCATTGCCGCTAACCAAAGCTTCCCAACCTTTCAAAGCACAGGATGCCGATTGGTCTTCGTGATTTTTAAAAACAGTTCCATACGGTGAACCGCTTTGCGTTTGTGTTTCGTCACAATCAGCAGTTGGTATTATAAAACCTGCAGTACCATTTGCTCCCCATTGCGATAGGGGTAAATTATTCAATGGAGAAGTAATATAATGTTGATTTTTCCCTGCAACAGGTACCCATCGTTCCGCCACAATATTGCCATTAATACTTCCTGTATTAGCAGCCGAAAAGTCAATAGTGGCAATATGTGAAGCTGAAGTGCTTAGAAATTTTAACGTTCCTCCTGTAGTGGTAAAAATACCTTTGCTAGGAATTAAGCGATATCGAATAGCAGTAGTTCCGGTTATGCTGAACCCCGCACTGTTGTTTAATTCTAACGTATCAATTTGCGAAATGCCACTAAAGTTTTGTACTGCAGTTCCGTTCATTACTACTTTACCGCCACTCACAATTGCATTTGCGCCTCCACCGCTAAAATCCTTACAAACATTCAGTTTTTTGTTATTTTGAATGGTCAAGGTTGCGCCATTATTAATGGTTACATCTCCGGTCTGCACATCGCCATAAATAATAGTAGGAGAGAAATTGGTCCCCGCAGGAATAAGCACATTGGCATCACAACTGTTTGGACCACAGCAAACGGGATTTGGCGTCCAATTCAGCGGATCATTCCAGTTGTTTGATTTCGTTCCATTCCAAACATAATTGTATGCACAACCTCCTGTATCTATTGAAGCTGCCGGGTTGTAATTGCTCGAAGCGGGGTCTTTACAGCCATATACCGGAACGGTGAGCATGTTGAATGCATCGATTTTTCCGTAGCCCCATTTTACATTCGGAACAGCGCCTGTAAACACATCTGTTTTGGCTGTTTGCTGAATGGCTTGCATCACTTCGTTATAAGAAGCAGTTGGGTGTTTTTCCAAATACAATGCAACAATTCCGGCTACAATTGGCGATGCCATCGATGTTCCTCCATTGCGATGGTGCTTACCCCCTAGTCCCACTTTTAATCGATTGGCAGGTGCCGTAAGTAACAGTGCAATATTAAACGAATCTCCGGTGGCTATAGTGGTGCTTCCAGTGGCTGCAATGTTCGGTTTCTGCCTTCCATCACGTGTTGGGCCCCAACTCGATGTAGGGAATAAATTTTGCACGGTTTCTCCGGCTATTAAAGGTACACGATTAATGTTGTCTACATCTTTGTAATAAGTACGATTCGAATAATTGCCAACAGTAATCACTTTATCTGAACATTGCCACGATGAAACCATAGTTTTTAGCGAATCCCCAAAACGATAATTTGCAGTAGAAAATCCACCCGGTAATGGGCTAAATTGCATATCGGAGGTGCCAATCAATGCCCTGTTGGCCCAAAGATCAAATTGCCCGGTTCCCTTGGTTTGCAGTCGCCATAAATACGTGGTATTGGTCGGGATGATTACAAATTCAACATGGTAAGTACCGCCTTCCAGCGATGCATAAATGCTGTATTTGCCCAATTTGGTAATGCCGTTAAAAAGTGAATCATCAATTTGTACCACACCACCTTGAGGCGGATTGAAATCGGAAATAATATTGAAATACTTCGTGCGTTTTAAAAATACGGCAGTGCTGTTATCGCAACCAATGGCAAAATTGGCTAATTTAAAATTGGCGGTATCGGCCCAAAAATCAAAGTATACCATACCTGCAGATGCATTATACTTAAACCAAGTGAATAATGAATCGGTGGCACTCAGCGGATATGAAACATGCGTTCGTTGTGCGCCTGCATTACCGGCTGCTGCAACAAGCACTCTGCCTTTTTTTTCGCACAGTAAATATTCAATCGCTATCGTTGCTAAATCATTTCCGTCATGCGAACCATAATATGTTCCCACACTGGTGTTGATTACGCATGGCATACCTAAGGCATCCGCTTTTTTATAAATGTAATCCACCGCATCCGCTATTTTTTGAAGGAAATCTGGACTGCTTATATCAACACGTACTACTACTAGATTCGCATCATAAGCCACTCCTTTGTATTGCGCTTTCAAAGGGGTGGTAGTGGCGCCCAATCCGTTCCCTGCTGCAATTCCGGCTACATTTGTCCCATGTCCTTGGTCGCTCGATGGCGGTATATGTGTACAAGTGCCGTTGTTAATGGCGCTTGAATCCCAGTCTGCACCATAGTTGTAGGGGGCTGGTGCTGTTCCAGTTCCATTCTGGTCCCACAAATTACGAATGCGTGTTAAACCGGTTACTTTTCTGAAATCGCCATGCGGGAAATAAATGCCTCCGTCAATGATGCCCACTACTACATTCTTTCCAGAATAACTTTGAATAAGCGGAGCTATCCCACTAAGCACCTTATCAATGTTGTTGTTTACGCGTGCTGTGTCCATCAATAAATGCCCTGGTCCAAACGAATTTTCTATTCGTTCCACACATGCTTCTTCCGAAAATGCTCTTAGATTTTTATACGGAATTTCAATCGCGCAAATATCTTTGGCATTGAATTTAAATACACCATGGTAGTGTTCAACAACCCGTTGAATAACTTCCGGATTTCCTTTAACTAACAAGGCTTGTCGTTTTTCGCTCCCCGCAAATTCACTACGTTTTAAACGCTCAGAAAGATATGACCCCAGTTTTGAATACTGTTGTGCCTGAACAAATGGTATGAGCAGAAAAAGGCAAACAAGAAGCGTAAATAATTTTCTCATTGCATGGATTTGATTCAGAAATATAACAATAAATACGCCAATTCTTTAATTTAACTGCCTGCTTAACTAGTTGCTGATTTGCCTTTCTCCTTTCAATAAATAGCTATATTTAGGAATGCAACGAATTGTTTTTTTGGCTTTACTGTTTTTAATTTTCTCGGTATCGGGTAGCGCTCAACAGCTAGCAACTGTTATTAGTCGCTGCGGAGGTATCGATACGGTTTTTATTCCAACAATTATCGATAACGATCACGATAAAATGGACGATGCTTTGGAGCAGAAGTTAATTCGGAAATTTTGCCCAATGTTTATTCAGTTCGATGATGAAAGTTGCCCCGGACCTACTTTAAACGGTACTGGTGATTCTAATCTTGTGGTGAGTCATATTTATCCTTATCCCCAACAGTATTGTACTTCAAGTGCCTTAGATTCAGTGAAAATTAATCCATCAGCAGTTGTACCGAAGCAAGGTTTATATCCAGGTCTGATTTGGTATAATCCTTTGATTATGGTACACTCCGCTTTATTGTATGGTAAAGATTGCGGACTGTCGGGACATACAGCGGATGTAGAAGGGTTTAGTTATTCTATAAAATATATTGGACCTGATACTGCAGCCGGATGGATGTACGATACCGTATTAACACATTGGCAAGGCGGCACTATTCAAACGGTATCTCACGCCTCTACGTTGTGTGAACAAATTGAAACAAGACCATCAAAAGCTATTCCTCCATTTCTTACCAACGACACAGTGTATGCGTCACCCGATAAACACGGCAATTATCTCACCATCAGCAAATGCGGAAGTTCATTTATTTGCAACCCGGGTTGCGGAGGTATTCCCGCTTCAAAAAAGGTTAAGCCTGTAAATATAGGAGAACCGGGGTTCGCACTCATTTCGGATCTAGGTACAGTTTATACAGCTTATGCAGGAAACGACCCTTGGGGAACTGCAAATTTTTTGGCCGCACAGAGTGGGAGTGCAGGTGCTATAAAAGACAAGATGATAAAGTCGCTCACGAGCGATTTTATTACCGGAGAAACCCTAGTTGCGAATCAAATTTGTCCCCTTTATGCTAATTGCTACGGTTCAAGCGGCACGGCTTATCTCGAATACATTTGTGCCGGTGAAACATATCCTTTCTACAATCAACAATTAACTACATCAGGTAGTTATAGTCATGTTGTATCGGATCGTTCTGGCTGTGATAGTACAATCACTGTAAATTTGGTGGTACGTCCGGTGTTTTCAATGAATGAAACAAAACAAATCTGCTTTGGCGATAGTGTGCTTTTTGGCGGAAAGTACCTAAAAGCAGCAGGTCTATATTCCGACACACTCTATGCTTTAACCGGTTGTGATAGTATAGTACGTTTACAACTGGATGTTGCAAGCGTATTGCAAACAACATTGAATCGTAGAATTTGCAAAGGCGATACCATTGATTTTGCCGGTATTCCGCGTTTTCAATCCGGTGTTTTTAACGATACGTTATCCGCTTTATCCGGTTGTGATAGCGTTGTGCAATTAAATTTATGGGTTAATTCATTACCTAATGTTTCTTGGTTAACCTTTCCGGATACAATATTTGTTGATGCTGCACCTTTTGTATTGCAAGGTGGAAGTCCTAGCGGAGGGGCATATATCGGTAATGGGGTGAATGCTGGCACATTTAATCCGGGATTAGCCGGGGTAGGCAGTCATACACTTCAATACACCTATTCCGATAGTTTGGGCTGTACTAATACTGCTGAACACAGCGTAGTAGTATTAGTAAGTACAGGCATCCAAAATCCAACACTCGAGCAATCTATCGTGCTTTACCCAAATCCTGCACAAAACAGTATCCAACTCGTTTTTCCGAATGATGTAAAGCTTATAGAGGCTTCTATTTATGATAGTAACGGAAAATTGCTGTTGAGTGCTGTTACAGATGTGATTTCAATCTCACAATTGCATTCAGGTATTTACGCAGTATCGCTGCAAACCAATAAAGGTGAAGTACGTAAGCGATTTGCAGTAGTCAAATAATTTCATGCAATAAAAAACGGGCTACCCCTTTCAGAGTAACCCGTTGTTGTTTTCTGCCCGCGATTTATTTTAGATTCACTGATTTTGTTGCACAGCTTTCTTTGATAAAGTAGTATTTCTTTGCGTTAATGGTAACCGGCATAACATAGTAAGGAGTAACTTGAACTAATCCTAAATTATCACCCTTACCTAATGATGCAACTTCACTTGCTGTGAAGGTGCTAGAGTAAACACCCGGTCTTGTAGTGTGGCGCACATTTCCGTTTGGTCCAGCCATAACCCAAATAATAGAATCGCAATTGTTAGAGATTGTATTTACGCTCAACGTGTAAGCGGCATTGGTTTGAACGTCTGAACTACTGGTTATTGTTCCTACCGGAGGCAAATAGCCGGCATGTTGATAGGTAAATCCTGTTACGTTTCCACTTCCACTAACATTCCAAAAGTGGGAAAAACTGTTTGGGTTTAACCCTAAATCGCTTCCGGATGCAACTCCACTAGGCGAAAAGGAATATCCGTTGTTTTGAAGTTTTGTTAAGATCGTATCGTTTACTTTTACAGTTCCCGCGTCTACAAGATTGGCACTTCCAACCGCATCACTAAATGCCGCTAAAGCCGAAACAATGTTGTAGTCAATGGTGTAAGAAGGTACACCCGGATAAGAAGGCGTTGTATAAGACGTTTGAAGTTTAACAACACCCATAACGCCCCATGCATCATTTGGCGTATTAATCGTTGGCGCTGTATTGGCCGGTGGAGTTGGGGTAGATGAACTGCTTTTGTTACAAGAAGGTAAAACTGCTACAAGTAATAATGCAGATAGATAAATTGCTGTTTTTTTCATTGGTTATTAATTTTGAAACAAATATACAGTTACAAGTTCATTTTACTTCGCCCAAAATTTGCAATTTCTTACTGATTGGAATAAAAAAAGCGACTTCATGTTGAAGTCGCTTTTCTAAAATCGGAATGCCTGATTACGCTTTTTTCTCAACCAAAGCTTTGAAGTCGTCAAAACTGATGGCTTTTTCTGTCAAAGAAACTTGAGTTTTAACATAGTCTAATGCTTTGTTATCTAAAATTTGCTCACGGGTTTTATCCATGTACTGTTTGTCTTTCAATTGTTTTTCGATGAATTGATCTACCCACTCATCGCCAATGTTTCGTAAACCATAGCTGTACATTTGAGCAATGGTATCTACTTTTACTTTGTCTCTCAATTCTTGTTCTGAAACAGTAATTTGCTGATCGGTGATGATTTTTTTCACAATCAAATTCCAACGAATTTGTTTCGCAAACATTGGATATTCGTTTTCGATTTGTTCGTCAGAAATTTCTTTTTCGTTTGCCGTTTTTACCCAACGTTTCATGAACTCATCCGGCAAAGGCAATTCTACCTTTTCCATCAATGCATTGTACAATTCGTTGGTTAAATAAGAATCGGCTTGTCCGCTGAAATACGATTCCAAATCTTTGGTGATATTTTCACGCATTTCGGCTTCTGTTTTCGGACCGTTTTCGCCAAAAGCTTTAACAAAGAATTCTTCATTCAAATCAGAAGGTAAAGAACGGGTGATATTGTTCAATGTTAATTTGAAATTATCGCCCAGTGTTGGAATCACCATTTCATCGGTTACATTCAAAATGTGTTTGATGATATCTTCTTTGCCACGATCTAAAGATTCCCAAATGTTGAGTGTAGTTGATTCATGCTTTTTTAATGCTAATACAGCAGGGCGAGCAGATTCTTTTAACATGTCCAACATCAACGATGTAACATTGCTTGCTCCACCTTCTCTCACTGAACCATCAGCGCTTAATTCTTCAATAGTGAAAGAAAGAATGTCGTTCTCTTCAACGTTTTCAGGATATTCATACTTCGCAAAACGTTTTCTGATACGATCGATTTCTTCGTTCAACATATGGTCTTCAACACCTACTTTGTATTTAGTAAAAGTTGGTTTCGAATCCAAGAAATTGAATTTCACTTCTGGTGATAAACCTACTTCGTACGTGAAGTCGATGTCTTTCATGTTATTGATATCCAAATCCAACAATGGTTGGTTTGGCGATGGCATCGGTTGACCCAATACATCGATTTTATTTTCTTGCAAGTATGTGAAGATTTGATCGTTCAACAATTTTTGAACTTCTTCAGCCAATACGGATGTTCCGTACATTTTTTTTACCAATCCCAGTGGGGCCATACCCGGACGGAAACCTTTCAACGTAGCTTGTTTCGCTACTTTTTTTATTGTTTCGGTTACTTTCTTTTCGTA
>CAYNMP010000031.1:0-34051 GCA_964398475.1 uncultured Chitinophagaceae bacterium | reverse complement strand
TGTATCTAATTATAACAACCCATCTTTCACTTGGTCGCCAGCTATAGGTTTAAGTTGCAACGACTGTGAAACACCAACTGCTTCGCCTTACAATACAACCACGTATGAGGTAACAATGACAGACAGCTCAGGGTGTCAAGTAAAAGACCAAATTACGATTTACGTAAAAGCTAACCACCCACTCTATGTACCGAACGCATTTTCACCAAATGGTGATGGCTACAACGATTATTTTAATGCGTTTACAGATAATTACAGAGATTTCAATATGCGCATCTTTAACCGTTGGGGTGAAAAAATATTTGAAACAACTATGCCGGGCGATAATTCCAATTCAAATAGTTCAGGTTGGGATGGAATTTTTAAAGCTAACGTGCAGCAACCGGGGGTATATGTTTATGAAGTGGAAGTCGTTTATCTCGATGGATTTACCCAAACGAAAAACGGAAGTTTCACCCTAATTCGCTAAACAACAGAAAATGAATACATTCATGCAAAATATAATAAAATGTACTTCTTAACGTTTAACGTCTTTATATTGAATTAAATCAATATAGAATCATTGAAGATAAAAATTACATTTGCCTGTTTTAATTGAGCATGAATACATTTCAACAAACCATACGAGAGTCCGTTTCGATTAGTGGAATTGGATTACATACAGGGCAAAATGTTACATTACGTTTCCTTCCGGCTCCGGCCAATCACGGTATTAAGTTTCAACGTACTGATATTGCCGAGAAACCCATAATACCTGCCGATTGCGACTTAGTAACTACCGTAGAACGAGGAACCACCTTGGAGAAAAACGGAGTAAAGGTAGCTACCGTTGAGCATTTGATGGCAGCTTTGTTTGGGCTGCAAATCGACAACGTGTTAGTAGAACTTGACGGTCAAGAAGTACCTATTTTAGATGGAAGTTCGAAACCTTTTGTAGAACTGTTAGAAAAGAATATTACGGAACTTACCGAAGTGAGAGATGTTTTTGAACTACGAACCTCTGTACATTATGTAGACAAAGAAAACGGAGTGGAAATCCTTGCCCTACCGAGCGATCATTACCGGGTAACCACAATGATCGATTACAAATCTGAGATTTTAGGTCAACAGCACGCTTCGTTAAATAACGTCCTCGATTTCAAAAACGAAATTGCAGCCGCTAGAACATTTTGCTTTTTACACGAATTGGAAATGTTGTTTGAAGCAGGTTTAATTCGCGGTGGTGACCTAAACAATGCAATTGTTATTGTAGAGAAAACAATTTCTCCCGAGCTAAAACAAAAACTGCAAAAGATTTTCAATAAACCTGATATTGACGTAGTAAAAGAAGGAATCTTAAACAATCTAAAGTTGAATTATGTAAACGAGCCGGCTCGCCACAAGTTGTTGGATGTGATTGGAGATTTAGCATTGATTGGAATACCGTTTAACGCTAATATTATCTCTACGCGTCCGGGGCATAAATCAAACATAGAGTTCGCTAAAAAACTTAAGGCGCATATTCGTAAGGTAAAGATGAAAGATGCTGCCCCATTTTACGACCCAAATATTCCACCGATTTACGATGTAGAGCAAATCAAAAAACTATTGCCTCATCGTTATCCTTTTTTGTTGATTGATAAAGTCATAAAAGTATCTGAAAAAGAAGTAATAGGGGTAAAAAACGTAACGGCAAACGAACATTTTTTTGAGGGCCATTTTCCCGGAAACCCTGTTATGCCAGGTGTTTTACAAATTGAAGCTATGGCGCAAACAGGAGGTGTTCTCATCTTATCCAATGTTCCTGATCCTGAAAATTACGATACCTACTTTTTAAAAATTGATAAAGCAAAATTCAAACAAAAAGTAGTACCCGGAGACACGCTAATTTTCAAACTAGAGCTAGTGGCTCCGGTTCGAAGAGGATTAGTAGAAATGAAAGGCTCGGCATTTGTTGGCGATAAATTAGTAGCAGAGGCAGAGTTAGTTGCCCAAATAGTAAATCGGAAAAAATTGTTAGAGGTACAAACAGAAAAATAATGAATCAACCATTTTCATACATACATCCATCGGCTAAATTGGCAGACACAGTTATTGTTGAACCATTTGTGTCTATTAGTAAAAATGTTGAAATTGGTGCAGGTACTTGGATAGGACCGCATGTTACCATTATGGAAGGTGCACGAATCGGAAAAAATTGCAAGATTTTCCCCGGTGCAGTAATATCGGCTGTTCCACAAGATCTAAAATACAAAGGCGAAGATTCAACAGTTGAAATTGGCAACAATGTAATTATTCGTGAATATGTGACCGTCAACAGAGGAACAGCTCATTCCATGAAAACCAGTATAGGTAATAATACCATGTTAATGGCCTACGTACATATCGCACACGATTGTATGATTGGCGATAACTGTATTTTAGCTAACAATGTAAATCTTGCCGGGCATATCACCATTGAAGACTACGCTATTTTAGGAGGAGCATGTAATATTCAACAGTTCACTAAAATCGGAAAGTATGCTTTCTTATCTGGCGGAAGCCTTGTGAATAAAGACATTCCTCCTTTCGTTCGTGCTGCCCGACATCCAACCGCTTATGCTGGCGTGAATTCCATTGGGCTTCGAAGAAAAGGATTTTCAAATGAACAAATTAATGCCATTCACGATATTTACCGAATACTCTATTTGAAAGGGTTAAATACTTCAAATGCCCTGAAATTAATAGAAACTGAAATTCCTTCAAGCCCAGAGAAAGACGAAATTGTTCCCTTTATCAGAGAGTCAGTACGCGGAATTATGAAAGGATTCAATAGTAAATATGAAGATTGAGGTTGAAAATATCTCAAAACGATTCGGTCGACAAGCCATTATCAAGCAGTTCAGCTATACCTTTCTGCCCAACGAAAAATATGTGATTACAGGTGCCAACGGAAGTGGCAAATCAACACTACTTAAAATGCTCTCGGGCTTTTTATCGTATGATAGCGGTGAAATCAATTACACAGTTGGAAATCAACCCATTAGCAGAGAAGACATAAATCCTTATATTTCCTTTGCAGCACCCTATCTGCTCATTCCTGAGGATTTGACCATTATTGAAGCTATTCGCTTCCAACGGCAATTTAAAACACTCTCAAAATCAGATGTCGAAATTATTGCAGCATTGCAACTTCCTTCCAATAAAAAAATAACGGAATTATCGTCCGGAATGAAACAAAGACTCCATTTGGGATTAGCTTTTTTTTCAGCAAGTCCCCTCCTCCTTTTAGATGAACCTACTTCCTTTTTCGACAAAGAATGGAAACAAAAGTTCCAAGAATGGATTAAAGACGCAAATCAAACACGCACCATTATTCTATGTTCAAACGATGAAGAGGAATATATTCAATTTACGCAACAAATAAGAATCGCATAGATTTTACAATCATATGACAATGTGCATAAAAAAATCATTACTACGTAATGAATTTTATGTTACATTTGGACTGCAAAAATTTTAAACGAAAACAATCATTTTAAAATGAGAAAACAATTACTCTTTTTATCGTTAGTTGGAGTGGTTTTATCTGTTTCAGCAGGTGAAAACAAATCACTAAGTAAGCCGCTTAAGCCTGCTACGGCTCCGGTTAAGGTGCTGAATTACAATGCACCTAAAAGCAATTTAAGCAATACAAGTGCTGCTCGCTCTGGTCGTGCACTTGTAAAATTCCCAATCGGTTCTTCCGGTAACTTGAATAGCGTGTTAATTTCCGGATGTAACCAACTATTTGCAGACGATAGTATCAATGCGGTTACCTTTATTCATAGAAATGACCAAACTGCTGCTTGTTGTAATGCACCGGGTAATAATGTAGGTCAATATCGTTTTGCTATTTCAAAAGATGGCGGAACAAACTGGACACAAAATATTGGTGTGCTTAATCCTTCTTCAAACGAAGTAGAATTAAACGGCCGTTACCCTCAAGGTGGAATCTACAGACCAACCGGAGTTACTGTTGCCGATTCAGCATACCTAGGTTATGCAGGAACATGGCATAATGGTAGTAACGGTTCATGGTATGGAGAATATCGTGGTGCTGCTCAACTATCTGGAGATCCTGCTTCTTTCCGCGAGCATCCCGATACTGTAAATGGAGGAAAAGTACTTACGGGTAATTCATTCGCTGTTGCAGGAGATAAATTCTTCAATATGAATGAAGAAAACTTAGGTGATTTTGCAACTTATGCAACAACACCGGTTACTGCATTGATTATGCAAAGAGGTACTTGGAATAACACAACAAAAAACGTTGATTGGACTGATACTAGAATGCCAATGACTTTTGAAGCTCAAGCTGACGGTAGTTCAATCTTGACTAACGATGTTATTGCTTTTGATCCAAGTGGACAATATGGTTGGTTAATTGGAACAGGTGATATTACACCTGCCGATAACGAATACAGATTAGCTCCATTTTATATGAAATCTACCGATTTTGGTGCAACTTGGTCTGCTCCAGTTCAAATTAACATTGATACATTAGCCGGATATCAAATGCCAATCTTAGTAGATCAAAATACTGGAGATACTGTTAAAACGACAATTAGAATTTCAGGTACTATTGATTTAGTGGTTGACTATTTAGGAAATCCACACATTTTTAACATCGGTTACCTTGCTCCGCTAGATAACGATGCATACGATACTTACTATCCATTCTATGGCTATAAATTGTATGATTTAACAATTGGCGCAGATCAGTGTCAAAGTGGTTGGATAGCTAACTTCCTAAAAGATATTTATGCTACTGCAAGTCAATTTTCGATAGTTGATGATGCGAATGCTGCTTATACTGATAACAATCGTTTACAAGCATCTAGAACAATGGATGGAAAACGCATCTTTGCTATTTGGTCTGAAACTGACTCAGCATTAGCTGCAGCACAAGGAGCAGGAAACGCAGATAACGTATCTCCTGACTTATTAGGAATTGGGATAGACTTAGTTGGTCAAAAAACTACGGCCGTTAAAAA
Organism: uncultured Chitinophagaceae bacterium; assembly: GCA_964398475.1. Classification (GTDB taxonomy): domain Bacteria; phylum Bacteroidota; class Bacteroidia; order Chitinophagales; family LD1; genus CALAYL01. The sequence goes on along the minus strand of CAYNMP010000031.1, from coordinate 29,057 downwards.
CTTCACTTCAGGAGATGCGATGTTTAGTGGTGAAAGTACAGGTGTAACCCAAGGAACTGTTGGTGGTGCCATTTTCTCTTCTGTTTCTCCAACTGCATTTACAAAAGGTACAACATATAATGTCCCTGCTATTCTTACAGAGCCTGACTATAATAATCCAACTGCAAATCCTAAGAGCGGTATTAACCCTGCTAAATTTTACTATTGCAAAAACATAGACTTCACTAATGCTGAATTCTCTTTGAGCATCGATAAACTTTCACCAGTTATTGATGTAGCTGTAACTAACGATACGATTATCATTCATAAAGACAGTACTTTTACTATTCCTGCAGCTACAGCATTCGACTGTGTTGATGGAAATGTTACAGTATTTACGTCTAGTAATGTTACTACAACAACTACCGGTTCTTACGCAGTAACTTATGTTGCTACCGATAATGCAGGCAATAAAGATTCGATTACACTTGTTGTTTTAGTTCAAGCAAAACCAGTAGCTTTATTCTCTAGCACTAAAATCACAGGAAACAGATATGTATTTACTGATACAAGTTTGTATTCTCCAACGTCTAGATTGTGGACATTCAACAATTTGAACCCTACAGCTCAAAACCCGGTAAACAAAACATTTACAGCTAATGGCGCTATGAATGTATGTTTAAAAGTTTCTAACTACTACGGAACAGATTCTATTTGTAAACCATTCCAAATTGCATTGGGTATCCAAGATGAAGAAATGACTAAGGCAATTTCAATATTCCCTACCACGTCAAATGGTTTGTTTACGTTTAACTTATCAAAAACATTCTCCGACAATATTGCTGTTACAGCGTATAGCTTGAATGGCGAAAAAGTGTCTGAAGAGAAATCGATTAAGGCAAACGCTTCAACAACTACACTAGACTTCACTAATTTAGCAAGCGGATTATATCAATTTAGAATTGGTAACGCTAAAGATGGTTACACGGTTAAACCGGTTATCATTAATAAATAATTGAACGATGTTATTAAAAAATGCCACTCAATTTGAGTGGCATTTTTATTTTTATACCAATGCAAACAATTTTACCTCCATTAGCTGAACGCATGCGTCCGAAGTCTTGGGAAGATTTTACGGGACAGGAACACCTTATTGGTACATCTGCAGCACTTCGTCAAATGATAGAAGTAGGTGTTTTACCCTCTATTATACTTTGGGGACCACCCGGAACCGGAAAGACATCCCTTGCCCGTTTCATTGCACAGCGTATCAACTTACCGTACTTCCAAATCAGTGCTATAGATTCAGGTGTTAAAGAAATTCGAGCAGTTATTGAATCGGCATCGAAAGAAGGTAAAGCCATTCTTTTCATTGATGAGATTCATCGTTTCAACAAATCACAACAAGATGCGCTTTTAGGGGCTGTAGAAGCCGGAATAATTACATTGATTGGTGCAACTACAGAAAACCCTTCATTTGAGGTGAACAAAGCCTTATTGTCTCGATGTCAAATTTTTATTCTGAATGAATTGGGGAAAGAGAGTTTAGTACAATTGATACAACATGCAGTAACTTATGATGAAGTATTAAAGGCTAAGGAAATTGTTGTTCAGGAATCTGAAGCACTTATCTATTATTCGGGAGGTGATGCGCGAAAATTATTGAATGTTTTAGAATTGGTTTCCAGCACACTTACTTCCGCTAACAAAACTATCACCAATACATTAGTGGAATCGATTCTGCAAAAAAAGATTCTATACCACGATAAAAAAGGTGAACAACATTATGATATCGTTTCTGCTTTTATTAAATCTATTAGAGGAAGTGACCCCAATGCGGCATTATTCTATCTTGCCAAAATGATGGAAGGTGGAGAAGATCCCAAATTTATTGCCCGTAGACTTTTAATTTTATCATCAGAAGATATAGGTAATGCCAATCCTAATGCACTTTTGTTAGCGAATACATGTTTTGATGCAGTAACCAAAATCGGTTATCCGGAGTGTGATCTGATTTTATCGCAAACTGTTATCTACTTGGCTACATCTCCAAAGAGCAATGCGTCTTATATGGCTATACGTGCTGCACAACAAACCGCGCGTGAGTTCGCAGAACTTCCGGTGCCATTGCATTTGCGAAATGCACCAACTAAATTAATGAAGGATTTAGACTATGGAAAAGACTATAAATATGCCCATAGCTTCGAAGGAAATTTCGTTGATGTTGAATTCTTGCCTAATGCAATTGCCGGAAAAAAATTCTATGAACCGGGAAATAACGCTAAAGAAAATGATATTCGTAATCAACTTAGAAAGTGGTGGAAAAGCAAATACAACTATTGATTCAGCAATTGCTCCAATGCATTGTCATACACTTTTTTCCAGTTGTCTACTAAGCCCCATTTTTCGTTATCGACAGTAACTTGAAGTCCTTTTACTTCACCCAATAACGAAAATTCCGCATCGGATTTCAACATGAAACTAATAAAGTTGTTTTCTTTATTTGCCGGTACAGTGACTACAATTCGAGATTGCGATTCGCCAAACAAATACACATCTTTTCGAATAGATTCATCGGTTTCTATATTAAATCCCTTTCCGGATGTAATTGCAGACTCCAGTAAACACGTAAATAATCCTCCTTCGGAAACATCATGCGCAGAAGCAACTAGATTCATTCGAATCAAGGCCTTAACAGCATTTTGAACCGATAATTCCTCGTCCAAATCGAAATATGGCGTTGATGACTGCGTGATATCAAAGAAGTTAACTAAATACTCTGAGGAAGAAATGTCTTCCCGCATCTCCCCTATCAAATAAATCTTATCGCCATCGTTTTTAAAGTCGAGCGACATAGAATGATATTTGTTTTCTAATACCCCTAACATACCAATGGTTGGTGTTGGGAATACGGCTCCACCATCAGTAGATTGGTTATAGAAGCTTACATTGCCTCCGGTAACCGGTGTGCCAAAGGCCTCACAAGCTTTGCCCATTCCTTTTATCGCATTCACAAATTGCCAATACACCTCGGGATTGTTTGGATTACCGAAATTCAAACAGTTCGTAACCCCTGATGGTTCTCCACCTGAACATACAATGTTTCTGGCCGCTTCAGCTACTGCAATCTGAGCACCAACAAATGGATCAGCCCATACATAACGGGCATTACAATCTACTGTTACCGCTAAAGCTTTATTCGAATCCGGAATACGCACAATAGCAGCATCAGACGGATTATTAGTACTCATGTTGGCAATACCAACCATGGAGTCGTATTGCTCATAAACCCACTTTTTAGAAGCAATATTAGGTAATGCAATTAAGGATTCTGCTGTTTCTTTCAAGTCTTCAGGCATAACCGTTGAGTGCAAATCAAAATGTTTATTACCCGCATAATATACTGCTTCACGGTATTCACGATCATACACCGGAGCACCACCACCCAACACTAACGATTCTGCAGGAACTTTAGCCATCAACGTGCCATTCATGTAATATTCCAACACTCCTGAATCATTAACTTCACCGATTTGTGTGCAATTCAAATCCCACTTATCAAAAACAGCTTTAACTGCAGCCTCTTTGCCTTTCTCCACCACAATCAACATTCGCTCTTGCGATTCAGATAATAAGATTTCCCATGCTTTCATATTAGCTTGACGAGTAGGCACTTTATCTAAATGGATGACCATTCCTGAATTACCTTTAGCGCTCATCTCAGAAGTAGAACATGTAATTCCGGCAGCGCCCATATCTTGCATTCCCACAACAGCACCTGTTTTAATCACTTCCAAAGAAGCTTCCAACAATAACTTTTCTTGGAATGGGTCACCCACTTGAACTGCAGGCAAATCATTTACAGAATCTTTAGTTATATCTTTTGAGGCAAATGCAGCACCATGAATTCCATCCTTTCCGGTTGAAGAACCTACAATAAATACAGGGTTTCCGTTGCCTTTAGCAATAGCAGATACTACTTCATCGGTTTTTACAATGCCGACCGACATAGCATTCACCAACGGATTTGTTTGATAAACATTGTCGAAATATACTTCGCCAGCCACTGTTGGTACACCAAAGGCGTTTCCATAATCGCCAATACCTTTAACCACTCCTTTCAACAAGTATTTTGTTCTGTCATTTGCTAAATCGCCAAAACGCAACGAGTTCAATGCAGCAATTGGACGTGCGCCCATGGTAAAAATATCGCGATGAATACCCCCAACACCCGTTGCTGCCCCTTGATAAGGTTCAAGCGCTGATGGATGATTATGCGATTCAATTTTAAATGCGCAAGCTAATCCTTCGCCTAAATCTACCAAACCCGCATTCTCCTCTCCTGCTTCAACCAACAAGTGCTTTCCTTTGCGAGGTAATGTTTTCAACCACTTAATAGAATTTTTGTAAGAACAATGTTCACTCCACATGACCGAATAAATCGATAACTCTGTAAAATTAGGGGTTCTACCCAATACACCTTCAATTTTCTGAAATTCTTCCGCGCTAAGACCTAGTGTTTTCGCTTGTTCTAGAGTGGCTGTAGTTAATGAAGCATCTGCTGACATTCGTTGTAGTTTTGTGCAAAAATAACTTTAAAGTTGGCTTGAAACAGATGCGTTGACAACTTTTTTATGCATTGGCCGATTATCGTTTCTCTACCCGTTGAATGTCATAATATTTCGCTCCTCGAATGCGGAGCAAATAAGCTCCCGCATTAAGGTTTTCGGTTTTAATAGTAACAAATTGCGATGGGTTATTTTGTAACCGGATAACTTGTGTTAAAGCCAAACGTCCGGAAAAATCATACAATTCAGCAATTAGTTCAGCTTCATTAGTTTGCTGAACAAAAACATTCAACTCTTTTTGAAATGGAATAGGAAATACCTTCTGCTGCTCACTATTAGCTGTACCACCTTTAAAATAATCGTCAATCAGAAAATAGGCTACTGCCAAATCCGGAATGCCGTAACCGAACTGATTGGTGGGATATTTAAATAAATGAGCCGATTTGCGGATGGCATCCATAATCACCAAATTAGATACTGATGGGTGAGCTTGACGTAAACAAACTGCCCCCCCTGCCATTACCGGACAAGAAAATGAAGTGCCATTAGAAGCCATCACTTGCCCCCCTGCATCAAAAACAGCCGTTCCCGCACCTTGTGCACAAATATCTGGCTTAACTCTTCCTGATGCATTTGGGCCAAAACTGCTAAATTTTGCTATCTCGCCTTTTCCATCTACTGCACCTACCGCTAATATACTATCGGCATCTGCAGGAGCACCAATATAATACCAAGGCTTTGCGCCTTCATTTCCTGCACTATTCAACACAATTATGCCTAATCGAGCGGCAATATTTGAAGCAATGGTTATAGGCGTTTTGTTCCCTGTTAAATCCGAATACGTATGATTGCCTACGTTGCCATCAAAAGTGGTGTACCCTAAAGATGTAGAAAACACCTCTGCCCCAATACTGTCAGCCACTTCAGCACCATAAGCCCAATTGTATTCTTCTTGAAGAGTCTCAGCGCCATTTTCTTCGGTCCGCAAAAGAAAAAAACTGGCATTAGGACTAGTACCTACCATTTTACCGGGTGAATTGGCCGCTAAACAAGATAGTGTTGACGTGCCATGCGTTCCGTCATTAAACACATTTTCATTGCCATCTACAATATCACGAGCTCCAATAAATCGATCCGTAGTTAACAAACTGTCGAAGCCTACTATATTCTGTGCATTGAAACATCCGTTATCAAAATGACCCACAATTACACCATCGCCTTTAAATCCGCGCTTGTGAAGAAAATCAACATGTATCATTTGGTTTTGTACAGATGCTGATCCATAATATTCATCAGCATCAAAATCAGCAAATGAACCGGCTACTAATGTTTCAAACTTCGAATCTGTTTTAGCCATGCTTTTCGGTGCACTTTTTAGGGCATTCACCGCTACCACAAATGGCAATTGTCTTATCTTAAGTATATTCGTTGCTGATGCTTCCAAAACCACGCAGTTCAGCCATTTTAAAGAGTAATTCAATTGGGTAGCATATTCCCCCAATACATTTAAATAGGTGGATGAAACCGGCAAATCAGTTTCCGTTATCGGGATATTTTGCCGTATTCTTCGAGCAATAGCTTTCTCAGATAGAAAAACCTCAGGATGATAAATCGAATACGCACTACCCGATTTATCTTTTAAGTAAATAGCATACGTATCTGCTTTTGTACTTAAAGTAAACAAGGCATAAAGTACAAGCAGAAAAGTTCTAAGGCCCATAACTATTCACTTTCATGGTTACATGATCGCCATTGGCTTTGAATGGATTCGACCAGGTAGAAACAACATCTTGTTTATTAATCAGTAAAAACTCTTTGAATACTAATCCCACATTTTTAGCGTAAATCTCTTTACTTAATTTCTTATCAATCAAGTTTTCTTCATCAACTTGAGAAACAAACAGACACTCTGTAAAATTGTTTAAACCAATTGTGGCAGGTGTTCCGATGGCGGTATAATGATAGTTCCAATTCAAGTACAGTTTAAACACATTAGAATCGGTTGCTGGTACATATTTATTGCCGTTCCAATATACATCGGCTGTTGGAGGAAAAATCAATTTTGCAAAACGCAAATCATCTTCCTGCCGCTCAAACGAAGTTGTTGTAGTTAATCCATACCATACCTTCCACAAACGCCATGTTGCGTTGGCATCGTTTCTTCTGAACAATTCAAACCGATAATTCAAACGACCCACATTATCATAAAAAGTATCAGTAATTTTTTCCATTTGCTGAAAACGAAACGAATCTACCTGCTGCGTGCTTGGACTAATGAAATTATAGTGAATTGAATCTACATCAAAAATGGTATAGCGACCCACCTCTAGTGGCTGATAGGCATATTGCTTATCCGCTAATACATCGTCATAGGTACTGTTTTTACAAGCAGAAAAGAAAAACAACATTGCTAATACAAAGCTAAGTTGCAAAATCAGTTTCCCCGAATTGTTCTTTTGAAAATGAGCCATGCTTATTTCTTTTCTATGTTGAAGTTAGAAAAAATTACGCCACCACCAAGAACGTCATCCCCTTCGTAGAAAACAGCGGATTGTCCGGGTGCAATAGCCGAAACTTCGGTTTGAAATTCCACTTTTATTCGGTCGTCCTTTTGAAATAAAACACTTGATTCTCCATCATGTTTATACCGAACCTTCGTTATGGCAGGCATCCCATCTTCAATTTGTGCATATTTTTGCAAATTGAGTTTACCTACCCACATACCTGTTCGCATCAAATCTTGCTCCTCTCCTAACACAACGGTATTGGTTTCGGGAATAATTTCTGTTACAAATACCGGTTTACCAAATGCTAGTCCTAACCCTTTTCGTTGACCAATTGTATAAAATGGATAACCCTGATGTTTACCCAATACCTTTCCATTTATATCCACAAAATTGCCACCAGCAACTGTAGTTTCTAAATCAGGCATTTTCCGCTTTAAGAAACCGCGATAGTCGTTATCCGGAACAAAACAAATCTCGTAGCTCTCCGCTTTGTTAGCGATGTCAATATAACCCATATCACGAGCCATCTGCTTAATATCGGGCTTATGGTAATGCCCCATGGGGAACATCGTCCGACTTAAGCAATCTTGCGCAATTCCCCATAAAACATAAGATTGATCCTTGTTTAGGTCTAATCCCTTCGAAATCACAAAACGTTCATTTTCTTTTCGGATTTTAGCATAATGACCTGTTGCAATGAATTCACAATCCAATGCATCTGCACGCTTCAGTAGGGCTTCCCATTTAATATATGTATTGCAAAGTACACATGGATTAGGTGTACGTCCGGCTAAATACTCATCTACAAAATTATTAATTACAAAATCGCCAAACTCTTCTCGAATATCAATAATAAAATGACTGAAACCCAAATCAACTGCAACACTCCGAGCATCATTAATAGAATCAAGTGAACAACAACCGGTTTCTTTTTTACTGCCTCCGCTGTTCGCATAATCCCAAGTTTTCATGGTTATGCCAATCACTTCATACCCTTGCTCATGTAACATCACTGCAGCAACAGTGCTGTCTATTCCTCCACTCATGGCTACTAAAACTTTCCCCTTTTTGCTCATATGGCAAAGGTAGTACAAAACACTTAGGTTAAAAGCGAAAAGTTTAATCCATTCGAATTCACAATAAGTTGAATTGTAAAAAATTGCAAAAGAGTTAAACTACTCCAACGGTGTGTTATCTAACCACTAGAAACGATTTCTAAACATTAAAAATGAAAACAATGAGAAAGCTAATTTTTGCGACCGTTTTAGGAGCAACAATAACATTAAGTGCACAAGCAGCTACACCTCGCACTGAAAATAAAACCCAATATGAGCAAGGACGAAAAAAACAAGAGTACAAAAAAGACGAATGGAACAAGCGAGGACCTGCTCATTATGAAACAAAAAAATCGAACTTTAAACCTGGCCGATGGGAACACAAAGGACGAGGCGATATTCGACATGATAGAAACGCTAGAGGAGGTTGGGACAACAAACATACCTATCCACAAAAATCGCATGGGAAACAATGCCAGCATCAATGTCACGGTCGTAAATAGTCGAAAAAGGGAGCCATAAAAAAAAAGCGGAGAAACATAAGTTGCTCCGCTTTTTTTTTGTGCTATGTCAATTAAGAATCCCCAAAAAAAATGACTTACTAAAGTCTAGTAAATCATTTATAGCGGGTGAAAAAAAATACCCCGTGACGAAGACCGAAGGCCTTCGCCAACGGGGGAAAAATATGTTTATTGTAAGACCGTTTTTGTTTTTCAGCAAAAGGATACCAATTCAATTGTATCCTTATTTTTGACACAACAAAGATGAAAAGCTCACATTAAAAAAACAAGCGTATTTCTACCTAAATTGAGCGCATTTCTACGGAAAATGCTTTTGCGTATTTCTACGGAATTTTTGCGTATTTCTACGGAATTTTATTCAATACCAATATCGCCCAAAGTCTCATATCTATTAGGTTAAACCCATTTTAAAGAAAAACATACAAAACGGAACTGTTTGCTTTTCGAAAAAAAGACTTAGTTCGGCATAGTTTTTGTTAATAATTTCAAAACCCAAATCACCCTAATTCACTCCAATCTCATACGAATAAAGAATCTTAGAAACATTAACAGCATATCTAAACAATTTGATAATCGCAAATTTGTTTTTTTAGATAATTATTGATTAATATTACAACGCTTTTCATAGTACGACCCATCACTGGGTCGGGGTTTTACTCGAGAGGACGTTAGGGGTGACGTCCTCTCACTTTTTTTACAGCATTTTTTATTGAATTGTATTTTAAGAGATTATTCTCCTTTAGGATGAGCCTTTTTGTAAACGTCTTTTAACTTCTCTATCGTATTGTGGGTGTACACTTGGGTAGCCGCCAAATTTGAGTGCCCAAGCAACTCTTTTACTGCATTAATTTCGGCTCCATTGTTAAGTAAATGAGTGGCAAAAGTATGCCGTAATACGTGCGGACTTCGCTTATTTACGGTGGTAATCATCGATAAATATTTCTTTACGATTGTATATACTTTTGATGGTGTTAGGGCTTTACCTTCTTTATTGCAAATTAAATAATCACAGGGTTCTCCATTATCTGATTTCACTTTTTGAAAAGAAGCTATCGCCAACAATAGTTCATTGTCCAATGGAATAATTCGCTCTTTCTTCCCCTTGCCAATTACTTTCAATTGCCCACCATAGCTATCAATATCCTTATCTTTTACATTTAAGAGCTCCGACCTACGCAAGCCTGTGGCATAAAGCATTTCAATAATCAATTTGTCGCGTACACCATCAAATGAATCTTCAAATTCAATTTGTGTCAAAAGTGATTGCATCCCTTTTTGTTCAATAAAAACAGGAAGTTGCTTGGCCGATTTAGGTGAAATTACTTTCACCATTGGATTTTTCACAATAACTGTTTTCCGCATTAGAAACTTATAATACGATTTAAGCGTTGAAATTTTACGATTAATACTTCGTGCTAAAATTTTCTGTTCCATCAACGACACCATCCAAGAGCGAATTTCAATATGACTCACATGGTCGATATTATCTTGCGAAAACCTGTCCTTCGCAAATAAGGCAAATTGTGCTAAATCCATTTCATATGCCAATAAAGTATTGGGAGAATAGCGTTTCTCGTGTTGAATAAATTGAAGAAAAGCATGGACGTTTTCAGACATAATTCAAAGCTAATCACTAAATGGCCAATCACTTAAATACAAAACGTGTATAAGTTTGAATTGTATATAAAATTCGTCAGGTAAGCTATAGAAAAAGGTGTTTTATAGAAAATGGCAATTCATTACTTTTGAAAAAACAATTAAATACCTATATTACTTTACAAAATTTAACCAAAATCACAGAAAAACCATCATTTCCATGTTAAACAATTTAAGGAACTGTTTCTGTGCATTTTTGCTCCTATTCATATATGTTCTGCTCCCTCAACAATCATTCGCTCAAAAAGTAGACTCAACAAAAGATGTAACTGCAAAACATCCCAAAGCAGCAAAAATTGTAAAGAATATCCTGTATGGCCTTTCTTTCCTTCATTACACCGACCGAAAGAAAGACAGAATATTAGATGGTGCAGAGGACTTCGAGCAATTTCGAGGAAAAAAACTAAATGCAATCCACTACAGATCGTTAAAACCTTACGGTGTTTCCATTGAAAACCCCGATAGTCCGGTCACCAAAAAGGCAGCCAAATTTGCGAATGGCATTCATATTTCCACAAAACCAAAAGTTATTAGAAACGAAATTCTATTGCGTGTTGGGGATACCATTGACCCCCAAGTGATGTCGGATATGGAGCGTAATATATGGGATAAGAATATATTCAAAGATCAGAAAATTACACTTGAAACTTTACCTGATGATACGAACCGGGTAAACATGAACATTGTTACACAAGATTTAATGAGTTGGAATATAGTAGATATCATTGGTATTAAGAGTGCAGCAATAGGTATTGAATTAAAAAACTTCTTAGGGCTATCGCAACATTGGAATAACTACATTTCGCTGAACTATAGAAAAGATAAACTATGGAGCTTTCATGGAGGATACGAATATCGAAATATAGCCTCTTCACAAGTTTCTCTCAATCTCGATTATAATTACGATCCATTTGTAAAAGGATTAGAGTTTTATGTTGGTCGAAAGTTCTATTCTTCGCAAACTAAATGGGCAGGCTATCTTTTCGCTAACCTTTATAAACAAAGCGCAAAAGAAAATAATTTCTTGGCCAGTGCCGTTCCAACAAATGTGCTTTTCAATGCACAAGCACTTTGGTTTGCAAGAGCATACTCGCTTCCATTTATAAAAGTGCGCAAAGATCCTAACATGACTTACAAATTTATCATTAGCGCTAAATTCAACAGATTGCAGTATTTGGCTCGTCCCTTTACTAGAACTGCCGATAATTCTCAGTCTTTTATTAACGGGCATTCGTTTTTAGTAGGTGTTGGATTTGCACGATGGGATTATTTTGCAGAACAGAATGTAAACGAATTGGTAGCCACCGAATTCTTTACGAAAGGTTTTAACTCATCCTTTTTATGTGGTTTAGCGAATGAAGAAGAAGTTGGAAATCGATACTACACTGCATTCGTTGGAACATATGCCTACAAAATTCCAAACTTCGGATACTTTGCCTTACGCGGAAAATGGGGTACTTATATCAAAAACGAAAAAGCACAGAACCAGGTATTAAATACCAGTTTGCTTTTCTACTCCAACATTATCAACTTTGGAAAAAGATTTTTTTCCGCCAGTTTGTACGCGCCAATTTCAATCAGGGGTGGAACTTTGCCGCTAATCAAGACCTTTTTCTAAATGACCAAAATGGCGGAGTAAGAGGCATATTTCTTAACTTATTGCGAGGCGAACGCACATTCAGTGTAAGTATTGAACCGAACTTTTATGCAAAGTTCAAAGTAGTTGGATTTTCCGGTTCCGTGTTTGCCTTTGCCGATATAGCCATGGCAGGAAGCGGTGAAGGGAAATACTTCAACAAACTTATTCAGGGCTATGGTTTGGGATTGCGCGTTCGCAATTTGGGACTTGGTATCGATTACTTCGACTTAACGTTTGCTTATTATCCTAACTTAAACGAAGCCAAACAAAAAAATTGGAACGTTTTGGGTAATTTTTCAAATTCCAGAAAAATCGGGAATTATGCGGGAACATTGTATGATAGCAAGACAATGATCTTCCAAAATGCACCGATAGATGATGCCGACATTTAATTTAACATCTTACACATTAAACCTTTTCATCAGTTGTTAATCTAATCCCCATTACTTCACTAAAATTTATTGTTATGAAACGAAAAATCTCAGCAACGCCAATACTGTTTGCCATTGCTATTCTATTGGTTTCGTCTTGTAGAAAAGATAATTCTTCGTCTGATGAAAGTATCAGTGCCGAAGATTCCGGAAACGTTACATCAGCCCTGAATTCATCTACCGATGATGCTGCGAACGCTGTTGGAGGCATTACAAGTTTATCGGGCAAAACCGATGGAGCTTTGGCCATTTGTGGATATACAATTGACTCCACACAAAAATCAAGTGGAATAATTACTATCAATTTTGATGGAACCCCTTGTAATAACAATTCAAAAACGGGCAGTATCGTTGCTACCTTAGAAAATTATTCCGGTGGTACCCGTTGGAAAGATGCGGGTGCGGTTTTGAAACTGGAATTCCAAAATGTACAGGTAACAAAAATCTCAAACGGTAAATCGCTCACCATTAACGGTAATCATTATATTACCAATACTACAGGTGGTATGGCATGGAAAGTATTGCAAGGATTGGCTACATCTACCGTTACACATAAGCATGTTGCGGATAATTTCACAGTTACTTTTGATGACGGTTCACAACGTGTTTGGAGTGTACGAAGAAGTAGAAGCTTTAGTGTAAACGGACAAGCGATTACTGTGACAGTTACAGGAGACACCACGGTTAACGGACAGGCAAATGTGGAAGCTTGGGGAACCAATAGAAGAGGAAACACCTTTACAACTGCAATCACTTCAGCCATTGCATCGAATAACACTTGTGGTTACTATAAACCGGTAACCGGAGAGCTGAACCATTTAGTATCGAATAAATCGATGAATGTATTATTTGGAGTTGATGCATCCGGAACACAGGCAAGCGGTGCATGTCCATATGGATTAAAAATAACCTATACAGGACCAAACAGAACATTAACAAGAGTTGTAGCCTATTAATCTACATTACTACAACAAAAAGCCAGACAAAATTGTCTGGCTTTTTGTTATTTAAAACTAAACTTGTTTTTGCTTGAGTAGCCCAACAAGTATTAGAAAAGGAATCAAGATTTGTGCATAATAAATAGGCATCAAATAGCGGAAGTTATTGATAGGTGCAGCATATACACTTACGGCTAAGAACGCCAAAAGGAAAAGAATCAACGACAAAAGCATTAATTTCTGGGCATTAGACCATACAATACGTTTAAACATCACCAGTAAAACAATAAGCGAGACCAACAATACCAACCAAACCACCCCATCACCTATCGTTCGAATGGAAGTCATGGTTTTGAAGAATGGCGTTTTGTATTCATACTTATCAACAGCACAAGTAAAAAGGTTTTTCATGTTTTGATCGGCATTAAAAGTATTGCCTTCCATGATTTCCCATACTTTGAAAATATTTTTCGCATTCTCCAGAATATAATGTTTGACATATTCTGTCCTATAATGACTTTGAAGAAATTCGCCATATTGCTCCATTAATGTGCCACAATATGCCCAAGCTTTCATATAGGGCACACCGGTTTGCTGAATATATTGAAACAAGAAAGCTTTCCCGGGATGCGATTTCACCCACATAAAGTTGGTGGCTTCAACATTCGGAAAGGTAAACAAAGAATCAGGGAAAGAGCGTACCACTTGATGTAAACTCTTGATTTGCGAAGAGGGTAATTGATTTTCATCTACTTTCACAAATGGCAAAACAGCCACAGCATTATTGGCTTTCTGCCATCCGCCAAACGAAGAAAAGGTTTCCACTCCATATTCCTCCAACATTAAACCGGTTTGGTCGTTCCGATACCAAAAAAGCAATAAAAAAGGCAACACGAATCCAACTCCTGCCAATGCCTTATTCGGCAAAAAGCGATATGCAATAAACAAAGCCGAAAAACCGGCATAAAACATACCAATGTAACGGGTGTCGATGCAGAAATATAATAGCAAAATATGCACAAGAATCATCCATAAAGGTCCGCCATTCAATAACCACAAGCCGGTGGTAAGCCAAAGTGCAGTAAGAGCCACAAACAAGCCATCGCTCATCAAATACACATTCATGTAGAGAATACTTGGGTTAAACAACAAAAGAACGGCAAGGATTAGGAATGGAATCCGACTGATGTTGAAAAAGTATTTCACGGAAAAAAGCACCAGAAAAACGGCAATAGCGGCAATAAAGAACTGCCAAGTACTTACAAACGTTACATCCGTTGAAAATGTGGTGAAAAACCGAAGAAACGCAGAATAGCCATAAGGTCGATAACCATTGATTTTGCCTGTAGTAGCCGACAATATATAATTACCTGAATCCGACTCGGTTAACGGATAAGGAAATCGGAATTTTAGAAAAACAAATAAAGCCACCTGCAATCCGAGCACGGTCAATAGCTCTATTCGATTGTCTTTTGCCCACAAAAAACGCAAAAAAGAATTGCCTTCCTTAACGGTCGTCTTGGTTTGCTGTTGTGGTCTTGTCTCTTTTTTAGATTGATGTTTCGCCATGTGGTAAATGTAGAAAAAAGATTTTCACGGTTAAAACTACAGATTCGATTTTAGGGTTCCTGTAAAAAGGAAAGTCAATTTGACCTCCATTTATCGGAAAATTAGGCTAAATTCGCACCCTTTTACAAGAAAAACTGCCTATTATGATTACAGTCAACAACCTATCGCTCCGTTTTGGTAAACGAATCCTTTTCGAAGATGTAAACATCAAGTTTACGGATGGAAACTGTTACGGAATTATTGGGGCCAATGGCGCAGGGAAGTCTACTTTTTTGAAAATTTTATCGAAGGAAGTTGATCCAACTACCGGTAACTTTGAGATTTCGAAAGGGAAACGCGTAGCTATATTAACGCAGAACCACTTTCAGTTCGATGAAATGCCGGTGATTCAAACGGTTTTAATGGGACATAAAGAGTTATGGAACATCATCCAAGAAAAGGATGCCTTGTACGCAAAGCCTGATTTTAGTGAGGAAGATGGTATTCGCGTGGGCGACTTAGAAAACACTTTTGCAGAAATGGATGGGTGGAATGCTGAAAATTCTGCCACTGAGATCTTGAGTAATTTGGGCGTTAAGTCCGAGAATCATTTTAAATTGGTAAAGGAACTAGATGGCAATCAAAAAGTACGTGTGCTCTTAGCGCAAGCGCTATTCGGCAATCCGGATATTTTGATTCTGGATGAGCCTACGAACGATTTAGATGTACATACAATTTCTTGGTTAGAAGATTTCTTGGCGGGTTATGAAGGCATTATTTTGGTGGTATCGCACGACCGTCACTTTTTGGATGCTATCTGTACGCACATCGTTGATATCGATTACAGCAAAATGCAAATCTTCAGCGGTAACTATTCGTTTTGGTATGAATCAAGTCAATTGATTTTGAAACAGAAAGCAGATGCCAATAAAAAAGCAGAAGACAGAATTAAAGAGTTACAAGAGTTCATCCGAAGATTTAGCGCTAACGCTTCGAAATCTAAGCAAGCAACAAGCCGTAAGAAAGCATTGGATAAAATCAACTTAGAAGACTTAAAACCTTCTAACCGTAAGTACCCGGGCTTACAATTCAATAACGTATTACGCGAGGCAGGCGATCAGATTTTGACAGTGTCTAACATTTCAAAAATGAAAGAAGGACAGCAGTTGTTGAAAGACATCAGCTTTACCGTGAATAAAGGCGATAAAATTGCCATTCTTTCCGATACCGGTCTGCCCATTACTGCGTTGTTAAACATCTTAAACGGAGAAGATAATGACTTTACAGGCAATGTTTCATGGGGTGTAACCACTTCTGTTTCTTCCATTCCAAACGATAACTCGCACTATTTTCCAAAAGATAGCGATTTAAATCTGATTGACTGGTTGAGACAATATTCTGCAGAAGAAAAAGACGAAACATTCATCCGTGGCTTCTTAGGTCGAATGCTTTTCTCTGGCGAAGAGTCGTTGAAAAAAGTATCGGTGCTTTCCGGAGGAGAAAAGATGCGTTGCATGTTTGCACGTATGATTTTGCTACGTGCCAATGTGTTGATTTTTGATGAGCCAACCAATCACTTAGACTTGGAATCGATTACAGCATTGAATAATGGTATGCGCGATTTCAGAGGCACAATTATTTTCACATCGCGTGACCACGAGTTAACGCAAACCATTGCTAATCGTATTATTGAAATTACACCAAACGGCATTATAGACAAAACTATGTCGTATGACGAATATATTGATAGCGACAAAGTGCGTGAACAACGCGAGCAATTGTTGGGTGTGAATGCGTAAACATTGATGTGCGCACTAATATGTAATATTATATCACTTTCGTTTTTCGAAAGCGAAAAATAGTTTTACTTTCATCACACAACTAAACCGCTGTTTTTAATACGATGAGGCATCAAATACTATTCATATTACTATTGCTTTGTGCTCCTTTTACGCAGGCGCAAAAACTCGAAAAGTCGAGTTTGATTGGTGACCCAATTGTAGGGTCTGTTACACAAAACAGTGCAAAGGTTTGGATTGCCTATAAAGGTAAAGGCGACAATATTGTGAACCTGATCGATACCTTTGATAATACGGTTTTTCAACCCACTACTTTAGAGAAAATCGGAAATTCAAAAGAAGATACGGCCATGGTGATGACCTTCACCGGATTGAAACCCAATCATACCTACCGAACGCAAATTGATCAAACCAATATTTTACTGCATCACAAGGCCACCTTTACTACGCAGACAGACAATGATGTCAGAAATATGAACTTCTTGTTTGGCTCTTGTGCACTATTAAACACTGATATTTCAAGGATATTTTTTCCCGGTTACTCTTCATCTATTTTTTGGTATATGAAACGTCATCGCTCCGATTTCATGGTGTGGTTGGGCGACAATTTGTATTACCTCGGAAAGCAAGCTACAAGCTATGATCGTATGTTTGACCGGAACTTACGTATCCGCAGAAACTTCATTTATTTGCAAGAGTTTTTAGCCACTCAACCCCATTATGCAATATGGGATGATCATGATTACGGATGGAATGATGCCGATAAGAAATTCCCTTTAAAAGATACTGCATTAACGATTTTTAAAGGGTTTTGGCCTAACACCTATTATCCTAGCGATACATTTAAAGGTAATTTTTTCACGTTCAGATATTACGATGCAGAATTTTTCATGACCGATAATCGTTACTACCGAGACGGACCGGGGGATACTATGGGCGATTATTTTGGTAAAGCCCAAGTAGCTTGGTTAAAAACCAAACTAAAAGAAAGTAATGCCACGTTTAAATTTATTTGTACCGGTTCGCAAGTTTTGAACGACAGCTACTATGGAGAATCATACGCCAGCTACCCTCGCGAACGCAATGATTTATTTGATTTTATAGCTGAAAACAACATTCCGGGAGTTATGTTTTTAACCGGAGATATGCATTATACTGAATTAAGTTATCGCGAGTGGAAAGGCTATCCGTTCTATGATTTTACTTCTTCTCCGCTAACAAGTCCGGTTATTAGCTGGGCTACTTTGTACAAAAATAACTATTCGGTTCCAGGAACTGTTGTTCGCAAGAAAAACTTTGGGAAAATTAGTATTGATGGCCCCAAAGATAATCGTGTGCTGAAAATGGAGATATACAATCGGTATGGCCGAAAAAAGTGGGAAAGAACTTTAAATGCAATAGATTTAGTAAAAAAAGAGAAGTAACACTTGGACAATCTTAGCTCAAAATTCGTTTTATTTCTTCCCTTTTAATCACATAGCAAACAACTGTTAATTTTTTTTGAGTCGATAAACCTTTGGCATTTGTTTTGGTCTAGAAGCATAGAGTTCCAATTGTAATTATTAACATTTGATTGGAAACTTCTAAACTAGATTTGTAACAAACAAATAAAAATTATGGTACGCTCAAAAATCCTTTCATGCTTTATATTAAGCGCAGGAATTATTGCCGCAACACAGGCTCAAGATGACGTGTATTATAACCCGAATCAAACCAAAAACAATTCGGGGAGTAGCAACTCTGATTATCAACAACAATACGAGAGTAATCCCAAACAGGAAGCCCCCGCGAGCAATCCTGCTGATTATGATTCCAAAAACGATGGCTACTCTACTGGTGGACAAGATAAGGCATATCAATATGACGAACGAACAAATAATAACAACAACGAATATTATTCCGACTCGTATTATGACGATGACGACTATATGAGCAGTTGGAATTACTCCTCCAGATTGAGAAGATATTACACACCAAATTATGGGGTAAGTTTTTTCAGCGATTGGTATGATCCATTTTATTGGTATCAACCGGTTGTAGTGGTTAATTATGGTTACAGAAATCCTTGGTATAGTTCATGGAGATATGATATGTGCTATAGTCAACCTTGGAGATGTAATGTAAACAATTACAATTTCGGATATAACCCTTATAGTAATTGGGGTTGGAACTCGCCATGCTTTGGTGGTTTTGGTTATTCATCTTTTGGTTATGGATACGGTGGCGGATATTATGGCTACCCTTATAATTATGGCTACTTTGGAGGATATTATGGAGGGTATAATAACTTTGGCTACGGTTATGGAAATGGAGGTTATGGTTATCATGACTATGGTTATAATCAACCCCAATATTCATATTCTGGACCTCGTCACAGAACAGGAGCTGCAGGTTCAAACACTAGCGATGGTCAAATCCATAGAGCAACAGGAAGAACCGGTAAAACTGATGAAACAGAAATACCAAGAGAGGGAATAGTTAAGCCAACTCCCGGTAGAGGAAATGTAGTAGAAACGAATAAAAGACCTACAGAAACCCCTACACCTAATACTAATCCAAATGTAAATCCTAGAACACCAGAGCAGATGAAGCCTAGAACACAGGAAAATACACCTGTACTTCAACCGCGTCAACCGCAAACTCGGCCTATGGAATACGATCAAAAACCTAGAGAGCAAGCTCCCGTGCGAATAAACAATGACGATAACTTAAAACCACGTCAAGAAATGCAAGAGCGACCAAGAGAAACTCCTGCACCGAGAATAAACAACGATAACTATCAACGTCCTCGCCAAGAAATGCAAGAGCGACCAAGAGAAACTCCGGCACCGAGAATAAACAATGATAACTATCAACGTCCGCGCCAAGAGATGCAAGAGCGACCAAGAGAAACTCCGGCACCGAGAATAAACAACGATAACTATCAACGTCCGCGCCAAGAGATGCAAGAGCGACCAAGAGAAACTCCTGCCCCGAGAATAAACAATGATAACTATCAACGTCCGCGCCAAGAGATGCAGGAAAGACCAAGGGAAATTCAACCCTCACCACGCCAAGAAATGCGGATGAATGATGGCGGTGGTAGGAACATGGGCGGCAGCGGTGGCGGAAATGGAGGAAGATCAAGAGGACGATAATTAATTCAACATTGAATACAACGCCAATATCCTAAAGTTGACTGTAGTGCAAACAAGGGATATTGGCATTTTCATTAAAAAGACTAAATATGAAATCGATAAAACTATTTTTTGTATTCAGCTTTGGACTATTATTCTCGAATAATTTTGCACAAAGCTATACAGAAGAATTGTTGAAATACTCTCTTACGGATGTCAACGGAACTGCTAGAGCCATTGGTGTTGGAGGGGCTTTCAGTACTGTTGGAGCGGATTTGAGTTGTGCTACTTCTAACCCTGCAGGGCTTGGATTGTACAGAAGTACCGAAATATCGCTATCGCTTGGAGGCGTATTAAACAGCAACAAAGCAACATTTTCCAATACTACCGTTAGTGCCAATAAGTTAAATATCAATTTGCCGCATGTTGGTGCAGTGTTTGCCATTCCTATTAAAACTAGCAGGGGCACAAACTTTTTGCAACTTGGAATAGTTTACAATCGCTTAGCTGATTTTGGAAGTGTAAAAGAATTTAAAGGTATAAACAGTTACAATTCAAAAGTAGATGTGTTCTACAATGAGATAACATCAACCAATTTACCGATACTTTACCAGAATTATGCACCTGGAACAGTTCAAGCATGGAACACTTACCTATTGGACACATTGCCGGGAGGCACTTTTTTCAAACGAGTTAATGGACCGGTTACACAATCTGGTTCCTATATTGAAAAAGGAGGATCCAATGAGATGAATATCGCCCTTTCCGGCAATATAAACGACAAGTTCTATGTTGGTGCTGCAGTAGGTATTCCATGGATGAATTACGAAAGATCTAAAATATACAACGAAGAAATTGTACAATATGATTCTACGTATGGCTTTAAAAGCTTTTCACAAAGCGACTTTTATAAATTAAGTGGTGTTGGCTTAAATCTGAAGCTGGGTATTATTGTAAAACCGTTGCCGTTTTGGAGAATTGGAGCAAGTATCACCACTCCTTCGGCTTATTTTAAATTGCAAGAAACGAACAACTCCGCTATGACATCTGTTATTGATGGAACAGCACAGACCTACACATTTGCGTCAGATACATTTTCATCGGAGCCCTATCGTTTTAGCTATTCAAGACCATTGAAAGCTACATTTGGAACAAGCTTTATTAGCAAATGGGGCTTTGTTTCAGTGGATTATGAATTAAATGATTACAAACATATAGGTTTAGGATTTGATGACGACCAACCACTTACCAATAGCTTTAATCAAGACTTTCGTAAGCTATATGGCATCGGACATACCATAAGAGCCGGTGCAGAATTTTCATGGAATGTATTGCGTGTAAGAGCAGGTTATCAATGGAACAGTACACCTTTTCAAAGTGGTGTTGGCGTTAAAGGATATGACCTACAACGACAAACTTTCAGTGGAGGATTAGGCTATAGAGGAAAATTAATTTTTGCAGACTTAGCTTTCGCACATACTATGGGAGGCGATTTTACTTCATTGTATAGAGCTACTGCTAATGAACCGGTATTGCTGAACAAATTTACAAACAACAGACTTGTATTAACGGTTGGATTTAAATTTGGTGGTAAAAAATCAAATTAAACGACATTCACTTCCGGATTAATTTCCACGCCAAATTTATCTAATACCGATTGCTTAATATCGAGTGCCAATTGATAGATTTCGTTTCCGGTTGCGTTTCCGTAGTTGACCAACACTAAGGCTTGTGATTTGTGTGCACCCGTATTACCTACGACCTTCCCCTTCCAACCGCATTGCTCAATCAACCAACCTGCCGGAATTTTTACACCATCTTGTACCGGATAATTCGGCATTACAGGGTTTCTATTTAATAATTCTTCTGCCTTCTGATGAGATACTACTGGATTTTTGAAAAAGCTTCCTGCATTCCCTAATACTTTAGGATTGGGTAATTTAGAAGAACGAATTTTAATCACCGCATCACTCACTGCCTTCAGGGTCAAGTCAAACACTTGCATATCCGCCAATGTTTGTTTGATATCACCATAATCAATTCTAAAATGAGGTTCTTTAGTTAAGCAATACGTAACAGAAGTAATCATAAATTCTCCGGCATTTTTATGTTTGAAAACACTTTCACGATAACCAAAAGCACATTCATTATTCGTAAACGTTACTCGCTCACCGGTTAGTAAATGAATCGCTTCCACTGATGCACAAACATCCTTTATTTCAACTCCATATGCGCCAATATTCTGCATGGGCGAAGCGCCTACCTGCCCCGGAATTAAAGACAAATTCTCAACGCCTGCATATCCATTTTCAATACACCACAAAACAAACTCGTGCCATACCTCTCCTGCATTTGCTTTAACGAGTACATAATTCTTTTCCTCTTTCACTACTTCCATACCGCGCATGGAATTCTTCACCACCAGTCCATCAAAATCGTTGGTAAAAAGTAAATTACTCCCTCCACCCAACATTAAACGTTGATTATCCTTAAATTGTGATGTACTTTGCAGTTCAAGCAACTCATCTATCGTTTTTATTTCTACGAAAGACCTACATGCTACATCAATACCAAAAGTATTATAAGGCAATAACGAAACATTCGACTTTATTTCCATAATCGATTAATCAAACTTTTTAAATGCAAAAAAAACAGCAAGCAACACTAATCCAAAACTCACTATATAATTCCAGCGTATCTCTTCTTTTAAATAGAAAACAGAAAAAAGCACAAACACAGTAAGGGTAATCGCTTCTTGTGCTATTTTCAATTGCGATGCTGTAAACATACCCGATAAATATCCTCCCCGATTTGCCGGAATCATCAAACTGTATTCAAAAAAAGCAATACACCAGCTGATTAACACTGCTTTCCAAGTTGCAAGGTTAGGATATTTCAAACTTCCATACCAAGCAAAGGTCATAAATACATTAGAAGCAAATAAGAGCAATATCGTTCGCATACACAGTAGACAATTTACAATCGCCAAATATAACTTGTGTGCTCTAATTTATGGGCTATGAGCCTGTCCTTTATTTTAAACACAACATACTGTGTTATGTTAGTACTCAACATGAAAATAAAATCTAAAACTTGTTGCTTTACAACAATAATTACATCTACACATTCGTTTATTCAATAAATAGAAATCATGCTATTACAAGTTGTATTAGATTCTGCAAACAAAGCTGCTTCGGCAGTTGCCGCTGCGCCCGTTGAACAAGCTTCAATGAATTTATGGTCGTTAATCTTATCAGGGGGATGGATAATGATACCCTTAGGGTTGTTATCCCTACTTACTCTATATTTCACCATTGAGCGCTATTTAGTGATCAGCAAAGCCAACAAAGTGGATTCGGGTTTTATGAATAATATCCGAACACTGCTATTGGACAGCAAGATTGATGCGGCTTTGAACCTATGCCGAAGCACGAACACACCAATTGCAAGATTGTTGGAAAAAGGCATTAAGCGTTTAGGTCGTCCGGTGAAAGAAATTGAAAGTGCAGTAGAGAACACCGGAAAATTGGAAATCTACAAACTGGAAAAAAACCTATCGTATTTGGGCATTATCGCAGGTATCGCGCCAATGCTTGGTTTCGTGGGTACAATCTCGGGGGTAATTAAAATTTTCTATAACATTTCTTTGGCCGATAATATTTCCATTGGTTTAATTGCAGGTGGATTGTATGAAAAAATGATTACTTCAGCTTCCGGACTTATTATTGGAATCCTTGCCCACATTGCTTTTCACTATTTGAACACCATGATTGATCGTGTATCGTTCCAATTGGAAAGCACTGCTGTAGACTTTATCGATTTATTACACGAACCTTCTAAATAAGGAATTATGCGACTCAGAAGGCAAAGCCGTTTGCACTCAGAAATGAAAGCAGACTCGATGAGCGACATCATGTTTTTCTTGATGTTGTTCTTCCTTATCATGTCCACCTTGGTTTCGCCATCAGTGATTAAGCTGGTATTGCCGAAATCAAAAGCAGGACAAACCGTGTCTAAAAATAATTTTACATTATCCATTGATGCAGATAAAAACTATTTCGTGAACGATAAACCGGTTGGTGTTGATCAATTAGAAAGTGTGTTGCGCGATAAAGTTACGGCTGCACCCGATGCAACTTGTGTGATTCGTGCTGACAATACATTACCGGTGCAAGTTGTGGTAGATGCCATTTCCATTGGCACAAATCTGAAACTAAAAATGATTTTAGCCACTGATAAAAAATAGAAAAGAAAAATGCAATATGGAATTTAATGAACTATTGCATCTCAAAAGGGAAGAACGAAAAGTATGTTAGACACTAACTTTCAAATAGAGAACAACAAAAGAGAGCGCGAAAACAAAGCGATCAGTTGGATTGTGACCATTGCTGTCCATGCTATTATTTTCTTGTTTCTATTTTTCTTTGTGATTACACCTCCTGATCCGCCTTTCTTTGAAAACGAAGGTGGAATGTCTGTGAATTTCGGAACCAGTGATGTTGGGACAGGAGATGTTCAACCCATGAATTACACTCCTGTTGATGCCCCATCAAACCCTACTGATGCTTCATCTCAACCTACTGCAGCTGAAGAAAATGTGGTAACACAAGACAATGAAGATGCTCCGGTGATGGAATCACACAAAGAAACCAAACAGATTAAGAAGCCTAAACCGAATGAAGATGCGATTTTCAAGCCTTCCACAAACAATTCAACTACTACTGTGAAAAATACAAAGCCTGCTGTAGATGATAATTCATTGTTTAAACCAGGTGCAGTAGGCAAACCGAATAACTCAAAAGGAGATGGTGAAGGTGGCGGCCAAGGCGATCAAGGCAATCCGAATGGCGACCCCAATGCCACAAGCTATAAAGGCACAGGAATTGGCAACGGAACCGGCAATGGCAATGGATTAGGTAACGGCAACGTAAAACTGGTTGGCCGAAAAGTAATGAATCGGTATGTGCCTAAAAATCCATGTGATGCCACGCGTGGTAAGGTTATGATTGCCATTAAGGTGAATCGAAACGGACAAGTTGTGAGTGCAAATTTCACTCAAGGGGGATCAACAACTTCCGATGATTGTTTGGTGAATGTTGCCAAACAAGCTGCCATGAAATATACCTTCGACCCGAAAGATGATGCGGCTGAAATCCAGACAGGCTCTATCTTATTTTCCTTTAAAGAAAATTAAATATCCTTTTTTTTGGCGATGATTAAAAACTTCAACAATATTGTTGAACAATATGTCGTACGCCAATACCTTAGATTATCTCTTGAATCAGTTACCTATGTTTCAACGCATAGGAGCAGCCGCATACAGAAAGGATTTAGACAATATTATTCAGCTTTGTGATAAGCTGAGTAATCCTCAAAATAAGCTGAAATACATTCATGTAGCCGGTACGAATGGCAAAGGGTCTGTTACACATATCATTGCTTCAATACTGCAGGAACAAGGTTTTTCCGTTGGTGTATATACTTCCCCACATTACAAAGACTACCGCGAACGGATTAAGATCAACGGTAAGTTGATTTCAAAGCAATATGTAACCGCCTTTGTAAAAAAAAATAAAGCAAAATTTGAACCCATAAATGCGTCTTTCTTTGAGATTACCAATGCCATGGCCTTTCAATATTTTGTCGATAAAAAAGTAGACTATGTTGTGCTGGAAACTGGAATGGGCGGACGATTAGACTCCACAAACATCATTACTCCTCTCCTTTCTGTTATTACCAATATATCCTTCGATCATCAACAATTTCTAGGGGATACACTCGCTAAAATTGCAGAAGAGAAAGCCGGAATCATTAAGCAAAATGTACCTGTAGTTATAGGCGAATGGCAAAAGGAAACATATCAAGTCTTTGAAGAAAAAGCAAAATCGACTTCTTCTATTTTACGATTTGCATCGAAAATACATAAACTGGATAATCAGAAAGAAACCTCCGCTGGACTTCATTTTTTGTGGAAAAATAAACGTTATATCTCCGATTTAACCGGTCAATATCAATTCAAAAACATTGCAACTGCCTTATGTGCGATAGATGTATTGAAAGAAACCGGTGTTCGCCTAACTGAAAAAGCTATTCGGAACGGATTAAAAAAAGTAAAAGAAAACACCTTTTTCATCGGGCGCTGGATGGTTCGTCAGCAAAAGCCGATGATTATTTTCGATAGCGCACATAACGAAGGAGGTTTGAAGTCTCTCGTTCAACAAATTAAGCTGCTATCATTTGAAAAGCTACATTTCGTTTATGGAACTGTTGCCGATAAAGACCTTTCCAACATTTTTTCGCTTTTACCAAAAAAAGCAAGTTATTATTTCTGTAAACCCAATATTCCGCGCGGTAAAAACGAAGAAGAACTTTGGAGCGAAGCTCACGCTGCAGGCCTTAAAGGAGAATCATTTTCGTCTGTAAACAAGGCATTAAAAACTGCACAATCGAATGCAGGAAAAAACGATGTTATTCTTGTAAGCGGAAGTATATTTGTTGTAGCCGAAATATTATAAAAAAGCGGTGTAATTGAATCTATCAACTACACCGCTTTTACTCTACTTTAGTATTTGATAACGCGTGTATTACTCAACACATTACCTTCCTTATCTACAATGGTAAGTATATAAACCCCTTTTCCTACTTCGTATAGATTCATTTGTTGTTTGGCAGAGGTATTCATCCAATTATTTTCCAACACTTTTCTACCTGTCATTTCGCTTAACACAAGCATTGCATCGCTAGGAATTGACGCCTTTGTTACTTCGATATATAACACATCATTTGTAGGATTTGGATACACTTTTATAGCATCTGCGGCCAACGCATTGATTCCCGTAGGGAACGACACTTTCTTACAGAATTCCATACGGCAATTAGGAGAACCCGCACGAACAACCATCATACAAACATAATAGGTCATTTGTGTATTAGCGTAGGTATGACTTACAGCTGTATTCCCAACAGTTACAACTACAGGTGAACCATCGCCAAAGTTCCATGTTACCGTATCGCAATTCGTGAGTGCGATAGGCACAAACGTTATCACGTTACCACTTGTACTCGTAGCATAACCCGAATTCACGTTTCCAGTAAACGAGTTGTCGCAATGACAGGTATCTGCTACTTGTTTTCGAATCTCTACATACTTGGTTAGTGTTGCCCAACATGTGTCGCCATTGACAATTCGTTCGATTCGGGCACAAAGCACATAGTTTCCGTTTGACACATAATTATGCGTAACTGGTGTATTACCCGTTGTTACTAAATCTATAATACCATCGCAGGTATAATCCCATCGCACAATATCTGTTGCAGCAATAATAGGAGGTGTAAAGGTTACAGTAGGACTACTCACCAAGTTTGCCGTAATAGTTTGATTTTGGAGATAATTCAAGAATTCATCACAGGTAGAATCTTTATGACATATACAAACGCAAATACAAAATGAATCTCTACACTCCGTTCCATCAGGAGCGTGATTAATCACATATACACAAACTGTATATACTGCTGCTGAATCGTAAACATGCACCGGGTTTTGCATATGCGAAGTATCGCCATCTCCAAAGTTCCAAATGTAACTTACGGATCCATTTCCACTTGAAGAGTTATGGAAAATAGCCGTATCTCCATGTAAATTATAAGTGAATTGCGCATCTACAATACAGGTATCGCAATCTATAACGAAAATATTATAGTCTGCAGATGTATTCGAACAGCCAAAGTTATTCGTTACCGTTACATGAACTTGATGACTTCCTAAAGCTATTGTATTCAAATACAAATAATTTCCTGTTACATTGGCTAAACCATCCACATACCATTGTATGGTTGGATAGACGCCTCCGGGAGCTATTGTACTCAGATTGTTTGGCAATGGAATGTACAATTTTTCATTTGAACATAGGGTATCGCATCCTAATGGGAATAACCGCAAATCTGGTTGCGGATTAATATATACGGTATTAGAACTTGCAGAACAACCCGATGACTTGTCGGTAATGGTTAAGGTATAATTTCCGGCCAACGTAACGGTATCTAATGGAATAGCAATATTGTTCGACCAGTTATAGTTGTATGTTACCGTGTTAATAATATTTGGAGTAAGCACTGTTTGTACCCCTTCACACAAAGGACCCGGAGGGGTTATACTTACTGTTGGAGCCTGACGAACTACAATACAAACGGTATCACTCTTACTACATCCTGTGGTGGTATCAATTACCGTTAAGTATAAAGCGTATGTGCCGGAAGTTGTTCCTGCAGGGACAAATATTGTAGTTGGTGTAGCATTATTAGGGGTAACCGATAATGGTGCTGTTGCGCTCCAACTGTATACATAATTATTGTTTAAAGTTGCTGATACAGGTAAGGCGGCACTAACGATTGCATTAACACATGCAACGGTACCATTAGGAAAATCAATGCTGTACTTAGGCAGGGGCAAAACAATTATCGGCATTTTATTCGATAATTTCTTACACCCATTTGCATTCGTAACTTCAACAGTGTATATACCAAAACTATTTACAACAAGTGTATTTCCTGAACCGGGAATAACTGAACCATCTTTGTACCAAGTATAACTTGTCATGCCTGAAGTTGCCGTAAGTGTTGCAAATGATCCTCTACAGATAAAGGAATCAGAGGTAACAAGGGAACTTGCCGGCAATGGATTGATAATAATGGTATCTTTTCCGGTAGCAACACAGCCTTGGAAATTAACAACACTTAAGTTTATAATATAAGTACCGGGACTGTTATATGCATGATTTGTTGGTGCTACACTTGATGTAGTTGCATCACCAAAATTCCAACTGAAAGAAGCAAAATTTGAAGGTGCAGGGCTTGTCGTCATTGCATTTACATCAAACTGACAAGCAGTTGAAGGCGCAATAATCCCCACATTAGTACCTGGAACTGTAATCACTTTTGTGATTGAAGTAACACAAGTTCCATAGGTAATCGTCATCGTAACAGTTCCACTGCCCGTGAGTGTTGTAGTATTGCCTGCAGCCGGTGAAATCGAACCTCCAATAGTATTCCAACTTACTGTATAAGCTCCTGTTCCTGCTAACACTTGAGACGTATTGTTCAAAACTGCGCCAAAGCAATTTAGTGTAACTGAAAAATCAGGAACAAAATTCACTGTGATATTTCTACACTCTACGAAATCGCAAAAATTTGCATTTTTGGTCGTACAACATACTTGATAAATTCCGGGTAAGGTATACACATGGCTAATTCCTGCGCCTGGAACAGAAGTTCCACTTCCTCCATCGCCAAAACTCCATAATA
>CAYNMP010000030.1:0-37181 GCA_964398475.1 uncultured Chitinophagaceae bacterium | reverse complement strand
TAACCGCTACGAACTTAATCAACGGATGTACCGTGAGTGATGCAGTAGTAGTGAGCATGGATACGGTAGCACCTGTTTTAAATGCAGGGTTAGATACTATTTTGAATTGTGTTCGCAGAAACTTGAGTTTACAAGCTTCATCTAACATTGCAGGAGCAACATACCAATGGTCGAATGGTGTGAGTGGATTTGTTAATCCAGTTGCTGCTCCAAATATCTATAGAGTAACCGCAACGCACCCTACCAATGGTTGTGTTTCAACAGATGCAGTTATTGTTGTGATTGATACAACAACTCCTGATATCAATGCAGGGTTGGATACTACATTAAAATGCTACAGAAGATCAGTGGTGTTGAATGCAACATCATCAGTTCCTAACATGAACTATGTATGGTCTAACGGTATAGTTGGAACTTCAAACACAGTAACTGCCGCAAATATGTATACAGTAATCGGACAGAATCCTGTAAACGGTTGCGTGAATAGAGATGCCGTAATTGTAAACATTGATACAGTAGCTCCAAATGCAAATGCAGGACCTGATAAAATTGTAAACTGTATTAAGACTACCGAAACGTTGAATGCCTCTTCTTCTACACCAAATGTTACATACTTGTGGTCGAATGGTACAACGACTGCTGCAAACACAGTTTCAAATACAATTGCATATACGGTTACAGTAACAAATCCTTTCAATGGATGTACTGCATCTGATGTAGCTGTATTAACACCGGATACTGCAGCACCTGGAGCAAATGCAGGAGCAGATAAAGATTTAACATGTACAATTACATCTGTTTCTTTTACTGCAACATCTCCAACAGCTAATGTTTCGTTCCAATGGTCAAATGGCGTTACAGGTCAAAACAATACAGTAAGCGTTCCGAATACTTATGTTGTAACTGTAACTAGCTTGAGCAATGGTTGTACTTCAACAGATGCGGTAAATGCGAACTTAGTTCCGCCACCAACTGTTACTTACGATGTACTTGACAACCCATGTCCTCAAGTAGCAAAAGGACATATCGTACCAATGATTTCAGGAGGTAAAGCACCATTCACATTTACTTGGAATAATGGTAGTCATGCATCTGCACTTGCAGGTTTACATGGAGGTGGATATGCTGTAACGATTACAGATGCAAACGGTTGTGTTATTACAGATACTTTTAATCTAGTAGAAAAACAATTCATATTAGATGTGACTGCCGATCAAACTGAAATAGAATTGGGCGAAGAAGTTCACTTCAATAGCAATATTACAGGAGGCACAGGAATGGAGTCATTCACATGGAATCCGGGTATCTTCTTAAGTTGTGATAATTGTAAAAATCCAACTGCAGGTCCAATGAAATCTGTGAAATACAACATCGTTGCAGTGGATACAAACGGATGTTCTTCAACAGATACTATCAGCATTCAAGTTACACCTAAATACGACTTGTTTGTTCCTAATGCATTCTCGCCTAACAATGATGGATCGAACGATGTATACGAAATCTTCGGAAACAAAAAGATTTGGGCAGAGATTGAGTTCAGAATCTTCAATCGTTGGGGAGAGTTAATCTTCGAAAGTCGCGACCATGAATTCAAATGGGATGGAACTTTTAAAGGTGAATTACTTACACCACAAGTTGTAGTTTATGAATTCAAAGTTGTATATGTAGATGGATATTCTGCCCCAACACAAAAAGGAAGTATTACAATAATCAGATAATAGAATATTAAAACTGAAGAAGCCCAAATCATATTATGATTTGGGCTTCTTTTTTAGCGTGTTCCTTTAGCGATTATTTTCTTTAATTCAACTTGGCTCCTGAATGGACGTTGTCCGGCTTTTCGTTTTTGATTAGAAAGAGAAGCATCAATAATTCTAGCTTTCACATTGTCTTTCCATTGCGATTCAAGAAATACGTCTAATTGCTTTTTAATGCCTGCATCATAAATTGGGCAGCTCACCTCAACGCGCACATCTAAATTTCTGGTCATGAAATCGGCTGAAGAAATAAAGAAAAGAGGTTTACCTCCATTCTCGAATCTATAGACGCGCGAATGTTCGAGGTAGCGATCGATGATGCTGATTATTTGTATGTTTTCGCTTAATCCTTTTACTCCTGCTTTTAACTGACAAATACCTCGAATAATCATGCGAATAGGAACTCCGGCTTTGCTTGCTTCATAAAGTTTTTCTATTAATGCTTTATCCACCAAACTGTTCATTTTTAGCATGATGGCAGCTGCTTTCCCTTTCTTTTTGTTTTTTATTTCTTGGTCGATGAGTTTAATGAAATGATTTCTTGTTTGAAATGGAGAAAGTATGAGTCGTTCCGTATCCGGATTCTTTAATGGATTACTAATGAAATCAAAAACTTTTTGTGCGTCTTTAGTAATTTGTGTATTGCAAGTGAATAGTGCCTGATCGCTGTAAGTATGCGAAGTTTGTTCGTTATAGTTTCCGGTGGAAACATTCACATAAAATACACTTCTTCTATTTTCTTTTCGCTCAATCAAACAAACTTTGCTGTGCACTTTTAATCCGGGAACTCCGAATAAAACATTTACACCTTCTTCCTGAAGCATTCTTCCCCACTTAATATTAGCTTCTTCGTCAAAGCGAGCTTGTAGTTCTATAACAACGGTAACCTTTTTTCCATTACGCGCGGCATTAATTAGTGCATTAATCACTTTTGAGTTTTTAGCCGCACGATACAATGTGATTTTTATAGAAACCACATTCGGATCAATGGCTGCTTCCCGCATAAAATCTATGCAGTGCGAAAACGTATGATATGGATACTGCAATAGCACATCTTGCTTTTTCAACACGTTGAAAAAACTTTTTTCAGTAGTGAGCAGTGGATGATATATCTCTTGCGATGATGGATAAACTAAATCTTTTCTTCCTAAATCAGGAAATTTAATAAAGTCTTTGAAGTTGTGATATCGTCCGCCAGGTATCAAATTATCGGCATTTTTGAGTTTCATTTTACGGAGTAAAAACTGAAACAAATCTTGCGTAATGCTTTGGTCATAGACTAAACGCACAGGAACTCCTTTTTGTCGATTCTTTACCGATTTATATAGTTTGTCAATAAAACTTTTCGATACATCGTTATCCATATCAAGTTCTGCATCTCTTGTTAGTTTTATAACATAAGCTTCTGCTTTATCATAACCAAAAGAAGAGAAGATGTTTTGAAGATTGAATCGAATCACATCATCTAACAAAATAATACACTGTTTGCCGGGAGGTGCAGGAATGGAAACGAAACGATTGATGGAATCTGTTGGGACTTCCAATAAAGAAAATTCTTTGTCGGATGTGTTAGTGGACGAAGAAAGTTTTATGGCAAGGTAAATAGAACGATCGCGCAGTGCCGGAAAATCTTTTACTTGATTTAACATCAGCGGAACCAGTGCCGGACGAATATGTTCTTGGAAATAATCTTTTACATATTTTTTTTGAGCGGCATTCAGTTGCTTTTCGTTGATGATTTGAACGCCTTTTCCATTCAGCTGCTTAGTAATCTCAGCATATATTTTTTCGAACTCTTTTTGTTGTAGGATTACTTTTTCTTGTACCTCTTCCAATAATTTCTGCGGCTTTTCGTACGTGTCTTTTCTTACCGATTTAACCCCAACCGTTCTTTTGATAGTGGCTACACGAACTCTAAAGAATTCATCCAAATTGTTCGAAAAAATACCTAAAAAACGCAGTCGTTCGATAAGCGGAACTGATGCGTCTCCTGCCTCTTGCAGCACTCTGCCGTTAAATGCCAGCCAACTTATTTCCCTGTTCAGTAAAATTTCTTTCTTCGCCATACCCCCAAATATAATTAGAAACCCAGTGAGGTAAAGCTATTAACAAATGCATAACAATAGAAGCAATGCAGCGGCTAATTTTTTGTTACATCCAAATTCCGTTAGATAAACGGTGTTTTGTTCGCCCACGGCAGTCTTTCTTGGTGGTACAACTTTCAATGGTAATAAGGGAAAGCAGCAAAATCAGAATCGTTTTATGTTTTTTTAAAAAGCGCATGTGTCAAATTAGTTTTTAAATTAGCAGTAAACAAGTTTTTTCCGGTGGCAAAGCAAAAAAAGCAAATTCAACAAACAAAAGTTGCTCCTACAGAACGAGCACAACCTACAACTACCTCAACGCATTGGTGGCAAAAAAAGTATATTCCTTATTTAATAATATCGCTCTTCGTTTTCGCCATTTATTCCAATTCCCTTTGGAATACCTATGCGATTGACGATACCTTGGTGCTCACCGATAATACTTTCACTAAAAAAGGAATAGCCGGAGTAAAGGATATTTTCACACACGATGCTTTTGTGGGTTTTTTTGGAGAACGTGGGAGCAAGCTGGTAAGCGGTGGACGTTACCGGCCGTTGTCTATTGCAACACTTGCAGTGGAGTACGAGATTTCCAGAAAATGGAAGGGTGACACTCGCGATGAAATTACCGACAAAAATATCATACTCGGGGAAAACGATAAGCTCCTTGCGCCTATGCTCAGTCACTTTGTGAATATTGTTTTATTCATTGTTACGTGTTTGTTGTTGTATTCCGTTTTTCAAATGGTGTTACCCACGGCACAACCATTTTATTTTTCGTTGGCTTTCATAGCTACAATGCTATTTGCCGGGCATCCCATTCACACGGAAGCCGTTACAAATATTAAAGGACGAGATGAAGTTATGGGACTTCTCTTTGCCTTAGCCACTTTGCGATGTGTGTTGAAACATGTTGGGAAGCATAGTAATCTACAGCTTGCTTTAGCCGCCTTATTCTTTTTCTTAGGACTATTGTCGAAAGAGAACACGATCACTTTCTTTGCTATCATCCCGTTAACATTATACTTTTTCACAGGAGCAAAAGCTAAAGATTACATTGCAATGGTTGTTACTTTGGCTATACCTGTTTTCGCCTATTTAGCCATTAGAACCGCTTACACGGAAGCAGGTGTAACAGCCGATTCTCCCGAAATTTTGAACAATCCTTTTGCCTATACCAATGGTAATTTAGGATTCCGTTATGCAACTACCATTTATACATTTATTTTGTACATCAAGTTGTTGTTGTTCCCTGTGAACTTAACGCACGACTATTACTTTAATCAAATTCCGTATGTTGATTTTGGTGATATAGGATTTCTTTTCTCGTTGCTTGTGAATGGCGCTTTGGTGATTTATGCCTTGGTTCAGTTTAAAAAGAAAACCATCCCTTCTTACGCAATTTTATTTTATTTTATAACGTTCTCTATTGTATCGAATTTGCTTTTCACTGTGGGTATTTTGATGAACGAACGTTTTATGTTTTTTAGTTCTGTTGGCTTTAGTTTGTTGATGGCTTACGGGTTTGTGAAACTGAAAGAAAACGGGAAAATTTCATCCACCGTTTTTCTAGGAATTATAGTTGTGATATTGAGTTTGTATAGTTTAAAAACGTTCAGTCGGAATTTTGCTTGGGAGAACAATTTCAAACTGTTTATGACCGATGTGGAAGTGTCTACCGAGAGTGCTAAAATTCACACCTCTTGTGGTGGTGATTTAACAAAAGCGGCTGATCAAGAATCAGATTCAATCAAGAAGAAGGATCTCTTAAATCAATCGGTTACGCATTTGCGCAAAGCGATTCAAATCTATCCTAACCATTCGAATGCATGGTTAATGTTAGGAAATGCAGTGTATAAGCTAAATCATAATCCTGAAGAAGCTCTTTCCATGTACGAAAAGGCTAAAGCAACACATATCCCACCGTATTATGATGCGCTCTACGATATTGGGGTAGTACAAATGGAAAGTGGGAAAGTGGCACAATCTATACCTAATTTTCGCGAAGCACTTTCTGCTAAGCCTGACGCTTTTGAATGTAAAAGTAATTTAGCTGAGGCCTACTATAAAACAGAGGCTTGGGATTCCGCTATTGTATGGTATACTCATGTGCTCGAACAAAAACCTGCCGATGCCAATGCATATTATAAATTAGGTGCAATATACGGCAAACAAAAGGGTAACTTAGATCAAGCCATAGTTTATCTAGAAAAAGCAATTACGATCAACCCAAAAGCGGAATTATATTACGAGGACTTAGCTGTTGCTTACGGATTCAAAGGTAATTTTGATAAAGCCATTGAAACATCTTTAAAGTGTTTAACCGTTAATCCTAAATATATCCCGGCACTAAAAAACCTGTTTGTTTCTTATAACCTAAAAGGCGATAAAGAAAGCGCAATGAAATATGCCGGGCAGTTGCAAATGCTTGAACAGCAAAGTCGATAAGTGAATATAGCTGTTATGAAGAACAACAGAGCTTTTCTATTAATGGTTGTGCTTCTCCTCCCTTTACTATTTATTAACATTAGTACTGCACACGATTGGGGCGATGATTTTGCCGCTTTTATAGGTCAGGCAAAGGCTATACTTGCAGGGAAAGAATATTTCAAAACCGGATTTGTGCCTAATCTCGAAAAGCCCGATTTAGTGGCCTCTCCATTAGGGTGGAGTTTATTGCTTTTACCCGTAGTGGCTGTATATGGAGTTAACCTAGTTGCTTTAAAAGTTTATCTCAGTATTTTCTATGTATTGTGGGGATTTTTTTTGTTTTTGATTTTTCGAAGAAAGAAGGAAACTCTTTTTGCTGCTCTTGTGGTTAGTTTTATTTTCTATCATCCTCAGTTTATTGGCTTTAAAGCCGAAGTTCTTTCTGATGCAGCCTTTGCTGCGTTGTTTTCGCTTTCCCTTTATTTCGTTAGTCGTTTGGAAAAACTAACAACATTGCATTTGTTAATACTCGGATTAACAATAGGCTTCAGTTGTTTAATTCGGCCACTTGGATTTGTGCTCATGGGGTCTGTTGTTTTTGAATTTGTACGCCTCAAAGATTGGAAGCTAAAGAGGTTACATGTTCTTATTCCAATCCTTTCGGCTTTCCTGCTTCATTTTTTAATCGGGAAAGTATTTTTCCCATGCGAGAGTGCTTACAGTCACTACACTCATTTTTTAGGAAAAGAAGTTGGGGTTAATATTGTTGAAAATGCACAGTTTTATTTCGCTCAGTGGCAAGCATATTGGTCAATGTTAACAGCACATTCAACCGGGAAAATGTTTTTAGCCTATTTGTTTTCCTTTCTTTTATTTGTTGGTTTTCTCCGCTATCTGTTGCTTTGGAATGTATATGCCATAACGGTTTTAGCCTATTTAGCCGTTGTGTTTATTTGGCCGTTTCGTTCCCAGGGCTTTCGATATATTTATCCGGTATTGCCCTTTTTTATTTATATCAGTTTTGAAAGTTTGAGCCGTATGATTCAACTGAATCGTAGAACAACAACTTGGGTATCCAATACTCTTTTAATCTATTTCCTATTTCTATGTTTTACTTTCAACGCTGAGCCCTTTCAACGTAACTTAGTCCAACATGGTTCACAAACAAATTCTGCCAAAGCGCTTTATTCTTTTCTCGAGTACGAAGTTTCTAATTCATCGCGTGTTGTGTTCACTAAACCACGGGTGCTTTGTTTATACAGTAGAACAAATGCCTTGTATCCTATAGCCAATTTGGATTTTGGGAAAATAAAAGAGGAGTATACACGATACGGAGTGCACTATTTTGTACGATGTAAAAATTCCAATTTAGAGTGTTATAATGCTATTTATTCGAGTTATATAGATAGCATGGAAAGGCAGAAAGTGTTACTTTGGAGCAATACTGATTTTGATGTTTATAAACGAAATCCCTAACGAAGTGACGAACCAAAAGTATACAACACAGCCGTTAAAAGAGGAGTTGATCTCCTTACTAGTAGTTGCAGGCGTAATTTCAGCTGCAGTGCTGCTATGGAATAAATTGTTTTTGGGTTATGTAGCAACAAATTCGTTTAAAGGAGACGTTTTTCGCCCGGCATTTCTCAGGGCACTCCCACCTATATACGGTATTTCCACCGCTATCGATTGGCTTTATTTCGTTGAGATAGCTGTAGTAATATTTGCGGCATTATTTTTCTTTTCTATGTTGGAACAGAAACGATATATACGGTTATTCATCGTTACTTTCTTCCTGTTATTTACCTTTCTATTTTCAACTACGGAGAATCGGTTTTCTGCCCCTTTAGCCCATTTTGCAACTTATCTTGAAAGTGTGAGTGCATTTGGTTCTCCCTTGGAGGTTGTTCAACGGTACACCGAAAAGCAAGCTACCTTGAATGTACACAGCGCTCATTACCCTCCCGGAAACTTATGGCTTGTCAAAGTTTTCGAACAATACGCTTCAGTTACTTTGTTGAAGTACTGTCTGTATTTATTGATGGCGTTGAGTTTGCTAATCCTTGTTTCGCAATTGGAACAAGTGTATTTAATTGCTTTCATCGCTATTCCAGCGTTGCTGATTTATCCGAGTATAGATGTTGTGGCTTTGCCCTTTTTTTGCTTTACAATCGGATTGTTTGTATTACAAAATGTACATTCTCCGCTGTGGAAGCCAATATTGTTAGGTGCAGTAAGTAGTTTGTGGCTCTTTTTTAGTTTTTCTGTTTTTGTGTTTTGGCTGTTTTTGTTGGTGCTGGAATGTGTTGAATTTTTCTATACTAGAACCATTCAACGCAGATTATGGTATCATTTCTTACATATAACAACTGTAGGGTTTTTCCTTGTTGCACTCTATTTGTTTTTTCACTATTCTATTGTCGATAATTTTACGATAGCACTTTCGCATAATGTTCAAATTAACTCCAACTATTTCGATCATCCAATTCGGTTTCTTTTTCGCTCTACAGGAAACGTATTGGAGTTTTCATTAGGTGTGGGGTTACCTTTTTTACTTTTATTTCGCAAGAGCGATTTACCTCCATCGCATTCACTTCATCTTAAGCACGCCTTTCTTTTTACATTATTCATTGCTTCTTGTAGCGGTTTATTTTTTATGGAAACAGATCGGGTTTGGTTCTTCCTGATTCCGATAGTTATTTTAATCTCCAATGAAGAATTAAAAAACAGCACCATACATTTCAGACGCATTTTTTCCTTTTTTGCAGTACTTTATGTGCTTTGGTTCGAGTTGAGTGCCATTCATTTTTGTTGATTTTCAATTTAGACTCTGTATAAACAAGCTTTTTTAGGCTAGATTTAATGTTAAAAACAATTTTTTTGCAGAACAAGATAGCTGCACTTCTGTTACAGGTAGAGCGTTTAACATTAAAAGCCCTTATTCGCTAGCGTTCTTTTCTTGTTCATAAAAAACAAAGTAAAAACTTCGCAAAGACCGTTATCTCTTTATTTTTGCACTGCTTTTTAAAATACTATATAATGACTGGGTCAACAAAAAATACAAATTATCTTTTAGGATCATCCATCGGACGAAAATTTTTAATGGGGCTCACCGGATTGTTTTTGGTGACATTCCTTTTGGTGCACTGCTTCATCAATGCCATGGTTTTTTTCGATGGTACAGGTGCCTTATTTAATGACTATGCCCACTTCATGGGAACCAACATTATTATCCGAATAATGGAGGTGGGTTTGTTTGGTGGATTGCTTGCACACATCATCGATGGACTTTGGCTTTGGAAATTGAACAACGATGCTCGTCCCGAGAAATATGCCTACAGCCAACCCAACGCTAATTCAAAATGGTACTCGCGCAGCATGGGTCTCTTAGGTACATTGTTGTTGATTTTTCTGATAATTCACCTAGCCCACTTTTGGGTGCCTTCAAGAATAACAGGTTTAGCAGAAAGCGCTGTGCCTGGTGTACACGATTTGTATGCTGAAATGTTCACTGTCTTCGCTAACCCAATTGTAGTGGCAATTTACGTTTTAGCACAGTTCTCATTGGGCTTTCACTTATTACACGGCTTTCAATCGGCATTCCAATCGCTTGGGTTGAATCACACAAAATACAACGCATTAATCAAAACTGTTGGTGTCGGATATTCTATTTTGATTCCATTCATCTTTGCGTTGATGCCAATCGTTATTTATTTGAGACATTGATTTAAAGCAATTTTATAATTCCATATTATGGCAACATTAGATAGTAAAATACCGGAAGGACCACTTGCAGAAAAGTGGGAACACTATAAGCAGCACGCTAAATTGGTTAACCCATCCAACAAACGTAAGTTGGAAGTAATTGTAGTGGGAACAGGTTTGGCAGGTGCTTCTGCCGCTGCTTCATTAGCAGAATTAGGCTACAAAGTAAAAGCATTTTGCTTTCAAGATTCTCCGCGAAGAGCGCACTCTATTGCAGCCCAAGGGGGTATCAACTCGGCTAAGAATTACAAAAATGACGGAGACTCTGTGTTCCGTTTATTTTACGACACCATTAAAGGAGGCGACTTCCGTGCTCGCGAAGCTAACGTACATCGTTTAGCGGAAGTATCGGTTAATATTATCGACCAGTGTGTAGCACAAGGTGTTCCATTTGCACGTGAATACGGAGGCTTGTTAGATAACCGTTCGTTCGGTGGAGCGCAAGTGTCGCGTACGTTCTACGCGCGTGGACAAACCGGTCAGCAGTTATTGATTGGTGCATATCAAGCATTGGAGCGCCAAATTGGTTTAGGCAATGTGAAAATGTATTCTCGCCACGAAATGGTAGAGTTAGTGAAAGTGGACGGTAAAGCCCGCGGTATTATTGCTAAAGACTTAGTTACCGGAAAATTGGAGCGTCACTTCGGACATGCAGTGTTGTTATGTACAGGAGGTTACGGAAACGTATTTTTCTTGTCTACCAACGCCATGGGTTCGAATGTAACGGCTGCTTGGAAAGCCCACAAACAGGGTGCTTTCTTCGGTAACCCTTGCTACACGCAAATTCACCCTACATGTATTCCGGTAACTGGCGATTATCAATCGAAGTTAACATTGATGTCTGAATCATTAAGAAATGACGGACGTGTTTGGGTGCCAAAATCGAAAGAAGATGCGAAAGCTATTCGCGAAGGCAAAAAAGGCCCCTTAGATATTAAAGAAGAAGATCGCGATTACTATTTGGAACGTAAGTATCCATCATTCGGAAATCTTTGTCCGCGGGATATCGCTTCTCGTGCTGCAAAAGAAGCATGTGACGATGGACGTGGTGTTGGAAAAACAGGATTAGCGGTGTATTTGGATTTTGCTGATGCGATTAACCGTTTAGGTATCGATGTAGTGAAAGCTAGATATGGCGAGCTTTTCCCGATGTATCAAAACATCACAAACCAAGATCCATTGAAAACGCCAATGATGATTTATCCTGCGGTTCACTATACGATGGGCGGACTTTGGGTAGATTATGAATTGATGACCACTGTACCGGGCTTGTATGCTTTGGGTGAAGCCAATTTCTCTGATCACGGAGCGAACCGTTTAGGTGCTTCGGCTTTGATGCAAGGTTTGGCTGATGGATATTTTGTAATTCCTTACACTATTGGTAATTACTTATCTGAAGATATTTTCACGAAAGCTATCGACTTGAATCACCCTGCATTTGTGGAGGCAGAGAAATCGGCCCAAGAAAGAATGCAGCAATTGGTGAATATCAAAGGCAAGAAAACAGTTGATGATTTCCATAAAGCTTTAGGTAAAATTATGTGGGAATATTGCGGAATGGCAAGAACTGCAGAAGGTTTAACGAAAGCAAGAACATTGATTCAGAATTTGAGAAAAGAATACTGGAGCGATGTGGCAGTACCGGGAACAATCGATTCGTTTAATCCTGAGTTAGATAAAGCCATGCGTGTTGCTGATTTCTTAGAATTAGGAGAATTGATGGTTGTCGATGCTTTGAACAGAAATGAATCTTGCGGTGGTCACTATCGTGAAGAATACCAAGATCAAGGAGAGGCAAAACGTGACGATGAGCACTACGCTTATGTTGCAGCTTGGGAGTTCAAAGGCGTTGATAGCGATCCGGTGATGAACAAAGAAGAATTGAAATACGAGAATATTAAATTACAAGTTCGTTCTTACAAATAATAAATAGGAGAAATCATGAAGTTTAACTTGAAAGTTTGGCGTCAGAAAAACGCAAGTACAGCAGGTAAGTTAGTAGATTATAGCATCGATCAAATTAACGAGGATATGTCGTTCTTGGAAATGATTGATGTGTTGAACGATAACCTTGTTCGAAAAGGAGAGGAGCCAATCGGATTCGACCACGATTGTCGTGAGGGCATTTGCGGTATGTGCAGTATGTATATCAATGGTAGAGCACACGGTCCTCAACATGGGGCAACTACTTGTCAGTTATACATGCGTAAATTTAAAGATGGTGATACTATTTATGTTGAGCCTTGGAGAGCGAGAGCGTTTCCGGTGGTGAACGACTTAGTGGTAGATCGTGGTGCATTCGACAGAATTATTGCAGCCGGAGGGTTTGTATCTGTGAATACCGGACAAGCACAAGATGCAAATAACTTGCCTGTAGACAAAGACGATGCTGAAAAGGCTATGGATGCTGCGGCTTGTATTGGTTGCGGAGCATGTGTTGCAGCTTGTAAAAACGCATCAGCTATGCTTTTCGTATCGGCAAAAGTTTCTCACTTAGCGTTATTGCCACAAGGTGAACCGGAGCGTAATAGAAGAGCACTAGCTATGGTAGCGCAAATGGATGCTGAAGGTTTTGGTAACTGTACCAATACCGGTGCTTGCGAAGCGGAATGCCCGAAGGAAATTAAATTGGTGAATATTGCACGTTTGAATCGCGAGTATGCCAATGCTGCTTTTGCAAGTGAAACCCAAATCTAAAAGAATAGTATGCGTAAGTTTTTATCCATTCTTATTTGTCTAGTAGCTTTAGGGGCTTCAGCTCAAAAAGAAAAAGTTGAAGTTGATTACGATAAGAAAACAGGAATTGTTACTGTGAATGAAAGCCCCGTTTTTAAAGTAATTGAAGAAAAGAGCAGTGCTTTCCCGGGTATGAGAGATTATACGATTGAAAGTTTAGATGGGAAGAAGTTGATGATATTGATTTACAACAGCTATAAAGATTATCACGAAGTGTCTCAATATAATAAAGATGGCTCAGTCTCTTATTACGAGGTTGCTTTTTTGAATGAAAACAAAGATAAGGCTGAGATACGTTATAATCTATTTAAATCGATTATGAAGTTGATTTATACAAACGACTTAATTAAAGATGGTAAATTAGATAAAGAAGCAGTGGATGTTTTTGTGATGAAAAACGGCTCAAAGTTTTCCGAGCTCCGCGATAGACGGTAGACTCTGAAAAAAAACGCTAATGGATATCCTCAAAAAATATTTTCCTGAACTTACTGAAAAGCAGATACAACAGTTTGCTCAATTGCAGGAACTCTACAAAGAATGGAACGAAAAAATTAATGTGATATCGCGCAAGGATATCGATAATTTGTATGAACGACATGTGTTGCATTCCTTGGCTATTGCCAAATTTATACCCTTCGAAGAAGGTTCTAAGATTATGGATTTGGGCTGTGGTGGAGGCTTTCCAAGTGTGCCATTAGCCATTTATTTTCCGGGTTCTCGATTTCATGCCGTTGATTCTATTGGCAAGAAATTAAAGGTGATTGATGGTGTTTGTGAAACGGTTGGGCTAACGAATGTTTTCACCTTTCATTCCCGTGCAGAGCAAATGGAATATCAATACGACTTTGTGATATCAAGGGCTGTAGCCCCTGCAACAGAATTGATGACTTGGTCTAAAGGGAAATATTTTCCCAAAAATCGGCACAAAATGTTGAACGGATTAATTTGTTTGAAAGGAGGCGATTTAACGGAAGAATTGAAACCGTTTAAAGACGTCACCCAAATTCCTTTAACGCAATATTTCAAAGAAGAGTTTTTTGCCGATAAATCGTTGGTGTATATTAAACGATATTTGTAATTCAATTATACGAGTTCCAGTAATTTCTCTTTTATCCATCCCATGTCTGCTACGTTTGAGGTCGTTTCAATTTCCTTTTTCAGAGCGTTAACTTTCTTGTTGTCTTTTACTTCTATTCGGTAAAGTTTCAAACATAGCTTGATGAAATTCCCGTATAACAAGCGCTGTGTCTCGGAAATGCCTTTCTTTCTACTCAGGAGTATTCTGAAACTTTCTTTTAGTGATTGGAGCGGCTGGAATTCATCTAACTCAAAATAGGTTTTCATTAATGTTGTTTTTGCATCGAGTTGATAAAAAACATCGTCATATTCTACAGTACCTAAAAGTTGTAGCACTTGGTCGTATTTCTTGATTGCGAAATAATAACGCGCTCGATTAAAAGTAATGGCATTTTTGCGATCTTTTTTAGGGATGAATATCGATTGTTCATTAATGAATTTATTCGCCCAATCAAAGGCTTTTACACGAAGGGCAATGGTGACAATATTTTTAAAGTCCCAAGGAGAAATAGATCCTCTATGGGTAAGTGACCCATCTTTCAACATTTGTTTGTAGAGTTCAAAAATATGTAACTGGAAATCTAAATCACCCTGATTGATTTTACGGATGCAGAAGTTTAAGGCATAGGCATAAATATTTTCTAGTTCTTCTTTAGTGAAAAGGGATGCATGTAATTTGAGCAGCGTTGTGAGTTTCCGGTAATGTTCCACTCCATCTTTATCTTGAAGCGTATAGATAATCGATACGTAAATTTGAATTAAAGGGATTTTTGCGAATTGTTCTGAACTTGAATAGAGTAAAACCTCTTCCAAAAAATACAAAGAAGAATCTATCGCCATAAATTTTTGATAGTGTAATACCATCGCACTGTACTTCAGTTTTTGCAATAGATATAAGGCGTCTAGGCTATGTATGGTTTGTTGTAAATGTTTTTCTTCTTGTCGACTATCTTGACTTTCAACAAAATTATGCTGTTGTTCATCGCGTTGGAATGCCCATTTATAATACTGTTCATCGCGGTAAGGAAAATTGCTGAGTTGTTTGGAGGTGTGTTTCAATAGCGGTGGAATGCACGAAGGAATAGTACGCGAATTGTAGATCTCTAACAGCGACAACTGTTTGTCAATTTCATTTTTTTGGAACTGGTCGTTCACCAAAAAAGCTTCAATAATTTTAGTGAAGTCGGAGAGTAGTCGTGCATATTTCAGTGCATTAAAACGTTTGTTGCCAAATACAAGTCTCCAGCATTTCTGTTTGTCAACCGAAACAATATTTCGCTCCTTGCAAAAAGGTTTTATGTAATGCCAGAACGTGACTTCTGCACCCTCAAACTGCGTTGAAATAAATTTGTCAAAGCGATTTAGTTCAGGTTGACTAAGGCTGTTAAGAATTAATGCAGGTTTCGTTGAATTCATCTAAAATAAGCAAGT
Organism: uncultured Chitinophagaceae bacterium; assembly: GCA_964398475.1. Classification (GTDB taxonomy): domain Bacteria; phylum Bacteroidota; class Bacteroidia; order Chitinophagales; family LD1; genus CALAYL01. The sequence continues at coordinate 21,904 of CAYNMP010000030.1, read as the reverse complement.
GTAAAAATAAATATAGTATATAAAATGGCTATTATATATTGAAAAATACAAAAAATGTATGTATATAAGTCTTATAATGTACTTTATTTTGTTGCAACGAATGTAGACTTTCGTACTGTCTTAATACCGAAACGAATTACTAATTTTAAAATTGACACTATGAAAAAAGGAATAACAATAATATTGGTTTTAATACTTACGAGTATAGTTAACCATAGCTTTGGACAAGCAAGCCTCAGAGACTCTTCGTTTGGGGTTTATGGTTTAGATACCATTATGAATACAATACGATCTAAATACGTGGATGTGATTGTTCAACCTGATCAGAAGATTGTTTACATTTCTTCAGATTATTCTACTTTATTTCGTATTAACAAAAATGGAGGAAGAGATGTTACTTTTGGCAATAATGGTGTCGTTGAAGATACAGTAACTACTTTTACTGGGCTCTGTGTTGCAATCCAACCTGATGGTAAAATACTTGTTGGCGGACAAAATTGGAGCACAACACAGATAGTTGTCAACCGTTATTTATCCAACGGTATTAAAGATGTCAGTTTTGGTGTAAATGGAACTTTCTCTTATGCGTTAAATTCAAGGGCTTCAAAAATTGTAGTCCAAACAAACGGTAAAATTATCGTTGCTTCTGAATTGGGTTTCATTTTTCGTCTTTCTAGCATAGGTATATTGGATAATACATTTGCAAATGCCGGAATATACACTTCTAGTTATGGTAGAATATCAGATATGGTATTACAGCCAGATGACAAGATACTCGTGGCTGGTGGAAAACTATTACGATTTAATAGTAATGGCACTATAGATCAGTCTTTCGCCACTAATGGTGTTTTTAATTCTTACCAATTGACCTATCATAAGGGGCTAGCATTATTAAGCGATGGAAGTATAATGGTGAATGATCTTGGGTCTAGGTCTTTGTTGAAGTTGAACAGTTCAGGAGTGTTAGACATAACATTTGGTGTGAATGGCAAAGCTACTTTAGCTACTTATCCTAAGGATTTAGTTGTTCAACCTGATGGTAAGTGTATTGTATTGGCAGTGGAATGGTGGGACTACAGTCGTTTAGTTCTCCATCGATTCAATTTCAATGGTTCAATTGATGCAACTTTTGGAAATGGTGGTCAATTCCTAGATAGTTTGTCAGGTATGGTTAGATTCGATGGTGCAGCATGGCAAAACGATGGTCACTTGATTGTTTGCGGAACCAATACTCCAATTCCATATATTAATGACTCTTTTCCTTCTATTATTCGTTACAACACTATTGCGCCAGATTCCGTATGGCCAGGGGATGCAGATCACGATGGCATAGCTGATAATAACGATTTATTACCCATTGGAGTGGCTTATGGTTTGGGAGGTCCCATACGTACAAATGCATCAATTGTTTGGCAGGCGGAAGCTTGTCAGGATTGGGGGTTACAATTGTTGAGTGGTGCTAATGCAAAACATGTTGATTGTAATGGTAATGGCACCATTAATGCCGATGATACTTTGGCCATTGTGCAAAATTTCGGATTAACGCATGCAAAGAAAGAGGATCAGCCTGCGGCATGGAGAGCAGGTATACCCGGACTAAATATTATACTCTCTAAAGATACTTTAAGGGCAGGAGATACATTGGTAGCCAGTATTCAGCTTGGAGATGCATCGTTGCCGGTGAGTAATATCTACGGTTTGGCATTTACTTATAATTATGATGCGTTAGTTGTTGATACTACACAAACAGAAGTTCTATATCCTTCCTCTTGGTTAGCAACAACCTCAGAAAGAATTACCATTATCAAGGATTTCAAAACAACAGGTCAAATTAAAACTGCCGTAACACGAATTAATCATGTTAACCGATCGGGTAATGGAGAAATTGCGCAAATCAAATTCAAGATTACAACCGATAATATTAGTGGAAAGAACTTGATGTATTACAACAATGTCAATTTCATTTCTGCGGTTACAGCTATTGATTCTGCCGGTAATCCCATCGATTTGAATGCAGGTGTTGATTCTGCTTTGGTAGAGTTTACACCCACCGGAATTAGAACAATTGATAACTTCCAAGTAGCTATTTTTCCTAACCCTACAAGCGGTAAATTATTCATCAAAAGCGATGAAACATTATTGGAGCATGTTACGCTTCGCAATTTATTAGGTGAAGCAATTGTTAGTGAAGTGGCAACCGGTTCGAATAAAACTATTGATGTATCTGGACTTGCAAACGGTGTTTATATTCTGCACTTGGAAACCAATAAAGGTGAATTGTATAGACGTATCGTTATTAGTAAATAAGCTTATTTAAACAGTGGAACTGCACCCCCGTGAGGATTTCAAGTCCTTTCGGGGGTGTTGTACAATAAAAAAACGGTAGTTGACGTTACTCCTATAGCCAACAAAAATTAGCTATATGAGAACAACCTACACACTTACTTTTATTGTATTACTATCGTTGAAATCCTTTGGTTTAAGTCTTTCCGAGGCTATTGCCGATAAAAAGGTAATGGTAGATTGGACAGGATCTGATTACAGTACTATGCCCGAAGCGATTAAAAACAGTGGCTTCTATCCCAAAATGCAAATGGTGATTACGAATCAAACCAATGCACCGCTTACCGTTAATTTGGATGAAGGCTATCTGCTACAACCCAATGAAGAAGGCTATCAGGCGATGTTGATTACACAACAAATTGCGTTGGATTGTCCAGCTAAACAACAACAGAAACAATTGATTTATGCCATGTGTACACAGTTGAGTCATAGTGGTCCTGGAGTCCAAACGCATTACAAGTTAGGCCAGAAGGCATCACCAGCGCTTTTGCAATTGGCGCAGTATATTCGCATGAATAACTATCAGAACAATGCCGCACAGCAAGCCGTTTGGAGCATGACCGATAGAAGCCCTATGCTCGGTATTGAAAGTAGCAATGAGGCGGTGAAAAACGGATTGCAAGGTTTTGTTGCACAACTTATGGGCACAACATTGGAGAAGATAACAAGTCAGGAACAAAGAAACAAAACGGCCTTATTACAAGAATTCAATGGGAATAAAGTTGATCGAAATATCACTTTTACTGCCGATAGTATTACCAATGTTTCCGTTGGATTTTATGATATGGATAATCATTTGATTGAACCCATTTTTGCGAATCGCGATTTTCAAAAAGGATATCACAGTATTCGCTACAATCCTTTTCCGGTAAAACTTCGAGAGAAAAATTACACCGTGAAAATGATTCGCGATGGAGAATTATATCGGGAATATTTTTTCAGGCAATAGCTTGAAGAAATTTATATGCTAGTATCTTCAAGTCCCTCTCCTTTGGAGAGGGATTTAGGGTGAGGTTTTTCAAAATAGAAATAAAGTATATCCATAATTATGCATTGAAGAAACGAATGGTTTCATCGATTACCATTTTCAAATCTTCAGGTAATGCATCACTGTCCCACGGGTGCTTTCCTCCAAAATTATGATTTGCATTTACAACCGAAAATAGCGTAGCATTTTTGTTCCATGTAACAAGTTCTTCAGCTGCACTAAAAGGTACTGTTTCGTCCTTAGTGCCATGAACAATTAGAGATGGAATGGTAAGTGATTTGAAATTCAAAGGAATATGTAATCGCGCTTGATTTGCATTATAGTTCTCGTACATCTGCCAGTAAATAGGCATTTGCTGATTGGTGCGCGCATTGGGTACATAAATCACGCCTTTTTCTTTTAATGCCTTCATGGCTTCTTCCGGCCAAAATTTACCAAATTCGTTTACGCTTGCCCAAGTGGCGATTTTTTGTACACGCTTATCCTCCGCAGCTTTCAGCATTACTATGCCTCCACCACGACTGTGTCCGATTAAATAAATTTTTGAAGCATCTACAAATGCATTTCGTTTCACCACCTCATCAATCACAACGCCTAAATCGTCCAATTCAATGGTGAAATTATTGTTTCCGAAAGCTTCTAAATCGGCAAAATCTGAAGGCTGCTCCACAGTAGTTCCATTATGCGAAAAGTTGAATTTGCAAAAGAAAAAACCTCGCTGTGCGAAATAATCAGCTACTAGGTTATAAGGCCCCCAATCTTTAAATCCTTTGAACCCATGCGCGAAAATCACTATAGGTTGATGTGTGGCGGAATCATCATATACAAAGTCGACTAAGAAGTCGCGTTGGTGCTGTCCTTTAACGATTTGATTCTGTATTCTTTGTAGCATAATCACAATTCTGTTCCGAAATTAACGTTTCCGAATTAAAATCGGTTAAATTCGCCCCGATGTCTAAATCTTTAAACGAAATCAAAAAGGTCATCGACCCTGAACTCAATGAATTCGAAATTCGTTTTAAAGAGTCGTTGAAAGGTAACACACCTTTGTTAGACATTATCATGCGCTACATTGTTTCCCGGAAGGGCAAGCAAATGCGTCCCATGTTCGTTTTTCTTTCTGCAAAACTAGTGGGTGAAACCAACGAAGCTACTTACGTTGCTGCATCGCTTGTAGAACTCCTGCACACCGCCACTTTGGTACACGATGATGTGGTTGATGATTCGTACAAACGCAGAGGTTTTTTATCGATTAATGCACTTTGGAAAAATAAAATTGCCGTTTTAGTAGGCGATTTCTTGCTAGCTAAAGGCTTACTGATTTCCATTGAAAGCGACCAATTCCGTTTGTTACATATTCTTTCCGATACCATCAGAGCCATGAGCGAAGGGGAGTTGTTGCAAATCGAGAAAGCCAGACGATTAGATATCAAAGAATCCATCTATTTCGACATCATTCAAAAGAAAACAGCATCGTTGATTTCTTCTGCTTGTCAGTGTGGCGCTGTTTCCGTGAAAGCCAGTGAAGACGATATTCAGAAGCTAAAATTGATTGGTGAGAAAGTGGGTATAGCTTTTCAAATTAAAGACGATTTACTCGACTTTGGTGATAGTGAAACCGGTAAGCCTAAAGGTGGTGATATTAAGGAACGGAAACTTACATTGCCTTTGATTTATACTTTGAATCAAGCTTCAGCCGAAACGCGCAAAAAGATTATTTATATCGTAAAAAATCAAAATACCGATACTGAAAAAGTAGCTTGGATTATCGACCAAATTCGCGAAAGTGGTGGGTTGAAGTATGCCGAACAATTTATGCAGCAATACATTCGGGAAGCCTTGGATTTATTGGATACATTCCCTGATTCTCCAGCCAGAAGTGCATTTAAAGAGTTGATTCATTTCGTAGTTACGCGCAGAAGTTAATTCGATAGCCGATTTTCTCTCCTTCGAAGAGAAGCACCCAATAAAAGTCGTACTCAAAAAACACCTTCCTTTTTTTACATTCGCATAAAATATCAGCACATGGCAAAAGTAAAAGTGGGTTTGGTGCAAATGACTTGCGTGAAAGATGTAGCGCAAAATATGGCGCGTGCTATCCAAGGCATTCGCAATGCAGCAAAAGATGGAGCACAAATTATTTGTTTGCAGGAATTGTTTACATCGCTCTATTTTTGCGATGTTGAAGATCATGAGAATTTCAATTTAGCAGAAAGTATTCCCGGTACTTCAACGGAAATATTGTCACCAATTGCCAAAGAATTAGGCGTGGTGATTATTGCGTCTTTGTTCGAAAAAAGAACAGAAGGTTTATATCATAATACCACGGCTGTAATTGATGCCGATGGTGCTTATTTAGGGAAGTACAGAAAAATGCATATTCCGGATGATCCTGCATTTTACGAGAAGTTTTATTTCACACCCGGTGACTTGGGCTATAAAGTTTTCCAAACTAAATTTGCTAAAATTGGTGTGCTCATTTGTTGGGATCAATGGTATCCGGAAGGCGCGCGAATTACGGCTTTGATGGGTGCTGAGATTTTATTTTTCCCAACAGCCATTGGTTGGGCGACTTCGCAAGATGAAGCTACAAACGAAGAACAATATAATGCTTGGCAAACTATACAGCGTTCACATGCGGTAGCCAATGGCTTACATGTAGTAAGTGTAAATCGCGTTGGTTTTGAACAAGATGGTGCCATGAAATTCTGGGGTGGAAGTTTTGTGAGCAATCCGTTTGGAAGGCTTTTGTATTTAGCTTCTCACGATAAAGAAGAAACACAAGTGGTGGAATTAGATTTGAAACAAACCGATTACTATCGCACACATTGGCCGTTCTTGAGAGACAGACGAATAGACAGTTATGATCCAATTACTAAACGCTATATTGATTAAGTATGACGCCTAAAAAATTAGGATTACACTTTCCTGCAGAATTCGCACCACAAGAAGCCATGTGGTTATCGTGGCCGCACAAAGAAGCTTCATGGCCCGGAAAAATTGATGCCATTTATCCGGTGTATACAAAGTTTATTGGTTTGATTGCTGAGGCACAAAAAGTGCGTATTAATGTGGCTGATGCAGCTATGAAAGCTTTTGCCGAAAAACATTTGTTGGCTGTGAATGGAAACTTAAATAATGTTGAGTTTTATTTCAATCCCACGAATGACGCATGGTGCAGAGACCATGGACCTGCGTTTGTAGTCAACTATGCTGAAAAGAAAAAATGCATTGTTGATTGGGGCTATAACGCATGGGGCGGAAAATATCCTCCGTTCGATTTGGATGATGTAGTGCCAACTCGTATCGCAAAAGAATTTGGATTAGATGTATTTCATCCCGGAATTGTAATGGAGGGTGGAAGTGTTGAGTTTAATGGCAGAGGCACATTGCTAACAACTACCGCTTGTTTATTGAATAAGAATCGCAATCCACATTTATCGCAAAAAGAAATTGAACAATACTTAGTCGACTTCTATGGCGTTGAACATTTCTTATGGTTAGGTGATGGCATCGTAGGCGATGATACAGATGGTCATATTGACGATATTACGCGCTTTGTTAATGAAGATACTGTTGTAACTGTTGTTGAAGAAAATAAAGCAGATGAAAACTATCATTTGTTGCAAGAGAATTTAAGCGCTTTGAAAACAATGCGCTTGGAAACAGGTAAACAATTGAATATTGTAGAATTACCCATGCCTGCACCTGTGGTTTATGAAGACCAGCGTTTACCGGCCTCTTACGCCAATTTCTATATTGGGAATGAATACGTAGTAGTTCCTACATTCAGAGACGGAAAGAATGATGACCGCGCATTAACTATTTTGCAAGATTGCTTCAAGACTCGTAAAGTTGTTGGATTAGATTCTACTGATATTATTTGGGGATTAGGCAGTTTTCATTGCCTTTCTCAACAAGAACCATTAGTGTAAGTGTTTATTTCAACAGCAACAAAAAAGCCGATTCCATGGAATCGGCTTTTTTGTTGGAAAGCAATATAGTGTTACTTTGAAATAACTAATTTCTTAGTGATGTATTGATTACCAGAGAAAATGCTCACTGTATATGTTCCGCCTGAAAAATCAGTCAAGTCTAATTCAAAATTGTTTGAGCCGGAAACTAATTTCACATCGTTGACCAATACCGGCTGACCTAATAGGTCAAATATTTTGATCTTAGCGTCTTGAGCAATATCAGTTGCAACGCTAATCACCACTTTATTCGTTGCCGGATTCGGATACAAGTCAGCTTGTGTAAATCCTTTTCCGTCTTTGAAAGCAGCAGATACTATGTTTGAATATTCTACATCAGCATCAAAATCGATTTGTTTTAATCGGTAGTAATAGACCGTATTGGCTTGTGCAGTTTTATCGTTGAATGAATAAACGATGTTTTGCGTAGCGTTACCATGTCCGTCAACCCACCCAATTTTATCGAAGCGAATTCCATCGGTGCTACGCTCGATATCAAATCCTTTATTGTCGATTTCAAGCGATGTTGACCAATCAAGTTTGATGTAATTATTATCAACTGTTGAAGCTGTGAAGTACAATAGTTTTACCGGTAATCCTGTTCCAGGTGAAGAGAATCCAAATCCTCCAGTTCCACCCGAGAAGGATGTGATACCATTAAACTGTGCATAGGTTATTCCGTTTTCAGTTCCTGAAGCGCTTTCTGTTAATGTAATGTTAGAGAAACCATTGAAGCTATTTCCGTCAATGGTGCTAATTACGGAACCAAAAGAAGCACCTACTGTTTTAAACCAACGGAAAGATGTTTTCGATGCAGTAGCTGAATAAGGCGTCCAAGCTGCATCACGTGCACTCAAAGCATCTGTTTTTTCAGAAGGGTCGTAGAAGAATTTTACATCAACCGATGATGAAATAGAACCACTTAAAATGCTAGCGTCCCAATACCTTTTCATGAGATAAGAGCCATGTTCATAACCCGGTTTAGACGTATTAATGTTGTCTATTGTTGACCCTAATACAGTAATATCAACTTGAGCAGTAAATGTGTTTCCATTTTTTCGAATGGCAAACGCCCAATCATCAGGGGTAGATGCATTTGCATAGTAAGTCCAACCACCATCTGTACATTGCTCTACCATTGTAGTTGTTGTGCTAGAAGGTAAAACTACAAAACCAGATGCTGATTTTATCGTTACACCAATAGATGCATCGTTTGTACACGTGTAGCTATTTTCAACAGTAACAGTATAAGTAGTTGTACTCGTAGGATTCACAGTGCCACCTGAAACAGCTCCTAAGCCGGAGCTCCATGCATACGAAGTAATAGTTCCTGCACCTGCACTTGCATTTGCATTTAAGGTAACATTGTCGCCAGAACAAGCTGTGCTTGGAGTAGCAGATGGTGCTATGATTGGGACAGCACGAATCGTTAGCGTAACAGACGTTCGTGAAGAACTTGTACATCCCGAAGTTGTATTTCTTCCTTGTGCATAATAAGTATATGTGCCCGGTGTAGGGTTCGGACCGGAAACATCTGCTGCTTCATTTATGTTGAGAGAACCAGACTTGATTAACGTTCCTCCTGATGAGGCATCATACCAATCTATTGTTTCTCCTCCTCCAACTGTTGCGGTTAGATTTGGAACAGAAGCGCGATAACATGCTTCTTGGTCTCCACCGGAAGTTGGAACAGAAGCCCCTGCATTGTTACTAATCACAACATCATCAGTTGATGCTGTACACGATCCATTACTTATGGTCCACCTAAGTGTTGCAGAAGTGCCTAAAGTTACTCCAGTTACACCCGAGTTGTTAGCTGAAGGCGTAGTGATTGTAGCTGTTCCACTCACTAAAGACCATGCCCCGGTTCCAACGGTAGGCGTATTTCCGGCTAAAGTAAATGAACTGTTGTTGCAATTAGCCTGATCCGAACCTGCAAGTGCTGTTGTTGGAGAGGCATCTACAGTGATCGATTTCGTTGCCGTAGTTGTACCACACGCACCTCCGCTTGTTGTTAGGGTAAGGGTAATACTTCCCGATTCAGAAGCACCGGCTGTGTAGGTAGCAGTGGCAGGGTTATTGGCATTTGTCCAAGTTCCTACACCACCGGACCAAGTTCCGCCTGTGGCTCCTCCACCAACAGAACCGCCCATGGCAGCACTAGTACCGCTCTGACAAATTGCCGATAAAGCACCACCTGCGTTGGCCGTAGGATTAGGATTTACTGTAATGGATTTGGTTGCAGTTGTTGTTCCACATGAACCTCCACTTGTTGTTAATGTTAATGTGATGCTTCCCGATTCAGAAGCACCGGCAGTGTATGTTGCAGTGGAAGGATTACTTGCATTTGTCCAAGTACCAGCACCACCCGACCAAGTTCCGCCTGAGGCACTGCCACCAACCGAACCACCCATGGCAGCACTTGTAGCGCTCTGGCAAATAGCCGATAGAGCACCACCTGCATTCGCGGTTGGATTTGCATTAACCGTAATTGATTTTGAAACAGAGGTTGTACACGACCCGGCTATAATATCGTAATAGATGGAAGTTGTTCCGGCTGCTACTCCGGTGACATTTCCGGAAGCATCAACTGTAGCAATACTATTGTCTCCGCTTCTCCAACTACCAGCAGGGTAACGAATAACAACTACTCCAGATCCACCTGCAGTTTCTGCTCCACCACCACCACCGGTATTTGCTGTTCCATTCACTCCGCTTTCTCCATTGCTACCGCCTCCATTTCCTCCTGTTCCATTTGTCCATGCAGGAGTGCAAGCCCCACTATAGGTCACATTTAAGCTGACTCCAGTTCCTGAAAGACTGACATCGGAGGTTAATCTTATGGTATACGATTGACCAGGGGTGCCGGTAAAGGATGTTATGGTTCCTCCATATCCATTATAGGTGTATAGTAGTGTACCACCTGTGCCAATGCCTGAATAAATATACATGTAATCGTAACCTGGCTCTAAGTCGTAGGTGCCTGAAATTGAAATTGTTGCTGTTCCTGATGCATTAACAACTGTATATCCATCATTATCCGATGAGTAACCTGAACCGCAACCCAGATTCGCGCATATCGTTGAGTTTACACCACATGTAACTGCATTATTTCCAGAACTAGGAATCAAAACAGTAGTAGATATACCGCAACCTAAAAAGTTTGTAGTGCCACCACCACCACCGCCACCATAAAATACGGATGATCCTGTGATTGAATTTGCGATTCCGACCCCACCATTTCCTGCTGCATTATTTGATGCTGTACTGCCAGCACCTCCGGCACCACCACCACCACCACCGGCTGCATTACAACCCGGGTCAGGGGTTGTTCCATTACCTCCTGCACTTGCAGTTCCATTTGTTCCTGCTGCACCTCCTAAATGACGAGGAGATGCTGTAGCACCTGCACCACCACCACCGGAACCTCCGGTTTGTCCACCTGCTCCTGCATCTCTCGATGCACCACCACCACCGCCATCAGCTACTACTAAAGCACCTAATGAAGACGTTCCTCCATTTCCCGCTGGCGATCCGCAGCAAGTTCCCCCACTTCCAACGGTAACGGTATTACCGCCTGCAGGAATAGAAACAGTTGTAGAGTAATTAACTCCACCGCCACCACCGCCACCGCCACCATTGGCGCCACCGCCACCACCACCACCAACGGCTAAAACATCTCCTATTAAAGTAACACCGGCAGGAACAGTAAACGTTCCTGAACCATTAAATGTGCATATGTTATATTTATTCGGTGTAGTGCCTACACTCGTAATCGTTCCGCCTGTTGCAGATGGTGATGCACTTGTAAAAGTTGTGCTGGCTCCAACACACACACTACTCGCGCCTGTTATTGCAGCAGGCGTATATGGGATTGGAGTGACAGTAATCGTTTGGCTTCCGGTCATACTTGTTGCACAATAACCTCCTGCTGTTGTACTTTTTACAGTATATGTTCCGGCAGCTGTTTGATTTCCAAATGAAATACCACTTCCTGTTCCTGCAACAGTTGAACCCACAGCACTTGCACCATTAAATAATTGATAGGTTACACCCGACTGTGAACCACTTAAACCAACGGGAACACCTGAGCCTCCTGAGCAATACGAGCCTCCCCCTGTTACAGTGTAAGACGTAGTTGGGGTGGTACAAGCGATGCAACTCCCGGTGTAGTATGCGAAAAGGGAAAACCCACTATTAACGGTGGAGGCATCAGAAGTAAACTGTAAAGTATAGGTTACTCCGGCAGTTCCTGTGAAATTGAAATCACCTGTACCTGAAAGTGGACCATATACTATTGTTCCACCTGTTCCTGAGCCTTGAAATACTCTTAAATAATCATAGCCCGATTCAGTGGCATATTTCCCAACAATATTTAATACGGCTGTGCTTCCCGATACTCCATTAAATACCATGTAATCAGTTCTTGAATTACTATAACTCGTATTATCACCTGCATGATCCTTTACAATATAGTTTGAACCACATGCTACACTCGTTGCTGTACCTGAAAGATTATAGGTTGTTGGACATGTTTGTGTTGTCGAGTAAGTAACCGTAAATGCAAAACCTGCAGCCCTTGTAGATCCATCTGACGTGAGATGCACTGTAAGTGTTTCGCCTACTGCTCCAGTATAGCTAACAGTTCCCGACCCATTTGTTTTTGTTACATATATTGCTCCTGTGTTTCCATATCCTGATCGAACATATATATAGTCGCAACTACATGCTTCCAATGTATAGGATCCTGATATTGTAATGGTTGCTCCAGGTCTTCCGGCTACGGTAATCCATTCGTTTGTGTTATTCGCATAGTTTGTGCTAGCGCCTGCCCTATCATATATGGTTGTATTACATGCTACAATATTTCCCGGACTTAACGCTGCGTTTTGAGCATGGAGTTGTGTGTTTGTTAGCAATAATCCACAGAAAGCAAGAATCGAGAAGACGAAGTTTTTCATGTATTTAATTAATTTATATGTGTTTTTGTTGTATTTGTTTTTTTCTGTTGTGAATCTAGTTTTCTTGCTGTTATTTAGTGGTGTGTATCAACGAAGTCACATTTTTTACTTATTAATAACTTAAGCTTAAAATGAAACAGTAAAATTTAACACAGAAATAATATTAAGAACAGACTATTTGCAATTTTGGTGCTAAGATTATAAAAAGAAGTAATGTGTAGGCGAACGTATTTTATTTGTAAATAAACGACCACTTTCCTGTTGTTGCTACAGATTTAACGGTTCTAGATGTCTATTTTATAGGAACTTTGCAGTCTATTATTTTGCACATAGAATCAATGCAAAAAAATACCACAAACAATTTCTCAAAAACTGTTTGTGGTATTACATGAAATGCCATTTTCTCTATTTTGAAATAACTAGTTTTTTAGTTAAAAACTGATTGCCGGAAAATAAGCTTACAGAGTAGGTGCCGCTAGCAAACTCAACTAAATCTAGTTCTAGTTTGTTTGTTCCTGTACTAAGTTGCCACTCTTTTTCTGTTACAATTTGGCCTAGTACATCAAACACTTTTACGAAAACAGCCTGATTTAGATCTGCACTCACTTCAATTGTAACTTTATTGGTTGCAGGATTTGGATACAATTCGTTTAGTGCAAATCCACTACCATCTTTAATGATTGCAGATACAATGTTTGAATATTCTTCGTCTCCATCAAAATCAATTTGTTTTAAGCGATAGTAGTATACCGTATTTGCTGAAACTGTATTATCATCAAATGTGTACTTAATGGTTTGTGTTGAATTTCCATGTCCATCTACCCATCCCACTTTATCGAAGTGTATGCCATCGGTACTCCTTTCAATATCAAACCCTTTATTATCTATTTCTAACGATGTAGCCCAATCGAGGCGAATGAAGCTGTTATCGATTGCAGATGCTGTTAGGTATAAAAGTTTTACAGGCAAACCGTAGGCACCTGGCGAAACGCGGATTCCGGCCGTTCCTCCCGAGAAACTATTTACGTTTTGATATTCAATGTAGGTAATACCGTTTAATGTTCCACCGGCTGTAGTATAGGCAGATGAAGTGGGTACATCAACATACGTATTACTTCCAGGATTGTATTGTGCACCCGATGTTTTAAACCATTCTACTGCATGTGTGTATGTTGTAGGATAGTTCGCTGCCCAAGTACTTGCTGCCGTTTGCATCGTGCTCAAATCGGATGGATCGTAAAAGAATCGCACCTTCATTGGATTTGAACCAGTCATGGATCCTTGTACCACATTCCAATACCTACCCATTGTAAATACAGCTTTTTTAGCAGCAGTATTTTCTACTTTATCATAAGCTGCAATTCCTGAAGATTTCACGTTCAATGTTACCGTAGGTGAAAATGTATTTCCATTTTTGTAAATACCAAATAGCCATTTCGTAAGGTCTGCAGGGTCTGCATAATAGGTCCATCCACTTTCCTCGCAAGCCAAAGCAAGGGTTACACCACTGTTAGAGGTTGTTGCTAAATAAGCGCTGTTTGAAATAGTAGGATCGCTTATTGTTACACTCGAAGCACTTACGCCACACGATGTACTGCATTTCGGACGAACTTGCGGAGTGTAAGTGCCGGCAAGTGGCGTGAACTGATTTGAGGTTTGCCAACTGCTTCCATTAATACTGTATTCAAATTGATTATATGCTACTATTGCTAAATTTGCAATAGCATGTTCATCGATTAAGCCTCCTGTTCTTGCAGAAAGGATAAAGGTCCATGCCGATTTATCTGCCGATCCATATCCAGATGGCAATGCTTGGTTGCTGAAAATTGTTGTATTCCCAACTTTCAATGTAAGTTGGTTGCTCGCGTTGACAAACAAATAAACATGTTGTTTTGTGTTTCTCCAAGTTGTTCCCGCAACTCTTGTCGTTACTGCAGTTCCACCGTAAAATAGATGAATTCCTTTTTCACCTGCAACGTTATCATATGTATCAAACTTAATAATCAAATCATTACCATGCCCTTGTTCTGTTCCTGCAGTAGGCAGTCCAATTCCACCTCCATAACTGATACTGAAACCGTCTGCTTCATTTCCTGCTCCAATAAATAAATCGAATTCCATTTTAAATGATCCGGCATTATAACTATTCGGATTTTGAATTCTTATACCTCCATTTTTAGAATCATAACTTCGGGTTAGAATTAAGCGCCCATCTTCTATACCTGCAGTTGGAGTGCCAAAAAGATCGGCATACGGCAAAGCTGCTGATGTTCCTAAAGGACTTGAAAACCATTCGCATACAGCAACATTAGATGGGTCGGCATTAATTGTTAATGTGCCTGTAGCTCCACAAAGTGTTGGGTCAGTTTTGGGTGTCGACACTATCGATAAACTAGGAGCTGTTACTACAACATCATCTGTTGCAATACATCCGTTTCCTCCGGTTACCGACAACGTATACGTTCCAGGAGCGTCCACAGTGGCTACTGCCGTTGTTGCACCACTTACTATTCCCGGTCCGGTCCATAACATACTACTTGCCGATCCGGTTAAATAGATATCATCAACAATTAATCCAGGAACATATCCACCTTGATCATCATTTCTCCATCGGAATCCAATTAGTAAATTACTAACTCCATTTAGGCTGGATGGCAATGAAACTACAGTTGTTCCTGAAATCACGGTTGAGCCGTTTCCTGTACCGGAGTAACCGTTATTTACGCCATTATTATCAGCATATGTGCCTTGCGTGTTCCCGGCATTTAGTGAGGTCCAACTCGTTCCCCCATTGGTGGAATACACTACCTGCATATAATCATATACAGTTCCAGAACGGATGTCTCCACTTAATTTGTATGAAAACCTGAGATTTAAGTTTGCATAATTCCTAGCATCGATATTCGAAGTAAGATAGGCTACTTGATCCATTTCATCATACGATCCATCCGGTGGGTCTACACCCCAAAAGTAATCACAGTTAATGCCAATTGCGCCTGAACCCTGAACATCTTTCATCACCAACGAGTTGTTATTTATAGCACAACTATAGCCTCCAGCAGCATTGTTTACGTACCATTTGGTTCCAACATTGGCTGAGCCATTCCAATTTTCATCACCGGTAAGTGTTTTTATTTTCCATGTTCCTGTACTATTTGGGGTGATTTCAGTACCGGCACCAATCGTTTCAAATGTTTCTTCTAACAAAATCATCTCAAGATTTGTGTTTGCGCTGAGAATATTACGTCCGCAATATGCTTGGTCTGTTCCTGCATTTACTGTAGGGCTTTGCAATGGCGAAACAGCTAATACACCTGCCGCTGAAGTACCGCAATTTGTAGTAGCTGTAACTGAAACATTGCCTGAACTTGTACCTGCTGTAACCGATATTGTATTCGATGTACTTGAGCCACTCCATCCACTAGGTAAGGTCCATGTATAGGTTGCTCCACTGATAGCTGTTGCGGTCAATAGTGTAGTATTGCCGGGGCAAATAGATGCTGAACCGCTAATGGTTGGTGTTGATGGCGTTAAAGGATTCACCGTTATTGTAAAAGGCGTTCGCGTACTACTACATGGGTTACTGTAGAACTCAACATAGCCTGTAGCCGAGGAAGTTAGAATTGGCGAAACATACGATGTACCTGTGTTGAACAACGTTCCACCCGAACTGGCCGTATACCATCTGTATTCACCACAGCTATTGTTTGAATACGTTACATTGACATCAAAGCCAGATAAAACGCTACTTACATCGGAGGTAAAACGAACAGTTAGCGATTGACCGGCAGATCCGGTAACATTAATTGTACCACTACCGTTAAAAGGACTGCCGGCTACTTGCGCGCCACCTGTACCAATACCTTGATAAATATAAATATAGTCATAGCCCGATTCTGTAGCGTACGTGCCGTTGATGGTAATTGTGCCTGTACCCGTATTGTTTAAAACGGTATAACCATCAATGCTATTACCGTAATCAGCATTTCCTGCATGATCTTGTAGTCTAACATTGTTACCACAAGCAACTGTGTTATTGCCAGAACTTGGCACTAATACAGTTCCGTGATTAGCTGTTAGTGTGGTTGATTGACCACAATTTATAGTTGTTGTTCCTGTAATTGTAGGTGCAGATGGGGCAAGTATTGTGATGGCACTTGAGACATATGCGCTATTTCCTGGTCCGCAACTTCCCCCATTGCCACCAAACCAACAATCTCCTTCTTTTACAACATCGAAGGTTAAGTTATTAGAGCCGGCACTTAGATTGCTGCCATACGATCCCGGAGGTACTGCTGTTGTGGCATTTGAAGCCGTTAAGGTAAAGCTAAATGTAGCTGTTGCGCCTATTGCTAAATTCTGGGCGTCAACTCTTACATAGTAATCTGCCCAATTGGCACCATTTGTATTCCATTTAACACCAATATTAAAATCATTTCCACCACCATCAGTCCATGCTTGTGTTCCAACATTTTTTATGGTTGCCGTAATGGTTCTTGTTTCGCCTGCACACCACGCAGTTGTTGCATTTGCACTAAGCGATTGAATTTCAGCAACGTAACAAGCATTTACGGTGGCGGTTACTTTCGTTCTACTGCTTTCGCAAAGTGTTGTGGTATTATATTTTGAAACCCAATAATCTGTAGTTGATGTTAGTGTAGGTGTTGTATATGTTGTACCATTTGTTTGGAGTAGCGTTCCTCCACTTGCAGCATTGTACCATTTGTAATTTTCTCCTGCCCCTGCCCCAGATGCAGATACAATTATCGTTGTGTTTTTGCAACCTGAATTATTGGTAACAGTTGGTGCAGATGGTGGAGTACAAATGATAATTCCGTAATCCTCTACTTCTCCATCAAAGCCGGTGAGACAAGAGTTTCCTGTTGCAGAACTATATTTTGATTGAATGCGCATTCTCGTTTCTCCAACCGTTGCTCCTAAAGGTACTGTTATCGCTAAAGGACATAAACTACTAATACCGTTGGTTACATTTGTAGCCGTTCCTAAATTGTACGATTCCCCTGCATCTGTGTAGCTTCCATTGCCGTTCCAATCAATCCATGCAGTTTGATAGTTAGTGAAATTTCCACCTGTATTCACATTCACTGTTAAGTTATAGGTAGAACTCGGTGAAAGTTGTGTGTTTTTTGTTGCTGAATAATCAGTATAAGTGTTTAATCCTGTTCCTAAATTACTTATGGTGTTGAAGGTTACACCTGAAATTCCGTCAGAAGTTCCACCCGTAGAAGTGCAATAACAAGGAATAGTTTTTGTTGCAAATGTCCATGTAGAAGAGCCTGTAGCACTTCCACATGCGTTTTTAGGAACTATTTTCCAATAATAAGTAGTGTTAGCTGCAAGCGTTGGAGTAGTATAAGAATTTGTAGCAACATTTGATGTTACTGATCCCGGTAAACTTCCTGCTCCAAAATATACATCATACGAAGTTGCACCTGCAACAGCTGTCCAAGTTACTGCTGTAACGGCACCTGTACCTGCATAACATAGGGCTGTAGCCCCTGAAGTTGGCGAAGGTGTAGTAGCAACACCGGGTACAGTTGTGATGGTTTGAGCCGGAGATACGAACCGCATGTTCATAGTAGCCGTTCCGGCACCACAAGTGCCTGGATTATTGCCAAGCCAACAATTGGCCTCATTCACCATATCAAAGGTAAGGTTGTTGGTGCCTGATGCTAAATTAGTTCCCCAAGTAGGGCCAGCCGTAGCATTCTTAGCCTGAACTGAAAACGAGTAAGTAGCTGAACTTCCGGGGGCAACACTTCCGGCATCTGTTCTTAAATGATAATCGGTCCAATCAGCTCCATTTGTATTCCATTTTACACCTACGTTTATATCAGGTGTAGAATTTGTCCACGTTGAAGTTCCTGTATTCTTAATGTCAATGGTAATGGTTCTCGTTTCACCAGCGCACCATGTACTTGAACCTGCGTTTAAGTTATACATGTAATATCGATACGAAGCTGAAGGTGGCGTAAAAGTATATTTTCTTCCACTTCCCGGCCATGTAGCAATAGTTTCAATTGCTCCTGAACTTGCTGCTGTATGATTTGTGGCATGGTTACGCGCCATGTATTGGGTATAGGTAGCACCTGCAATACCAATGGTAGCACTGGCTGGATTAACGCCTGTTCCATAAATAAATTCAATTACATTGGTTCCTTCATACAACCATGTTTGAAATGTAGCATTTGAAGCACTTGCTTCGGTGGCATCCATTCTTCCAAAGTGTTGAATTTTAAGAATTCGGTTTGGTGCAGAACCTGTTACTAAATATCTTACACTTCCTCCGGTTCCTGTACAAAGATCATCCCATATTGGCATAATCTTAGGATTATCGGAATTGTCGGAAAGGGCATTCGTCCAGTCGTTCGAAACGGCTGTACCTCCTAATCTTATTAATCCGTTAGAGTTTACTGAAAACTGCGTATAGGCAACATTCTCATACATGAACGGGAATCCAATATTCGTAACAGCTGATACTCCATCATCGACACTTGCTCCAATCAACGAAGTTGAACCGGTCATAGCATCAAGCGTTGCACCGGTGGTGGTGGAGAAAACATAGTTTGTTGCATTCTGCGCATGTACAAAAAAGGAAGCAAAGATTACAAAACAAGTAGCTGCAATTTTTTTAAACGAGGGGTTGTAAAGGCTGTAGATCATTGAAAAAATTAAGGGTTATAGTGAATAGGGTTTATACCTACAAAAAGCGTGCGAAAGTATATGATTTGTTGAGTTTTCTTTAATTCAGTCTAAAAATTAGAAGAAATGCGAAAGCAAAGGGATTATATAGCTGAAAACCCTTATTTGTTCTCAATAAATTGTCTAAAAAAATATGCTCTACCGTACAAAGAATGATACAGCATTGGCTTTCTTCATCGGAGAAAAAACCGCTGAATCAAATTGTTCTATTTAAACGGATTCTGATAATCAGGTTTATTAATGAACGTAGTATCTGTGAGTGTTTTAAGAAATGCAATCAATTTGTTCTTTTCATTTTGACTGATGTGTACTCCACGGTCGTTAAATCGTTGCATAAGCGGATCTACATTAGGTGAATATTTCAAACTATCACTGTAATGTCCAACCACTTCTTCAATAGTAGAAAACCGACCATCATGCATATAGGGAGGCGAAAGCATGACATTGCGAAGGGTTGGTATTTTAAATCGGCCGTTGTCATTTTCGTCAAGGGTAAATACCCCTAACCCTTTATCTTCGAATTCGTAAAGAAAGTTTACACTGTCGAGTGCGTTATTGGCAAACATTAATGTTTGATTCGCAAAGGTAAGATAAGGCCCATCGGCATGGCAATGGAAACAATCGCCACTGTCATTATCGTTGAAAATGGCAAACCCTTCTGTTTCATCAGTGGTCAAGCTCGCTTCTCCACGCATGAACTTATCAAACTTAGAATTATACGAAACGAAGGTGCGAAGGAATTGCGCAATAGCCTTCTTTATCTTATCTTCTGTAACATCACCCGGACGGCCAAAAGCTTTTTTAAACAGGTAAGTATAACGCTGTTGCGCTTCTAACTTGTTTTTTGCAAACACATAATTGAAGTGCTGTTCGCCCTGCATCGCATCGGCAACTGCATCTTCTAGTGTGCTTTTTCTTCCATCCCAAAAGAAACGCTTTTGGACGCCCATATCAATCAAAACCTGAGTGGTGCGCTTTGTTAAGGAGCCAAAAACTTGTTTGCTGGTAGGTGTGCTGTCGCTAAAATTGAAACGCGGGTTGTGGCATGAGGCACAGGAAACAGTGCTATCGGCTGAGAGCACCGGATCGTAAAAGAGCATTCTTCCTAGTGCTACACCTTCAGCGGTCATAGGGTTATCGGCAGGAATAATAATTTTCCGGTAGCGATTAGTTAGTGCAGGAAATCCGCTGTAAGCAGAGCTTTGGTACAACGAATCCGGATCGTTCGGATTGTTGTTGTTTATTTTCGGATCTTGTTTACATGCGGCAAACAAAGTTAACAGTAATGCTATGGGGATCAATTTTTTCATTGCAGAGAAAAGGCATTTACAACGTTATCGGCAAATTTAGTGGCTAAAGGCTCGTTATCGGTAGTTTGTGTAACTCGTTCCGATTGCATCGACATGTTCATCGGATTCGATCCGTCTAACACTTTTTTCAAATCTAATGAAATCGTTAATGCGTTATTGTTGTCTTTTGCCAAAGATATTGGTTGTGTGATGGTTATAGTTCTAAAATTCACCGGTTTACCTACATGGTACATCAACGAGTAAAAAGTGCTGCTGCCACTGGGTTTAACCAATCCTTCAATTTTAACGTTGGTGTACTTTAATGTAGAGCCCCACCACATATCGTAATCGGCACAGAGCGGGTTGGGGCATGAAACCGTTGCCGGATCTATATCATTTTGGCTAGCCGTTAAGCCAAAATTGAACCGGATACCGGTAAAACTTCCCGATGCAAAATTAGTTAATCCATCGCTCAAAATACTTTGAAAGCTTTGTGCTTCTCCAAAAAAGACAGCATCTTTTAAGCGGACACTGCTACCATCAGCTTTAAGTAAATCTACTTCCGAGAGTAGAATTTTCGACATGGTGAATTTAATAGAATCACCGTTACTAGTGGAAACAAGCTTGTTTATTACGATTGGTTCTGTTCCGAAGGTAGATTTAAACTGAATGGTTGTTTTAAATGTAGTTGTTTCTTCAGGTTTACAGCCATAGAGTGTAACTAACAAAGTCGATAACAGAATTAGTATAGTTAAAATAGGATATTGCTTCATATGCTAAAGTTACAAATAATTAGACGATTTGTTTTATGAATAGTTGTATTTTGTAGAGTACTCTTTCACTAATGGGTTGATTGCTAGCGCAACTATTTTTTTAATTTCTAAAAAATTCTCGTAACGAAGTTTATTATTCAGGTATTTTTTTTACGTTTGCCATCCGTTTTGAAAATAATGCATTGTTTTCAAGTAACGGATTCAGCAAGGAGAGATGGGTGAGTGGCTGAAACCAACAGTTTGCTAAACTGTCGAACTGCGTAAGTGGTTCCCCGGGTTCGAATCCCGGTCCCTCCGCACTGCGAGGCGCAGAAAAAAATGGGTTTGTTTTTTCAAACCATTTGTTAGATTTGCGCTCCGCTTTAGGAAACTGTAAAGTGGTTCAAGTATTAAAGCTTGAATTTCGGGGTGTAGCGCAGCCCGGTTAGCGCACCTGGTTTGGGACCAGGGGGTCCCAGGTTCGAATCCTGGTACCCCGACAGACAAAGAGGATTTTAACTTCGGTTAGAGTCCTCTTTTGTTTTTATTAAGACAGCACTATCTTATTTATGCCTTTTTTCGTTTATGTCTTATATAGCTCTAAACTGGAGAAATATTATGTCGGCAGCACCAACGACATAGAAGATCGTTTATATCGTCACAATTCAGGACAATCTACATTTACAAAAACCGGGATTCCATGGGTGTTGATTCATACAGAGGAAACCAACACACGAGCAGAAGCTGTGCGTATAGAGATGTCTATAAAGAGGCGTGGAGCGAAACGCTATTTGCAAGACAAAGGCATAATCGGTTAGCGCATCCCGCTTGGAGCGGGAGGGTCCCAGGTTCGAATCCTGGTACCCCGACAGAC
>CAYNMP010000029.1:0-37501 GCA_964398475.1 uncultured Chitinophagaceae bacterium | reverse complement strand
TCGAACCGGGGGTTTACGTCTACACCATCAACATCACCTTCCTCGATAACCACTCCGAGTCTAATCAAAGAGGGTCCATTACTATTTTGAGGTAGGGAGAAGGTGGTATAAAGAAAATGCCCTGTATCATTGATACAGGGCATTTTCTTTTAGCTGAAAGCTAATAACTATTGAGGCGCACCATTTTGCACCCAACAAGAAATGAGTTTAACATCTGCTTCATCAAGAGCAGCTCTTCCATCGGGCATAGCCTTAAAGCCTGACTTATGTTGGATAGATCCAAGAAATGCCGATTTCTCGCTAGCACTTTTAGAACCGGAATAGGAGCTCAAATCGTAACCATCTTTCTTTGCAGAAGCACTGTGACAGCTGGATGTAGCACAATTAGCATCTAGAATTGGTTTAATATCAACGGTATAGGTTGGTGCAACACCGGTGCAATCGTAAGTGGTAATTGAATCTTTTTTACATCCTGCGATGATTGCCAAAGCGAAGCAGGCGACATACATTTTTTTCATTTAGAAAGCTTATTTATTGTTTAAAGTTTAACCGAATGTAACTTTTTATTGGATGAAATGCAAGCAAAAAACACCAATAAACCACTAGAACATGATAAAAGTTAGGGAATAACAGTAGTACATAAATTATATTCGCACCCCAAAAAAGGAACAGATGTCCGAAAAAACAAAAGAAATAATAACAGGCTCAAATAAAGTCAACGGCCCAACTATCGAATTAATGGCACCTGCAGGTTCGTATGAATCAATGATGGCTGCAATTAAAGCGGGTTGCAATTCCGTTTACTTTGGCGTAGAGCAATTGAATATGCGTGCGCGTTCCACTAACAATTTCACTTTATCGGATTTAGATAAAATTGCCGAGATAGGAAAATCGAATAATGTAAAAACATATCTCACCATCAACACGGTGTTGTACGACCACGATATTCGCCTCATGAAAAGCATTGTACAAGCGGCTAAAAAGAGCAACATAACCGCCATTATCGCATCAGATCATGCAGCCATCAACTGCGCATTTAAAGAAGGTGTGGAAGTTCATATCTCTACACAAGCTAATGTTTCCAATATCGAAACCATTGAATTCTACAGCACTTTTGCCGATGTAGTTGTACTTGCACGCGAACTCAGTTTAAAACAAGTAGCCGATATTTGCGCCAATATCAAACGAAAAAACATCACCGGACCTTCCGGAAAATTAATGCAGGTGGAAATTTTCGTGCATGGTGCACTGTGTATGGCTGTTTCCGGAAAATGCTATTTGAGTTTGCATTCACACTATGCTTCTGCCAATCGCGGAGCCTGCATCCAAAATTGCAGAAGAAGCTATGTGGTAACCGATAAAGAAGAGGGCATTGAGTTTGAAGTAGATAACGAATACATCATGTCGGCCAAAGATTTATGCACCATCGATTTCCTCGATAAAATTATTGACTCGGGTGTTTGTGTGATGAAAATTGAAGGCCGCGGACGATCTGCCGATTATGTATATACAGCCACTAAATGCTACAGAGAAGCCATTGATGCATATTTAGAAGGCTCCTATACCCAAGAAAAAATTGAAGAGTGGCAAAAAAGATTAGCCACAGTCTACAATCGTGGATTTTGGGATGGTTATTATTTGGGCAAGAAAATGGGAGAATGGAATAATGAATATGGTTCAAAATCAACACAGAAAAAAATCTACATTGGCAAAGGAGTGAAATATTTCTCGAACGCTGCTATTGGAGAATTCAAAGTAGAAAGCAATCAATTAGAAGTTGGGGATAGGGTGATGATTACCGGACCAACAACGGGTTATATTGAAACGACTATTGAAGAGCTGCGATTAGATGACAAGACCGTGAGCCAAGTCGGCAAAGGTGATACGTTCTCATTTAAAGTAGATGAAAAAATTCGTCCTTCCGACAAGCTCTACAAAATTGTTGAAGCTTAAATATGTACAAAATCATTCAGTATCGAAATAAGTGCATTGGCTGTAACGCTTGTGTTGAAGCGGCTCCAAAGCGTTGGATTGTATCTAGAAAGGATGGAAGAGCCATTTTAGTAGGCGCTATTATAAAAAGAGATATACATATGGTTGATATTGAAGATTGGGAGTTTGAAGAGAATAACGATGCAAAAAAAAATTGTCCGGTAAATATTATCGACATTAAAAAAAGCTCCAGTTAGAAAATGATGAAAGATGTTTATCTTTCAGTCCCAAACCCTCGATGATGAAGCGCATAATTCAACTAACCCTTATCTTTAATTCACTACTTTCATTTGCCGGAAAAGAAAATAATTTTGACCACCACGCTCCTATACTTAAAGCCTTACTACGAAAAACACATGTAAGCCCTCCAAAGGAGGATTCGATTTTTTATAACAATATTTTCAACGACTTTCTCTATAGATGCGATACGCGCAAAATTTATTTTCTTCAATCGGATATTGATACACTAAAAAAGTACAAACAACAGTTTAAGGATGAGGTAGACGGAAAGAATCATTTCTTCTTTCAACGTTTTGCCCCACTTTATCAATTGCGGGTAATGCAATGCGATACCTTTGTGATTAAAACAGCAGCTAAGCCGTTTAATTTCACAATCAAGGAAAGCTATTCTAGTGCCGACAGTAGTTATTGTACTACACGCCAAGCATTGGAAACACGGTGTCGACAATACATGAAAGCCAAATGCTTAAGAAAACTATTGGTAACACTTGAGTACGATTCAACAGCAACTGCAGATACATTGTTGAAAAAGGAACCGCTCATGCGGGCCAAAACTTTTCGAGAATTAAGCCGCAGTTTTGATTACTTAATTTACGACAAAACTACTATCAAGTTTGTATGCGGTGAGGTTTTGTGCGAAACCATAGCTGCGCAATACGATCCACATACAAACTATTTCACGGCTGAAGACAACTCCAATTTTAAAGAACTTATTGCCGGAGAAGAAAAATTGTTCGGTTTCAACATTGAAGAAAATGAAAAAGGTATCATAACCCTGAATCAAATATTACCGGGGAGTCCTGCATGGAAATGCGGTGACTTAAACAATGGCGATGTTCTTATTGCAGCTCGAGAAGAAAAAGGGGAATGGCTTTCTTTTGATGGAGAGAATAGACAGAGCGCTCATGAACTGCTAAACAGCATTAACTCCGATAAAATTGAAATGCAAGTGGCGAAGGCCGATGGGAGCAGAAAAAATGTAATTCTTCAACGCGAAAAAATTAAACCGGACGATAATTTTGTGAGAAGCTGGATTATCCAAGGACCATCAAAAATTGGCTATGTGCAGCTCCCCGGATTTTACACCGTGTCGGAAAATATAAAAGGGGCACATTGTGCTGATGATGTAGCCAAAGAACTTGTTAAGCTAAAGGCAGAAAATATAGAGGGTTTGATATTGGATATTAGAAACAATGGAGGCGGTTCTATGGATGAAGCACAACGTTTAGCCGGTATTTTT
The DNA here is from genome assembly GCA_964398475.1 of uncultured Chitinophagaceae bacterium. Classification (GTDB taxonomy): domain Bacteria; phylum Bacteroidota; class Bacteroidia; order Chitinophagales; family LD1; genus CALAYL01. The sequence continues at coordinate 34,029 of CAYNMP010000029.1, read as the reverse complement.
ATCAATGAAGGGGTACTGGATTTTGTGCGCTATAATGAAGGCAAACCTATTGCCGATAAAGATCCAAATCAAGGTGTTTTATTCGACAAACCGATGGTGGTTATGATTAATGGAGCAAGTGCTTCTGCCTCTGAGATGCTAGCAGGTACATTGCAAGATTATAACAGGGCAATAATTATGGGATCACCATCTTTTGGAAAAGCTACAACGCAAATCGTATTGCCATTAGACAGTAATCTCAACTTACGAAGCGATTTTCGCAATAAAGTAAAGACACAAGATTATGTGAAAGTAACCATTGGCAAGTTATACCGACCATCGGGAAACAGCAACCAATTGTGTGGAGTTCAACCCGATATTGAATTACCGGATGTCATCAAAGCGCTGGGCTATGCTGAGGCAGCTGAAAAAAACTGTTTACCGCGAGATACTGTAAAACGAGCCGTTTATTTCAGTCCGCTTACCCCACTCCCAGTTCAAGAATTAAAAACAAGAAGTGAAGCACGTACAAAAACAAAAAAAGAAATTTTAGCGTTGGATGCACTTAAAACAAGAATATTAGCCCGAAAAAAGGAGACAGAGAAAGCTATTCCTTTGCAATGGGAAGAGTATATTTTGCGTTGGAAGTCAGACCGCAACTCCTATTATAATGCATACAAAAATCCTGAAAACAGTAATCCTCTACCCATCAGCAATCACAGCTTTGATATTGAGCAGATGAAAGTGGATCTGCAAAAAGAAATCTATAATAAAAAGGCATTGAAAAGCATTGCCAAAGATCCTTATATTGAAGAAAGTGTACTTATTCTTTCCGATTTAATTCAGCTACAAAAAAAGTAACCTTCGAAATATTTTTTTTCTTTACAACTCAAAACAAATAACAATGAAAAAGCATACCCTTTATCTATTCGTACTTTCTATTGTATTCGCATTCAATACCCAAGGTCAAAGTACAGCAAAAGATCCATTAGCCTACCTCGAGAAAGTAAGTGATGGACAAGCCAAAACATCGCGAGAATTTTTGGGCTATATCAGCGCAGTTTCGCATGGAAAAAGTGCACGAAAAGTTTCGCAACAACGTTCCGAACTCCTTTCTGCTGTTACCGCATCGCGAGCCAGAGTAAGTCATTTACCCGATTTTCAAGGCGATACCAGTTTACGTTGGGCCGCTTATAATTACTTCAATATTACGTACATTGTATTGAAAGAAGATTATGCGAAAATCATGGATTTAGAAGAGATTTCAGAACAATCCTATGATAATATGGAAGCCTATATCACCATGCAAAAAAAGGCAAGTGAGAAGGTTAAAGAAGCTTTTGATAAGTGCGAAAAAGAATTTCGTGCTTTTGCAGCTAAAAACAACATTACCCTGCGTGACGAAAATACTGTAGAATCAAAAAAAATGGAAAAAGTGGGTTTGGTAACGAACTATTACAACAATGCCTATCTCCCATTTTTCAAATGCAACAAAGGTGAATTATATATGGTAAATGCTGTGAGCAAAAAAGATTTGAATGCCTTAGAACAAACGAAAGTTGCTCTTCAAGGATACATCGAAGAAAGTACGGCTAAACTCAATGCCATTGAGCCATTTGAGGGAGATGCCAGCATGGTAAATACCAGTAAAAAAGTACTTGAATTTTATCAATCGGAGATTAAAGATAAAATGCCAATTGTAAACGATTATATCATGAAAAGTGAAAAGTTCGATAAACTGAAAGCGGCAATGGATAAAAAATCGCCATCAGAGCGAACAAAAGAAGATATCGAACAATACAATGCTGCCGTAAATGATATGAATGCAGCTTCAAATAATTACAATAAAGCAATTGGAGAAATGAATAATAGCCGAGCTAAACTCATTAACGAGTGGAACAAAGTAGCGAATTCATTTATGGATAAGCATATGCCGGTGTATAACCATTAAGCGCAAATGCATACACCGAAGGACATTGCACTACTATGGTTTGAAGCTTTCAATGCGCATAATATTGAAAACTTGTTAGCGCTTTATGCTGATAATGCAGAACATTACAGCCCGAAACTAAAGGTACATCGCCCTGAAACCAATGGTTTAATTAGAGGAAAATCCGCATTAAGGGTGTGGTGGACAGATGCCTTTGTTCGTCTGCCGGAATTACATTACGATGTATTGCAACTTATTGCCGATGAGCATCAAGTATTTATGGAATACATGCGTCAAACTCCTAACGAAGAAGATCTGCGGGTTGGAGAGGTATTGATTATCAACAACGGAAAAATAATAGCCTCGAGAGTATATCATTCCTAATTCTTGCTAAACAAATAGGTAGTTTGAACTTTAGACAATAAATTGCCAGCAAAAAGTATGCAATACCGCGCTATTCATAAAGTTATTAATGCTCCATTGTTTAACATGGGCGACCTGCAAGTCCGACAGCCATTACCTTCTACTGCAATTGAATATCTAGATCCTTTTGTGTTATTACACCACGGCCATGTAATGTTTGAGCAGAGTATTGATTTAAAACATGCCGGTGTAGGCCCACATCCCCATCGCGGATTTTCGCCTGTAACTTATGTGTTTAAAGGCGGTACAAGGCATCGTGACAGTAGAGGTAACGACCATAAAGTATATGCAGGGGGTACACAATGGATGAATTCAGGGATGGGCATTATGCATAGCGAACGACCATTAGAACACGAAATGGAAATCATTCAAATGTGGATTAATTCACCAGGTAAAAACAAGATGGATGTACCATTTTATTTTCCATTGGAAAAGGAAAACACACCGCAGTATTTGACAGATGACAAATTAGTTGAAGTGAATATTGTAACAGGTAGTATGTTTGGTATTCAAGGTCCTATACCCACCATTACTGCAATACAATCAGCTACGCTGCATATTCAGCCAAATGGGAAATTATTATTGCCAATTCCACAGGGGCATAACGCATTTTTGTATTTGTTAGATGGGACATTAAAACTGAATGAAACGTCAATTGTAGAAGGCTTACACATGGTAGTTTTGAATAATGATGGAGATGGTATTCAGATGGAAGGAATAGAAAACACTAGTGCATTGTTCATGAGTGGTGAACCCATTGGCGAAGAAATTGCTACACACGGACCATTTGTGATGAACACACAAACTGAAATTATGGAAGCCTATCGCGATTTAAGAATAGGAAAAATGGGCATTTTAATTGAAGAATGATAAAAATTAAGTGTGACAATTGTTACACTTAAAACAACTAGAAGTACATACTTTTGTTATATAAAACAGTAAAGAACTAATGAAATATATTATAGTAGGCGCAGTGGCCGGTGGAGCCAGTACAGCAGCAAGATTGAGAAGATTAGATGAAAAAGCAGAAATAGTGCTTTTCGAAAAAGGCGAATACATTTCGTATGCGAATTGCGGGTTGCCTTATTATATCGGAGATGTGATTAAAGACCGAAATGCTTTGTTTGTGCAGACTGCTGCTGCTTTTAATAAGCGATTTAATATTGATGTACGTACTCAAACAGAAGTAATGTCGATTAATGCTGCTGAAAAATCAATTGTAGCTAAAAATCAAATTACAGGAGAAGAATATACCGAAAGCTACGATAAATTGGTGCTTTCACCGGGAGCAGAACCTGTTCGTCCGCCACTTCCGGGTATTATGAGTGAAGGTATTTTCACCCTTCGCAATGTGAACGATACCGATTATATCAAAAAATTTGTTCAGCAAAAAGAAGTAAAGAAAGCGGTTGTAATTGGAGCAGGCTTTATAGGCTTGGAAATGGCTGAAAACTTGCATGAATTAGGATTGCAAGTATCAGTTGTTGAAATGGCCAACCAAGTGTTAGTGCCGGTAGACTATCCTATTGCCGCATTATTGCAACAACATATTCGCAGCAAAGGTGTTGAACTGCTTTTAAATACGGCCGTTGCAGGCTTTGAACGAACTGATTCCGGATTGAAAGTGCAATTGAAAAACGGGAATGTGTTAGATGCTGATGTAGTAATACTTTCGATTGGCGTGAAACCGGATACCAAATTAGCAGTAAATGCAGGCTTGAAAATAGGTGATGCTCGTGGTATTTGGGTGAATGAATATTTACAAACTTCAGATCCTAATATTTATGCTGTTGGAGATGCTATAGAATTCACCAATCCCATTACCGGACAAGCCATGATTACTTACCTTGCCGGCCCGGCTAATAAACAAGGCCGCATTTGCGCCAACAACATTGCACTTGGCAATAAACATAGCTATCACGGAGCCATCAACACGGCCATCGTAAAGGTATTTGACATGACAGTAGCTACAGCAGGAACTGCCGTAAAGCATTTAAAAACAGCAGGTATTAAACATATCGTTTCAACAACACACAGTGGTTCGCATGCCGGTTATTATCCTGGCGCTAAACAAATGAGTATCCAAATCGCATTTTCTCCCGAAGATGGACGCTTATTGAGTGCTCAAATAGCGGGTTTCGATGGGGTAGATAAGCGAATAGATGTATTAGCCTCAGTGATTAAACGAAACAGCGACATTAACGAACTCACTGAATTTGAACATGCCTATGCCCCACCCTATTCTTCAGCAAAAGATCCGGTAAATATTGCAGCTTTTGCCGCTGAAAATATTCTATTCGACAAAGCAAAAGTGTTTTACTGGGATGAAATAACAGCATTACCTGAAAACGCAGTATTGTTGGATGTACGCACACAAAAAGAAGTTGACGCGGGTATCATACCAAATGCGCTACATATCCCTGTAGATGAGCTTCGTGGAAGAATTGGAGAAATCCCAACCGATAAACCCATTTATATTTATTGTGCAGCAGGATTAAGAGGCTATTTGGCGCAACGCATCCTTTTACAACATGATTTTGCTCAGGTGTACAACTTGTCGGGGGGGTACCAGCTTTGGAATGTTTGTCAAAAAGAATTAGCCTTGTTACCGAAAAACTAAGACGCTAATATGTTTAGTGGAACAAACAATACAATTCCTATTTACAGATATCTAATCGCATTTATTTTTATTGGATTTACGATTGGGTTTTCACTAGGTTTTACAGATGTCGAAAAAACAAAATTGACTGAAATTCAACTGGGCGAAAAATTATTCTTCGAAAAAACGCTTTCCTTAGACAGTACCATCAGTTGTGCTTCGTGCCATAAACCGGAATTTGGGTTTGCCGATAATGTACCCTTCAGCATTGGGGTTGCCGGTAAAAAAGGGAAACGCAATGCACCGGCCGTTATGAATATGATTGGTAGAGATTTGCTCTTCTTTGATGGAAGAGCTAAAGATTTGGAAGATCAAGTTCACTTCCCCATTGAAGATGCCAATGAAATGAATTTGTCGTACACCATTGCTGTTGCGCGTTTAAACAAAAACAAACAATACCGTAAATGGTTTAGTGATGTGTATAAAGAAAAACCTACAAAAGAAAATGTAGCGCTTGCTATTGCTGCTTTTGAGCGCAGTATGGAAACCAACAACACACTTTTCGATCACCGTACCGATAAAACAAAAACACAAATGAGCGCTTCGGCAGAAAGAGGTCGTGCTTTGTTTGTGGGGTCGAAAGCGAAATGCTTTGATTGTCATTTCACACCCGATTTTACAGGCGATGAATTCCGAAATATTGGCTTGTATGATGGTGAAGTACGAAAAGATCGTGGACGATTTGAGATCACCAAAGACTCCAACGATTTAGGCAAATTTAAAGTACCCGGACTCAGAAATATTGCGGTTACCGGACCCTACATGCACGATGGAAGTATGAAAACATTACGTGAAGTAATCGACTACTACGACAACCCATTTAAAACCATTGCAAACCCCATCAACATTGATACTTTGTTGCAAAAGCCATTGGGCCTTACGGAGCAAGAAAAGCAAGATTTAGAAGCATTTTTGAATGCACTAACCGATGAACGGTTTGTAAAAAAATAAACTATCTTCTATTCCACAACGTTGTACTATGTAGAGCCGGAACACCAACGCCAACAAGGGCTCCCACGGCATAACCAATCATTACATCGGTCCAGAAATGTTTTCCGGCTTTGTAACGTAAAAGTCCGGTCGTTAAAGGCATAATAGCTGCAGTTGTCCACACCAAAGGAAGAAGCTTATCTTTTGGATTATAGGCTGTAAACACATAAGCAAAGAAGAATGACTGACTGGCAACGGTAGATGTATGTCCGGAAAAAAACGATTTAAAATTATCGGCCCCACGCTTTTTGTAAATTGGAATTTCGGGGTTGTACACCAACGGACGTGGACGTTGCACCAATTCTTTCACCAGGTTCGTTAATGCTGTATTCAGGGCTATTACTTCGGCATCCATTAAAGCAATCTTGCCAAAATCTTTGCGTATCGCTTTATCGCCCAACAAGGTAAATGGCAATGCAAATGACGAAAATAGCAATCCATTACTTATCATATCGGCTGCACCGGAGCGCATGCGTATGGCAGAACGATCGAACCGATTCACCTGAGAAGGTTTCAAACTGTTAATATACTCTACCGTTTTTAATGCATGCTTTTGTTTTGCCCCATACGTTCCACCCCACATCGAAAATGTGGCAATAAAAATAGGCGCTTCTACCTCACCTTTCAAAACAAACGGACTTTGGGAGAAAACAGGTTGAAAAGAAAATCCCATAAAAAGCAAAAAGACTAGTATTTTTCGACTCATAATTGATTGGATATTAAACCGAATATATGTCATCTAATAAGAATAAAGGAAATTCACCAATAGTTTATTCCACAAATCCGGATTTTAAACCTTTGGGTGAAAATGAATATGAAGAAACACTAGCTCCCAATCAGCAGTTGCTAAACGTTTCGCTTGAACGTTTGAAAGGCAATAAAATGGCTACTGTAATTGATAATTTCATTGGAACGGCTGACGACTTAAACGATTTAGGTAAACTCCTGAAAACGAAGTGTGGTGTAGGTGGAAGTTCAAAAGATGGAGTGATTATCATTCAAGGTGAAAAGCGAGACATTGTGATGAATCTATTACAAGAAAAAGGCTATAAAGTAAAAAAACGAGGTGGTTAAATCCTGTTCTATATTTCTTCATCAACCCCATAAACAGTGGAACTGAATACGCCATCATCCATACTTAAAAAGTACTGGGGCTACGATAGTTTTCGGCCTTTGCAAGGTGCAATTGTGCAATCGGTTCTAGACAAAAAAGACACTGTGGTTCTGTTGCCCACCGGTGGCGGAAAATCATTATGTTTTCAAGTGCCTGCCTTATTGATGAATGGAGTGTGTATTGTTATTTCTCCCCTTATAGCGTTGATGAAAGACCAAGTGGAGAATTTACAAAAAAGAGGCATTAAAGCGGCTTACATCAATAGTGAACACAGTTCTACCAAGCAGATTGAAATACTCGACAACTGTGAATTTGGTGGCGTAAAACTACTTTACATCGCACCCGAGCGAATTCAATCGGAAGCTTTTCAATTACGCATCAGACAATTAAATATATCGCTCATTGCCATTGATGAAGCGCATTGTATTTCGCAGTGGGGATACGATTTTCGTCCGAGTTATTTGAAGATAAATACGATTCGTGAAATTTGTCCAACGGTTCCCATTATTGCGCTTACAGCATCAGCTACAAACGAAGTGCTGAAAGACATTCAAGTTCGCCTAGACTTGAAAACACCGGCCATTTTTAAAGGCTCGTTTGCTCGTCCGAATCTGGTGTATGTTAATCGCGAAACAGAAACAAAAAAAGAAGCCATACTCGAGATCATTAAACGCGTTTCGGGCAGTGGCATCGTTTATGTTCGGAATCGAAAAGAAACGCAAAACTTAGCATTTTGGCTACGCGAACAGGGCATTTCAGCTGATCATTACCATGCGGGATTAAGCATGAGCGATCGCAAAACCAAACAAGACGCTTGGACGAATAATAAAACGCGAATCATTGTGTCTACCAACGCTTTCGGCATGGGCATTGATAAACCGGATGTACGAACAGTAATTCACTTTGCCCCTCCTGATAGCATTGAAGCGTATTATCAAGAAGCCGGTCGTGGCGGCCGTGATGGCCAAAAAGCTTTTGCTGTATTGCTTTACGAAAAGCACGACATAGCGCAACTGGAAAAGAAAAAGCAAACCGATATTCCGAATAGCAACGATGTAAAACAAATCTATGACTCCCTGTTAGGTTCACATCAAATTGCAATCAATGGTGGTGCCGGAACGCAATTCGAGTTCGATTTAAGCAAGTTTTGCAAAGTGAATAATCTTTCTTTCAACAAAGTAATCAGCACACTCAAAATTCTGGAATATCACGAATTGATAAGTTATAATGAATCGACTATTGAACGTCCAAAAGTCCAAATCATTGTGAGTAATGAAACGCTTACTCGGTTCATGCAAAACAACAAAAAAGTGGAGCCTTTGGTGAAGTTGATGTTACGCACCAGTCCGGGAATTTTCGAACAACCCATCAATATTAATGAGCATTTGTTGGGACAAAAATTGCAGTTATCGAAAGCTGATTTCGACCGACAAATGAGTTTCTTGAAAAACTCGTCCATCATTTTTTACTCCAAAAGCGATGAAACGCCAATTATAAAACTATTGAAAGACCGATTGGCCATGGATGATATGGGCTTAGATGCTGATTTCATTCACAAACGCGGCAATGCCATGATAGAGCGTATTGAAGCCATCAATAATTACGTGTTACAAAAAACGTTATGCAGAAGTGTAGTTATTGCCAGCTATTTCGGGGAAAAATTCGAAAACGTTTGCGGAGTATGTGACGTATGTTTAGCAAATAAGAAGTCTGAAAAAATTGATTTTGATGCACTTTACACTCAACTTACCGATTTACTTCAAACGCCTAAAAAAATCACAGAAATTGCAGATGCGTTAAAAACCTCTACCTTTGTGGCCAATCAATTACTGGAATGGGGATTGAGCATGAATAAAATCATTAAAACTGAAGACGGAAACTATTACAATGTCTAAGCGAATTATCTTTTGCGTAACTAACGATTTGAACACCGATCAACGGATGATTCGCATCTGCACTTCGCTTCAGGATGCAGGATACACAACAACACTTGTAGGTAGACAACTCCAAGATTCGCTACCGCTAAAAGACCGAAAATTCAAGCAAGTACGATTGAATTGCTTTTTTACTAAAGGAAAATTTTTTTACTTGGAATACAATATTCGGTTGTTGTTTTGGTTATTCTTTCAAGTTACTGATGCGATTTGCGCCATTGATTTAGACACGATAGTACCGGCTACAATTGTTGCAAAATTAAAGAGCAAAAAATTGATTTACGATGCACACGAGTATTTTCCCTACGTACCGGAAGTAATTGAACGTCCGTTCACTCAAAAGATTTGGCTTTGGGTAGAGAAAACATTTCTACCGAAGGCTGATTTAGTGTACACCGTATCGGGAAGCATTGCAAAAGAGTTTGAAAAGCATTACGGTAAGCAAGTTTACACTATTCGGAATGTTTCATTCGAAAGAGAATGGACAGACATTGAAAAACCGGAAAAACACATTATTTATCAAGGTGCATTAAATACCGGTCGTGGGCTAGAGCAATTGATAGAAGCGTGTAACGGGAAAGATTACGTTTTGCATCTCTATGGAGATGGAGATGTAAAGCAGGAATTGCAAGCCATGGTGAGCAGCTATGGGTTAGAAAAACAAGTCTTGTTCAAAGGCAAAGTTTCGCCTGATGAATTGTGGAAAGAAACCCGGCAAGCTTATATTGGGATTAACTTTGCGGAAAATAAAAGCTTAAGTTATTGGTTATCGTTGAGTAATAAACTGTTCGATTATATTCAAGCCGGGGTGCCTCAGGTGATGATGAATTTCCCGGAGTTTGTGGCACTGAACGAACCTAATGCCTTTGGAGTAGTGATTGACGATCTAAAACCGGAAACTATTCAAAATGCGATTGACAGTTTGTTGAATAATGCTAATTTATACAACCAACTCAGGAATAATTGCGTAGCATTGAGGAAAGAATTAACTTGGGAAAACGAATCCGTCAAACTTGTTCAATACTATCATGAACTTTTCAAATAAATCCATTCACATTGTTTCGTTCAACATTCCTTTTCCTGCCGATTATGGTGGAGTGATTGATGTGTTTTACAAAATAAAATCTTTCACAGAAATTGGAGTAAAAGTGCATCTGCATTGCTTTGCATACGGACGAGAAAAAAGTGCAGAGTTGGAAAAAATTTGCGAGTCGGTTACTTACTATGAACGCAAGAAATTTTATCAAGCTATTTATTCATCCGTTCCTTATATCGTTGGCTCAAGAACATCAGGCGAGTTGTTAGCTACCTTGGCTGAAGATGATTATCCGGTGCTGTTTGAAGGTCTACACACATGTTTTTATTTATCACATCCTTCGTTGAAAAACAAGAAGAAAGTGGTGCGCATGCACAACGTAGAATGGGATTATTACAAGAAGCTAGGAACGGCAGAACGCAACTATTTGATTAAGTTTTACTATAACATGGAATCGTTGCGCTTGAAGAAATTTGAAGAGCAATTACAGCATGCCAATACGATTTTTACGATTAGTCAGAACGACTACAACTATCTAGCCGATACATATAAAAACACCTATTACATTCCTGCATTTCACCCTAACGAAATGCTTACTGCTATTGAAGGAAGAGGCAATTACATTTTGTATCACGGCAATTTAAGTGTACCTGAAAACATACAGGCGGCTTTATATATTGCTAAGAAGATTGCTCCTAAGGTGAATGTGCCAATTATTATTGCAGGTAAAGATCCAAGCAAATTGATTGTGGAAGAAATCAAAAAACACAAAAACATTTCGTTGGTGATGAATCCATCGGATGACAGTTTGTATGATTTGATTAAAAATGCACAGATTAACTTTTTAGTAACCTTTCAAAATACAGGCATCAAACTAAAATTGCTGAATGTATTACACCGTGGTCGTTTCTGCTTAGTGAACCCGCCTATGGTTGAACAAACAGGTTTAGACACATTGTGTATTGTTGAAAACGATACACAAAAGCAACTAGAGTTAGTAGAAACGTTGATGCAGAAAACATTTACAGCAGAAGATATAGCCGCAAGAAAAGCGCAATTAGCTGATTCATTTTCGAATCACGAGAACATTCTTAAAATGGCAAGAGCGATATGGGATTAAACATCATTGGCATCATTCCTGCGCGTTACGCATCAACTCGCTTTCCGGGTAAACCACTGGTGGATATTGCCGGAAAGTCAATGATTATGCGCGTTTATGAACAAGCAAAAAAGGCAAAACTGCTTTCTGATGTTATTGTGGCGACAGATGATGAACGGATTTTCAATCATGTTAAAGAACATGGCGGTAAAGTGATGATGACGGCAACAACCCATCAAAACGGAACTGAACGTTGTGCTGAAGTGGCGGAACAATTTAAAGCAGAAGCAGATGCCTTCATTAATATTCAAGGCGATGAACCTTGCATTCACCCGGAGCAAATCAATCAAGTGGCTGAATTACTGATACAACAAGGTGTGCAAATTGCCACATTGCAAAAACGAATTGAAGATGTATCAATGCTACAAAACCATACCATAATAAAAGTGGTATCAACAGGTGGGAAAGCCCATTATTTCAGTCGTTCAGCCATTCCCTTTTTCAGAAACGATAGTACTGAAAATTGGTTGAAACACCACCCCTACTACAAACACATTGGCATTTATGGCTTTCAAAAGGAAGTGCTTTTAAATGTAGTACAACTGCCTCCTAGCCCATTAGAGATTGCTGAACAACTCGAGCAGTTGCGTTGGTTGGAAAACGGCTACACCATACATTTAGGTGAAACTACACAAGAAAGTTATTCGGTTGATGTAGAAGGAGATCTAAACAAGATAGTTTCGATACTAAATCGTTAAAGCATGCTCTAACGTAAAGAATTCATTCTAATACAATCTTCTTTACTACTTGTTCGCCATTATGCTGAATCTTAAAAACATAAATACCCTTAGTGAAATCTGAAAGATTCAAAAGGGTGTTTATTGATGTAATTGGAGCATTGTAAAGTACTTTTCCTTGAATATCGACTACCCATAGATTATCCCCTATATACATTTTATCTAAAGAGACATCAACGTTTCCTGTTGTTGGATTTGGATATATTTTGACCTTATTACTCCTTGCTTGTTTATCGACAATGTTTGTTGTTATTGTTCCACAATCGACTAAAGTGTTTCGATAAAAATCACGGACATGCGAAATATCTCTTAATAAAGGCGTAACCATTTCATATCTACTTAATGTTGTGCTAAGACTAGTTACATAAGCTAAATCAACAGTTTGAGTGCTTCCTGGTGGTAACTGATCTAAATATAAATTGGCAATCATTCTTCTATCTCCCGGTGCAATAGTAGCTCCTACTTGCTGATTTACTTCCGACCACTCAGATGCGTTAGCTGGATTACCTGGAAAACAATACTTAGTTGCGATAGTTCCAATTGAACCTGCACCTCCATAAGTAACGGGATTACCATTTAATAACAAACTCTCTTGAACATTTCTATATCCATTACAATTCGTTGGATCTCCAAAAGGAGAACTGTTTGAATTGATTCCATAAACAAATCCATCTAATTTGTGACTTAAAACCGTCATTCCTTGTGCTACTCCTAACGTGCCATAACCAGGTAATCCTACCAAACAAGATACATCATTAACTGGCTCATTATAAGCATAACATGTATTTGTAAGAGTGTCACACCCAACTCGATCATTATTTAGGCACCCTAAATCTGGATCAATAAAATTGGAGAAATAAACATCAGAATAGTTTTTAGGTGAACGATTCGTTATAGCAACTTTTAAAAAAACTGTATTGTCAATTGCAGTATCATTGCTTGTAAAGGCATAGGCTAATACTTTCAACTCTACTCCCATTTTGGGACATCCTGATTCAGTTGAGAGTTGGGCCTGATCATTCATCATAAAAAAAACTGCCTGATCGCCACATATATCAGGATAATCACCAATCATAGGCTCATATATGCCATTCCCATTCACATCAATGAAAGGAGCAAGTCGAAAGCTTTCGCCATTTGCAGTTCTTCCATTACCAGGCCACAACTTAATATCAATAGGCATATTGTAGGAAGAGGAAGTATAGTTATTTCTATGGTAATTGATTTCAAAATAACTTATTGGGAATACGCGATTGTATATTGAGTCAAATGCTTTATCATATGTCGTAGCTATGGGTCCGGTTGACCAATCATGCTCTTGATCAAACCTAGTAGCTACCCCACATAAATTATTTGCAGAATCTAATCCACTTAACCAAAATGAAGATACGAATATTGAATTTTTTCCGCTTCCCTTTGGTACTTCATACGCAGGTAATGAAAGCTGCCCACCTTGAAATTTACCAAACATAACACCTCCAGGGTAAAACCCAGCACTCACATCATTTATATCAAGATAAATATTTGCTTGCGAAAAAGAGCAATTAAAAAAAACACTCGTGAGTGTAACAATTAAAAAAAACCGAAAGGAAGTACAATTTGTTTTCATGGTAAGGGAGTTTTACAGTACAAACCTATAAAAAAGTTTTACTCCATTCTGTTTTTGAAATAGAAAAAGCCCGTTAAGTAAACGGGCTTTGGTATTGGGGCAATATACCTATTCAATACCGAATCAAATTTATAGACATAGGAACAGAATCGAAACATTAACATCTGATAGTTTTATTGCTGTTATTTAATTTTACAATACCACAGATTTATTTAGTTGAAGGGCTTTTACAACTCTGTACTTAAAGGATGTCCCCTTTTGATTAGCATTGTTAAATCAAGTAACTTTTCGTCTAGGATAAGTACCAATTGCTTCTCTCTATTTTTATTTCATTGACGTAAACTTACAGAATACAACATCTCTATTGTCACCAAACTGTAAAACGAAAAACGCTGTTAATCTTATGACGTAAGTGTGACAACTCGATTTCTAAACCAAGAAGTTGTTCCTTGAAAATATTGGTTTATCTTACACAAAAGCAGATGCATGGAAAACAAACCTTCGCTCAAACTCATTGATGCTATTTTAATTGTAGCCGGATCTATGATTGGCTCCGGTATTTTTATTGTGAGTGCCGATATGTCGCGCACGGTAGGCGGCACCGGCTGGATGCTTCTATTATGGGTACTTTCAGGATTAATTACAGTGCTTGGCGCATTAAGTTATGGTGAATTGGCCGGCATGTTTCCTAAAGCAGGTGGCAACTATCATTACTTGAAGGAAGCGTATAATCCGCTTGTAGGTTTTGTGTATGGATGGACATTATTCCTCGTTGTCCAATGCGGCACCATTGCCGCTGTAGCTGTGGCTTTTGCAAAATTCAGTGGAGTATTGTTTGCGCCATTTAGCGAAAAGAATATTCTATTTTCAATCGGCAGTTTTTCATTTTCTGCAGCTCAGTTAATAGGTATTCTACTTATTGTTTTCCTTACATGGATGAACAGCAAAGGCATTCAATACGGCAAGTGGATTGTGCGTATTTTTTCTTCATCAAAAATCATTGCACTTTTCGGCATTATTATCCTTGGTATTTTTGTGTTTGGCAATCACGAAGTGTGGCTCGAAAACACTAAAGACTTATGGCGTTCCGGCACTATTGCTGAAACGGCTGATGGCATAAGCAACAGTCCGCTTACTACTATCGGATTAATATCTGCATTGGGTATTGCACTTGTAGGTTCTTTGTTTTCCAGCGATGCATGGAACAACGTTACTTTCATTTCAGGTGAAATCGAAAACCCAAAAAAGAATATTCCTTTAGCTTTATTGATAGGTACACTTTCCGTTTCAGTGATTTACTTTTTCGCGAATATTGCTTACCTCCACTTGCTTCCGTTTTACGGAAATCCACATGGCGCATCTATTTTCGAAAAAGGCATCATGTTTGCCGATCAAGACCGTGTGGGCGTTTCAGCTGCCTTCATGATTTTCGGTGGTGTTGCCTCTGTGGTTATGGCAGTTCTTATTATGGTGTCCACCTTTAGTTGTAATAATGGAATTATTTTATCGTCTGCACGGTTATTCCAAGCCATGGCCAAAGACGGTTTATTCTTTGACCGCATGAAAAACAACAATGAAGCCGGTGTCCCCTCTTTCGCCCTTTGGGTGCAATGTATTTGGGCTTCGGTGCTTTGCTTATCGGGCAAGTATGGGCTACTCTTAGATTACATCATGTTCCCTGTCATGTTTTTCTACATCATCACTATTGCCGGCATCTTCATTCTGCGCAAAAACAAACCGGAATTGGATCGTCCGTACAAAGTTTGGGGCTACCCGATTATACCTTTACTCTACATTATTTTAGCTGCTCTTTTCTGTATTAATTTATTGATAAACAAACCACTGACAACCTATCCGGGTTTCGGCATTGTTTTGCTCGGAATTCCTGTTTATTATTATTGGCAGAACAAACAAAAAGCTATTTAATTTCACTTAACTATTTCCATTTTATGCAACAAGTACAAAGTATCGAAACCAGACTTCAATCGGCCATTAAAGATGTGGTTGGGTTTCCAAAACCGGGTATTTTATTCAAAGACATCTCTCCTATTTTTTTGGATGCCGAATTGTGTAAAGATGTAACCAAAGAATTTGTGAAGCAGTTGCGTAACATTCCGGATGCTATTTGCGTAATAGAAAGCCGAGGGTTTTTCTTTGGCATGTTGATTGCCCAAGAGTTGCAAATTCCGCTTATTCCGCTTCGAAAAAAAGGCAAGTTGCCGGGAGCAGTTCGTTCGTTTACGTACGATTTGGAATATGGCTCTGCAACACTTGAAGTACAATCGAACATACTGAAGCCGGGATGGAACATCCTGATTCATGATGATGTATTAGCAACCGGTGGAACGGCTATTGCTGCTGCAGAATTGGTAAAAGCAGAAGGAGCAAATGTAGCTGAATTCTGCTTTCTAATGAGTCTTGATTTTTTGAACGGAACCGAAAAACTATCCGGCTATGCAACTCCGGTAAATAGTTTGGTACGCTTTTAGATAATCAACGAGAAATGATAAATCAACTATGAAACTACATTTACGAAAAAACATCCTCGCTGCTATAGTATTCGGCAGTATTTTTTCTGTATCGGCACAAATTGATACGACCATTTGGAACAGCACTAAAAAAATTGAAGATAATCGCTTTGTAGCTGAAATTCCTCAAGATTGGAAAGTAGTCACCATTGCTAATGCTTCTGAATACTCGCACAAATACGAGTTCACCGGCATAGGCATAAAGCCAATGGTGTTGCAAAGTCCGGTGACTGCATTTCTCACCATCAAAAAAGCGGCACAAACGGATGTAAAAGCAATTCTTGATGAAGAATTAAAAGACTTCAATACATTTTACGATAAGGTACAAGAAGCGAACTACACTGTAGACTCTTCTATAGTAAAACTAAAAACAGGTGAAGAGGGATTATACTTACATACCCGCTTCTATAGACGATCAAAAGCAAGTAATTACAGTCGGTATTACCTTGTTGCGCAAAACAAGAAAACAAACGATTATTACGTATTTACGTATTGGTTTCAATACAAAGACCCTACCTACGATATTGAACGCAACAACCGACTCAAAGCGTATGTGTTGAAAGCGATGAGTAATATCTCGTTCCGATAAGCTGTTTATCTGTCGCCTTCGGTGAACTTCAACAAATACGTATCAGGGTTAGGCAATTGAATAGCAATGGGAAATTTAGCCTGATTCTTCTGAATCGCTGGATAAAGATATTTCGCAGTAGAAGCAAAACCAAGTTGCTCCAAAACCACATAATCTACACTGTTTTCGCGGAAATAATCCAATACTACGGTATCATTCAACGATGGCTTATCGCCAATGGTTGTTCTATCGGCAAAGTACATGAACATATCCGGCTTTCTGGCGCTGAATACTGCGTCTTTAGGAGTATTGGCTTTAGCCCATTTCGCCAACTCAAAGTAGTTTCTGTAATTCTGTGGCGTTGGCTCTGTGAGTTTGTTTTTCAAACTCTCCAAGGGCGAATAATAATACATAGCAAAGAACAGTAACCAATACGGACTGAAACTGGTAATAGATAATTTTCCAAGTAGAAATTCTACTAAACCAATAATGCCATAAATAAACAAGAATAAAAATACAGGCACTAGCACTTCAATAAAACGCAATCCACCAAAGGCATCCGGCCATGCTAGCAAAATGGTAAATACGGCAACAATGTATCCTAAAAAGAAAAACTTGTAATCTTTCAAACGGAAAATCCCGAAAAGAATAAAAGCAATAATCGCAATACCGGTAATCCAAAATGATAGTGGAGTTTTCTCTGTCGTTAACTCCAATCCGAAAATACTTGTAGGTATATCTAATGAAACGTATCGAATGAAATTATTTTCGATACGTTCTATAAAGGTAGGCATGGTTAAGTTGCCCAACTCCGGCTTATAAGGATTTACTTGCATTAATTGCGAAGCATAGGAACTGCCCACTTGCTTTCCGCGAATGTACCATGGCAATACCATCAACACATAAGCCCCTGTTGATACCAATAAATGTTTCCACTTTTTCGAGAACAAGAAATAAAGAAACATAGCTCCAAAAAGCGCAATACCTATAGACTTGATGTAATAACCAATGGCGAAAGCGCCTACCGACAACAACAATTTCCAACTCTTCAACGGATTATCATCGCTAGCAGAACGAACCAAAAAGAAAATCCCTACAATGCTGGCCAATACAAATGGAATCTCACTCATACACGACACAGCACTACTCATCAACAACTGATTCAACAACACAAAAATGCTCACCACAAAAGCCAACGCTTTGGATACTTGAATTTTGGTAAGCGAGAAATAGAACAATAAAATGGAAGCAAAATAAAATATACCCATCACAAAACTTACATCCATCATATCTGCATTGAACAACTTAATGCAAGTGGCAATGATGAACGGAAAGCCGGGTGGAAAATGGATTTGCGGTGTTGGATGAATGGAAGTGGCATTTACATACCCGTGCCCTTCTGCCAAACCTCGACCTAAAAGAAAATAAGCAAAATTATCGCCATTCAAATCCACATAATTGGAATTGAAAATCCATAAGTAAATCATCCAAAACAATGCAGAAAGAATAAAAACGTGCACCCAATCTACATTCAACGAGAAACTTGAACTCTTTTTCTCTACAGGAGTTTCTGTCTTCTTCGTATTACTTGCTTGTACTTTTTTTGCCATAATGTATGTCGTTTGAAATTGCTATTTTATAACCAACTCTTATAGTATTCTTTGTCTTCAATATCGAGCGCCTCTTCGCAAATATGGAGTGGACGGAAAGTATCGACCATCACAGCTAATTCATGCGTTGCTTCTTTGCCAATACTTTTCTCGATTGTTCCGGGATGCGGCCCATGCGGTATACCCAGCGGGTGATGCGAAATCATACCTCGCTCAACATGTTTTCTGCTCATAAAATCGCCATCCACATAATACAACACTTCATCTGAATCTACATTGCTGTGGAAATAAGGCGCAGGAACGGCCAACGGATGATAATCGTATTTACGCGGCACAAAACTGCAAATCACAAAATTACGCGCTTCAAAAGTTTGATGCACCGGTGGTGGTTGATGCACACGTCCGGTAATGGGTTCAAAATTGTGAATGGAAAATGCATACGGATACAAACATCCATCCCAACCTATAGCATCAAACGGATGATGTTGGTAGTGATACGGAAACAGATGATCCGATTTCTTGATGTACACCAGAAAATCACCTGTTGCATCGTTCGTAGTTAACTGCTCCGGCTCGCGGATATCACGTTCGCAGAAAGGTGAGTTTTCAAGCAATTGCCCAAATTCATTTCTATATCGTTTCGGATATACTACCGGTGAAAACGATTCAACAATCAACAAACGATTATCTTCCGTATTAAATTCCATCTGATAAATAGTACCGCGTGGAATCACCAAATAATCACCATACCCAAAGGCTATTTCGCCATATAACGATTTCAGTTTCCCACTCCCTTCATGTACAAAAATCACTTCATCCGCTTCAGCATTCTTGTAGAAATAATCGGTCATACTTTTACGTGGAGCCGATAACGCTAAATACACATCCGAATTCACCAACACATATTTTCTCGACTGCAGAAAATCGTCTTGTGGCTGAACTTTAAATCCTTTATAGCATCGATTTTTCAGATTCTTACGTTCGGCTATTTTAGGAGCGAATGGCGCGGGCTCGCCTACTTCTAAAACTGCTGTAGGCGGATGCACATGATAAACAATGGAAGACACATCCGAAAAGCCTTCTGTTCCCACTAATTCTTCAGCATACAACGAACCATCAGGTTTTCTAAACTGTGTATGGCGCTTAGCAGGAATACTCCCTCTTTTACAATAATGTGGCATGGCTTGATTATTTCACCCAAAATAAACGGAAATTCGGGGAATACAAAACTTCCTTCAACCTAAACAATAGGTTGTTAATTGAAGACTATAAGGGAAAGCTATTTTATCGCTCCAATTCCTCTAAATTGTAGTATGCAAACACAAAACAGAACATCCATTTTTCGCAATACATTGCTATTTGCGGTGATTACATTTGGCGGTTTTCTATTAGCTGTATATTTTCAGTGGTTCGGACCGGGAACTAATGTAGGTGGTGCCTTCTGCGAAGCCGCACGCGAGGGCATGATCAAACAACCGGCCAACACCTGGAGTAATTTGAGTTTTATTTTCATTGGACTATTGATAGCCTATCAGCTCTCCGGTGCTACATTTGCCCATTCTAATAACACCTTAACTCGAAGCACATTCACGGCAACATTCTTTGCATCATTAGTGGTTTTCCTTGGCCCCGGTAGTATGGCTATGCACGCCACTGAAACCATTACCGGTGGAGTACTCGACATGCTAAGCATGTATTTGCTTGCCGCGTTCGCTACTGCCTATGCTATGCAACGCAGCTTTAATTGGAGCAATTTGAATTTTACAATCACTTTTATCTCTGTTGTTGTAGTATGCGAAATAGCCGGACAATATCACGGACAAGTTCCTATTGTGGGCTATGCGGGCAACATGGCATTCGGGCTGTTTCTTATTACTGCCGCGGCTTTTGAGAGCTACAATGCATTTGTAAAGCATTTTCAAATCACCCGAAAATACGGCTATTGGAGTATATTTTTTCTATTACTCGGCTTTACGGTTTGGAATATGTGGCTCGATGGAAGTCCGTTGTGCGACCCGGGTTCACTGATACAAGGACATGCCATCTGGCACATCTGCTGCGCCATTGCGGCTTATTTCTTGTTTAGATTTTATGTAAGCGAAGAGGTAGGAACAGAAAATTAAATTACCCTTTTATCTAAGTCTTCGCACCACCTTTTGAAGTGTATCAACAAACACGTCTATTTCTTCTGTAGTATTATAAAATGCAAAAGAGGCTCTGCAAGTCCCGTCAATGTGCAATCGCTGCATTAAAGGCTGACAACAATGATGCCCAGTGCGAATTGCAATACCATTCGCATCCAACATTGTACCTATATCGAAAGGGTGACAACCATCTACCAAAAAACTAATCACTGAGCATTTGTTTTTTGCTGTTCCTATAAATTGAAGGCCATCAATTGCATTCAACAATTTTGTCCCATGCGCCAACAACACATTTTCTTGCTGTTGAATATTATCTAAACCTACATTTTGCATGTATTTCAACGCTTCTGCCAACACTATCCCCCCTTCAATATGCGGTGTGCCGGCTTCAAACTTGTAAGGCAAACGATTGTACGTTGTTTTCTCAAATGTAACCGTATCAATCATTTCTCCGCCACCCATGTAAGGCGCTAAGGCATTCATTACCTCGGTTTTACCATACAACACACCAATACCTGTGGGGCCAAATACTTTATGCCCTGAAAACGCTAACCAATCGCAATCGATGTCTTGTACGTCAATCGTCTTATGTGGAGCAGCTTGTGCAGCATCAACGAAAACCTTTGCACCATTAGCATGTGCTTTTGCTACAATTTCCTTGATAGGATTGATGGTTCCCAAGGCATTAGAAACATAAGTACAAGAAACTACTTTCACATATTCGGTCAGCAACTTATCGTATTCCTCCATCAGCAATTCTCCCGCATCATTGATTGGAATTACTTTCAACGTTGCCCCGGAAGCTTCACAGGCCATTTGCCAAGGCACTATATTAGAATGATGCTCCAAAGTTGAAATCAAAATCTCATCACCGGGTTTCAATTCCTTTGCCATACCCGCAGCCACCAAATTCACAGCTTCTGTAGTACCACGCACAAAGTTGATTTCTGCACTAGTTGCCGCATTAATATATGTAGCAATAAAATCGCGCGATTGCTCATAAGCCTCTGTAGCAACATTCGCCAAGTGATGTGCTCCACGGTGAATATTGCTGTTATAACTTTTGTAATAATTGGAAATGGCATCAATAACCACTGTTGGCTTTTGTGAAGTAGCCGCATTATCGAAATAAATCAAGGGCTTCCCATTCACTGTTTGGTGAAGGATAGGAAAATCATTGCGCACTGCGGCTACATCAATTGCCATACTACTTTATATTAGAAGTCGATATCCGACTCTTTCTTCAACTTATCAATCAAATACGCTTTCAACTTTTCGTCTGAAACGCGCTCATACAATTCTACTACATAGGCATAATTCAAAATAGCTGCCGCTTTCTTTTCATCAATACCTCGGGCCATGAAATAAAAAATTTCGTTTTTATTCATCTGACCAATAGCCGCCCCGTGACTACATTTCACGTCATCCGCAAAAATTTCTAACTGCGGTTTGGTATGAATAGTAGCGGTTTCCGACAATAACACGGCCTTTGACGATTGATACGCATTGGTTTTCTGCGCATCTTGATGCACCATAATCTTGCCATTAAACACACCTGTTCCTTCGCCATCCAATAAGCCTTTGAACAACTGGTGACTTTCGCAATTCGGTACTTTGTGATCAATCAATACATGATTATCAACTAACGATTCGCCATCGGTTTGATAAAATCCATTCAACGAAGCATATGCGTTTTCGCCATTCAATCGTGCTTGTATGGTGTTGCGGATAAATCGGCTATTCTGGGATAACGAAACATACTGAAACCGCGCATCACGAGCCACTTGCGTTTCTACATGATTCACTACATTCAATGCGCTATTATCATGTTGAATAGCATGCCAATTTACATTCGCATTCTCTTCTAAGAACACTTCAACTACCGCTGAAACATTGGCTGTGGAGGCTGTAGTATAAAACTCGTTCACTACCACACTGCTACTGCGTTTCGCGAAAAGCAAAATACGAGGAAATACAAATTCAGGTTTAGTAACTACATGAAAAATATGTATCGGCTGATTTTCACCCTTTACTGTAATACATAGCGCATCTGTATAGCTTGCTGCATTTAAAGCGGTGAAATAATTTTCTTCTTGTATCCCCGAACCCAATAATGGATGGGTATTCGTCACTTCAATAGTATTATCGAATTGCGAACGCTCTGCATCCAACACACCATTTACTAACACAATTTTATTACCCTCACAACTTTGGTAATAAGTAGGAAGTTCAACTGTAGTTGCCCCTGGAGTAGTTGCATCCGTCAAATATTTTCGCAAATTGGTAAATCGCCATTCCTCATCGCGCGAGGTAGGCATACCGTTCGTTTGCAAAAATGCTTTTGCCTTTGTTCTAAAATCTTCGTTTATCATTGTCGCACTCACGTCTTCCTTCTATTTAGTTTGCGGCTAATTCT
This sequence comes from uncultured Chitinophagaceae bacterium, assembly GCA_964398475.1. GTDB lineage: Bacteria > Bacteroidota > Bacteroidia > Chitinophagales > LD1 > CALAYL01. Next base: position 11,193 of record CAYNMP010000029.1, on the reverse strand, counting down.
TCTTTCACCCAATCATATCCCTTTTCTTCCATTTGCAAAGCGAGCGATTTATCGCCTGTTTTCACAATTTTTCCGTCATACATAATATGCACAAAATCGGGTACGATGTAGTTCAACAAACGCTGATAGTGTGTAATCACCAAAAACGAATTTTCTTTGGTACGCAACGAGTTCACGCCATTCGCTACAATGCGCAGTGCGTCAATATCTAAGCCCGAATCGGTTTCGTCCAATATTGCTAACTTTGGATTTAACATAGCCATCTGAAAAATCTCGTTTCGCTTTTTCTCTCCACCCGAAAACCCTTCGTTAATCGAACGCGATAAATAACTCTTATCCAGTTCTACAATCTGACGTTTCTCGTTCATCAACTGCAAAAACGATTTTGCATCTAATGGCTCTAATCCATCATGCTTGCGTTTTGCATTCACAGCGGCTTTCATAAAGTTGGTAGTTGTCACACCCGGAATTTCAACAGGATATTGAAAAGCCAAAAACACACCTGCCAATGCTCGTGCATCAGGCGTTAATTCTAGCAAATTCACCCCATTAAAAAACACCTCCCCGCTTTCTACTTCATATTCAGCTTTGCCCGCTAAAACCGAAGCCAGCGTAGATTTTCCGGTTCCATTCGGACCCATAATCGCATGCACTTCACCGGCATTAATCGTCAACGAAAAATCTTTAAGAATTTTCTTTTCGCCTATTGCTACGTTTAGATTTCGAATCTCTAACATCTAACTATTTATTTAAGATTTATTACTTTAAAAGATTATTGACAACGATTCTTCAAACAACTTATCTTCCAATTTTGACCTCACCCCAACCCCTCTCCAAAGTAGAGGGGCAATTCCACAATTATCTCCCCCTCATTGCTAAATTGTTTCATTACTTCATTCCCATTAGCTCATTTCCCCATTAGCACATTACCCCACACTGCCCTCCAAACTAATTCCCAATAACTTCTGCGCCTCCACTGCAAACTCCATCGGCAACTGGCGAAACACTTCCTTACAATAGCCATTCACAATCATATTCACCGCCTCTTCAGTGCTCAAACCGCGCTGATTGCAATAGAATAGCAAGTCCTCCCCTATTTTAGAAGTCGTAGCCTCGTGCTCCACATTGCTTGTTTTGTTTTTGATATCTAAATACGGAAACGTATGCGCTCCACATTTATCGCCAATCAACAACGAATCGCACTGCGAGAAATTATACGCATTTTCAGCCGTAGCATTCACTTGCACCAAACCCCTGTAAGCGTTCTGCGATTTACCGGCAGAAATACCCTTACTCACAATTCGGCTACGGGTATTTTTCCCAATGTGAATCATCTTCGTACCCGTGTCGGCTTGCTGAAAATTGTTCGTTACAGCCACCGAATAAAACTCGCCAATACTGTTATCGCCTTTCAAAATACACGATGGATATTTCCAGGTAATAGCAGAGCCCGTTTCCACTTGCGTCCAACTAATTTTTGAGTTGTTGCCTTTGCACAAACCACGCTTCGTCACAAAATTATAAATACCGCCCTTGCCCTCTTTATCGCCCGGATACCAGTTCTGCACCGTAGAATACTTGATTTCCGCATTTTCCAGCGTTATCAACTCGACAACGGCCGCGTGCAATTGGTTTTCATCGCGCTTCGGAGCCGTACAGCCCTCTAAGTAACTCACATACGAATCGTCATCGGCAATAATCAAGGTACGTTCAAACTGCCCTGTGTTCTCTGCATTAATTCTGAAATAGGTAGAAAGCTCCATCGGGCAACGAACTCCCTTCGGAATGTATACAAACGAACCATCCGAGAACACCGCAGCGTTCAAAGCCGAATAATAGTTATCGCGCACCGGCACCACCGATCCCAAATATTGTTGCACCAATGCCGGATGATCTTGAATCGCCTCCGCAATCGAGCAAAAAATAATACCCTTCTCTTTCAACGAAGATTTGAAGGTCGTAAACACCGATTCCGAATCCATTACAAAATCCACCGCCACACCGGCTAACAGTTTTTGTTCTTCTTTCGGCAAGCCCAATTTATCGTATACCTTCAAGATTTCAGGGTCCACTTCATCCAACGAATTCAACTTCGCCTTTTTCTTGGCCACCGCGTAATAAATAATGTCTTGAAAATTTATCTCCGGAAACGTCACATTCTGCCAAGTCGGTTGCTTCATTTTCAGCCAGTGGCGATAAGCCTCCAAACGCCAATTCAGCATCCATTCCGGCTCATTCTTCTTGGCCGAAATAAAACGAACGGTATTTTCCGTCAACCCCTTCTCGGCAAACTCTTGCTCGATATCGGTTACGAAACCGTATTTATACTCGCCATCAATCTGTTGGGTTAATATTTCGTCTTGTTCAGCCATGTATCGTTAACAGTCAAATTCCTTTAATGTTCGCTTATAAACGGCAAATATAAGGTTTATTTAGACATCGTCTAAATTAGAAAAGCATTAATTTTAAGGCTATCCAATCAGGCTTAGCATCCTTGCAGAACTGAAAGTCGTAAATAGTTGCATCTTAAATCAATACATGACTCTGGGCGTGTTCCGCGCTTTCCGTTCCAATCTCTGCCGCTGGGAAGCCGCAGAGGATTTCCACTGCAATCACGCACGCGGGCATATTGCTTCCTTTTGTACTTGTCATCCTGAGCGAAGTCCTCGGAGCGAAGGATATTTACAATTGGTTGGTGGCGGAACACCAACCAAAGGGACAAGCGAAGTTCTCGGAGCGAAGGATCCTTCCTTATTAGTATGTTTCACTCGTGCAGCAAATAAATTACATTCGCAACACAAAATTAAAAATCATGAAAAAGCACTTATTTGCCCTCTTAGTAATCCTGTTTTCACTTACAACGTCAAAAGCACAGCTAATCTTCGCCAATAAAAAAGATCTCCCTTCCTTTAATTTCAAAGATGGGAAAACAACCGTTTTACTCACTAATGACGAAGAGCTAAATACTGCTTTCAAAGAAGATGTAAAAGAAAATTGGAAAATTAATGATGTAGAGTTCATGACTACCAATGAATTACTTGCTGGCAAAAAACTAGAAAAGTATTTTCTTATGCTTACTAAACTAACTATTATTAAGGATGGGCCTGATGCAAATTATTGTTTTCTAGGATTTGGTAAGTCTGACCAAGCGTACGTTGACAAATTGATATCAAAGTACAATAAAAACAAAAAAAAACCTTTAGATTTATCGACAGTTGGCGATAATATTGTTGGCTCAACAATTGATATTAGTTCGATTTCAGAGTTTTATACAATATCAAGTTTTTACGATTCCAAGCCAACGTTTATCAATAAACAGGAATTAATCACCATGCTTCCCATTCACATTTTAAATGTAAACTGGTTGCTAAGTAATGATATCAAAGTGTTTTACCCTGAAAACGATAATGGCATTAAGAACAACACCTGTTTTGCCAGTTTTAACGCACATTCATGTGACCTTAAAAAATTGACCTTATTAGTTTTGGAAGAACATACATTAGAAAAACACAACGTAGCTAAATCAAGTAATGGATTCAGTTTAACTGAATTCAAAAAATACTACTCCGGTGAGGTTAAAATTGTATCAGATGAAGAGTTCAAAAAGCTATTAAAAAGTGAAAACAAAGAAAAATACTGTATATTAACCCAAGGCGTTTATGAGCATGTTGGTTATACAATGACATACCGTTTAGATGGCAAACCTATGTTTGGCTTTTACATTATGGCCGGACCTTACGGTTACTCGCCAAGCATCTACAAAGGCTTTCAAAAGTACCTTTGTAACAAGCGTTAATTGTGTTCCTCTCCCATCATTCTTGTCATCACAACTGGTGTTCGGAAGATTAAAAATGGGAGCATATTAAACAATTGAAAACGTCAACTCACCTTAATATTGGTTAGTGGCGGAACACCAACCAAAGGGGCAAGTTCATTATTTCCGTAATACCCAAGTATAGTTTTCATAACTGCTGGATGGTGTGCCTTTTATGAACACTGTTGAATTTGGAAAATTAAGATAGTAAGCGATGTATGCACTATCGGCAACTGAACGAATATAATAAGCACTATCCGTATTGAATACCTTCTCAAAAAAGAAAAGATTATCAGGACGTTTTTCGCTTGACTTCTCCTCAAAAGCAATATAAGTACCAGATCTACCATTTCTATCCAATACCCAATTCCCCAAATTATTGATGGTCATGTAGTACTTTCCACTTTCTGCTTCAATCAACTTAATTTTTGCAATCTGCCCAGTACCCACCGCTAAACCATAAGGCGAAAAACTACCACTCCCCGAAGTGTTCGTATAAAAATTCAACGATTGGTTGCTCGGTCCTAGAGGCGAAAAAAGCGAGATAGACCATTCACCGGCTAAAGAACTTTGCGCAGGTGCAGGTGTCTCTTTCTTGCACGACCAAAACGCAATAGCCAAAATAACAACAACAATACTTATACGCATATATTTCATGGGCGAAAAACTTTTTATGCAATATAGTATTTCTGTTGAAATTGCAATAGGATGTTGCATTTATGAAAATTGTATTTCAGAGGGTTGGACAACGGGTTGAATAATGCAAAGATTAACGTTGGAGTTTAAATGTATTCATCAGATATATACTAATTGAGAAACATCTCTAATTCTTATACACTCAAGCTACATTAACAATAAAAATTATATTTACGCAAACAATTAAAAGTTATGTGTAAAATCAAGTTTCTCAGTAGTTTTATCGTAGTATTTCTATCTGTTCAATTCGCTTGGGCATCCCACTTCATGGGGGGAGAAATCAGTTATGAGTACCTCAGCGGAAATGATTATAAAGTGAGGTTAAAAATTATTCGAGATTGTAGTGGTGTACCTTTGTCGTCAAGCTTAGTGCTTGAAGTATCAAGTCCGGGAATAGCGGCATCTTCTTTTACTTTAAACAGAGTATCTCAAACTGATGTAACGCCCCTTTGTCCGGGTCAACAATCGCGATGTAGTTCAACCAGCGGAGTTGTAGGATGCGAAGAACATATTTTCGAAGCCACCAGAGCCTTTCCGCCATTGGCGAACAATGGTTCTTACACCTTGGCATTTACAGGCGGTTGCTGTAGAAATAATGCAATAACTAATTTGCAAAATCCGGCTAGTCGAAACATGTATCTTAGCACCACACTAAATCCTAATTTAACAATCAAAGACAATTCACCCAAAATATTAAATCGCCCTGTAGCTTTTTTCTGCAGTAACCGCTCTGCAGTAATTTCGCCTACGGCATTTGATAAGGATGGTGATCAACTAAGATACAGTTTAGTAAATCCTTTAACCAACGCATCGAGTCCTATTGCATATACAACAGGGCTAAGTGTAACGAGCCCTTTGTATAGCTCTACTCCGGTTACAATCAATGCGAGCACAGGAGAAATAAATTTCACCCCCTCTCAGCCTCAAGTAGCTGTTCTTTCTGTGCTTATCGAAGAGTTTCGCGGGGGTATCAAAATTGGTGCAATGGTGCATGAAATGCAACTTTGGATACAAAACAGTAGCAACACGCCTCCTGTTCTTACACCAATACCACAACAAATTGCAACTGTTGGCTCCAACTTATGTATTCCTATTCAGGCAACAGACGTAGATAATAATGCCATTACATTAAACGCTGTTTCCGGACTGCCTCCTCAAGCAGCTACATTTACCGTAAACAATTCAACGCCTGGTGCTGCATCAGGCACTTTTTGCTTTACACCAACAGCAGCACACTTAGGACAAACCTATACTGTAACCATCAATGCACAAGACAATCAATGTCCAATATCGGCTACCAGTGCTACCTCCTTTAATGTTACGGTATCGGGCAATTGTCCGAAAACGGGCGTTAATTTTGTTGCTACGCCTGCAACATGTGGTCTCAACAGCGGAACTGCAAAAGCGATAATGAATCCGGTTGGCGTTGCACCATATACTTACGTTTGGTCGGGACCAAATGGATTTACGGCTTATTCCCAAACCATCACCGGCTTAGTATCCGGAAATTATTCTGTAACTGTTATCGATGCACGAGGATGTATTGGCCAGAACACAGTAAGTATTGGCCGTGCAGATCAGTTACAATTGTTAGGTACAGTAACCAATGCAACTTGCAAAGCGAAAAATGGCGCTATCAATGTAAACGCTGTTGGAGGTACAGCGCCTTACACCTATAGACTCAATGGAGGCCCCAATCAATTGATTGGCAATTTCACCGCATTAGGTAATGGTACGTATACTGTAAATGTTGTTGATGCAAATGGATGTAGCGGACAAGCAACGTATACCGTAATCAGTGAATCCGATACCACAAAACCAACAATTGTTTGTCCTGCGAATATAAGCAGGTCCATGAGCCCTTCTACTGCTAGCAGTATGGCATTATCTATAGGCAATCCAACAGTATCGGATAATTGCGCTGTTCAAAGTGTTGTAAAGAATGCCCCTCCTCTATTTCCGGCTGGAATAACTTCTGTGATTTGGACAGTTACTGATGCTTCCGGAAATCAAAATACGTGTACACAGAGAGTAGAAATAAAAACTAAAATACAGAGCTTGCCAATGATTAAGGAAGTAAAGTAACTTTTCTTGTTTTTCCTTTGGTTGGTGTTCCGCCACCAACCAAAACTATACTGAGAGCTGATAGCATGGCATGAAAAAAAATGGTCGGTGATAACACTACAAGTGTTCGGAAGAAAAATTTTCGTCATTTCGACCGAGTCCGCGAGTGGAGAAATCTCAGTGAATCATAGACAGAGACTTCTCTCCGCCTCTGGCGGATCGAAGTGACGGTTTCATTCTATAATTTATTCGCAAATTCTCATCTTCCGAACAGTAATTGTGATAACACCGACCATAGGTAAAAATTTTGCAATAGTTAATCAATGAACCGCAATGCCCGCGTGCGGGATGGCAGTGGAAATCCTTTGGCCATTCCCATGGACAAAGATTGCAACGTACAGCCCGATAACACGCCCAAATCATAAATCCTCCCTTCTTAAATCTTAAATCAAAAAATCATAAATATTAAATTGATTCCCACTTTCCGTTTCTTTCCTTTTCTTTGCGCCACAAGCAAAAGCAATGATGAAACTGGGAATTTTAGGAGGCGGACAATTAGGAAGAATGCTATTGCAAGCAGCCGGAAATTTTACACTGGAAACGTTTGTGTTGGAAAATGATGCGACCTGCCCTGCTGCCCATCTCTGTCACCATTTCAGCCTTGGCGATATTCGCGATTATGATACCGTTTATGCTTTTGGCAAACAAGTAGATGTGCTCACCATTGAAATTGAAAACATCAATATTGAAGCACTGTTTCAATTGCAAAAAGAAGGCGTGAAGGTAATTCCATCGCCTGAAGCCATTGCTATTATTAAGGATAAGGGCATACAAAAACAGTTTTATGCCGATCACCATATTCCTACTGCACCATTTGTATTGACAGATAATAAAACAGTTATTGAGGCAAATGTAGATTTTCTGCCGGCTGCCAATAAGTTGCGCACCGGTGGCTATGATGGCAAGGGGGTTGAGTTATTATTTGGTGCTGATGATTTACCACGTGCATTTGCCGAGCCATCGTTGCTCGAAAAAATGGTAGACATTAAAAAAGAAATTGCGGTGCTTGTTGGGGTTGGCATCGATGGCGCAACCGTGGTGTACGAACCTACAGAAATGGTGTTCGACCCAAAATTGAATTTGGTAGATTATTTAATTGCTCCTGCCGACATCACCTCCGAACAAATTAAAACAGCGGAAACCATTGCACTGCAAGCGGTAAAAGCCTTACAATCTCCCGGTTTGTTTGCTGTAGAGTTATTCTTATCGACCAACGATGAAATACTGGTAAACGAAATTGCACCGCGGGCGCACAATAGCGGACATCAAACCATTGAAGGCAATTTGATTTCGCAGTACGATATGCAATTGCGTATTTTTCAAGAACTGCCGCTTGGAATACCTACGAACAGAGGTTTTTCGGCCATGTACAATTTGATTGGCGAGGCGGGAACGCAAGGCAATACGATTTACCAAGGCTTAGATAAAGCATTGGCTATGGAAGGTGTGTATGTACATCAATATGGAAAATCCACTACAAAACCCGGACGAAAAATGGGACATGTAACGATTGTAGACAACGACAAAGCTTCCTTGCTCGAAAAATTATCAATGGTCAAGCGCCAAATTCATGTTATTGGAGACAAAACTATTGCGCTTTAAACTGGTTAAGAGCTGCATTTGATCGTTTGTTGAGGTAAGCATGGTGCTTGTGCCATCAGAGAAAATAATTTCAATATCGCTTACCGGTCGCGAAGATTTTAAATTCACCAATTGTAAATTCACCACATTAATGTTCACATACAGTTTGTGTGGAATCATTTTAAAATCGAGCGCTAAACCCATCTCCTGCTCTTGAATCTTTTTTAGACTATCGATGTCGGCCAACTCGTTTTTGTTTTCGTACAAAATTTCGTTATCGATGTTCACCACTTTTTTGATATGTTCTGTGGGAATACGAACGGTGCAGCCCGGCTTGATGCCATCGGTTTGCCATTGTTTATTATAAGCGATAAGTTTTGCAAATGGAACATGAAAACGCTCGGCAATCTCCTTTACTTTTTCCCCGTCTTTTAATTGATAGGCCACATACACTTCGGAAGGCAACGCCTGTATTAATGAAATACTGCCGATAAGGACAAAGAAGAGTAATGATTTTTTCATGGGTAGAACAATTTAAGTTCATTAATGCATGGACTAAAAGAAAACAAACCCAAGGTGATGAGAATTTCCAATTAGCACATGTTGGCTATGTAATGTTTCATATATTTACCTACGCATTACAAAAAATATAGTTACGTTATCATGGCACAAATACGAGTAAGCATAATAATGGGCAGTCAGAGCGATTTGCCGGTAATGGAAGAGGCGGCAGGCATTTTAAACGAGTTAGGCGTTGATTATGAACTTACTATAGTGAGTGCGCATAGAACGCCACTTCGCTTGGTAGAATTTGCGAAAACAGCAAAAGCCCGTGGCATAAAAGTGATTATTGCCGGAGCCGGTGGGGCAGCTCACCTTCCGGGTATGATTGCTTCGATAACGGAATTGCCTGTGATTGGCGTGCCGGTGAAATCGAGTAATTCGATAGACGGCTGGGACTCGGTGCTTTCCATACTCCAAATGCCTTCGGGAGTTCCGGTGGCTACAGTGGCTTTGAATGGTGCGAAAAATGCGGGTATTTTAGCCGCACAAATTATTGGCACCTCCGATGAAACAGTATCAACAAAGATAGCGGCATATAAAACGGAATTGGCTACTAAGGTTGACGAATCCGTTACTGCGCTAAAAGGCAAGTATCCGAATACCTTCGATCTATAACTGCTTTATATCAACGAAAACAAATTATTTACTCCAATTAACTTATTGGCGGTAAATCCTTCGGCATAACGCACACCAATGGGTACACCAAAGTTAGAAGCGCGGGCCTTTACAAATTCTAAAAATTCGGGCGAAGAGATAAAGGTGTTTTTTTCCGTTGAATTGGGGTCGAAAAATTGCGAAGCATAAGCATAAATAGATTCCATTTTTTTATCCATATACGCAGAGATATCTACGGCAAAATCGGCTTTTGCATCTAAAGATTGAATGTAATGATACAAAGCTTTAGGGCGATGAGCTACTTGCTCCTCTCCTTCCCATTGTGTTTGAACTTTAGGCAAGCCGGCAAGAAATGCAGCATCGCGAATGAGTTGCGCAGCTCGGCCATGATCGGGATGGCGGTCGTAGACTGCGTTGGCTAAAACGATATCGGGTTGAAAGCGGCGAATCGCCTTGATTAATTCGCGTTGATGCCATTCATCGTTTTGAAAGAACCCGTCTTTAAAGCCTAAATTAATGCGGTGCGCTACCCCTAATATAGCTGCTGCTGCTTTGGCTTCAGCTAAACGGGTTGTTGCATCGCCTCGTGTTCCTAATTCTCCATGCGTTAAATCAACAATAGCAGCGGTATATCCTTGCGCAATATGCGCCAGTATGGTTCCTGAACAACTTAACTCTACATCATCGGGATGAGCACCTATGGCCAAAATATTTACTTTATGTGTACTCATAATTACTATACGCCAAATTGTTTAAGGTGGTGATGGATATGTTTTGTGAGCAAATCGGCCCATTGTGTTTTGGTTAATGGTCCAAACATGGGATGTGGATGAAACTTATTCGGTTCTCGTTCTGCAAATACATCGAGCATTTTCAGCAAAAACGAAAGTTCAGTATAAAAATCTTTTGGCGTAGAGCCTTCTTGGGAAGCCATCATTTCTGGTGCTGTTGGATTTCCCTTAGGCCAAAACGGCATTATGTATACAGCTACAGGAAACATTATTTTCTGTGTAAAAAAATTTGATTTATCTACGGCCGATTTCATACCCATACTGATACGGACAGCATCATTTAAGTGCGCCAACATTTCATTGACCGTCATTACCCCCCATTTCCCGTTGCTATTTTCGTTCAATTGCTCCAATCGATGAACAAATTGAGCTTTAACAGCTTCGTTTAAGATATTTTCCATGTGTGTATTTTAATCAACAAGGAGTTGTAGTTGTATTCACAAACCAAAAATGGCTTATTTTTTACGCAAAACAGAATAATTATAAGCAGGAAATAAAAAGTTTAAAGATTTTTAAAAACAAAAGTTTGTATTTTCAATTGATGCGAATATATTTGCCGTCCAATCGCTGAATAAAAGGCGGTTTGTTCTTTAAATCATGCGGGAGTAGCTCAGTTGGTAGAGCGCCACCTTGCCAAGGTGGAGGTCGCGGGTTCGAGCCTCGTCTCCCGCTCAAACATTAAAAGGTGTGTGAGCGATCTTGCACACCTTTTTGATTAAAAACAGTGTCACCCGGGTGGTGGAACTGGTAGACACGCAGGACTTAAAATCCTGTGACACTTAAATGTCGTGCGGGTTCGATTCCCGCCCCGGGTACATAAAAAAGGCTTCAGGAAACTGGGGCCTTTTTTATTTTACTGCATACAGAAATATACTCTTCCTCACAAATTTATTTTGGTAATACACAAAAAAAAGAGCCGCACAATAGTGCGACTCTTTCTGTATGCTATTTCGCTGTTGCTATTATTCAGCAATAGTGATCTTTCTGTATGTAGTTTTACCATTCGCT
>CAYNMP010000028.1:0-38508 GCA_964398475.1 uncultured Chitinophagaceae bacterium | reverse complement strand
AAGCGCAATTCGAACTGACGTCCGCCTATGGCGGATATGCGCCCAACGCGCTACCAACTGCGCCCTTCCGCGATGAGGGTGAGGTCTAGTCTGCTTTTATCCGATTCCAAATATATTTTGCTTTTATTTACAACATGATGCATAAAGCAGGTTTTGTAAATATTATTGGATTGCCAAATGTGGGCAAGTCTACATTGCTCAATGGACTGATAGGAGAGCGTCTATCCATCATTTCGCCAAAGGCACAAACCACACGTGGTCGCTTGATTGGCTTAGTAAATCAGGACGATTGTCAGGTGGTGTTTTCCGATACCCCGGGCTACGTAAACGAGCCGGCTTACGAATTACACCGCACCATGAATAATTATATTCATGAAGCGTTTGAAGATGCGGATGTGCTGATGTTAATTACCGATAAGTATCAATCGGAAGATGAGCAACAGTTCTTGATACAACAGTGTTGTCAGTCGAAATTGCCGGTGATTATTGTGTTGAACAAAGTCGATTTATGCAAACCTGCCGAAATACCTGCTATTCAAGCACGATGGGAGGGTCTCATTCCAGGTGCCAGATTTATTGCAGTTTCAGCTAAAGAGAATTTCAACACGCAAGGTATTATTGAAATGGTGAAGCCTTTTATGCCTGAATCGCCCGCCTATTATAGCAAGGAAGATTTGACGGATCGCAATATGCGCTATTTCGTAGCAGAAATTGTCCGCGAAAATATTTTTCTGCAATACGAAAAGGAAATTCCGTATGCCTGTGAAGTTGTAGTGGAAGAATACAAAGAGTTAGAATCTATGGACCGCATTCGCTGTGTAATTTATGTGGAGCGCGATTCACAAAAAAACATCGTTATCGGTGCGAAAGGTTCAGCCATCAATAAATTAGGCACAGCTTCGCGCAAACAGATTGAAGGGTTTATCGATAAAAAAGTGTTCCTGGATTTATTCGTAAAAGTGCGTGATGGTTGGCGCAACAACGAATTAGATTTGAAGCGTTTCGGCTACAAAGGGTAATCGCTTTTCCTGAAATTGGCGAATTTCCCAATTGTTTTATCTTGCATAAAAATTGATATCATGAATTACGATTTGATAGTTATTGGAACCGGACCCGGAGGATATGTAGCGGCTATTCGTGCAGCACAGTTAGGGTTGAAAACAGCAGTAGTAGAAAAAGAAAATTTGGGTGGTGTTTGTTTGAACTGGGGGTGTATTCCAACAAAAGCATTATTGAAAAGCGCGCAGATATTTGAATATTTAAATCATGCTTCTGAATATGGTATTGAAGTTGGAGGAGGTGCGAAAGCTGATTTTTCAAAAGTGATTTCACGCAGTCGTGGTGTTGCCGATGGCATGAGTAAAGGCATTCAGTTTTTGATGAAGAAAAATAAAATTGATGTGATTACCGGTGCCGGGAAATTGAAGAAAGGCGGTATTGTAGAAGTAACGGATGCAACAGGTAAGAAAGCAGACTATGCTGCTAAACACATCATCTTGGCTACTGGTGCTCGCTCGCGTGAATTGCCGAATGTGAAACAAGATGGTAAAAATATTATCGGTTATCGTGAAGCGATGACCTTAGCCACACAGCCAAAATCATTGGTAGTGATGGGTTCTGGCGCTATTGGAATGGAGTTCGCTTATTTCTATAACACCATGGGAACGCAAGTAACGGTAGTAGAATTCATGGATAAGATTTTACCGCGCGAAGATACCGATGTATCGAAGGAGGTAGAGAAAATCATGAAAAAGAAAGGACTTCAAATCATGACCGGAGCCGCTGTTGAGAAAGTGGAAGTAGTGAACGGACAATCGGTGGTTACCGTTAAAACAAAAACCGGAACAGAAAAAATTACTTGCGATGTTGTGCTTTCGGCTGTTGGAATTGCTACTAATATCGAAGGCATTGGCTTAGAGGAAGTAGGCGTGAAAACCGATAAAGGATTGGTAGTTGTAGATGATTTTTATAAAACCAACATCCCTGGTGTTTATGCCATTGGTGATATTGTGAAAGGTCCTGCTTTGGCGCACGTGGCCTCAGCAGAGGGTATTACTTGTGTAGAAAAAATTGCCGGTAAAAATCCTGAACCTATCGATTACGGTAATATTCCAAGTTGTACGTACTGTGTGCCTGAAGTAGCTTCTGTTGGTTTAACCGAAGAAGAAGCGAAGGCAAAAGGCTATACTTTAAAAGTTGGCAAATTCCCATTCTCTGCATCAGGGAAGGCTTCGGCTAGTGGAGCGAAAGATGGATTTGTAAAGGTGATTTACGATGCTAAATATGGCGAGTGGTTAGGTGCTCACTTAGTGGGAATGAATGTAACGGAGATGATTGCCGAAGTGGTTGTAGCTAGAAAGCTAGAAACTACCGGACATGAAATTATCAAGGCAATACATCCGCATCCAACCATGAGCGAGGCTATTATGGAGGCTACTGCGGCTGCCTTTGGCGAGGTGATTCACCTATAATCAAACGGCTATGCCAAAATTTATTCTGCTAATTCGTGAAGATTTAACGCGCTATCCCATGGAGGATGCGCAACTTCAAAACATTATTAATGCACACAGAAATTGGGCAAAAAACCTTTCTGAACGAGGACTCTTTATTGCCGGAAACGGAATGCCCGAGCAAGGAACAATAGTTGAATGGGTTGAAGGCAAAGTTGTTGAATCTCCCTTGCGCGATTTGAAAGAAGGCGTTGGCGGGTTCTATATTATTCAAACAGAAAGTTTTAATGCAGCAGTTGAAATTGCGAAAGAATGTCCCACCTTTTTAGATGGTGATAAAATCGAAGTCCGACCACTAATGTAATTCTCCCAAAAATAGCAATTATGCAAAAGCAAGAATTAGTCAATCAACTTACCGGAAACCATCAGTCGTTTGTAACGTATGTGCTTTCGTTAAGCGAGGCCGATTTTACAAAATCCGAAAACGGAAAATGGACAGCCGGTCAACAACTCGATCATTTGTATAGAAGCGCAAAGCCTTTGGTGTTGGCGTTTTCATTACCCCCATTTATTGTGAAATTACTTTTCGGGAAAGCGAATCGTCCGTCTAAAACCTACGAAGAGATTGTGCAAAAATACGAAGGTACTCTAGCTAATGGTGCAAAAGCATCCGGTTCATTTGTTCCGAAAACAATAGCCTTCGAGAAGCGCACGCCTCTAGTCAATTCGCTCCTACAAGTGGTTCAAAAAATTACGTCTAGAGTTGCGAATTACAACGAACAACTCCTCGATGAAGTGGTATTACCACATCCATTGTTGGGCAAGATGACGGCTCGCGAAATGTTGTACTTCACTATATATCATGTGTCGTTACATCAAAAAATCACACAACGAAATTTAAGTTAAATCTAGTTTTATGTTGTATAAGCGGATAGTTTGTTTTGTTTGGATTTATCTCTGCATTACTCAATTCGCCACAGCACAACAATGGAGCAAAGAAAAGACGAACCAATGGTATGCTGCACAGCCATGGATTGTGGGTTGTAATTTCATTCCGAGCACAGCTATCAATCCTTTGGAAATGTGGCAAGCGGAAACATTTGATTCTGTAACTATCGACAGAGAACTCGGTTGGGCGGCTGATATTGGAATGAATACTTGTCGCGTTTTTTTGCACGACCTCGCCTACAAAGCTGATCCGGATGGATTTAAATATCGAATCGATTGCTATCTAGGAATAGCGCATAAACACGGCATCAAAACCTCTTTTGTTTTCTTTGACGATTGTTGGAATCGAAATCCGAAATCTGGACCGCAACCGCAACCCACACCTGGCGTGCATAATTCAGGTTGGGTGCAAAGTCCGGGGGCAGACATTGTGATGGATTCAAAAAAGAGAACCGAATGGAATCGTTTAGAGGTGTATGTGAAAGACATTCTTACAACTTTTAAAAACGATGAACGCATTTTGTATTGGGACTTGTATAATGAGCCCGGTAATGGAATCGCCAATCAAAAAGTAAAGCCACGATTTTTAAATCGGAAATCGCTTCCATTGCTGAAAGAAATTTTTCGTTGGGCACGTGAAGTGAATCCTACTCAACCACTCACCTCCGGCACTTGGATTTTTTTCGCAACCATTAAGAACTTTCAACTAAAGAACTCCGACATCATTACATTTCACAATTACTTCGATGCGAATTTACTTTCCGCTCAAATCAATACTTTGCAGAAACGCGGACGACCATTGATTTGTACTGAGTGGATGGCCAGAAAGATGAATAGTAAAGTACAAAGTTGTTTACCTGTTTTCAATGCGAAGCATGTAGGTTGTTTGAATTGGGGATTTGTTTCCGGTAAAACACAAACTATCTATCCTTGGAATTCGAAGCCGGGAACTGCTCCGCCAAAATTGTGGTTTCACGATTTGTTATATCCCGATGGAACGCCTTACAACACAGAAGAAATCAATACTTTTAAACGACTAACTGCAAATCAGGTGATGAAGACAACATTGAATTCAGACAATTTTGAAAAGTTGATTGACGGGAAGCAAGCGCATCTTTTCTCGTTAGCGAATAGAAACGGACTATCGGTCACTATTACCAATTATGGAGGTAAAGTGGTTTCGCTTGAAACACCTGATAAGCAAGACAACTTAGCGGATATTGTGTTGGGTTTTTCATCTATTGATGATTATTTGAAAGCGAAAGAGCCTTATTTTGGTGCATTGATAGGACGTTACGGCAATCGAATAGCGAATGGAAAGTTTACCCTAAATGGTAAAGCGTATACATTAGCGACTAACAATGGAGTTAATCATTTACATGGTGGTGGAAAGGGTTTCAATGCTGTGGTTTGGGATGCGAAGCAAATCAATGCACAAACGCTTGAATTGAGTTATTTATCGGTTGATGGCGAAGAAGGTTATCCGGGAAATTTGAATGTAAAAGTTATTTACACCCTCACTGATTCGAATGAATTGAAAGTAGAATATTCGGCAACTACAGATCTGCCAACGGTGGTGAATCTAACACATCATTCGTTCTTCAATTTATGTGGTGAAGGCAATGGACCCATTAACGATCATGTTCTACACATCAATGCCGATGCATATACTCCGGTAGATGAAGGATTGATCCCAACCGGAATATCAGAGCCAGTGAATGGTACACCCTTTGATTTCAGAACGCCCAAAACGATTAAAACAGATATTCAACAAGAAAACCAACAGCTTAGTTTTGGACATGGGTATGATCATAATTTCGTGTTGAACAGTACAACAAAAAATGCAGAGGGATTAAGCTTTGCTGCAAAAGTAACGGAGCCCTTGAGCGGCAGAACTATAGAAGTATGGACGAACGAGCCCGGTCTTCAGTTTTATGGCGGAAATTTTTTGAATGGCGGTGATATCGGTAAATGTGGTAAACCCTATTCCTTTAGAACTGCTTTTTGTTTAGAAACACAGCATTTTCCAGATTCACCCAATCAACCGAGTTTCCCATCTACTGTTCTATTGCCGGGTGCAAACTATTATTCGGTTTGTGTGTATAAATTTGGTGTAGAATAACTATTTCACAATTCTCACATCCACATCAATTCCAGTTGCATTCACCGAATTTTTTCTGGCGATTGAACCTTCAGGGAATTTAACGCTAAATGTCGTCCAACCACTATCAATGCCACCTCTTGGGTCGGGGCGATAATAATCTGTAGAGGTAATTTGAGCGCCACTGCTAAAGGCATTATTCATATCAGTGTAATCACCGGTGCGAGCTTCTTGAGTGTCGGCATCAGAGCGGGTACGTACAATGTAGCCTTCTTGAACGCGTTGCGTAATCGTTGCTTTTTGTGAAGTTGGATTATTCAAAATCACAAATGCTGCTTCAGGTGTACCCGGTGTAGCATATACAAACATAGTTCTTCCAATTAATGAAGGGTGGTTTGCTTTGTAATAACTCTCTGCATTTCCTTGCATGATAAAAATGATTTTTCCTCGGCTATCGTATAACGTTGGCCATTTTTTTTGTTTGGCTACATCTTCAAGCGTAGCTAAGTTGCCACGCAGTTTATCGGGAGTAATTAATTTATCCGTACTTTCTCCAAATACAGCCTTTACTTCTTCATCCAATTTATCTGCAGCGCTTGCACTCCAAGGTATTGCTTTCTGAAAACCAAATCCGGCCAAAGTAGAGTTATCGCCCGGTGCATCCTGTTTTGTTTCAACATTGATAAATAATGGCAAATGGTATGGGTGGGCATCCGACCAATTTTTTACAGCTTCTAATGCTTTTTTAAATGTGAAGTAATGGGTGTTGTAGTCCACATCTTTTATGTGCAATACCTTAAATCCCGGTGTATTCAAATCCGCCACACTTGATGCAATAGGGAGATCTACAAAGTCGTGTATTTTTCTATTCGCAAAATCGCCTCCATTCGGATCATTGTAAATGTCAATTTCTAAGCCACGAATGCCATAGTTATTCATCTGTTCATCAAAATCAACATGGGTGTAGTCTATCCCATCAGGATCCATGTTCGAAGGTAAAAAGCTTTGAATTTGGTATAGGTATTTGAACACAGTATCGGTAGTGTGTAGTCGATAGCTATTATGGCTGGCAATAACTTGGATCTCGTTTAAATGCAATAAATCGTCTTGTGGTGTATGCGGGTATTCGGATTCAGCCTGTTTGGTATCTTTTTTACATGCAGCTATTCCTAACAAAAGCACAAGTAAAAGCGAAATTGGTTTGGACATAATAGATTGGTTTTAACTTCAATTTATATCCTTTTATTAATAAACACTTTACGTTAAGTTAATAATCAACGAACCGCTATTTTTATCCAATCAGTTCTAGAAATAAAAAAATAATTACATTGCGCTAATCAAAACTAGCACATGGAAAGATTTACTGGTCTATTAGGGATAGTCCTGATTTTGGCGATAGCCTTTTTGTTTTCAAACAATCGGAAAGCGATTAACTATCGTTTAGTATTGAGCGGTTTAGCATTACAATTGGTATTGGC
The DNA here is from genome assembly GCA_964398475.1 of uncultured Chitinophagaceae bacterium. Taxonomy (GTDB): domain Bacteria; phylum Bacteroidota; class Bacteroidia; order Chitinophagales; family LD1; genus CALAYL01. Next base: position 31,531 of record CAYNMP010000028.1, on the reverse strand, counting down.
AGTGTTTATTTTGAAGGTGCCAATGGTGACTCGATTCTTCCAAATGTTAGGACATGGAATGGAGAAAATTGAAGGCTTTGCACGGGAAGGCGCCATGTTTGTTTTTGGCGGTGTATTGCCAAATCCTGCTGAGGCGGGAAAGGTATTCGGACCTAACAATGCCTTTATTTTCGCTTTTAATATTCCTGCTACTATTATATTGGTGTGTGTGATTGTGGCGGTATTGTATCACATTGGATTAATGCAACGATTAGTAGCTATTGTGGCACGTGGGGTGCACTTCATTATGCAAGCGAGTGGAGCTGAGGCTTTATCCAACGTGGCATCTGCTTTTGTTGGTCAGGTTGAGGCACAGGTAATGATTCGTCCGTATTTAGAAGGCATGACCAAAAGCGAGTTACTGGCTTCTATGGCCGGAAGTATGGCCTGTATTGCCGGTGGAATTTTGATTGTGTATGTGAATATGGGTGTACCTGCGGAATATTTAATAGCAGCGAGTTTGATGGCTGCACCGGGTGCATTAGTGATTTCAAAAATTGTTTATCCTGAAACGGAAGAATCGCAAACCAAAGGAAAGGTGTCGATTGAAGTGAAAAGTACCTATGGCAGTTTGATTGATGCCGTTTCACATGGTGCGAGTGATGGTATGAAAATTTCAATAAACGTGATTGCGATGTTGATTGGATTCATTGGTTTGATTGCATTTCTAAATTATATTCTTGGGCATGTTTATACCGGTTTGAGTTTAAATATGATTTTTAGTTGGATTTTTTGGCCAATGGCATATGCGATGGGTGTTCCACAACAAGACGTTACGAATGTAGCTACCATGATGGGACAAAAATTAACCATCAATGAATTTGTTGCTTATATGAATTTAACTTCTTTAAAAGCATCCTTAACACCAAAAGGATTGGCTATTGCCAGTTTTGCCCTGTGTGGTTTTGCGAATTTTTCTTCGGTGGGTATTCAAATTGGGGGTATTGGTGAAATTGCACCCGGGCGTAGAGCTGATTTGGCTAAGCTGGGACTAAAAGCCTTACTTTGTGGTACATTGGCGTCTTATCTGTCGGCCACTTTAGCGGGTTTGCTATTGTAATCATTGCTAGGAATTGAGGCTAATTCGTTAGCTATTCATGATTTGAAAGGTTTGCTTTTTTAGCAAGCCTTTTTCTTTGTTCGTTTCAGTCTCAATTTGTTTATATTCGCCACGCAAAAAACACTACCATGAACTTTTCATTAACAGAAGAACATTTGATGATTCGTAAAGCTGCTCGCGATTTCGCTAACAGCGTTTGTAAACCCGGAGTGATTGAACGCGACAGCGATCAAATTTGGCCGGCAGAGCAAGTAAAAGGAATGGCAGAATTGGGCTTCTTAGGTATGATGGTAGATCCAAAATACGGAGGAAGTGGATTGGATACGTTGAGCTATGTAATTGCTTTGGAGGAAATTTCTAAAATCGACAACTCGTCATCTGTATTGATGTCGGTGAACAACTCCTTGGTGTGCTGGGGCTTACAAGAGTTCGGTAATGAAGAGCAAAAACAAAAATATTTAACGCCATTAGCGAAAGGAGAGAAGTTAGGTGCTTTTTGTTTGAGTGAGCCGGAAGCAGGTTCAGATGCAACATCGCAGCGTACAACTGCCGTTGATAAAGGTGACCATTACATTTTGAACGGAACCAAAAACTGGATTACGAACGGAGGTTGCGCTTCTATTTATTTAGTTATTGCGCAAACCGATCCATCGAAAGGCAGTAAAGGTATTGATGTACTGATTGTAGAGAAAGGCATGGAAGGCTTTATAGTTGGAAAAAAAGAAGATAAATTAGGGATTCGTTCTTCGGATACCCACACGTTGTTGTTCAATGATGTAAAAGTGCCAAAAGCCAATCGTATCGGAGAAGAAGGGTTCGGTTTTAAATTCGCCATGAAAACCTTGGCCGGAGGAAGAATTGGTATTGCTGCTCAAGCATTAGGTATTGCAGCCGGAGCTTATGAGTTAGCGGCTGATTACGCTAAACAACGTAGAGCTTTCGGGAAAGAGATTATCCAACATCAAGCCATTGCATTTAAATTGGCAGATATGGCTACCGAAATTGAAGCTGCACGTTTATTAGTATACAAAGCGGCTGCATTGAAAGATGCGCACGAAAATTATGATGTTGCTTCTTCAATGGCAAAAGTGTTTGCTTCGGAAGTGGCGATGCGCACAACAGTTGAAGCTGTTCAAATTCACGGTGGATATGGTTTTGTGAAAGAATACCATGTAGAGCGTTTGATGCGCGATGCGAAAATTACGCAAATCTACGAAGGAACTTCGGAGGTGCAGCGTATTGTGATTTCAAGAAGTGTGTTGAGTTAATTTGTTGACAGATAAAATGGAAAGCCAGCTCTAAAGGGTTGGCTTTTTTATTTTACCAAACATCTTTCATTCGATTGTTTTCCCTTTTTGCTTTTGTCCAAAGTAAAAAGTTAAACAAGTTGAGTTCGTTCTTTTGTCCATGGGTATTAATGGTTTCATCTATTTTTTCCATCAAAACGGCATAGTTTAATTTTCCTTTGCTCGCTTGTTGTATATGCTTAATCACAAGTTTGTGGACAGGTAGATTTAGTTTTTTTTGAAGTATAGTTTTGCGTAAAGATTGAATGAAGGATTGTACTAAAAGCATTTCATTTTTCTCGAAGAAACAAAGCATTTGTAACATACGTGCACCAAACTGAATGTCTTCCACCACCTTGGTCTCTTTTTCCTGTAAGATGGGTTGAAGCAAGTCAATGGCATCGTCATATTTTTCAACAATAAAGCAACCGTAAGCCAACAAATATAATAGTGTGAACCGTGTATGGATTACAATTTTTTGTTCGAAGCGCTTTATGCCGTTTTGCACTTCCGGTATACTTCGGATAATACTATTGAAGTTTCCTTGTTCCATCCAATAGTTTAATTGTAGCTGTGTACTGAGGCGAAAACTATTGGCTTCAAAATTCGAAAGTTTCCGGAAGGTGTTGATTTTGCTGAGCCCTTTCAGTTTTTCCAGTCCTTCCTCTAATGTGTTGAATTCTTTTAAAATAAAACAGTCAATCAAAAAGTTATTGAGCACAGCGAAATATCTATCGGCATTAATTTGCATCAATAATGGCGTTGCTTCTAATTCTTCAAGTAGTTTTTTATTGTATTCATAGGCCTTTTGCGGTTCAGAATTGGTAAAATGATAAAGGGCATTGATTTGGAAATAGTCTAGTCGTGCGCGCTGTGTTGTTGCATTTTTGATATCCATAAACGCATTTTGTTGTGTAATACTTTCCATTCGTTTGGCTAACGCAGAACCACGAACACCACTGGCATACTGCATTTGATACACTTTATTGCTTAAGTATTTGTACTGAATAGACGTTCGCGTTTTTTGAAGAATAGCTTCAGCTTCCTGTTGCCACTCGTCTATAGTCGATTCTTTTGTATGTCGATAATAGTTGCGCGCTATCAGTTGTAGTTTAAGTTGATGGATCTGCAGTTTTAATTCTTGAATGTCCATTTCATCGGCCTTTTTCGACAGCGTGTTAATTCTGTTTTCTGCCTGTTGAAAGAGTCCTTTTTGCATTAGAATTCTACATTCATAAATTCCTCGCGATAACTGTTGTTCGGGGTTAGCAAACAAATCATACGTTGCTAAGCCATGGAGTATTTGTTCGTAGAGTTGCTTTTTGAGTACTGCGTAATCGTTTTTTGTTGTCCCTTTGGGAAATTGCGAAAAAAGCAACGGCTCGTTATATGATTTTGCTTTGCTTAGCTGTTCAAACAATTCAGTATATCGGTTTGTAGCTTCTTTACTGTGTTTGGTAAGGTATAATTGAATATATCTTTTCTCGGAGAGACTCATCGATTGAACGAGTTCATAAAGTGCAGAAGATGCTTTTTTCATGACTTTTAATTTAAAATGCGTCAAAACATATGTTGTTTCGCTTTATTTTGTATTCTAAAATAGTTATAATTATCGAAATACAATGTGTAGCTCACAATTTAGATGCATAAGGTTTATTGGATATCAGACTTTTAATATTAATCGATAAACAGATTGTGTTATATTGCAAATGAAGACTTCCTTTACAGTCACAAAATTCAAAGTATATGAAATCAAAAAGCAATTTCTTTCCCATTGTAGTATTGTCGCTGCTTATGGTAAGCAAATCTTTTGCCGCAGGCTGGGAGAATTTTTCCAACATTACCTCTACCACCGATGCATTAGTGAAGAATAACACGTTATGGATAACTGCAAAGGGTGGAATCATTAAAATTAATCAAACTACTGGGCAGAAAACATTCATCCACAAAGGCGAAGTCGGGTTGTTATCGTCTTCTGTAGAAAAAGTGCTTACCAATGCGCTCACCGGTGATACATGGATTGGCACCTACGACAATGGATTGGCCCGTTGGAACGGAACCTCATTCGAATCGTATCCGTTCCCACATAATATGTTTTTGAAGAATATGCGTTTCGATCATTTCGGTAAAATTTGGATGGAATCTGATCTAGGACTTTTTCGTTTTAATCCAGACAATGGTACATACACAAAAATCAATGATGCACCTTCAAACGCATGGGTATACAATGCATGGGGTTTCGATTTTTTAACTCAGCAAAAAATAGCAGTCTTTAATGGAGCAACTAACCTGATTACTGATGTTGTTACCGGAACTGTAATTGATTCATTTCAAAATCCAATAGATACGGCAACATTGGGGCCCGGAGAATTGGGGCTAAATATCATTTTTCAAGGTTGTTCTCCAATTGCTGTTTCGCTATTCACCATTGATAGCGCCACCTGCATTTTGCAAAATGCCAATCAAATTGTTATTCATCAAAAAAATGGCATTTTAAGAAAAGCCACTATCGGTTTGCAACAGGGCGAGAATGTGGTGAATATTATTCGTAATGAAGCCGATGAGTTGATTCTTTTTTCCGATATGAATAATGTGTACAAATGGAACGGTACAGGTTGGGATTTTATTCAGTCGGTCCCACAACAAGCAATGGCATCACGCTTGTTGCGTATACAAAACAACACATACTATTTTAATACCGCTGCGGAGGTAATGTTGTATACACTTTCCTCTTCAACAAGCAGCACAGTTGATGCACGTCAATATCCCTTTGCTTCGAATCACATTCGTGCTGTTGCAGAAAAACCCACTGGAGGTGTAATTATTGCTTCTGCCAATCAGCTCCTTAATTATGATGAGGCTTCGCAAAACTGGACCCCATATCTAACCATTCCATCGAAGTACAATATGGCCGGAAATATTAAGTTTTTGAATGGGAATATGTATTACATCGATTACGGGAACATGATGTACATATATGATGGAACTAAGTTTGATGCTGTACCTAAACTTTTGAATGGATTGTCGAATGATGTTTACGATTATGATGTTATGCCCGATGGCACAATTTGGATGGTGAATGGTGATGGACTGTTGAAATACGATGGAATTTCGACTACCAAGGTTATTGGAAATATTCCTAGTCGTTATTTCTTATCGTTGAAATATGACAAACAAAGACGTACGTTGTGGATAGGAACCAGTAAAGGAGTTATTCAGTATGATGTTGATTTCGGCACTTCAGTTGTTATTGACCATAATACAGTACCACAACTATTGGGAGCAGAAGCAATTCAAACAATTGTTGCTGATAAAAATAATACGATTTGGTTTGGGGCGAACAATAGCAGAGCTATGTATTATGATGGAACACAGTATACAGTTATTGGATTACCGAATGCACAAACAAACGACTTTGTTGTTGACATTGATTTTAATCAGGATACGGTTTACTTCAATATGAGTGACGGCAATGGAGGAGTGTACAAATACTTTAATGGTAATTTTCAGTTCCTTCACCCAACAACAGTATCGCAATTATTGAGTGCACAGAACGATGAAATTCTTATAGACAAAAAAGGATCGTTGTGGATTGCGCATGCCGATGCAGGAGTGAGTGTCAATAGAAGCGCTACGGCTACCGGTATTGAAACCAAAGTAGAAAGTACTTTGTTCTTTTTTCCTAATCCTACTAATTCTATTGTAAATGTCACAGGCGATTTTGAAGGAAATGGGAAATATCGAGTGGTAGATGTGTTTGGGCAATTATGTAACAATGGTGTTATATCAAATCATCAAATTGATTTGAGTAACTTAAAAGCAGGTATTTATTTCATAGAAATCGAGGATAGTAAACATTCCTATTTGAGTCGAATAGTAAAGCAATAAATAATTAATCGCTATCGTTTTTTGAAGGAGTCTAACGTTGTGTTTGACTCCTTTTTTGCGTTTAATGGACAAAAAATAGCGATTGTTGAAGAGCAAAGCAACGTTTTATGAAATAAATCATCTACCTTTTTAGTTAATACATAAAATTATAGCTTTAGCTATTATCCCAATTAAATTCAACCATGAACAACTTTTTACGCTTTTGTTTTTTGTCTCTTATAACATTAAGTACTGTTTCTGTTTTTGCTCAACCCGGATGTCCCAATGTAAATGCAGGTAGCAATGTGAGCTTGCCTTGTGGTACAAATTGTACGAATCTTACTGCAACACCTTTCCCTTCCGGAAACACAACCAGTTACGGTGTTAGTGCCATACCTTATACACCCTTTAGTTACACAGCAGGTACATCTGTTATCGTTAATGATGATGATATTTGGACAAGTCCAATTAACCTCCCTTTTACTTTTTGTTTTTTCGGAAATTCCTACAATCAATTGGTGATTGGTGCCAATGGCTTAATTAGCTTCGATTTAACTAATGCCGGTACATATTGCGATTGGGATATAACAGCTGCATCTCCAATTCCTTCAACATCTGTTTACACAAACGCTATTTTCGGACCCTATCACGATATAGACCCTTCGCAAGGTGGTACCATTAAGTATCAAATTATTGGCACATTTCCTTGTCGAATTTTTGTGGTTTCATATTATGATATTCCAATGTATGACGATATATTTTTGGTGGGAAGTTGTTGGGGTACAGATCATGCTACTCACCAAATAGTTTTGTATGAAACAACAAACGCTATAGAAATATACACTCAACGAAAAGAGGACTGTACCGGTTGGAATGATGGGTTAGCCATTGAAGGAATTCAAAATGCCACAGGAACTGTTGGTTATGCTGTGCCGGGCAGAAATCTGTCGGTATACAGTTCAACGAATTCTGCATACCGTTTTACTCCTAATGGAGCAAGTATTGTGTCTGTAGATTGGTTGGAAGGGTCAACGGTTATTGGTACAGGAAATACAGTTAACGTTTGTCCGTCAAGCAGTTCAACAACTTATACTGCTCGTGCAACCTATATTCCATGTTCGGGAGGTACACCTGTTGTAGTAACGGATGATGTTGTGGTATCCTTACCCGGTACACTTAATTCAAACATTTCTTCATCTACTAATGTAAGTTGTAGTGGTGGTAATAATGGCACGGCTACTGCAACAGTAACAGGAGGGAATGCTCCTATCACTTATGGTTGGTCAACAGGCTCTAGTGCATTGTCGATTTCGGGCTTATCTGCAGGCACATATGTTTTCACTGCCACAGATGCGGCAAACTGTGTAAGGCGCGATACGATAATTATTACTCAGCCGCCACCATTAACCTTGAATGTACCTAACGTTTCATTTAATAACTGTTCGGGAACCGGAACGGGCTCACTTTCTGCAATACCATCGGGTGGAACACCGGGCTATACCTACGCATGGAGCAGTACAGCTCAAACGGATTCTGTTTTAGATAATGTATCTGCCGGAAGCTACACTGTTACTATGACAGATGCTAATGGATGTACCGCAACACAAACCGGAACAATTACTATCACAAATGCGCCTATTATTTTTGGCGCTCCAACAATAACCGGAGCAACATGTTCAACAGGTGGTTCCGTTGCTACAAGTGTAAGTGGTGGAGTAGGGGCCTTAACGTATACATGGTCCACAGGGGCTGTAACAACAGGTCTAACCAATGTGCCGGCCGGAACATATAATTTAACGGTTACTGATCAAAGCAGTTGTTCTGCTACTGTTTCCTACACAGTACCAAGTGGTGTAGGCGCTGTAATTTTGCAAGCTCCAACCATTACAAATGTACAATGTAATGCAGGCAATAATGGAAGCATTACCGTAAATGCTACAGGGGGGACAGGGACATTAGCCTACACTTGGTCGGGTGGACAAACCACACCTACTATATCAGGCTTAACGGCAGGTACATATTCAATAACGGTAGCCGATCCTACCGGTTGCAGCGCAACTACAACATATACTATCACAGAACCATCTGCTATTGTGGTTGCGGCTCCGGTGATCACTGATGCCACTTGTAGCACAGGTGGCAGTATTGCTACCAATGTTACAGGAGGTTCGGGTACGTTTACATACTTGTGGTCTAATGGCCAAACAACGGCAACCGCAACAAATTTAGCGAGCGGTTCTTATACTGTTACTTATACTGATCAAACAAGCTTATGTACCGCAACAGGAACCTATAATGTAGGTTTGATAGGTGTCTTGCCGAATATTTTCGTGGCAACACCTGCTCCAATTACATGTACTACTTTATCACAAACTTTAACGGCAACATCTGTAACTCCGGGGGCAACATTTACATGGAGTACTGGAGCAACAACTGCAAATGTCACTGCTACAACAGGTGGTACCTATACAGTAACGGCACTTGACCCAAACAATGGTTGCACGGCTTCTTCTTCTGTAGTAGTAAGTATGGATACAATCACCCCATTGGTATTAATTCCTGACCCTGATACGCTTACTTGTTTGGTAACTACTTCCACTGTAGGTGCAGCAACCTCTGCGCCAACACCAACCTTTGCTTGGAGTGATGGAAACACCAATCAAAGTTTTACGGTTATTGCTCCGGGGCCTTTCTCGGTAACTGTTACCAATACGGTGAATGGTTGTACAGCCTCTGCAGCAACAGCAGTTATTCAAGATATTACAGCACCTAGTCTTTCTGTGACTAACAATGGCAACTTAGATTGCGTCCATCCTTCCATTGACATAACTGCTGTAACTAATGTGAGTAATGCTACATATGTGTGGAGTAGTGGTGGTAATGCTGCTGTAAACACAGTTAGCACACCGGGTCCATATAGTGTAACGGTAACTAATCCTTCCAATGGATGTACTTCAACAGGAAGTAATACGGTTACCCAAGATATTACGGTTCCAACCTTGACAATTACACCTTCAACATTGCTCACTTGTTTGCAGCCAAGTCAATCGTTAGTGTCTACTACTTCTGCTGTAACTCCGAGCTATAGTTGGTCTGATGGTACCACTACCGCAAACAATACTATTTCGAGCGGAGGTTTGTATAGTTTAACCGTTACTGATTTAACGAACGGATGTACCGCTTTTGCCGCTGAAAATGTAGCGGAAGATAAAGTAGCTCCTGCCGTAAATCTAACAACCCCTGTGCAATTGACCTGTATCGTTACTTCTGCCGATATTACCGTGTCAACGGATGCAATAAACGCAAGTTATTTATGGAGCACAGGGGAAGTCACCACACTGATTTCAACAACTTCTCCGAGTCAATATACCGTAACAGTTACCAATACTGATAATGGCTGTACGGCCAGTAACGTATCTACTGTTACGCAAGATATTGTAACGCCTTCGATTTCTATTTCAACACCACCGTTATTAGGTTGTGCCATTACATCTGTGAATCTTACCGCTGCATCAAATGCTGTAAATCCTTTCTACAATTGGAGTACAGGTGCTTCGGGAATTACATTGAATGTAACGTCTTCCGGAACTTATACAGTAACTGTTATTAATCAACAAAACGGTTGTACTGCCTCTGCTTCACAGCTTGTGGGTGATGCTCCGCCATTAGTTGTCGATGAAACTGTAGTCCAGCCGTTATGTAATACCTTCCCTAATTCAGGTTCTATTGTTTTGAATGTAACGAGTGGCTCACCGCAATATAGCTACAGCTGGTCAACAGGTTCTTCGCAAGTGGGATTGAATAATCTTACCGAAGGCACCTATTCTGCAACGGTTGTCGATCAACAAGGGTGTACGGTGGTGAAAACATACACCTTAATCTATCAATACAATTTCTCAATTGACGCTGCCTCAATGCCAACGATAAATATGGGCGAATCGGTTGATTTGGGCTATACCATCACCGGCACAGCAGGAACATTAACCAATGTATGGAGTCCGAATATTAATCTTTCGTCTACAACTACCGATATTGTTACTGCGTCTCCATTATCCACTATTCGCTATCGCATAGATGTGACCAATCAAGTAGGTTGTTTGGCATACGACACCGTTACAGTGGTTGTTATTCCTGACTACCAGTATTATGTGCCTAATGCCTTTTCGCCTAACCAAGATGGTGTGAATGACGAATACGAGATTTTCGGTAAAAAGAAAAACTGGAAGTTTTTGGATATGCAAATTTTCAATCGCTGGGGCGAAAGAGTCTTTACTTCGAACGATATTAACTTCCGTTGGGATGGTCGATTTAAAGGTCAGTTATTGACACCACAAGTGCTTGTATACACGCTTCAAATTACTTTCATTGACGGACATAGCGAGATGCTGCAAAGAGGCTCCATTACCTTGCTTCGTTAAGTATTCATGAATCACAACGCTAAAGTGTTGTGATTCATGAATTAAGCCAAAGTTTGTTTTCTTTGCGCCCACTTGCATGGAAAACAAAAGACCTATACGATTATTGCTTATTGCGAACTCTATTTCAGGGGTGTCTCAAGGTATATCCATGTTGGCCATTCCTTGGTATTTTACAGGTGTTATTCACGATTCGAATTTATTTCAATCTATCTACTTGGCCACTGCTATCATTTCTTTGTTTTGGGGCTTGTATGCCGGAACATTGGTGGATCGATACAGTAGAAAGAATTTGTTTCTTTGGATGAATGTGGTGGGCTTTTTTGTTTTATCGACCGCTACAGTAGCCGGCTTTTTTAGCGGAGATTATTCTTGGATTTGGCCGATGCTCGTTTTTGCCACAACAGTATTCATTTATAATATACACTTCCCCACCCTTTATGGATTCGCACAAGAAATTACGGCTGCGAAAGATTATGCAAGGGTAACTTCGAAACTTGAGATTCAAGGGCAATTCACCTGGACGATAGCAGGTGCCCTGGGCGCTGTTTTGTTGAATGGCATTGAAGGCAAGATGAATCTTTTAGGTTGGGAAGTTGCTGTTCCGTTTCAATTTCATGCAGTGCCCATTCATTGGATTTTTGGATTCGATGCATTGACTTATCTAGTTTCGTTTGTGTTGATTTACAGAATTAAAACCATAGCCGTGGTCGACCGAAACATTGATACTGCAGACTTACTAACACGTTTGAAAACCGGTATGAATTATTTGCGCAAACGGCCGGCTATCTTCGTATTCGGTAATGCATCTCTTTTTTTATTCTTATGTATTATTGTTCAAAGCACCTTAGTGAATCCTATTTATGTGAGCGAATTTTTGCACCGTGGGGGTGATGTGTATGCCATGAGCGATATGGTTTTTTCATTTGGTGCCTTACTCGCTGGATTCTGGACAACTAAAGTGTTGGGCGAACACCGCACCATCCGCAGTATTATTTTACTCAACGGGATTGCCGCAACGCTATTTATGGTGCTGATATGGAACCAAAATCTATTTTTATTTTTCTTCTGTATGTTCATTATAGGGATGTGTAATGCAGCGGTTCGGATTCAGCGTGTTACCTATATGTTTAAGACTATTCCTAACGATATTATCGGACGAACAGGCTCTGTTTTCTTTATGCTGAATGTGTTATTCCGTTTGGGTTTAACGATGCTTTTTGCTATCCCATTATTTGGTCATGGCGAAGGAGTTGCCCTAACCAATGCCGTTTTAGGTATTACCTGTTTAACAGGGGCTTTACTCATATTTGTAACACGAAAAGAACTTCGATTAATTAAAAATGATGAGTAATTCTGAGCAATTATATAATGAAGTTATTCCCTTTGAAACCGGTTATAGCGAAGAGTTGGTTTTCAAACAACGTGTGTTGGATTTGTTGCAACAGTTTGGCGATGAAGCTTTTTCCAGACATCACTATGAACCGGGGCACATTACAGCCTCAGGTTTTATAGTGAATAAAGACGCTACAAAAATGTTGCTGGTACAGCATACCAAGTTGAATTTATGGTTACAGCCCGGAGGTCATTTAGATAAAGGGGAAACCACTTATGCGGCATGTGTACGTGAAGTAGCCGAAGAAACCTTTTTAAAGGACATAGTAAGCGATGGAATGTTGTTTGATATTGATATTCATTTGATTCCTAGCAATAAAGGATTACCTCCACATTTTCACTTCGATATACGCTATTTATTGTATGTCGATGAAGCGTTGCCGGTAGACATTTCGGACGAATCGTTGGCTATTCAATGGGTGAAATTAGAGGAAGTTCAAAATTTTAACAATTCGGATTCTATGCTGCGTCCGGTACAGAAAATCCAAAAAATGCGACAAAAGAGATAGTTGGAAAGGTCATTTATGAGGAAATTACCCCCTTTTGGTTCCGTTTCTTTTGATTCGTATAATTAATTGTATAAAAAAATTTTGGAGTGTGTGGATAAGTTATATATTTGCGTTCCCTTTTAAAAAGGGGGATATTGCATGGCTAAACAGGATTTGATTGTACAAGACGGAATTATAACAGAAGCGTTAAGTAACGCTATGTTCAGAGTACGATTAGAAAATGGACACGAAGTAATATCGCACATATCGGGTAAAATGCGTATGAATTATATCAAAATTTTACCGGGCGATAAGGTGCAGTTAGAGATGAGTCCGTACGATTTAAATAAGGGAAGAATCACTTTTAGATACAAATAATAAAGACCATGAAGGTAAGAGCATCAGTTAAGAAAAGAAGCGCAGACTGCAAAATCGTTCGCAGAAAAGGCGTGGTATATGTAATCAACAAGAAGAACCCTAAGTTCAAACAAAGACAAGGTTAATTAAAACACTAAACATTTATTAGCAATGGCAAGGATATCCGGTGTAGATTTAAATAAAAACAAACGAGGCGAAATCGCCCTTACTTATATATATGGTATAGGTAAAGTAACCGCAAAGAAAATTTTAACGGCAAACAACATTGACGTGAACACCAAAGTAAAAGATTGGACGGACGAAAATGTGAACGGTATCGTTAGATATTTGGCGGACAACCTAAAACTAGAAGGGGAACTTCGTGGAGAAACACAACAAAATATCAAGCGTTTGCAAGATATTGGTTGCTACCGTGGTATCCGTCACAGAAAAGGATTGCCGGTTCGTGGTCAAAGTTCTAAAACGAATGCAAGAACACGTAAGGGTAAACGTAAAACAGTTGCTAACAAGAAAATGGTAACTAAATAATAATTAGTCAAGGTCTGTGCGGACCACTATAATAAACGAATAAATCATGGCAAAACAACAAGGAGCAAGTAGCGCAAAAGCAAAAGCTAAGAAAAGAATAGTTAAAGTTGAATCTGAAGGTAAAGTGTTTTTGAACGCAACTTTCAACAACTTGATTGTGACTTTCACTAATCTTTCAGGACAAGCAATTTCATGGTCAAGTGCCGGAAAAGTTGGGTTCAGAGGATCTAAGAAAAACACTCCGTACGCAGCTCAAATGGCATCTATTGATGCTGGTAAAGTAGCTTACGAAGCAGGTTTGAGAAAAGTGGAAGTATTCGTGAAAGGACCAGGAGCAGGACGTGAGTCGGCTATCCGTTCTATCCTTGCTAGCGGAATTGAAGTAACAGTAATCAACGATACTACACCAATTCCTCACAATGGTTGTCGTCCACCGAAAAAGAGAAGAGTATAGTCTTCTTCTGGATTTAAACAAAATGTTCAACTAATTAGAATTTTTCAAAACAAATGGCAAGATATACAGGACCTACAACAAAGATTGCACGTAAATTTGGCGAAGCCATTTACGGACCTGACAAGAATTTCGACAGAAGAAACTTCCCTCCGGGACAACACGGGGTTTCTAAAAAAAGAAAACAACCGTCAGAGTACGCTGTGCAGTTGGCTGAAAAGCAAAAAGCAAAATATACTTATGGTTTATTGGAGCGTCAGTTCCGTAATCTTTTCGAAAAAGCAGCTCGTAAAAAAGGTGTAACCGGAGAGAACTTGCTTAAAATGTTGGAGGCAAGATTAGATAATACTTTGTACCGTTTGGGTTTTGCAGCTACGCGTAGACAAGCAAGACAATTGGTAGGTCACAAACACGTAACGGTGAATGGTGAAGTAGTAAACATCCCTTCATACTCTTTACGTCCAGGTGATAAAATCGCTTTACGTGAGCGTTCTAAATCGTTGGATGTTGTACAAAGCGCTATCAACCGTAAACCTAAAAAGTTCGGATGGTTAGCTGTAGATGACAGAGCTATCGAAGGAACTTTCGTGGAATTCCCTGAGCGTGATCAGATTCCTGAAAACATCAACGAGCAGTTGATTGTAGAGTTGTACTCTAAATAATTTTTAAATCGTTAAACCGAATATACGTATGGCAATATTGAGCTTCCAAAAACCCGATAAAATTGTTTTACAGAAATCTACAGATTTCGAAGGAACGTTTGAATTCAAACCCCTTGAGCCAGGTTTTGGTGTTACCGTTGGTAACGCGTTGAGAAGAGTTTTGCTTTCTTCATTGGAAGGCTATGCTGTGAGCGGTGTGAAAATTACGGGTGTTGACCACGAATTTTCTACAATCAAAGGTGTGAATGAAGATGTTACTGAAATCATCTTGAACTTGAAACAAGTTCGTTTGAAAAAAGTAATTGACGATAACAACAACAGCGACAAAATCTATTTGACACTTAAAGGTGTTGATCAATTTAAAGGAGAACACATCGAAAAACAAACGAATGTGTACCAAGTAATGAATCCGGATATCGTGATTTGTAACTTGAACCCAAGTGTTTCTTTGGAAGTTGAGTTAACGATCAGCAAAGGACGTGGTTATGTTCCTGCTGACGAAAATAAACCAAAAGAAGGTGCACCGGCTGGTTTCATCGCTATCGACTCTATCTACACGCCAATTCGTAACGTTAAGTATTCAGTAGAAAACTTCCGTGTTGAACAACGTGTCGATTTCGAAAAATTAGTTTTAGATGTAACTACAGATGGTACACTTCATCCAGAAGAAGCCGTTAAAGAAGCATCAAGAATTTTGATTCAACACTTGATGTTGATTACAGATGAGAATATCACTTTCGATACACCTCAAACTGTAGAAAACGAAATGGTGGACGAAACAGTTCTTCACTTGAGAAAATTATTGAAAACACCTTTGGAAGATATGGACCTTTCAGTACGTGCCTTCAATTGCTTGAAAGCTGCTAAAATTAACTCTTTGGAAGAGTTGGTATCTTTCAATACGAACGATTTGTTGAAATTCAGAAACTTCGGTAAGAAATCTCTAGTAGAAATCGAAGCCTTGTTACACGAAAAAGGATTGTCTTTCGGAATGGATTTGAGCAAATTAAAATTAGATGATTAATAAACACCTTTTGTAGGTGATAAACGATAACATAAGAAAAAAATAAGCCATGAGACACGGTGATAAGGTAAATAACCTAGGTAGAAAAACAGCACACAGACATGCATTGATGAGTAATCTTGCATCTGCATTGATTGAGCATAAAAGAATCATCACTACGCTTGCTAAAGCAAAAGCGTTGAGAGGATACATTGAGCCGCTAATTACAAAATCAAAAGGCGACACAACGCACAACAGAAGAACTGTTTTCAGTTATTTGAACAATAAAGAATCGATTAAAGAATTGTTCGGTGTTGTATCTGCGAAAGTGGGCGATCGTCCGGGTGGTTACACTCGTATCATCAAAATGGGATTCCGTGCCGGTGATGCTGCTGAAATGGCTATGATTGAGTTGGTTGATTTCAACGAAATCTACACACAAAACAAAACTGCTGCTAAAGCATCTGCTCCTAAAAAACGTACTAGACGTGCAGGTAAAAAAGTGGAGGGAACAACTTCTACTGAAGCTACTGAAACGCCAAGCACTGAAGAAACTACAGATTCAGCTGAATAAGCCAAAATCAAGCTATAAAGAAAAAGCCCAATCATTTGATTGGGCTTTTTCTTTGCTATAAGGTTGGAGTATTTTAATGTTTAAAGTGTCTTACACCAGTAAATACCATGGCTTGACCGTTGGCGTTAGCGGCATCAATGGAGTCTTGATCTTTTATGCTGCCGCCCGGTTGTGCGATAGCTTTCACGCCAACGCTATGCGCAATGTTTACGCAATCCGGAAATGGGAAGAATGCTTCAGAAGCCATCACAGAACCCGTTAAATCAAAGCCAAATCCTTTTGATTTTTTAATAGCAGATTCTAAAGCATCTACACGCGATGTTTGTCCGCAGCCCATACCAATTAATTGTTTGTTTCTAACAATGGTAATACCGTTTGATTTTAAGTGTTTCACGGCAATAATGGCAAACTCTAGATCGGATAATTGTGCCGTTGTTGGAGCCGCTGTTGTTGCTGTTTTGAAACTTGCACTTAACTCTACACTTTTATCTGTATCCTGTTCTAAAACTCCATTTAAAAGTGATTTGAACATCTTAGGGTTATTAATCGCTATTTTCTGTTTTAAGATGATTCTGTTCTTTTTGCTTTTTAAAATTTCTAGTGCATCAGCATCATAATCAGGAGCAGTAAGGACTTCAAAGAACAGACTGTTCATTTCGTTTGCAGTGGCTGCATCTATTTTTTTGTTGGATGCCAAAACACCACCAAATGCAGATGTTGGATCACAAACAAACGCAGCTCTATAAGCTTCTACAATGGTATCGCGAGAAGCTAAGCCACAAGCATTGGTGTGTTTGATAATCGCAAAAGTAGGTTCCGAAAATTCAGCTACTAATTGAACAGATGCTTCAACGTCAACAAGGTTGTTGTATGACAATTCACGACCATTCAATATTTCAAAAACTTCGTCCAAATCACCATAGAAAGTGCCCTGTTGATGTGGGTTTTCGCCATAGCGCAATGTTTTAGCATCGGTGAAACTTTGTTTAAACGAAGGGATATTTTGCGTTTGATTAAAGTAGTTGAAAATTTGGGTGTCGTAATGCGAAGAAGTCATGAACGCCTTTGCTGCAAAGCGTTTACGGTCTTCTATATCGCTCTCGCCTTGTTTTTCATCTAATAACGTAATCAGCGAACCATAATCTTCACGACCGGCAACAATAATGGTGTCTTTGAAATTTTTTGCTGCAGCACGAATCAATGAAATACCACCAATATCGATCTTCTCGATAATGGTTTGCTCGTCTGTTGTGCTTTTCACTGTTTCTTCGAAAGGATATAAATCCACAATCACTAAATCGATTTGCGGAATGTTATGTGCTTCCAATTGTTGTAAATCAGTTGGATTGTCACGTCTAGCTAAGATACCTCCAAAAACAGTTGGGTGAAGGGTTTTTACGCGTCCGCCCAAAATTTCAGGGAATCCGGTTAAGTCTTCCACCGCTTCCGCTTTAATGCCTAGGTCGGTAATAAATTTCAATGTTCCTCCGGTGGAGTATATGGTTACCCCCAAGTCTGAAAGTTTTTTTACGATTTCGTCTAATCGATCTTTGTAGTAAACGGAGATAAGTGCAGATTTTATTTTGGTACGCATAGGTGAGTGTGTTTTGCGCGCAAAAGTATTCGTATTATGGATAATTTGTATGATTCGCTTAAGACAAGTTTAGCACAGGTTTTCCACCATACTTCAAAATCATCAAAAGCCTGCATGGGCAGGCTTTCTGTGGTGAGAATGAGTATGCGTTATTTTTTCTTGATGTAGCTGTTTAGTGTTTCTACATAGTTTTCGAACGCATCAATTCCCTTTTTTGTAATACGGCATGTGGTAAGTGGGTAATTGCCTTTGAATGATTTTTCAATGACGATGTAATCGGCTTCGTATAATTTTTGCAGTTGAACACTTAAGTTCCCTGCTGTGGCTCCGGTTTGTTCTTTTAAGTACCCGTATTCTGCCTCTTTTAGGCCGAGGAGTAGCGACATCACCGCTAAGCGTAATTCAGAGTGCAATAAAGGATCAAGCGGTTTGAACATGGTGTTCTTGTTTAGCGTTTCTCCATAATATGAAACCGGGCACAATATAACCAAAGAAAATACTTGCTGCTTCTACCAATAATTGTTCAATGCCAGTTATCCATAAACAAAGTATAGCACTTGCCCAAAATATTAATGCACCTATTATTAGGGGTGTAAATTGTATCATTTTGCCCGTTGCGTATGTAACCAAGCCAGTAATCAATAGGATGAAAGGAACCGGTGAAATTCGGGAGTATATACAAAACGCTATTAGCAAACCTAGTGTTAAGCCATACCCCCACCACATATATGCTATATGCATATCGTAATGTGTCCTTACTCCACCTTTTTGCGCTCTTTTCTTTTCATAGATTATTCCTACGGGAACTCCAATAAACGGCATAAGCATCCAAACGAACCCCGACCAATGTCCATATTCGAAAACGAGAAGAGCGTAATTGATTAAGCAGCAACTAATGACTAACACTCCCCATAGCAAGAGGTGAAACCCATCTTCACTTACTTTGTTCCGAGCGGTATTAATCATAGTATGAATCAAGTGTAGACCCTCTTCCGGACTTATGTTTTTTTCATTCGTTTCCATTGTTTATAGTTTTTATTTGTAAATAATAAGACAAACATAAACTAGTTTATAATATAAACCAAATTTGTTTTAATTTTTTTTAGGGCTGTATAAGGTGAGTCATAAATCATACGATTTGTTCAATAGCCTTTGGATAGTACTGGTGCTCAAGTTGCAATACTTTTGTAGCAATAGATATTGGCGTATCGTTCGCACCAATACTTACTTTTTGTTGAAGAATGTATCGACCCTCATCATAATGTTCATTCACAAAATGTATAGTGATGCCGGTTTCCGTCTCTTGTGCGGCATAAACGGCTTCATGCACGCGCATGCCATACATGCCTTTGCCTCCAAATTTCGGTAACAACGCAGGATGTATATTTATGATGCGATTAGGGAATTGTTTCACTAAATAAGACGGAATAAGCCAAAGAAATCCGGCTAACACAATAAAATCGATATCCAATAATTGCTTTAAGAAGAAGTCTTCGTTTTGTAAATTTTCTTTTGAAAAGATAAACGTATCTATATTATTTTGCCTTGCGATTGTTAAAACACCAGCATTGGGGTTATTGGTTGCTATCATAGAAACAGCAATGGTTTCGCTATTCTTGAAGTAATCAATAATGGCCTTTGCATTACTGCCTGCTCCTGATGCAAAAATGGCGATACGTTTTTTCATTGCTGCTAAATTACGTTTAGTTTTTGTATCACATTAAGCTATCTTATTTAGCGACAAGTGTTAATCCACATTTGGTTTATAACTTTATTGTAGTATATTTGCACCGCATTAGCAAACAGCAAGCCTGTTATTCTTCTCCACAGCGAGTTAATTTACGTTTTTACGAAGAATGGTTGGGCGAGTTGCCGCGACATTTTTATTAACTCGAGAGGAATACAAACTATTCCCTCAAAACATTTTTACGTAAAATGGAATTATTCAGAGCATTAGGGCTCAGCGAAAGTACGTTGGCTGCCCTAGAGAAAAAAGGTTTTTCGAAACCATCACCCATTCAGGAACGCACCATTCCTACATTATTAAGCACCGACAAAGACGTAGTTGGTCAAGCACAAACAGGAACCGGGAAAACAGCTGCTTTTGGTTTGCCGTTGATTGAGCGTTTGGACGAAAATTCTTCACAAGTACAGGCATTAATTCTTTGCCCAACTCGTGAATTAGCCGTTCAAGTGGCCGAAGAAATTATGTCGTTCCGCGGAGGGAAAAAATTATCGGTATTGCCGATTTATGGTGGGCAATCATACGAAATTCAAATTCGTGGATTGCGTAAAGGTGCACAGATTGTGGTGGGAACACCGGGTCGTGTGCAAGATCACATCAACAAAGGAACATTGAAACTCAACACCGTGAAGTACATGGTATTGGATGAGGCAGATGAGATGTTGAACATGGGATTCGAAGAAGAAGTTCGTGAAATTTTGAAAGACGTTCCGGAAGACAGACGTATGTTGTTGTTCTCTGCTACCATGCCTCCTAATATTTTGCGTTTAGTGAAAACATTCATTAAACCGGGTTACGAGTTAGTAGAAGTACAAAAAGAGCAAGTAACAACTGTAATGGTTGATCAAATGCTTTACGAAGTCCGCGATAGCGATCGTTTCGAAGCGTTGTGCCGTATCATCGACACTAACCCTGATTTCTACGGTATTGTATTCTGTAAAACCAGAGTAGAGACCGATCAATTGTCGAGCCGTTTGAACGACAGAGGCTACGAAACAGAAGGTATTCACGGAGATGTGACCCAGTCGCAACGGGAATTGATTTTGAAAAGTTTCAAAGCAAAAAAACTAAGAATATTGGTGGCTACAGACGTAGCTGCGCGTGGAATTGACGTAAACGATTTGACACACGTAGTGAATTATCAATTACCGCAAGACCCTGAAGCTTATGTACACCGTATCGGAAGAACCGGTCGTGCAGGTAAAAAAGGTATTGCAGTTTCATTGGTATCTCGTGGTGATATGCGCGACATTGCTATCATTCAGCGAATCGCTAAAACTGTTATCCGCAAAGAAGTTTTGCCTACAGTGCAAGATGTAATTGCTGTGAAAAAGCAAGCGTTCAAAAAGAAAATTCAAGTGTTATTAGAGCTTGGAGCTACAGACGAATATGCTGAATTAGCAGATGAGTTGTTAGGCGAAAGCACTACACACGCTGAATTAGTAGCAGCATTGTTGAAATATGCTGTGAAAGACGAATTGAGTGAAACAAATTATGCTGAAGTAGCTGATATGTCGGTGAATGGCGGACGTGGATCACATGGTAGTATTCGTTTGTTTGTAGCAAAAGGAAGAAATCATGGTATGAATCCGCAAGCTTTAGTTGAATTTTTAGAAACCGAAGGCGGTGTAAGTGGTAAAGCTATAAACGATGTTCGTTTGTTTGATGAGTTTTCATTCATTACAGTTCCGCACAACGAAGGCGAACAATTGCTAGCAGCATTTGCAAAACCAAGAGGTTCAGGAAAACCATTGATTACTCGTGCGAAAGAAAAAGATGGCAGCGGAGGCGGAGGCTTCGGCAGAAGCGAAGGAGGATTTGGCAGAAGCGAAGGCGGACGTGGAGGTAACTTCGAACGCAGAGAACGCAGCGATTTCCCACCACGTAGAAACGATGGCGATTCTCGCGAACGCAAACCTTATGGAAAATCTGCAGATAGCGGAAGAGGATCATTCGAAAAGAAATCATACGGTGGTGATAAAGGAGGCGATACAGGTTTCAAAAAACGTGAGCGCAAACCTATGACTAACAGTACTTCATTCTCTGATCGTCCGAAAGAAAAAACGTACGATTCAAACAGCGCACCGAAAACAAAACCGAAGAAATCAAATCCAACAATCTTCGAACCTAAGTTCGATAACGATTTGAGCTGGTAAGCAATAATCATTTAAAGCATAAATCCCATCGCGTTTGCGGTGGGATTTTTTTATGTGTTAGAATTTAGGGCAAGCCCATTTTTGTTCGTTTTGCTTGTGTTTCCAACCTGCCACTAACACCAACGAAATTTCTAATCCACCATTTAATTTTCCTGTGCGCGATAGCTTTGAAATAATCACATCGTAATTAATCAACAATCGACATTGTTTGTAGGAGTAGCCAACAATTGGCGACCACGCATCTATCATACGAAAATAACTTCCAATCCAAAAAATGGAATTATTTTCTTTACGATAAGCTTCACCCGATTTAATACCCACCATTGCGCCAAACACAGTCTCCCAGGCTTTTTTCTGATAGGTGTAGTACACATCTGTTTTTAAAACAGTAGACCTGCTGATATCAAAATCACCACTTAAACTTCCTGTGAATCGATAGCCGAGTTGATTATTGGAGCGATTATAAAATTGATCGTTTGGTTTGTTCAAATGTAACATAGCAAAGGTGCTGCTCAAACGCGCGTTGTTCGTAGGTTTTGCATCGAAGTTTACGCCAAAACCCATGTCGAATCCGGTGATGCGTGTTTGATTCGGGTTCTCAAAATTGTTGAGTGAGCGATTGAAGCCTTCATCTTCTACCCATTGGTTGTTGTAGTAGTACTTCTCGAAATCGGCCGTTTTAGAAAAATAATTGGCTTGAAAACCCAGCGATAAAATGTAACGATTCTCTCGTTCGAACGATTGGTGCCAAGCCACAGAGCCTCCAAAACGCATGTAGCGTAATCGTCCGTCACCGGCTTCATCATTCAAAAAATTCAAGCCTAATCCCATCCAACCGCGTTTCACACGATCTTGTAAAAAGGAAATATCGGCATAGGCATTTTGTGTATGATAGTTGAATACCTGCTGATCTGTAGCCCATGGCCATTGGTATTTATAGTTAACTCCTCCTCGAATATTGCCCTGAAAATTTCCGGTAGAAGCAGGTGAAAGAATGAGTGGGTTGGTGAAAAATTGCGTAAAGTGAATGTCTTGCGAATGAAGAGTTTCAGGGAGTTGTAATAGCGTGCAAAGCAAGAAAACTAAAACAATTTGCAGTGGTCGGTTTTCTTTATTTCGGGAAAAACAAATACACATATGCCAGCTAGGAACAATGTTCTCTATGCATACTATATTGCTGTTTGTATTTTCTCCTTTATTGTTCATTCTTAAATCATCATATCTACATCATCGCAGCAAAGTAATATTCCCTTTCAGTTGCACGGGTTCCTTATTAATAAATCGAGCAATCACTAAGTAGGTGTATACTTCCATTTCTTGCGGAACGCCTTTGTAGCTTCCATCCCAGCCTTTCTTAGGGTCTGTGCCGTAATACACTTCCAACCCCCAACGATTAAAAATTCTAAATTCTAATTCAATGATTCCCTTGCCTTCCACACGCACAAAATCGTTAATGCCATCTCCGTTTGGTGTGAATGCATTGGGTACTCCAATGAGGGGAGTGAATAAAATGTAGAGGCTGTCGCAAACCGTATCCTGGCACGGAGCGCCTTCATAATAGGCTTGTAAACAGGCTTGATGCCAACCAAAGGTATGGTCGTAGTAATGTGTTGGAGAATATTCAGACGAAGTATCCCCATCCCCAAACGTCCAATGAAATTGATCTGCATTCGTGCTCTGATTGGTAAACAGCACAGGCGTTTCGAACTTATACGTATCTTTTTCCAAATAGAATTTTGCTATCGGAGTGGCATACACGGTTACTGTTTTTTGGATTGTATCATACACATTGCAACTGGAAGTATCTTTAATAAAGAGTGTTACATTGTAATCACCGGAGGTTGTATAGGTGTGTGTAGGATTTTTCAACACAGATGTCTGGCCATCGCCAAAATCCCAAACTGATTCAGGATTTACAATCGAGCCATTCGAAAATATAACTGGATATCCATCACACACATTCATCAATTCAAATTGGGCTACAGCATTGGGTTTCAGTGTTACATAATGGGTAATGGAATCAATAGGATGACAACGAGAAGTATCCGTAACAATTAAAGTAATTGGATATGTACCCGGCAAGTAATAATGGTGATCGGGGTTAGGCAAATGAGAGGTGTCGCCATCGCCAAATTGCCAATAGTAAGTTACAGCATTAATACTTTGATCTACGATTTGAATGTGAAGGTCTGAATCGCAAGCATTCAGCGTGTTTACCGAAAAAATAGCGTTTACAGAATCGTCAATAACAACAATGGTCGCATAATTTGAATCGATGTTAACACAAGAGTTGGAATCGATAGCTACTTGGAGAACGGTATATGTTCCTTTCTGCGGATACGTATGCTGAACATGTCCTCCGCTACTCGAATCTCCATCACCAAAAAACCAGAAATATTTAGTCGTAGGTAAGTCTGAAACGCCTGTGAAATCAGCAGTAAAAGGCATACAACCAAGCGTGTCAGGAATAGAATAGTCTGTAGCGAGTGGACTTAAACTGATGATAACATAATCGGTATCTATGGGTTTGCAAATCATTTTTGCATCATAAAGGAAATGGCGTAAGGTGTCAAAAGCAGGAGCAATATAGGTGTGTGTGGCAGGATTCGCGGTAGTTGTAAAGCCATCGCCAAAATCCCAGAATTCATTGTCTTCACCCGTATATGCCGAAAACACAGTGATTTTCACAGAGTCGCAACCATAAAATTGACGTTGTAAAGTAAAAGATGCATCAGCAGAGGAATCGATAGCTACAACCGTGAAATAGGCTGTATCGTGCTTGTTGCAGGTGTTTGTATCGTTCCAATAAACAACAACAGGGTATGTACCTTTACTTAAGAAGGTATGCGTTGGTTGTGGAAGTGACGAACTATCGCCATCACCAAAGTACCATTTGTAGTCTCCTGCTGTGTAAGACGTAAGATTGTTGAATTGCACTGTTAGTGGCACACAACCCAGGGTATCGTTAGGCACTATTTTCAAATCAACAAGAGGTGGAATAACGATGCGTGTATTAAACGTGTCTTTCAAATTACACTTCGAAGTATCACTCAGGATGAGGCTTACATTATAGGAGCCGGAATTCAGATAGTTGTGATTTACGGATGAAGTGGTCGCCTGTGTTCCATCCCCAAAATCCCAGTTATAGCTTGTTGTAGCATAACTGAAGCTTGAGATGTTGAGGTTTTTATTGTAGCAATCTATTGTAGCAAACGGCAAATAATTGGCCACTAAACTATCATCCCTAACCCAAACATCAACATAGGCTGTATCTAAAAGATTACAAGACTTTGGATCTTGTCCAATGAGCATCACATTATAATGTCCCGTATCAGTAAAAGTATGTACTGGATTTGGGAAATTTGTTGTTGGGCTTCCATCTCGAAAATCCCAAGTTACATTGGCAACATTATAGAGTACACTATTGAACTGAACGGTAAGTGGGACACAACCTGTAGCCCGTGGAGAGGCATTGATTTTTACTTCTGTTCTACCTAAATTGAATTCCATTTTCAATCCAAAAAGGTTACAGTTAAAGCTTTGATTGGTTGGCGACCATACTCCCGGTGTAGAAGGAGTAAGAGAGTTCTGCCCACAGCCCGCACAAATGGCTTCATAGATAATGCCTCTTGAGTCAAAGCGGTTAGTGCCCCCATCAACATGTTCAATTCCTCCATTTCCTCCAAAGTAAGATGCATACAGTAAACTGGAAGCATCTTTTCCTAAAACAATATTGTAGAAATCGGTACCATCTGTAGTCTTTTGTTGTGCATCATTTGTAAGCGGTAACCCTGCCATAACTGTGCTGAAATTTCCAAAGGTACCTGAAAGAGCACCCCAACCGGTAACGTATATATTCTTACAAGTATCTACAAGAAATGCAGTTGGTGAAATATTGGGTCTGCTGTTTCCTGTTCCAAAAACAGTTGAATAGTAAATACTATCAAGTGAGGCTTTGAGTTTTGAAACAAATTGACCACTATTAGGATTGGAATAGAGCGCGCTCTGCACCGGATAGGAACCGGTAGTTTGACCCACAAAATATACATTGCCTTCACCATCTACTTTTACAAAGTAAACTTGGTCGTGCCCGCTTGTTCCTATATAGGTTGAGTTCACTAATTGTGTTCCGTTGTTTCCAATTCTTGCTATAAAGCCATCAAATTGTCCGCCTTGATAAAAGGTATGAATTGTTCCACCGGTAATTGGAAAGTTGGAACTCATAGTTCCTCCACATGCATATACATCACCGGTTGAAGTAATATCCAGCGCATAACAAGCGTCATCGCCTGAACCACCTAAATAGGTTGACCACAGTAGTTGAGAGCAATCACTATTTAGTTTGAATGCACAGCCATCTTGAGCTCCGCCACTTGCATTCTGATAAGCGGATGGAGTAACCGGAAAGTTACTCGAGTTTGTACAACTTGCTACATAGATATTATTGGCGCCATCAATATTAACTTCTCCTCGATTTTGATCACCATAATTAAATTTTAAATTGCCAAATCCAAATTCTGTTGGGTCGAAGTTGATGCCATCTCGAATAGAACCTCCAATGTATGTTGAACCAATTAATGCTGTTCCTCCGCTGTTCAATTTTGTAACAACAATGTCTGCATCCCCATTCCATGTTTTGTCGAAGGCATTTGACGATATAGGATAATTTGCAGAATAGGCTACACCGTATATAATTAAATTACCTTGTGCATCTACTACTAACGAGTGAGGTGTTTCATTATCGCTACCACCAATGTAAGTGGAATAAAGCAACGTTTTTCCGTCTGCCGAAAATTTCGTGATGCCCATATCGCAAGCAAATTCAATTCCATTACCACCGCCAGTGTTGCCTCCGGTTCCCCCTCCAAATGTAGCTTGAAAAGCTCCCGGAGATGTAGGATAAGCAGGATTGGTGATGCTACCTTGCGGAGGTGTCGCATTAACATACCCTCCAATATACATACATCCTGTATTATCATATGTAGCTGTATAACCCCAGTTATCTGCTGTTGAGCCGGTATAAGTTCCGAAGATGATAGTGGGGTCAATCACCAAATCATATTGAGTATTATAACCATTAGGAAATTCGTATGCAATGGCATTCGCACCCACTTTCTTGAATTTGCATTTCACCAAAAGCTTCGAGCCGTTAATGATTTGATAAGCTTGTAAATCTTTTTCAATGATTTCGGTGATGGCGGTATGATAATGGACTTCGTTTTTTTCGATACTAATTTTTTCAATGCCTTCATAGGTTTGAAGAATGCGTGAAGGATCGGCTCCGGCTTTTACTTGAAACTCATATTTCATGCCGCTTCCATCGCCAGTAACTGCTAAATCGATACCCGGATATAATTGCTTGAAGGTAGATTTTTGAAACAATCCAACATTCGAAGCCCAATGTTTTGGGTCGTTTCCAATGAAGTAATTACGATAAGGGGCTACTTTGTTTTCTGGAACAATGCTATTGGCATTGGCTCCTGTGAATGCAATCTTAAAAAAATGACAATTCACCAGATCCTTCTTATCATTCACATCGTGTGCATGTTTGAAATGGTCGAAATCGTGAATCAGGAAATCAATTTTATTGCTTTCGAGATAGACTTTGCCCATATTTAAGTCGGCACAGTACTTGACATTGCTGTTCCATTGTCCTTTGTTTTCGGCAAAGAGCATCACATCGTCTTGCGCAAAAAGTTGCGTGGTAAAGAGCAGAAGTGCTAAGAATATGGAGTGAGCTTTTCTCAATGGACATCTAAGTTAATAATACTGCAGGAAACTTGTATTAAAATAGACAGAAAAAAGACCTATTGGGTTGGATGCTATGCTTTTAAACCACACCGGCCATGTCGGCTTCGTGTTCTTTGTACTTTATGTTGCCTACCCAATCCTCTTCGGCATCTACAGGCGGCAATACTATCGGATTTCCCAAATAGTCTAAACGTTTACCGGGGTATATATGTGTTTCCCAAAGGTATGGCAATAGCGATTCCCGATTCAAATTGGGGTGAATAAATGGCTTTACTTCTTTTTCATGATAAGCCGGCAACAACGACCAATGGAGCGATGGCCTATCGTGGTGAGCGGTGTGGAAGCCGTTGTTAAAGAGGAAAAAATTCAAAAACGGACTCGTAAAATTACGTGTATGATTGTATGGATGTTTTTCATCGCAGCCATCGTGCTGAAAATAGTTGGTGCCCACAATGCCCCATGCTGCAAAGTAATGCGGAATAACCATGAACAGCAAAGCACATTTCCAATTAATAATAATGCAAATAATTTTCACGCCCAACACCAAAACAATTTCCAATAAGTATTGATGAAACCAAGCCGGATTATCTTTCCTCATTTTGTTCGCAAAACGAAGTTCACCTTTCAAAATATCGCCCGAAAGGGTAGGGAAAAATAGCAATTGATTTAGGATGTTGAATTTATAGCGCAATTTGGTGGTGCGGATAGCATCTTTCGGGAGTTGCGTATATTTATGATGACTGAAATTATGCCCCGGAACATAGGCGCTTGTTGAATGTCCGTAGGTGAAACCCAATACAATTTGCATAATTCTGTTCATGAATCGTGCTTTAAAAATGGGTTTATGAATAGTGTTGTGAATGATAACTGCACAAGTAAATGATAGGTAACAATTCACCAATACCAAAGGCACAATTTGCCAAGTGGTGAGTGTATTCCAATAAACCCATGGCGTAATGGCCGCAACAAAATAAAGGGCAACTGCAACCAGCGTTCGTATGTCGGCTTTGTAATGTAACATGGGTTGAAATTAGGAATTGATTTCGGAAACAGAAATAGTACAGGTAAAACAAAAAGAGCTACCCAAAGGCAGCTCTTTTTATTGTAATCGTTTTAAGCTTTTATTTATCAAGAATATGTCTTACCACACGTGGACCTTCAATGCCATTCGCGTTAAGCGCTTTTTGAATGTTTTCTAAAGAGTTGAAATATACATCCCAATAGTTCGCAACGGTAGCTTGTGGACGAACACATAACACCACAGCCCCTTCAGCATAATCAAATACATTAACGGTAGCAGCCGGGTCTTTCAATACTTTTGGATCAGCATTCAACGTTTCCAAAATAATGCGTTTCACTTTGTCTACATCTGCTCCAAAATCCACCTTCACTCTTAAGTCTACTAACAATCGACCTTGTTTACTGTGGTTAACAATTACTCCGTTAGATACAGCACCATTCGGTAGAATCACAGTTTTGTTATCAGGTGTAACAATAATGGTATTGAATATTTGAATTTCGCGTACTTCACCAAATTTATCCATCAAAGTAACTAAATCTCCAACTTTATAAGGTTTGAAAATTAGCACTAACACTCCGCCTGCGAAGTTAGAAAGCGAGCCCTGCAACGCCAAACCAACGGCTAATCCTGCTGCACCTAAAATGGCGAATAACGATGAGGTGGGGAAGCCTACCATGCCTGCAACAGAAACGATAAGAAAGAGTTTCAGTCCGGTTGTCGTTAAACTTCGAAGGAAAGTTTCAAGCGATACATCAAAATCTTTACGTTCGAAGTATTTCGTAATTCCTTTTTCTAATTGTTTAATTATCCATAGTCCGATGATAAGCACAACAATGGCTCCAACAAGACTTGGAATAAAATTAAGTAGGGTAGAAGTGTAGTTGTGAATCATAGATTCGATTTGCGATGTTTCCATTTTTTAATTTTCCATTTACTTAGCAACTTATGTACCAAAAACAGAAAAGCCACCGAATTTCGATGGCTTTTCAAACGAATGTAAATTATTGATAATGTTTACTTAATGTTCAATTCTACCCGTCTGTTTTTCTGTCTGCCTTCAGCCGTGTTGTTTGTTGCAATCGGTTTGCTAGGACCATAACCTGAAGCGGCCAAGCGGTTTTGATTGATTCCTTTTTTCACCAAATAGTCGTTCACGGCAATAGCTCTGCGCATTGATAAATCCACGTTTGCCGATTCTTTACCTATGTTATCCGTATGGCCGTCAATATTTACTTTTAAGTCTTTGTACTGATTCATTATAGCCACAACATTATCCAAATCTTTAAACGATGTTGTTCTGATTCTGTCGCTTCCTGTTTCGAACTCAATGTTTTTAGCTGCGAAGTTCAATTTATTTTGTACCTCGGTTTTTACTTCCGGTGCTAAGTCAGTGGTAGGGCAGCCATTGTTAGCTACAACACCCGGAACAGTTGGACACTTATCTTCATTATCTGAAATGCCGTCACCATCCGAATCAGGGCATCCATTGCTCACCATTGGTCCTTTTTCATTCGGGCATTTATCATCTTTATCCGCTAAACCATCGCCATCACTATCAGGGCAGCCTCTCAATGAAGGTACTCCTTTAACGGTAGGGCATAAATCATCTTTATCGGCAACACTGTCTCCGTCTTTATCAGGACAACCTTTCAATTCTTTTGTTCCTGCTTCGTTCGGACATTTATCTTGGCTGTCGATGATGCCATCACCATCTGAGTCCGGGCAACCGGCAAATGCTGCGAGGCCTGGAACTAAAGGACAAAGGTCAATTGCATCTGTAATTCCATCACCATCAGTATCCGGACAACCATTCAGTTCTTTCAATCCCGGTACATCAGGGCATTTATCGTCAATATCGGCAACACCATCTTTATCGCGGTCTTTACCTTGGCCAAAGCGCGTAACAAAGCCCATGGTATGGTGCATATATCCTCTGAAATCTTGTGGGTTAACAGCATCAAATTTATGCGGCACATAATTGTAGGATGCTTGAATGAACACCCCGAAATTTTTGAAAATCCAAATGTTTGTTCCTAATCCCAAATCCACGTCACCACCCACTTTGCCTAAAACGTAATTCACACCACCTCCAATCACAATGTATGGATCAAAGAAGCATTTTTCTTTCAAAATATAGCCGTTTGCAAAACTGTATTTTATGTTTAAATCGAAGTCAACAAAGGCTCCACCTTTATTGTCGATTTGCGGACGTCTTTCTGCATATCCTACAGATAGCGTAGCTTGAGGAGAAAATCCATAACCTACGTGACGACTAGCTTTGAAGTGCAAGCTCGGAACAATGTTCCAGTTTTTTGCTCTGAAATATTCTTTGTAAAATTTATCGTCACCGATGGTGAGTTGGGCTCCACTTAAGCCATAAGCTACCATCCATGGGTACGTGCCGTTTTGGGCAAAGGTAATTCTGCTGGTGAGTAGCGCAAAAAATGCAAGGACGAGTATTCGTTTATTCATGCGTTTGGTTGTTAGTTTATCAAATATATTGTTTTCGTTGAAGCGAAACGATTTTTGAATCGTTTCCAATCAGCCGGTAATTGCTTTAACACCAGGCAATGTTTTGCCTTCGAAAATTTCGAGTAATGCACCTCCACCTGTCGATACATAACTTACTTTGTCGGCCAAGCCGAATTGGTTCACCGCTGCTACAGAATCGCCTCCTCCAACAAGCGAGAATGCCCCATTTCCGGTAGCTGCAGCCACAGCATTGGCTATAGCTACTGTGCCTTTCTGAAATTTTTCCATTTCGAAAACACCCATTGGCCCGTTCCAAAGAATTGTTTTAGATGCTGTGATAACGGCACTATATTGTTCAATCGTTTTTTCGGCAATATCAAGCCCCATCCAGCCATCCGGTGTGTCGTCAACACTTACAGTTTGTGTATTTGCATTTGCATCAAATTTATCGGCCAACACATGGTCTATAGGCAAATAAATCTTTACCCCTTTGGCTTTGGCCTTCTCTGAGATAGTTAACGCCAATTCCAATTTATCTTCCTCGCAGAGCGAGTTGCCAATTTTTTTACCAAGTGCCTTCAAAAAGGTATACGCCATTCCTCCTCCAATGAGAATATTATCGGCTTTATCTAACAAGTTTTCTAGGA
>CAYNMP010000027.1:0-40474 GCA_964398475.1 uncultured Chitinophagaceae bacterium | reverse complement strand
TCTATTCAAACCAAAGGAACCGAATTAGAAACACAGTTAGACAATACGATTTTGAAAGTAATATTATCAAAACCAATAGCGCCAAACGATTCCACCTCGTTCTCGATTCGATTCAGAACATTTTACGATAGTGGTTCTACGCGCAGAAGAATGAAAAAATATGGCGCCTATGGCTATAAGCATTACAATGGTTGCCAATGGTACCCGAAAATGTGTGTGTACGACCGTAAGAGCGGCTGGAATACCGATCAACATTTAAACAGAGAGTTCTATGGCGATTTTGGCAGTTGGGATGTGGAACTAACTTTTGCTTCGAATTTTGTAGTTGAAGCTACAGGTATACTGCAAAATGAAAGGGAAGTATTGCCCGATTCTTTGAAACAAAAACTGCAGATCAAAAATTTCAAAGACAAAAAATGGGAAGAAAAACCAAGTGTGATAACGCCCTATAAAAAAGGACAAACGAAAACATGGAAGTACCATGCCGATAATGTGCACGACTTTGCGTTTACTGCTGACCCAACGTATCGTATTGAAGAGCAAATTTGGAACGGGATTAAATGTGTAGCCATTGTGCAAGAGCCCCACGCAGCAGGCTGGCAAAATGCAGCAGATTATTGTGCGAAAATTATTCGCTGCTTCTCACAAGATATAGGGTTGTATGAATACCCGAAAATGGTGGTAGCTGATGCGCAGGATGGAATGGAATATCCAATGCTCACATTAGATGCAGGGCGCGATCCGGGTTACCGAGGTTTATTGGTGCATGAAATTGGACACAATTGGTTCTATGGCATGTTGGGCAACAACGAAACCTATAGAGCAATGCTGGATGAAGGCTTTACACAATTTTTAACGGCTTGGGGACAAGAACACATCGATGGTATTTATCCCATAAGCGACACCTCTAAAAACAAATACATCCGAAAATTTGCAGAGCCTGTAACCATTCGAGAATCACGAGTGTATTATAGTTACTTATCGGATGCAACAATTTACAACGATGAACCGCTGAACACGCATTCAGATGGTTTCAATGGTGCATTAGGACAAGGTGGTGGATACCGACATGTGTATTCAAAAACGGCAACAATGTTGTATAATTTGCAATATGTGTTAGGAGATTCATTGTTTCAAACTGCGTTAAAACATTATGTAGCACAATGGAAAATGTGTCATCCTTATCCGGAAGATTTTCGCAACAGCATCATACAATTCACACACATCGATTTGAATTGGTTTTTTGATGAATGGTTAGAAACCACCAAAAATGTAGACTATAAAATAGCATCCATTCGCAAGACAGAAATGACAGATGTGTTCGACATTAAACTAAAACGAGAAGGCAGAATGCAGATGCCTATTGACTTTCGTGTGACAAGCAAAAACGATTCAGTGTATGATTTCCATATTCCGAACACCTGGTTCGAAAAAGATTTCTCGCAACAAAACGATTCATTCACGTTGTATGCTATGCAACGCAATACAACAACACTTCCTAAATGGTATGGTTGGGATAAATTACAACCCACCTACACAGCAAGAGTTACCATACCTAAAGGAATTAAAAACGTTACGATAGATCCGTCTGAACGATTAGCTGACATCAACAACCACAATAACAGCAAACGAGGAAACATTGAATGGAAGTTTGATTCGCGCATTCCATTATTCCCTTCTACAAAAAAATATAGAGTTTGGCTTCGTCCGGATGTCTGGTACAACGCCTACGATGGGGTAAAAATCGGTTTGTTTGCGCGAGGTAACTACATGAACGTAAAAAATGTATTCTCGCTTAATTTGTGGCTGAATACGCATTTAGGGCAAGGTGGCAACTATAGCTATACCAAAGCAGAAAAGAAAAAAGCGGATTGGTTTTCCTACCAATTCAACTATTCGACCTCTTTGGATAAATGGTTGAAGAAAACAACATTCTATTTTCACAGCCGTTGGTTAGATGGCGTTGAAATGTATAAAGCAGGTTTGAACAAAAAAATTACGGATAACTTTTCAATGGATGTACATTTCAAAATATTCAGTTTACCACGCCAAGTGTCCGCAAACTATTTAGTGCATCAAAATGAGTGGAGTACCTTTATTGAAAACAACAAAAGCTTCAATTCTTCTGTAAATGTTGGATTGAAATATGTAGTCAATAAAACAAAATTTGATGGTGTGTTAAATGTGCATCTACGATCCGCAACATTGCTCAACGCCAATAGCTACCACTATATCGAAGCATCTTACAAACAAATAACGCACCTTTGGAAATTGGATTTGCGCACACGATTATTCGGAAGAGCAGGAACGGGCAACAATGTACCTTCTGAATCGGCATTGTTTTTTGCAGGTGCAAATCCTGAAGAAATGCTCGACAATAAATACATGCGGGCTGCGGGCTTCTTCCCGGAATCGTGGAGTGGGTATCAAACCAATGTGAGTCATTTACAATACGGTGGCGGATTGAATTTGAGAGGCTATAATGGTTACCTGATGAGTGAATTGGATAAATACGGCAATCAAGTATTAGTATATAAGGGAAATTCAGGTTTGGCGCTTAATGCAGAATTAGACTTTAATAGAATTGTACATTTCAAAAAGAACAAGCTCCGCGAATGGTTTGATTTGAACACTTATCTATTCGGAGATATGGGAAGTATTGTGTATCGCAATTCGAAAAATGAAAATCAGTTTTCAAAGTTGAGAATCGATGCCGGAGTGGGTGCAGCACTCACGATAAAAAAATGGTGGTTCTTACAAGATGTGAAACCGCTTACGATTCGTTTTGACATACCTTTCTTCCTTTCCGGTGCACCAGCAGGAACAAAGAATGTGGAATGGCGATGGCTGATTGGCATCAGTAGAGCGTTTTAATCTTCAACATGCAGAACAAAGAAAAATTAATTCAGTGTTTACTTAATCTTGTTGAAGAAAAAATAACCACAGCAAAAGCGGAAATTGAATCGGCACGAGAGGCGCAACAAAACGAAACCAAAAGTAGCGCAGGCGATAAGTATGAAACTTCGCGCGAAATGATGACACAAGAAATCGAGAAGCATGCTAAATCATTAGCAGATGCCGAACAACAGAAAAACATTTTGCTCCGTGTTGTTGCAATAAAATCGTCCGCTCAAATTGAACTTGGGAGTTTAGTGAAAACCAATCAAGGAAATTATTTTTTAGCAGTTGGTATGGGTAACATAAAAATGGAAGCATACGCTGTGCAAACCATCTCCATTCAATCGCCCATTGGAAAAACATTGCTTAACAAAAAACAAGGAGATTATTTTGAATTCAATGGAAAGCAATTCACTATCTTAAATGTACAATAGCGATTTAGTCTTTGTTCGCTTTATTGGCTCTTATCATTTCAGGATAGCCCCACTTATGCATAAAAGCATTTATAGCCATGGTAATACGTTTTGCTTTTGTTACATCTGTCTTTGCACTCTCTATCCAATTTGTAAAATAACGTTGGTGGGAAAGAGTGAGCGAAAGAAAAAAATCTTTTGCTTCCGGTAAATCGTCCAAACATTCCATCAATTCTACGGATGGAGAAAAAGGCGTATCATCTACTTCCATTTTAATTTTCACTTTCATACCTGCCTTACGCTTCGAAGCTCTGCGCATATCGGCATTCACCGGAAAAATAAAATGGCCATCACCCATCGGCATTACAGCCACTTGTTGAAAAGGTGTATTATCTATAAAACCTTTCACACGAAACGATTGACGGTTATTTGGCTTCAATTGCTCAGCCATTGTTGTATCAATGGCAAAGTAAGTCCAGCCGGTTTTTTCTCCCTGCTTATCGAATTGCAATAATGTTGTTTCAAACGAAAGCATAATCTGATTTTCCACAAAAATAAAAATGGCTACTCAAAAACTGAGTAGCCATTTCGAATAAGTGGAAATTAATTACCAACCTTTTTTGGCAACACCATCTTTAACTGCTTCCAATGCACGAGCTTCGCCCAACATGGTAGTCATTTTGTTACCTTTACCATCGTTGCCTTGAGCCATATAACCTCCTCTAGCAGTTTTAGTAATTACCGCATCTTTCATCGGCACATCTTTTTCTTTTGTTTTCATGCAGTATGCAGTTAGCATTTTTGACATAGTTTTGAATTTTATGGGTTATTAAAAAATTGCAGCGAACACGTATGTACAACTACAAAGGCTAAAGTATAAAAATAGCAGTACTGAACAAGTTCTACCCTGTTGACAACTTGTTTCTTTTAAGATATTTAAGAAAAAAAAATATCAGTGAACTACTTTACCGTTTAAACTTTGCAGTAATGCAGCACGCTTTAAAATAATTTCATCGTATTCTTGTTCAGGAACAGAATCGTATGTAATTGCCCCCCCGGTGCGAACAACTATTTTCTGTTTATCCGAATCGTACAAAACACTACGTATTACTACGTTTGAATCAAAATCACCATTACCATCGAAGTACCCTACAGTACCCGAAAATAAGCCCCGATTAAAGCGTTCATTGTTTGCAATATACTTACGCACTTCAAGTTTTGGCGCACCGGTCATACTCCCCATAGGGAATGCATTTTGTATTGCTTTAACAATATCTGTATCATGGGAAAGTGAGGCAGAAATTGTGGAAATCATTTGATGAACCGTCTTGAAAGTGTACACGCCAAATAACTCATCCACACAAATAGAACCGGTTTCAGCATACAATGTCAAATCGTTTCGCACTAAATCTACAATCATTACATTCTCTGCCTGCTCTTTTTCAGAATGCAATAATTCACTTTTCAAGTTTGCATCTTCTGCAACATTTCGTCCTCTACGGATAGTGCCTTTGATTG
The DNA here is from genome assembly GCA_964398475.1 of uncultured Chitinophagaceae bacterium. Taxonomy (GTDB): domain Bacteria; phylum Bacteroidota; class Bacteroidia; order Chitinophagales; family LD1; genus CALAYL01. The sequence goes on along the minus strand of CAYNMP010000027.1, from coordinate 35,645 downwards.
GTTGGCTTATCATTTTATTGCCTCGCTTACACAAAAAACGCTCCGGACTTGCACATAATAAATAACTATCATTAAATTTTACAAAACAACTGAAAGGTGCTTCCGCATTAACGTTTAATTGCTCAAAAACAGCAATGGGAGAAATGGTTGATTGTTCTGCCACTACTTCTGTACAATAATTCAATTCATAAAAATCGCCTTCTTCAATATGTTGCTTGATTTGATTGACTTGCTGAATATAATCGTGCTTTGACGTTCGCTCTGTGAAAAGAATTTCGCCTTTTTCTATTCCGGATTCTATGGTAACAGACTGAATGCGTTCAATAATTTCATAAGTTTCCGGATAGTTTCTATTCACCGTTAACTTATCTCCTTTTAACTTGAAAATGTAACGTGGCCGGAAATAGAAAAGTGCCGGAAATCCAAGCACATCAATAGCTTCAACATCTTGTTGAAGGGCTGCATCCAACACATCATAACGCCAAAAACCGCAGATAAATTCATTTGCGTGCTGCTGCTTAAAGTCTTTTAATGCAGAAAAATAATCTCCTGAAGGTTGAACGAAATCTATAGCATCAACAGCCAATGTCCATTCCATTTTGCTGTATTGATCTAACGAATAATGATTCGAATCAAATAAGATAACATGATTAAACTGCGAAGACCATCGCAATGCTTTTTGCTTAAATTCCTGAACGTTGGATAATGTTACCGTTGTTGTCTGTGATGTAAGCACAACACTATTTTGATGAATTGTCAATCCACTGAAAATCGTTCGGCTTTGGTGCATTGTCGCACATGTCAATGATATACTGTGGAGGTGTAATCAATTTTCGTTGTATAGTATCCATCCAAGCGCCATCAACAGTAAGTATGGCACATAACGTTCCATCTTCTTTTGTTATCTCTTGTAGAAAAGTGAATCGAGAATAATCTTTTCGAAGCTTTGCTACTTTAACCGACATAAAAATCACATCGCCATATTTTACTTCCTTTCTGAACGTACATTCTTCGCGAAATAAAATAGGACCAAAATGATCTATTTGAAAGCTAGACATTGGAATGCCTTGGCTTAGAATATAATCCATACGGAGCTTTGCGCCAAAATCATAATATACCGAATGGCGTAAATGAAAATTCGGATCTAAATCAGACCAACGCAAATCTACTTGCCGTTTGAAATCAAGCATACTATTTTACAATCAATTTTTCGCGCTGTGGACCGGTAGATAACATACTCACCGGAGCGCCCAAGTGTTTCTCAATTAAACCTAAATAATTTGTTACTGTTGCAGGTAACGCAGAAAAATCTTTGTATGGTGATAAATCTTGATTCCACCCCGGTACTGTTTCGTACACAGGCTCAATCGTTACTCTATCGATATCAAAAGGAATAGAGGTTGTTTGTTCACCATTCACTTTATATGATGTGCAAAAATCAATAGTTTCAAATTCATTCAAAATATCGGCCTTCGTAATTACAATTTGTGTAACCCCATTCAACATTGTTGCATACTTCAGGGCCACTAAATCAATCCATCCTGTTCTGCGCGGCCGTCCTGTTGTTGCGCCAAACTCGCCACCAATCTGACGAATACGCTCACCCATTGCATTATCCAATTCTGTTGGGAAAGGGCCACTTCCAACACGTGTGCAATAGGCTTTAGCAATACCAATTACTTCGCGAATTTTAGTAGGAGCAACGCCTAAACCAATACAAGCACCCGATGAAATAGTATTAGAAGATGTTACATACGGATACGTCCCAAAGTCAATGTCCAACATAGTTCCCTGCGCACCTTCTGCTAAAATTTTCTTTCCGTTGCTTAATGCCTCGTTCAAATAATATTCAGAGTCTACCAATTTAAATCCGCGAATAATCTCAATACTCTCCATCCACTCTTTCTCTGCCGCATCCACATTAAATTCGAAATCGTATTGTTTCAATAAATGCAAATGCTTTTCTTTTACTTTAGTGTATTGCTCTTGGAAATCGGCATTTAAAATATCCCCCACACGCAAACCATTGCGGCCGGTTTTATCCATATACGTTGGCGAAATTCCTCGCAAGGTTGACCCAATTTTTGATTTCCCTTTGGCAGCTTCAGAAGCAGCATCCAACACCTTGTGCGTTGGTAATATGAAATGCGCTTTCTTAGAAATCAGCAAATTCCCTTTTACATCAATCCCTTTAGCCGTAAGCGTTGTAATCTCTTTCACTAATGTAACCGGATCAATCACAACACCATTCCCTATTACATTTACAACTCCTTTTTGCATGATACCACTTGGAATAGTATGTAATACTGTTTTCTCGCCATCAATTACCAAGGTATGTCCTGCATTCGGACCGCCCTGAAAACGAGCAATAATGTCATATTTCGGTGCTAAATAATCAACAATCTTTCCCTTGCCTTCATCGCCCCATTGCAATCCAAGTAAAATATCTACGTACATAATTTATGTGTCAATTTTCAAAAAAATAGAATCTGTCTTATCGCTTATTTCAACAACTTTAAACGCTCCAATGCATCTGCTTCTGAATCAGAAATAAAGAACACGGCATCCAATTTCATCATCGTTAACAATGCCATCACTTTTTCCGGTACCTCAGCTAAAATAAGTTCGCCTCCTACATTGCGCAAGCGAGCCATTGCACTCATAAACATGCCAAAACCTGTGCTGTTAATAAACTTCAAATCTTTCAAATTAAAAACTACACGCTTATTTCCGGCTTCAATCGAATGCTTAACTTCGTCTAAAATGGGTCCGTTGACATGCTCCCCCAACAAATTTCCGGTGAAGTGAATCACCAAAACACCATCTTTAATTTCCTTAAGTATATCCATATGTTTAGCTGTTTTTATGTTGACAATTTCCGCAAATTCCGTAGCAATTTAAGGAATGATGCGTGATTTTAAAATTCAACAAATCGCCCACCATGGTCTTAATTTGCTGAATGCGCGGATCGCAAAATTCTACTACCTTTTTACATTCAATACAAATAACATGGTCGTGCTGTTTGTATCCGTACGACTTTTCGTACTGCGCCTGATTCCTTCCAAACTGATGCTTTTTCACCAAATCACATGAAATCAACAAATCAAGCGTATTGTAAACAGTGGCTCTACTTACGTTCACCTTCTTTTCTTTCAAATCCAAATACAATTGCTCGGCCTCAAAATGATCGGTGCGCGAATAAATTTCCTCAAGTATGGCGAAGCGTTCTGCTGTTTTGCGGAGTTCCCTCTGCTCTAAGTGAGCAGAAAATATCTTTTTGACAAAGTCTAAGGTTTCTGTAGTAACCACACGTAAATATAAGGCTTTAACAATTACCGTCCGAATATATATTCACTTAGTGTGGACAAAAGCTATTTATAGTTTTCCTTGTAGAAATTTAGGTAGTTCCCTAATCGCTTGGTGGAAATGAGCGTGGTGTAATTTAACGTTGAAATAGCAAAAACATAGACCTCTTCACTTTGTACTCCAATGGCTTCAGTTATACCGGATTGCAAAGTTTTCGCTGCAGCTAAAGCCTCTGTTTTATTAACAAATGTCTTCACTAAAATCAATTTGTTTTTACTATCCAATATTACTGAACGATTAGTAAGTGTCGAACCCGTAAACTTCAACTGCTCAAAGGTTTCCAACTTGGCTAACATTGCCGATGAATACTTGTCGCCATTTTTAAAATAAATCACAATTTGATGCGGTGCTGCATCGCTTAGACCAAAAATCGATTCTTTATCGGTACTATCAACAACCACACTGTTGGTAGAAACAATCGGCTGTAGCGCTTTAACAGTATCGATAATCGTTGGTTTTGGAGTTGCTTTTTGCTTTACAGTGTCCGTTTTTACAACAGGTTTAGCTGCAGGTTTTACAACCGACTTCGACTTTACGGTATCTGCCTTCACTGTTGTTGCCTTCTTCAATGTGTCTTTAGGGGATTGAACAGGTTTCGGTTTAACGGTATCCGTTTTAACCACCGGCTTAGGTTGAGGTTTTACCGTATTTTTGTTCTTTGTTGAATCTACTTTTGCAGCCTGCACTTTCTTTACTGAGTCTTTTGAAGCAATAGTTGGCTTCATCACAGTGTCGGTTTTAGGTGTTGCCGAAGTTGGCTGTGGTGTTGGTTTTGCCGGAGCTTTTTTGGCGGCTTTCATGATACTGTCGAGTCGCTCCGATTTTGACAAAGGCTTATAGTCCGATTTTACGGTATCTTGTTTTCCAACCGGTGTTGGAACTTCTGTTTTCGTTGCAGTTCCGGCAGACGGTGCAGGCTTAGGATTTTTTTGCGCTTTCATAATACTGTCTAATCGCTCTGATTTAGAAAGTGGTTTATACTCCGGCTTAACTTCCTTCTTGGTTTTCTCGATAGAGTCATTGACAAACTTCGCGAGTGCCTCGCCAAATTTAGTCTTACTCATCTCTAGAGTAGTTTTCATGGCAGAAATGTCAGCCATTGAAGGAACTGGCGTCTCAGGTGTTTTAGCCGCAACAGTATCAACAATAGTGGTGTCCACTACTTGTTTGCTCAAATCCAACATAGGTAATTTGGATTTGTTCAAATCGGCTAATAATTTTTTAGCCATTTCTTGTTCCGGTGTACCATTATGTTTTGTAATGATTTTATTCAACGATTGCACATAATCATCTAAACGATTTTGCTTTGCTTCAATCATCGCATTCAACAAGTCAAACTTGGGTTTAAATGTATTTGGCGTGAACTTTACATCTGCCAACTTACATTTTTCTATTGCTTCAGCATAAAGGCCCTTGGAATAATCATTATAAGTAGATTGGTAATAATTTGCCACTGCATTTTCCGATTCTTTAAGCTTATTTAAGTAATCCGGATCTTGTATGTATTTGGCAATTTTGCTATCCGGATACTCAGCAATAATTTTTGCTTTATACTCTTCAGCACGCGGCTGATTTTTGGTTTTCAGTGCAATCAAATAAATCTGATAATAGGATTCCAAATTCAACTTACTTTTAGGGAATTTTCTCACCAATTCATCAAACATCTGATTGGCTTTACGATAACTATTTAAATCATCTTTATAAATTGTTCCTGCATTATAATAAGCACCTATTAACTTATCGTTCGATTGGGCAAGCTGCTCAGCAGTAAGCGGTAAACCAACTAAATATTTGCTTTCATCTGTTGAAACAACATCTTTATCTTCCTGCAATTTAGCGGTGTCGGCCTCAGCTGTATTATCGGAAGAGGAAGATGTTTTATCTTTTCTTCGCCAATTGTCTTCAAACTTTCTTTTACCCCATTTACGAACGAACTCATTATAACCATTACCCCGCAGCAGAGGGTTATAGAAATACCAAGCCACCTCGCCATCGTCTGACCCAGTTGTAGAAGTTGGAGTATTTGGAGAAGGTAAATTATTGTTGTTTTGAATAGGCTGATTTTTCTCCCGCTCCTTTTTTTCCAATTCCTTTTCTTGCTGAGCAATTAACTTCTTGATGAACTTAGACCGCTCGGTCTCCGACATTTTTGCTATGCGTTGCAAACTGTCTTGCGTTGCAATTACATCTAAATTATCTACTAGTCTTCCTAGCACTTTTCCTCGCTTAACTGTAGTTTCGTATAGGGTATCTTTTGCCGACATACCGATAATAGCACTGTCATAATTAAACTTTGAAGCGCGATAAATTTCTTCTTCAAAATCCATTTGAGCTAAACGCAAAAAGGATTGCGATTTCTGTACTGTGTTGGATGTAGAGTTGTTGATAGATTTATGATACCACTCCCGAGCAACCGATCGGTTATTCTCGCCAAGAGTAATCTCCCCCAATTCATAAAAAATCTGATCAAGATACTCTTTGTACTTACCGTCATGCGACATCTTCACTAATATCTTTTTCACTTCCTCTAAGTTCACTTTGCCTTTACGACTCAAACGCGTTTGTTGCATTTTGGCAAAAAACTCCATATCGTAGCCGGGATTGCTTTTCAACGCCATTTTGTAAAAGCCTGCCGATTGTGCATGATTGCCCAATTTTTCGTGGATTTGAGCCAGTGCTAATAACGGACGGAGACGTTGCTTTTTCTTTTTCGTCATAGTCAAGAATTTCTCGAGCGGAGTTATTGCTTGTGCATATTCCTTTTTCTGTATGTAGACATTTGCTTCTGTGAGCAACAGTTCTTTATCCAGATTTTTGTAAAACTTATCATCGTTCTTAGCAAACTGAATCACACTTATCGCTTCCGAATATTTTCCTTGAGCCGTATATGTTTTTGCCAACCATAACAATGCTTCAGCACGAGCCGGTTCATGCTCAAATAAACTGTATGATGGCCTTTCATCTATTTTATTGAGCACTAAATTACCTTTGGCATCCAACACCTTTTCAAACTTGGCTTTTTTGGCCGGCTTCTTCTTCTTTGAAGCTTTCACCGTTTTCCCTTTTAAGCGCTTCATCTCTTTTACATAATCCACACCTTCTTTATATTCGGTAGTAACAAACTTGAAATTTGTCAATGCCTTTTCGTAATCGCCTTTGTAATAATTTGCTTTCCCTATCAATAAAAAATGATCGTCAACATAATTGGCAATAGTATGAATCTGTAATGAACGCGTACATCGCTTTTCAATATCTTCCAACTCTCCTGCACTTGAAGCAAATTCTTTGGGGTTGGTGTAATAGAAAACAGAAACAACTTCATCATAATTATCTTTATGTGATTTCTCAACGGTTTGCAAAACAGCTTTTTCCTTTTCCTTGGCATTAAAATAGGCATTGAAACGCGAGGTCAAATCCTGATACTGTTGTTTCGGGAATGGGGCTTGATTGGTAGTAGCGCAACCACTAACTAGAAGAACAAGAAGCAGTGAAAAAAAATGATATTGTTTAAATTGTTGCAACGGTTTCTTTTTTTTGAATTATTATTAAACTCATTATCGACAAATTTATTGTTTTGTACCGTAAATAAAACCAACTAACCATAAATCTTCCACATGCCTGATAGGGTGAAAACGAATTTAAACAAAACAATTAAGAGCAAATTCAGGTTTGTGGTGCTGAACGATGCCACTTTCGAAGAAAAATTCTCTTTAGTGCTCTCCAGAACAAATGTTTGGGTTTTCTTAAGCACTGTTGCATTTGTGCTTATCGTGCTTACCGCCAGTGCTATTATTTACACACCACTAAAATACTACATTCCGGGTTTTGGCGATTATAACTACAGGAGTCAAATTATTGCCCTCTCTTTGCGAACGGATTCGTTAGAAAGCTTGTTATTGGCAAAAAATCTGAAAATCGGCAGTGTGGAAAATATCCTAAACGGAAATATTGATTCGATGAGTAATATCGACAAAGCCACTAAACCCATTACAACCGACAAAAATACTGCTCCGGAGGCGGCTACAGAACAAGAGTTACAGTTGAGAAAAGAAGTAGAAGACATTGAGCGCTTTTCGATTAACTACCGAAAAGACAGTAAAAGTGACGTTCGTACCATTTTGAATGAATATCATTTTTTATCGCCCGTAGCTGGAATTCCAACAGATGAATTTAATTCAGGAACTGAACATTTTGGAATCGATATTGCCGCCAAAACAGATGAACCTGTAAAAGCAACCTTAGATGGTGTGGTTGTTGCCACTACATTTGATGTGGAAACCGGCTATAGTATTTTCGTGCAACATAAAGACAATCTGATTTCAGTGTACAAGCACAACAGTAAACTCTTTAAAAGCAACGGTAACTTTGTAAAATGTGGCGATGTAATTGCTGCCGTTGGCAACTCTGGCAGTCTTTCCACGGGTCCGCACCTACATTTCGAAATATGGCATCAAGGCAAGCCATTGAATCCAAAGGATTTTATTGTATTTTAGCGAACTAAATATTCCGTCATGAGCATGTTCACTAAAAAAGAAGAGACCACCGCCACCCCGAAAACTATGAACCAATTGGGTTCAGGCACTTCTATTACCGGAGATATCCGTTCGGAGTCCGATATTCGTATAGATGGTAAAGTTCAGGGAAACGTGTCTACTAAATCGAAATTGGTGTTGGGCAGCTCTGGCGTAATAGACGGAGATGTTATTTGTCAAAATGCCTTTATTGAAGGACGAATCAACGGTAAAATTGACGCTACAGAACTATTGATTTTAAGTAAATCGGCTTTTGTATCAGGCGATATTTCTATCAAACGCTTGGTCGTTGAAGAAGGCGCAAAATTCAATGGAAAATGCACCATGGGTATCCAACCGGTGCGTAGCAAAGAGCTAGAAGAAAACGCTTCTGTAAACGCTGGTAAGTAATTTCAGCTTCCGATACTACATGCGCTCATGAACAATAAATTTCTGCAATACAGTTCTATGGCTTTTGAATTGGCAGCCTACATAGGCATTGGTGTTCTTGCAGGGAATTTTTTAGATAAGAAAATCGGATTCACTAACCCTTATTGTACAGCAGGTCTTGCACTAATAGGCGTTTGCGGAGGAATGTATAAGTTTATTCGCGCTTCGCTGAAAGATTAATTGTTTTTCAACAACATCCGCACAGCTACAATAATGAGCAACACTGCAAATACTTTTTCCATCACTTCCTTCTTTATCGCATAATTGGTTTTCGCCCCCAAATAGGCACCAAGTATGAATCCTGTAGCAATCATGGCAGCCACTTTTATATTCAGATTTCCATTCTGATAAAAAGTATAAGCCGCTAAAAAACCTACAGGTGGCATAATTGCAGCCAATGAAGTACCCTGTGCATCACGCAGCGAGAATCCGAAAATCATCATTAATGCAGGCACAATAATGATGCCGCCACCCACACCCATCATACCACTCAGCCAACCGGCCGCTACACCCAACAAGAGAAAAGTATAAACAGAATTCATTTGATTATTGTATTGCAGATAAATAACGTTGCTCCACTTCAGTCCAATTCACCACATTCCAAAACGCAGAAATGTAATCAACTCGCTTGTTTTGGTAGTTTAAATAATAGGCATGTTCCCAAACATCTAGGGCTAACACTGGATACCCTGATGCTTTTACAATTTTAGTCATTAGTGGATTCTCTTGATTTTGCGTAGAAGAAATAAACAATTCTTTTTTGCTGTTCACACTTAACCAAGCCCATCCTGAACCAAAGCGTGTCTTGGCTTCAGCTGAAAACAACTCTTTAAACTTTTCGAATGAGCCAAACTTTGTTTCAATGGCTTTCAACAACTCGCCACTTGGCGCTTTAGTTGATTTAGGTGATAATAATTTCCAAAACAAAGAATGATTGTAATGGCCGCCACCATTATTTCTAAGCGCATTGTCTCTTGCAGAAATAGTAGTTAATATCGTTTCTATTGTTTTCCCTTCTAATGCCAATCCTTTCAATGCCTCGTTCAAGTTTTTGATGTAAGCTGCATGGTGTTTTGTATGGTGAATTTCCATCGTCCGCTTATCGATATGCGGCTCCAAAGCATCGTAGGTAAAGCCTAATTCAGGCAATTTAAATCCTCCAAAACCATTATCCAACGATTGCTTCCCGGTAAATACTGGAGTGTTACCTGCAAATGAGAATTTAGATACTGATGCAAACCCAATCAATGAAAGGGTTTTAAGAAAATCACGTTTGTTCATAGCATTGATTTGAAAATGGAAATTAGCAAAAAGCAATATCTATTCCGATTAAAAAAAGCTAAATGCAAAAAAAAGCCTCACTGCATACGCAATGAGGCTTTACTATTTGAGTTCATGTAATTATTCGAATTTCAAATCCAACGCTAAACCTCTTAACTCGTGCATCAATACATTGAATGATTCAGGAATTCCAGGTTCAGGAAGATTATCTCCTTTCACAATCGCTTCGTACGTTTTAGCACGGCCATTGATATCATCCGACTTCACAGTTAACAACTCTTGCAAGATGTTTGCTGCTCCGTAAGCCTCCAATGCCCAAACCTCCATCTCTCCAAAACGCTGACCTCCGAACTGAGCTTTACCTCCTAACGGCTGTTGTGTAATCAACGAGTATGGTCCGATAGAACGTGCGTGCATCTTATCATCCACCATGTGGCTCAATTTAATCATATAGATAACACCTACAGTGGTTGGTTGATCGAAACGCTCTCCGGTTTCTCCGTCAAATAAGTAAGTAGACCCTAACTCAGGTAAACCTGCTTTTTCAACGTACTCACCAATTTCAGTTAATGTAGCTCCATCGAAAATTGGAGTAGCGAATTTCACTCCCAATTTCTTTCCGGCCCATCCTAAAACGGTTTCGTAGATCTGTCCTAAGTTCATACGCGAAGGTACACCTAGTGGGTTCAATACGATATCCACCGGAGTTCCGTCTGCCATGAACGGCATATCTTCTGCACGAACGATTTTGGCAACAATACCTTTGTTACCGTGACGTCCCGCCATTTTATCGCCTACTTTCAACTTACGTTTCTTAGCCAAATAAACTTTAGCCAATTTCAATACGCCAGATGGTAACTCATCACCGATTGCGATGTTGAATTTCTCACGTTTGTATCGACCTAATTCTTCGTTTACTTTTAAGTTGTAGTTGTGAAGAATAGCTTTAATCTGACGATTCGCATCTTCTTCTTTTGTCCAATCTTTAGGATCAACTTCTGCGTAGTTCAAGTCTGACAATACTTTCACAGAGAACTTAGTGCCTTTAGAAATCCACTCCTCTTTGTATAGAGAAGAGACTCCGTTAGAAACTTTTCCGTTCAAGATAGTCATCAATTTCTCTAACAACACTTCTTTAATTTCTGCCAAACGCTTATTGTGAATTTTTTCCAAATTCTCAATCGCTGTTTTCTCTTTCACTTTAGAAGCCTTGTCTTTTTTAGCACGAGCAAACAATTTTTTATTGATTACTGTTCCCTCAATGGAAGGTGGAACTTTCAATGATGCATCTTTCACATCACCTGCTTTATCCCCGAAGATTGCTCTTAACAATTTCTCTTCCGGTGTTGGATCGGTCTCTCCTTTCGGAGTGATTTTTCCAATCAAAATATCGCCTTCTTTTACTGTTGCTCCGATACGGATAATACCATTTTCATCTAAGTCTTTTGTAGCCTCTTCAGAAACGTTAGGGATATCTGGAGTTAACTCCTCTTCTCCTAATTTTGTATCACGCACTTCCAATTCGAATTCTTCAATTTGAATAGAAGTAAACACATCATCACGAACAATACGCTCATTGATTACAATCGCATCCTCGAAGTTGTATCCTTTCCATGGCATGAACGCTACAGTAAGGTTAGAACCTAATGCTAACTCTCCTAATTCAGTAGAGAAACCATCGCAAAGAATATCACCTTTCTCCACTTTCTGACCTTTCTTAACGATTGGTTTCAAGTTGATACACGTACTTTGGTTGGTTTTCAAATATTTAGACAATTTGTAAACCACTTTGTCGTCTTTGAACGATACTAAACGCTCTTCGTCTGTTCTTTCGTAACGTACATGAATTTCGTTTGCATCAACATATTCTACAACACCTGTTCCTTCTGCATTCACCAAGTTTCTTGAATCGCGCGCTACACGTGCTTCCAAACCGGTTCCTACAATTGGAGACTGCGGACGTAATAACGGCACAGCCTGACGTTGCATGTTCGATCCCATTAAGGCACGGTTCGCATCATCGTGCTCCAAGAACGGAATCAACGATGCAGAAACACCCACAATTTGATTTGGAGCAACGTCCATGAAATTCACTTCCGATGGAGCCAAAATAGGGAAGTCACCTTGGAAACGAGATTTGATTTTATCAGTAGTAAATGCACCTGTTTTAGGATCCATTTCTACTTTCGCCTGAGCGATATTGTACAAGTCTTCTTCTTCAGCCGACAAGAATTGTGGCGCTGCTTTCAGATTTACTTTTCCGTTTTCAACTTTACGGTATGGTGTTTCAATGAATCCCATATCGTTTACTTTCGCGTGTACACACAAAGTAGAAATCAAACCGATGTTTGGTCCCTCCGGTGTTTCAATCGTACACAAACGACCGTAGTGCGAGTAGTGAACGTCACGAACCTCAAAACCGGCACGCTCTCTTGATAAACCGCCTGGTCCTAAAGCCGATACCCTTCTCTTGTTGGTGATCTCAGCCAACGGGTTGGTCTGATCCAAGAATTGAGATAATTGCGAAGTTCCGAAGAATGAGTTGATTACCGAAGATAATGTTCTTGCGTTAATCAAATCGATTGGCGTGAACACCTCGTTATCACGAACGTTCATACGCTCACGGATCGTTCTGGCCATACGTGCCAAACCAACTCCGAATTGCGCATATAATTGCTCACCCACAGTTCTTACACGTCTGTTGCTCAAGTGATCGATATCATCTACCTCTGCTTTTTGGTTACTTAAGTTTACCAAATATTTCACGATAAGAATGATATCATCTTTAGTCAATACCTTTGTGTTTGTTGACAATGGTAAGCCTAATTTTTTATTCACTTTATAACGACCAACTTCTCCTAAATCGTAACGTTTATCAGAGAAGAATAATTTTTCGATGATTCCACGCGCTGTTTCCTCGTCAGGCGGATCTGATCCACGCAATTGACGATAGATGTGGTTCAACGCCTCGATCTCAGAGTTTGAAGTATCTTTTTGTAAGGTATTGAAGATGATAGAGTAATCAGCCGTAACTTCGTCTTTGTGAACGAAAATCGACTTAGTACCTGAATCAACGATAGCATCGATATTCTCTTCAGTGATAGTAGTATCACGCTCCAACAATACTTCGTTACGCTCGATAGACACTACCTCTCCGGTATCTTCATCAACGAAATCTTCCATCCACGTGCGCAAAACACGTGCAGCTAAACGTTTTCCAACGGCTTTCTGCAATTCTTTTTTCGAAGAAAGTGTGATTTCGTCAGCCAAATCGAATAATTTCAAGATATCTTTATCTGAATCGTAACCTACGGCACGAAGCAACATCGTAACCGGGAATTTCTTCTTACGGTCGATATAGGCATACATTACGTTGTTGATATCGGTAGCAAACTCCATCCATGCGCCTTTGAAAGGAATCACACGAGCAGAGTAAATTTTAGTTCCGTTAGGGTGGAAAGACTGTCCGAAGAATACACCCGGACTTCTATGCAATTGAGAAACAACTACACGCTCTGCACCATTTATGATAAAAGTACCTTTAGCGGTCATGTATGGGATATTACCCAAAAACACTTCCTGTACAATTGTTTTAAAGTCGATGTGTTCAGGATCGTTACATGAAAGTTTCAATTTGGCTTTCAATGGAACGCAATACGTCAACCCTCTTTCGATACACTCGTCAATGGTGTAGCGCGGTGGATCAACAAAAAAGTCCAAAAACTCTAAAAGGAAGATGTTTCTAGAATCCGAAATAGGGAAGTTTTCTTGGAAAACTTTATAAAGACCTTCGTTGGAACGGTTATCCGCTGTAGTCTCCAACTGGATGAACTCTTTATAAGACGCTAATTGAATATCAAGTAAATCAGGGGTAGCGTCTGGTAAACGGTTTTTACCGAAATTGATACGTTGAGATGCTTGCTTAAGGATTTCGGCCATATCAGGATTTATTTTTTTATTGAATAGAACTCTGAAGTTTAGAACTTTAAAAGACCGGTTTACTTCAGAAAACTGCTTATAAAACCTATTCGTTTTATAAACAGTTTAAGGCACGCATGCTCTTTCGAGCATTTCCGTGCCTTAAACCGATTATTATGGAGTAAATTACTTTACTTCTACTTCAGCACCAGCCTCAGTCAATTGTTTAGCTAAGTCTTCAGCTGTAGCTTTATCCACACCTTCTTTAATAGGTTTTGGAGCGCCATCAACTAGATCTTTAGCTTCTTTCAAACCTAGACCAGTTAAATCTTTAACGATTTTAACTACGTTCAATTTTTGAGCTCCAGCGCTTTTCAAGATTACATCAAAAGATGTTTTCTCAGCAGCAGCAGCAGCACCTGCAGGAGCAGCAGCAACAGCTACAGCAGCAGCAGCAGGTTCGATGCCGTACTCAGATTTCAAGATATCTGCTAATTCTTTTACTTCCTTAACCGTAAGGTTTACAAGGGTTTCAGCTAGTGATTTTACGTCAGCCATGATGAATTTAATTTAATTTTATGGTATAATAAATAATCCGTATTTGGAAGCCCTTTCGGAAAACGGAATGCAAACTTAGAAATAATTCTCAACAAAAAAAGTGTGGAAACAAAAAAAATCTGTCCAATTTGCCCTTTTGGGAGGAATTTTGTATTGCTGTTTGCTCAAATTTGTTAAATGGAGCCTAGTGCTTCAAGATGGGAGCTTGGAGAAAGAATACAGGAAACGTTTTTGCCCATTCTGCCTTCTCCATTTCAAAGAAAAATCCTTGCCGTTAGTTTATGCCCATAAAATACACTTCAAAAAGTTTCTGAAATGCTACCCTCATTTTCTTCGGCAAATTATTGGGGCGATTGTTTACTTAAATACATCCTTTGTAATCATATCAGCCCAAAGCTTATATCCCTTACTGTTATGGTGCCCATCTTGCAACCAATAAATAGACTTTAAACTATCAATACAATTTGAGGGTGGATAAACAGCTTTAATCGTATCAAATAGATTAATAACCTGAATATGATTGGCCGTTAAACTATCCGATAAAATACTTAGTCTAAAACTGTTATCGCTAAGTTCCTCGAACATTGGATGTAGAACAACCTTTAATTGTATATCATGTTTTTTAGCTAAGGGCACATAATTATCTAAAATACATTCATAGAGCAATCGTATCGCTTTTTGCTCTTCCATTTTGATTTCCTCAGGAGTAAGCAACAGCCAATTCACATGGAAAACCCCATGCATAAATGCTCTTGTGATATAAGAAAACTGATAAATGTAACCCCACCACGGGGGGCTTTTGTAAGCAGTGTATCGCTCCCACCCTCCCAGCTTTATAACATCGGTTATGTCTGTAAGATTAATACAAACAAATACCAATTTTGGATGATAGGGTAAAAGTAGCTTCTCTAAAATATAATATTCTGAAAACGGATCTGAACCGGAAAGCCCGCCATTTATACACTGTACCATTATATAGCCATTACTTAATGGCCGCATCGGTTTAAGATTTATTTCCAAAAGACGACTCCACGTGCTATCATCCGGAGTGCCTATGCCCTCTGTATAAGAATCGCCCAAACTCACTATATTATAACAAGAATCACTTCCATCGATATCTTTTCCGCGGAGTCCAAGACTATTATAAAGGTGGGTATACGCAAATTCAGGAGTAGTTACTTTGCTTCTTTCATACCTAGCTCGATTTGTGAGTAGAGGATCATCGATTTTCAATACATATTTTCTTGCAAGTTTATTAATGAAATCTCCACTATACGGAAGAGAGTAAAAGAATTCTCCATTGAGTTCCTGCTTTTCTAAACCAATTTTGAATACATACCTTAATGCAAGTTCCCCAACTAGAAGGCTTACACCTAATGTTATGACCAACAAAGCTAAATTAGTCTTGAGTGGCTCTGCCCGGATGAACATGAAGCACAATTTCCGACCAACAACTAGAATTAAAACATAAAATGTTAGCGTTAGCAAAATTGAAGAAACACCTATACAGCCCAACAAAATCGAGATAAGCATTACAAAACCAATGATAGCTTTGAATATAAAAGACAACACCTTCATTATCACTTATGTTCCAACTTTAATATTAGATAAAAGAGCATGTAATTTACGTTTAAATTCTAGATAGCGTTCAAATGAAATTAACATTCTGCAGGATACAACCCGCATGATCAAGGATTAAAATTTATAGGGTTATAATCCTTCAATATAGCGATTAAACAACTTGACATATTAAAAAAAAGCATTCACTGATTTCAAATTATAGCTATGTAATACGCTTTTATTGCTATTCCTGCTCCCTGGTTGCTCAAGAGATGTGAGCATCTCCCATAAGCCATAAAAAAGAGATGTATCACGATTAAGTCATGAACATAATTACATCCTCAGATGACTATGCAGAAATACCGTTTCAAAAAAATATATAACACCAAATGTTTGCCTAAAAAAGATGTTCAATGCTATTAAAAATACAACCGATACTGTGGGAGCGGAAATAAACCCTGCTGATACTCGGTGGCAATGGAGTTGGTGCGCACGTTGTACACTAAGCGGAATACGTTTTTGTGGTTGGTTAAATTTTGTGCATCGATGGAAAATTCGTGCGTGATTTTCTTCATGCTGAGGCGATAACTAAACTTTAAATCTAAGCGATAGTACACCGGATATTGTGAGGTAAAGGCCTCTCCATCTTTTCGAATCTCTTGCTGCAATTGTGCGCTTTTTTCGAAATCGATAGGCGTGTAGAATCGTCCGCCCGCCACCGTAAACTTGCCATCGATGGCTACGGAATGGCGCTTCGTTTTATTTTTTCTGCCACCGAATTTGTATTCGTATCCGCCCAACATATTCACCACATACAAGCCATTGAAAGCGGTGTTACGCCATACATTGTCGCTGCCCTTGTAGCGCGATTGGAAAATAGAAGCGGTGGTCAGCAGATAATAGCCTTTACTGAAAAATTTCTCCATGGTAACTTCTACCCCATAGTTCATTCCAACGCCTTTGTTGGTGAGGTTGGTGTTGTTAGGTGTAGAAAATTCGGCACCCGCATTGAGCATGCTGAATGAGCTGCTGAATTTTTCCACCGGCACTTTATCGATATATTGAAAATAGGTTTCTGCCTTAAAGTGAAAATCTTTTTTGAAGGTTAAATCGTAACCCAACACCAAGTGGTTACTGCGACTGAAACCCATGTTCAAATTGGTAGGCTTGCCATTACCCAACGCGGTAACTTCGGCATTGTAATAGGTGGGCAGCGGTTGAATTTGATGGTGCAATCCGTAGCCAAAACTCACGTACTGATTCTCTTTGAACTGATAGCGCAAACCCACACGCGGAGCGGGCGCTGAAGTACTTCGGCTCAACGAAAAATGCTGAATGTGAATACCCGTATTCAACACCAACTGATCGGAAAACTTATGCTGCCATTGCGCATACACCTGTGCTAATGCACTGTAGCCTTTTGCGTATTTCATGGGCACGAATTTTCCATCATACGAAATACTATCGGAGAAAAATAAATCGTAGACATTCGTGATGACACCAGCTGTAATGGTGTTTTTGGCATTTAACTTGGTGTTATAGAAAACGTGTGCAGTGTATTTGTTCTGCCGCAGTATAACCTTGTTGTAACGTGCAATATTGCTGCGGTTAAACACATCGATGGTATCGATATCGGCTAATTGGCGTTGATGTGAGGCACCTAACGCAATTTTACAATACGATTTTGGCGTAATAAAGTAAGTATGCGAAAAACCAACAATGCCCGTTTGTACACGGTTGTAAATATCTTGATTCTCGTTCAAAAACAAGTTTGTACCCGAAGATTTAGGATCGGTTTTAGAACTTAACAGCTCAATTTTACTCAGTCCGCCTAAACCCCAAAGGCGGAATATACCGGCCTTTTTGGTAGGCACATCAATTTTAAACGATAAATCTTGATACTCCGGCACTGCAGTTCCTGTTCCAAAATTTGCTTTCATTAATTTGAACAAGGCCAATGTAGAATAGCGATAATTAATCATGAACGAAGCCTGACTTTTCTTTTTGGCAAACGGCCCCTCCGCTCCTATTTCCAATCCATTGAAACCAATTTGCGCCAGAAACTCATACTTGTTTTTATTGCCGCTTCGCATTTTCAAATCGAAGGCACCGGCCAAGGCATTCCCATATTCAGCAGGGAAAGCTGAGGTCATAAAATCGCTGCGCGAGAGCGTGTTGTTGTTCAACATACTTACCGGTCCGCCCGTGCTGCCAAAGCTGGCAAAGTGATTCGGACTAGGAATATCGATACCCTCTAAACGCCACAACAAACCCATAGGTGAGTTACCGCGAATAATTATATCGTTTCGAGCATCGTTCGCTCCACTTACCCCGGCAAAGTTAGACGCCATGCGGGCAGGGTCGTTTCGGCTACCGCTAAATTTGTTGGTTTGCTCTACTTCAAACGAACGGGCACTTACGGTGGCAAACTCGTTTTTGGGGCGCGACTTATCGCTATTGCCCATCACCACCACTTCTTTGATTTCGCTAATCTTTTCTTCCAACTCAATGTTCAATTGGGTTTCCTTACCCGACATTACAAGTACATCATTCGCAAATGCATCTTTAAAGCCTATGTAACTCACTTTAATAGATGCCCTACCCAGCGGTACCTGTGGCAGCACAAAATTCCCGTTTACATCGGTTGTGGTTCCAATAAATGGTTTTGAACCAACCACTACCACACTCGCCCCAAAAATGGGATATTTGGAATCCTTATCTACTACAGTTCCACGAACATTCTTACCATCCTGCGCTAAGAGGGATAGGGTGAAAACAAACTGTAAAAGCAAAAAAGTAAAAAATCGCATGGTTTAACTTTTGCTATTCAACAAAAAATGGAGCGTAAAGTTAGAAAAGCAGCAAAAAATATTGAAAAAAAATGATAGAGAACAGTAAGAAATCTACTGAATTGGGTGGTTTTACCTAATATACAGCAGGTCTACCTCATTTTTTTCATAAAAATATACAATAATTCGCTATCGCATTTCGTTACCCTTGCAAATACCTCCTTTATGCGAAAGAACTACCTCACCAAAACACATGCTTATGCGACACACCATCAGGCAGGTAGTTCTTTGTATTTCAGTGCTGCTGCCGGCACTTCAACTTCATGCACTTGGTGACACCACTGCACATCTTCGCTTAGGCGACAAAATTTTTTACGAAAAACAAGGCGGTAATTTTTCGCTGGGTATGCGCAACACCATTAGCTTTTTCAATGATGGCGATCCAAAAGCCATAGGCACAGGTATAGGCGGACATTTTCGCCTACAAGTAGCGAATCGCGTTAATACCGAATTTTATGCCGATGTGTTTTCGAGCAACATTCGCAACAAAGCCCATCGCTA
Source organism: uncultured Chitinophagaceae bacterium (assembly GCA_964398475.1). Taxonomy (GTDB): domain Bacteria; phylum Bacteroidota; class Bacteroidia; order Chitinophagales; family LD1; genus CALAYL01. The sequence goes on along the minus strand of CAYNMP010000027.1, from coordinate 16,651 downwards.
CGATTATCATATTGGTTGGAGTGTGATGTATTACTTCATCGACCCAAAAGCTTTCGAGCGCAAATTTACACCTTATGTATTGGCCGGACATTGTTTCGATCAAACCGTTATTAAAATTAACGGCCCAAACGGGAAAAGCGGAAGTCGCTTCAGCTCTGAAGTGCAAGGGGGCCTTGGTGTAAGCTATAATGTAACGCCCAAATTCGATATTTCGTTAACCACTCAATATGGCTTCCATTTAGGGAAAGAACTGGATTTAGAAGAACATGCCGATGGCACCATGACCATCGAAACACAGCGAAATACAGGCTGGCAGGGCCATTTAATGATCAGTATTAGTGCTAACTATAAAATCTTTAAGCTATGGAACCGAAAAAAATAATGACCACTATAACAGTACTTATATTGGTCATCACACCACTGAATGCGCAACGTGTTTGGGAAACCAGAAAAGGCATCATCCGCACACAAGGCAATTTAGGGGGTGGATATATGATTAAACAGAAAACAGTATCAGCCTACTGTAATGGTGAAATGGAACTCTTTATTGACGACCGTTTTGCTTATACCGGTGCTATTTGCTTCTCTTTTGTTACGCTAAAGAAGAATCAAACTGGTGTGAAATCCAATCATGCTGTATTTGCCGGAGCCAACTACCACTTCCTGAAACCGCAACGCTTCGATCCCTACATCGGATTAACCCCCGGTGCAGGCCTAGTGCAGGCGCGATATACTGATGGCGAAGAACTAAAAACTACCGCATATACGGTTGTTCCGCTACTCTCTATGCAAATTGGGTGTAACTATTATGTGGCTTCGTTTATGCATTTCTTTTTGAAAGTACAGGGCGTAACGGGGCAAATGTTCAGCACCCTTTCCACTCCCCAACGCCTTGATGAAATCAAGTTTATGGGCGGTATGGGATGGAACCTGCGCTTGTGGAAACCGAAGATGCGCGACACATGGAAGAAAATCTAAACTGATGCTACTCAAATTGGGAGCATTGAAAAACTGTGCGACATAGTATTGTACAGCAAGATTAAAAACATGCGCAGGGCTTTCCAACCTAACGAGCTAATTGAGCTCGAAGGAAATCGCGTAAATCAGAAAAAGGATTTACTTCGCTAAAAAGAATACGTCATGCATTGCTGCATGACGTATTCTTACATTTTAAATCAAAAAATCTTAAATAAGCTTATCCGCAATGCCATCGCAAATGCCGTAGGCTACTGCTTCTTGTGCGCTCATCCAAAAATCGCGATCGAAATCTTTCATCACTTTTTCGTAGGACTGTCCGCAGTTATCGGCCAATAATTTGGCGCTCATTTCTTTGGTTTTTTGGATTTCCAAAGCTGTGATTTCGATATCGGTTGCTTGTCCGTACATACCGCCAATAGAGGGCTGGTGAATCATTACTCGTCCGCTTGGCCAAATTAAACGCTTGCCTTTTTCGCCACCGCTCAACAAAATAGAACCCATAGAAGCCGCTAAGCCCATACAGATGGTATTTACAGGCGATGAAATCATTTTCATGGCATCGTAAATCACCATACCCGAAGTTACCACCCCACCCGGAGAGTTGATGTAGAAGTTGATTTCTTTGCCCGGTTCGTTAGCATCCAAGAACAGTAGGCGATTGACAACGCGCTCGGCCGATTCGTCAGTAACAGCGCCCCACAAGAACACTCTGCGTTGTTCGAGGAACTTGTTGTCGAATTTATTCATGCCACCGGCAAATTTCTCAATTACTTCTTCTGTACCACCTTCCATATATTTTCCCAAATTATTCATTTCCGCTATTTTCTTCAAACCTAATTGAATTTTGAGAATTGCAAAACCTAGGTTCTTCAAAAAACGTTAACGGTGGCTGAAATGGAATAAATTTTCGATTTCCGGCCAAAAACAGAATGTTACGTGTACGAAATTTAGTATGTTTGAAACATGAGTAAAGAACAGGACATTTTGCCGACTAAAAAGAAGAGCAGCCCGCTTAAAACGATTGCTATTGTTGTACTTGTTGGTTTGCTTTTGCTGTTTTTGTATAAACGTTATCAGCATTATCAGCGTACATCGCATTTAGCCGATGCGTTGGTAATGACCAACGATAGCATCGACTATAATTATCACGACAAAGAATTATTACACAATTACATTGCCGAAGCAGCTCAATACAATAAAATTGCGCAACATCTTTGGATGGAAAAAGGTATCAATCCGAAAAAACTAGAAGGCACAAAAGTGAGTGCCGATGTATTGCAAGCCACGAGTTTATTGAAGTCGATTCAATTGAAAGAAACCAAATTGAAAGAGTCTACTTTACTTAAATCTATTGGCTTAGGCGATGATGATATTCATATCATTCAAGAGAAAGACATAACTCCGGGTGTGTTGATTGAAGCGAAAGAAAAGGAGAAATTTTCGGCTTTGTTGAAAGGAAAAAATGTGAGTGTGGGCTCAAGACCTGAAGATATTTGGATTGCACAAAAACTCATTAACTACCACGAATACAACATTCCGGTAGATGGCATTTACAATTCTATTACAGACAGTGCCGTATCTGATTTTCAGGTGCGTAATGGATTGTTCAAAAGCCACAAGGTGGATGATTTCACTTTGGAAAAATTGAGTGAAGACGAATAATCGTTTTTCGATGTCAAACCTTTTTTAATGTAAATTCGCCCGGTGAATCAGGAAGAATTTATTGCGCAATACAGAGATGGTGTACCTCACGACCCGGGGGTTTACAAATATTACGATGCCGAAAACGAAATCTTGTACATCGGCAAAGCAAAGAACCTCAAAAAACGAGTAAGTTCTTATTTCATTAAAAACGATCACAGCTACCGTATTTCAAGAATGGTGAGACTTATCGCCCGTATTGAATTTACGATTGTGGATACGGAACAGGATGCGCTGTTGCTAGAAAACAACCTCATCAAAAAGTATCAGCCGAGGTATAATATTTTGCTGAAAGATGACAAAACGTTTCCTTATATCGTTATCAAAAAGGAAGACTTTCCGCGTGTGTTTTTTACCCGAAAAATTGAAAAAGACGGCTCGGAGTATTTAGGTCCGTACACTTCAGTGATGAGTGCAAAAGATATTCTATCGTTACTCGTTTACATTTTCCCGCTGCGCAGTTGCACATTACCACTCACTCCGAAAACCATTGAACAAGGCAAATACAAAGTTTGCTTGGAGTATCACTTGAAAAATTGTATGGGACCTTGTCAGGGTTTACAAACCCTCGAAGAATACGATGAATCGATTGAACAAATTCGTTCGATATTGAAACGCAATTTCGGCAGTGTGGTGTTCTATTTGAAAAAGAAAATGAATGAATATGCCGCCAACATGGAGTTTGAAAAGGCGCAGGAATTCAAAGAGAAAATCAATGCACTGGATACGTTCCAAAGCAGGTCTACCATTGTAAATCCGAACTTATCGAATTTGGATGTGTATGGCTTTGCAGAAACCGATAGCTTGGCGTTTATCAGTTATTTTAGAATTGCGAGTGGTTCGATTGTACAAGCCAAATCCTTTGAAATTAAAAAGGTGCTAGACGAATCGAAAGAAGAAATTATTCTGACGACCATTATTCAAACTAGCGAGTTAGAAGAGAATAAACACATTGAACTTCTTCTTCCGTTTCCAATTGAATTACCTTTCCCACAAGTGAAGGTAACAGTGCCATTGATGGGCGATAAAAAGAAGCTGATTGACTTAGCTACCAAAAACGCCTTGTATGCAAAGCAAGAACGCGTGAATCAGAATTTAACTTCGGAGGAAAAAAATCCATCGTTCCGCATTATGCGTACGCTGAAGCAAGATTTGAAACTGCAAGAAATTCCGCGCCATATCGAATGTTTTGATAACTCGAACTTTCAAGGAACAAATGCGGTTTCATCGATTGTGGTGTTCCGCGATGCGAAGCCTTCGAAAAAAGATTATCGCTTTTTTAATGTGAAAACAGTGGTGGGCCCTGATGATTTTGCTACCATGGAAGAGGCAGTATACAGACGTTACAAACGCATGACGGAAGAAGGAAATCCGTTGCCGAATTTGATTATTATAGATGGTGGAAAAGGACAATTATCGAGTGCGGTAAACAGTTTAAAAAAACTCGACATCTATGGCAAAGTGCCTATAATAGGCATTGCTAAACGCTTAGAGGAAATTTATTTCCCGGAAGATGAGTTACCGTTGTACATCAATAAAAAATCGGAGAGTTTGAAACTGATTCAAAAACTGCGCGATGAAGCGCACCGTTTCGGCATCACTGCGCACAGAAATAAACGCAGTAAAAACTTTACAACTTCTGAATTAGAAAGCATTAAAGGCGTTGGACCAAAGACAATTGAAATATTGTTGACCCATTTTAAATCGATTAAAAAATTGCGCGAGGCCAAAGAGAAAGAAATTGTTGCCATTGTGGGTGTAGCTAAAACAAAAATTGTGTTAGCGCATTTGCAACAAAGCGAGCAATAAATTTTTGGGTGTAAAAATTTTCATTTAACTTCGGTAGCTAAACACCCCAATACCCCATGTTACAATATCTTCGCGATGTATTTGAATTGGCATTCCCGAATAACTGTGTGGAATGCAGAAAGACATTATTCAATTTTGAAACTACAATTTGCAGTTCGTGCTTGGAATCGTTGCCCCGCACTCACTTTGAGAAGCAAGCCGACAACACCATTGTTCGTCTCTTTTGGGGCCGGTGCGAATTAGAAATGGCGACCTCTTTATTTTACATCAATAAGCACAATAAAGTCCACCATTTGATGCACCAATTAAAGTACAGAAACAAGCCACTGATTGGACAACGTTTAGGCAAAACACTTGGATTAAAATTGATAGAAGGAGAAAGTTTGTTTTCCGAAATCGATATGATTGTTCCCGTTCCGTTGCATTGGAAAAAAGAACAACAACGCGGATACAATCAAGCACTTCAGATAGCTTTAGGCATTCAACAAGCCACACAATGGAAAGTGGAAGAGAATAATTTGGTGCGGGTAAAAGAAAATATTTCGCAAACCAAAAGAACGAAATACGAGCGCTGGGAAAATGTATCCGAAATCTTTGAAGTGAAAAATCCGGAGGCAATCCAACACAAACATATTCTGTTAGTAGACGATGTGATTACCACAGGTGCAACGCTGGAAGCCTGTGTCCATGCACTAAAAAAAGTGGAAGGCGTGAAAGTGAGTGTGGCGAGTTTGGCAACGGTGGAGCGGTAATTCGTTTTACAATTTCAACATTGAAGGTCTTTCTCTATACACTTTCCACAGCATTTCTCCAAACAAACTATTCGCCCAAGCAAACCAATGGCGCGTGAAATTTTGCGGATTATCTTTCTTGAAACTTTCGTGCATAAAGCCTTTGCCTGCATGTGTTGCTTTCAACATCTGTAAACATTTGCGAATTTCATGCTCATCAATAGATGTCATTGCTCTGGCTACAATGCCGATATGCCAAATCATTTCGCCTTTGGTTTCGGTATGTGGACTACCATTCCCTTCTGCAATGGCAGACGAATAGAAATAAGGATTGCTATCGCTTAAAGCGAATTTCCGACTGCGTTGATACAACTCCTCTTCTACCCTACCGTAACCCAAATAGGGGATGGTTACTAAACCCGGAATACCTGCATCTTCAATCAACACAGAATGACCTAATCCATCACACTCGTATACATATATCTTCCCGAATTTTTCGTGATCTACAATGCCGTGTGCTTGTACCGCCTGCTCTACTTCATTCGCCAAATTCAAACATTCCTGAGCTAATGAGCTGTTCGTTTTTAATGCTGCTAGCAACTCTGATAATTGACGAAGTGCTGACACTGCAAATAAATTTTCAGGTATATTGAACAAATACGCAGTGGCATCATCGCTGTTTCTAAACGCGGAACATATCATGCCTGTTGGCTTCCAGGGATGCCCATAGCCTCCACCGGCTTGTGTATCGGTATGGCGCACATGTTTACGTTGAAAATGGTAATTCCCTTTTCCTGTTTTTCGTTGTTGTTCCTTCATGGTATCTACAGCCAACTGCATGGCCATTTCCCATGTAGCATCAAACATAGCTGTGTTGCCGGTTTCCTTCCAATATTGATGCGCTAATCGAATGCAATAACACAACGAATCCAACTCCCATTTTCGTTCGTGTACACCGGGTTTCATTTCCGTTTTATCGGTTCGCCATCCGCTTTTTCGGTTGCTGTCTTTATAAAACGCATTAGCGTATGGATCGAGCAAAATGCATTTCGCTTGTCGTCTGATTAATCCTTCAATCATCAACGACAATGGCTTATCGTCAGCACACAAAGACAAGTAGGGATTCACTTGCGCGGAAGAATCGCGAAGCCACATGGCATCGATATCACCTGTAATTACATAGGTATCGGGCAAGCCGTCTTTCATTTCGAAAAAGACGGTGGTATCGAGTGTATTGGGGAAACAATTTTCGAACAACCAACCTAGCTCCTCGTCTTTGCAATTGGCTTTGATTTCGGTTATTAGTTTCTCCACCGATCCGCTTTTGAATTTCCGTTGGGCTAAAGGAGGCCGTTGTGAAACAAATGCATTTACAGGAAATGCTTTTAATGTTGGTGATACGATTGTACCTCCTCCAAGTAATAGTAAAAACCGATTAAACTCTTTGCGTGTCATTATTAAAGCTAAAGCATTTTAAATTAGCAATAGGAATGTAGTTACCGAAACTTCTTAAACAATGGAAGTAGCACATAGGTTAATGGAATAGAAACACTAATTAAAACTGCTCCAAAATAAACTAGCATCCAATTACCGCACCGCGTTTTAGCAGAAGCATCCATATTGACTTTCGTTGAAAGAAAAGACAGATAAACAATTATAAAATACAATAACACATGAACGACAAACACAACTCTTCTTATGTTAGGTCGTTGGTACTTATTAGCCAAATACCGACCAATAACTTGTGGCAACATATAAACCACAAAAAACAGTATAACGAGTTTAAACATTTGCATTGTCTCAAATTAAAACACAAACGGAAACAACATTTTCACTTCCCGTTGATAGGTTTGATACTGCGTTCCAAACTCAGCTACTAATTTCCGCTCTTCCAATGTTACCCCTATCGGCAAATACACCAAGGAAACTATTACAAATAGAAGCATTGGTAAATTCGGCATAAACAAAACTGCGCCTAACAACATAAGTATTACACCAAAGTATAATGGATGTCGAACGTAGCCGTACAAACCTATTTTCACTAGTTTCTTTTCAACTATAACTGTTGGCTGTTTAATTTCATCTAACTGTTCCAAACCAATAAATTCGCGTTTATTGAACGATGAGAATGCGACATTCAAAACAATAACACCAAGCAGAAACACAATAGCACCAAGTACTTCAAGCACTATACTTTTTGCAACAACTAATTCTTGCGATAAAGAAAACTGATAATACACCAATGCTACAAATAACAATACACTAAACACATTATAGCCTATTCTATAATATGGAAAATACGATTGGAATAGATTTTTTGCGAATGCTTTCATACTGTCTAACGCTAAAATGCTATGCATGGCGTAAAAGAAAGCCCATCCTGTAATCAAAGCAACATACTGCATCATTGGTTCTGTTTTTGGGCAGTTAATCCTTTAACCGATTTCATTACCACGAATAATAAATATCCCATCGGTCCAAACATAAAGGTGAGTGGCAATGTAAATACATACAACCAACGCGGCACCTGATGCAATTTTGCTTGTTCAACAATGTGTGTTCCTATCAATAAATCGAAGGCCAAGTAATGAATCCATCCGGCTAGAACAGCATCATCGTTTTGAAATAGATGCTTCACATTTTCAAGGGTACTAAAACTTTCACTATTAAACCCGGAAATAGAACTCAATATTAAATAGGCATATAAGGCAGCCAATACAACCACAATTCCATAGCGAATCAGCGGCAGGGTATACTTCCAATTCGCTACGAGCAACAATAACAACCAACCCGGAATAACAAAGGCATTGGCCGTTTTAAACAAATTAGCAACATCCATACTTTGGCATTTAGTTTTTCCAAAATACACTATTAATCCCAAAAAAGATGGCATTCTACCTTCATAATTTTAGCTTTAAATCAGAAACCTATCTTTGTGTTTATGGGATTGAAATCTTTTCTGGCAAAAATGGCCGCATCGGTAATTGTTCCTTCGATTTATAAGGAACAACAAGAAGGTGTTTATGTACAACAACAGTTGCTTCGGCAATTGATTAAAAAAGGAGCACGGACTGCCTTCGGAAAAAAGCATCAGTTTTTGTCGATTGACACCTACGAAGATTTTAAAAAGCAAGTGCCTATCCGCGATTATGAAGGCTTGAAAGAATATATCGAACGCATCACAGCCGGTGAACACGATGTGCTGTGGCCCGGACAACCTACTTATTTTTGTAAATCGAGCGGCACAACCTCCGGCACAAAATATATTCCACTTACCGATGAATCGATTGCCGAGCAAATTCGTGCAGCCCGAAATGCACTTTTAGCCTACACGCATGAAACAGGTAAAGCCGATTTCTTCGACTATAAAATGATTTTCTTGCAAGGTTCACCGGAGCTGGATCAACATGGTGCTATTCCATCTGGACGATTATCAGGCATTGTGTATCACCACGTGCCTGCCTATTTGAATGCCAATCGCAAACCATCTTATAAAACTAATTGCATTGAAGATTGGGAAACAAAAGTGGATGCCATAGTAGAAGAAACGGTGAATGAAAATATGTCCTTAATTAGTGGCATTCCGCCTTGGGTGGTAATGTATTTCGAAAAGTTGATTGCGAAATCGGGGAAGCAAACCATTCGAGAGATATTCCCCAACTTCTCCGTATTTGCTTTTGGTGGGGTGAATTACGAACCCTATCGCGCGAAAATCGAATCGCTTATAGGAGGGAAAGTGGATTCCATTGAAACCTATCCGGCTTCCGAGGGATTTATTGCTTTTCAAGATTCACAAAAAGAAAAAGGGTTATTGCTAAATGTGAATGGCGGAATTTTCTATGAATTTGTGAAAGCTGATGAAATTTTCAACGAAAATCCGGAGCGTATTTACTTGGCTCAGGTAGAATTGAATGTAAACTATGCCATTATCCTCAATACCAATGCGGGTTTGTGGGGCTATAATATTGGCGATACGGTGAAATTTGTTTCGCTGGAACCGTTCCGCATTGTAGTCACCGGTCGCACCAAACATTTTATCTCTGCATTTGGCGAACATGTTATTGGCGAAGAGGTAGAATATGCTATTCTGAAAGCGGCTGAGGAAGAAGCCGTGGCTATTATGGAATTCACCGTAGCACCAAATGTTAGTCCGGAACAAGGCAAGTCGTTTCACGAATGGTTTGTGGAATTCGATAAGGAGCCTTCGAATATGAATGCCTTTTCAGAAAAAGTGGACAAATACTTACAATCGAAAAACAGCTACTATTTCGACCTGCGGGAAGGGAATATTTTGGATCGATTGAAAATCCAAAAATTGCAAAAAAACGCCTTTGCTGCCTATATGAAAAGCGAAGGAAAGCTAGGCGGGCAAAATAAAGTACCCCGTTTGGCCAACGACCGCAAAATTGCGCAAGGGCTAAATCCGTTCGTTATTGCTTAAACTTTTTACTTTCGCAGATTAAATTAACATAAGACCTCAGCGCCTTTGGGTACTTTCCGCAACGGCATCCATTAAAAAACAAAACATGATTCGAATACTCTATCTCTTTCTTGGCCTCTCTATATTAATTACATTACATGAGTTAGGTCACTTTATTGCAGCTCGTTGGTTCAAAACACGTGTAGAAAAATTCTACTTGTTTTTCGATTTCCTTTTCCCTTTTCCGGGTGTGATGAACTTTCCTCTTTTCAAAAAACAAATTGGTGAAACAGAATACGGCTTAGGTTGGTTTCCATTTGGCGGCTATGTAAAAATTGCCGGAATGATTGATGAAAGCATGGACGAAGAAGCCATGAAATTACCGCCAAAACCGGATGAATTCCGTTCGAAACCGGCCTACCAACGTTTAATAATTATGCTCGGTGGAATTATTGTAAACGTGTTGTTAGCCTTCTTCATTTACGCCATGATTTTATGGAGAACAGGAGAAGAATCAATTCCGATGAAAAACGCGCAATACGGCTTTGTGTGCGATTCGTTAGCGCAAAGTATTGGATTGAAAACGGGCGATAAATTCTTGGGCTACGATAACAAAACGTTCGAAGATGCGACCATTCCGGTAGTGAAAGATTTGTTGCTGGATAACGCAAAAGTATTGCACATCGAGCGTGAAGGCAAAACCATGGATATTAATATTCCGGAATCGGTGTATAAAGCGATAATCAATGGGGAAGGAAAAACCTCTTTTGTGAAACTGGCTTTCCCAAGCGATTTGGATTCTATTTTACCTGAATCGCCATTACACAGCTTGGCGCAGAAAGGCGATAAAGTAATTGGATTAGCCGGACAGCCCATTCAATACTTTGCAGAAATGGGAAACATCTTGCAACACAACAAAAACAAAGAAATTTACATTCAACTTTTGAGAAACAACACGGATACTATTGTCGGCAAAGTAAAAATTGGCGATGATGGTTTATTAAAAGTAGCCGCTAAAGACATTACTACTTATTTCAAAATTGAAAAGAAAGAATACAATCTATTGACATGCTTCCCTGCAGGAGTAATACATTCATGGCATATCTTAAGAGATTATGTGAAACAATTCCGTATCATTTTTTCGCCTGAATTAAAAGGATATAAACAATTAGGCGGCTTTGCAGCTATTTCGAAATTGTATCCAGATACATGGAATTGGTTAGCGTTCTGGAACAGCACGGCTTTCATTTCCATTTTGTTAGCCTTCATGAACCTTTTGCCAATTCCGGCATTAGATGGAGGTCATGCGCTTTTCACAGTGGTTGAAATGGTAACCGGAAGAAAACCAAGCGATAAATTTTTGGAGTATGCCCAAATGGTAGGCATGGTGCTCCTTTTTGGATTAATGATTTATGCCAACGGAAACGATTTGGTAAAATGGATTTTCCCGAAATAACACAACTATTGCTTTCTCATCAAAATCAATTTTATGAAAGGATTCTATCATGTACCTGTTGCTAAAAACGAACCGATAAAACAATATGCTCCGGGAAGTGTGGAGCGAGCAGAGTTACAAGAGAAATTAAAAACAATGCGTGCTGAAGTACGCGACATACCGATGTACATTGGTGGAGAAGAAGTAAGAACCGAGAACAAAGTAACTCTTCGTCCGCCACACGACCACCAACATGTTTTAGGCTATTTCTACAGAGCAGAAAAAAAACATGTAAACGCAGCTATAGAAGCCGCTTTAGCAGCAAAAGCACAATGGAATAATTTGAGCTGGGAACAACGCGCAGCTATCTTTCTAAAAGCGGCCGATTTAATTGCCGGTCCATATCGTGCAGAGTTGAATGCCGCTACCATGTTAGGTCAGTCGAAAAATGCCTTTCAAGCGGAAATTGATTCAGCTTGCGAAATCATCGACTTCTTGCGTTACAACGTGCAATTCATGACACAAATTTATGCCATGCAACCCGAATCATCGGCAGGCATGTGGAATCGCACAGAATGGCGACCATTAGAGGGTTTTGTATATGCACTTACTCCGTTTAACTTTACCGCCATTGCAGGAAACTTACCTACAAGCTGTGCCTTAATGGGCAATGTTGTGGTATGGAAACCGGCCGATACACAGGTATATTCAGCGCATGTATTGATGAAGATTTTTAAAGCAGCAGGTGTACCGGATGGTGTAATAAATTTAATTTACCCTGATGGACCTGAAGCAGGAGAAGTAGTATTCAACCATCCTGATTTTGCAGGGATTCACTTTACCGGATCTACAAAAGTTTTCCAAACCATTTGGCAACAAATTGGCAACAACATCCACAAATACCGATCGTATCCGCGTATTGTGGGCGAAACAGGCGGAAAAGATTTTGTAATTGCGCATCGTTCTGCAGATCCGCAAGCGGTGTCGGTTGCATTGTCGCGTGGCGCTTTTGAGTATCAAGGACAAAAATGTTCTGCTGCATCACGCGCATACATTCCATCCAACATTTGGGAAACTGTAAAAGCTTCGATGTTGGCTGATATGAAAACCATGAAAATGGGACCAACAGAAGATTTCAGCAATTTCGTAAATGCCGTGATTGACGAAAAATCGTTCGACAAATTGGCGAAATACATCGATAATGCGAAAGCCGACAGCAATGCAGAAATTATTGCCGGAGGAAATTACGATAAATCGAAAGGCTACTTCATAGAGCCTACAGTGATCCTAGCCAAAGATCCGAAATATGTAACCATGTGTGAAGAGTTATTCGGGCCTGTGTTAACGATTTATGTGTACGATGAAAACCAATTTGAAGAAACATTGGATTTAGTGGATTCTACTTCGATGTATGCACTAACAGGCGCTATTCTTTCCAGCGATAGATATGCAATTGAATTAGCTACAAAGAAATTGCAGAATGCTGCGGGTAATTTTTATATCAACGATAAACCAACCGGTGCCGTAGTAGGACAACAGCCATTTGGTGGCGCAAGAGGCTCAGGAACCAACGATAAAGCAGGTTCTATGATTAACTTATTGCGTTGGGTACAGCCGCAAACCATTAAAGAAACCTTTGTTTCTCCGGTGGATTATCGTTATCCGTTCTTGGGATAAACACCATCACTGCAACAAACCATATTGAGTATGGAAGCGAACGAAAAATTACGATTAGATAAATACTTGTGGGCGATTCGTTTGTTTAAAACGCGCACACAAGCCTCGGATGCGATTGCCAATGGGAAAGTGAAATGGAACGGTATAGATGTAAAAGCATCGCGCCAAGTACAAGTTGGCGACCAATACGAGATTAAACGCGAGGCCGGTTCAAAACAATTGATACAGGTGGTGAGTTTGTTACACACCCGTGTACAATACGAAGACGCGATTAAATGTTACGTGGATTTAACTTCAGACGAAGAAAAAAACAAACGACTACAACGCTCGGCCTTTGTGTACCATACCGGCAAGCGATTGAGCAAGCAAGGCCGACCTACCAAAAAAGATCGCAGAGGTTTAGAAGGATTTGGCGAAGAATAGCGTTTAGAAATTCCATATATTGTGAAGCCAAATGTTGCTTCACTCATAATTTTTGCCATGCCGTTCGCACAACACCGCAGATTACATACCTTTTTCATGATGAATGTATTTGCCTGCATGGGTTTATCTACGGAAGTAGTGTTTACAGCCCTCATGAGCATAATCAACCAAGAACCTCATTGCGACAAACCCCTAATTGCACTGGCGGGATACACCTACGTTTGGATGATTTTTATTTATGCATCCATTCCGCTGTTAGGTTATTTCTTCTTCGATAAGATAAAACATCGTCCACTTTTTGTTCGACTTTTAACCTATACAGTGATTGTGTACGTGATTGAATTTTTTGCCGGTTTGTTATTGCGTACCCTCACCGGCAGTTGCCCGTGGGAATACACTACCGGCTTTCACATTTTGGGATTAGTGCGCTTAGATTACTTTCCGGCATGGATGTTCTTTACGTTCTTGGTAGAGAAATTGTATGTGTTTATGAATGAGCGAGTGATACAGTAGATACATTTTTCAGCAAATCAACATCAACCGTGTTTGCCCGCTTTTTTCCATCGGTGCACGGTGAACACAAGGCGGCACTTGACGTTCAGGATGATCGATAGCCAAACGCCATAAGTGGCCTAAGCCTAAGCTGACCGGGCGTGCAGTGGGTTTTGCCTGATAGTGCAGATCAAAAAAATGTTCCGTTAAAAAGTCTTCAAACCCTTCATCGGGGCCATCATATAGCTTTTTGAGTTCAGTGCGAATTTCGGGAATAAGTACTTTTTGTTCGGCTTCGGCATTAGGCAATATTTCGCTGGAATCGCCATAGTAAGTGCATAAAAACGTATCGGTGGGTATGGGCGACCGATCTACATGGAAGGAGTATACATCGGTTGGAAAAAAGGAGACGTTATCATCTCTATCGTAACACCGAATGAGATTGAGTATGGGTGCTGCGCCATGGGCTTTGAGCGCTTTCAAATCATTTAAAAGAATTTCGCGCGCTAACTGCCCGTCTGCGCTCAACTGAAGTCTACTAAGTTGTTCTTCGCTAAGCTCGGACATATTTCCGTTTAGTTCAACCTTATTCACAATCTCAGCAAAATCTCCTTTTAGTTCGCGGGTCCAGCACATGGCATTTACTTCGGCATAAAAAGGCGTTGAAACGAGTTCTTGAAAACCGGTAACACAGTGGATTTGATAGTTAGAAGAAGACAAAGCAATCATATCAAAGAATGATAATACAAAACGGTATAATACATTTGAAGAGCGTGATGGAAATAGTTGCCCTTTACCTTGAAATTTTGACGTGTTGTATTAAAACGACTAAAAAGTAAATCCCTTATTTAGCATTATCTAAAATGGCGTTCTCCACTTCTTGTTCAGCCGCTAAACCCATATAGCGCCATACTTCTTTGCCTTGCTTATAGAGGATTAACAATGGAATGCTGTTGATATGCATAGCATCGGCTAATGCAGTATTTTGGTCAACATCAATAGCTTTTAACTCTACCAGCGCGCTGTGTTTTTTAGCCAATTTTTCGACAATAGGTTTTAACTTTTTACATGGACCGCACCACGTAGCATTGAAATCCACCAATACCAATTTATCTTTAGTTACCGATTTCAAATACGTGTCCATTGTTGAAGCACCATCAGCAACAGCACCGCCAACAACCGGTTTCCCTGCGTTTGCCCAAGCCAAAATTCCGCCTTCCATATTGTATACAGTTTTGAAGCCCTTAGATGCCAACAAATTGGCTGCGCCAGTGCTTCTTCCGCCTGAAAGACAATACACGAAAACGGGTTTAGTTTTATCTAACGATGCAATGCGTTGTTCAAAATCGCTTCCATTATAGTCGATATTGGTGGCATTGTTCAAATGGCGTTCGTTGAACTCACCGGGAGTACGAACATCCAAGAGAATAGCATCTTTAGTGTCTGCCAATTTTTTTTCGAATTGTTCAACAGGAATTTTCTGATTGCCCTGGCCGTTCGAACAAGAAAAAAATGCAAGAGCCGACACCAATAAAATAAGAGATAAGCGCATCATGAATAACGGTTTAATAAATTGAAGTAATATTCAAACACATCGAAAGTAGTGCATTTTTTTCAAATGAGCCGGGAACAAATGTTACTGCTTTGTTTATTGTTTCAATCGTGGATCCATGGCATCGGTAAGCCCTTCGCCAATTAAATTAAAAATGGTAACAGTAATAAAGATGGCAAACCCGGGGAATATGGCCAACCACCATGCCGATACATCACTTCGTGAAGCGGAAAGCAAACTACCCCAAGTAACTTCTTCCGGAGCAACGCCAATGCCTAAGAAGGAAAGACTTGATTCCGTAAGAATAGCCCCGGCAACACCAAAGGCAATAGTAATCAATACTGAGGTTAACGAGTTAGGAATAGCGTGTTTGAAAATTACTTGAATTTCGCTTAAGCCTAAAGCTTGAGCCGCTTCAATGAACTCTAAACTTCGCACTTTTAATAACTCTGCACGAACATATTTGGCAATGCTTGTCCACCCTAAAAATCCAATAACAACCATGGTAACAAAAATGGAAGGCTTACTCATTAACGCTGAAATAGAAAGCAATAATAAAAGTGTAGGTACAGAAACAATCACTTCAATTAATCTGGAAATCAAAATATCCATTGGAATACTAACCTGTGTTCCCAAGAAAGCAATTTTCTTAAGTGGTACAACTAATACATTCGCTATTATCATAAACACAACGAACACTATAAAACTGATGATAACTTGAACAAGAAACGAGCCGATACCAGAGGAAAGTGCATCAGACAATACATAGCTTCTAACCATAAATGCATAAAAAACACCTAAGGCAAAAAACAAAAGATTCAGGTATATTCGAATGCGACTCATTTTCAATTTTGTGTCGCCAAAATAACCAGCCAATGAACCCAGGAGGATACCAATAATAACAGCAATTGACATAGAAATTACGCCCACCATCATGGCTACGCGTGTTCCTTGAATCATACCACTCAAAACATCTCGGCCCAATTTATCGGTTCCTAAAAAGTGTGTGAATCGGAAAGAGGGAACATCTTGCTCGTCAAAGGGACCTTTAAAATTATCGTTCTTCAAATCTTGGAATTGTGGAGAATAGGGAATTAACGGAAGTACCGCCCAATCGTAATTCAAGGTATGCCAATCTACATTTGCAATATCTTTAGGCCATTTGGCAATACCTAAGCTTACTCCATAGCTTTTCACAATGGGGAAATAAGTATTCCCTTTATAGCTACAAACAATCGGCTTATCATTCGATAAAAAATCGGCAAACAATCCAATAAATACGATAACAAAAATGAACCGTAACGACCAAACAGCCATTCGGTTTTTCTTAAACTGGCGCTTTACAATGGAGCTATAACTTTGGTCTAAGGTTTCGCTTATTTGTTGAATATTTTGAACTGACATAGTACTCAGAGATTATTTATTATAGGAAA
>CAYNMP010000026.1:0-51360 GCA_964398475.1 uncultured Chitinophagaceae bacterium | reverse complement strand
CCAGATAGGTGTAAGGAGCAGTACCACCGGAGATATTTATCGTTACTGTACCATCCGACCCGCCATGACATTTTACATCGGTGTGGGAAGTGGTAACGGTGAGAGCGGAATCAGGTTCATTTATTGTATCTCCGGCCAGTACAGTACAATTATACAAATCGGTGATAGTACAATTGTAATTGCCTGCAACTAATCCGGAAACATTTTGCGAAGTAGCTCCTGTATTCCAATTATAAGAATAGCCAGGTGTTCCTCCACTCATTGTTAGGGTGAATGCACCGGTATTGTCGCCAGTACACCTAACATCCGTATTGACTAAGTTTGGAACGAGCGGTGCTGCCGGTCCACCAATGATAGCCGATGAAGTAGTAGTACAATTGTTTTGATCGGTGACTGTAATTATATAGGTTCCGGAAATCAAATTTGAAGATGTAGAATCTACATCAAAATTACTCCAAGCAAATGAGTATGGTGGGTTTCCTCCCGAGGCATGTGCAGTAGCTTTACCTTTACCGGAGTGGTAACAACTGTCAATATTGGATTCAAGCGAAATTATTAAAGGCGGAATAGTAGAAATATTCCCAGATGCAGTGGCCGTGCAGCCTCTGCTATCAGAGACAGTTACTGATATAGGACCTGTTGCCAAATTATTTGCTGAAGGATTATTGGGTTGCCCACCGCTCCAGGAATAATTGTAGGGAGAACTACCTCCGGAAGGAACTGAAGCAAGTGCTGAGCCATTAGTTAAACCTGAACACGATATACCAATGGTTGATAACGTTGCCACCATTGCTGCACCGGGTTGAGTTATAGTGATAGAGCCGGAAAAGGCATGCGATGCATTCCCATCAGCATAATTGTAGGTATATGTTCCGGCAGCCAAGCCCGAAATAGAGGCTCCGGTCATTCCATTACTCCAAGTTATATTGACAGGAGCTGTACTACCGGTAACAGTTAATGTAGCCGTTCCGTTTGAGCCTCCAAAGCAAGTTACATTAGTTGTAGCAACACTAGAGGTAATGCCACAAGGTAAAGAACCAATAGTAGCACTGTATTGAAGGAGAGATGAGCAACCATTCGCGTCACGGAAATCGGCAATAAAAGTGCCGGGCGCAAGACCAGTAGCTGCAGCACCTGGGAATCCTGGTCCCCAATTAACACCGGTATATGGTGGCGTTCCACCACTAATGGCAATGGTTGCCGTTCCATTATTAATGCCACAATTTGCATCAGTTTTGGATACGGTTGCAGTAACTGGAGTTGGTTGATTGAGTGTATACTGTGCAGTTGAATAGCAAATGCCATCTGTGACTGAAACCGAGTAGGTTCCAGCTGTAAGTCCAATGTTTGAAGAGCCGTTAGAACCTCCATTCCATGTGTATGCAAATGGCCCGAAACCTCCGGAAGGCACTAGACTGATATTACCATTATTTCCACCATTACAAAGCGGATTTACAAGTGTAGGCGTTAAAGTAATTGGATTTCTAACTTCAACAGAGTGAGTCGCAGTTGCTGAGCAATTATTATTGTCTAACACGGTAACTGTTGCGTTAAAAACACCTGCAGTTGCATATGTATGTGGAATATTAACCGTAGCCGAAGTTGGATTTGAAACCACAACATTAGGCGACCCATCACCAAAATTCCAAGTAATACTTTGGTATTGAGCAAGTGAACCAACGAAACATGGTGGTGTAAATTGGAAAGTGATAGGCTGTCCTAAACATACCTTATCTGTACTCGTTGTATAATCAACAAACAAACTATATTGAAAGTTGGAATAATAACAATCTTGTTGTGATAAGTTATAAAAACCAAATCGTCCTGGTTTAAAACAATCTTGCACATCGAACTTTAATACGCCATCGATATAAATTTGTGCACGGGTGTATGTTAATTTTAAGCGGAATGAGTGATTGTTGTTCCAATTCCAACCTGCACTGCCAAAGTTGTTTTGAACGACAGTGAACTCTGGCGAGTTTTGGTGGTTCCAAAACTGGGGAGTGTAGGTAGCAGGAGGTAAAACACCAAAGACTCTATTTATTGACATACCTTGTGGAGCTCCATTTTGCTGATCTTGTTTCCAATCATATAGCCAACAATCGAAGCTATCCGTTGCCCCTAAAGGATTAAGGAAACTGAAAACAAATCCCATATAGTCATCATCCGTGTCTGTACTTTTAAAGTTTCCGGTAATGTCTACATTCATCAAATCGTAGGGTGTAAAATAGAATGAAGGGTTGCCATTAACTGTCTGATGGACTTGCGAACCTCCTCCTTGAACCACCCAATTTCCATTTCCGGGTTGTCCTCCTTTAACCCAGGTATTGAAGTCAACATTCGTTGAACATTGTGACCACAAAGAGAATGAAAATAAAACAGAAGCGATAGAAAATAACAGTTTTTTCAAGTTGCTAAGATTTTAATGATGAATGAAAATCAACGTATTATTAGTACTAATATAGAGTAAATTTTACGTATTTCGATAAATTACAGAGCGCTAAAAATTAAAACAACTACAACCCAAAATTATGGTCGTTTGTGTTTCCACCTATTATGACTCCAAAGCCAGTCAGAAGGTTGCTTTCGTATTGTTCTTTCAAGGTGTTTTGAAAATTGCTCGGTAATTTCATTATCTCCAAGTGCATTGGCATCGTCACAAATTTCATATAGCTCAATAGTGTACTTCCCTCTTTCTATTTGTACCATTTCGATATAGACTACTGCACAATTATGCGCTTTTGCATAACGCTCTCCCCCAGTAAAAAAGCCGGTGTCTTGGTTCAGAAATTTAGTCCAATATGCTCTTTTGGGATTTGGAGATTGATCGCCAATAAAAAAAACGGTGGAATGCTCTTTCAAAGGCTCGCTAAAGAAGGTATTTGCGTTTTGCATAGCTATGAGCGTCATGCCCATTCTGCCACGTGTTTTTTGTACCATTCGATTGAAATGCGGATTGCTAAGCATACTTACTACTCCAAATGTTTTGCATTCAAGGATAATAGAAGCTTTGTACGCTCCATATTCCCAAGCGCCAATGTGGCCTAAAAGTGCTACTATACTTTTCTTTTCTGAAATCCATTTATCTATTAGTTCAATGTTCTTTACCGTGGCCCGCTCATTTACTTCTGCTTCTGAAATCGAAATACATTTCAAGGTTTCAACAATTCTATCGGCAAGATGATTGTAACTTTTCCTACAAATTTCGTTTTGCTCAGTAGTGCTCTTTTCCGGGAAAGAACGCTGAATATTCTGTAACACCAACTTTTTGCGATACTTGATAATATGGCAAAGTACATAGGCTAAAACATCTGCCAATTTGTATAATACGCTTGACGGAAGATAGCTTAAGAGGTATAGGACGGGCGCAATTAGGATATATGAAAGCATAGCTCTAATAAACGAAAGATTTTAGATATATGCAGATTCTTTATGCTCCGAGAGTACAATTATTAAAATCTTTCCACATATTCACTATTTCAATGAAATAATCGGGGTTTATTTTTTCAAAAACTTATTTTCGCGACTGCATTTTTGGATTTGACATTTTCACTACATTAAACAAACTGCTTAACATGAATAACCTTCTATCAGAACGTATCAATTCCATGCAAGAGTCAGCCACTTTAAAAATGGCCAAAATCTCTCGCGAACTTCGCAGTCAAGGCCACGATGTGATTGATTTGAGTATAGGCGAACCAGATTTTGATACCCCACAGCACATAAAGGATGCCGCTAAAAAGGCTATCGATGAGGGGTATACACACTATACGCCTGTTCCGGGATATCCTGAATTGAGAAAGGCAATAGCGGCTAAATTAAAGCGTGACAATAATATTGACTACACCTTCGATCAAATTGTGGTTTCAACAGGAGCTAAGCAGTCAATCGCTAATGTAGTGTTGAGTTTAGTGAATAAGGGCGAGGAGGTGCTGTTGCCGGCTCCATACTGGGTGAGCTATTCTGCCATTGCCGATTTAGCCGAAGGAAAGTCGATTGAAATTCCAACTACTATCGATACCAATTTTAAAGTAACGGCTACTGAATTAGAAAAACATATAACTCCAAAAACAAAACTTATCATTTTCTCTTCGCCATGTAATCCAACCGGAGCTGTTTATTCGTTTGACGAGATGAAAAGCCTAGCTGAAATGTTGGTGCGTCACCCAAATGTGTTTGTGATTTGTGATGAGATATACGAATACATTAATTACACCGGCCAGCCGAATGTGAGTTTAGCTTCATTCCCTGAAGTCAAAAATCAAGTGATTACAGTTAACGGCTTTTCAAAAGGATTTGCCATGACCGGATGGCGTGTTGGTTACATTGCTGCACCACTTTGGATTGCTCAAGCTTGTGATAAAATGCAAGGTCAAATTACCAGCGGAACGTGTTCCATTGCGCAGAAAGCTGCTGAAACAGCTGTTTCTACTGACCTCACACCAACGTATGATATGGTGAAGGAATTCAGAAAGCGAAGAGATATGGTCTATGAATTACTAACGGCTATTCCTAATTTGAAAGTGAATTTGCCTGAGGGAGCGTTCTACTTTTTCTTTGATGTAAGTGCTTACTTCGGAAAATCATATAACGGTCAAACGGTAAATAATCCTGAAGATATGAGTGCATATCTTCTGAATGAAGCAAAGATTGGTTTAGTGAATGGAGAAGCCTTTGGCGACAGCCGCTGTATTCGCTTGTCGTATGCTGCATCTGAAGAAAAACTGCGTGAAGTATGTAAGCGATTGAAAGAGGCATTGGCCAAATTGAGCTAAATTTTATTCCACAGTAAATACAAATAACACTACTGAAATGGCTGAGACCCTTGATTTTTCTGCAATAAAAATTTTGCTCATCGGAGATGTAATGATTGATCATTACTTGTACGGCCAAATCAACAGAATATCCGCAGAAGCGCCTGTGCCTATTGTTGATATTGAAGACGAAGAATATCGATTAGGTGGAGCTGCAAATGTGGCACTAAATCTTTTGGGCCTGGGTGCCAAAACAACATTGCTTACTATGTTGGGTGATGATGAGGTTGGACGAAAAGCGCTTCATTTGATGAAGGAGAATAATTTAAAGACAAATCATGTACTCACCTCAAAGTTGCGCACAACATCGCTTAAAACCCGTATTTTCGATGATGATCGTCAAGTTGTGCGTTTTGATAGAGAAGATGATGCTGATTTGTCGAAGGAGCAAGAGGAAATGCTTTTAGAGGAATTGAATACGTTGTTGAAGAAGGAAAAATTTAATGCCATTATACTTCAAGATTATAATAAAGGTGTTCTAACTAAAAAAATAATCAAACAAATTCTTTTGATTACTGCCAAGCTGAATATACCGGTTGTAGTAGATCCTAAGGAATATAATTTCTTCGAATATCAGCAAATCGATTTGTTTAAACCGAACCTGAAAGAACTATCGGATGCTTTGAAAATTAAGATAGACCCTAAAAACATTAATAGCCTTAGAAAAGCTGCAGAAGAATTAAAGAAAAAAAACCGATTCGACAATTTGATGCTTACCCTTGGCCCCAATGGTATATTTATTTACGAACAGAATGGAGATTCATACATCGTTCCATCGCGCGTAATTAAAACAGCCGATGTTTCCGGAGCAGGTGACACTGTAGTAAGTATAGCTGCACTTGGTTTGGCACAGAAGTTGCCATTGAAGAAAGTTGCTAAACTTGCCAATATTGCAGCAGGTAAGGTGTGTAAAAAAGTTGGAGTATGTCCCATAACGCTAAAAGATTT
Organism: uncultured Chitinophagaceae bacterium; assembly: GCA_964398475.1. Classification (GTDB taxonomy): domain Bacteria; phylum Bacteroidota; class Bacteroidia; order Chitinophagales; family LD1; genus CALAYL01. The sequence goes on along the minus strand of CAYNMP010000026.1, from coordinate 45,598 downwards.
GAAATAAAGCGGATACGATTAATTGTTCTTCTGTTCTCTTTTTCCTATAACCTCGTAGCGCAAAGTGAAGTTGATGAAAATGTATTGAAGTCTTACCTTCAATATAGTAAGTGTAATTTTGATATAGGGGAGGTTGTTGTATTATCAGATGAAAATAAGCTTCACTTCAATTATAACTTTGAACTTGAACTTCAGCGAACCGTTTTTCTTAAGTTTCTTAAGCCTACAACTTTCAACGAGTCGTTGAGTGAAGTGCTCTTTTACCACGACAAATCCTTAAAATCAATAGCACTCACAAAGGCGTTGCTCTATAGCCAAGATCCTCAATTAATGATTTCTTTTAAAGATATCAGCCAAAAATTGTTGACGAATCTTAAAGTGAATTTTGAAAAAGGGCAAGTACTGCAAATTAGCTACACTTCAAAACGATTTTATACTCGTAAAATGCCTGCAGTTCGCGTACAGCATGTTCTTCCTACCGAGAAGTGTAGTTATCATTTTTCATATCCTGAATTAGTAACACTTGAATTCCAAATTCCGGTGGATTTAACTGCAGATGTGAATAGCCAATTAGCAAGTAAAGGAACTTTTAGAGTGAATGGCGTTGAACAAAGTATAGCATTTACTGAAAAACAAATTACTTATACACAGTTACCTTCTCTTCGTCAGCAAGTTTTTACCCCCAGCTTATTTGATTATTCTCCCAAGGTGATGTTTCGCATTGCCGGATTGAAGCGTTTCCAAACCCAAGATAAAGCGGAGAAAATACAAGGTGATTATGGTCAGTCTGTTGTAGAACAAGTATTGAAACGCAAAGATGTAATGCCCAGGCTATTAACGCGGTTCGATGTGCCTAAAGCCTATGACTACCGTATTAATGCCATTCCTACACAAGAAGAAAAGTTAGGTCGAATCTTCGATTTAGTACGCAGAAATTTCCGTTGGAATAAAGTGGATTCGTTGTTTGTGGATAATAAAAAAACGTTCGATGGTTTATGGACAGAACGAAAATGTACAGGCAGTGAAATTAATCTAACCTTAGTTAAAGTATTGATGAATTATGGCTTTGAAGCATATCCAATGTTAGTTAGCACGAGAAGTCATGGACGTGTGGATCAAGAATTTGCAGAAATTGAAGATTTCAATCGAATGATTGCCGTGGTTTATTTTCACGATAAAGTAATTCCACTTGATGCCACACAAACCTTTGGTGATTATCCCATGCTGTCGTCTGATGTACTCAACACTTGGGGGCTATCTGTAGCTATGAGTCCCGAACGATGGTTATTCTTGGAAGATACAACCAATCTATATCGTAATACAACACTTTTACTAGGCACCTTGTTGAATGATGCTGTCTTCAGAACTAATGTATACGTAAACAGCTTTAGTTATGCCAAAGCTTTGCGCGTGGCAGCATTGGAAAAGGATAGCGTGAAAAATTTTATTAAGTCTACATTTCGTTCCCCTTATTCCGTTAAGCATTTTATTGTGGTTAACGAGTATGTTGATTCATTGCCCTTAGCGCAAGAGTTCGATGTAGAAATTCCGATTAATAAAGACAATGATTTGCGGGAAGTAAATGTGAACTTTGGGCAATTTCCGGATTCCCTAAAATTGATTGACGAAAATAGAACGACTCCCCTTGATTTTGGCTATTTTCAGACTTATGAGCTAAAGGGAGAATTCTCATTCCCTCAGCAATATCAAATGTATCTATTACCGGCTCAAACCAGTTTAACCATTTTAAATGGAGATGTTAGTTATACTCGAAATTACCACGGCACCTCTCAGTCGTTTTCGTACGTGTCGAGCTTAGTTTTTAAGAAATCTTTTTTTACTGCTGCTGAAGCAAAAGAAATAGCAGCTTTCATGAAGAAAATTGCCAACTATCAAGTGCAGAATGTGATTGTAAGGAAAGTGTATTAAGTTCAATAAGTACGGCTATTCCATTAAGCCTCGTCCTTGTTTTTTGATTAGGTCTTGTGCAATAAGTTGGAATTTCACTTTATCCAAAATTCCGTTTACAAAGTCCTTACTCTTAGGTGTGCTGTATATTTTCGAGATATCGATGTATTCGTTAATACTTACTTTAACCGGTACATTGGGTAAGTAAAGCAATTCACAAATGGCCATTTTCATCAGTACCATATCTAAAACGGCTATACGATCCATATCCCAATTCTTTAAATTAGGTTCGATTATCTTTTGTAATTCAGCATCATGCTTGTAATACAATTTCAATAACTCGCGTGCAAAGCGTTGCTCTTCTTGCCATGTACGAATCGATTGAATAAATACCGAAATATCCATATCTTCTTTCAACCCGTCAATATACTTTTGTAAAAGGTGAAGGAGTAGAAACGCATCATCATCATGGTTATTGAACTTTTCTTCCAATATGCCTTCTAAGTTTTCGTTATCGGAAAATACTTTCTTCAGCATATAAATCAGAATGTCGTTAAACTGTTTCTGAGTAGGATGCTCAATGGCACAGAATTCTTTGTATTTAGGCTTATCGCGTAATACCATAAAAAGTGACCGAACCACTTCCTTATCAATATAAGAGTTGATTTTCTCTGAACTTAACAGGGTTCTCCATTCATTCGATTCATTCAATTTAATGAATAGGGGATGGGCGGCTAGGTTGGTATTGGCTTTTTTATCTTCGTCTGTTTGAATGTACTTCGCCATTTTAAGGGCGGTATCCACCAAGCTATACTGACAAACTTCATTCAAATAGGCAATATACAGTAAGTACATGGTTACTGTTTTGTCCATGTTGCGAATCAACTGCAATTCCAATGAAGATAGTTCACTTTCCTTGTTCAACTCATAACCATACAACACCTGCATGGTTTTCACCCTCAAACTTCTTCTCCCTAACATTTATCCTTTGTGTTTAGCTTGTTCAATTCTTTCTTTTGCAATAATAATAGCCGTTTCTTGAGGTGTAGAATTTTCGTTTCTGGCACGCTCCAATACTTGATATGTTTTCTCGTAAATCTTCTCCACCAAAGCGTTGGTTTCTTTATCTGATAAGCCTTTTACTTCTTTGTAACAGTTGATTACACCTCCTCCATTAATCAAGAAATCGGGGGCATAATGTATGCCTCGGTCTTTCAACATTTGTCCGTGAATCAACTCATCTGCTAATTGATTATTCGCAGCTCCGGCAATAATTTCGCATTTCAATTTTGGAATCGAATCTGAGTTTACTGTAGCGCCTAACGCACATGGGGCGTATATATCTGTATCTACATCATAAATAGATTGCGGGTCAACAACAGTTACATTGTGTTTTTGAGTTACAGCTTCAATATTTGTGGCGTTTATATCAGCAATGGTTATAATAGCATTTTCGTTGGCAAGATGGTCAATCAAATACTGCCCAACATGTCCAACACCTTGGATCAATATTTTCTTTCCACTCAAACTATCGCTACCTGTTGCAAATTTGGTAGCGGCTTTCATGCCTAAATAAACACCAAATGCTGTAAATGGTGAGGGGTCGCCTGCTCCGCCCATCTCAATGGGTTTACCGGAAACATGCTTTGTTTTTTGCATGATATAGGCAATCTCTTTCGTTGAGGTACCTACGTCCTCAGCAGTAATGTACTTTCCGTTTAAACTCTCTACAAACTCACCGAATCGTGTCCAGAATTTTTCGGTTCTCAGGTTTTTGTCGCTGTTGATGATTATACTTTTTCCGCCACCTAAATTAATGCCGTTGATGGATGATTTGTAGGTCATTCCTCTCGATAGACGCAGCACATCCCAAAGTGCCTCTGTTTCATTTGCATAATTCCAAATTCTACAACCGCCAAGTGCAGGGCCTAACGTTGTATCATGAACGGCAATAATGCCCTTTAAACCGGTTTCTTTATCGTTAAAATAAAGGATTTGCTCGTGCTCGTAGGCTTGCATCTGCGCAAGAATATCGGAAGTTGGTTGTTTGAACAAAGATGAAGTTGTACTCATGGCATCAGTTATCAGAACGCAAATATGAAAGATTATTTGGTATTAATAAGCGTTCCCGCGATTAAAGAAGTAATGCACACCCGCTTGAAGTCCGATTCTAAAATTACGTGATTTTTGATAATTGAGGTCGTTTTTGCTATACCAATCAATGGTTTTTAGGAATTTACCGTTCAAATCGGTAAACCCAATATAGGTAGGTAATCCAACTGATAACACGAGCCATTCTTTAGGATAGATATCTAACCCGAAATTCAATAACAATCCGGCATCAAACTTTTGAAATTTCTGATCAGGGGTATATTTCTTAGCGTCAACCGATTCAACATTGTTCACATAAACAGATTCCGAACCTGATGTTCTTATGCCAATTTGCGGCCCGGCCATAACGAAGAAATTTGTGCGCTCATCTAATCGGCACTGATATTTCAGCAATAATGGAATTTGCACATATTGCAATTTCACTATTCTTCGCACATTTACATAGCGTGTAACTCCTACATAATTTGGGTTAGTAGGGTCATTTTTAGCTACCGGTCCTAAGAAGTCATCATCGTATTTTTGTCCTGCCCAGCTAAATGAGGGTTCAATTTGTACGCCCCAATTTTTATGAAATTGATATCCTAATTCTACCCCAATATTTCCACCCCATGTAAACACATAGTCCATTTCCGATTGCCTAACAATTGGCTCGTTAAAGAGGTTGAGCGTATTGTAATTGTTTTGATTAAATATCCACGAACTGTTGAACGATCCCACTACTCCGATGTGGAGACCTTTGCGCAAAGCACCGTCCCAATTGCTTGTCCATTGCGACTTTCTATATGAAGATTGTGCTGAGGAGTCATTCGCGAAAGCAAAAATCAGAACAATGGTTAAGAGAAATGCGTTTTTAATCATATCCTTTTAAATTCGTCCATAAATCTAAAAAATAAACCGCTAACACCAATGTTTGAAACATTTTCGCACCGATTTAAAAGCTGGTTGTGGTTTCAAAAGAGCGCACAAACGCGGTATTATATTCACTCACCTTATGTGTTTGCATTTTATTGCAATGTTTTAGACGAGCCTTTCAATGCAACTTGTTCGGCTATTGAGGCTCTTTGGTTACAAACGAAAGTTAACGACACCCCTGTTCAAATTGAAGATTTTGGGGCTAAAAAAGGCACCTACACAAGTTCATTGAGTTATCTAGCCAAAAATGTAGCCATTCAGCCTAAGTATGGCAAAGTGCTTCATCATTTTTTGAAGTGGAATGAGGCTACCTATGTGCTGGAATTGGGCACTTCGCTTGGCTTTGGGACTGCCTTTATGGCTTCTGCCAAACCCGGTATAGAACTCACTACTATCGATGCCTCAGGATCCGTTCAAAACTATGCTAAAACGTTTCATCAATCCTTAGGGCTTAAAAATATTAGTTACATCAATGCTACCTTTGACGATACATTACCAAAATTGTTAAACGATTATCCTCGGTTAGATGTAGTTTACATTGACGGAAACCATACTTATGAAGCAACTTTACGTTATTTTCATATGTTGCTCCCTAAATGCACTGCAAATACCGTTTTAATATTTGACGATATCTATTGGAGTAAAGGCATGACCGATGCTTGGACCGCCATTAAGCAAAACGAAAACGTACGTTTAACCATCGATATTTTTCAATTGGGTTTCGTTTTTTTTCGGACAGAGCGTTTAGCTAAAGAAGATTTTATTTTGCGGTATTAGTTGTTGGCTAACCTGAATACTTTCTTGGCTTCTTGAAGTGCCGGGAATGAAACAACAACAAGGTATGCGTCACTGTCGATTAAATCTTTGTCGATTACAATTTCATTCACTACGTTTTCTTTTGCATACAATTTCCTGCCCAAGAAATCAGTAATTAAAACATTGAATTTAGGCTCATTTATGGATGAAACTGATATTGTGTTGGGTGTTTGATCAACCTGAAGACCTTCTTCCGCTTGCTGTTTATCAATGCCAACGCCAATGCCGGCTTCTCCGGTTTTAATGCAGAAGTTAGGAGAGCTCGAGAAACAAGTATTCGCAAATTCAGATCCAACGAGATAGTCGCTCAACTCTAGATAATAGCCTGTAGGAAAATTATATCTTATTCTTAGCCATGCACAACACAAAACTCCGTTATGTTTGATTTTTAATCCAACAAATTTTAGTGTGTTAATTGGGAAAGTTGGTGCTCTGAAAATCCCTGTGTCTTGCAACGTATTTACTCCCAGTGATACACCACTATTGTAAGCTATTATATTTCGAGCTCCATCAGTTTCTACTTTTGCTCCGTTTTTACAGACTAATGAACACGAATTAGGATCGAGTAGTATATCTGAAATACCGTCATTGTTGAGGTCGTATAATGCCGATGTAGTAGTTAAGTATGTTGGTGTTAAACTTGAACATTGCGCAAAACTTACAGTTGTTGATGTAATAAAAAGGAATAAAAAGGTAATCGTTTTTTTCATCACATATTTTTTTCAAAAATAGAAAATGCTTCTTTAGCACCAACTTATTTTAAGGTTATTAAAGAATAGTTTTTTTGCTATGTATTTCAATAACAATAGGTTAATGGCGAAATGAATAGAGTAGAAAATGACGGTAGGCGTTTAAAACATTCCTTTCACCCATTCCACTACATTGATATGGAAAATGTAGTAGGGAGCATAAAGTACAATTGACCAGCTTACACAGGCTACAATCATTTGGGTAATTACTTTTCGTTTGTTTGTGGTTAAGTCCATAGCGAAGAAAACACCTACAGGAATCGATAGAACAATTGGCGTTAGAAAAGCAATGCCCCACAAGCCGAAAATTTGTTTTACACGGGCCAAGAAACGTGTTCTTCTCGAGAATTTTTTATTGAACTTATTCGGGAATTTTTTGATGAGCCATTGTTGTGCAAAGTCATCAATATATACAAAAGTAACGATACCTATAATACCCCCTATAAGATTTGATATTGTACCCGGAATACCCATGTTTGCTGCTATTACAGCAGAAGTCGCCAGCGAAAATTTCACTGTTGAGCCTACTAAAACGGCTAAATTTGATATAACGGTATGAAGTATCATAGATAACTGTACGAATTAAATCAAATTAAGTTATCTCAAGTCAACTAATTTTACCTTTGGGAACTTTTTAACATCGAAAATAAATGAACTGTCGGGAAGTTCCGATGAAGTTACTTTTAATGGTTTGTAAATGTAACGCGTACCATTTTTTTCGTAGATTTTTACTTCCAAAATTTCTTTAGTTACCTCATCTATTCCCACATCTAATTTGAAGAACGTAGATTTTTTATTGGAAGGGGCCATTTCAATAACCGTAATTTTTCGGCCGCCCATTTGCTTTTTCTCTTTTACCTGAAAAGCATAGTCAGTTTCATATAAGCTAAACAACTTACTGGGCGAAAACACCTCGTTGCTCTCAACATAGTCGTTGACTTGGCATTCATTGTTTTTGGTGATATAGGTCCATATATCTTTGCCGTTGCAATACACTTCGTTACCGGCAATGGCTACTTTAAACATTTTTCCCTTTAACGATACTTTTCCGGTTTGTACTTCTGTATATTTTGAATCCGGTTCATCGGCTTTCAACTTCGGACGAATCATCGTTAATTGAAAATCAGCAGTGATAGCCGGGTAGGCTTTGTATTTCTGTGAAGAACTTTTCAGCAATGCAGCTGCTTCAGGATCTGAAATGGTGGAACTCTTTTGCGCTGTAGCTCCCAACGCAATCAAACAAAAAAACAAAATACTTTTTCTCATGGTATGAATCTGCTTAAAGATATAAGGAATGGCATAAAATTCATGCCAAAACGCATTGGCTATTTATTTCTCGCGCAACTTTAGCAAAATTTGTTCTAACTCCAGTTCGGTTTTAACACGCACTTCGCGCGATTTGCTCCCTAAGTTTTCGCCTACAATTCCGGCTGCTTCTAATTGATCCATCAACCGGCCCGCTCGGTTATATCCTAACTTTAATCTTCGTTGAATGAGCGATGTTGAACCAATCTGATTTTGCACAATCACTCTTGCTGCATCTTCAAACATACTGTCTAAATCGCCATCGGCCATAAAATCATCTCCGGCCGATTTGTCGTTCGGGTCGATGTATTCAGGCAATAAGAATGCTTCTTGAAAGCCTTGTTGATCGCATACGTGTTTGCAGATTCTGTCAACTTCTGGTGTATCTACAAAACCGCACTGCAAACGAATAATATCGCTGCCTTGCGACAACAACATATCGCCTCTACCAATCAACTGCTCTGAGCCTCCTGCATCTAAAATGGTGCGTGAATCGATTTTAGAGGTTGTTTTGAAGGCAATACGTGCAGGGAAGTTAGCTTTGATGGTTCCCGTAATGATGTTTACGGAAGGACGTTGTGTAGCTAAAATCAAGTGAATGCCAATGGCACGCGCTAACTGTGCCAAACGGGCAATCGGCATTTCTACTTCTTTCCCGGCTGTCATAATCAAATCGGCAAACTCATCCACTACTAAAACAATGTATGGCAGAAATTGATGTCCGTTATTCGGATTCAATTGGCGGTTCAAAAATTTATGATTGTATTCTTTCAAATTCCGCACACTTGCTTTTTTCAGTAACTCATAACGATTATCCATCTCTAAACACAAGGCATTCAAGGTGGTTACCACTTTTTTGGTGTCGGTGATAATCGCATCTTCTTCACCCGGAAGTTTCGCTAAGAAATGTTTCTCCAATGTTTCGTATAAACTTAACTCCACTTTTTTCGGATCCACCATCACAAACTTCAATTGCGAAGGATGTTTCTTATATAACAACGAAACCAAAATCGCATTAATACCAACGGATTTACCTTGTCCTGTTGCCCCAGCCATCAATAAGTGCGGCATTTTCGATAAGTCGGCTACAATAATTTCATTGGAAATCGTTTTACCCAAACAGATCGGTAAATCGGCTGTAGTGTTTTGGAATTTTTCTGACTGTAACAACGAACGCATCGAAACAATTTCCTTATTCACATTCGGCACCTCAATACCAATGGTACCTTTACCCGGAATGGGTGCAATGATACGAATACCAAGTGCTGCAAGACTCAAGGCAATATCATCTTCCAAGTTTTTGATCTTCGAAATACGCACTCCGGCAGCAGGTACAATTTCGTACAATGTAACGGTAGGACCAACGGTAGCTTTAATCTTCGAAATTTCAATCGAGTAATTATTCAGCGTTGAAACAATTTGATTCTTGTTGCGCTCTAATTCTTCAGGATCTATCTTAATTTTCTCGTTACCGTGTTCATCCAAATATTCCAATTTCGGAAACACATAATTCGATAACGATAGGGTAGGGTCGTAGTTGGTGCCAATACTGCCCAATGTTTCGCCTTTATCTTCTTGCTTGATTTCGGCTACTTGTAGGTCGAGTGCATCGTCTTCTTCTGTTTCCAATTCCAAATCAAGATTCTTGGTAGGTTTTTTACTGATGGGAGGAGCAGCATTGTTGATTAATTCCATTTCTAAGTCGGCTTCTTCCTCTTCTTCAGGCATTTCAGCAGGTTCTTCTTCAGGGAATGAAGGTTCAGGAGCTGCCTCTTTTATCTTATCTTTTCCAAAGATGTTTTCATCCTCATCCACAAACGCAGGTACTATAGGAGCACCGTTGCCTTTTCCTAAATCGCCCTCCATCTTTTTTGTTGGCGTTATGTGTTTTCCGAAATCGTAATTAAAGGCCCATATCAATACGAGTAACGAATAAGCAACAAGAATGGCAGCAACACCTATGGGTTTCAATAGTCCGGTGAGTATACCTTCGTTACCGGTAAGGTAATTGCCAAAACCTCCACCCCAATTAATTACTGAATCGGGAAAAGTAAGCGAATTGATAAAGGCTAAAAGTGCGGAAACCCAAACCAGTGCTACAAATCCGTATACAAACCATTTCAATAATCTGAAGCTGGTTTTAGCGAAAAACAAATTGAATCCGAACACAAAACTAAGTACAGCCAACAAGTAAGCACCAAATCCGAACAATCGTTCTACTAAAAGGTAAGAAAGCAAAGCACCGATGCGTCCCATGCTATTACTCACCTTTACACCATTATCCATCAATGCTGCACCGGCTCGGTTGTTTATCTCCGATTGATCGGCTGCTGCACTGAAAATATGAGAGGTGATAGCCACCAGCACAATAAAAGCGAATATCAGCAAGCCTAAGCCTATCGTTTTCGAAATCCGCCCATCGTTCCACCATTTAAGCTCTTCAGTAGTATCTGCCTCATTTCCAGCGCCTTTTTTAGCAGTGGGTGCTGTGTTTTCCTCGGTTGGGGCTTTTCTTTTTCTTTCCTTTTTTGGTTCTGTATTTTCCATCTTGCCAAATGTCTTCAATAGTTTCAGACTAATAGCTATTTGCGATTTGGTAATTGTGAACAGCGGTTGTGAAAATGTATAGTATAATGAAGTTGTTTGTTTTCAAAAAAAATATACATTTGCAATCCGAAACGCAAAATCAATGCCTCAGTGGCGGAATTGGTAGACGCGCTCGACTCAAAATCGAGTGTTGAAAGACGTGGGGGTTCGATTCCCTCCTGGGGTACCAAAAAAAGACCGTGAATTTTCACGGTCTTTTTTTATTTCTAGTCGTTATGTTCTGCTTTCTTATTCATTCAGCATACAACACTTCTTATACTTTTTCCCACTGCCGCAAGGGCATGGATCATTGCGTTCCACTTTAATTTTAGCTTTTCCGAAGTTAGCTTTGTGCTGAAAATCGTAGGTTTCAGCAGGATCTTGTAAAAACGTTCGACTTAATAATGCATACACTTCCGGATGCTCCTCTAGTAGTTTCTCTGGTCGCTCAAAAAAATATTCTGAGCAAACAGTTAAAAACTCTTGTTCATTTGTTGCTCCGTAAGCACGAATTGTAGAATCATCGGCTTTGATGTTCGCCATTTCATCTTCAGCCACTTTCATCCAAAGTTTTATCAATTCATCCGACATAAAATGCGTTGGCAAACCATCCAATACCCCATCGGCACTGTCGAGGATATGCACAAATTCATGAATACCAACGTTGCTCTTATCGTTGTTGTTCTTGAAGCCTTGTATTAATGCGTTTTCTGAAAGGTACATATCTGTAAAATGCCCGTTATAACGCACTTCACCTAAGGTAAATCCACTTTCAAACTTTGATACAGCCGCTTTAACAATCACTACTTTCGATAGCTGATTTTTGTAATGAAAGGCGTGCCCAAATGTTACAATCACTGCCGAACTTGCTACAAGTATTTCAACTAGTCGTGTTGGATTTACCTTTTCAAAATGAATGGGTACATGCGCTAAAAAGGCAGATACTTGTTGCTCAAAATCGGTTTTTCGATGCTCAGGCAATTGAACATAATAGAAAACGTGTTCCTGCAAAAGTGCAATGTCTTCACTGCTTAATGTATATCCTTTATCTGTTCGTTTTCCAAAAAGGTTGCTGATTAATTTCCCAATCATTGACAGTATTATTTGTTTCTTTTCTATTGTTTGATAGCTGACTGCGCACTACAAATCCTTCTTTGTTTGCGAAACCCATCGGGGTGCATCGTTCATGCCTTGTCGCAACAATAAGTTCAATTGTGCAGTATGATGTTGCACATGCCGCATATTATACAACAACAATTCAAATATCGTAAAACTGCGGTACTCGTTTTTCCAAAGCTGATTTGCTGTTTCATCAGTAAGACTTGCAATTAAACTATGGCATTTTGTTCTGCAATATTCTAAGTAGGTAAGTAGTTCTTCCTTTTTATAAACACGCTCCGGCATTGTAGCCGATTCAAATTCCGATAACGTGAATGGAGCAGGTGGAGCAAAGGTAGCAGAATCCGAAGTCAAATAATGATCTAGCCAAAACAAGGTATGATAACTGAAATACCAAAATAAGGAAGGGGTGTTCCATAACTCATCCGGACAAAGTTTAATCGCATTCTCCAGCATATCAATACTGGCACCGAATTGTTTCCAGAGAGATGCTTTAAGGGTTGGGTTCATGCTTATTTTTTTAGGCTCATTTTCCCAATATTACCGAATTCTTACTAATTCAGCTCAGTTTATTGAACAGGAAATACCTTTACAAAAAATCAAAATATGAAAAATAGACGCATTTACTTTTTGGGAATATTGTTTGGCTTATTGGCCATTGCCTCTTGTAAGAAGACAACAACGGATCCACCAAATACAAAGGTATCTTTAAAAAATGTTTATACCCTTGCGGGTGGAGGTCCGTCCTATGCTGATGGTCAAGGTACTTCGGCAAAATTTTTCTTCCCTGTTGGGATTGCAACCGATGCCAATGGAACAATTTATTTAGCAGATTACAACAACTATAAAATACGTAAAATAACTTCGTCCGGTATAGTGTCTACAATTGCAGGTAGCGGTGGAGTAGGTACTGGTTCCGGAAATGTAGATGGAAATGGAACTGCTGCTCAATTTGCAGGTCCAAAAGATTTAGTGGTGGATGCTTCCGGAAACATTTATGTAACTGATGCCGGTAATTCGAGTATTCGAAAAATTACTCCGAGTGGTGATGTGACTACATTTGCGGGTGGCACCTATGGTTATGCAGATGGCACGGGAACTAATGCACAATTCAAATCTCCCCAAGCTATTGTAATTGATGCTTCAGGTAATTTGTATGTAAATGATTATGATGATTTTAGAATTCGAAAGATAACTCCAACTGGTGTTGTTACTACATTTGCAGGGGATGGTACTTCAGGGTTAAACGATGGTGCAGGTTCAGCAGCACAGTTTTTTATACCACATGGATTAGGGATTGATAAACAAGGGAATCTATATCTAGCTGATGGGAACAGAATTCGAAAGATATCTGCAAGTGGAATTGTAACAACAGTTTCGGGCTCTACAAGGGGATATAGAGATGGATTTACCGGAGATGCTTTATTCAAAAGTGTTGAAGATGTAGCTGTGGATGATGCCGGAAATTTGTATGTATCCGAAGCTTTCCAAGCCAACCGAATAAGGAAAATTACACCGGAAGGGGTAGTAACTACTTTAACGGGAAGTACCATTGAAAACGGAGTCTCAGGAAATACAGACGGTTCTTTATCTTCGGCATCTTTTAATTATCCTAAGGGATTAGCATTCGACAAAAACGGAGTATTGTATGTTACAGATAGCTACAATCATGCTGTTCGAAAGATTGCTGATTAAATGTCATGTACATAAAACAAAAACGGGACTAACATTTTCATGCAGTCCCGTTTTTTTATTTCTTCAATGAATGAATTACATATCCAACAACAAATCCACCGGATCTGCGCCTAGCAACATTTTTGAAGGATTTTCCAAGAAGTCTTTTACCGCTACCAAGAAACCAACGGATTCTTTTCCGTCAATGACACGGTGGTCATAAGATAAGGCTACGTACATCATCGGACGAACCTCAATTTTGCCGTCAATCACCATCGGACGATCTTGTACTTTATGCATACCCAATATAGCCGATTGTGGTGGGTTGATAATTGGAGTCGACATTAACGAACCAAACACTCCTCCATTCGAAATAGTGAATGTTCCACCACTCATATCATCCATGGTCAATAAACCGTCACGTCCTTTAATCGCTACTGCTTTTACTGCTTTCTCGATTTCCGCTAAACTCAACGATTCTGCATTTCTGATTACCGGCACTACCAATCCTTTTGGTGTTGAAACGGCAATAGAAATATCGCAATAATCGTGGAATACTAAGTTCCCTTCTTCAATGTATGCGTTTACAGCAGGATATTTCTCCAAAGCTAAGCAAACGGCTTTCGTAAAGAACGACATCATGCCTAAACTCACTTCATGTTTTTTCTTGAAGGCTTCGGCCATTTTCTCGCGAATCTTGTTGATGTTGGTCATGTCTACTTCGTTGAACGTAGTTAACATGGCCGTAGAGTTTTTCGAGTACACCAAACGATCAGAAATGGTTTTACGCAAACGACTCATTTTCTCCACACGCTCTACTCTCGAGAAAGCTTCGCGAACTGCACCGCCTTTTTTATTCTGAATGGCTTTCAAAGCATCTTCTTTAGTGATTCTGCCTCCAACGCCTGATCCTTTTACTTCTGTGTTTTTTACACCGCCTTCTGCCAAAATTTTCTGAGCAGCCGGAGATGGATGTCCGCTTGCAGCCGAAGTTTTCGTTTCTTCTACTTTTTTCACTTCAGCTTTTGGAGCAGCCGTTTCTACAGCTTTAACCTCTACTTTAGGCGCTTCAACTTTCGCGGGAGCAGCGGCCGTTTCATCGATAGTGGCTACTAAAGCGCCTACTTTCAAATCGTCACCTTCTGCAGCAACAAACTTTACTTTTCCTGCCACAGGTGCAGGCAATTCTTGCGATGCTTTATCGGTCTCTACTTCGCAAATCGGTTGATCGAGTTGCACATAATCTCCGTCTTTCACTAAAAATTTAGAAAGGGTAACCTCGGTAATGGATTCGGCTACGTTCGGAATTCTGAGTTCTGTCATAATGTATTATTTATTCGAATGATTTGGTCAATATATCTAAATTCTCTTTGGCGTGCGATTTCTTAAAGCCAGTTGCCGGTGAAGCACTTAATTTACGGCTCACACAAGTTAATGGCAATTTATCGTATAGGTTGGTGAACAAGAATGTCCATGCGCCCATGTTTTTCGGTTCATCTTGTACCCATACAAAATCAGCTTTTGCATATTTCTTGCGAATCGCCAACAATTGTTTTTCCGGTAAAGGATACAACTGTTCGATACGCACAATAGCAACATCGGTGATCTTTTCATCGCGTTGTTTTTTCAATAGATCGAAATACAAACGACCGGAAACCAACAATACCTTGCGTACTTTTTTCGCGTCTACATTTTCGTCATCCAACACTTCTTTGAAACCGCCAGTTTGAATTTTCGCGATGTCTGAAATACAATCAGGGTGACGTAAGCCCGATTTCGGTGTCATTACAATCAACGGTTTGCGGAATTCCCACGTTAACTGACGTCTTAAGCAATGGAAGTAGTTAGCCGGATCCGTAATGTTCACAACTACCATGTTTAATTCAGCACACATTTGCAAGAAACGCTCTAAACGCGCAGAAGAGTGTTCCGGGCCTTGTCCTTCATAACCGTGTGGTAACAACATCACCAAACCGGTAGAATGGTTCCATTTACTTTCTCCGGCAGCAATAAACTGATCGATGATAATTTGTGCCCCATTGGCGAAATCTCCGAACTGCGCTTCCCAAAGTACCAAGTTATCAGGCGATACCATAGCATAGCCGTATTCAAAGCCTAATACGCCATATTCCGATAAATGCGAATTGATGATGAACATCTTTCCTTGCTTATCGCTCAAGTTGCTCAAACGGCAATATTCTGCATCGTTGCGCTCATCAGTTAATACAGCATGACGGTGGGTAAACGTTCCCCGCTTCACATCCTCACCACTTAAGCGAACGCTTTTGCCTTCCATCAATAAGCTTCCATAAGCCATTAACTCAGCTGCAGCCCAGTCAATCGTTCCTTTTTCTTCAATTCTTGCTTTCGCATCGCTCAATTGCTTGGCGATTTTTTTCAACGGTTGAAAATCAGCAGGAATGGTGAATAAGCCTTTCACTAACGCATCAACCGTTTTCTTGTTGATAGCCGTTTTAGGGGATTCTTCGAAATCTTTTTCAGTAGCTCTGCGTAATTTTTCCCACGCTTCTTCGCTTTTGTGTTTCTTGTTGGTTAGTGGGGTCTGACGAACAGAATCCAAACGCGCTTGTAAATCGGCCCAGAATTCCTTCTCCATTTTTTGCGCCAACTCAGCGCTCAACGAACCTTCTGCTTCCAGTTTTGCTGAATAGATATCGCGTGGGTTAACATGCGTATCAATCAACTTGTACATACCCGGTTGGGTGTATTTCGGATCGTCACTTTCGTTGTGGCCCCATTTTCGGTAACACACCATGTCGATGAAAATATCTTTGTTGAATTGCTGACGATATTCTGTTGCCAATTCAGCCGCAAAAACTACCGCTTCAATATCGTCTCCATTAACGTGCAATACTGGAGCATCAATAGTTCCGGCAATCGAAGAGCAATAATCCGATGAACGGGCATCATCAAAGTTAGTAGTGAAACCAATTTGGTTGTTAATCACAAAGTGTAAAGTTCCACCGGTGTAATAGCCTTTCAATTTCGCCATTTGCAACACCTCATATACAATGCCTTGTCCGGCTACAGCCGCATCTCCGTGGATAAGAATCGGTAAAATTTTATCGTAATCAGAATTGAAAACGTAATCGGCTTGCGAACGGGCAATACCTTCTACCACCGGGTTTACTGCCTCTAAATGCGAAGGATTCGGAGCTAATTTCAAATACACGTGCTTATCTTCATCGGTAGTGTAGTGCGAGGCATAGCCCATATGGTATTTCACATCGCCATCGCCCATGGTAGGGTCGCCCACCATATTCCCCTCAAATTCGTTGAATACCTCTTCGTAGGTTTTACCCAAGATGTTCACCAACACATTCAAACGACCACGGTGCGCCATACCCACCACTACTTCTTCAACGCCAGTGCGGGAAGCCGTGTTAATGATACCATCCAAAGCAGGAATAGTGGTTTCGCCACCTTCTAACGAGAAACGTTTTTCGCCAATGTATTTTGTGCCCAAGAATTTCTCGAAAACTACTGCTTGATTCAATTTGCGAAGAATACGCTCTTTCTGTTTTGCAGAGAAATTGATGAGTTTATCTGATTTCTCCAGTTTGTTCCGGAAGAAATCTACTTCTTCTTTTACGCGTACATAACCAATTTCAAAACCGATAGTGCCGCAATAAGTGTTTTTCAACTTCGTGAAAATATCGCGCAATGACGCATTAGGTAAACCGATTTCACTACCGATTTGAAATTTTTTATCTAAATCTTTTTCCGATAAGCCGAATTCTTCGAGTTCGAGGTTGGCTTTACGGTCTTTGCGCTTACGAAGCGGATTCGTGTCGGCAATCAAATGACCTTTTCTGCGATAGGCTTTAATGAGGTTGAACACTTTAAACTCGTCAGCCGAAACGGAACCCGATTTTCCGTTGTAGTTTAGGGTAGCAAAGTCAAATCCTTCAAAAAACTTTCTGAATTCTTTGTCTACTGATTCCGGATTTGCTTTGAAATCCAAGTACAGATTTTCTAAATATTCGGGAGTAGCGTTCGTTAAGTAGCTGTAATTGTCCATCGTGTATTTTCAAATGTGTGCGAAAATAGGGTTATTAATGTTTTTATAAATAAAATACGCAGGAAAATATTAAACAATAACAAATTAGTGTCTAATTCTTCAAAAGAGGTTAAGAAAGGGGCATTGTCATTTCATCTAAGAAAGATAAGCAACCTTTCATACGGTGAAACGTATTTCATTTTAAGTTTTTGTAGAAATAGAGATTGGATATTGTACTTTGTGTAAACGCATTTGTTTCTATTTTTTCCTCACTTTAAGATATTGTAAAACATGAGATCTTTTTTTTATACCCTTTTCTTTTTTTGTATTTCATTTCGATTAACGGCACAGCCCGTCAATACACAATTTGGACAAGTGCAAGGCGCTGTAAATGGAACGGTATATCAGTTTTTAGGGATACCTTTTGCTAAACCACCGGTAGATAGTTTACGTTGGAAAGCCCCACGAAATCCCAACAACTGGGCAAGTGTTTTAACAACTACCAGTTTTGCTCCGGTTTGTCCGCAAAAAAGTTACGATCAAGGCGGAGTGCACGATACCATTGTGGGCAACGAAGATTGTTTGTATTTGAATGTTTGGTCGCCACAGTTAGGTTCTGCCAATTTACCGGTGATGGTTTTTATTCATGGAGGCGGAAACCAGCAGGGAAGTGCTAGCGAGGTGAGTGCAGGAGCACAAATTTATTTCGGGAAGAATCTTTCTTCGCGCGGGAATGTTGTAGTGGTTACTATTCAATATCGTTTAGGGCCTTTAGGTTTTTTGGTGCATCCCGGTTTAGAAGCTGAGAATGCGAATACCACAGCAGGTAATTATGCGGTGATGGATCAAATTCTGGCCTTAAAGTGGGTGCAAAACAACATTGCTAATTTTGGTGGCGATCCAACTCGCGTGATGATTTTTGGCGAAAGTGCAGGTGGGGTAGATGTAGGTAATTTAATAACTTGTCCATTAGCTTCAGGTTTGTTTCAGCGTGCTGCCATTCAATCAGCAATTCCGGTATTGGCCGATTACAGTTCTGCCAAAACCAATGGTATTCATTATGTAGATAGCTTTACTACAACAGGCACCGATGCACAGAAAATAAGTTACATGCGTTCGTTGCCGGCCGATTCGTTGGTTAAATACGAAGCTCCACCGGTAATTGGCGGTGCTGTAGGTATGCATTGGCAGTCGGTAGTTGATAATATCCATTTTCTCGATTATCCCACAGCTCGTATCCAATCCGGCAATTTCAATAAGGTGCCATTAGTAATTGGTTCAAACGCAGAAGAAATGAGCTTGTCGGTGCCACAAACCATTACCCCTTCAATGGTAACAGCACTCATTAACAGTAAACTCCCTGTTGCCTTTCGAGCACAAGCGGCTACATTATATCCGGCAGGTACCACCAATGCCGAAGCTAAGGTTTCTTATATCGGTCTTTTAACAGATGGACAATTTACTGCCACTACAAGACGAGTAGCGCGTTGTATTAGCCAGAATCAAACCGAGCCGGTGTATCGCTATTTCTTTTCTCACAAACATACCGTGGCAGCCCTCACGCCTTATGGCAGTTATCACGGCATGGAATTGTTTTATGTTTTCAATAACTGGGAGAATGCCACACTAGGCACTGGACCGCTATTCAAAGCGCAAGATGATTCGGTGCAAAAAGCGATGCTAGCTTACTGGACAAATTTTGCTAAAACCGGAAACCCAAATGCTTCCGGGTTAGTAAATTGGCCGCAATACCAAAGCGCACCCGATTGCTATTTGGAAATCAAAGCAACACCTGATGGCAGCGCATGTGGGTTGCGAACGGCTAAATCCGATTTTTGGGATGCCGTGAGTAGTTTTACGGGATGTACAACCAGTGTTGGTATTGAGCATATCGGAGGTGATTATTCGCTTTCCATTTACCCAAATCCAACGAAAGGGCTCTTCCAACTGCATGTTTCAGAAGGACAGCAAGTGGAGGAAGTGAATGTGTACAATACAATTGGACAGAAAGTGTATACTTCAACGAATGTTAACGCTATCGACTTAACTTCTCAAAGCGAAGGGATGTATATGGTGGAGGTGAAGGGCGGAGGTAAAATGCTGAAAGGAAAACTGACGAAGCTATAATCGAAAACGCCACCAATGCTGTTGCAATGATGGCGTTACTCTATTCATGAAGAAGAATTATCCTTTCTTTTCGTCACTTGAACCAAACAATCCACTCAGTTTGTTTTGAATGTCTTTTACGGCTTCGGTAGCTTGCACCGATAATTCAGCCATTTTGATGGTGGCTTCGTCTATTACTTCTTTACCTTTTTCTTCCAATTCTTTCAAACGGGCTTCGGCTTCCGGAGTTAATTCTGCAACTTTCAATTTAGCCTGATCGATTAGCACATTGGCTTGAGTTTGCATATCGGCCGTTAATTCTTCAGCTTTAGTACCCAATTCGGTTGCTTTTTCTGCTGCCATTTTCGAAGCGGTATCGGCCAATTTCTCGGCACTACCCAGCAATTCGTTTATTTTTTCTTTTCCTTCTTCTAAGAAATCGTTTACGTTGTTTTTGTTGTCCATGGTATCTATAATTTATGCATTAAAGATAGCAAAGTCCTTACCAAACTCTGTTAAGGCTGTCCAATTGGCATATACTTTCTTAGATTTCTTTAATTTCGACATCTAAAAAGCACATTATGTCTACAGCCTACCTTCCAAGCGTGATAAAGCAGTTTGAGTATTATAAACAATTAGGTGAGAAAACCTTTGCTCAGCTCAACGATACGCAATTGTTTCAACAATACAACGCAGAAAGCAACAGTATAGCAACAATAGTAAAGCACTTATGGGGGAATATGCTGTCGCGGTGGACGGATTTCTTAACCACAGATGGTGAAAAGGAATGGCGCAAACGCGATGCGGAATTCGACAATGATATCCAAACACGGGAGGAGTTAATGGCGAAATGGAATGAAGGGTGGAATTGCTTTTTCAATGCAATACATCCATTAACGGAAGAAGATTTAGGCCGCGAAATCTTTATTCGCAACCAAGGACATACGGTAATGGAGGCCATTAATCGACAATTGGCCCATTATCCTTATCATGTAGGTCAAATTGTGTTTATCGGTAAAATGTTTTGCGATAAGCCATGGGAATCCTTGTCTATTCCCCGGGGGAATTCAAATGCTTATAATGCCAACAAGTTTGCTCAGCCGAAGCACAAGGCGCACTTCACAGATGAGTTCCTGAATAGAAAAAAATAACA
Source organism: uncultured Chitinophagaceae bacterium (assembly GCA_964398475.1). Lineage (GTDB taxonomy): Bacteria > Bacteroidota > Bacteroidia > Chitinophagales > LD1 > CALAYL01. The sequence goes on along the minus strand of CAYNMP010000026.1, from coordinate 25,137 downwards.
GTCGATTTGATTTTTCGCGTCTTTCCGAAAAAAGTATTAATTCGCATTATAAAACCCACTCATTATGAAAAAAATTGTAACAGCCCTATTCGTAAGCATTATCTTTTTTACTGCATTTGCCCAAGACAAGCCTACAGTAACTTGGTTTGGCGTTGATTTCACCAAAGCAAAAATGATTGGAAAAAAGGGGTTCAGAGAGCCCAAAACAATACAGTCGCATTATTTGCGTAAATGGAATGAAGAAATTCTGCGACAAGACGGTAAATTCAATTTGAAGATTTATGCGAGAGGAAGTAAACTGATAACAAATTTAGATGTTGTAAATGCGCAAAACGATAAAGTTGACGCTGATCAATTGGTGATAAGCGAGAAATATTCAATAACCGAAGGTGATGTTCAAAGTGTGGTGAGTAATTATGCCGGGAAAGGGAGTGGAAAGGGAGTAGTGTTAGTTGTTGAAAGTTTCAACAAGAAAAAGAAGAAAGCCTATATCTATCCTGTTCTGTTTGATATAGCCTCCGGGAACATCATTAAAACGAAAAAACAAAAAGGGAAAGCCGCAGGTTTTGGATTCCGCAATTATTGGGTTGGCGCCATTTACCATGTGGTGCGAAAAGGAATAAAGAAGTAAATCGACAGGATTATTTGCTGTAAAGCAATTTTTTATTACTTGCCAGTTTTAAAAATGACTTACACTGGTTTGGGCCAGCCCAACCTCCTTGATCGCAAATTACTTTTCGATTACAATCATAGATGGTAAATCCGCTATCAAAACAATTTTTACAATAATTAATTTGAAAGTAATCGTTGCCCCCAAAGTTGTATGAATAAATCTCAGAACTGATGCTTGATGACTCCAAATCATTTTTGACTGTTCTTAACCATTCAATTTGCTCTAATGGTTTGTCGTAGTGGCAAGCGGCACTTGTGTTTTTTTCTTTCACACATGAAGAAAGTAGCATACAGGCAATAGCCAAAAGGAGGAAGTGGGCTTTCATAGTCTTAGATTTAGGGTTACTATTGCACAAAGTTAAAAAATATCCATTAAAACCATTGGCTTTTGTTGATGTGGATAAAATGATAACTTTGATTTCAGGTGGTTTTAGCACAAAATGAACCCGTTTCGGATTGTTTTTTAGATAATTATTTTTTTTTCGAGAAGAAAAATTATATTTGCGCTCCCAAAAGAATAAACAATGGCACACCACAAATCGGCAAAAAAGAGAATTCGTCAGACAGCTTCTAGACGTTTACGCAATAGATACTACGCTAAGACTACGCGAAATTTCATTCGTAATTTACGTTCGTTGAAAGACGCAAAATCATCTGAAGAGGCTTTACCAAAAGCGTTTTCAATGGTTGACAAATTGGCTAAAAGAGGCTATATCCACAAAAATAAAGCCGGCAATTTGAAATCAAAATTATCTGCACGTATCGCTTCACTTAAAAAGTAAGCATTACTGCTCAAGAATACAATGGAGCCTCCGACAAGGAGGCTTTTTTTGTTTCCATTCGGTTGTCGCCCAATACTTTCAAAAGTTTAGGCGCTCCGAAACTTTATCCTTTAAAATAGAAATGTATTTTTGTCCACTTCAAATTTAAACACACGCGATGAAAACGGATGATATTGTAAAATTATTAGGCGAAGAGAAAGCCAATTATTTGTTGGGACACACGTCCAAAACCTTTTCAAAAGAGCAATTGTATTTGCCGGGAAAAGATTTCGTGGAGAACTACTGGAAAGACAGCAATAGAAATATACGTACGCTACAAAGTTTACAAACCATTGCCAATGCAGGCCGTTTAGGAGGCACAGGCTATTTGTCGATTTTGCCTGTCGATCAAGGTATAGAGCACAGTGCAGGCGCATCATTCGCACCAAACCCGGTGTGTTTCGATCCGCAAGGCATCGTTGAATTAGCGATAGAAGGCGGTTGTAATGCAGTAGCATCAACATACGGAGTGTTGGCATCTGTTGCGCGTAAATATGCACACAGAATTCCATTCGTTGTAAAAATCAACCATAACGAGTTCTTAAGCTATCCAAATTCTTTCGATCAAATTATGTTCGGTACTATTAAAGATGCATGGAATATGGGAGCAGTGGCTGTGGGAGCAACCATTTACTTTGGTTCTGAAGAATCTAAGCGCCAAATTGTAGAAGTAGCTAAAGCCTTCGAATATGCTCACGAGTTAGGTATGGCGACTATTTTGTGGTGCTATACGCGTAATTCTGCTTTCAAAAAAGACGGAGTTGATTATCACGTTTCTGCCGATTTAACAGGGCAAGCGAACCACTTGGGTGTTACTATTCAAGCCGATATCATCAAACAAAAATTGCCGGAAACCAATGGCGGTTACAATGCCTTGAACTTCGGTAAAACACATAAGAAAGTATATTCTGATTTAACTACAGATCACCCTATTGATTTAACTCGTTACCAATTGGCAAACTGCTACATGGGTCGTGTGGGATTGATTAACTCGGGTGGAGCATCGGCCGGAGAGTCTGATTTAGCGGAAGCAGTTGCAACAGCTATCATTAACAAACGTGCGGGTGGTATGGGATTAATTTCGGGAAGAAAAGCATTCCAACGTCCGTTGAAAGATGGTGTTCATTTATTGAACGCAATTCAAGATGTGTATTTGAACAACGAAGTTACGATTGCTTAATCTCAATTTTGAATATGCAGGAACCTCGTAAACCTTGGTGGAAAAGGCTAAGGAAGGGAGTCGACACTTCTACGGAAGAAAAGCTCGAAACCCCTGATGGTATTTGGCATAAGTGCAATGGCTGTAAGAAAGCTTTGCTAGTAACACAACTTCGCGATAATTTACATACTTGTCCGCATTGCAATTACCACGAAAAGATTGACGCAGAAGATTATTTCGATATTCTTTTTGACGATAAAAAGTGTGAGGAACACTTCACTGAACTTCGTTCTAAGGATATTCTCCACTTCGTTGATACAAAATCGTACGAAAAGCGAATCAACGATGCCATTGAAAACACCGATTTGAAAGAAGCCATGCGCGTGATGGTGGGAAATATTAGTGGCAATACTACAGTGGTAGCGGCCATGGATTTTCGATTTATTGGTGGATCGTTAGGTTCGGTGATGGGAGAGAAGATATCAAGGGCTATCGATTTGGCGATTGAATTAAAAGCTCCTTTCCTTATTATTTCTAAATCAGGTGGGGCACGTATGCAGGAATCGGCTTTTTCGTTGATGCAAATGGCAAAAACTTCAGCTAAATTGCATCAATTGGCAGAAGCGAAAGTGCCTTACATCTCTTTGTTAACGAATCCAACTACCGGAGGAGTTTCTGCTTCTTTTGCCATGTTGGGCGATTTGAATATTGCCGAGCCGGGTGCTTTGATAGGTTTTGCCGGTCCGCGTGTTATAGAGGAAACCACCAAAAGAAAATTACCTGAAGGATTCCAAACGGCTGAATTTCAATTGGAAAATGGATTTTTGGACTTTATTGTCGACCGAAAAGAATTGAAAGAGAAACTTACTAAAGTCTTAAATCTCTTAAAAAAGTAAGAACCCGAAATTTCTGCTTTGGAAATTGAGATTACTTTTTATCTTTGCCGACTAATTAGAAAAAATAAAATAAAAGCATAATACCATGCATTTGACGAAAGAAGGAAAAGTAGAACTATTTAAAACATACGGTGGTTCTGAGAAAAACACAGGTTCAACTGAAGCGCAGATCGCTTTGTTTACACAACGCATCAACTTCATGTCTGGCCACTTGAAAGAAAACAAGAAAGATCACGCTACTACGCGTTCGTTGCTGAAACTAGTAGGTAAAAGAAGAAGATTATTGAATTACCTAGCTAAACAAGATTTGAACGGATACCGTTCCTTGATTGAAAAATTAGGAATCAGAAAATAAACCTCAAGAAAAGGTTGGTGAAGTTCACCGACCTTTTTTGTTTTAGTTAACACAAGATTTTAGATGAAGAAAAAGGCAGAACACAGGCTCGTATTGGGCTATGGATGTTTGCCGTAAATAATTGAAAAAACAACAAAGATGAAAGTAATTACAAAGAAAATTGATTTAGGAAACGGAAAACTAATTGAAATTGAGACAGGGAAAATGGCAAAACAAGCTGATGGATCTGTGATGTTGAAAGTGGGGAGCACAATGATTTTGGCTACAGTATGTGCGGATAGAGAAGCAAAAGATGGTGTTGATTTTATGCCATTGACAGTAGAATATCAAGAGAAATTTGCGGCTGCCGGAAAATACCCAGGCGGATTTTTTAAACGTGAAGCAAGACCAACAGAAGGTGAAATTTTGATTTCACGTTTGGTAGATAGAGCATTACGCCCATTGTTCCCGGAAGATTTCCACGCGAACGTAGTTGTTCACATGACGTTGTTTTCAGCTGATATGAATGAATTGCCGGATGCATACGCATGTTTTGCTGCATCAGCGGCTTTGGCTTGTTCAACAGTGCCTTTCGGAGGTCCAATCTCTGAAGTACGTGTTGCACGTATCGATGGCAAATTGATGATTAACCCGTTCAAATCGGAGATTGAATCAGCAGGTATTGATATCGATTTGATTGTTGCAGCAACAGCGAACAGCATTGTGATGGTGGAAGGCGAAATGAATGAAGTTAGCGAAGCGGATATGTTAGAAGCTATTGCTTTCGCTCACGAAGCCATTAAAAAACAATTGGTGTTGATTAAAGAGTTGGAAGCTGAGTGCGGAACAACCGAGAAATTTGCCTACAGCCACGAGAAAAGTGATGAAGATTTGAAAAAAGCCATCTACGATGCTTGCTACGCAAAATGCGAAGAAGTAGCCGGAAGAGGAGTGGCTGATAAATATGTGCGTAAAGATTCATTCTCTGCTATTAAAGCAGAATTTGTAGCCACACTTACACCTGAAGAAGCTAAAGAAAAATCGTTTTTGATTGGACAGTATTTCCACAAATGCGAGAAAGATGCCGTTAGAAATGTGATGTTGACAAAACAGATTCGTTTAGATGGACGTAAAATGGATGAAATCAGACCCATTTGGTGTGAGGTAGACTATTTGCCAAGTCCACACGGTTCTGCAGTATTTACACGTGGAGAAACACAATCATTGACAACAGTAACATTGGGTACATCTTTGGATGCGCAAACAATGGATGGTGTGGTAATAGAAGAAGAACGTAAATTTATGTTGCATTATAACTTCCCGCCATTTTCAGTTGGTGAAGCTAGAACGCCACGTGGATTGGGTAGAAGAGAGGTAGGACACGGAAACTTGGCGCTTAGAGCGTTAGAGAAAGTAATTCCTACCGATACGCCTTATACGATTCGTGTAGTTTCTGATATTTTGGAATCGAACGGTTCGTCATCTATGGCAACAGTTTGCGCTGGTACATTGGCGTTGATGGATGCAGGGGTGAAAATTAAAGCACCGGTATCCGGTATTGCGATGGGATTGATTACTGACGGTAAAGGTAGTTACGCCATTCTTTCCGATATCTTGGGTGATGAAGATCACTTGGGTGATATGGACTTTAAAGTGTGTGGTACTTCAAAAGGAATTACCGCTTGCCAAATGGATATTAAAATTGATGGTTTATCGCATGAGTTATTGACGAATGCGTTGAATCAAGCAAAAGCAGGTCGTTTGCATATCTTAGGTAAATTGGTAGAAACATTAGCCGAACCAAGAGCAGATTACAAACCACAAGCACCACGTGTTGAGCGAATCGTTATCGATAAAGAATACATCGGAGCTGTGATCGGACCAGGCGGGAAAATCATTCAAGAAATTCAGAAAGTAACCGGTACTACTATTCAAATCGAAGAAAAAGATGAGAAAGGTATTGTAGAAATTTTCTCACCAAACTTAGAAGGTATCAACAAAGCATTGCGTTGGGTGAAAGGTATTGTTGCTGTTCCTGAAGTAGGAGAGGTGTACGAAGCTACCGTGAAATCAATCATGCCATACGGTGCATTTGTTGAGTTCATGCCGGGTAAACAAGGTTTGTTACACATTTCAGAAGTATCGCACGAACGTTTAGAAAACATGGATGGCATTTTGAAGGAAAACGAAGTGATTAAAGTGAAATTATTGGGTGTAGATAACAAAACCGGTAAATTCAAATTATCAAGAAAAGTGTTGTTGGATAAACCGGCACAATAATTGAAATACATTAACAGTAAGTGAATCTCTTCTTGCCTAGGTAAGAAGAGATTTTTACTTTAAACCGAAATCTTAATTACTTTTGACTAAATCATGGTTATGAAATACAACATTGCATTATTGTTTTTTCTTTTGATAGGAACTGCGGTATCTGCGCAAAAAGGCACAAAGAACTGTAATTTGTTACATCAGCTGTTTGAAAAGGCTAAAACGAATACGTTGTTAACGGAATCATTGGAATCTATTCCAACCGAGGAGTTACCTATGTGGAAGGCTAAAACTGAATTGGTGAATGCAAAACGTTGTTATGTTCAAGACGCTTATAGTTTTAAACTATATGCAGCAGAATTTAATTATGCCGATGGTAATAAACTGGATCCGGTTTTGAGTACGCAGTTCAATGCTTTGTACAAAGAATTGAACGATTGTTTGAAAAATGAATTTCACTCAAGATTATTGAACAGCGATGAATATGTTCTATTGGGAGCAGATATGGATGGATTGGGTGAATATCAGCATGTAAAAGTAAATTTATACGTGCTCTATAATCCGGCCGATAAGAAGCAAACATTGGTGTTGAGCTTATCGTATGATCCGGGAGATAAATAAATGAAGTGATAAAAAAAAGGTCGGTTGTTATAACCGTCCTTTTTTTATTTAGCGAGTTTGAATTGAAGAATTCCGTGTGTAGGAATAGTGGCTGTTATACTGTTATCTTTTAAGGATGCAATTTGTTTACTCCACAAATTTTTTGATGTTGTAAATGTACCTGAACTAATCTTATCTAGTTTAACGGTTGTCGTTTTTTCTTTAGCACTTAGGTTAATAATAGCAATTGCGGTTGTTCCATCCGACAGTGGTTTACTCCACACTTGAATCCCTTCTCGTTCGTATACAAATGCAGCTTGTTTGCCTAAACGATCTTGGTTGAGCGCAATGATATCATCGTTTGTAATTAGACTCATGGTAAACGAATCGATTTTGGTAAGATCGCAGCCTAATAAGAGCGGGGAGGCCAACATGCTCCACATCCCGAAATGTAATTGCTGTTCTGCTTCTGTTAAACGGCATTTGCGGCTATCGTTGTTCCAGCCTACTACACCTAACACCAACATATCAGGGTCGTTCCAATGGCCCGGAGAAGCATATGCAGAGAGTTTCTTTTGTTTGTTGAGTAAGCGATTTACTGAAGCCCAAGTATCGACAATATCTCCAGTAGTTCTCCAACTGTTACCGCCCACTTCTTTGCCCCATTTCCAAACCTTTCCTAAGCCATACTGACAAAGGCTATACACAATATCACGGTTTGAATTTTGAATGAACTGATTCATATAGATGTATGGCTTTTGCAAATTCTTTTTCACTAAAAAAGTGCGAACCGTGTAGGAGCATAAGTCGTATTTCAAATAGTCAACACCCCATTTTTCGTATGTTTTAATGTCTTGTTCTTCGTGATTTAAGGAGCCTAAAAAGCCACCGCACGTGCGCGATCCCGGTGAACTGTAGATGCCAAATTTCAAACCTTTGCTGTGGATGTAATCGGAAAGTGCAGTTAAATCGGGGAACTTACTGTTCGTTGCAATTTCACCATCGGGTTTGCGTTCTTCACTTTCCCAACCATCATCGATATTGATATAACCCCAGCCGTGATCTATTAGGCCTGTTGAAACCATTACATCTGCTGCGTTTCGAATGTCTTTATCGGTAACACGTAATCCGAATACATTCCAACTGTTCCAACCCATGGCCGGAGTGAGCGAGAGTTCTTCTCCTACTTTAATGTCAAAGGTTAAAGTATCGGCACCGAAATTGTTCTTGGCAACTAAACGGGTAGTATAGTTGTTTTTTGCAGGAGTTATGCCCGAAATAATGCCCGTGTTTTTATCAACGGTTAACCCTTGAGGAAGCCCGATAACAGTGTATTCCATTGGCTTTGCTCCGGTAGCGGGAATTTTGTAGAGGAATGGGCGATTTGGTTTCGCTCCGTAAATATCGGCTCCATGAATTTTTGGTGCAGTAGTTTCTTGTGCAAATGCAGAAATACTGATGGTCAGCCAAAAAGCGTTGAAAATTTTATACATCTATTCTGAATTTTGAGTTGTGTTTTTCCGAAAAAGTAGCCATCCTGCAGGCAATACTATACTTACTAATAAGCAAATGAAGTTTATACTATGGTCGGCTATTAATTGTTTTACAAGAAATGAAAAGTGGTAATACAATGGATAGAGTACACCGATACTGTAGAATAACAAACTTGGTGCAGATAAAAGTCCAAGTCCCAATAAACATAGGGTATAGCTGATGATATGAATGCTATGTGACGTTACCGATTCATCCGTAATGGGCGAAAAAAAGGCCATACACGTGAATCAAAATGCACACCACAAAAAAAAGCTTGTAATAAGCGTGTTACAACTTTCATTACACCTGTTTTTCCAAGTTATAGCCTTCTAATCGATTGTGATAATAGTACAGCAGTTTCAAATCTTCGGAATAGTAATAGCTTCCGTCTGCCGATTTCTCGAGCGGTGAATTGGCATGGTAGAGATTGATATTCGTCATGCCATGTTCAATGAGTTTATCGGTGGTGAAACGTATTTCCGGAGACAGCAATACTTCGTTGTTTTTGTTCATTTCTTTCAATCGCTCTTTCAGTCGTTCGATAGCTTCATTGAGCTCAGTTGCAGGTATTTTAATGTCTTCGGGTGGCGTACGCAGTAAAGTATATAAATCGACCGATTTATATTTCTTGCGCAATAACTCAAACGAAGCAAAACATACCAAATGACTGGTGAGTACAACATTGTATTTAAAATACTGTCCAACAATTTTTTCGCCTAACATGCGCGTGTATTCATCTTCACGTTGTTGATCATCGGTGAGTTCGCCATTGGTAACGAAATAATTGCGTACATCGATCTTATGCCCCAATTGGTTATAGCTGTCACCGTTCATATCAACATTGTTGCCAATTACATCCATTGGTTCGCCAAACGAAATGGCTAAAGAAGAAGAAGCCGACAAAAACTTGAAAATGAATTTGATCATTTTGTACGAGGTAGAATATTCATCGTTTTCTTTGAGGAACTTTTCTTTTCCGGTTTCCTTCAAGTAATCGTTGATGAGCGATTCGGCCTCTAAAACGAAATGATAATTAATAATTAATGGCACAACGAACACTTTAGGGGCAGTTTCTTTATTAAAATGTTTGTAGTGGTTTTTCTGCGCTTCAACAGCTGTTCCTAATAAGCCTAACTTCAATCTTTTCTCTAAACTTCCCGAGCGAGAGCGCGTTCCTCCGGGGAAGAAAATTGAATGCGCGCCAGATTGAATCGCCTCACGGGAATAGGTTTTCAGGGTTTCAAGATAGAATCCGTTTTTCTTTCTTCGGTCTACTTTATAAGCACCTAAATTGCTCATGAACGAAGACAAGATTTTGATGGAGAATAGGTTTAACCCTGCACCATACAAGAATGCCGGGAGGCCCACTTCATTCAAGACCCAACCCACCATAATCGAATCCATGTTACTAAAGTGCGTAGGGGCAACAATAACAGTGCCTTGCTTGGCTAATGCTCTGATTTTTTCTACGTTGCCGGTGATAGGGATTTTTTCGTGTATGGTTTTCGCATTCGCACTAATAGTCTTGAACCACTTACCCGGAGCGGCTTTCAAGATTCTTCCAAAAAATTGCGGCAAAACAATTCGGGCTAATGAAAAAATCTTTGGGTCGAATTTGCCAACAATTTCGTTGGTGTAGCGGTAAATGATTTCGCGGGTAATTTCATCAGGCGTTGTTTCCGACTCTTTATTCAGCGCATCTAGTTGGATGTATTTGCTTTTGACGTTGTTCCAGAATTGACGTTCGTCTTTAGGGTCGGCCTTCCACGGTGTAAGGGTAAGTCGAATTTTTTCTTGATACAAGATTTTTGAAAGTTCTTCCTTCAGTTCTTTTTCGGTGGGGTATTTGGCTTTCAATTTTTGATACACCGATTCTTCCACTTGGCGCACAAATTCTTCTCGCTTTTCCGTTAAACGCGTGATAGGCCATTCGTTCAAATCTTCAATGATATAGGGAAGTGGATATTCCTGCGGAGAAAAAACACGATAACTCATAACCTCTTAATTTCAGCATTAAGATAAAGGAGTTTTTTGAAAAGCGTAGCGAAATCGCTAAAACTTCTATTGCACGATTTTAATCACTTGCCCTTTGCGGAGAATTGATTTTGTGGAGAGTCCATTAGTAGAACAAAGTTTTGCAACAGTTACTCCGTTTCGTCTTGCAATTGAAGATAAGGTGTCGCCCGATTGTACTTTGTACATATGGACTCTACTTTTTACCGGAGCCGGAGCAGGTTTAGGTTGTACGGTTTTGCTTTGAGTAACCGGTTTAATCACCTGGCTTTCAGGTTTCATAATACGCTTGATAATGTTCCCGTTAGCATCTTTTTCGATATAATAAAGAATATTCTCTGTAGTATCTAATTCAGCAGTAGAGCCGATTTCAGGGTCGGATGGATGAGTAGAAGTGTCACCATTGGCCGGTTGCGCTTCTTTTTTGTAGTTCGGCACCTGAACGTAGGTCATAATCTTTAAGTTTTGACCACGTTGGACTGTACTACTGCGTAGCTGGTTCCATTTTTTGATATCGGAGGAAGAAACACCATAACGTGCTGCAATGCCGGCTAGATTATCGTTTCTACGAACTTTGTACCAAACATACTTAGGCACACGAATAAATTCAGGATTCGCAAAACCATCGGCAAGGGCTTCTTGACTAGCAATAGCAGGATCGTTTAAGATTTGATCTTTTTTGTTTTCGAATTGAACGAAATAGTTGATGGGAAGGTTTAGTGGAAAGCCGCCTTTAACTAAAGGGACTATACCAATTTTTAGGGAAGGATTAATGAATTGTAATTCTGCTTCAGAAATACCTAGAACATTTGAAATATGCTTTAATGTTACTTTTCCGCCCACAATAACCGTATCAACAGCGTACAATTCTCGTTTGGGTTCAGCTGAAAGTAATTGGTAATCTTTGGCATATTTCATGGCATAGACCATAGCGATATAAGTTGGCACATAACTTCTGGTTTCGCTTGGAAGATAGTATTTAATGGCCCAGAAGTTTTTCGTTCCGGCACGGGCGATAGCTTTGTTTACCCAACCCGGTCCTGAGTTGTAAGCGGCTAAGGCCAATTGCCAATCGCCATACATGTCGTATAGTTGTTTAAGGTAGTTGGTTGCGGCTTCAGTAGATTTGATAGGATCTCTACGCTCGTCAACACATGAATTCGCATCGCAGCCCATCATTTTACCTGTTCCAAGCATCAACTGCCAAAGTCCGGTAGCACCTGCACTGGAAACGGCTGTTGGGTTTAATGCAGACTCAATCAGTGGAAGGTATTTCAATTCATCCGGTAACTTTTTACGCGCTAAAATTTCTTCGAAATACGGAAAATAGATTTGCGAACTGGCTTGCAGTTTACTCATTAAATCTCTTCTGCGATACACAAATAAGTCGATGAACGACTTCACATCTGCATTGTAATCGAGCTGCACAATGGATGGGATTTCCTTCATCCGCACCTTCATTTCCAGATCCGTGTAACGGGGTAATTGGTCGGGTGTCATCGCAATAGCGCGCTGCAACTCAGCTGAATTAGCAAATAATTTCTCTCTCGTAAACAAGTTGTAGGAGAGGGTATCCAACGCCATTACCACCGGATCGAGGTCCGGCTTAACTATACTATCTTGCTGCGGTGAAGCAAAGCTTTGAGCGCAAATGAGCGAAAGGATATATATGGATATTAATTTTATTTTCATTCCGTGTTAACTGTGCCTTAAAATTAAAAAATACAGAGGCGAAAAGCTGTGTTTTCGCGCACATAGTTTCTATTTTAAGATTTTTTCTAATTAACGAATATTGAATTTATTTTCGAAAACCCCTGTTTATTTGGTTTCGTTTTATTCACGCTGTATACTTGATTGTCAATTATAATATTCAAAAGCTTTCATAATGCCCAATTTATCTGAAATTTTGTTCCAACTTGGTGAAGATGGCGAGTTGTCTTCTTCACCCGTGACGCCCCCCATTTACCAAACGAGTAACTTTTACTTCCCGAAGGTGAGCGATTTGAGAAAGGCGTTTACCAATGAATTTCGAACGCATATCTACACGCGAGGTAACAATCCGACTGTTGAAATTTTGCGTAAGAAGTTGGCTGCTTTAGCAGGAGCCGAAGATGCTTTGGTGGTATCGAGCGGTGCGGCTGCGATGAGTATAGCAGTACTTGCGCAAGTTAAGACCGGAGATCATATTGTGTGTGTGAAAAATCCTTATAGCTGGACAGAGAAATTGAGTCGTATTATTTTACAACGATTTGGCGTAGAAACATCGTTTGTGGATGCCGGTGCATCAGATGCTATTATTGCTGCTGTTCAGTCCAACACGGCCTTGATAATATTGGAATCGCCCAATACCTTTACGTTTGAAGTGCAAAACGTAAAGCAGATAGCTGATTTTGCGAAATCGAATGGAATAACAACCATTATTGATAACACCTATTCAACACCTATCGGGCAACGTTGTATTGAAATGGGTATAGATATTGAAGTGCATTCGGCATCGAAATATATCAACGGACATAGCGATGTAATTGCCGGTGTTGTAATTGGGAGCAGTACAAAAATTAGTTCTATTTTTCAATCCGAGTTTATGAATTTAGGCGTGAATATTTCTCCGCATGATGCATGGTTGATTTTGCGTGGACTTCGCACCTTGCCTGTGCGTATGCGCCAAATTGGAGAATCTACGCAGCAGGTTATTGCCTATCTAAAATCAGCCCATTGGGTGGAAAAAGTAAATCATCCTTTTGAAGGCGATGCGACTAAGGTGGATTTAGCTAAATCGCAAATGCAATGGTATGGCGGCTTGTTCAGTGTATATGTGAAATCGGATGCTATTGCGGAAATTGAAGCCTTTTGTGAACAGCTTCGTTTCTTTAAAATGGCGGTTTCGTGGGGCGGACATGAATCATTAGTTATGCCTGCTTGTGCCTTTTACGACAGTGATTATAGTGGCATGCGAAAATACCCTGCTAACTTAATTCGTTTCTCTATTGGGTTGGAAGATGCGAATGTCCTTATAGGCGATATGCAACAATCTGCAGTTGTATTCGTAAAATAAAGCATGCGTTACATTTTTATTCTTCCATTATTTTTTGTGCAGAGCGTTTTTGCTTTAGGCGGAGTTTATACATCGTTAAGCGAAGCATTGGCAAATCCGGCAAGTGCTAAAACACTTCTGTTGAATGGAAAGAATTTAAGTCAGATTCCGAAAAGCATTAGTGCGTTAACAGAGTTGGAGTATTTAGACTTATCGAATAATCAATTAAAAGTATTCCCGAAAGAAATATTAATGCTTTCAAAACTGAAAGGATTGAATCTAAAAGGAAATCAAATTAGTGTAATAGATTCTGATATAGCTCAGTTGAAGAATTTAGAAGCGCTATACATCAGCCAAGCTTTGAATAACAACTGGCAAGAAACTAAAGTAGTAGAAAAAACGTTGCCTCCGCAATTGTTTGATTTATGTGCTTTGAAAACATTGGAAGTTGGTAACTTTGGGCTTACTTCAATTCCTTCTGAAATTCTACATGCTAATATTGAAGAACTGTACTTATTTAATAATCTGATTCGGGAATTACCGACAGAAACCTTTGCTATAGGCACTTTGAAGGTGTTAGATGTTTCCAATAATCAGCTCACGCAGTTGCCTGAAAATATCGGTTATTCGTCTCGTTTAAAAATTCTGAATGTTAATGGTAATAAGCTAAGTCGTTTGCCCGAAGGTATTGCCTCTTTGAAATCGTTAACCTATATGCATTTGGCGGCCAACGCTTTTCTTCAACCCAATGAGGAAGTTAAAAAAGTCTTTCAATGTACATCATTGTTGTATCTCAATTTAAGCGCTTTGAAAATTTCTGTGACTGATGCCTCTATTGGCAATTTAAATAAGTTGGAGGAACTAGACTTAAGTTATAATTTGATTGCTGTATTGCCTGAAACGGTACAACATTTCAAACATTTAATCCGTTTGAATTTGGCGCGCAATAATTTAAAAGATATGCCTGAATCGGTTCGGGAACTGACCAGTTTGAATATCATAGATTTGAGCTATAATGATTTTGTTAGTTTTCCTAAGTCCATTACAGCGCTATCTTCATTGAAAACAATGGATATTAGTTTCAATAAAAAAATGACGGCATTCCCACCGGATGTAGAGAATATGAGTGGACTAAAAATTATGAATTTATCCAAGACCGGTTTTACTGCTGCTCAACAAATAAAATTTCGCGATTCACTTATTAGTTGCAATTTTATTCTGTAGCTTCATGCATGTTTTTTTCGTTTAAAGAGGATTTACTTCATTACCTCTGGAAGTATCAGCTTTTTAGAACCCCCGATTTAAAAACAAAATCAGGAAAATCGCTGCATATACTCCGGCAAGGCATGCTGCAAACTAATGCAGGACCTGATTTCATTCAAGCTAAAATTCAAATTGACCAAATTATTTTAGCAGGCACAATTGAAGTACATGTGCAGGAAGGAGAATGGATACAACATAAGCACCACTTGGATGCAAGTTATAATACCGTTGTATTGCATGTAGTTTGGGAAAGTAAAAACAACTATACCTATCTTGAAAATCAACAACCGATAGAGGTATTAACATTACAAGATAAAGTAGATGAACGTTTACTTGCTCGCTATGCGACATTGATGAATACTATAACTGAAGTGCCTTGTGCTAAGTTGTATAAACCAATACATCCATCACTCTTACACTATTTTCTTCAAGAGTTGTGCATAGAAAGATTAGAGCGGAAAGTGATAACAATTTACAGGCTATTGGAAACCACCAATAATGATTGGAATCAAGTTGTGTTTATGCAATTGGCTCGCTACATGGGCAGTAGTATCAATAACGAAACACTTCAGCAATTAGCTTATTCTATACCTGTGCAAATCATTCACAAGAATTTTGATCAGCCGAGTATTATTGAAGCAATTTTATTTGGTCAATCGGGGTTGCTAAGAGCTTATCATACAGATGAATATCCTACTGCACTATATCGTGAATACCAATACCAGAAACGGTTACACTGTTTAGAAGGAATGAATGCTTCGTCATGGAAATATGCACGCTTAAGGCCGGCTTCTTTCCCCAATATTCGTATTGCTCAGTTAGCTGCATTAGTTTCAAGTGGTAAATGGAGCATTGAATTGTTAGTGAGTATTAATTCATATTCAGCATTTAAGCAATTGTTTGAGGTACCAATACATTCCTATTGGAGCTCACATTATGATTTTGAAAAGGAGCGAGTTACACCGTTCGAACCTTCTATTGGAGAGGCCAGTATAATAACATTGTATATAAACTTTTTTGTGCCATTGCTATTTGCCTATGGGAAAGAAACTGATAATGAAGAAATCTGTGAACGCGTATTCGTTTTACTAGAACAGGTTCCATTTGAAAAGAATAAAATAACGGCTGCGTTTCCTTTTCTTACTGTTGAACGAAAATGCGCTGCCGATTCCCAAGCACTTATTGAGTTAAAGACAAACTATTGTGCTACAAGTAGATGTTTGGATTGTGCTATAGGAAACGAAATTCTAAAAGGAAAGTAAGCTACTTCGATTGCTTTGCTTTTCGCTGTACTTCGTTTATTCTAAATTTGACGATAGCTGTAATCAGCTTTTCTGGAAGTGGTTTATTTACGGGAAATTGAACTGCACCTTTCGACCATTTGTAATCTGTAAAATGTTCTTTAAAGTTTTCAATCCCGGAAGCAGTAGGGTAGAAGCCGATATGGTTTTTGTAGCCTGCAAAATAGACCAATATTGATCCTGATTTATATGCAGGCATACCATAGCTAATTACTTCCTCTGCATCAGGTGCTGCTTTTTGAATAATGTGTCGAATTGCGGATAACTGTTCTTGTGTTTCCGAAGGAAATTTGAGTATATACTCATCTATTGCATTAGTACTTTTCATGTTTCACATTTCATTACTTGTAAAATGAAGTAGAACTTGTATTGTTTGTTCAAAATCGAAAATCCATTTTAAATAAAGTTGCTTTAATAGGATTCTATTTTGAAATGTAATTACTGGCCTTTAACCAGTTTAAACGTCTTTATTGTTTTATCCGTTTCTATTTTTAGTGTATAGATTCCATTACATAAGCTCGAAAAATCTTCTGATTGGATCGTTACGCCTTGATAAATAATTTGTCCGAGTTGATTAGTAAGAACGAATCTTTCTTGTCCGCTAAGATTTGAGATTCCTATTCTTTGTTTAAACGGATTTGGATAGACATTAATTTTGTCGTTTTTAATGCCGTTCTCAATATTGGTTATCAAGTTGCAATTTGCTTCAACGCTATCTGTTTGGTAAAAGCTACTACAATTTTTACAGAATAAACTTTTAAAGAAACAAGCAGCTCGTCCAACTCGAAACGGAGTTCCAAAGACACTGTCTTGGTATACTCCATGACCACCACCGGGTTTTACCGATAAATCACTACAAATACCATTTTCAACAAGTAAATTGTGAAGTGCTCTTGAGCCATAAGATTTGTCTACATGTATACATCCGCCTCCAAAAGTCGAATCAATAGCAACCGTATTGTCTGCATCACCATGAAAAGCAACCATAGGTAGCATTTCCGATGGTTGAATACTTGTTTTAAGCATGGCACCCCAGTCGTTAAAAACACCCTTTATGCTGAATTTATTCGTTAAATTATTCCCTGAGTTATTGAGATCGCCTAATAGTGATTGTAAACTTGGCGTAAACGCATTCCATTCGGTTTGTGAAATATATACTACTCCAAGTGAAGCTACAGAACCTGCACTGCCTCCTCCAATAAACATCCATGATGTATCAACTCTAAGTAGGGAAGCATTTTGCGCTACATACCGAAAAGCAGCGTTTATGTCTTGTTGTACTCTATACTTAGCTTTTTCTTCGGAAATACTATCTGTGTTGCAATTCACTCCAAGTCTGTAGTTAATCGTAATTGCAACAAAACCTCGTTTGGCAAACTCTTTACAAACTCGCGTGTAGTTTACTTTGTCTCCAGAAACTAATCCACCGCCATGTACCAATAGTATTAAAGGTCTAAGCGGTAATGTGTCAACAGAAAGCGTTGGATAATGTGCATCTAATTTTAAAGCTACGTTATTACCCTTCCAGTCTACAACATTCGCAAATGTTATGTTTAATTGTGCACTAATTTGTCCATCTGTAAAGAAAGGCGTATTTGTGAATCTACTGTCATTAGTGCATAGTTGTGCTTTTACTGTATAAGTAAATAGTTGAATTAGAATTAATACGAGTGTTTTTTTCATAACTATTCTATGGCTTGGTATAACGCTATTCTATTCCCTTCTGTATCTTCAAATTCAGCAACATATCCTATTCCATTATCTGTTTTTGGATATAGTATATATCCCCCATTTTCTCTGGATAATCTTAGTGTTTCGTCAATGTTTTCAGTTTTAAAGTAAATCAGAACGCCTTCTTTTGTAGGTTTATAAATTTCCCCTTTTGCAAGCGCACCCGAAATGCCTGATGTTCCCTCTGCGAATGGAAACAGGGCCATTTCATTATTATCTATTATTTCTTTGGCAAAATCGAAATTGAATACCGATTTATAAAAAAGCATAGCTCTATCCATGTTTTTTACTGGAATTTCAAAGTATACAACCGGGTTTGATTTTTTAGTCATATAATATTTTAAATTTGCCTAATCATAGGTTCGATATTATAGCGCAAAACCCATGTTGTTGGGTTGTAACTATCATCTATTTATCGACATGATATATGACAATAGTTTTTTTTCTTGTCGCGTTAGTCAGCCCTTTTTTTTGATTTATTTGAATGGTTTTTACTGATAGTAAGTCCAATTTACTTGTTTTTTATCGTTTTCATTTGTATAACGTCAACTAAAAAAGCGAATGCCATTGAAAAATAAATATAACCCTTCGGAATTTCAAAGTGAAAACCTTCAGCAAGAAGTGAAACACCAATCATCATTAAAAAACATAAAGCTAATATTTTAAAGGATGGATGTTTTCTAATAAATTCGCTTATAGGTTTTGAAGCAAACAGCATTATAATTACTGTCACAATTACCGCTGTGTACATTACCCATAGTTCTTGGACCATTCCTACAGCAGTAATAATTGAGTCGATTGAAAAAACTAAATCTAGTATGATTACTTCGGAAAGTAGTCTTTTAAAGCTGCTATTATTTGGAACGTTTGGTTTGTCTTCATTTGCAATTTCAGTTTTATAATAAATTTCTTTTGTACTCTTATAAATTAAGAAAAGTCCACCAAAAATCAGTATTAAGCCTTTGCCTGAAAAGTCAGTATCCAAAAGCGTAAATAGTGTTTGGTCTAGTTTTAAGATCCAAGCTATAAAAGCTAAAAGACATAATCGCAATACCATAGCCAAAGCTATTCCCCAAAAGCGAAGTTTGCTTTTTTGGTTATCTGGTAATTTGTCTGCTAAAATTGAAATAAAAATAACATTGTCTATGCCAAGAATTACTTCAAGGACAATTAAGGAAAGTAAAGGAATTATTGCTTCTGTCATAATTGCTGTTTTCTCTGTTTGTTATATACTGCTCATCCTATGCTAAACTTGCCGCTAACGTGTTGCTGCTCTTACGCTGTGCGGGATTTGGGTGAACAATTTGGATGTTTAGTGCAATTTAAAAGTAACTCAAATTTGACAATGAACCAAGCTGCCCGCATAACGCAAAACTGCTGTTATGTGTCGTATTTTTGTTTGTCATTAAAGTATTTTTCGATTTCAGTTATTGCATTGTCGAGTCCGTTTTGGTCTCTGATTTGTTGTCCAATTGTCGTAATGCTATTTTTAATCTCGTCTGTTTGTGTTTTTTGAATGGCTGAAATTAGTTTGTCGAACGATAACGTTTTAACTGGTATATGAACGCCTAATTTCTTACTCTCAACTATTTTCCCCCAAGTTGGTTGATCTGTATAAAATGAAACAATGATTACTGGTAAATTGTGTCTTAACATTGTTGCCAACGTGCCTGCTCCACCGTGAAAAATACCTAATTTACACTTTGGTAAAATTGTTTCGTGATTTACATATTTGGTTACAAATAAATTTTTATGTTTTAGTAAATTGTTGAACTGTGACCAGCCCGTACAAAACAAAATTCGTTCATTGGTTTTCTCTAAAACTTCTGTAATGATTTTAGAGAATTTTTCTGTGTTCCCAACTCCATTACTTCCGAAACCGATATAAATTGGTTTGTCGCCATCAGATAACCATTCTGAAAGTTCTCTTGTTGTTTGGTCTAAAAAATGAGTTTCTCTTTTTTGTTTTGGAATATTTATAAACCCAGTTATTTTATGGTGGCTTTCCCAGTCTTTTGGTTGTGAAATTAAAGACGGACTTAAACAGTATAAGTCCAATATTTTTTGTTTGTCAAGATAAGTTACCAAATTCTCTTTTAATTCAGGCAAACCGAGTTCTTTTCTGTACTCGTTGGTGTCCTGCTTGATAAATTTCCAAAAGAAAGCTTGTGCAATTTTGTAAGTAAGTTTATTATACCAAGGAAAGTTGAAGAAGTCAAAGTCGCCCAATGGAAATTCAGTCGTTGGAACAACTGGTGGCATAAAATAGGTTAATGCAACTTTTTTACATTGCTTTTCTGCAATGGCACTTACAATAGGAAGTGTCATTGAGTTGGCAATGATAAAATCAACTTTTGAAATGGCTTGATAATAACTTTTTCTCAATGGCTCTCTATTGTCATGAAGCACTTTGAAATAATACTTCATTAATTTTATTGAGTTCTCTGTCTGCAAAATGTTTTGACCTTCCTTTGAGTTCATCATTGTTTCGGCATTTCCCCAAAGCGGTTCAAATTTTACTCCAAATCCTTCAACAAAGTCTTTAAAATCTTCTGTTGCAGAAAGGGTTACTTTATGTCCTTTGTCCATTAGTCCAAGAGCCAATGCAACATAAGGTTGTAAATCTCCTCGTGTTCCGTATGTAAATATTCCTATGTTCATTTATAATTGTCTGTCAGTTTGAGTATTGTTATCGTATGGCAAATAACGTGTTGTTGCTGTTCCGATGTGCGGGATTTGGGTGAAGAATTTGGATGTTTAGTACAATTTAAAAGTAACTCAAATTTGTGAATGAATCAAACTTCCCGCATAACGCAAAACCGCTGTTAGCGGTTGTTTTTTATTATTCTTTCAACTACTTCTTCTGTCTCTGTGTCAAAAATCAAAATTCCTTCCGTTTTGTCGTCAAGTTGCCCAACTAATTCACCATCTTTTGTCCAAACTGTACTTTTACCCACACTTAAAAAATTGTCGCAAAAACCTACACAGTTAGACATTAACACAGTCATTCCGTATTGCTTTGCTACTTTCGGATAATAGTCAAAAGCTTTTTCAACGCCATTTTCTGGTTTTGCTACGCTTGCTAAATAAACATCAGCACCATTTTTAAATGCGTTTTCACAATGTGTCGGTACTATGCTTTCGTAACAAATTGCTAGTGCGATATTTTTATTGTTCGTTTTGATTATAACTTGCTCAATACCATTTTCAAAATATGGAAATTCGTCTGAATGAAGTTGCTGTTTTGAGTAAGTTTGTCTTGGTTTGTTTGGTTCAAAAATTATCATACTGATTCGGATTTTCGATTCTGTTGCAGTCGGCATTCCAAGCCCTATAATAATATTGTTTTTGTCGCTTGTTTCTTGAAAAATGTCTAAACGATTATCATTTTGATTGGTTGCTAACTCTTTTGCAAGTTTTGGTTCGTAACCTGTAAGAGAAAGTTCAGAAAAGAAAATTGCTTCTGCATTTAATGTCAGAGCAAGCTCAATAAATTTTTTGTGATCTTCAATATTGGCTGAAACATTGCCCTTAATTGGTTTTGTCTGTGCGATGCAAATTTTCATAAAATTGTTTATTCTACTTTGCAGGTTGGATTAAACTTTACTTCAAAATTCACAGAATTGGCTATGTAACATAATTCGTGAGCTTTGTGGTGCAACTCGATAGCTTTTTCTACCATACTGTCGTCTGCTACATAAAAGATTGGGTTCAAAGTTATTTCTTTGAAACTTCCGCCACCACTTGCCTGTTCAATCATAATGCCTGTGGCATTGTCGGTGTAAGATGTAATTACAACTCCTTCCAATGAACATACATACAAATATGAAAGCATATGGCAGGATGAAATAGCTGTAACCAATAAATCTTCTGGATTCAATTTTGATTTGTCGCCAACAGCTGGGTTATCTGTTGTAAGGAATAATTCAGGTTTCCCTTCAATAGAAACTGTGTGGCTGCGGTCATAGGTTCGTACATTTTTAGTTCCATCACCTTTATTTCCAGTCCATACCGCAGTTAGTTTGTAGTTGTGTTCGTGTGCCATTATAATTCTGTTTATTGTTCTTCAATTATTGATGTTCCTTTTGATTTATCACCCGAAGTCCATTCCCAATTTTCGTGAAGTCGAATTTTTCCATTTTCAAGAATTTCTGGTTTTGAAATGCAAATTCCTGTCATCAATTCGTCTTTGTCATTTACTTGGTGATAACGCATTTCTATATTTCCTAAATGGTCAACCAAACCAATTAGATGTCCATATTTAATCTTTCCCCCTGAATATTCAGAGGTTAGAATATTTCCGACCTGCTTGTAATGAAAAAGAGTTTCGTTTGAAGTTTCTCCGTTTTCAGTATTGCTAATCGGTCTGAATTTTTTGTCGTTGTAGTTCATCGTGTCGTTTTTCTAAAATAACCGCTAAAGTTTTGCGGCTCTTGCGGTGTGCGGGATTTGGGTGAATAATTTGGATATTTAGTACAATTTAAAAGTAACTCAAATTTGCCAATGAACCAAACTGCCCGCATAACGCAAAACCGCTGTTATGTGCCGTTTTTAATTTTGTTTCAAAACATCTGTCTTGTCATAATTGCAAAACCAAAAGGGTCTGCAAGGTTTAATTAAACAACCACCCAACTTAAAATTACCTTTCACCGAAGCATCAACTACTTTCTTATTTGGCAAACCATAACTGTAAGGAATTACATTTTTCTTTTGTTTACATAAATGACATATTGGTTTTTTGATGCTCATGTTGTAAAGACATGTGTTTTCTTTTCTCAGTTGAACTTCAGTTTCGGAAAGTGTTTCTAAGGTAATGCATACAAAAGTAATTTCTCCCACTTTAATAGGTTGGGGCACAAATTTTGTCGAAAAATTATGAAGGCTTACTTTGATTATGTAATCATTTTCAGATAAACTATCAATTTGAGCCTTCCCATTTAAATCCGATTTAAGTTTTCTAACTGAGAAAGAATCTTCATTTAAGATTTCAATTTCTACATTGCACAATGCAGAATCTTTAGTGTCTTTAATATTGACATTAAACGTCCCAACGGATTGTCCATTGGTTAGTTTTGCAAATACTAATATCATTAAAATCAAAAGCTTCTTTTTCATTTCTTTTCGCAAAATAGTCCTATAAAAATTGTCGCCATCGAAAGGGAAAAAATATATATAAAGTCGGCAAATGATGGTGCAGGCTTATCAACTATAGGTTCTCTTTTCATTATTGCCTTAAAACCCAACCTCAACGGTCTTTGGAGAAAGAGAAAAATAGCTGGGATAGATGTTCCCATTATATCTAAAACTGATTTGTCATTAAGTAAAAAACAGTGTTCTAGGAAATAGCCGTAAAGAAATATCACTAAACTAAGTACTAGTGATCCAAAATATAATCTGTCAATTTGAAGGATTTTATAATCATGTAAAAGCCATCCGAAAACAGAAAATGATAAAATGAAGTTTGAAATTGTAAAGTATTCTCCAGTATTTAAAATCAGAAATGTCAAGGCATATGCAGAAACAACAATAGCAGATAGGAGTATAAAACGTCTTGCTAATTTATCATTTTTTAGTTCAGTTGTTTCCTTAATGTTTTGTTTAGTCTTATTTGTAATAATCTCAGGATTATTGAATGTCAGGTCGTTTGGAAGTCTGTAAATTTTATTTCCACTTGTTTCTGTTATTTTACCGCCAAAGTCAATTTTAAAATTTTCGTTTTCAGATGTTGTCACGAAGACATTATCGAAGTCTTTTTCATTAGGAGATATATAAACCAATAATTTTTTGTTTTTGAACTTGTCATCTATTTTACCAGTTGTGAAACCTACAATGTCGACATTATAATGTATTCCTTCTGGGTAGTTCAAATAGTTTACGAGATAATAAAACCTTTCATTGTCAAGTTGCTCGTCAGCTTGTAATAGATGGCTATCATGTCCATTTTTATAAAGTCTGAAGTGTATGTCTTTTGGAAGGTCATTTGAATACAGATTCATCCACTGGCATAATGCTTTTTTTACCTCGTTGTACGCTCCACCTTTTATTATTATCAGATTATCAATTATCATGGTGCTGTCTGT
The DNA here is from genome assembly GCA_964398475.1 of uncultured Chitinophagaceae bacterium. Taxonomy (GTDB): domain Bacteria; phylum Bacteroidota; class Bacteroidia; order Chitinophagales; family LD1; genus CALAYL01. Next base: position 1,432 of record CAYNMP010000026.1, on the reverse strand, counting down.
CATGTCTTGTCCTGAAATAGGTTGTCAATTTTTTAGTGATTAAAAATATGAAAATTGTTATTTAAAGAGATTTGATTTTCTTGGTTCGATATCTTTTTCGTCCGCCCCATTTTTTTAGTGTATAAGATCCGAAGTTGTGAGCTTGCTGCGGTGTTAGCATTTGGCAACTAAAGTGAGGCCTAAAGAAGTTATATGTTTCAATGGCATACTTAATTTCTTTACTGGCTTGTTGTAGATTAATAAAGCCTTCTCCGATGTCAAATTCGTCTTTTAGGATTCCGTTAACTCTCTCCGCAATAGCGTTTTCATAAGGGTCGTACACTTCTGTCATGCTTGGTTGGATATTGTTATCTGTCAACATTGCGATGTAGTCATCTGAACAATATTGAAACCCTCTATCGGAATGATGTATAAGCTTTCTGTCTGGATATTGCCGAGATTTAATAGCCATTTTTAAAGCGATTAATGAGCTTTCTGTCTTTAAGTTGTCTGCTAAATGATAGCCTACAATTTTCTTTGAATAATAGTCAGTAATCAGCGATAGATAGGCATGCCCTTGTTCCGTTTTAATGTAAGTTATATCGCTAACCCACACTTGTTCAGGCATATTTACTTCAATGTCTTTAATAAGGTTTTTATGCTTACGAAACCGATGGAATGAGTCTGTTATTTTGGTATAGTTTTTCTTTTTCTTGACTAGCATTTTCTCCTGTCGCAGGAAGGTAAATAGCTTATCTCTACCCATGTTTATATTATTTTTGACCATATCATTTTTAATCATGTCATACAGTTTTATTGTGCCCACACGGCTCATTCTTTTGCGTATTGGCTTAATTAAATCAAGTATTACCTCTCGCTCATTTTCGAGCTTTTTAAGCTTATTCTGTCGTTTGTAATAGGCTTGTCGGCTTATCCCGAACATCTCACAGCGCAGTCTTATTGCGCCTTTTTTCTTTTTTGCTCTATCTCTTTTGCAAGTTGTTCGGGTAAATACTTTTTTGATTTTAAATCCCCGGTTTCGATTTCATATTCTGCAATAAGATCTTGTTGGAAGTCTTTAATAAACTCCAGTTCTTCTATGCGTTTCTTTAATTTTTTCAACTCATCGTCTTTGCTCATTACGATCTCTTTTTCTTCTAAAGTACTAAATTTAGTCATCCAATAGTCGATACTTGACCTGGAAACATTGTACTTTTTAGCTGCCGCGTTTTTCGAGATGCGGCCGTTAGAAATGAGGTTAACGATTTTTCGTTTTAGGGCGTATGAAGCTTTTACATAGTCCTGGATTTTTTCGGCACTCTCCGAAACAGTTTTGTCCTTTTGTGTATTCATTTTGGTTGATTTTATGTCAACCTATTTCAGGAATTGTCAGGCTTAAGGCGGATTCAAGGATTTAGTGCAACGCTGGTACAAATTTAGAATAAAAAGTAAA
>CAYNMP010000025.1:0-52281 GCA_964398475.1 uncultured Chitinophagaceae bacterium | reverse complement strand
ACCTTTAGTATCTACAACAGAAACCGTGTAGCATCCAGGATCTAAATTGGTTACCGTTTTACCTAATTGTGGAGGAGTTGTACTCCATGTGAATGTAAATCCTCCGTTTCCACCACCGGCATCCACAGTAAGACTTCCATCTCCAAACTTAGAACAAGTAGGATTTTTCCCATTTAAAGAATCCAAGAACATATCGTTTGGCTCAGTAATTCTGAAATAATTCACAGAGATACATCCTGCTCCATCAGTAGAAACCACTTTATAGTTTCCGGCAGGAAGTGCACTCGGGTTAACTGTATTTACACCGGCACTGTCGGTCCAAACACTCGTAGGAGTACCCGTTGCATTGAAGTATTGAATAGAAGCAGAACCGTCTGTTCTTCCAAAACATGAAACAGGCGTAGTATTATTTACGAATGCGCTGAATGAGCCTGGAGTAGATGTTATGGTAAAAAATGCAGAATCTCTACATCCGGTGGTATTATTTACAGCTGTTACGGAATAGGTTCCAACAGCCAAACTAGAAAGCGTATTCGTTAATGTTGCCGTTGGACCAACTACTGCCCCTGATGACCAATAATAGATTACATCGTTTACATTGGTAGTAACGGTTGCTGTTGCTGTACCTAATGCAGTACATGATGTTTGGGTTGTAGTTACGGCAACAGAGAACTGATTGGCTACAACTTGGAAGTGAGCTGTATCCAAACAAGTACCGTTAGCATTCAACACGGTTAGTACATAATCGGTAGTTACTGATGGCTTAACATTTACAAAGCTAGTATCTGCTCTTCCAATAATGCCTGTAGTTGGTGTCCATGCGTAGAACGTACCTCCGGTTGTTGTAGCCGTAAGCGTAACATAATCCGAGTTAGGGCAAATACCGTTTCCGTTTGATATGATATTGGCAATATTTGGATTAGGATCAACAAAGATTTTAATGGTATCAGAGAGAGAACCACCACAACAGTTCGTTTCAAAGGTTAAGATAAAATTGAAAGAACCAGGGGTACTAAATGGATAATTGGCCACAGAATCAAACTGAGAACCATTGAAAGTTGTTACTTGAGCGCCAGTTACTGCATCTTGAACTTCCCAATGATACACATAAGCCAAACCGCCATTCAACACATATACGTTTGCCGTTGAGCCTTCACAAACTCTATACTGTCCGTTCACAAACGGAGCATCGGTTGCTAAGTCAGGCTTAATATTGGATGTAACAATTATATTACTAAAACCGGTATATCTTCCACCCACAGAGTAGATATCGTCTTTTCTTCCAAGTGTTGTATAACTTGTTGAAACTGCATTTCCGGTTGCAGAAGAAGGAGTGCCTGTAGCAAAAGTCCAGTTTCCGGATGCAGCAGCAGTAAAGCTTTCTAAAGTATTGGTACAAGCTACATCATCTTTTATAATTACGGCTTGAGCAGCTAAACCAAAGTTACTGCTAGGCGTGCAACCTGTAGAAGCTATTGGCGTTACTGTTCCGTTGTTATCTTGATCAAAAGCAGCACCTGAATTATGGTATATCATACATGCAATACCTGCAACGCCATCTCCGCCTCTACCACCATCACCGCCTTTGCCACCATCTCCGCCTTTGGTTGGACCATTGCCTGAACTATTCAAGTTTTGACAACCAGAACATCCACCAAAAGAACTATTACCGCCTATGCCACCATTACCGCCTATGCCACCTGCTCCTCCAATACCCCCTATTCCTGCAGCACCTGCCTGGATATCACAATCTATTACAGAGCCACCAATTCCATTGTTATTTACGAATACCCCAAAAGAGGCACCTCCACCAAACCCTCCAGAGCCTCCAGAGCCTCCAAAGCCACCAGAGCCACCAGAGCCACCGCCTCCACCTACTGTGCCAAAACCAGCGCCTCCCATTCCTCCAGCTCCTCCACCTCCAGATCCAACAGTTCCTGAAAAACCAACTCCGCCTTGACTTCCTGGCTGAAAGTATCCAATATTAACGGTCCCTCCTGTCCCATTTGCCCCAGCTGTTCCATTTGCTCCAGCTGTTCCATCAGCTCCAGAACTTGCAAAATTTCCAGAAAAAACGCCAAATGCCGGACAAGTAACTCCACCCGTTCCCCTTGAACCTCCTGCACCTGCTCCAATACCACTTCCAGCAACACCGGGGTTTCCATTGCTCCCATTAAATGCCCCTCCACTTCCACCTTGTCCTCCAGCTCCGCCATTCCCTACTGCTGCTGCACCGTTTCTTCCACAAGCTGTATTGCCATTTGCACCTGCAACGCCCAAAGCACCTGCAACGCCATCTGCCCCTTTCGATGCATCTCCGGCAATAATTTGGCAGCGGACAAATTTATAATTCGTACAATTATCAAAGTAAATCCCATATGTAGAAACGCCATAATTCCCCCCAACATTTGGCAAGGCATCAGCCACTTCAATTGTCAAATCTTGAAAACGTATATTATCTTGTCCAATAGCATTAATAGCCACCAAACGTGGAGCCAACCCTGCTGCATCTTCAACGTTCAAATTAGAACGAAATATCTTTGTAGCTCCCGCCTGGCTCGTCTTTTTCCAACCGTTAGCCGGATCGAATCCTCCTTCTAAAGTTAAGTTATTGGTTAATGTAGTAATTGGATTGTCTATAGTATATGTACCAACAGCCATTTTGATTACCGTTCCAAAACAAGCGGCTTGTACAATGGCTGCATCCAAGGTTAAAGGGTCGGCTTTTGATCCTAAAGCAGTTGGTGTTCCTGTTGGTGAAGCATAAAGTACATTACATACATTCAATGCGGCTGTAGGAATAACAACGGTAGCACTATCTACCGATTGACAACCGGTTGGTGCCGTTGCTGTAACATAATATGTTGTTGTTGTTGCCGGAGTTACTGTAATTGAACTACTTGTACCTCCGGTTGACCAAGCAAATGTTGTTCCTACAATATTTGCTACAGCATTGATGGTTACACTATTTCCATTACAAGTCAAACTATTTCGTGGAGTAACGGAAAGCGATGGATTAGGATTAACCGTAATCGCTACCGGTTGCGACAATGTACAACCATCAGGATACTCAGCATTGGCTAAATAGGTTGTTGTTGATGTTGGTGTTGCGGTTGTATTCAGTGCCGTTGTTGAAGCTATGTTCAAGTTTGGTGTCCAATAAAAGTTAGAATAACCTGCTGAAGCATTTGCAGTAAGTGGGACTTGAACACCCGGACAAATTGTTGCTGCTGTGCCCGCAGTTAACGTATGCACGGAAGGAATTACATTAATATAGTAGGCATATGTGGCTGAGCCTACAAGCGGACAAGCATTATCTTTTACGGTTACCGTAAAGAAATTACTTCCGGCATCGTTAGCGGTTGGTGTCCAACAAAACTCTACAGTAGGATTCGTTGTACCATTGTTGGTAACCGTGAACGAACCTGCAGGAATACCGTTGTTCCATGTTACCGTTACGGGTTGACCATCCGGATCGGCAACATTAATGTTTAAACAAATTGGGCTAAGTGCACAGCCAGTGAAATTATAGTTTGACGAACCATTGGCGCCTGAAGCTGTTGGGGTATTGTTATTACAATATCCGGCTTGGCTTGTTACGGTAAATTGAACATCTCGAATTACCTCTCCGATTTTTACACCATTTCTAAACTCCTCTACCAATACACAAATAACACCCACCTGAGCAATTGTTGGCGTGAAGGTTACTTGACCTGTTTTTGGATTGATGTTAACGCCTGAAGCAGTAGTTAAAGGATTTGTTCCACTGTACGGACTGCTATACGTAACATTTCCGGTAACCGACTGATAACAATTGACTAAGGAGAAGTACAGAGAATCGCCATCAGAATCAAATACACCGTGATTATATTCTACGGGCTTATTCGGACAAACAATCAATGCCGGAGGTACCGTAAACTGCGGGGATGAGTTGCAACCAATACCATTATTGTTTTTCAACAATGCGTTCAAACTCATATTCTGACTGCTACCACCGTTCAAGGTTGTAATCGCATCGTTACGGCAGCAATTGTTCCAATTCAAAATCCAGTCGCCCGCTTGACATCCTGCCGGTAAATTTAGAATTCCGGAGTAAATGTATTCTTCTACACCATATGGACCGTTTCCGGTACATGCATTTGCAGCTGAACCACACAAGAGGGGCAGAATACCGCTCGATAATCTGCTCACTGTAATTGAACCACTGGTATTACATGTAGCAGAAGAGTAGGTAACAGTGTAACTGTTATCGACATCAATACCGTTACAATCACGATATACTTTTAGGTAAACACGATATTGATTGGGTCCTAAGCACTCATACGTTAAGTCGCCACCTAAGAGGTGAGAGGCAAAAGTGTGTGTGTAAAAAAGGGAAACAAACAGGAGTAAAGCTAATTTCTTCATACGTCTTGAGCGTTGGTTTTGTATTGAGGTCGAATGTATTTAAAATATGTTTAAATGATAAGCGATTTTCAAAAAAAGGTCAAATTCTCAGCTTTTCAATCCAAGTTTAGCACCCTCTTGTTAGTGTTGAGAACGCAAACTAGACGAAAATTGAAGGTTATAAGTTGCATATGAGAGAAAAAGTTATGGAGATGTTGAATTTAGTTTTTCCCCAAAGATTTGATAGACTTACAACTAGCATTTAAACTCAAAAAATTGATGAGCAATTCGGTATCCAAGTGGAGTTCATTCCCAAAAGCGGCACCCTATATTATAGGAACAGAGACAGCAGAACGTTTTAGTTTCTATGGCATGAAAGCTATACTAACCACTTTCCTGATCACACAATTTTTCAATCCGGGAAACAATCCGGCTTTGGCGGCAGGTGCAGAAGCCCATGCTAATGAAGACACCCACTTTTTTGTGGCAATGGTGTATTTGCTCTCCATTGCGGGTGGCTTGCTGGCCGACTATGTACTTGGCCGATATTGGACCATCTTAATTCTCTCCGCTATCTATTGTGTAGGGCATGGCTTTTTGGCCATTTTCGACAGCAATTATAATTTATTCTATATCGGACTGATGCTTATTGCTTTAGGTGCCGGTGGCGTTAAACCAAATGTTTCGGTAATGGTGGGCGATCAGTTCGAAAACGAAAACGATGCTAATATTTCAAAGTTATACGACATGTTTTATTTCGGTATTAACTTGGGTGCATTTTTCTCCATGCTCATTACTCCGGCATTAAAAAAGTTCGCCTCTCCGGCTATAGCTTTCGGTGTGCCGGGGGTATTGATGGCTATTGCCCTTATTATTTTTATTGCCGGAACGAAAAAGTACAAAATCAAAAAACCAAGCGATAATAAACTAGAACCTTCTATTCCTTTGGGCGAGCAACTAAAACAAGTATGGAAAGTACTGGTAGTGTTTTCTTTCATCCCCATATTTTGGGCATTGTACGATCAAAATGGCTCGGAATGGGTAATTCAATCGGGCAAAATGGATTTACACTTTATGGGTGTTGATTGGCTGCAAGAACAAATTCAAACCGTAAATGCATTATTGATTTTGATTTTGATTCCTGTATTCAGCTTTGGCGTTTACCCTTGGTTGGAAAAAATGGGAATCCGCGTAACAGCACTTCGAAAATTTGGATGGGGATTAGCTCTTACTGCATTTTCTTTTGTTGTGATTGCTATGATTCAACTAAAAATTGATGCGGGTGAAAAACCAAACATTGCATGGCAGTTATTAGCGTATCTCATTTTAACGGTGGGCGAAATTTTGGTGTCGATTACCGGATTGGAATATTCGTTTTCGCAAGCTCCGAAATCAATGAAAAGCACCATTATGGCTATCTTTTTCTTTACTGTTTTCTTAGGGAATATCCTTGTGGTCTACATTAATAAGAATATTCAAGCAGGAGGATTTTTTAGTCATTACAGTGGTGCCGATTATTTTTGGCTATTTGCAGGTATTATGGCGGTGAATACTGCGCTGTTTTATTTGGCGGTTTGGGCTTTCGACATTAAAGACACAATGGCTGAAACACAACTTCAGGATGACCTACATGCATAATACGCCAAGATTTTATTACAAATAGTATATTCGTCCTTCAATTTTCAACATGCTACAACTGAATAACAACCGCTACGAAATAGGCGGAATAGATGCACTTTCGCTTTGCGAAAAATACGACACCCCTATTTATGTGTATGACACGGCTATTATGAAACGCCAATATGATAAATTGGTGAACGCCTTCAGTGCTAAGCCTCCGAAAATTAAATTCGCATGCAAGGCATTAAACAATATCAATGTGTTGAAATTTTTCAAACAGCAGGGAGCGGGCTTAGATTGTGTTTCTATTCAAGAAGTATGGACAGGACTGAAAGCCGGCTTCGAACCATCGCAAATCATGTATACCCCTAACTGTGTATCGATGGAAGAGATTGAAATGGCGGTGAAAGAAGGCGTACAAATCAATATAGACAACACCTCTATCCTCGAACAGTTCGGCACAAAGTATGGCAGTTCCATTCCGGTGTGTGTGCGCATCAATCCGCATGTGATGGCGGGAGGAAACATCAATATTTCAACAGGACATATCGACTCGAAATTCGGGATTTCGATTTACCAGATGCGCCATGTGGAGCGTATTGTGAATACCACACATCTTAAAATTAACGGCTTACACATGCACACCGGTTCCGATATTTTGGATGTTGAAGTGTTTTTACGCGCTGCCGAAATTTTATTTGAACAAACTGCATTCTTCAAAGACCTTACGTTTATTGACTTTGGTTCGGGATTTAAAGTACCGTACAAGCCCGATGATTATTACACCGATGTGAATGAATTGGGGCAGAAACTTTCAGAGCGCTTTATCGAATTCTGCAAAAGCTATGGCCGTGATTTAGATTTATGGTTTGAACCGGGTAAATTTTTAGTGAGTGAATCGGGCACTTTTTTAGCGAAAGTGAATGTACTGAAACAAACAACGGCAACGGTTTTTGTAGGCTTAGATTCAGGATTAAATCATTTGATTCGTCCCATGTTGTATAACTCATATCACCATATCACCAACGTATCAAACCCTACAGGTGTGCATCGGATTTACACAGTTGTGGGCTACATTTGCGAAACAGATACTTTTGCATGGGACCGAAAAATGAGCGAAGTGAAAGAAGGCGATATTCTTGGCTTTCACAATGCCGGGGCGTATGGATTCACAATGGCGAGCAATTACAATTCACGTTTTCGTCCGGCTGAAGTACTGGTGCATGAAGGCAAAGACTATTTGATTCGCGAACGTGAAACAATGGAGGATTTGCTGCGGAATCAGGTGGAGGTGTTGTAATTTTTCATCATCTGTTTCCACTGTACATACCCCACAATGGCCAACACCCCAAACAATGCATATTCAACAGCAATAAACAACACCCCTTTTTGCAAATACATGGCTACCGATGCGAAGTCTATGACTATCCACAACACCCAAGCCTCGATGCGTTTTCTGGCAATGAGCACAGTAGTAACTACACTCGCTGCCGATAAAAGTGAGTCTGCAAAAGCATAAGCAGGAGGTTTCAATTGCTGATCAGCAAACACAACAGGCAAAAGATTGGTAAAGGCATAAAAGATAGAAAACATAAGGACTGTCATTGCCGTTACTGATAAAGCACCGCACTTATCGATGTGCGTAATTTTTAATTCTTCTTGCGCTCCATTTTTATTCCACTTCCACAAACCGTAAGCTGTGGCAAACAAATAAAACACTTGCAACAACATATCGGCATAGAGTTGTACTTGAAAAAAAATTAGCAGAAAGGCCAACACATTCACAAAACCGATATACCACGTGAAGATATTGTTTCGAGTTGCCCACCACACCGAAAGCAGGCCTGCTATGGTCCCTAGCAGTTCTATATAACTCACATCGTATTGCAAAAGTGAAAATGCAATGGTAGTTGTACTGAATATTTGGGTTATGCTTTGCATCAGAAATTAATGTCTATGCCCCCCGTGCAATGTATACCGGCTTGCGGATAATAAAAATTGTATTGTGCGGGATCAGATACCGAACCATCTGTTGCAACATAGCGCTCACGGTAGGTGTAGCCATTCGACACATATTTTTGATTCCAAAAATTATAAATCGAAAAGTTGAAACGCACTGATTTGTGATCTTTAATGGGATACAAATAACTGAGCGTGATATCGCCATAAGCATAAGGCTTAATGGAGCGTTCAGCGGCTTGCGTATTATCCAAGTATTGGCGTGAAATATATTTCAGCAACAATTTTATTTGGAAGTTTTTGATAGGTTCAGAAGCTAAGGTAAATCCACCCACAATGGAAGGAGAAAATGCAATGGTTGTCGTTTTGTAATTATTCACCATATAGGCTGTGTCGAGCAAATTATAATCCGCATCGTAGGTGGGCACTTTCTCTTGAAAATCTATAATTCGATTTAAGGAATAGGACAAATTCAAACCTGCAGAGAGCAATGCGCGTTGATCTTTTTTGGACATCCACAATACACCATCAGTAGCCAACTCCACTCCTGCGCGGTAACTCTTAGGTGTATTGATTTTGATAGGATTACCCACATCGTTCAACTTTCCGGAAAGGAGTAATTGATTTTTATAGTACATGAAATAGCCGTTCACTTGCAATGCAAATTGTTTTTGTTTGTATTGATAACCTAACTCGGCATCATAAAGCGTTTCAGGCTGTAATGGGGTATTTTGATTATTGATTTGCTCATCGCGTGATGGCTCTTTGTTCGCCATTGCAAAGGATGCATACAATTGATTGTTTGCATTAATGAACACCTTCAACCCTACTTTTGGATTGAAAAAGTGCCAAGTATTTTTGATATCGAAATCGACTAGATCGTTGTTGTTGCCTTGAATAGCATGTTGCACAAACCGATATTGCACATCTGCATACAACACTAATTTCTTCAGAGGGCTGTAATTCGCTTTCGCGAAGAAATTGATGTCACGTTTCAATCCGGTAGAATAATAATAATGGTTTGCTGAATTTACCGTTTCACATTCGCGGCACCACACTACTGTACCATAATGCTTGCCCTGATATTGCGAAAACATACCTCCGAATTTCACATCTACTTTTTTGCTTTCATAGCCAACCCCTATCAATCCTCCGTAGTAGATATTATCGAGCCATCGTCTGCGAATCACATCAGCACGCGTTGCCGTAGCTGAAGATAACTGATACTTTTTGAGTTTCTGATCCACTTTGTATTCTTCGTAATAGCCTTTACCGATAGTGGTAAAACCCGCCACATTCAAACTCCAATGGCGACTGAGCGATTGGTTCAAAAACAATTGCAGGTAATGCTGTCGATAATTATCGATTTGATTGCTCCATGGCACTGGGTTCGCGCCAAAATCGGTACCGGCAGAGTTGAAGCGAGGATTGGTGTTTAGGGAATCTTCGGGAACACCATTCCATGCCTGATAGGTTTTCTCAAAACCACTGAAATGAATCAATTGAATTTTTGTTTTGTTCAACAACAAACCGGTGTGGATATAATACGACCATAAATCAGATTTAGCCCGATCGATATAGCCATCGGAACTGATTTTCGACAATCGACCTTCGATAAAGAATTTATTTTTTATCAAGCCGCTACCGCCTTCTAAAGTGTGTTTCCAGGTGTTGAAGGAACCGTAGTTTGTTGCAAATCGACCATAAGCATGCGGAGCAAATCCATTCGTTTGCATGTTAACAGAAGCGCCAAATGCCCCACCCCCATTGGTTGAAGCGCCCACACCACGTTGAATTTGTATAGCATTCGTACTCGAAGCCAAATCGGGTATATCTACAAAATAAACTTGTTGTGATTCAGCATCATTCATGGGGATACCGTTGATGGTCACATTGATGCGCGACAAATCGCTTCCGCGAATGCGCATACCCGTGTAACCTGTTCCCGCACCTGCATCGGATGTAACAATAACATTCGGTTGTTGATCGAGCAAGTAAGGTAAATCGCGACCTGTGTTGCGCTCATTCAGTTGCGCTTTGGTGAGCGATGTTTGGGTATGCGGATCTTTATCCGTGGCTTTAACTGCATTGACAATTACATCTTGAAATACAACTTTCGATGTTGAATCTTGCTGTGCCAATAATGTAATTGGTAAAATTATTAAGACTAAAACGTAAATCTTTTTCATCGTTCCGGATTTTGATTCAATTCTATATCCGGATGCGGCCAATAGCCAAGCTGTTCCTTCCCTTCGCACGCATTACCGTGTGCAGGTTCGATGGGTACTTCTCAGATTCCTAAATGGAAACGCCCCCGGATGATGATGTAAAACTAGATAAAGTTTCTGTAAAGTGAAGTGATTTCGTTTGGAATGCTTTTCGACAAACTGTAGCTTTGCTTTATATCATGAAAAACCATACACCGCTATTTCTATTTTACATTCTATTGCTACTTTGCTTTTACGGACAAGCTTCATATGCCAAAGACAATCCCGACTCAACTGCGATCAAAATAAAATCTGCATTCAAAGGCAAACTCACTTTCTCCGGTTTTGCTGAAGCCTTCTACGGTTATGATTTCGGTAAACCGCAAAGTGGTAACCGACCGGATTTTATTTATAGTCACAATAGGCATAATGAAGTGAACCTCAATCTCATCTACGCCAAGTTGAATTATTCGGCTTCGCATTTGCGCACTAATCTGGCATTGATGTATGGCACCTATGCCAATGCCAACTTGGCGGCTGAGCCATTTCCGTTGCGTTATATTTTTGAAGCCAACATTGGTTTCCGTTTATCGAAGAAAAAGGAGTTGTGGTTAGATGGAGGGATCTTCCCTTCTCATATTGGCTTTGAAAGTGCCATCAGTAAAGACTGTTGGACGCTTACGCGAAGCATTATGGCAGAAAACACACCCTACTTTGAAACAGGCGCAAAATTGAGTTACACTTCAGACAATGGAAAGTTGTTTGCTTCCGTTTTACTTTTAAACGGATGGCAGAGAATTCAGCGTATAAAAGGAAACTCATTACCCTCGTTCGGATGGCAAATTACATATAAGCCGAATACTATTTTCAGTTTAAATTCATCTACATTCTTTGGCGCAAACCAACCCGATGCCGACCGCAAAATGCGCTACTACCATAACTTCTATGGCATCATTCAACCTATAGATCAGTTCGGCATTACTGTTGGTATGGATTTCGGGGCAGAGCAAAAAAATGTAGCAAATAAGCACTACAACCTGTGGTATTCACCTGCTGTTTTAATGCGTTATATTCCTACTGCAAAAGTAGCAATGGCAGCACGCTATGAATATTATAATGATGCAGCCGGTGTAGTTATTGCAACAGCAACGCCTAATGGTTTTCAAACGCATGGTGTGTCTGCCAATTTGGACGTTAACATTCTCAAAAATCTACTCTGGAGAATAGAAGGCAAAGGTTATTTCAGCAAAGACGAGGTTTTTCAGTTGCACGGCAAACCTTCTTCGAAAAACTATGCCATCACAACATCTTTAGCCATGTCGTTTTAAGCGCCTTGAACCAGTAGTTCTTCCCAAAACTCGGCAGCTCTTCGGGTGTGCGGAATTACGATAGAACCACCTACTAAATTTGCAATGGCAAATACTTCATAGATTTCTTCGGTGGTGGCACCCACTTCTTTGCACTTTCCTAAATGATATTTAATGCAATCGTCACATCGCAATACCATAGAAGCAATCAGTCCGAGCATTTCTTTTGTTTTCACATTCAGCGCTCCATCGCTGTAGGCTTGGTTATCTAGGCTCCAAAATCGTTTCAAGACTAGATTGTCTTTCGCTAAAATCACCTCGTTCATACGAGCGCGATAGTTGTTAAAGTCGTTTATTAATTCTGACATAATGGCGTTTGAATATTGATTGGTACGTTATTAATAGTATTTTCGGTAAAAATAATAAAGCTATGAAGAAATTATTTCGTTTAGGACTGCTAGTGGTTTTTGCCATGACAATGAACAGTTGCGGATATAATGGTATGGTAAGCGGACGTGAAGCCGTTACTGCACAATGGTCGAATGTAGAGAATGAATATCAAAGACGAGCCAACTTGGTGGACAATTTGGTTGAAACGGTAAAAGCTGCCGGCAAATACGAGCAAGAAACTTTGGAGAAAATTATCCAAGCCCGTGCTTCTGCTACCCAAACTAAAATTGACCCAACGAACCTTTCGCAAGAAGACATCGACAAATTTCAGAGTTCACAATCAGCACTTTCAAGATTATTGGTTACGTTCGAGCAATATCCTGATTTAAAGGCTGTACAAGGCTACACAGACCTTAGAAACGAATTGACAGACATTGAGAACAGAATTGCTTTTCAAATCAAAAAATTCAACGATTTGTCGAATGAATACAACACGTCTATTCAAACCTTCCCAAATGTAATTACGGCAAGAATGTTCGGCTTTCAACCAAAAGGCTACTTCAAAGCCGAAGCAGGCGCTGAAAAAGCTACGAAAATAAAATTGTAAGCCGATAGGTTTGCAACACAAAGAATATGTTTTTTAAAAAAGATTCTTTTTTAAGCACAGAACAAAAGGCGCGAATTGTAAATACCATTCGTGAGGCTGAGTTGCAAACCAGCGGAGAAATCCGTATCCATATCGAATCTTCTTGTCCGGCTAAAGAGCCTATTAACAGAGCTGTTGAGATTTTCAACAAGCAAAAAATGTACGACACAAAAGACAAAAACGGCATACTGATTTACATTGCCCATGGCGATAGAAAGTTTGCTATTTATGGAGACAAGGGCATTCATGCCCAAGTGCCGGAAAACTATTGGAGTGACACCTTGGCTATTTTGGCCGATTATTTCAAAAGAGAGCAATTCGAAGAAGGCTTATGCATAGTAGTGCTTCAAATTGGAGATAAATTAAAGCAGTTATTCCCTTATTCCGCTAACGACAAAAACGAACTTCCCAATGAGATCAGTGAAGGTTAATAGTCGTTTCCGCTACTTTGTTTTGTTGCTTTTGTTGTTTACTCAAGCAGCGAGAGTAGTGGCGCAGAATATTCCAGCACGTCCTGATCCTCCGCGCTTGGTGAACGACTTTGCCGATATGCTTTCGCCATCTGAGGAACAACAGTTAGAGCGAAAGTTAGACGCTTATGCTGATTCTACTTCAACACAAATTGCTATAGTAACCATTACAACATTAGAAGGCGCACCGGTTCAAGAATATGCGGCACAATTGGGCTATAAGTGGGGTGTAGGGGAAAAAGATAAGCACAATGGCGTTGTTATTCTTATTGCCAAAGAAGACCGGAAAGGCTTTATAGCCACCGGATACGGTGTTGAAGATGGTCTGAACGCAAATGTTTGTAAACAGATATACCAAACCGTACTTGTCCCTGAATTAAAGAATGGCAACTACTATGCAGCTTTTGATGCGACTACAAATTCAATTTTTGATGTACTTGCCGGAAAATTCGTAAATGAAAATCCAAGTAGCGGTGATGCTAAAGGAAGCGTATTGGTACCTATTTTAATTTTTATTGCTGTGTTCATTTTCATCATCATTATGAGCCGTAAAAATCAATCGACTATAAGCAGAAGAGGCATTTTCACTCCGGGTGGTTTCCCATTTATTGGAGGAGGTAGCGATTGGGGTGGTGGTGGATCTGATAGTGGCGGTGGATTTGGAGGTTTTGGCGGTGGCGATTTTAGTGGTGGTGGAGCAGGTGGCGATTGGTAAATTTTTACGCATGATTTTATGAATAAACAAACAAACACAGCTCACCCTTGGCACGGTGTAGATTTGCACAGTAATACACCGAACGAATGTGTAGCCTATATTGAAATAGTGCCAACCGATACTATTAAATATGAGGTCGATAAAAAAACAGGCATTCTGAAAATTGATCGACCACAACGCTTCTCGAATATCTGTCCGGCTTTATATGGGTTTATACCCAAAACGTTATGCGATATTGAAGTGGGGCAGTTGTGTATGAAAAAAACCGGCTTAACTGATATTATTGGTGACCAAGACCCTTTAGATGTATGTATTTTAACGGAGAAACGCATCGATAGAAATGGTATTTTGGTGAATGCTATCCCCATTGGTGGTTTTAGAATGATTGACAATAATCAGGCAGACGATAAAATTATTTGTGTGTTAAAAGGAGACGATGTTTATGAATCGTGGAATGACATTAATGATATTCCAGCTGGCTTATTAAATCGACTGAAACATTACTTTCTAACCTATAAGAACTTACCGGACGATGCCAGTCAAAAAGTGCAAATTTCCTCCATCTACGGTGCTGCGGAAGCTAAAGAAGTAATTCAACGAAGTATTAATGACTATAAAAAAGTATATGAGCAATAAATGGTTTCAACAACTTGCAATTGGTTTTTTAGTACTACTTATTGCCCTTGGTCTTTATTACTATTACCGCATTCCACCATCGATCAGTATTAGCAAACTAGCATTGAAAACACTTGACGGTAAACCTTTTCCAAATTCAATACTGCGCAATAAGGTGGTAATTGTTGATTTTTATCAAACTTGGTGTGGCCCTTGTATGGCTGAATTACCTGAACTGGCAAAAACAGCAGAACTATATCCTGACGATATGGGTGTTCTTTGCTTGAGTGATGAAGACAGCACAAAATTAATTGCGCTTGCCCACAAATATGCCGACAGTAAAATCATCTTCCTACAAACTGTAAATCCGTTGAAGGGCCTAGGTGTTCACACTTATCCAACGAATTATATATTCAACCGACAAGGGAAAAAAGTATTAGAAAAAACCGGTCCGGTAGATTGGCAATCATCTGAAATGATGATGTTTTACAAAAACCAAGTTGGAGGAAACTAATCGTGCGTAGCGAATTTGTCCATCCATACTTTAACCATCCAAAAAATAAAACCGTAAGTCAATACCAGCAAGGTGTATTTATGATTGAGTTCCCAAAAAAATGGTGACGACTTTTTCATCAAAACCACTAAGCCAACAATTCGCATACAATTAATGAAAAGTATCCCCGCTATTCCGGCAGGTATATACCACAATTTGTGCTTAATCGCACCCCCAAAGGACAGAATGATTAACGTAAAAACAACCATAGCTGGAATCCCCAAGCAGTGATTCGCCACATAAATACCAGGAGTATTTGGCATAAAAATATTGCGACCGAAAAATTGTGAAGAAACGGAAAAGAAAAAATCAGAAATAAACACTGCAACTCCAATAAGCAAACCGGCAACACTATCCTGAAACACAATCCACCAATGAGGTTCATACAGTTCTAGCAGGAAAGAACACAACTTCCAAATCAGATAGGCGCTAATTACTGATAACACGAAATAAACTGACTCTGCTTTTCGTTGATCGTTGAACGTCCGTTTTAAAAATGCTACTATCATTATCAACCGCCTAAATATATCCCTCGCCATGTAAGGGTGAGCAATCCGAGTAAAACCATCAATAGGATAAAGATACTTAGACTGGCTTCCTGTAATACCTTATAGCGTAAAATTTCATCGGTCTTCACTTCAAAAAATGGCAATGCAAAAAAACCTAAAACCAACGATATTCCTATAAAGAAGACGTACACTATGTTGATCCACATATTCAATGGAAAGGTAAATGCAAGCAAACCTGTTGATGCAATAATATAGGGGACAATGGCTGTTTCAAAAAAATATTTCTGTTTCCGTTGTAACTTATTCACCTTAGAATAGGAGTAGGAAAGCGTTAAAAATGGTTTGCATAAATACACAGCACAAATAGCCCCAAAGCCAAATAAAACTGTTGCCAATATGTAATAGAAGAAAATAGGAATATGGAGCCAAGCAAGAACAACTGTAAGGTTTTGATAAAAGGGCGAAATATATTGCTCTGCACCTAAATTGATAATTAATCCTTGTGCTGTAATTACAGACGAGGAGATAACCATACCCCAAAGAAAAATCAGATTAAAAACATAATGTTTCTCTTTTAGTTTAAAAAACAAAACACCACAAATAACACCAAACAGCGTTACGAAAAGGGTTCCGCTGGTATAAACAAAAAACACACTTAATTTAGTCCAGTAGTTATGGTTTACAATAAACTTAGCACCATAATAATAAGTAGATGAATAAAAACCAAACACCTTGCCCATTAGTGCCATTGCCAAATGAAAGCCGGTCATCATTACCAAATAGGCTATACTGAATGCAACTGTTGAGTTTAACATTCTCGACAACTTACTTTGCCATTTCTCGCTATTCCGTTTATGCATACATGCGGTTTATGGTTTGTATTTTGCTTGTTTTAAAATCATTTTAGCTTCCGTTCGTAATAACAAATCTTCTAAAGATACTTTTCCTGTTGTTTCTTTCATGTACTTGCGAACAATTTGCCAACCCACCCAAGCACCTACCTTACCTGGAGCATCGCTTGGCATTCCTGTTGTTGTTGGGCCTTCGGTGGTGTATCGTTTTTGCTCAACAAAATTTGTTTTGTAGAGTAAATCCTGATCGTTGAAATATTGCCAAATCTGTTTCTCGCTCTTTGTACACCATACCGATTGTGCTGCTGTATAACCAATAATCATACTATCGGGCAATTGAGGCATCATACACTCTAAAAAATAATATTTTTTCCCTTCATTCACCATAGCCTCTATCAATGGCAATTCTGCGCTATAGGAAGGTTTTTCGAAATAAAGTTGATATACACTTTGCATGGCATTAGGCACAATAAACTCGCGTTTCAACTTACGAACAATATACATGGGAATATCCAGGTTAGTATAAAACGGACAATCTGCACCTAAATACATATCTAGTCCAACTACCAAAACACTATCGTCATAAGTGCTTGCGCCATATTGGAAACCAGAAAGGAAAGTAATGATGCGACTCATTTTAATCTTAGGAAAATAATACTTCAAGTGCTTAACGGCCATTCCCATTTCTTCTTCATTCACCGATTGCCCGTATAGTTTATCAGCAGCTGCATAAACAGAACGCATAATGGTATCATTTACAAATCCCAATATATCTGACTTTCGATCGTATTTAGCCGTATCGCCATTGAATTTTGGCATGCCGAAAAACATAATCTGCTGTGTGTAGTAACTGTAGAAACTACCATACTTTTGTTGCATCATGGCATCATGCGCTTCAAAATTTTCTGCATTAAAATCAAAAAAATCATGTTCAAAATGTTGAAGCGACAAGTCAACATTGATTTTCGACACATCCACTTTTTTATAGGCGTTCCTATCGGTACATCCGAAAAACAGCAACAAAGGAAGCAATGCTACTAGTGAAAATGTAATCCTGTTTTTCATTTTATTTTTTTTGTAAGAAGCAATAGTTTATTGCGATCCGGTAAAATTAATAGGGCTAACGAAGATAGCAATAAAACTACTTTCCCTAAGAGTGCTATACTTCCGTTTCCGAAAGGAATAATTATTGTGGCTACCCAAACTAAACAACACAGTCCTAAATAGTATGCCAACTGCGGTAATGAATAGGGTACAGGATAATACTTTCTGCCCAGAAAAAAAGAAGCAAATGCCATAAAAGCATAACACAACAAAGTTGCCCATGCAGCTCCAATATAGCCAAACAGGGGTATCCACCAATAAAGCAATACAATAGTGATAAATGCGCCTGCTATAGACACCATTGCACCAAGTAGTGTTTTGTCGGTGAGCTTATACCAAATCGACAAATTAACATAAATGCCTAAAAACATATTGGCTAAAAGCAAAATAGGCACTATCGATAAACCCGATCTAAATGCGGTTCCCACAAACAAACCAAAGACATCTAAAAACACTACCACCACTATAAATATGCCCGAACAAAACAAGGTGAACCACTTCATTACATCAGCATATAACTGACGCGCATTTTCGTTTTTGGATTGGGCGAAAAAGAAAGGTTCAGCAGCAAAGCGAAAGGCTTGAATAAAGAGGGACATAACAATACTAATTTTATAACAAGCACTGTAAATACCCAGTTCGTGAAGGTTTTGTTGATTAGTACCCGGCAATAAATACTTCAGCAACATTCGATCTAACATCTCATTAATAATTCCTGCAAAACCAATAATGATAATAGGTGCAGAATAGCGCAAAGCGACTTTAAAAAAGTGATATTCAAACCCATCGATCACCGGTACAAGTTTATCAGACAATAACAGCAACTTCACAACACTGGAAATGAGGTTAGCCACAAAAACATAGCCTACTCCAATTGATGGATCGAAATAAGGAACCGGTTGACTTTGCGCTAATTTCAACAAATACATGAAGACAATATTCAGGGCAATATTTACACCAATTTCAGTCAGCTTCACAAATGCAAAACGCTTTGCACGCTCTTCTTGTCGCAATTTGGCGAAGGGAAGCGAACCCATTGAATCGCAGGCTAAAATAATCGCAAACCAAATAAAATAATGTTCGAACCCTTCGTAGTGCAGGAGTTTTGCAAAAGTTTCCGAGAACACGAAAACCAATCCCACAAATAAAATATTAGCAATAAACAAAAACTGAAGTATAGAAGAATAGACTTTGGTAAATCGTTCATCTTTGGTAAATCGAAAAAAACCGGTCTCCATACCAAAGGTGAGTAACACAAAGAAAAAACCGGTATAGGCATAAAACTCGGAAACAACACCATATTCTTCCGGCAAAAAAAACCGCGTATAAAGTGGCACCAAGAGATAGTTTAAAAAACGCCCTAAAATACTGCTTACACCATAAACAGCAGTTTGCGAAGCAAGTTTTTTGATAGGATTCAAAACTATTTGATTAATTATGTAAAATTCTTTATTTAATTTTTATCTCATAGTGAGGTTATGAAATATTATTTGTTGATAACGTTTTTTGTAATCAGTGTAGGCGTAAAATCGCAATCACCGGGTAATACTATCATTAACCCTATTGATTCGACTGTGGGTATTAAAACCGTTCGCTATGAAGACGGAGCTGTTTATGAAGGTCAAATAATCAATGGCAAACGGAACGGCCAAGGGAAAATGACTTATAAAGACAGTACAGTATATAACGGCAATTGGCTTGACGACAAACAAAATGGGCAAGGAAAAATCAAACTCTTAAATGGAGAACGTTATGAAGGAGAGTTTAAAAATGGGGTAATTGATGGGAAAGGGGCCTATTTTTTCAAGAACGGTTCGAAATATTATGGCGATTTTGTGAATGGTGTATTAGACGGAAACGGTATCTATTATTTCAAAAACGGAGACCGCTACGAAGGGCACTATGTAAAGGGAAAACGTCAAGGACGCGGTAAATATTATTATGCAGATGGTCGCATGTTTGACGGCTACTTTGAAAACGATAAAAAGGTTGGGAATGGCACTATGGTGTTCAGTGGGGGCGATAAATATGTTGGCGATTTTGCAAATAACTCGAGAAACGGAAAGGGGATAGTCTATTTTGCGAATGGGGAACGCTTTGAAGGAAGTTTCGTAAATAATAAAATGGAAGGAAGTGGTACTTTTTTCCTTGCGGATGGATCTAAAATTATTGGCATTTGGAAAAACGATGTGATAAATGGAGATGCCACTATTATTGATGTAAAAGGTAGTAAGCGACCTTATGTTCCACCTACAAAAGATTTGAAAAAATAGAATGCTGCTTCCTTTTTTCCAAAGCGAATATATTGAAGCCGGTTGCGATGAAGCCGGAAGAGGCTGTTTGGCAGGTCCCGTGTTTGCAGCAGCAGTTATTCTTCCCAAAGATTATTCGAATAAAACACTAAACGACTCCAAGCAAATTGCAGAACAAACGCGTTATGCATTGCGAGAAATTATTGAGAAAGATGCTATAGCATTTGCGGTTGCTCAAATTGGGGCTGAAGAGATTGACCACATCAACATCCTTAATGCTTCTATCAAAGCCATGCATCTTTCGCTAGATCAGCTCAAAAAAAAATTCCAATTCATTATTGTAGACGGCAATAAATTCAAGCCATACAAAAACATTCCGCATCAAACTATTGTGAAAGGCGATGGTAAATATCTATCCATTGCTGCAGCATCTATTTTAGCGAAAACCTATCGTGACGATTTTATGACGGCTGCGCACAACAATTATCCGCAATATGATTGGATAAACAATAAAGGCTATGGCACATTGAAACACCGCCAAGCGATGATGGCACAAGGCACAAGCCCCTTGCACCGCAAAAGTTTTCACTTAAAAGAACAGCAATTGAAATTTTTCTAGTGACTATATACCTCCTTTCACCTTTACTTTGCCGGTGATATGCTTAATGGTATAGTCTGTAAATGTTTGATTTGATTCCATCCCATTACCTAAGATTATCTCATCAGCCGTAGTAATTTTCACAAAAGCATTGGAGTATATTTGCTGTTGCGACTCATCCCAAATCAACTCTTCGGTATTTAATTTTTCACCTTTTACATTGGTTACTTCTACATCATTTCTGGCAGTCATTAGCGAAGATCCGTCTTGCACAGTAGCATATTTTGCAGTCATTACCGTTTCTACAGCCCCATCCTTATCAAAAAAATTAATTTTAATACCATCCGGAAATTCCATATAAGGCTTATCGGTATTGAACCGCAGCATTGTTTTGGCAAATGCTTTAATTTTATTATCGCCAAGCGATGAGTAATTAATTTCGATATCCTTTCCGTGTTCAATATTCACATTCGCACGACTGGTTACCATCTTTGCTTTATCCATATCGTTATTGCACGACATCAATAAAAAGAAAGCAGAAACAACCAATACGCGTAGCATGTGGTGGGGTTGGTAATAAGTTAATCGAATTTTCGTCTCTGGAACCAAAGGCTATTGAACGACAAACCAATAGTGAATCGGTAATAGGTCTCTTTGATAAATGCAGCACTATTCGGTACACGGGTACCAATGTCACCCATTAAGAATAGCTGAAAAAAGTCGTTCGTGTTTACACGGTCTCGACCAAAAACAAAAGGTAACACAAAACCAAAAGTTCCTCCGTACTCGCTCAATGGTGCGTTATTCACACGCACTTCCGATTTCCCTGCATAAAAACCTGCTTTATACGATATTCGTTTTACAAATTTACCGGTATAATCAGGTGTTATGCCCGCACCTAGAGAGAAACGCCAACTATCCCCTACTGAACCGTAACTTACCGGAGAAGAAAACTTACTCCATTGTGAGAATTTAAAATCTGCACCTACAATCCACCAGTTTTCATTCCCAACGGTAAAACCAATCCCGAATTGACTCGGCATGCGAATTTTACCCTTCACTTCTGCTTGCTGTAACGGAGTATCTACCGGATAATCAACACCCGTTGATACTGATGTAAAGTAGCGCTCCCACAATGCATTTACCTTTGCGTTGGCGGCCACTCCGCTATTTCCGTATGCACCGGCTGTAAAGAATATATCAGTTTTTAAACGATTAGCTTCCGTGTGCTTAATAATTCGCTTTTTGTATTGAATGCCCAAATTATAAAGGAAGCCATTCACATTCATGGATGTATTGTTGCGGACATTTAGAGCAGAAAGCGAGTCGGTAAATGTGTAGCCTTTGTAATATTCTTGTTTCCCAAAAAGATAGCCCACATTGAATCCTATTGAAAAGTCACCGATTCGGTATGCTGAACCCAAGTAAAGTTTATACAATGAACCCTTACCGTTATACTCATTAAAGGTATCTATGTTTTGTAGTTGAAAACGATAATTGGTTGTAGCAAAAGGTAATAAGCCCAAGCTGAGCCCCCAACGATCACGTTTCAAAGGTATACCCACTGCAATGTGATTCAGTGTACCGTAAGTGCCTTTATAGACAGAATCTTTGGTGGTCATAGTTGTCGCATCAATATTGGCTCCTCCTTCAAAGGTGGTCAATGATAGCTCGGAATAAGATGCAGGATTCTGCACATTCAAACCTACTGCGCTTCTATAGCCGGCAGCAATTTCACCCATCGCTTTATTAGACGAGAACACATCAGAACGCAGAAAACCTAATCCAAAGCGAGAGTAGGGTGAATTGGTTTGCGCAAAAGTGAAAACGCACAATAGCGAAAACACAGCGGTACATGTTAGTTTATGAAAGTTTGTTTGCATTCAGTTGCAGAATATAGTTTAATCCCTCAAGAATTAATGAGGGTGTTGCAAAGATGTTATTTTTAAGATGTGAAACCAAAAAAGGTGCATCCCCGCCACAGATTAGTATGTTAAGATTTTCAAAATCAGCATCGAATTGACGAATAAAGCCCTCTATTTCGTTTAATACGGCTCTGTATACTCCCGTTTCTATAGAGGATTGTGTGTTATGCCCTATCCATGGCAACTCCGCTTTTTGTTCTATAGCCACAAACGGAAGTTGTGCCGTAAATTGGTGTAAAGCCTTAAATCGCATATTTATACCCGGAGAAATAGCCCCGCCTAAAAACATGGCATTATCGTTTACAAGATTGTACGTTATACATGAACCGGCAGTAATCACCAAACAGCATTTTTTCGGAAAGCGTTTCATTGCACCGGCAACTGCAGCAATTCGATCTGATCCTAGTGTTTCGGGAGTGGTATATGCAATAGAAAAGGGCAATAAAAGTGAATGCGACAAAGTAATAGACGCAATAGCATTACTGTTCAACCATTCAATTACAGGATGTTGAGGTACTACAGAAGAAAGTATAGCTGCTTTTACCTTTGAAACATCAATAACCTTCAGTTCTTCCAAGGACTTTCCCTGCTGCAACAATTCGTTTTCATTAAACAAACCGAACTTCAGCGCAGTATTTCCTATATCGATACACAGATTCACAGTTGCTCTTTAAGCACAATTTCTCTAATTCTTCTACCATCGTAATACACCGCAATAAGCGATTGTTTGTAGCGAGGTTTTATCGTTCGCAGATACACATCTTTAATATGCGCAAAATCCGATGAATTCCCTAAAAGATACTTGTATGTGCCATTCTCTTGGAGCACTTCGTATCCCTTCAAATGCTCATAATAGGTAGTGTCTATAGGAATGAGTTTGCTCAACTCGTAGAATTGAATGCGATAAATGGTATCGATTACTTTTGAAGCTGTATTTTTAGCTACCGGAGGGGCCGACTCTTTTAAATTACGTTGATCGAATGGGTTAAATCGATTATTCATTGGAGCATTGGTTAGCTGAGCCGACTCCTCAACATCCTCAATAGTAATATCCGTAATGTTATACTGAATTTCATCGGAATAACGCCCCATCGTACGCCTAGTATCCAAGCCGTATTTTATCATCTTCTGCTTTTCAGACTCGGGCAATTTTTTCAGTACATCGCCTTGTTCAACAGCAGCTACTGGGATGACTCGAAGTCGTTTCTTACCATTAATGGTGTCGAAATAATTCCAAACCGGAATAAATCCAAAATCGCCCTCTTTTACTTCTCCGGTGAAATTGTTTTTATGAATTTCAACATCTAATAAAGCGCCAGACTTAGTCCTATCATCGTCATAACCGGAAACTAAATTGCCAAGAGAATAGGCAACCATCCCATTGTGCGGAACAGCTTGATAGTAGTATGGTATCATATCTATCTTTTGTATAGTATTGGGAAAGGTTCCAACAATTAAATTTGCACCCTGCTCAAATACGTATTTAGCTAATTGCTCTTGTGAAAACGAAGGATAATCTTGATAATTTTCGCCCCAATCAAAATACACAATAATATAGTCGCAACGCTGATCTCGAGCTATTTTCATATCGCGTTCAATTTGCCCTAAGTCGATTTGATTAACAATATAGTCGAGCGAAACAGATGGGCGCTTATCTATATTAGTATAATTCAAAATAGCTACTTTAAAGCCTTTGCGCTCTACAATTAACGGACAATTTCCTGTTCTTTGAAAATTATCTGTAAACGCTCCGGTTGTTTGAATATCAAAAACACCAAGCGCTCTTTGCGTACGAAGAAGTCCTTTCTTATCGATATTAATCGTGTTTTTGTTTGCTAAAACACACTGGTTAATTCCTGTATATTTTATAGACAAAGCAAACTCATCCGGAGCAGAATAGGGAGATGCAATATCACCTGTAAAAGACGTCTTCATTTGTGCGATAACGACATCGCCTATATTCATTATTGGATTTACATGCCGCAACTCTTGAGAAAAGTCGTATCGATGTTCCAAAGAATCATACGCCTGCCTAATTTGCTCTTCAGTTTTATAGATATTCCCGGCAATAACAATGTGCAATGTTCTAAAAGAATCTACTCTGTCCGGTAAATCGTCTTCATAATCTAAGGCACGTACTTTAACGCCTTGAGCGTAAACCCCTTGAGCAAGTAAGGTTAATAGTATAAAAAATAGATTTCGCATGCTTCTCATTGTTCAAAAGTAAACAACTCTTGGTTTTCCACAACTAACTTACCCTTATAATTGCCTTTAGCCAATTCAATCATAGCAATAGCAACCGTTTCCGCTTTAACGCCTTTATATTGGGCAAGGGGTCCAACAAACAAAAAACTGCATTTTTGAACAAATCCTTGTCCTAAACGCTCCATTGGCCTCGATTCTTTCCGTTCCCCCAAAAGTATAGAGGGCTGAAGAATAATATTCGTTGTAAAGTCTAATGAAGCAATGTCTTGTTCTAGCTTTCCTTTCACCTGACTGTAAAAGATTGCGGAACCGGCATCGGCACCTAAAGAAGAAACCAGCACGTGTGTGGCAACTCCATTTTGCTTTGCAGCCTTGGCTACTTCATACGGATAGGTATAATCCACCTTAAAAAAAGCTTCTTTTGAACCGGCTTTACCAATGGTGGTTCCCATTGCCGAAAAGAGCACATCGCCAACACAATATTCCAAAAAAGATGCGGGATGATTAAAATCTACAACCGCATTAAAAAGTTTATCATGTTTTACAGCCAAAGGGGTTCGCGTTATCGCAACCACTCTTTCAAAGCTATCCTCTTTCAACAGACGAGCTAAACACGCTCCACCTACCAAACCCGTGGCGCCAATTATCAGTGCAGTCTTTCCCATTTATTGAAGATTTCTTTTTAGTGCTTTTTTGCGTCTACTGTATTCTCCAAAAGAAATCATTCGTTGTTGCTCTTCATCCCACAAATTGGCAAAAACAGTTTTAAAACTTTGCAGCAATGTAATTTGATTCACATGTTTTTCGAACAGTGGATTTTCGCGATGGCATTTCGGTAAATTATAAAACGGAATTGTTGGACTTAAATGATGAATATGGTGGTAGCCAATATTTCCTGTAAGCCAATGCAAGACGCTCGGCAAATTGTAGAACGTACTTCCTTTAATGGCCGCTACAACATAATTCCAATTATTTTTCCCGCTCTTATAGATAGTTTCGTATTGATGCTGAATATAGAAAAACCATAACGCGTAGGTGCCGAAGAAAAACAAATTCACGAACTGCACAATTAAAAACTTCTTAGCGCCAATAAAATATCCAAGCAAGGCATAAATTGCTATAAAAGCAATATTGCTGATGGTTACATTACTCCTCACTTTTTTAAAATAATCCGTATTCAGGAGAGCTAAACGATTATAAATCACGACATAAATGAAACCTCCAATCGTAAACAAATAGAAAGGGTTTCTATACACTCTGTACCAGATTCGTTTTGGCTTACTCATAGCAGCATATTCTTTCACCGATTTGCAATCGATATCACCAATATCACTGTATTCAATTTGTGCATTGTGTGCATGATGAAAATCGTGCGATTTTGCCCAATATTTGTAAGGAATAATTGTACAAACACTGCAAATAGAGCCCAGAACATTATTAAACAATGAACTAGATGTGAACGAACGATGTCCACAATCGTGTTGAATAATGAAAATTCTTCCTAACAGAAATCCATTAAACATTCCGATGAGGATGGTAAAGAAGACTGAAAAATCAAACAAGTAAAACTGCAACACCCATAAGGCAATGTAAAAGGTGAAACTGTTCAATACTTGTACAATGGCCTTCTTATAGCTTGGCACCTGATATTTCTTAATCATACTGTGCCAATTTTTAAAATCGCTCAGCACTTCGTTATAAGTCTCTTGTGTCATTGTTTGATTTTGTACGAATGTAATTTATTTATCGGTTTTTATAGTCTTCATCTAATCTATTCCGCATTAAAACGAAAATGCAAGACATTTAAAAATCGCAAGGCCAAAGTAATCTGATTTTAACTCACAGAGCCGACATTATACATTCTGCCATTGCATTATACCCGAACGAATTGTGATGTCCATTTTCATCCCAATACAACTTCGAACAATCTATTTTATGCTTCACTGCATATTCTTGATAACATGGCATTAAATTTACAAAACTTACGTTTTCCGAGGTCTTTAATCGATTTTGAAAATAGGTAAAGTCATACTTGTATTTGCCCTTTATACACTCCTCCCTTAGAGGAAAAAGCACAAAGACTACTTTAAAATGACGGGCACTCGCCAAGCTATCAAATTTAGTTACTAACTGATCTTGAATTTGCTCCAATTCCTTTGAATAGTCATCGGTTAAAGCCATTGGACTACACTCATCAATACCCTGAATTGAATAAAAAAGCCTGCACGTACTACTAAAAACAGATAGATAAAACCAAAAGGGCAGTGGACGAAATTGAACCTTCCCGTTTGCTAAAAATCGTTCGAATCCACCTTTAAAACCAATATCAGTCAACATGTCATTTGTTGTAATTGTTTGAACAACAACATCTACCGGAAAAGTTAAGCGATCATGTAAATTTATGTAGCCAAAAACAGGATCACTTCCGCATACACCGGCATTCAAAACATCAAAACGAAAAGAATCTGCTTGCGCATTTAATCTTGTCGACAATAAATAAGGATATGCAGAATCAAATGGAGCGCCATCACCTTCTGTATAGGAATCACCCAAACATAATACCCTTTTATGTCTTTGCGTTATAGTGTCCCACTCTTTGTCAGCAAAACCATATGAATTGGTCATCCGAACATAGTCAAATTCATCACTCTTAAGACGATGTTCTTGATTTGGCGACCATGTTGCGTAATACAAATTGGGGTCATAACTAAATTGAGAATATAGATCTAATGCAGAAAACGAAAAAAATATTTCCGCAACAATCAAAGCAAGATTCAACGACATTACTAACATGATAACTTCGGAAAACTTTCCTTTCCAAACTGCAACTGTAAATGTAAGTAGGAGAATAAATCCCAAAATAGATAATCGGGTATGCCATTTTACAACGCCCCAACTTCCCTTTGTAAACAAATAATACTCAATAGCGAAGTAGCAAAAAAACAACAGATACCCAATCAATAGTAATCGCAATAATACTTTCCGATCAAAATAATGTTGAATATCCATGAATGCCTTTTTCAAATCAAACTGCCAATACTTATGTTTCAGTATAGAAATACAATTCCCATAAACACGCTATTCTCCAAGTTTATTAGCTAATTGCCCGCAAGCTGCATCGATATCTTTGCCGCGGCTCCTCCGCACTGCTACCTCTATGCCACGCTTACGAAGGTAGTCCACAAAGGCGTCTCTGCGTTCCTTCTTGGCCCTCTTTAACGTAACGCCCTCTACGTTGTTATATTCTATAATGTTGACAAAAGCCGGCACCTGATGATATAAGGAAATCAAATGCTCGGCATCCTCCAAACTATCGTTGAAATGATCGAACAAAATATACTCAAACGTAATTTTATTGCCCGTTTTCTGATAAAAGTAATTCATGGATTCCACTAACGATTCTAGATTATTGGAACGGTTAATATCCATAATTTGATCACGCTTTTCATTTGTAGCCGCATGTAACGAAAGTGCTAAGTTGAACTTTTTGTTTTCATCGGCCAATCGCACAATCCCTCTACTGATACCACTTGTAGACACAGTAATTCGTTTCTGCGACATGTTCAATCCTTCCGGAGAAGTAATCAAATAAATACTTTGTAACACATTGTCGTAATTCAGCAATGGCTCACCCATGCCCATATAAACGATATTAGTTAGCCCCTTACCGTTATGATCTTTAGCGTGTTGGTTCAATAAAACCACTTGATCATAAATTTCAGCTGCTGTTAGATTCCGTTCACGCTTTAAAAAACCCGTTGCACAGAAGGCACAACTCAAGGTACAACCCACTTGCGAAGAAACACAAGCTGTTGCTCGTTCTCCATCCGGAATCAACACCCCTTCTACCATTCGGCTGTCTTTCAAGCGAATACCTAATTTTACCGTTCCATCGGAACTTTTTTGGGCGATGCTTTCTTGCAGTAAATCGAACGAAAAGTGATTCGTCAATGCTTCGCGAAACGTTTTCGACAAGTTCGTCATTTGCTCGAACGATTGGGCCGACTTCTTCCAAAGCCATTCGTGCACCTGCTTTGCTCGGAATTTTTCCACCCCAAGCGCAGCAAAAGCCTGCTCCATTTCAGCCTGCGACAACTCTCGAATATCCTGCTTCATAGCGCGAAAATAGCAAGAAAAAGGAACTCACTTATTTTAAGCCCCAAATAATCCATTTTCATATCTTAAATCGAAAAATCTTAAATGCTAAATTCTTCGCACATCCGTTGCCTACTTCTAATTAAAAACTAATTTTACCACTATGTTTAAAGAATCAGCAACACTCGATTTTCACTACAATAAAATAGATGAGGCCGCGTTGGCATTTTTCCGCTCTGTTGTAGGCGATGAATTTGTTTTAACCACAGGCGAGCATTACGAAAAATACGCCAAAGACGAAACGGAAAACCTCCGCTTCTACCCTGAAGCTGTAGCCAAACCTAACACCACAGCACAAGTAAGTGCCTTAGTGCGTTATTGTAATGAACATAAAATTCCGGTTTACCCACGTGCTGCCGGAACAGGTCTTTCGGCTAACAGCTTGGCGATTTATGGCGGCTTAATGATTACCATCGAACGATTAAACAAGATTATCGAAATCGATGAAAACAATTTGCAAGTTACTACTGAACCGGGCGTTATTACTGAATTGTTGCAAAATACCGTAAAAGAAAAGGGATTGTTTTATCCTCCAGACCCTTCGAGCCGTGGTACCAGCTTTATTGGCGGAAACATATCTTGTAATTCGGGTGGTCCAAGAGCCGTGAAATACGGTGTAGTAAAGGATTACGTACTTAACCTAGAAGTGGTTTTACCGAATGGCGAAGTGATGTGGACCGGAGCGAATGTACTTAAAAACTCTACCGGCTATAATTTCACGCATTTGTTTGTGGGAAGCGAAGGCACCTTGGGTATTGTCACAAAAATTGTGTTGAAACTCATTCCGCATCCTAAATTTAATGTAATTATGTTGGTGCCGTTTACCTCGATGGATCAAGCGAGTGCAGCGGTGTCGGCCATTTTCCGTGCCGGCATTACGCCTTCATGTCTTGAATTTATGGAACGCGATGCCATTGATTGGGTTTGCAAATGGTTGGGCGATGTTACCATTCCTATTGCCGATGATGTGCGCGCCAACTTGCTGATCGAGCTCGATGGCAACGATATGGATTACATCCAAAAAGAAGCTGAACATTTGTATGAAGTACTCACACAATTCGATTGTGGTGAGATTTTATTTGCTGATAGCGATGCACAGAAAAACGACTTGTGGCGAATGCGTAGAAATGTAGCGAATGCAGTGAAAACAACTTCTGTTACGATTGAAGAAGATACTGTTGTACCACGTTTTTACTTACCTGAATTATTGCGCCATATCAAAGAAGTAGGCAAGAAATACAACTTCCGCTCCGTTTGTTACGGCCATGCGGGTGATGGCAATGTACATGTGCGTATCATCAAAGATGAACTAAGTGACGACTATTGGAAAAACGAAGTACCAAACGGTGTTCGTGAAATTTTCGAAAAGGTGGTGGCACTAGGAGGCACTATTAGCGGGGAACACGGCATAGGATGGGTGCAAAGAAGATTTATGGATATTAAATTCCCTGAGTTTCAGATGGAGTTGATGCGAGGTGTAAAAAAAGTGTTTGACCCGAATAACATTATGAACCCGGGCAAAGTATTCTAAGCCATTTAAAATCGTTGAATTGGCTATACAAATCGGTATAGTTGCTATTGCTGTCTTCCATGGAAAATAAAAAGACCTATTTATTGCTTCAGCCACTGAATATTTCAACCAACGCGTTTGAAGTATTTACCTATCTGCATGTGATTCGAAAAGACAATCAGGTGCATTTCGGATTTGATAATATGTTGGCAAAAAACATTCACACCATCTTCAAAACAGCTTCGCCTAAAAACATAGAACGCTTGAAAATGTTAAGCGAATGGCACATTCGGCACGAGTTTGCAGAACTCGAAAAAGTGTATCACAAACAGCGTTCAGGCATTTCGTTCGAATCGTATTTCGAACGCGCTTCGATGCGCCATATCTATGATTTGTTTGCTCATGTAATTGAATTGAGCAAAGAAATGTCGATTTACCATCGCTATCTTTCTGCCGATGGAAGAAGCTTCAAAACCGCGCTGTGCAAGATTCATCCTACAAAAGCAAAGCTTAAATTTAAAGCAGCTAAAAAGGGAAGCAAAGTTGCGCTTACAACATTCGTTTGTTGGGACGATCAGCAAACCGACATCAAAGATTTTGTGCAACACAAGTTTTTACTGGAACGCAATAACGAGTACACTATCCTTAATTTTAAAGACTTTCAAACGCAAGAATGGCTTTCGAAATTGGCCAAAGAAAATGACTTGTCGGACGAAAATTATTTCATCGCGAATGTACTTCCTTCACTAGAACAATCGCATGATGTTGACAAAAGTGAACTGCTCAAATTAATTGAAATAGAAGCCACGCCTACATTGCAGATTTATTTAAGTGAAATCAACAACACCTTTTTAATGTTCACCCCACAATGGAACTATGAAAATTTCATAATCGAAAACAGTGAAGAAAACAACCATGTAGAGTTTTTAAAAAACGAAGTACTGTATAAAGTAATTCGTAACCGAGAAGTTGAAAAGGCTATACTGGAGCAGATTGTAGCTTTGCACCCAAACTTCATAAAACAAAAAAACGGATTCTTTTACGTTTCGTTTGATGAGGCTAAAAAGAAAAATTGGTTTTTAAAAACCTACCAACATTTGTTGGCGGAGAACATTTCGGTGGTGGGGATGGATATGCTGAAACACTTCCGTTACTCACCCCACGCGATTGAAACGGCTTTTGAGGTTTACAAATCAGAAGGTGCATTGTTATTCATTAAGGCTACTGTTAGTTTTGGAGAAGAAAAAATCGACTTATCGGTTATTCAAAAAACCATCATAAACAACCAACGCTTTGTGTTGCTGAAAGACAATAGCATCGGAGTGTTGCCGGACGACTGGCACGATGAATACAGCTTAGTTTTCAAGCATGCCAAAATCAACAAAAATGAATTGCAGATTCCGCAATGGATTTTGGTCAGTATAAAAGAATTACAAGAGCACAAAACACTCAACATTGCGATTAACAAAGATTGGTGGCAACGTTGGAAAGAGTGGCAAGACGAATCGTCTACTGTAGTTCAAATGCCCGAAACAATCCATGCAAGTCTACGCCCCTATCAACAAAAGGGTTTCGAGTGGCTGGTGTTGCTTTCTGAAATTGGCGCAGGAGGATGCCTAGCCGATGATATGGGATTAGGAAAAACCTTGCAAACCATCTCTTTTTTAGCGCATAACCAACAAAAAAATCCGGCCGGAAAACATTTGATTGTGGCTCCGCTTACCTTGGTGAACAACTGGAAAAGAGAAATAGAGAAGTTTGCACCGAGCTTTACTCCGGTGATATTCCATAGCCAGAACAAAGACCTGGAAAGCATTCTAGCGCAAGAAAACGTGATTGTGATTACAAGCTATGGCACCTTGCGCAACGAAGAGAATCCCTTAAAATTGATTTATTGGGAAACGGTGGTGGTCGATGAAAGTCAGAATATTAAAAACCCGAATGCGCAAATCACGCGATCGGTTACACAGCTCATTGCCAAGAACCGCATAGCTTTGAGCGGCACACCTATCATGAATAACACGTTCGATCTGTATTCGCAATTGAATTTTGCGTTGCCGAATATGTTTGGCAGTGCCGAGTTTTTCAAAAAGGAATATGCATTGCCGATAGACCGAGATGGAAACGAAGATAAAATTCGCGCTTTGCGAAAAATGACGAATCCTTTCGTGTTGCGCAGAACCAAAAAGCAAGTAGCACAAGACTTACCCGACAAAACAGAAACGATTCTATGGTGCGAAATGGAACATCAACAGCGTGAAGTGTATGAAAGCATTAAGAAGCAAGTCAAAGATTCTGTTTTCCTAAACATCAAAAAAGATGGCTTAGCTAAAACAAAATTTTCGATTCTGCAAGGCATCTTGAAACTGAGACAAATTTGTTGTCACCCATCTTTAATTAAGGATATCGAAGAAGCTGAAAGTGCTCCATCAGTAAAAATTGAAACTTTGGTGGAAGAGTTGCACGATAAGTCCGTGGAAGGCAAATCGTTGGTATTCTCACAATTTAACGGCATGCTCGATAAAATTGGCGAAGGACTAGACCAACAAAACATAAAATACATCAGGCTCGATGGCAGCACATCGTTAAAGGATCGCGAAAAACTTGTCATCGATTTCCAAGCAGAAAATAGTGACATACAAGTATTCTTGTTAGGCTTGAAAGCAGGTAATTCAGGCTTAAATTTAACAGCAGCAGAGTATGTATTTTTAGTTGATCCTTGGTGGAATAATGCCGTGGAACAACAGGCTATTGATCGCACACACCGCATCGGACAAACAAAAAACATTTTCTCTTACAAACTCATTTGTACGGATACCATAGAAGAAAAAATCACGCTGCTACAACAAAAGAAAAAATCGCTTTCCGATGAATTGATTGTAGAAGAAGAAGGCTTTGTGAAACAGCTTTCGGAAGAGGATATCAACTTCTTATTTGAATAGACTATTACAACTACCCAGTTGTTAGTTGAAAATATATATCTCAACCATCAACTCCCAACTAAAAACAGTTATGGATTAATCTTCTGCGCCAATACAATACTCAACTCATACAAGAAATAAATCGGCACCGCTACCACCATCATGGTAAACATATCCGGAGAAGGTGTAATCACTGCAGCAACAATCAAAATTACCACAACGGCATGTCTGCGATAGGTACGCATAAATGTTGCGGTAAGTAAACCCATCTTAGCCAAGAAGTAAACAATCATCGGCAATTCGAATACCAAGCCGGAACCTAGCATCATCATGGTAATAAATCCAACATAATTATCGAATGTAAATCGGTTTTCAATTTGGCTACTGATGACATAGCTATTCGCAAAACTCAATGAAAACGGTACTACCAAAAAATAAGCAAACAAAACACCCACAAAGAAAAAGAGTGAACTGAAAATGATTATCCGACTCGACTTTTTTGACTCTTCTTCTGAAAGGGCCGGACGAACAAAACGCCAAATTTCAAAGATAATATATGGGAATGCGGCCACAATACCCAGCACTATACAAATCTGAATTTGCGATATAAACTGCCCGAACAGTTCGGTATTCAAGAAGGTAATATTGAAATCCTTCATGCATAATCCTTCTTCCGGACAAAACACCGAACTCACATTACACAATATTGGGCGGATCCACATGGAAAATTTACAGAGTAAGCGATAAGTAATAAAATCGCTTTTTACCGGTCCAAACAAAAAAGAATCAAACACCCAGCGCGTATTGGCCAAGGCAATACCGGCAAAAATGACAATAGCTAAAACAGAACGCATGATATGCTTTCGCATCACATCGATGTGATCGAAAAAGCCCATTTCGTGATCATCGGTAACTTGGTCTAATCTTGCCATTGGGGGCGAAGATATAATACTCAGGGATTCGTGTTGTCTAAAATTTTAAAAATCTCTTTCAAATCCGGAGAAAGTACAATTTCTATGCGTCTGTTTTTACTTCTACCCTCAGGTGTTTCGTTTGATTCTACGGGAAAAAATTCCGCATGACCTGATGGCGTAATTCGGCTCGCTTCTACCTTTCCATCAGCAATCATGATAGACGTTACCATAGCGGCACGCATCACACTCAAATCCCAGTTATTCTTAATTTCGCCTTTAGGATTAACGTATTGTTTACTGTCTGTATGCCCCTCTACTACAATACCAATCTCAGTTTGCTTGTTCAACACCTCCGCTACCTTTACAATAGCTTGCTTTCCCTTTTCATCAACATTAAAACTCCCCGATTTGAACAACAATTTATCGGACAACGACACATACACTTTTCCATCTTTTTGTGTAACCGTCAGTTCGTTGCTGTTGAATCCTGTCAAAGCATCGGCTATTTTTTTCTTGAGCGAAGACACAGCTTCATCTTTTTTAGCCATCAAACTTTCCAATTCATGTATGCGTTTTTCGCGTTCTGCTAAATCTTTTTCCTTTTGCTTTAATGCAGAACTGAGCGACTCTTTTTCAGACATTGAATTTTTTCCCAGCGCCTCCATTCTCGCTTTCAAATCTTCATATTGCTTTTGCGACTGTTCGAAATCGCCATTGAGTTTTGCGTATTTGGCACTCAGTGATTCGTTTTCAGCCGTTTCCTTTTCCAATTTAGTGCGCAAATCGCTTTCCGAACCTTTTAACAGACTCAAATCTGCTTCTGTCTTTTTCAATTTATCTGCACAATCGGCCAAGGTACTGTCGCAACGATCGGCCAAAGCCTTTTGGGCATCAAATTTCTTCTTAGTAACCAAACAAGAAGATAAACTAATGGAAAACAGTGCAAAAACCAACCATCTCATAGTGAACGAATTTGCCCAAAATTACCCCTAAAACTCAACGAAAACACTATTTTTCTACACCAACTCCTGTGAGTGTCTTTTTTTTAAGATTTTTTTTCCTGAAACGGACCAAAAAACCTATATTTACTCATATATCACAACAAGTTATATAGCTTATGAAAAAACAATTTTTACCCCTTGCCCTTTTCATCCTTTCGTGTGGCACAATTTCAGCACAAACTTTTTATAACAATGGCGCACAAATTGGCGTGGTTGGTGCACAAATGATTGTAAAAACCGGAAGTGGCGCAAATGATGGCACTTTGGAAAATGCAGGAAGCGGATTATTCAGCAATAAAGGCGAAGTGCATATTGAAGGAAGTTTCGTCAACACCAATGGTATAGCCGATGGATACAGCTCTAATGCCGGCCAATACATTGTAAGTAAAGATTGGGTAAACAACGCTACTTTCAATGCAGATCAGAGTAAAGTATTCCTTCGCGGAGGCAATCAATTGATTACTGGAACTAACCCAACCACCTTTTTCGACTTAATTTGCGAAACACCCAGCACAACAAAAAAACAAACCTTAGACGCCAATGTAGATGGCTCACTAACCCTCAATAACAATGAGTTAGCTACTGATGCTTTCAGAATGACGGTATTCAACCCAAGTTCATCGGCAATTGTAGTGAACGGTGTGAATGATGCTTTTGTGAGTAGCACCGGAGTGGGCAAATTGGTCAGAAAAACAAATTCAACAGATGAGTATTTGTTTCCTTTAGGATGGAATAACAGCGGCTTAATTTTAAAACGCGAAGTTTCTTTTATACCGAATGACGCAAGCAATCACAGCTATGAAGCCCGTTTTGCATTTAATACATTATCTACAACTACCACTACAGATGATGGATATTCATTAAATACAAAAGAGCCAAGTATTCAAAGTGGAAACGACAAGTTCTATCACTTACTTAAATCTGCCGACAATACACCTGCAACCATGTCTATCTTCTACGACCCGAATAACGATGGACAATGGAGTTCTGTAGCAAGATGGCAAGGTCCTCCGCAATGGGAAGATTTGGCTAATGCGAGTCCGAATGCAACTGCTCCACGTGTAAGAATGATTAGAAATGGTTGGACAGATAACGGCAACCAGCCGCATACTTTAATTAAACCCGTAGAAGGTGATGATTTTGCCTTCCCGAACGTTTTTGCGCCAGGCTCTTCAGACCCATCAGTACCTGCAGAAAACAAATATTTTACTATTGTCAATAACCTTCAAAAAGTGGTTTTAGATGAGTTAATGGTATTTAACCGATGGGGTGAAGTAGTATTTAGCAGCAAACGTGATGGTACCGATAAGTGGGATGGCTATTATCAAGGAAAACTCCAACAGCAAGGCAACTACACCTTCATTGCTAAAGTGAAGAAATTGAACGGAGAATCTTATGCGCCTATTTCCGGAAACCTAGCCCTAGTTTGGTAATTGAAAACCCTATAACGATCTGACATGAAAAAATATTTATCCCTGATTATTGTTCTTTTTTCTTTGGCACTTTCTGCACAAGACACCCACTACTCACAATTCTTTAATTCACCACTCACCCTCAATCCGGCACTTACCGGATTAACGAAAGGCGCAGTGCGATTGGGTGCTATCTACCGCAACCAATGGTTTTCGGGCATCAATTCGCCAAGTTCAACCAGCTTTTTTAACTCCCCATACCAAACGCCTTCCTTCTTCATTGATGCGCCAATACATCTAAATCGTGACGCTATTGGAGTAGGTGGTTTGTTTCTATACGATAGAGCAGGTGCAGGTTCATTTGGTACGTTCCAAGGCATGGTTTCTGCCTCTTACATTAAATCGTTGGGCAGAAGAGATAACCACCAGTTATCTGCGGGTATTCAAGTGGGTTATACCCAACTTCGGTTAAATCAAAACGATTTAAAATGGGCTAATCAATACAACGGAGCGAACCAATTTGATGGCAATACTGCAAGTAATGTATCGCTTCAACCTAACATTGGTTATGTGAACTTTAATGCAGGTTTATTGTACTACGGCAAATTTTCTGAACGATTTAGCATGTATCTTGGTGGAGCATTTTACAATGCAGCTACCATGAAATACAACTTGGAGGCTAACAGCACCAAACGTAATTTATACTACCGCTTTAATGTACAAGCTGGATTAGATATCGGCTTTGGGAAATTCCATATCCTTCCATCAGGCTTGTTTATGCAGCAGGCAAAAGCCGATCAGCTAAATACAGGACTTGGTTTTGGCTTTGATTTCACTGAAACAACAAATATGACGATTGGTTTATATAACCGAGCAAACAACATTAGCAATAAGGATGCACAATCTGAGTCCATCATTCCATACGCTGGATTTGAAGTTAACGGATTTAAACTAGCCGCCAGCTACGATGTTACCTTAAGCCGTAGAAAAGAAGTAGGCAAAGGGGTTGGTGCTTTGGAAATTTCATTAATGTACATCATTATGCCTAAGGCATTGAACATTAAGAAAATCATGTATTGTCCGCGTTTCTAAACAAACGTAAAAAACGTAAGCCAAGGCACTTTGTATATCTTGGCAACTCAAGCATAGCATGAAAGGCATTTTTTTTACTCCCTATTTGGCTACGATACTATTGCTGTTTCTTTCCTTATCCGTGTTCGGACAAAACAATATTGATGCCATCAAAAAAGAAACTTGGAAAGAAGTAAACAGTACCGATATTCATAAAACAGAAGGCTATACTGCTGCTAGCCCCAATGAGAAAATAGCCAGAGACAATGTGTATTTCGCGCAATTGCTTTATGAAAAATCGAAAACACTATCTACTGAAAAACAAAATGCAGTTTTAGTAGAAGCCAAGCAAACATTGCTTGAAACTATTACGTTTTATCCATCACTCTACTCTACCTATATGATGTTGGGAATAGTTACGTACAGCATGAATAAAAACTATATCGAATCAGCATCATACTTTAAAACAGCCCTGCTGATGAATCCCAATAGCAAAGATGCTAATTCCAATATGGGTATCTTGGAACTGGAAAGAGAACAGTTTGATACTGCGTTATATTATTTAGAACGTGTCCTTAAAATAGACAGTACAAGAGAATATACCCATAATAGTATTGCTCGATGCCACTATCGGCTAGGACATATAGATGAGGCTATCTATTATTATTCGCAAGCAATTGCGCTAGACAATTTTGACCATATATCGCTGTATCAACTTGGTCTTATTTATGGGAGGAATAAATTGGAACTAAAAAAGTGTATTACGCTAATAGAAAAAGCAATAAGTATAAATCCCAATCAAAAAGAGTACTACGAAGACCTTTGTGTGGCCTACGGTTTAAAAGGCGATTATATCTCGGCACAAAGGGTAGGAGAACTAGGCATAAAAAAATTCCCAAAACATGCTCCGCTGTATAGAAATCTTGCACATACATATAAATACTTAAAAGAATTTAAGAAGCAAGAAAAGGCTCTTGAAAAGGCAAACGAACTTGAACCTGAAGATTGATTTTGTCTGCGGAAACAAAGATTTCAAATACTTACTTTCTATGACAACAACTATGCGCCTTTGCTTCTGTTTTGCTTAACTCCGGACTGATGTAGGGAATACCTAAATTTAAGCCACGAAGAATTAATACTGTACCTAAAAGCACTAGATAAACGGGTACCATTTTGCGCATCAAATTGCGAACGGGCATCGAAATCAAGTCTTTAAAGAATTGCAATAAAAACATCAAGAAACTGGTTCCCACTCCAAAGAAAAACATAAAGAGCGCTCCTGTTAAAGGACTGCCTGTAGCTATTGCACCAGCCACACCCGCATACACTAATCCACAAGGCAGAAAGCCATTCAAAAAGCCAATGGCAAAATTGGAACTAAAGGATTTCTTTTTCAGGAATACGCCAAGTTGTTTCGATAAAAACGAAAATCGCCCTAGCGATAAGTTGTTGAAGTAAGGAATATTAAAATAACTAACCGCTACCCCTACGAGCATCATAACGCCAACACCAATCGATAAACCCTGTTGCCATCCCGCAATGACCATACCTTTGCCTACTAGACCAAACAAAGCGCCCATTAACGAATAAGTAACGATACGCCCAAAATTGTAGAAAAAAACACTGAGCAAACGGGAGACGGTATCTCTGTCTTTAACCGGAACCGCCATAGCTATTGGCCCACACATACCAATACAGTGAAAACTACCGGCTAAGCCCAATAAAAAAGCAGTAACTATTATTTCAGTAGGGAAAAACATATTAACTATCTATTCTAACAAAACCTTCGTTGTAATATGCGGTTGAACCTACAGTCCAATTTAGCTTCATTTTGTAACGACCGGCTTTTAACGTTGATTTTGAAACGTTATATACGTTCTCACTGTTTACGGTAATAGGGAATGTTTTGTCTTTTGTGTCATCTGAAGGGCAATAAAACTCAGCGGTGCCTTTCACCGGTTCAGTAGATTCCATTTTAGGAAATTGAACTGTAACATTATCTCCCGCTACATTCCATGTAGGCTGCTGTGTAAGATTATGTGTTCGATCTTGTTTCTCAATTTGCTGTTGGTACGCTAACTCTTCGGCATAGTAGTCTTTCTTAATCACATCTACTTTCAAGTTTGTGCACTTGTAGACCAAAACGCCCATCAGCAAAACAAATCCGCCATAAAGGACAATAATAAAAGCACCATAATTTAATTTCATAGCATCAAATTTAATACACAGGAGCCATAAAGTTAGTCTTTACTTTATCGATAAGTTTGTCTCCGGCAAACACACCGATTTCCACCTGCGT
Source organism: uncultured Chitinophagaceae bacterium (assembly GCA_964398475.1). Taxonomy (GTDB): domain Bacteria; phylum Bacteroidota; class Bacteroidia; order Chitinophagales; family LD1; genus CALAYL01. Next base: position 12,686 of record CAYNMP010000025.1, on the reverse strand, counting down.
TTTTCGTTTCGTTAATTCATTTTTGGGAATCTGGACAAAGAATACACCATCTCCAATACTCTCTTTCATTACCTCTAAATCTTTACCTACCATTTTAATGTTGGCAGAGTTAGACGATAATACTTTCAAATGCAGTTGGAAGTCGTTATAGGTTTTGTTCACCAACTTGATGTTGTACAAATTACTAACGGTATCTTTTCCTTGCATCTGATACAACTGCCCTTGTGCTCGCATAATGGTGGTAGAAATTTCTTTTCTACTAAATAACAACACCGTTAGAACGCCAATAAGCACGGTCAGTACAGCCGTATAAGCCATAATGCGCGGAGTGAACGTCCATTTTTCTTTTTGCGCGATATTGGTTTCAGAAGCATAGCGAATCAATCCCTTTTCGAAATTGAATTTCTCCATCACCGAATCACAAGCATCAATACATGCGGTACAAGCCACACATTCCATTTGTGTACCGTTGCGGATATCGATACCGGTAGGACAAACCTTTACGCAATCGCCACAATCCACACAATCGCCTGCTGTTCGTTCTTCATGACGATTAAAACGCGCACGCTTCTCTCCTCTTAAGTAATCATATGCAACAACTATAGAATGCTTATCGAGCAACACCCCTTGTAAACGACCATACGGACAAACAATAATACAAGCCTGTTCGCGGAACCATAGGTAAACAAAAGAGAAAATGGCCGTGAAGATTACAAGCGGAGCAAATGCTACAATATGCTTACTTATTCCCTCGCTGATGTAGAGAATCACATTATCCATACCTATGAGATAAGACATGAAATAATGTGCTATCAAAAATGAAATAGAAATAAAGGCTAGAATTTTACCGCCTCGTTTCAATATCTTTTCAGTATCCCAAGGTTGTGCATCTAGTCGTTTCTGTTTCTCCCCATCACCTTCAATCCAGTACTCGATTTTTCTGAACACCATTTCCATAAAAATGGTTTGCGGACAAACCCATCCGCAAAACAATCGTCCGAAGACTACCGTAAAGAGTACGATGAACACCATGAAGGTGAGCATTCCGAGTACAAAGAGAAAGAAATCTTGTGGCCAAAAAATCTTTCCGAAAAGAATGAACTTCCGCTCAAAAATGTTGAACAAGAAGAGCGGATGTCCATTCATCTTTATCCATGGCAACACTGCAAACACAGCTAAATATACCCAGCTGGCATAAGAGCGCCAATTATAGAACTTTCCTACCGGACGTTTAGGGTAGATCCAATGGCGTTTACCATCTTTCTCTACCGTACCTATGGAGTCGCGAAACGACTCATTTTTCTCAGACATAACTTATTTTTTTGCAAGATCCTTCGCTGTTGTATCGACTATTGCTGTTGTTGTATCTACTACAGCTTTAGTACTATCGGCACCAGCAGTAGCGCCTTCAATAAACTCTTCTCCTTGTGGAGCTTTAGCATTTGCAGGGTTTGTTCCCACTAAGCTTTTGATGTAACTGGCTACGTTTTTCATTTGTACAGGCGACAACTCAGCTTCCCAAGATTTCATTCCTTTTGCCGGCCATCCCACTTTTACTGTTTTATAGATAGAAGTCATATCACCACCGTGTAACCAAAACTTATCGGTTAAGTTTGGACCAACATTTCCTTCACCTGCATTACCATGACATGCCGCACAATTCGATTTATAAATGGTAGCACCATCAGCAATTCCGCTCGCATCAGCCATTGTAACATTGCTTTCATCAACTTTAGAAGCCATTGTTTTAGCAATCTCTGCCTTTTCGATTTTAGCTAATTCCATCTCGCGCTCATATGCAGGAATACTTAACTCGCCATCGCCTAAGTGATAATAGCCTAAGTATAAAATCGACCAAACAATTGAAATGTAGAAGCTATATTTCCACCAAGGCGGAAGGTTATTATCCAACTCGTGAATACCATCGTACTCGTGATCCATTTGGATATCTTTCTCTTTTTCGATAGCCACCGATGCATTGATATTATCCCAGAATTTAGGCATAGTCATAATTGCTCCTAAAGGCTTATCAGCATCTATAACTTCTATTTTGCGTAAGAAGCCAGATAACTTCATACCAAAGAAAACAAGCACCAATACCTCAAATCCGATTCCGGCAGCAAACAACCAAGCAGTCATTGCACTAATCGGTTGATACACCACTTCGGTTTTAAACGGTGCTACTGCATCTTGAGCAAACATACTACCACCCAAAAACAACATCGGCAGAAGCAACATCGCAATCTTTGAAATATTTTTGGTAACTACTTTTAAGTACAATTTTGAAAGTACGAATATGGCAATCAACAAGCCAAACATAATGGCGAGCAAAATCCATATCAATGGGTGCGTTCGTTCTTCAACGATAACTTTTACACCCGCTGCATCCTGTGCGCTCAATTGCTGAAAGCAACTCACTAGGAAGGACACAAGCAAACTATAAACTATTTTCCTTTTCATATTCTTTTCGTTTTTTTTGAATATTTATCGCGATTGATGAACCCATCGCCTCGCGAATTTTTTTAATTTATTTCCTAATTAATCCAATGGAATCCGCTCCAATTCGCTCACCGTCTTCTTGCTCATTTTCAAGAGCACAACTATGATGAGGCAAAACACTGTGAAAAATATGATGAGCGATATTTTTGGATAAATATCCACACCCTGTAGTGTTTCCGCGTATTTTTTAATGAAGCTAAACATGATTCCTTATTTTGTTTGTTGAGTTAATTGATCCTTCACTTTGATGTCGGTTCCCAATCGTTGCAAATAGGCTATCACCGCAATAATTTCACGATCTGCACCGATTTTGATTCCGTCTTTTGCTAAGTCTGCTTGGATGCCTTCAGCTTGTTTTTTCACATCTTCGTTTGCGATTTTGTCGTATCCTTTAGGATATGGAACACCTAATGTTTGCATGGCTTTAATTTTGCTCGCTGTGTAATCTAAATCTAAAGTGTTTGCCAATAAGTGCGGATACGGTGGCATCAACGAACCCGGAGACATACTTGTAGGGTCTTCCATGTGGTTAAAGTGCCATGAGTTAGGATACTTACTTCCTTCGCGTTGTAAATCCGGACCCGTACGTTTAGAACCCCACTGGAATGGGTGATCGTAAACAAATTCTCCGGCTTTAGAATATTCACCGTAACGTTCTGTTTCGCTTCTGAACGGACGAATCATCTGCGAGTGACAAGTGTAACAACCTTCACGAACATAAATATCGCGACCGTGTAACTCTAATGGAGTATAAGGTTTAACCGAAGCAATAGTTGGAACGTTCGATTCGATTAAGAATGTTGGAATAAATTCCACAATACCTCCAATCATTACCATTACCAATGCCAATACTAAGAATTGAATTGGACGTCTTTCAATCCAACGGTGCCAGTAGCCATCGCTGTGGTCTTCTTGTACCGCTAATGCAGGAGCTTCAGCAGCTTCGTTAGCCAAGAATGAACCTTGTAATGCAGTTTTCAATAAGTTGTATGCACCTAACAATACCCCTACAAAGTACAATGTACCACCCACAACACGGATATAATACATCGGTAAAATAGAAGTAATAGTTTCCAAGAAGTTAGGGTATTTCAACACACCTTCAGCTGTGAATTGTTCCCACATTGCTGCTTGTGTAAATCCAGCCCAGTATAAAGGAATAGCATAGAATAAGATACCCAATGTACCAATCCAGAAGTGGATGTTCGCTAATTTTTTGCTGAACAAGTTCGTTTGATACATTCTAGGAATCAACCAGTACAATACACTGAAGGTTAAGAAACCGTTCCATCCTAAAGCACCTACGTGAACGTGAGCGATAGTCCAGTCAGTATAGTGAGAGATAGCGTTAACCGCTTTAACCGATAATAATGGTCCTTCGAAAGTAGCCATACCATATGCAGTAACGGCAACCACCATAAATTTCAAAACAACATCGTCACGTACTTTATCCCATGCACCTCTCAAGGTTAACAAACCATTCAACATACCACCCCAAGATGGCATAATCAACATCACAGAGAATACCGTTCCTAAAGATTGTGCCCAATCCGGTAAAGAAGTGTACAACAAGTGGTGAGGTCCTGCCCAGATATATAAGAAAATCAATGCCCAGAAGTGGATAATCGATAAACGATAAGAGTATACCGGACGGTTAGCCGCTTTCGGCAAGAAGTAATACATCAAACCTAAGTAAGGCGTAGTTAAGAAGAACGCCACCGCGTTGTGTCCGTACCACCACTGAATCAAAGCATCCTGAACACCTGCGTATAAAGAATAACTATGGAACAACGAAGTTGGAATCGCCAACGAGTTCACGATGTGCAACATCGCAACCGTAACCCAAGTAGCAATGTAGAACCAAATCGCAACATATAAGTGTCGTTCTCTTCTGTTCAATATGGTCATAAACATATTCAAACCAAACACTACCCATATCAAGGTAATCATGATATCGATTGGCCAAATCAACTCTGCATACTCTTTACCTTCTGTTAATCCTAACGGTAAAGAAACCGCAGCACAAACAATGATGAATTGCCATCCCCAAAAGTGGATTTTGCTCAACGTGTCGCTCCACATTCTTGTTTTTAGCAATCGTTGTAGGGAGTAGTAAACACCCATAAAAATTCCGTTACCCACAAACGCAAAAATCACCGCGTTGGTGTGTAAAGGTCTTAAACGTCCGAATGTTACCCATTCGATAAAATTGAGTGGAGGCCATACCATCTGAATCGCAATGATGATACCCACCAGCATACCCACAATACCAAAAATTACAGACGCTAGTCCGAAATTCCTGACCGTGGTGTTGTCGTAGCTAAATTTTTCAGTTGTCATTTTCTTGATTTTGTTGTTTAGGATTATCAAATAAAATTCGCATAGAAGGAGTTACCGTATCATCGTACTGTCCCGATTTCACCGACCATAAAAAGGCAAAAAGGAATAGCAACGCTACTATCAGACTTGCTCCCACCATGATAAATATGATTTGCATATACTTTATTAGGCGTCAAAGGTATTTTTCACACTAAGTTGAAACGATGAGGGTTATCAATGAAAAACATGACTATTGTCATACTTAACAAATGTTGTTTTTACACAGCCCCGAGAAAAGCAGAAACACCATTTTGACAAGTCTAACTTACATAATGAAATTTTTAAATACGAATTTTACCCCTTGAAAAATAAAGCATTATGATTTTTGGGCGCGTTCCGCTGGGAAGCGTTAACGTGCTGTGCGTTGCAATCTTTTTCCCGCTTTGAAAGCGGGAAAAGGATTTCCACTTCCATCACTCGCGCGGCATTGTCATTACATTCATACTCCGTTACTTCGAAGAGCGAAGCTGTCTATATTCTTCTAAACAGGATTAGTTAATGAAAGAACATCTCAAGTTTTCAGAAGATATTTTTCCGTCATTTCGACCGAGTCCGCGAGTGGAGAAATCTCAACAATTTAGTCAGGGTCTTCTCATAGAAACTCGAAGTACGAATAACATAATCTGTTTTATGGACTATGAGATCGTCTCCTTATCGGGCAAGCACAATTTTTTGCGTAGCCGTTTCAAATGCTGTTTCAATGGTTAAAAAATACGTAGCCGTTTGTTCTAAGTTGAGATGGTTAAACAGATAGGTTTGCTCACCTGCACTTAAATTTTTCAATTCCACTTTCTCCACCACTTTGCCATCCACACTATGTATAGAAATGGTAACCGGTGTAGCGGCACTTAAATGAAAGCGTACATTAAAATCACCCTTGTTTGGATTTGGAGCAATCTGCATTTTCAAATCACCAACACTCTGTTTATTTAAAGTATGGATACCAACCGTTTTGCTTTTTACAACATACACTTTAAAGATTTGGCTGCTAGCGCTACTTTGTGTACCGGTATTGGTAAAAAAAATATTCGGAGCTGAACTACTGATTCCGCCAAAAATGTAACCCACTAGTGTACTGTCGGCTGTAAAATCGTCTAACTTCAGCACCTCATTCGCATATTGTGGAACTGTGGTAATAGGAATAAACTCTGCCCCTGCTCCAAGCAGATTCGGCATTTCAACAGGCAATTTATATTCTGCCATAGTTCCTGCGGCATTTCGTGTAACACGAGCAATGGTTTTCACGAAAGGAACATTGTTGTCTTGCACCAAAATACCTGCACTATCGAAATATTGAGCAATACCGCCAAAAAACACGCTGTGCATTTCGTTGTTTACCGCTGAATATACAGGCAACACAGCACAGTGATAATGATTATAATATTGCTGAAACGTATTGTTTACAGTATGTCCTGCACTATCAATGTTCACACAATTCAAAAACGGCAAATCTACATTAGGTTGAAACACACCCGAAAATGCAGTTATGCCTTCTGCTCCGTTTGGCATAATTTGCGGTACTGCATTGTAATCTCTGCGGTGTAAATTTGTCGCATCGGTAATTGTAGGTAAATGCGTTACAGTAAGATTTGTTCCATCATCAGCAATAGTAAATTTACGAATAGCATTGGTGTACACCTGTGTGTAGGTAGGGTTGCCCATAGGATTGTAATTCCCATCAAACTTATTGCCGCCCACCAAGTAAAACACATCGTTTATTTTTTTTAAATGCCCTCCGGTAACTGCAAACTGCACATCGCTGTACTGTCGGAATCCACCGGTAATTGAAGATCCTGCTATAACTGCACTAATTACAGACGGAACATCTATAGCCGTTAAGTTATCGAATGTTTTTCTAGAGGCAGTGGCCGTATTGTATCCGTAACCGCCAATGATGTAGAGATAATTGCCATCTTGATGAAACTCCATATTGGTAGAGCTTAGTTGCTCTTGCAGTGCTACCGAAAGCGATGTAACTGGAGCTGTCCATTTTTGCTGCGTTACGGGATCAATTACAATAATTTGATTGTTGTTCCCGGCCACATCAAACGAGGCAAAAGGTTGTCTGCGGTGTAAACCATCTAATCGACCGCCTACAATCAACCACTTCCCGTTATGTTGACCAAAAGCATAAGCCTGTAAACCTCCAAGCCCGCTAATACTCATCGATTCAATGTGAATATCGAATGGCGCTGTTTGCGCAGAAAGCAACGAAACCATAAAGATGGTGCTTATAAAAGACAATAATTTCTTTTTCATTTGAGTGGTAATTAGGCTTCAATTTTACAGGAAACTCAGCGCCAAAAAGGGAACAAATGTTACTTTGAAACAAATAAATATTGGGTTGCTTATTACCCGGTTACTATTAAGTGTATACTTATACAGCATAATGATTGGCACCCCTGCCGACCATGGACATGAGATAGAAACCAAACATCTCGGTTAGCGTTGACGCCCACCAAGAAAAAACCTAAAAAAAACAAACTTTGAAAAAAGTGAGAGGACGTCACCCCTAACGCCCTCTCTGGTATGAGTATACCAGTCTATGAAAGACACATAAATATATATCTATAATATGAGTCAACCAAAAATACATGCAAAATTTCAGCAATATGATGGAGTTTTTAACTAAAAGGTAGAATTTTGATTGCCAGGGATGTCAAGCAATGAATGAAAAATCGTCTGTCGGGTGGAAACATCCGACAGCAGAGCACAACAAAAAACCGTCATTTCGATCGAGTCCGCCAGAGGCGGAGAAATCTCACCGTTGAAAATGAGACTTCTCTCCGCTTCTGGCGGATTGAGTGTTGGATTAAATGGCTTGCGTCAGCATCTAATCTCTAACCGCTAAAAGCTAGTAGCTTATTGAATTTTGAATGTAGCACCAATTCGCATGAGGGGTTGTAGCGAAAATCCTTTGCCAATTCTTATTGGTAAAGATTGCAGCGAAAAACCCGACCCCGCTTCTTAGCGTGGGGCATGCCCACAAAAAAATAATTAATCCTTCTTCTTAAACATCATATTCCCCAATACCAACGAACTTAGGCTGGTAAAGGATATGATGGTGACCGAGCTAATGGGCATGAGTATGGCCGCTACAATAGGCGACATGGTGCCTTTCACAGCGAAGGCGATGCCGATTAAGTTGTAGATTAATGAAATTAGGAAACTGGCTTTGATAATGTTCATCGCTAATTTCGCAAACCGAAACATTTTATCGATTCGCACGAATTCATGGCTTCCCAAAATGCCATCGCAAGCGGGCGAGAAATTATTCACATCATCGGTAATGGCAATACCCACATCGGCTTGCTTCAAAGCACCGGCATCGTTGAGTCCGTCACCAATCATCATCACATTTTTACCATTGCGTTGCAACTGTTGTATGAACTGCAATTTGTTCTCGGGCTTCTGATTGAAAATCATATTTCCTTCCGCAACGTAGCGTTTCAAATAACTTTTTTCTGCATCGTTATCGCCCGATAAAATATAGATAGAATAGTGCTGTTTTAATGTTTCAAACAAAGTATCGAAACCCTTTCGGTACTGGTGTTTCTGCTCTACATAACCGGCACTTTTCCCGTTTACGGATACAAAGACCATCGAGGCCAAACTTTGATCGGCAGTGGCTTCAACACCAACAAAACCGGCACTTCCCATTTTCACGAAATGGTTATTGATCCAACCGCTCACGCCTTTACCTACTTCCTCGGCAAATTCTTCAACGGTATATTTTGTTAGGTCTGTTCTGCCTTTCAACTCTTCCGCAATTCTTCTGCTCAAAGGGTGAATTGAGTTTTGCGCTAAGGTATTCACATAGGCCGTTGCTTCCGGAAATTCATCTGAAAAATGAAAAGTAACAGCCGTTTCAGAGGTATCGGTTAGTGTGCCTGTTTTATCAAAAACCAAGGTATCGACTTGCGCAATATTTTCAACAGTGAGTGGATTCTTAATGTACATGCTGTTCTGCGAAAAAATGCGCAACACATTGCCCAAAGTAAATGGCGAAGAGAGCGCCAAGGCACACGGACAAGTAATTATCAATACCGATGTAAAAGCATTCAAAGCCAAGTGAATGTCGGTGCTCCAATGAAACACCATAGCCGCAATGGCAATAATAATTACAGACGGAGTAAAATAATTGCTGAAGCGCGAAGCCAGTGATGACGCATGTTTCGAAGTGTCTTTTTGAAAGGCATCGCTGTTCCACAATTGTGTGAGGTAACTTTGTGAAACCTCTTTTACAATTTCAATCACCATGTTGCTGCCGGTGTGTTTGCCGCCTGCATACACAAAACTTCCATTCGGGGCAATTTCAGGCGTAGACTCTCCGGTAACGAAACTGTAATCGATATTCCCTTCGCCTTTTACAATCACGGCATCGGCAGGAATTAACTCTTGATTGCGAATCACAATCTGGTCGCCCACCTTCAAATTACTGAGTGGCAACGACACCTCTTTTTTGTCTTTCAACAAGGTCACTGCAATAGGGAAATACGATTTGTAATCGCGTTCAAACGAAATGAAATCGTAAGTCTTGTTTTGAAACCATCGACCAATGAGCATCAACATCACTAAGCTGGCGAGTGTATCCATGTAGCCCACACCCGTTTGCGAAAAAATCTCGAAACTGCTGCGAATAAACATGGCTACAATTCCCAACACAATGGGTATGTCCATGTTCATGGTGCGCTGGCGAACGGCATTCCAGGCCGATTGAAAAAACTCGGTGGCGCTATAAAACATCACCGGCAAGGCCAACATAAAATTTAAGTACGCAAAAAAGTGACGGTAATGATCTTCGATTATGCCCTTCAATCCAAAATACTCGGGAAAACTAAACAGCATAATGTTGCCGAAACAGAAGAACGCCACACCAATTTTGTAGTAATATCTGCGAATGTGATTGGAGCGATCTTGGCTCACTTCCGTATCAAAGGTAATGGAAGGCGGATAACCAATTTTATCTAACAGTTCGGCCACTTTTCGAAGCGTAGTTTTGCTATTGTCGAAGGTGATATAGACTTCCTTCAATGAAAAGTTAACCGTTGATTTTACAATGCTCGAATCAATTTTATAAAGATTTTCGAGCAACCACAAACAAGCGCTGCAATGAATGGCGGGTAAATAAAATTCAACTTTTGTGATGGTGGCGTTTTTGAAGCGAATCAATTTAGCCGCCACGGCCTCGTCATCCAAATAATCGTAGCGCAATTCCGCGCCTTTTTTTGAAAGTCCCTTTTTTAGATCTTGTATATCATAAAATTCGCACAGGTTATTGTCTTGCAAAATCTGATATACCGCTTTACAGCCATCGCAACAGAAGGGTTTCTCGTTATATAAAATAAGACTACCATCGCAGTTTTCACCACAATGGTAGCATGTACTTTTCTCTAATATACTCTTTGTCATTTTCTGTTTTGTCCTGCCGACAAGGCGCTAGGCCTCATCCTTATTGGTGTTGATATCCAACACATCATACAGCGGACAATATAATGAAAATGCTGTACCAATAAAAATCAAACCAATCAAACCCCACCACCAATTAAATAATATCACCGCTACAAATCCCATCATTCCTAGAACGATTCGAAAGAAACCGTCAAACGACCCTACATTCTTTTTCATATTATTGATTTTAGTTGTCCAAATCTAAAATGCACCAATAAGTGAAATAATGACGGTGGTCAATCCAAAAGCTGATTTCCGTCACAAAAAAGCCGAAGCAAATGCTCCGGCTCTAGGTTGTTAGGGCATAGGAATTACATCCATTTTGCTAAAAAAGTATTGAACTCCTTTCGCGTGTTGTGAAAATCAGATACAACATAGTTTAGATCATGTTCTGCTTTGTCGTTTTCAACCACAAATTTTTCGTGAATATGCGTTGGCATTTCCACGCCCATTTGGTCGATTTTGCCTTTACGCTCGCTGATATCGTGTTTCGATTGATCTAAGTTATCGCTCAGAATTCTGAATTTGTTTTCAAAATGTTCGATGCTTACACCGATTTCAGAGCCTGTGTTTTTAGAAGCTACTTCATCTAAACGTTTTCTCAAGAACGCTAGGTCTTGTTTGTAGAAATCTAATTGTCTTAACCAGTCGGTGGCTTGCAAGTGCAAAAAGTTGATTGAACTTTTCATGTTTCGATTGTTGTTTTATGTGATGAATAATTATACGTGAGCAATAAATAAAGGCACATCAAAATCTTTTAAAATTTTGTTGGCTAAACTTTGATGAAAAAAGCGAGAGAAGGCGGTGCGTGCATACGAACCCATCACTACCACAACATCTCCGTTAGTGCCTTTCAAGGTTTCTTCAATCATCACTTCGGGTGATCCTTTCACTACATCGAAGGCGATGTTTTTGAATTTTCGTTTCGCAAAATCTTTAATGTTTTTGTTATTCGACAAATGCGATGATGCCCCTTTTTCAGCTTTCACTTGCACCAATTGCGTTTGTTTTTCGCAGCAATGCGGCAATACATACGAGAACATTTTGATGGCATAAATGCTAGACGGCATATTGTCGTACGCTAAGTACACACCATTAATTTCAGTATATTTTTGCGGTACAATCAACACCGGACAGTGCGATTCCGCCAATAAATCTTTCAAAAAGCCCGATGGACTTTCTTTCTCAAATGCATAGAAACTTACTTTTCTGTCGATGATCAACAAATCGGCAAAGTTCGATTCCGCCAATAATTCTTGTAATGGCACGCCTTTGTCTTTATGCACTTCGAACTTCACGCCTGCTTTCTCGCATGCGCGCACAAACAATTTGATATTCTTGTTTACTTTTTCTTCGTCTTTCGACTCACTTTTCAATAAGGTAGGTACATCTAAATAGGGTACCTGAGTGGCGAATGGCGCATACAAACCCGGAGGCAAGGTTAAATCCTGAATAAACACACCTACCAATTTCGAATCGGTTTGTGTGGCTAAATGAATAGCATATTGCACAGTTCCTTCCGAATACACTCTTCCGTCAAATGCGGCAATAAAACGTTTCATAATTTGTTATTTAAAATTACAGCGAAAATGTTCGCTAATCATTTATAATCACAAAGTTAGCGCCTGGACTATTGCCAGTTGCTGACCTTACTTATACAAAACATTGACAAAAATCATGTTTCCCGTTGAAACACAATTCCAAAATAGATTCTACAACTGAAACTCGTCTTCCAAAACGGGCATTTTTACATCCTTGAAGCCTGCACGTTCTAACACTATTTTGTAGTGCAACATGGCCTCTTCATCGCCATGCACCAAGAAAATGGTTTTCACTTTGTTGGCTTGTTGACAATTTAAATAGCTCACCATTTCTTCGTAATCGGCATGAGCGCTATACGATTCAAGCGATTCAATGCGTGCTTCCACGTCATAGAAATCGCCAAAAATCTTCACCGATTTGTTTCCGGCTTTCAATCTTCCGCCTAACGAATCGGGTGTACAATAACCTACGAGTAATATAGTATTGCGTTTATCGGTGATATTGTTTTTAATGTGATGCTTTATTCGTCCGGCTTCAGCCATACCCGAAGCAGAAATAATCACACAAGGTTCTTTTGAAGCGCTGAGTTCTTTCGAATCGTTCACATCTACTACATAATGAATATCGTTGAAGATGAAAGGTTCGTCATCGGTACGTTGCATGTAATCGAGAATTTCAGTATTGAACAACTCGGCATGTTTGCGCATAATTTCGGTGGTACGTACACTCAACGGACTATCGATAAATACTTTGATATGCGGTATTTTGCCCTCGTTTTTCATCCGATCGAGTGCATAAATCAATTCTTGCGTTCT
>CAYNMP010000024.1:0-53226 GCA_964398475.1 uncultured Chitinophagaceae bacterium | reverse complement strand
TACAGAGAAATAAGTTTTTGATAATTTATTTGGAATTTAACACAGTTCATTTCGAGGTCCCCCGAAGCAATCTGTGTTTTCCTTACGTTGTTCTTCCGCCACCAACCAATAACATCTACGTATTGATCTCCTTTCCTTTCTTGTGCACGGTTGTTGCTTTAAAAGCGTACCTTTGACCGTCTATAGCAGTAAAAATATTTCCTGCTAATCAACGAATAAACCCATGAAAACCTTTTCGTCAAAATTGATACAAAGTTGGAAAAAGCTGGGCCCCGGACTTGTAACCGGTGCTAGTGACGATGATCCATCCGGAATAGCCACCTATTCCCAAGCCGGAGCAGCCTATGGACTTTCCACTTTATGGACCGCCATTGTTGCCTTTCCGCTGATGGCCGCTATTCAACAAATGTGTGCACGCATTGGATTAGTAACAGCACAAGGCTTAACCGGAACGCTAAAAAAACATTACCCCCGTCCCATTTTATATTTGATGTTGCTCTTTAGTTTCCCGGCTATTGTATTAAATATTGGTGCCGATATTGCTGGCATGGGTGCTGTAGGCAATCTACTGTTCCCATCCATAGATGCAAACTATTTCAGTATACTTTTTACCATCCTTCTATTGGCATTAATCATCTATTTACCCTATCAAAAAATTGCAGCTGTTTTAAAGTATTTGTGTATTGTGATGTTAGTGTATTTTATTGTTCCGTTTTTGTATAAACAAGACTTTGTCGAAATTCTAAAAGCAACATTTATTCCCACCCTCAAGTTCGATAAAAGTTTTATCGCCATTATCGTTGGTATACTGGGCACCACCATCTCGCCCTATCTTTTCTTTTGGCAAGCATCGGTAGAAGTAGAAGAAATGAAAACCAAACGAGCCCATTTAATGGTGAACAAAAAATTAATCCATGCCATGAATCAAGATGTGGATTTTGGTATGACCGTTTCCGGTTTCGTAATGTATTTTATTATCCTCACCACCGGCACCGTTTTGTTTAAGGGCGGTGTACATCAAATCGATACCGTTGAACAAGCAGCATTGGCCTTAAAGCCATTGGCCGGCAACTTAGCCTATTTGCTTTTTGCCATTGGTGTAATTGGCACCGGCTTAATCGCCATTCCGGTATTGAGCGGTTCTATATCGTACATTATTACCGAAACATTTGGATGGGAGCAAGGACTCGATAAAAAATTTCATGAAGCAAAGGCATTCTATGTTATCATCGCTATTTCGCTGCTACTGGGCTTGTCGTTAAACTATATTGGCATTACACCCATTCAGTCGTTGATATACACCGCAATACTTTATGGATTAACGGCACCCGTGTTAATTGCCATTATCTTACACATCTCGAACAACAAAACGATTATGGGCAATAACGTGAATGGATGGCTCAGTAATGTCCTCGGCTTTGCCGCATTGATTATTATGACTATTGCGGCTGTAGTGTTATTGTATTTGCAATTTTTCGGCAGTTAAAAGAGTATTGCTATTTGCGCGGTTTGGGATGTTCCCCACGTTGCCGCAAGCGTCCCACTTGTGTGCAGAATACAAATAGCACTGTTTACATTGTAAATACCAATGTGGTTTTTATTATTGGTAATACCACAAGCGAGACGCTTGCGGTAGCATAAGAAAAAATCCTTTACCAATTCCGATTGGGTAAGATTGAAGCGGAAAGCCCGACCGTGTTTCTTAGCAGGGACACGGCCAAAATCTTTACTCTTTGACAAATTTCATTTTAACCCTTCGCTTCTCATCGGCCATTTCAATAATGTAAACACCCGGTGCTAGGCTCGAAACATCAATGTGTGTTATGTCTTCACCGGTAACTATTCCTTCTTGCATTACTTGCCCATTGCTATTTATTATTTCAATGGCGGAAGTTGACTCGACATTTGAATGAACAATATTTAACTGATTGCTGCAAGGATTAGGGAAAACAATCAGCCCAGGCATAGCATTCGGCATATCGTTTAGGGCTGTTGTATTCAGCAGACTAAGTTTACAGAACTCTATCCCTTGCGTTCCAAAATTAGCCGGCAAAAACAAATTGGAGTTATAGCCTAAAAATCCTTCGTCTTTATAATCGAAATAAGACGTAACCATGGGTGTAATTTGTTGGGTGCCAAGCGCTGTTCCATCGCTCTCAAAAATAGTGGTTGCTCCACCACCAATCACATTACTGGCCATGTAATAGAGCTTCCCATTAAACGGGTAAACATAAGGAACAGAGACTATACCGGGTATAGCTTTTACGGTTTGAGTTCCTGCAACTGTGCCATCCGTTTTAAATAATGTTGAGGATGAACCATTATTCGCAAAGAAAAATAAATCGGTGTTGAACGAAATCATACTTTCCGGATTCGAACCCCCAATTCCGGTTTGCGCATCAAGCACCATTTTTGTACCGGCATTTGTGCCATCGCTTACCCACAACTCCTTACCATGAGTGCCATCGTTTGCAGTGAAATAAATTTTTCCATTGTGGCACATTAACTTTTCGGGAGAGGAACTTTGAATTCCTGCGTAAATATCTTTGACCAAAACAGTACCGCCATTTGTACCATCGCTTTCCCACAATTCGCCACCGTTTGAGCCATCATCATTCATAAAATAAAACTTCCCGTTACAAACAGCATGGCTACCGGCACTAGCGCCTACCAGACCTGCTTTAACAAGTTGTGTGCCGCTGGTGGTTCCATCGCTTTCCCACATGCCATACCCCGATCCTGCATTGCCTTGAAAATAAATCTTGTTGTTAAGCACAATAAATTGACTAATCGATCCAAAAATATTGGAATACTGATTCCCGAGCATTTGCGTTCCGGCTGAGGTACCATCGGTTACCCAAAGCCCTTGATTGCGTGTGGCTGTTGACGCTTGAAAAAATAACAATCCGTTACATTCCGTAAAAAAATTCGGAGCGCTACTGTAGGGTATTCCGCCTCCATTTGTTCCAGTCCAAATATCTTTGAGCATAACTGTTCCGGCAGTGGTGCCATCGCTTGTCCAAAGTTCCAACCCATGAATTCCGTCATCATAAGTAAAAAATAATTTGCCCTTATATACCCTCAAATACCAAACAACACCGGCCGAATTTGTTGTTGGCCCTAAGAGTTGAGTGCCGGTAGTTGTTCCGTCTGAGACATACAATTTATGCCCAACTCCATCACCCGCCACAAACACCATTTTTCCATTATAACTCGTTAAATATCTTGGAAAAGAATTGTTGATACCCGATGTATTTATATCCTTTACTAAAGACAATTGCTGCGAAAAAAGAGGCGCTGATAACAACAGCAAAAGACATGCAATAGTGTTTTTCATTTTCGTAAGATTATAAGCGTTTAAATTTGAACCCTAAATCGCCAACTACATAATCCAAATACAAATCGGTTGGCATAATTTGAGCAGTACCGGTAGGACTTTCAACATAATTCAACATTTGAATGGAGCCTACAGTAAATGGGTAAGGCGCAGCCGTTGTTCCTCGTTTTCGGAGATACCAATTGTTGACATTCATCGACAAAATATATTCTTTGTTCTTGGTTAAAGCATAGGGAGTTGTAAGTGGAATAACGTATTCAATTCCGGCTGTTGCATTGGAAAGAATTGGAACTCTCCATGTTTGAATAACAGCACCGGTTTGTTTATCCCAAAGGGTAATTCGGTTCCGATTAAAGTTGCTCGGAAGCTTTATGGTGATGGCGTTAAGCGTTCCATATTCTAATGGCATAAAGGTGAGTCCAACTTCAAAATCGGGTTGAAATAAAGTAGGCGTAACAATGGAATCGAAACCTGCCATTTTGTAAAAATCAGGTACACTAATTTCTTCTTTATACACCACCGGTCCGGTTTGTGTAATCTCTTTTTCTTTACTGCACGAATGCAAGAAAAAGGCAATGGTTAATACGGCTATACTTATTTTTTTCATGGTCTTAACGTTTAATTTGTTTGTTATCGAATGGGTGAATTGCTTTATATACCCGCCTTATAAATCGCATACAAAAATGCCTTCGAAATTTTTGTAGCCGCCACCGAACATAAATGCCCTTGTTGTGGTGTATCGATGCCTTGCTCGGCACTTGGGCAACTTGCTGTTGAACGATTGGTGGAACAAATTTGCCACACTCCGCTTTGCTCGCAACGTGTGCCGTCAGTCAGGTTCCTGCTTTCGATATCCTGCAAATCAAAAATCATATCGCTGGTGAAGGTTTGTAACATCCAGGTGCGCATTTGCATTTTGGGACTGTTATCATTTACGTCATACACTAAAGGAGGAGTGATATGCAAAACACGAATGCCCTTCGCACGAAAATCATCTACCATTTGTTTGTATGCATTTTGCACATCCGTTAGTGTTGCATCTTCAATATCGGCATAACCAAACTTGAAACACACCACGCGTATTTTCCCCGGATTCAACGCTACACGATTTTTAAACTCGGCTATCTTCCCCAATGGATTACCGTTACTGGAAGAAAACAAACCACCGTACAATCCTGTTTGTACCATTGTTCCGGAAGCTTCTATATAATCAAATCCGTATCCGTTATCGTTACAGCCACCTTCTAAATCGCCACCAACCGATTGATGTACAAAGAGGGTATTCCACGATTTAATTCTATCTTTTTCTGTAGCACTCAAATTGTCGAATGCCGCCATGCCTTCGAATCCAACAACTCCGGGCACAACAGGAATATTATCTACAGTTTTAGGATTGTCTTTTTTACAGGCCGATATGAGCAGTAAGAAAAAAGAGAGTTGAAGAATGCGATGTACTGTTTTCATAAGCTTTGCTTTTTGTTGAAACAAAGAATGCACGAATAGCCCTACAATTCAACAGAACTTCAGTAGATTTGTAATGCGGAAAAATCCGACATAGCCTATAACTCAATGAATATCAACGCTAAATGAAACTAATAGAACTCCTCTCGATTTTACAACCCGATGAACTCAAACATATTGAAAGTGCGCTGAAATCGGAAAACGACAGCATGTTGCTGCTCTTTAAAGAAATTCGAAAACACGATGAAGCCTCTTTTAAAAAAGAAAAAGCCAAACTGTTTCGGAAAGTGTTTGGTGTGCCCTACGAAGAAAAGAAAGATGGTGTTTTTCGCAACCTGCAAACACAACTCTTTGCCTTTTGCAGAAATGCTATTGCTGAATATTGGAAAGAAACGAAGCAACAGCAAACTGCACTGGAAACTAAATTGTACTTAGAGGAATTAGTCAAACGTAAGGCATTCGAGCTCTTTGAAAAAGAATGGAATTTAATGTACAGTGAATTTCAGGCGGCAGAAAACATGCTTGGCTTATCGTTTCTCCACGAAGTGAAAATACAATACTTGTATCAACAAGAATTTTCCGTGAAACGCTTAGATGAAATGAAATTGCAAATGCAAGAAGCATATGGATTTCTTCAACATTATGTGCAAGAACAAGAACTTAGCTTATTGTATTACCAATCGTTCATCAACAACCTCAGTCAACGCACAGGCCAAAGTACCATAGAAGTGCGAGGCACAACAACTGTTGGAGGGAAAGACAGCCGACAAAGTCAGTTATTAAAAAGCTACCTCGATTTTTTTGAGCAAACCAACATTGCCAAAAAAGAAGAAGCCGTGAAACGCATGCTGCAATTGGAGCCTGAAATTAAACTACACAAAAACTATCTGCATCATTTGATTAGAGCAGCGGTAGTCAACATGGGTGTGGAAGCCTACACCATTGGCAATTACGAACTTGCCGACATTTATCTAATGCACTTTGTGAATCATTATTTTGAAGGAGCAGAAACCAGAACCCGCCACGTGATTATCCTCACCGCCATTTCGAATAAACTGCAATTAGAAAAGTACGATGAAGTTGATCGATTATATGGTTTAGTAAAAAATGCCGATGAAACTTCCTCCGTATTTTTTAATCGCATTCGCTTAATTTATGCGCTCAGCTTAATCTTTAGACATCAAGAAGAGAAGGCCTTTGCTGATGTGCAAGCCGTACTGGCGGAAGGCAAAGAACCCTTTACACAAATGTATTCGCGTATCCTTTTATCCGTTATCCACTACAGCGATAAGAACTACGAATTTGCCTTACGCGAAACCGAAAACATTATAAAAGGCACACATTACAACGAACCGGTGGTGCGTATAGAAAGCTTTGCAGCCGATTGTTTCCATAAGTTTTATAAGATTTGCGGACTCACCTCCAAAAAACAACGCAGCGAAAAATTTGCATTATTACAACAAACCATCGACAGCCAGGAAGCCAGCATCAAAAGCTCGTTGCTTATTTTATTATTGAAAAAAGAGTTGCAGCGTTTGGTATAAGCGATGCTACACAATAGTCTATTTAATTTGGGCGTGCCCTTCGGTCAGGCTGCTACAGGGTTCGCTGCGCTACCATGCTCCACTGCGTTCCGCACCAAGCCTTCCGCATCCTTCACGCGGCAGTGTGCTGGCATTTAGAATAGTTTCTATGTTCGTCATTCCCGTGCAAACGGGAATCTCAACAAGTGTAATTGTAAGTCTACATTACAAATGTCGGGGATCTGCACTTCGTTATTTGTTGGTCAGGCGACCAACAAAAGCAGAGGATGAGAAGAATACATCAACAGCCATTAGCTATCGTATTTGAATTCGAGTTAGGTCATTTATACTACTTATCACTACAGAACTATCTTCTTTTCGCCCTCGGTTCGTGTCGTCACGAAACGAAACCCTTTGTATTGTGCTTATTATCCTTGACGACAAGAACCATGGAATAAATTATAATTTTGAGCAACAGCTTCTAATTCAAAAGCACACCATGCACACAAAAAAAATATTGGTATTGGGCGGCACCGGACATCTAGGCAGCAACCTCATTCACCATTTGGTGGACGACAAAGGTTGTAACCCCGAAAACATTCGCGTGTTTTACCGAGCCGGCACAGCCACCAATGCGTTGACCGACATTCAAGGTTTAGATTTTTTTGCCGGTGATGTGTTGAATGAAGCGGATGTTCATCAGGCATTTGAAGGCATACAAATTGTTTTTCACCTGATTGGTTCTACCACTTTTAATCCGCTCATCAAAAAACAACAATGGCAAATTAATGTGCATGGCACAAAACATATTTTAGAAGCAGCATTGCACAGTTCAACCTTTGAAAAAATGTGTTATGTAAGTACAGTAAATGTTTTAGCACCACAACGCTCTGCAGGCGCTGCTGCTGAGATTGATGTATGCAATCCATACACCTCAACCAATAAAATTCACTCTTTCGCTTCTGCTGAACAAGCATTACAATTTATCACCACCACGGAAAATAAAAATGACGACAGTTGGGTGAAAGCCATTGACATTGGCTATTACGACTCGAAGTTAGCCGCACAAGAGTTAGTCAACTACTATGTTCAACAACATCAATTGAATGTAGTATCGGTGTTACCGGGTACTATGTTTGGCGCTTATGATTTTTTGATTGGATCCGGAGTGTACATCACCACCCTTTATTCGAAAGGCATTCCGGTGGCATTGAAAACGGGGTTTCCATTAACGCATGTATTGGACGTGGCCGAAGGGATGGTGCAATCCATAGAACATTTTCAAAGAGGCGAACATTTTATTTTGTCGGGCAAGCCGGAAGATAATCGCAGTTTGAAAGACATGCTCAACATTATTGCTGAAGAATTACAAACCTTCTTCCCCAACAAAAAATTTGTTACTCCGAAAATAGAATTGCCCTATACCGTTGTGTATGCTGCAGCATGGGTATATGAACGATTGGCTGGGCTTTTTGGCCTGCCCCTCACTATCAACACACAGGCGGTGAAAGCCGGTAAATACTATTGGTATTTTTTGCACGAAAAATCCAACAAAGCCATTGGCTATACCGCCAAACGTACATTCCGAGCGGGTGTTAGAGATGCCATTGCCTATTACATCAAACATAATTTAATTCATGTAAGTGAACGGCAGGCTGATAAGGCTTGATAGTTCAAGGTTTGCAGGATGTGCGTGAGCGATTGCAGTGGAAATCCTTTGACCCGCTTCAGAGCGGGATAAAGATTGCAACGAAAAGCGCGACCCTGCTGCTTAGCGGGTCACGCCCAAAGAAATTTTTTTTGTGTTTATACTATTTCGCCAATGCCAATTTAGCCGTGAAATGGCGCAATAATGGAGCTTCTTCAGTAATCATTAACCCTTTTATACTATCGCGATGTTCGAACACTTCGATGATTACTTCGGCTACATAATCGATGTGGCTTTGGGTGTATACTCGTCTGGGAATGGCGAGGCGAACGAGTTCCATAGCCGCAGGAATTAATTTTCCATCGCTATCGTACTTACCAAACATCAACGAACCAATCTCCACGGAGCGGATGCCACCTTCGGTGTAGAGCGCGCAAACGAGGGCTTGTCCGGGATAATACTCCACAGGAATGTGCGACAAAAACGCTTTCGCATCGAGGTAGACTGCATGTCCGCCCGCAGGCTGCATCACCGGCACACCGGCTGCAATGAGCTTGTTGGTGAGATACTCGATACTGCGAATACGGTATTGCAAATAATTTTCGTCAAGCACCTCGCGCAAGCCAATGGCAATGGCTTCGAGGTCGCGGCCCGCAAGTCCTCCGTAGGTAGGAAAGCCTTCGGTAATCACCAACAAATTTCGACAATGTACGGCCAACTCGGGATTGCGCAACGCCAAAAAACCTCCGATGTTGGCGAATGCATCTTTCTTAGCGCTCATGGTGCATCCATCGGCATAAGAGAATAATTCGTTGGCGATGTCCAACACCGATTTATGCGCATAACCTTCTTCGCGCAATTTTATGAAATAACTGTTTTCGGCAAAGCGACAAGCATCAATAAAAAACGGGATGTGGTGTTCCTTGCAAATGGCACTCACCGCGCGGATGTTAGCCATGCTTACGGGTTGTCCGCCACCGGAATTGTTCGTAACCGTCATAATCACCATCGGAATATTTTCGGCTCCTTTTTCGGTGATGAGTTGTTTCAGTTTCTCTATATCCATATTGCCTTTGAAAGGCGCTGGAACAGTGGGTTGTTTACCTTCGGCACATAAAATATCTATGCCCTCGGCTCCCGAATATTCAATATTGGCGCGGGTAGTATCGAACAAGGTGTTGCTGATGAAACATTTTCCCGGTCCGCCTACAATGCTGAACAAAATCTTTTCAGCAGCACGGCCTTGGTGTGTGGGAATAACGATAGGCATGCCGGTGATGTCTACCACAGCCGCTTCGAATTTGTAGAAACTGGTGCTACCGGCATAGGATTCATCGCCCAGCATAATGCCTGCCCATTGGTTGCTGCTCATGGCGCTGGTGCCGCTATCGGTGAGTAAATCAATCAATACATCTTTGGCATCGATGGTGAAAGCGTTGTAATTCGCTTTGGTTAGAATAGCTTCGCGTTCTTCGCGCGTGTTGAAATAAATGGGTTCTACCGATTTTATTTTGAATGGTTCAATGATCGTCTTAATCATTACAATTGTTTTTATGCTATAAATAAATTACATCAACCTATGTACAGATTGAAAAAAATGGGAAATAAAAAAACAAGGAAAGCTCCTAGAGCAGGAGCATCAAGACGGTTTGTTGATGATATTTTTCCAACATGGCATGGGGCGAATGTAGTGCTTTTGGCGGTGGGCGAAAAATTTTATAGCTCAAATGGACTATGAGTTTAATCACTTGAAAAAAGAAAAGGCCCGCATAATGCGAGCCCCTCTAACATAAAAACCAAACGAAATTGGATTAGTTATTCGCGATAATTTCAGCGCCTAATGCTTCTGAACCGCTTCCGCCTAAGAAACCTTTAGCGAATACAGTGTAAATTTTACCTGCTTGTAATGTAATTCCAGGTAAAGGCAATGCAACAGTTGATGTTCCGGCAACACGTACTTCAAGGTTGTAAGTACCTGCATCAAGTGGTGTAAATGCAGTGTAGTCTTTAAATGCTTTGTTACCAAACACAACCCCCCCCCCCTGTAACGGCTACATCTACTGCAGGTGCGTTAGGTGAAAGGTGTACAAAACGTACATGTGCTTTTCCTGATGCTGGAGCGGTTAAATCATCGGTTAATACTAATGCCGAGATTTTCGAAACCGAATCGATAGCGAATACTGAGTAATACTGATCATTGCTCAATGCTAGATCGGCATTGATAACTGTGGTTGATGTTCCGGAAACATTCACTTTGATGTTACGTGTTCCGGCTTCAACTTGCAAGTAGCCAGTGTTGGAAGGAAAACTAAGTGCAGCGGTGTTTTGTTTTGAATTGTCGACCAACAAATCTACTCCCGGTGCATTTGGAGAGGCATGTGTTACTAATACTTTAGCGTAGCTTTTGGTTACCTCTTCGTCTTTTTTACAAGAAGAAAGCATTACTAAAGAAATAAATAATGTGGCTGATGTTAGGGCAAGAAAACTCTTTTTCATTGTTTTTATTTTTTGGTGAATAATGTAGGAGTAACATGATGCACTTTATTTTTGTTTAATCTTTATGCATAAAGATTAAACATTTAACATCTAATAAGACTTAAGCAAACCGTTTACATAAGTTAAAAGAGGCTTTCGCCAATTTTTCGCAATTGTTCGCATAAGTTGTAAAAGGGGTTAGTTAAGTTTGCGCCTTTATGTTTATTAATTTGCGCACGATGAAATTCCTGCTTTCGCTCTACATGTTGCTCCTTTTCTGTATTCAAGGTTACGCGCAATCCTATAGCATTAAAGGCACATTGCTAGATGCGAAAGATAATTCTACCATGATGAGTGCAAGTGTAACGCTCACCACCATAGAAGATGCGAATTTCAAGCAACTTGCGGCTACGGATATGGATGGAAATTTTGCTTTCACTGGATTGAAAAGCGGAGTATACAAATTGAAGTTCAGCTATATTGGGTATAGCGACAAAGAAGTTGTTGCAAGGTTGTCCAACGAAGATAAATTACTAGGAAAGATTTTATTGGCGCAGAATGAAAAGACATTGAACGATGTCAATATTGTAGAAAAAGCAGTGCGCGTAGAGCAGAAAGCAGACACGGCTGTGTATAATGCCAGTTCGTTCAAAGTGAATAAAGACGCGACTACCGAAGACTTGGTTGCTAAAATGCCGGGCGTGGTGAACGATAATGGAACCGTGAAAGCGCAAGGCGAAGAAGTGAAGAAAGTATTGATTGATGGCAAGGAATATTTTGGTGATGATGTGAATGCAGCATTAAAAAATTTACCTGCAGATTTAGTAGATAAGGTGCAGGTGTTTGATCGTATGTCGGACCAAGCACAGTTCTCGGGTTTTGACGATGGCAATTCGCAAAAAGCCATGAACATTACCACCAAAAAAGGGATGAACAATGGTGTTTTTGGTAAATTCTATGCAGGCTACGGTTACCTCACCGATTCGCGCTACAGTGCCGGAGCGAATGTGAATTGGTTCTCGGGCAACAGAAGACTATCGTTGATTAGCATGTCGAACAACATCAATCAACAAAACTTTTCCATGCAAGATTTGACAGGAGCCTTGGGCACATCTTCACCCAGTGGCCCAGGAGGAATGAGAGGTGGCGGTCGCGGTGGAAGAGGCGGTGGTGGTGATAATCCGGCCAATAATTTTTTGGTTGGACAACAAAACGGTATTGCCACAACCCATGCTATTGGATTAAATTACTCGGATGTGTTGGGTAAGAAAAAGAACTTGAAAATTACGGGTAGTTACTTTTTTAATAGTACCGATAACGCTACTCAATCGGAACTTAACCGGAACTATTTCAGTAATGGAGATAGCACACTAAATTATAGCGAGAATAGCATCGGAAGAAATCGGAACATGAACCACCGGGTGAACCTGCGTTTGCAATACGATATAGATTCGGTGAATACATTGATTATTACGCCTAAATTTTCGTTGCAACAAAACAAGCAAGAGACACAAACTACAGGCGCAAATGCCTTTATAGCAGAAAGCCCTGTGAGTTCAACAAACAATCAATACACCTCGCAAAACAAAGGATATAGTTTTTCTACTGATATCTTATACCGACATCGATTTAAAAAACCGGGCAATACAATTTCCCTAAATGTTACTCCAAGTATCAACAACAAAACAAACAGTACCTCTCAATTTGCCAAAAGCAATTTTTACGCCCTCAACGATTCGAGCGTAATCGACCAGAAAAGCAACACCGACTCAAAGAATTACGGTGTATCGGGAAGCATCAATTATACTGCACCGGTTGGACCAAAAGAGATTATTCAATTGAACTACACGCCTTCATTTACCTGGAGTTCATCGGATAAGAAAACAACTAATTTTGATACAACAACAGCAGCATATTCGTTATTTGACACCTTGTTGTCGAACAAATTCGACAATACATATATGACTCAACGGGCAGGTATGAGTTATAGCTATGTTGACAAAACCGTCAACTTCTCCGTTGGCGCGAACACACAATATGCCGTATTGAGTGGCAAAACTATTTTCCCTTATGCAGTAAATACAAGCAGAGCATTTATTAATGTATTGCCTAACCTCAATTTCACCTATAAATTCAAAAACGGAAGCAACATTAAAATGATGTACAGAACATCAACTAACCCGCCTTCTATTACTCAGCTTCAGGATGTGATTAACGTGAGCAACCCATTGCAATTAACAACAGGTAATCCAAATTTGAAGCAGAATTATACGCACTTTGTAATGGCGCGTTATGGCTTCACAAATACTAAAACAGCGCAATCGTTTTTTGCTTTTGTAGGCGTGAATATCGTACAGAACTATGTTGGCAATTCCATCTTCATTGCTTCGAAAGATACGCTCCTGAATAGCAATGTTACCTTGCGTTCGGGATCGCAAATTGCTTCGCCTAAAAATTTGAATGGCAACATGAGTGTGAATTCCTTTTTCACCTATGGCTTACCGATTACCGCCATTAAATGTAATTTGAATGTAAATGCCGGTTTTTCGTACGCGCGAACGCCTAGCGAAATCAATAATCAAATCAACTTTTCAAACAACTTTACACCTTCAGGGGGAATGGTGCTGAGCAGTAACATTAGCGAAAAAATTGACTTCACGTTGAGCTATATGGGAAGCTACACATTGGTAAAAAATACGCTGCGGGCTTCATCGGATAATAATTACTTTACCCACAATGCCAACTTGAAATTTAACTGGCAGTTTTGGAAAGGGTTTGTATTTAACACAACACTTCAGAACACACTGTATAGTGGAATCGCGCAAGGTTTCAATCAAAACATCTTTCTTTGGAATGCCGCATTGGGCTACAAGTTCTTAAAAGATAAATCGCTGGAAGTGAAGTTTGGCGTGAATGATATTATGAATCAAAACAATGGCATCAGCCGAACAGTTTCGGAAACCTATGTAGAAGACACTCGAAACCAAGTTTTGAAACGCTATTGGATGATGACGGTAACGTACAATCTGAAATACTTCAATAAGTCGAAGCGTGTAAATTAATGCATTCGATCGCCTCGAAGCTCCATTTCTTTCATCAGTTCAGCTTCATAATCGAGCCACTCTTGCCAGCGGCTCATTACGGCATCATGATCGCCACGCACTTCAATAGCTAAATCGAGAAACATACGATAATGACCGGCTTCGCTCACCATTAGATTGCGGTAAAACGAACGCAATTCATCATCATTAATATTTTGAGCTAATAATCGAAAACGTTCGCAACTTCTGGCTTCTATCATAGCCGAAAACAACAATTTATCCGACAATGAATGTTCGCGTCTGCCACCGGTTTTAATAAACTTAGCCAACTTATTTACATACACATCCTTGCGTTGTAAGCCCAATTTCAAACCGCGTTTTTTTAATTGATCGAGTACCATTTTGAAATGCCCCCACTCTTCCGTAACTACCGGTGTTACTAGCTCTACCACCTTTTCATAATCGGGATAATTTTGCACTAAAGAAATGCCGGTAGAAGCGGCTTTCTGCTCACAATAAGCATGATCCGTTAAAATTTCTTCAATTGTTTTCTCTGCCAAATTCACCCAACGCGGGTCTGTTGCTAATTTTAATCCGAGCATTTGCTTTTGTTTTCGGTGCAAACTTAGCCATTTTATAGCTTTGAACTGCACTAGAGAATAAATAAAAAGAGCGACCAATATTGGCCGCTCTGTATTGTCTTGCTGTTTAAAGATTTATTTCAATTTGAATGCTTTTTGCACTTGTTTTACGAAATCTAATTTCTCCCAAGTAAACAACTCCACTTTAACTTTTTTCTCGTTGTCTTTGCCTTTGTTGAACACTTTCGTTACTTCTTTGCACTCTCTTCCCATGTGACCATAAGAAGCCGTTTCAGAATAGATTGGGTTTCTTAATTTCAATCGTTGTTCGATTGCATACGGACGCATATCAAATATTTTCTCCACGATTTTAGCGATTTCGCCATCAGTTAATTTCACTTTAGCTGTTCCATAGGTATTGATGAATAAACCACAAGGTTTAGCAACACCAATCGCATAAGAAACCTGAACCAATACCTCATCACAAAGTCCTGCAGCTACAAGGTTTTTCGCAATATGGCGTGTAGCATATGCAGCAGAACGGTCAACTTTAGACGGATCTTTTCCTGAAAATGCTCCTCCTCCGTGTGCGCCTTTTCCACCATACGTATCAACAATAATTTTTCGACCGGTTAAGCCTGTATCTCCGTGTGGACCACCAATTACAAATTTTCCGGTTGGATTGATGTGATACGTAATTTTATCATTAAACAACTTCTGAATAGAAGGTTTCAACTGCTTCTTAACACGTGGGATAATTACTTCAATAATATCCTTTTTGATTTTCGCCAACATTTCTTTCTCCTTTCCGAAATCGTCATGCTGTGTCGATACAACAATTGTATCGATTCTTACCGGTTGATTATTGTCGTTATACTCAATGGTTACTTGGCTTTTAGCATCCGGACGAAGATATTTCAATTCTTTTCCTGCTCTTCTGGTATTTGAAAGCTCTTTCAAAATTTTATGTGCAATATCGAGTGCCAAAGGCATATAGTTATCGGTTTCACGCGTAGCGTACCCGAACATCATCCCTTGATCGCCTGCTCCTTGTGCATTTGCTTTACTTTCAAAACTTTGCGCTTTTACTTTTCTGTCAACGCCTTGGTTAATATCGGCTGACTGCTCGTGAATAGCAGAAAGTATTCCACATGAATTTGCTTCGAACATGTATTCGCTTTTCGTATAACCGATTTCGCGAATTACTTCACGTGCAATGCTCTGTACATCAAGGTTTGCCTTAGATTTCACCTCACCGGCCAAAACCACCTGACCGGTAGTTACTAACGTTTCGCAAGCTACTTTAGACTCGGCATCGTAAGCCAAAAAGTTATCAATTAGCGCATCAGAAATCTGATCAGCTACTTTATCTGGGTGTCCTTCTGAAACGGACTCGGACGTAAACAAATATGACATAGTATATTTTTAGATTGCCAAAGCTATAATTTTTATTTTTTCTGCAAAGGCTTATAGCGAGAATGATTTTTGACTTTCTTTTCTTTCTTTAGTACCCCTTCGTTCCTGCGTTTGGTTTCGAAGTTATAGGTAACTTCGGTTATAGGCTTTTCGTTTTTCATATAGCGGACTTGCTGACGGGCATCCACAATGCGTTCATAGACATCATTTCCTATACGAATTTGATACACATGCACCGTTCCCCCGTCTTCTTGCCTGTCGAACTCACTAATTGAATCCATTTGCGGCTGGGTGAACGATTTAACCTTCACCTTCTTTTCTTTTAAATATTCATCAACGACTATCTTATACGCATTACGCACGGAAGGACTCATGTTTTTAACAAGTGTTGATTTAAAGAAAATAGAATCTTGCACTTCCTTACTTTTCGAAAGCTGTACTTCAATAAAGACATTTTGCAACTCTTGATCGAGACGATTGATGATCTTATATGCACTGATATTAAAGGAAGGCTTGTAGAAAAACAGAACATAGGTTTTTTTTTCGCTCAGCCGAAAATGAAACTTTCCTTTCCTGTCGCTATAGGTTTTTTTAAGCAGCGAATCGTGCTCGAAAAGCGTAATTTGAACTTTTGTGGCCGGACTCTGACGGTATGTTACAATGCCATATGCTTTAACATCTTGCGCATAAATTTGGTGAAAACCAACAAATAAAATACAAAGTAAAATTAATCGCATTGTAATTAAAAATAAAAAAAGGCCGCCAAATGACGACCTTTAAATTGTAATATAATTGTCAGATTATTTTCTTGTAAAACGACCTAAAAAAGATTCAGCACCTGCATTGATGCGTAACATATACATCCCCGAAGCAAGATCAGTTACATCTATCTTATAGCTAGAAGAAGCTGAGGAGAGTATTGTTTCTTGAATCAACTTTCCTTGCATATCTACAATTTGGAAAACTGCATTTGAAGCAAATGGCAAGCCCTCAACATAAATGGTATGTTCTGCAGGATTCGGATAAACTGAAACAGGTGAAAGTTGACGAGGCTCTTCAATTCCCGTACAAAGTTTAACAACAATAACATCTGTTGCTGTAGCAGAACATCCGTTTGCATCAGTATAGCTATAGATAATTGTATCTTTACCTACACCGGCAACACTTGGATTAAAGATAGTAGAGGCTACGCCTGTTCCGGAATATACGCCACCCAATGGTAAACCACCGCTCAAAGTAATAGTTCCGGCATTTGAACATAGAGTATCTTGCGGTACAGCTAGCGAAACCGTTGGTAATGCATTGATGGTAACATTTACGGTATCCCCTTTTGTACATCCGTTAGCATCAGTAACTTTAACGGAGTAGACACCTGTTGAAGATGCTGAAACATTTTGTGACGATGCTCCCGTAGACCACAAGAATGAAGCCCCCGTATTTCCGGCATCTAAATTTACAGAACCTCCGCATTGCGTTTTATCGGCACCTAAATTTACTGTAGGTAAGGCATATATAGTAACCACAATTGTATCGCTTCCCTTGCAACCATTACTGTTGGTAACCTCCACAGCATATACCCCTGAAGCAGATGCTACAATAGTTTGAGTTGTTGCAGCATTATTCCATGTATAAGTTGCGCCTGCATTTCCTGCATTCAAACTTACTGTTCCACTACATTGCGTAGTATCTGCACCAAGTGCAACAACAGGGTTGCTGTTAATTGTCACCACAACAGTATCACTTGCTTTGCAACCATTTGTGTTAGTAACAAGTACACTATATGTTCCTGAAACAGTTGCATTTAATTGTTGTAAAGTAGTAGCATTATTCCACAAATAATTAGCGCCCGCATTTCCTGCATCTAAAGTCACAGTTCCTCCACAACTGGAGGTATCGGCACCAAGATTTACAACTGGGTTGGCATAGATAGATACCAAAATGGAATCAGAAGCCTTACATCCATTTCCATCAGTCACTTCTACAGCATATGTACCTGTTACTGAAGCCGTCAAGGTTTGAGCTGTTGTGGCATCATTCCAAACATAAGATGCTCCCGTATTTCCGGCATCAAGCGTAACTGTTCCGGCACATTGTGCTGTATCTGCGCCAAGTTTTACTATCGGTAGCGCATTGATAGTAACTGCAATGGTATCAGTACCTATACATCCATTTGCATCGGTTACCACAACACTGTATGTTCCGGTATTACTAGCTATCAACGTTTGAGCAGAAGAAGCATCATTCCATAAATAACCGGCACCAGTATTTCCCGCATTCAATGTAACCGTTCCGGCACATTGAGCAGTATCAGCACCTAAAGCTACAATAGGATTTTGATTGATAGTTACCAAAACAGTATCGAAGGCATTACAGCCAAAGGCGTCTGTTACTTTAACACTGTAAGATCCAGAAGTTGATGCCGTTAATGTTTGAGTTGTAGTAGCATCGTTCCATAAATGCGATAATGTTGCATTTCCGGCATCTAAGACAATAGTACCGGCACATTGTGTTGTATCTGCACCTAAATCAACAACAATAGGCGAAGCTATATTTACCTGAATACTATCTGCTTTTGCACAGCCTGCAGCATTAGTTACAGTTACGGAATATAATCCGGCTGCACTTACGGTGTTGGTTTGATTCGTTGTTAAATCATTCCAAACATAAGTACTACCGCTGTTAGCAGCATCCAATGTAAGTGTTGAAGAAGGACATAATGTGGTATCATTACCAACATTCACTGTAGGGACCGGATTCACAGTTGCAATTACCGGAACACGAGGACTCACACAAGATGTTGCAATCTGCCAATTGTAAAACCAATAATAAGAACTAGCTGTTGTTGCCGTTCCTGTATTACCTGAAGTAATCGATACTGCATTGGAAGGAGAAGTATAAGGGTATGTATTGCCCGAGCTCTCTCTTACTAAGTTGGTAATGCCGGTAGATGTCATCCCTATTTTGTAGCTACCTTGTGGAATAGTTAAATTAACAGGAACAACATTAGGCGTTGCACCACCGGTTCCACTTACATTAACAGGTGCAGAAGATTGCAATATAGTATTCGTTGGACTTAAGATATGAATGGTCATTGTTCCTGTTCCAACCGGGAAAACAGTTACGGATTGTAAAAGAAAATCAGCATTAGCAGTAAAGTTCAATCCCCATCCAATGGTTTGCGTAATAAATACTGAAGTCCCGTTTGTTGTTCTTCCTACGTTCTCAATATTACCCAAACCCTCTGCATTTTCAACATAAAAGGTATCGGTTGCTGCAACATTTGGTGCATAACTAGCTCCAGTGTTTAAAACAGCAGTTGAAGAAGGGGAATCAAACCATTTCAATGTTCCCCCGGCTGTAGCAGAAAGAGAGGCAACGCCAGGTCCACAGATAGTATCGTGATTCACTACAGGAGATTGTGGGTTGTTTACGGTAACCAAGACAGAATCGGAAATAAAAGTACCACAAACCAATGCTCTATATAATTGAGTTGTAGTTGGAGTAACTGTATACACAACAGAATCAAAGTTAGTTCCCGATTCATTTACCCAAACAGTGTTCACCGAATCATAAGATTGCCATTGGATAGGCCCTACAACACCATTCAATCGCAAGGTATGATTTCCACCGGCACAGATTTGAGGCGTTTTATTTGCAATAGAACCAACACTAAACACAACTGTTTTATTCAAAGTGTCGTTGTAGCCTAATGCATCAGAAGGTTCAGATACAATAGCTTTAAAGCTGTATGTTCCTAATGCAGACATATCATAGCTCGCACTTATCGTCAATTCGAGCGTTGAATCCGCCAATAAAGAATCGGCATTTATTACTACCGCAGGGAAAGTTGTTGGATTTGGACCGGTTACTGAAACAGTTACGGTTACAGGATTAACGCCAAAATAAATAGTTTGCGCATTGGCATTTTTTACCCGAACTTTTACTACCTCAGCATTGGTATAACATTGCTTTTGCACCGGAGATAAAATGGCATCCATGGCAAAGTCAATAGATACAGGTGTACCTAAAAATTCATCCGCACCAATATCCGGACGTAGCGTTGAACCGGCACAACCCGGCTGTGGACAGCGAACATCACCATCAATATCTACATTTACTCCTAGACCCGTTTTCCCTCTATCATTTAGAAAATTCGAAACTACATGTAGATCCGTAATAGAGTTAAAGAGTGGTGGCACGGCAACTGAATTCGTATCCCATGCACTTGTAGATTTCCAAGCGCTAATTGTAGCACAGTTTATGTTATTGTAACGGTATGGAGCAACACCGGTTCCATACCAATCGTTATTATCCATCCCGGTAATATAGCCTAAAGTATGGGCTGTATTACTTACTTCAATGGCATACCCTAAGCCGGTGTTTACGCCAATGTTGTTAAACAAACGGAGATCATTGTAAGCCCCGGTTGTTCTATTGATGTAGAATGCTCTACCAGCCGTTGCTGTTCCACCGGTAACATTTACGCTGTTATGAAAAACATCCACGTAAGCACAGTTGTAAGGATAAACTCCATAAACAGTACTTCCGTTAGTACACGTTACAAAATTGTTAGTGGCTTTAGCTGGTATCAAAAAGTTGGTGCTTTTTCCTGTATATAAGTAAAGTCCGTAACTTGTTGTTCCGGAATCCACCCATATTTTATTGTTTTCTACAACAAAATTGTCGTTGAAATAAACATTTATACCATATACCGTTGTTGTTGCTCGAGTAGTAACAGTGTTGTTAGCAACAAGTGTATTGTCGTTATAATAAGGATACATACCATACTGTGTTGTAGGGAAAGTAGTATAAGAATATCGTCCACCGGTTACTGTATTTCCTGAAATTACAGAAGAGTCTTGATAGTAATTGTATACACCATAGTAGAAGAACCCACTAATCTTGTTATTGATTATTTTGTTATTTCTTCGAAGTATGGAAGTACTTTGTCCAACAACGC
This sequence comes from uncultured Chitinophagaceae bacterium, assembly GCA_964398475.1. Lineage (GTDB taxonomy): Bacteria > Bacteroidota > Bacteroidia > Chitinophagales > LD1 > CALAYL01. The sequence goes on along the minus strand of CAYNMP010000024.1, from coordinate 32,784 downwards.
TAATGCCATAATACCCGCCATAAATTTCGTTACCGGAAACCAAGTTGTTTGTCCCGGTTGCTGCACCAGAAGTGGTTGCACTTGATGCGGAAGCGGAAATAAAAATACCGGCATAATTAGAAGAACCCAGAGTGGAATCTACATAGATTTTATTGCCTATAATTTGATTATAATCGGTAGTGTTGTATAAAGCAAATCCAACACCATATTGAGAAGATGTAGAACCTAATGCTACGATAACAAAACTATCAACTGTAACATAATCTGAGCCATTGAAGTTGAATTGTGCTCGCTTTGCCGTATTGGTGGAAAGGAATTCAGCGCGCTCTCCATGCCCATGAAACGTAATGGTATTGATTGCCGATGCTCCGTTAATTTGATTGAGGGTCACTTGATCGTTAATATACGGACCACTTCCAACCGCTACATCAAACACAACCGATCCACAAACACCGTAGTTATTCAAAGCTGTAGCAGCATCATTAAGTGTTTGAAAGTTGATTCCACTTGTTGGTAATGCGCTATTAATAGTATAATTCCCGTTTAACCCTAAAAGCTCCGTTTTTGTTAATGTATCGTTAGTCGTATTTACATCTGCATTCGTATTAGGAAGCGATGTAAATGCAATAATTTGCGGAGAGCTACCCGGAGCAAAAGAGAATGCACCCATATTTAACAAAGTATCATTCCCTGAAGTAACATTAAGACTAAACGTGTTACTGCTGTTTGGTGTTGGAGTGCCATCTACAGTACAATATACTTTTACCGATGTCAATGTTGCTAATCCAAAATTTTTCACACGCACATAAATACTATCCGATGTGCTGGCACAAAAACCGTTAATAATTTCCGTAACTCCGGCTTCATCATTCAGTGGGGTAAATTCCAATGCCCCCATATCCGGTGTTATTGGTCTTGCCACTCCATTGTAATCATCGTTAACAATAGCTTGTAAGTTAGCCCCTGAATTGTTCAAAGGACCGGCACTAGGCGTTAAATCTGGAATTAATAAACTTCCAAATGAAGGATCTACTGAAACTGAATTGGAATCTTCAAACGAGGCTGTTTGCCAATCGAGTAAGGTCAATTGCGGTGTAGCAGAAATATAACCTACGGCATTAGTTCCAGAAGCGGAACTCACATATACATCGTTATAATTAGCATAAAAATTAGCTGGTGTAGTATTTAAATAGTAACCATACTTTGCACCCGTACTGTTTCTTGTGATATTCATTATGTTATTGACATAGCGAATAGAATCAGTTGTTAATGTAGTATAGAAACCATATGTGGCAGTTGTTCCGGAGCCACCATCTATTGCCGCAGTATTATGATAAAAATTCACCCCTTTGGCTGAAGTGAGGTAATAATTATAAATAGTGCCTGCTCCATTCAAGTTATATACTTGGTTGTTTTTTACAACTACTTCTTGCCCGGGAACGGTTGCCAAACCTGTAAAATAGAATGTGTAGCATGCTGATGTACTTGTTGGAATTCCGGTGAAAGCATCATGTACCAAATTCTTCTCTATAATTGCATTAGGCGTTAACGTTGCCAGATAAATTCCATAAAAGGTGGTAGTTGTTGAACGTAGTGGCCGAGAAATCTCATTCTGCGAAACAAAGGCGGTATTCATATTTTGTAATCGAAAACCATAAGAATAGAAATCCGAAATTTTATTCCCAATAAATTGATTTTCGTTGGTTCCTACTGCACCGGCAACACCGGAAGTTGTAATCCCGTAGTAAGGGCCTCCATTTGCTCCACCTTTAATCACATTGTTCATAAACAGATTCTGTCCGCCTACATATCCAACCGATGTTAGTGAGCTGAAACTTCCTGTTAATGCAATACCGGCCGAGTTTGTACCAGTACTTGTTACTGCCGATAAATCAATGGTGCAATTTTGAATAATGTTTCTACTTGTTCCATTCGTTAGTACAATTCCACCTCCGTATGTAAGATCTGTACCAATTAATTTTAAGCTATCGATGGTAAAATAATCAGTACCATCTAATGCCAGTAAATAGTTATTCGCTAAAGTAGGTGCAAAAGTAAGCACTTCATTGTTTCCTTTAATGGTAACACTATTGGTAGAACTGGCCCCTAAAATCTGATTGAATTTAATCTGTTCGTTATATGGACCGGAGCCGGGTGTAACAGTTGCTACTACAGCACCACAAACACCATACGCATTTAACGCTTGGGCAAAAGCGGTGAAACTGGCAAAATTTGTTCCACTCGTTGAAGCTCCACTATTAATGGTATAGTTCCCTGAAAGACCGGTTAAAAAACCAAGTTTTTTGAGTGTATCATTAGACGTAAAAGGATCCGCTACCCCATTCACACTCGAGATAAAGCAAACTAAATCATAACTAGTTCCTGCAGAAAAAGTATAAGAGCCCAAAGTTAAGTTAGTACTTGAACCTTGTGGAAGTGAACCCACAAAAGTATCAGGTGTTTGCAGCACTCCGTTTACCGACCAATTAATAATTGCAGAAGTTATAGTATCTAATCCTGCATTAGAAAAATCAACAGCAACATCTGTCGCTGATGGACAAATACTTGTTGGAGATGTAATTAAACTCAATGCACCATTTACTGAAGCTGCCGGGGAATACGTAATTTTAATGTTTGGGCGATATTTATATCCGGCAACACTTCCATTTAGGGTTGTTCCTGTGCCGGTTACACCTACAATCATTGTTGCTGGAGTTGTAGCTGTATACTCCCACTTGAATGATCCGGAAGCACCGCCATTACCGGTCATGGTTAATTCAGTAGCAATCTCTAAAGAACCGCCTGTATACACAAATGGGGCAACATTTATAGCCACCCAACCAGATGTGTTAGGTAAAGTGAACGCTGAATTAGTATATACTTGAGTATGCGATGCTAAAATGGATGCCCAAGTAGTAGTGGTAGGCAAAGTGGTATTGGCAGTATTCCCCAAATACATGGAAAAATTGGCCGGTATAATGAAGCTATCGGGTGTTGTTTTGTTAAACTCCAACTTAGTAATGGTTGACCCTGCATAAATACCGACCGCAGCTAACTCAGCTTGCGTAAAGAGTATGTCGCTTTTGACTGCAGTTGTTGTTGATGTTGCAGAAAAACGATACACCGGACTATAAAGTGTATTGGCTGGCACATCATTTCCTGTACCAATTTGTGCTGTAATTTGTGCTTGTACAAATTGTGCAGAGACAATTAAAAGCGCAAGTGCAAGTAGAGATTTTAGTTTCATGTCTATGATTTAGTGGTCCGAAAATGCACAATTAAAGCTTAAAAAACTCCTTTTTAACATTTAAACAAACACATTAAGCAAGCTAAATAATTCTCTCCAAAAAGGTTTAAAACCAGTATTTGAGCAATGTAAAATTCCCAAAAAAAGCCACTCGTTAAAACTTTAATAAACCACTAATCGCCTCTGCCACCTTCTCCGCATTGGGCAACATCGCCTTTTCTAAATTCTCACTTAAAGGAATAGCGGGGGTATTGGCAGCACCTATAACTTGAACCGGTGCATCAAGATAGGTAAAGCATTTACTTGAAATTCGACCAGCTAGGGATTCGGCAAATGAAAAACTAATCGTTTCTTCAGTAAGCACAATGACTTTCCCATGTCGTTTTACCGTTTCAAATATCAGCTCCTCGTCTAAGGGATTTAACGAGCGTAAATCAATAATTTCTATTTGTCCTTCAAATTGTTTTGCTGCGTTTAACGCCCAATGTACACCCATTCCATAAGTAATAACACAAAGTGTTTCACCATTATCTAGTCTTTCTTTGTTAGCCTCTAAAGCCACTCTCCCTTTTCCAATCGGCACAATATAATCTCCATCCGGCTCAATCGTTTTAGCCGCTTCGGTTCCTTTAACTTTACTCCAATACAATCCTTTATGCTCAAAAATTACTACTGGGTTTGGATCATAAAACCCAGCATTCAACAAGCCTTTCATATCGGCTGCATTCGAAGGATATAACACTTTTATGCCCTTCATCTGTAACACTACCGTTTCAACACTTGAAGAATGATAAGGACCTCCGCTACCGTAAGCTCCAATGGGAATGCGGATAAGTGACTGCACCGGCCATTTACCATTACTTAAATAACACGATCGAGACACTTCCGTAAATAATTGATTCACCCCAGGAAAAATATAATCCGCAAATTGTACTTCCACAATCGGCTTGCAACCCACAGCGCTCATCCCAACTGTACTTCCAATAATGTAAGCCTCCATGATTGGGGTATTGAATACACGCTTATCGCCATACTTTTTAGCTAAAAGTGCCGCTTCTCGGAACACACCACCAAGTTCACCACCAACATCTTGCCCATAGAGCAATGCTTCCGGATGTTTGGATAGAATTTCATCTACTGCATGAAGAGCAGCATCCACCATCATCACTACTTCCCCTCCTTTGGGTTCTCTATCCCCTGCTTCACCCATTTGACTGGGTGCAAAAATGTACTTATATAATTCATCGGCATCCGGACTAGCTTCCTTTACTGCGTTTTCAAAATCGTTATGCACCTCAAGAATAGCGGCATTTTCAATTGCGGCTAAAGCATTTTCATCGGCAAAATGCTGATTCAATAAAAAAGCTCTGAATTTTGGAAAAGGATCGCGTTTCGCATCTTGTTCCAAATTTTCGGGACTGCGATACCACTCTTTTCGAACACCTGAAGTATGGTGGTTCAATAAAGGTACCTTAGCATGAACCAAGATTGGCTTGCGCGTTTCACGAATTTTTTTGATGGCTGTATACAATGTCTGAAAGCAAACTTCCGGATCAGTTCCGTCTATAGATATTACTTCAATACCCTTAAATCCTTTCGCATATTCAGAGGCATCCATAGCACGAATTTCGGATGAATGTGCCGAGATATCCCAATCGTTGTCTTGCACTAAATATAAAATCGGAAACTGGTGTAAAGCCGCCATTTGAAAGGCCTCTGCCACTTCGCCTTCTGTAACACAGGCATCACCTAAAGAACACAATACAATAGGTTCTTCGCCTCTAGGATAAGTTTCAATGCCTTGTATTTCTTTATATTGAATTCCTTGTGCAGAACCGGTAGCCGGTATAGCCTGCATTCCGGTAGCCGAAGATTGATGCGGAATTTTCGGCAAATCGGCCCTATTACTACTGGGGTGAGAGTAATACGTTCTTCCGCCCGAAAAATAATCGGAGCCCTTGGCCAGCAATTGTAACATTAAATCGTAAGGTGTAAATCCCATGCCCAATAACATGGAATCGTCACGGTAATAGGGGTATACAAAATCTTGTGGCTTCAATTGCAATGCCGCAGCCAATTGGATGGTTTCATGCCCTCTTGAAGTGGCATGTACATACTTGGCACAAATATCTTTTCGCTCTTCATACAGTGTGGTCATGGCTTTTGCCTTACACATCTTTTCAAAAGCTTGGAGGTAAAGTTGTTGGTCTACTTTCATTTACAACAATTTTAAGAATAGAATTGTAATTTCAATAATTCAACAACAGATAACTTTTGTTTATGGCCGAATCCATCACAAAAAAAGCACTAAAGCAAATCGATAAGATAGATTATTTGAGCATTCGTGATGAACTGAAAACTGGCGATTTAATTTTTTGCTCTGGCGATTATCGCTTTTCGAGATTAATTCAACATTTCACAGCATCGGTATGGAGTCATGTGGGTATGATATACAAAGACGAAAATCTTGGTAGAATATTAGTACTTGAAAGCGAGAAAATGTATGGCGTACGCTTAGCACCGCTTTCGAAATATGTGAAAGATTATCACGGAAAAAATAAGCCCTACAAAGGACAAGTGGCTATTGCTAAATTGGAACCTGCGCCCGATACACAAGCTACGAACAACGCGATTAGCTTTGGTTTAGACGAATTGACGAAACCTTATGATAATTCAGAAATTGTTCGAATTGCACTGCGTATTTTGTTTCAAATCGGCAAACGTAAACGCGATAAAAAATACGTGTGCTCGGAATTAGTATACGAGTGCTTTGCCAAAGCAGGCATCACTTTTATTCCCAAAAATCGCATGATAACGCCTGATGATATATGGAGCGATAAACGCGTGGAAATGAAATATAGAGTTTTATAAAAACGAAACGACAGCCTGTTTCACTGTCGTTTCGGCATTTACTTCTTGCGTTTCCGCTTACGATTGTTGAGATAATCGTCAATTGCAGTTTTGGTAGTTAGCCAATTTCGACCTTCTTTGTACGCATCAATTTTCCCTTGACGTGCCAATAAACTCAGGTACTCTTGCCCATATGGCATTTGTTCTTCCTCAATTATTGAGGTGATGGACTTATACTCTTCATAGGTGCCGGGATACGCACTCAAGTATATATCTAAAGAGCGTTCCAGTGCCTGCACCATCAACAACAATAATTTCTTGTATGAGCCATTGTTGGCTTGGTTCAATGCATCGTAATATTTTTTTCGATCGTTCTTTAGAATGATAGCCGGAGGATAACCCGAACGCATCAACAAGAGATTCATGGCTAAACGAACGGTTCTGCCATTGCCGTCAAAGAAAGGGTGAATCCAAACAAAGCGATGATGAAATACTGTTGCCAACACAATGTCACTGAGTTGCATGGGATTGGTATTCACAAAATCGATTAACGCTTGAAGCAAAACGGGGACTTTAAGCGGATTGGGCGGTACAAAATTAGCCCCAACAATACGAACACCCCCACTGCGCAACCTGCCGGCAAATTCTTTTTCAATTTTCGACATAACTAGAGCGTGTATGTCTAAAATATCACGCTCTCGAATGTTATACTGCGGGTTTACAATTTCTTCCAAATAACCAATAGCCTCGTGATGATTAGTAATCTCGAAATGTTCGCGAAGCGACTTCCCACTCACCGTCATCCCATCTTCCAAAACAATTCTGGTCTCTCTAAGCGTTAGTGTATTACCTTCAATACTATTGGAATTGTAGGTCCATTCTACGTTTAACCCCTCCCGAATTTTAGCTAAAACAGAGGCAGGCAAAGGCCTTTGGGCAACTAAACGTTGCTTTTTTGTAGCTAATCTGTCGAAAGATTCTTGTAGCCCACTAATATCGGATAAATTAAAATTTAACATGAACCGATACAAATATACAAAACATCGGTAAATTCAACCAATTTTCTATCCGATATTAAAACAAATTGAGTTGCTGGTCTCTTTTGGGATTAAAAAGAGAAAAATCCAGGTTGATAGTTTTAGGACGTGGAAGATACTTTTGCTTTGCCACCCTAAACTGTTGTTTAATTAAATCAGCCCAAATGCCCTCTCCTTTCATGCGAATTCCAAAACGGCTATCATTCACTTTCCCACCATGTAAATCTTGAATGTGATGCATGATTTTATTTTTCCGATCCGGATAATGCAGTTCCGCCCAATCTTCGAAGATTGCTCCTATTTGCCCATTTAACCGAACTACTTCATAGTTGATATTAATAGCTCCGGCATCGGCAACCGCCTTCACTAAATCAATAATATTATTGTCGTTCAGCGAAGGTATAATAGGCGCTGCCAATACCTGCACCGGAATTCCGGCATCGGTTAGTGAACGAATAGCCCGAAGAATATTACGAACGGATGAAGTACGCGGTTCCAGCTTACCTTTTACAATATCATCCAAAGTGTTGAGTGAAAGTATTACCGTTGTCAAGTTTTGCTTTGCTAACTCCGACAAAATATCGGTATCACGCTCTACCATGGCGTTTTTGGTGATAATAGCTACGGGATGTTTGAAATCGGCAAATACTTTCAAGCAATTTCTCGTTAGTTCTAACTTCCGTTCAATGGGTTGATAGCAATCAGTATTACCGGAAAAGGTGACCAGCTCAGGCTTCCAGTTCTTCTTTTGCAATGTTTGTCGCACCAACTCTGGGGCCGATTTTTTCACCAAAATGATTTGTTCAAAATCTTTGCCGGCACTATAACCCCAATATTCATGTGAGTTCCGTGCATAGCAATACACACAACCATGCTCACAACCTTGATAAGGATTAGCACTGTAACTAAAGGGTAAATCAGGACTGGTTACCTTATTGAATATTGTTCTGGGAAAAACATCCTTAAAAACAGTTTTTGGATGAGGATACAACAACGCTTCACGCTCTTCATCCGTTGGTAAATCATCTAAAAAATGCTCCACCGAATTTTTCTCAAATCGATTGTTAGGATTACTTTGCGCACCGCGACCGCGAATTATGTGTTTAGGTGTTTTCACTCGAATATGAAGATAGAAAATTACAGGAACGCGCTTTTAAAGAAATAGTTTGTTGAATAAATTATTTTTAGAAAAAGAATCGGAAAGTTGAATTTCGAAGAACTCTATCATGCGCACAAAGACCTCGTGTACAACTTGGCGCTACAGTATGTTCAAAATACTGAAGATGCCGAAGAAATAACACAAGATGTATTTCTGTCTGTACATCAATCTATTGAAGGGTTTCAGCAAAATGCAAAACTGAGCACATGGATGTACCGAATTACAATTAATAAGTCGTTAGATTATATCAAAGCCAAGAAACGCAAAAAGCGATTAGGTATTTTTTCTTCCCTATTTTTTGAAGATACAGGAGCAATTAAGCATGATATTAAATCGTTTGACCACCCCGGAGTGCTATTGGAAAATAAAGAATCGCTAGTTGCACTATTTGTATTAATCAATGATCTTCCCGAAAACCAAAGGACAGCCTTGATTTTAAACAAGATCGAACACAAATCGTTGGCTGAAATTGCAGAAATAATGGAATTGAGCTCAAAGGCTGCAGAGTCGCTCATACAACGGGCAAAAGTTGCACTTTTAAAAAAACTAAAACAAAACGAAGGAAACCGATGAGAATGTCGTCAAACAAACAGAACACCGGAAGTTATGGAAAATGAGTTAAACATATTGGACCAAGTGCAAAAAGTAAGTGCACCGCCATTCTTGTTGACCAGAATTCAACAACGCATCCGCAACACAAAAGAAAGCACTTTTTCGCCCGCATTAACATGGGTATTAAGTCTTAGTTTGGGCGTTGTGGTTATAGTCAATGGGGCTTTGCTAGTGAATACATTTATTGCCTCGAAGCAAGAAAAAAACCTAGTACAAAGCATGAATTTATTACCGCAAAACGAATTATATAAATGAACAAGTTAAAGCTACTAAGTATTGTTATTGTTGGTTTGTTGGTCGTCAATTTGCTATTGGTGATTGCCTTATTTATGCGAAAACCGCATCCTAATCCTGAAGGTCCGAAAAAGCTAATCATTGAAAAACTACGCTTTGACGATGTCCAAATAAAAGCTTACGACCAAATGGTGGAATGGCATAGAAGTGAAATCAGAAAATCGGACAAGCAAATTTTGAAGCTCAAAAACACACTGTATAGTCACTTGAATGAAGAGGTTGATCAACACACCAAAGACTCGCTAATTGCTGCAATCGCGAATGTGCAAACATACATTGAACGCACACACTACAAGCACTTTGAAGACATAAAACAACTATGTAAGCCTAATCAACAAAAAGATTTCGAAAAGCTCACGCAAGAGATTGCAAATTTATTTGGGAGGCCAAAAGGAAGACGATAAAAAATGCGATTACTTATCTGTCTATTGGCGCTACTTTTAAGCGAAGTTTCACTTGTTGCGCAACAAGTAAAACTTGTTCAGTTGAAGATTATCCCCTTTTTTAGCAACACTTCAGCATCCATTCTCGATACTACTTTCCACTTCAACACATCGGATAGTATTCGATTTGAGACCGTAAAATTCTATGTTTCAGCGATTGAATTATACCACCATTCACAAAAGGCATGGAAAGAAAAAAACAGTTTTCATCTTATAGATGCTGCGCAAGAAAAAAGCAATACCATTCTACTCAACATACCTAAAACCCTTGACTTTGACAGCATTCGCTTTAACATAGGGATTGACAGCAGCACCAACTCAGCCGGAGTTTTAGGCGGAGACCTCGACCCTACCAAAGGCATGTATTGGACATGGCAAAGTGGTTACATTAACGTAAAATTGGAAGGAACATCAAACCTGGTGCATTCCCTCAACCATGCATTTGAATTCCATTTGGGTGGTTACATGATTCCGTTTGAAACGATACAAAACATTAGTCGTCCTTGTGCAGATAGCAATGAGATTAAAGTATATGTAGATTTAAAACAGTTTATTACCTCATTCAACTTACAAGAAACGCATCATGTAATGTCGCCTAATGCAGATGCAGTAAAGCTCTCAAAATTACTGACTCGTAGCTTTTTTGTGAAATGAAAAAAAGAATTGCCGTTGTTATATTTTTAAGTGTTATCGCCATTGCCTTTAAAACAGGCGAACACACAAACATTACCATCCCTAAAGGCTGGCCAAAACCAAATTACGACTTCAAAATCAAACCATTAAAACACTCCACCATTGAATTAGGAAGAGCTTTATTTTACGACCCAATACTTTCTAGAAACAATACGATTTCATGTGCGAGTTGCCATTCGCCCTACAATGCCTTTACCCATGTAGACCATGCATTAAGCCATGGGATAGAAGATAAAATTGGCACTCGAAATTCTCCGGCTTTAATGAATCTAGCGTGGAACAAACTATTTATGTGGGATGGAGCAGTGAATAACATTGAAGTTCAGGCTTTAGCCCCTATGCATAACAGGGTTGAAATGGATGAAACCATTGAACATGTAGTCACGAAACTTCAAGCCTCAACAATTTATCCATCGCTGTTTCGAAAAGCCTTTGGCGATAGCATTATTACCGGAGAACATACATTAAAAGCCATTGGACAGTTTTTGTTGACAATAGTGAGTGCAAATGCAAAATACGACAGTGTGATGCGGCACCAAAGTACGTTTACATTGAAAGAAGAAAACGGATACCGATTATTTAAAACCCATTGTTCCCCTTGTCATACTGAACCACTGTTTACAAATCAATCATTTGAAAACAACGGGTTGCCTATGGATACTAGTCTTAACGATTATGGAAGAATCCACATTTCTCATCAGGCGAACGATTCTCTTAAGTTTAAAGTACCCACATTACGCAATATTGAATTCTCGTATCCCTACATGCATGACGGACGGTTTAAAACGCTTACTGCGGTCTTAAAACATTACACTTCAGGCATTCAAAAAAGCAATACACTTTCACCTAAACTTGAGCAACCTATTGTATTATCTGCCAATGAACAGGTTGATTTAACCGCATTTTTATTGACCCTTAGCGATAAATCCTTTTTATTCAACCCAAATTTTGCCTATCCAAAACACATTTTATTGCCTTAAGCGAGGGATTTTAAAACTAATAATCGTCTAACCATAAACACACAACGTATGATTCAACAAAAAAAGCTTTTATCCGCAATTCTCTTAATGGCTGCCTTTACGGTAAATGCTCAAACGAATCCGGCTATTACATCTTGGATGCAAAACACAACCATTAAAGGACGACATTATGTATCCGGAAACTCAACGGCCATAAACGACCCATCACTAATTGCCAATGTGCAATCGGTAAAATACTCGACTAACAATGTGTATATCAGCACGCAAGGCATTCCATCTTATGTTGTAGGCCCTTATCTAGATGGCAATACCAATCAAGCCGGTAGTCAAAATGCAATTTTTAAATTCCCATTAAATCCGGTGCAAAACACAGGAGCTGCAGTAAAAACGTCACTGGGTAATATTGGTGTGTTCATCAATGGTGTAGCCATGTTTAATTTTAGCGATGCTATTTCTTGGAAGAACTCTACCGGTGCCTTTGCGGGTGGACCACTAGGCGGAGCAGGCGATGGTGTTTGGAACAGAGATGCTATTGTGTATGAGAAAAAAGGATTCGACTGCTCGAAAGGACATCCGGCCGGCACCAACTACCACCATCACCAAAACCCAAGTGCATTTAAGCTAGACTTAGTAAACATCTCAACCATTTGCAATCTTTATGATGCCGATGGACTATACGCTATTGATAGTACAAAACACTCGCCACTTATTGGTTTTGCGTATGATGGCTTTCCCGTTTATGGAGCTTATGCCTACAAAAACACAGATGGTACTGGCGGTATAGTTCGTATGAAAACAAGTTACTCTTTACGCAACATTACAGTGCGAAATACTTTATACACCGGAGCTTCAGTAACGGCAGGTCCAAACGTAAATGCAACATATCCTTTAGGTTCTTTCCAAGAAGATTATGGTTATACAGCACCCACCAGCTCCGATTATTTGGATGAGCACAACGGGCGATTTTGTGTAACCCCGGAATATCCAAACGGCACCTATTGCTACTTTGCAACCGTTGATGCCAATTGGAATTCGGCATATCCGTATTTGATTGGACCAACCTATTATGGCACAAAAGTAGCCGCAAAAGTAGGTTCTATTACAGAAACAGTAACCACCTACACACCTTCTACAACAGGCATTTCAGATGAGGATAAAAACAAATTCGATATTAGTGTTTTCCCAAATCCGGCTAACGATTTTATTGCTGTACAATTGAATGATTTGACAAAAGAAAACTTAGCGGTGGTATTGTTCGATATTGCCGGGAAACAAATCGACCAACAAACAATTTATCAAGGCAGTACTATTGCTTACTTCGATACAAGAACTTTATACAACGGTGAATACATCGTTAAACTAACATCTGCTTCGCAAACGGTAACCAAGCGAATCAGCATCATGAGATAACAATGGGGGTTGTTAATTAGAAAGGGGTTCAGCGGAAGTTGAGCCCTTTTTTATTCGTAGCGCAACGCTTCAACCGGATCGAGGTTAGCCGCTTTATAGGCCGGATAAATACCCGCAATCAAGCCAATGAAGAAGGTAAACACTATGCCTAAAATCATCCACAACCAAGGCATAATAAAACCGGAAGACAGCACCAAGCCCACTAAATTGCCAAGCAGTAAACCTAACACAATGCCAATTAAACCACCCATCATACAAATGGTAATACTCTCCGTTAAAAACTGAATAAGAATAGTTCTGCGATTCGCACCAATGGCTTTACAGATACCGATTTCACGGGTTCGCTCGTTTACGCTTACCAACATAATATTCATTAAGCCAATCCCTGCACCAATCAAAGTAAGAAAGCCGATCACCAAAGTGGCGTAGCGTACATAACTCAGCTGTGAAATCACTTGCGAAGCCAAACGATCGCTTTTAATAATCGCAAAATCATCATCGCTGTCTAATGCCAATTTGCGAATGGTGCGCATGGCACCAACGGCCTCTTCAATCGCCTGATCGAGCTGCGTGGTATTATTGATCATTACATTTATGATGTACGATGTACTTTGATCGCCTAGATTATATTTAGCTGCCAACACCGGAATCATTGCCTGATTATCGGTACTCACTTGGCTTGCCCCTTTACTCGCCAAAATGCCAATTACTTTGTATTTCGTGCTGCCAATGGTGACTTGCTGTTGTAGCGCAGAGTCTTTGTTGGTGAATAATTTCGATACCACATCAACGCCCAAGAGCACCACATTTTGGCCATTCTCGGCTTCTTGTTTGGAAAAATTTCGTCCTTGTCCGATAGAAAAACCGGAGGCTTGTAAATAATTTTCATCTACCCCAAACACCTTCACATTTGGGTTGGTTTTTTTATTGTCGTAGCGAATTACAGATTGTGCATCGGCCAAAGCAGAGACCGAAATCAAAGCCGGAAATTTGTAGCGCTTGCGAAACTCGTTGGCTTGAAAATAAGTGATATTAGGGTTTCCGCTGATGTTAGGCATCCCTCTTCGCTTGCGTTTGAGCGAGCCATCGTTTTTTAGTGAAAAGGTATTTGAGCCCATTTCGCTGAAACTGCTGGTGAGCTTACGCGTAATGCCTTCGGTGGCGGTGATAATTGCAATAAGCGCACTAATCCCAATGGCGATAATCACCAATGTGAGTATGGTACGTAATTTATTGCCCAAAATTGCGCGCAGTGCCAGCCGTATATTTTCTTTCAAATTCACAGGTAGCAAACATAACGAATGATTTGGAGAAATAATGCAGTTATTGGTTGAGGGTTGTTGGTTGAGAGAAAATATTTGCAGGGTGATGTTTTGGGCGTGTGCCGCTTTGAAGCGGCACCGGTTGTTGCGTTGCAATCTTTGCCTCTTGGAATCGGCAAAGGATTTCCACTGCACCACCTCACGCGAAATTGTGGTTTGAATGGAAAATGGATGGAATAATTCGTGTTAAAAACACTTGCGCTAATTAAGGGAATACTTATTGTCCAAGACAAGAAAAACAAATATTTACATTTACGGAATATCACACACAACATCTTATGTATCTTAAACCCCTCTATCTTATTATTGGTTTGTTATGGCTGACTTCATTTACACCAAAAAAGGAAGTTCACACTTTGGATAAAACAGTCAAAGGGAATAAGCATCCGATCAGCTTTTTTATTGCATTCAATTACGACTCGTTGCTGGTGAATGACGAGAAAGAAATAGACTTTGTTAAGCGGACAAAAGATGAACGCAATGCAAAGAAGCCCGGAAAGGGCGATAGATGGGAGGAAAACTGGTATAGAGACAAGACAGAAGTGTATGAAAAGGCATTTATAGACGGTGTATATGCGAAATTAAGTCCTAAAGCTGTTGTAAAAACCGACAAGCCTTTATGTGCTTATACTATGGAAGTAATGCCATTATTTATGATGGACGGTTATTTTAAAACATCCATGGCTTATAGAACATTAATTGTTCAAATCAATGTAAGAGACAGTTCCGGAACTCTAGTATTACAGCATACTGCTAAGCCTATTCCAAGTTACCTAAATGGAAATAACACAACTGCGTTTGACCCCGGTGTGAAAATTTTAGACAGCTACTTTTTGTGTGGCAAAGAAGTGGCTAAAAAAGTAAACAAGTTGATTGAAGAGGCAATCATTAAATAGTTTTCTCCATTAATTTTCCCATGGTTCGTGTCGCCACTGACCATAAGAATTACATAAATAGTTTCGTTTCGTGATGACACGAACCGAGGGAGAAAAATTGCAGTCTTCTTATATTTACTGTCGGATTACATTACCTTCGCTATATTTATCATGAAAAAAAAACCTTAAAACATGAAAAAAGCAACTCTACTTTTTATTTCTGCCTTACTTGGAGCAAATTTGTTTTCACAATCAACTTGTGAAAGTTTTGATAATATCCCTCAATCAAAACTTAAATCAAATGGAGGATTAGATGGTGCTCATGCCTTTCATGTGTATGGAAACCTGAGTAATGGCGGCTGTTCCGGAACAGGCAATTGCTATTACAATAAATGGGAAGTGGTGAATGGTGCACCTTCTGTTTTTTGGTATAATCAAGTTCCTGGCGTTACGGCTGCCAACGACAGCAACTATGTTTGTTTAAACACAAATGGGAACTCAAATCCTCAAAAAACTGATGGAATAGCTTATGTGTATAATTTTACTACAGGAAACACATACACGGTGAGTATGGCATTAAGAACACTCATTCTTTCTGGCTCAACTACTGATTTGAATATTGAATTTTATTTACTTCAAAATGCAATACCCTATACATATGTAAACACAATAGGAACTTCATCCATTGCTAATATTCCATCGGGTGCACTAAAAGTTTCTACAAAAGCAAATTTTGTTAATAATACTGGTTGGACCACTGTTAATTTCCAAATTCCGGCTTCTCTTTTAACGAGCAATTATTCAAGACTTTGGATAAGACAAACCAATAATGCCAATGCTGGTGATTTAGGCCTATTGGTTGATAGTTTTTGCATTAGCAAAGACAATGTATCAGGAATTAATGAACCAATAGAAAACAATTCAATTGCTACTTTATATCAGAACTATCCAAACCCATTTGACAGCGAAACCTCTATCGCTTATTACATACCTGAAAAAGACAATAAAGCGGAAATTCAAATATTGGATATAGCAGGTCGTTTAGTGCAGACTTATCCTATAAACACAACCGGAAATGGAAGAATTACAATCGATAATAACCAATTACAAAATGGTTCTTATACATACAGCCTGCGCATAGATCAAAAAGTAATTCAATCAAAAAAAATGATTGTTAACCTACAATAGAATTGAGTAAAAATGAATTTACAAAAAGGCTGCACTATGAACGTGCAGCCTTTTTATTAAACAAAAACGGATAGTATCTGCAACGAGTTTTCTCCATTGGTTGGTGTTCCGCCACCAACCAAGCCTAGACAGCAGGTAGATTTTGGGTACAATGTTATTATCTACTTCGGATTTGCACTAGGGATGGCAGTGGAAATCCTCTTGCGCTTCTTAGTGCAAGAGATTGCAACGGACAGCCCGACCCGCTTCTTAGCGGGGAGTGCCCAATTTCGGGCATTTTACACCACAAGTGAATTGCGAATTTTCGCTAATTTTATAATTCCACCGATTTTAGGGTAGGCAGGAGTTCGCAGTTTAGCGTAGGTTTTCTACATTTGCACCGCATTTAACATGCAAACAATTTGAATTATTAAACCAAAAACATCTTTATGGCATTCGATATTGAAATGATCAAGAAAGTGTACGCTGAGTTACCTGCGAAGGTTGAAGCGGCAAGAAAGGCTTTGGGTCGTCCATTGACTTTAACTGAAAAAATATTGTATTCGCATTTACACGCTGATACGAAGTTGGAAAATTTCGAGCGTGGAAATTCATACGTAGATTTCGCACCGGATAGAGTGGCGATGCAGGATGCAACGGCTCAAATGGCCTTGTTGCAATTTATGCAGGCTGGTCGTCCGAAAGTGGCTGTACCTTCTACCGTTCACTGCGATCACTTGATTCAAGCGCGTGACGGAGCCGGAGACGATTTAACAAGAGCAAAAAACGAAAGTGAAGAGGTATTTAATTTCTTGGCTTCTGTATCGAATAAATATGGTATCGGATTCTGGAAACCGGGTGCAGGTATCATTCACCAAATTGTGTTGGAAAACTATGCGTTCCCGGGTGGAATGATGATTGGTACTGACTCGCACACGGTGAATGCCGGTGGTTTGGGTATGGTAGCGATTGGTGTTGGTGGTGCCGATGCTTGTGATGTAATGGCAGGCTTGGCGTGGGAGTTGAAATTCCCGAAATTGATTGGCGTGAAATTAACCGGCAAATTAAGCGGTTGGTGCTCGGCTAAAGATGTGATTTTGAAAGTGGCAGGTATCTTAACCGTGAAAGGTGGAACCGGTGCTATTGTTGAATATTTTGGCGAAGGTGCTACATCGATGAGCTGTACAGGTAAAGGAACGATTTGTAACATGGGTGCGGAAATCGGTGCTACTACTTCTACCTTCGGTTACGATGAGAGTATGGAACGTTACTTACGCGCTACAGAGCGTGCTGATGTTGCAGATGCGGCTAACACCGTGAAAGCGCATTTGAATGCGGACCCTGAAGTATTGGCGAATCCTTCAGCATACTACGATCAAGTGATTGAGATTAACTTGGATGAATTAGAGCCATACATCAACGGACCATTTACTCCGGATTTAGCTACACCGATTTCGAAAATGAAAGAGACTGCAGCTGCAAACGGATGGCCTTTGAAAGTAGAAGCTGGTTTGATTGGTTCTTGTACAAACTCTTCGTACGAAGATATTTCGCGTGCGGTGTCGCTGGCACAACAAGTGAAAGACAAAAACTTGAAATCGAAAGCGGAATTCAGTATCACACCGGGTTCAGAGTTGATTCGTTACACCATCAGTCGCGATGGATTTATTGATACCTTCAACGCGATTGGTGCGAAAGTATTTGCGAATGCATGTGGTCCTTGTATTGGAATGTGGAGCCGTGTAGGTGCTGAGAAAAAAGAGAAAAACACAATTATTCACTCGTTCAACCGAAACTTTGCGGCTCGTCAGGATGGTAACCCGAATACCTATGCATTCGTGGCTTCGCCTGAAATTGTAACGGCTTTGGCGATTGCGGGAGATTTAGGATTCAATCCGTTAACCGATACATTAACGAACGAAAATGGAGAGCAAGTGAAATTGGATGCTCCATCGGGTTTTGAATTGCCTGCAAAAGGTTTTGCGGTAGAAGACGCGGGCTATCAAGCTCCGGCTGCTGACGGAAGTGCAGTAACCATCAATGTTTCGCCTACTTCGTCTCGTTTGCAATTGTTAGATCCATTTGCAGCATGGGAAGGTACTGATTTGAAAGGCTTGAAATTATTGATTAAAGCAAAAGGAAAATGTACTACGGATCATATTTCTATGGCCGGACCATGGTTGAAATTCCGCGGACACTTAGATAATATTTCGAACAACATGTTGATTGGTGCTGTGAATTTCTTCAACGAGAAAACGAACTCAGTGAAAAATCAATTGACCGGACAATTTGATGAAGTGCCTAACGTACAACGTGCTTACAAAGCAGCGGGCATTGGTTCGATTGTGGTGGGTGACGAAAACTACGGTGAAGGTTCTTCGCGTGAGCACGCGGCTATGGAGCCTCGTCACTTAGGTGTTCGTGTGGTATTGGTAAAATCGTTCGCTCGTATTCACGAAACCAACTTGAAAAAACAAGGTATGTTGGGCTTAACTTTTGCCGACAAAAACGACTACACGAAATTTCAAGAAGATGACACTGTTGATGTATTAGGTTTAACTACTTTTGCGCCTGAAACTCCACTTACATTGGTATTGAACCATGCTGATGGATCGAAAGACGAAATCAAAGTAAATCATACCTATAACGCACAACAAATCGAGTGGTTCAAAGCCGGTGGAGCATTGAACATTATTCGTAAAAGTGTTGCTGCGAATTAATTTCAGCGATAATTAGACTAAAAAAGCCTGTAGAATACTACAGGCTTTTTTATTGTGCTTTTGTCAATTATTTTGTTGTACTAAATGGAGTAAAACCTTATTGCTTAATCCATTTTTGAGTACTTAATACCCCATTGGTTTGAACATTTACGAAATACATGCCCGAGTTTAAATCCGCTATACCTAGTTGCACTTCATTACTAGAAAGGTTTGCAGATGTCATCAGCACTTTGCCTGTCAAATCAGTAATCGATACCTCCTCAATTGGGGAAGTCGACTTAACAAATAGGGCATTGGTTGCCGGGTTGGGATAACATGTAAATGCAGTATTGGCATTTATGGTTTGAATTGCTGTAGTTCCTAAATCGATTTCTAATAATTTTCCATAAAAGGCATCTTTGAAATCATTGTCATCGAAAAAATGTAAGGATACAATAGTGTCGGCAATTGGATCGTATTCAAAAAGTCCGCCATCTTTGTTTTGTGCAGTACCCCCTCTATACACCATGCCATAAAATTTACCGTTTGAGGCTTGAATAAGTGTGCCTCTAGGTTGACTGCCTATTAGTGTAGGGTCTATAGAATGTCTCTTTGTATATACGTCTGTGCGCGGATCGTAAGTAAACAAAACCCCTGAACCTGTACCCGGCACAGTAGTTCCGCCATCTTTGGTTAGTCCATACAATAAACTATCGGCCCCTAAGCATAATGAGCCCTCTGGGTTCGAGCCTTCAGAGGTGGTTTGGTTGTTGGGATTGGTAACTCTCCAATAATATTTAACGGTTATAACACTTGTTGCGATATCGAATTCAATGATACAGCCCCGCCCTTCCATACCTCCACCGGCTAGTCCATATAGCTTACCATTGTGCGCTTCCACTAAATCGCCTTTGGGTGTGTATGCAGTTCCTGTTGCTCCACTAAAGCCGCGTTTCACAGTGAATTGGTTGTTAGATGGGTCGAGCTCAAAAATATTTCCATTCTTTGCACCCGGGAAAGCAGAAGAATTACCTTGATTGGTCATTCCATACAATTTGCCGTTAGACGCTTTCATTAAACTGCCGTATGGATTACCGCCATTAGCATTTGGGTCAAGTGTTTTGAAGTCTACAATTTTTGTGTAAACGCCTGTTGCCAAAACATATTCGAAGATTACACCTTTGTCGTATAATCCCCCTTCATTGGTCATGCCGTACAACTTTCCGTTACCGGCATCTAACAAAGATCCGTATGGACTCTGACCATCGGTTCCATTAAACTGATGAACAAACTTGTTTACACCTGTAATGGGGTCAAACTCAAAGATTACGCCACTACCTGCGATACCACCATCGTGCGTCATCCCATAAATTTTGCCGTTTGATGCTTTCATTAGACTTCCGAATCCGCTCAGTCCATCTTGAGGATGAAGCGAGAAGTTTGTTTTGGGAATCAGCGCGCCAGAGGCTAAATCGTATTCGAAAATACCTTTGCCTACGGCTGTCATTCCATACAGTTTTATGTTTTGTGCAACAGTATGTTCCCATTTGAAGAAGACTAAGACAAATAGCAATACGATGGTTATACTTTTTGTGTAATGTTTATTCATTTCATTTTTTTTAGGTGAAAAATATATGCTCCAAAGTTAAGTAAAGGCATAGCTCCGGAAATAGGTATAAGTACCCATTTTACAACTCGATATTGAAACTATAAGTGAGCGTAATAAATGGCACATAACAAAAAAAGTCGGCAGCATGCTACCGACTTTTTTGTTGGGGGAATTGGCAAAGTACAAACCAAGCCAGGGTTCAGAAACCTGACAGCGTTTAAAAATCTAATAGTTGTTTACATAAAAATACCCTTCGGTAATTTCAACTGTATCTGTTGAATTATATTGGCTTACGGCTTTGAAACTAAAAGTACCCTCGGTGTGTTGTGAGGCCGGATTTCCGGCACTGTGGCTTGTAATTTTATATTCACCGGAAATAGGGAAATATTGAACGGCACTATTGGCTCCAAAATACGTAAAGCCTTCTGCCCCTTTTGAAATAGGCACTACGGCATTTACCTTGTTTAAATCCACCACTAATGTTGGTGCAAAGGTAGAACTTGGTCCACCGCCAAGGGTTACTTGCAACAAACTTCCACCGTTATAATATCCTGCCGAAATCATATCCTCACTAACAGAATACTTGTTACCATTGACTTTGAAAGAACCTTCTGCCTTTTTGAATGCGCCTTTGTTGCAAGCGGATACCGATAGTAAAACTGCGAATGCGATGAGTAGTTGTTTCATATTTGTCTGTTTATTTTTTGTTTAGACAAACATACGCGAGCTAAGGCTATGCGCTGTAAATTCAGTAAGAATTTGTCAATTTCGGGAAAATAGGATTTAGAGTAAGTTGTTGAACATTGCATACATACCTCCATGCAAAGATTGTTTCTGTAGCAGCAGGTCTTTTGAAATACTTTTCTCGGCAAGGCGCTGTTTACTGAATTGAAAAATACAATCAAAAAATGCTTTGTAATACGTGTATTGGTCGTTCTTATTTTCCGGACGAGACATGAACTTTACATTGCGGAGTGCAATTGTTTTGGCTTGTTGAAAATCGTTGATACGATAAAAATAGAGGTTTTCGCAAATGCGAATAAGTAACTGCCCCATGCGGGTTATCTCGTTCTTTTTATAGGCCATAAGTTGAAGCAGATAGGAATAACAGCCTTCTGCATCGGCTGTATACAAATTCAACACAATGGCATTTACAAGTACATCAAATTGTAAAGAACGATTCACTCCGGCACCTAAATACTGTTTAAGATATTGATTAAAAACTTGTTTAGCTAAGGTGATATCATTGCCTAAGATACAAGCATTAAAAAAACAAGACTTGGGATAATAGCTGATGCTTCCACTATCTTTCAGTTGCGAAAATGCGGTGGTGTACGATTGTAGTGCTGCTTTGTAGTTAACGCCTTCAATATGTCCGAATCCTAATTCACATAATACTTTGAAGGTGTATACGTCTTGCGTTTCCGATGGGCATTGTTGCAAATAAAGCAGTGCTTTCTCCAATGCATCGGTGAATGGTTTTACTTCGGTGCCAAAAAATTTGACATAAGAGGCTGAAATAAAATGATAATAGAACAAAGCAAATGGCGACTTCACATTCTTCAACGCTTTCTCCCATTGTTGCAGTAATGCCAATGCTGTTGGTCGGTAGCTGTTTTCGTTACCGGCAAAGCATTGGGCAATCATATCGCCTTGATGGATGATGAGCGAGGTGTATACTTTATCATCGATAGTAGCCTTTTTCCCTAATGCGTCCAAATATTTTTTCCCGTAGCTATGGGTTAGTTTCGAATCGTAGTTGGGGTGATACATTGCCGCTAACGTTTCAACGGCAATTTTAAGAAAAGCAATTTGCTCTTGTTTGTCGGCAGACTTTTGGAGTTTGCGTTCGATGATTTTTAATTCGTGAATCACAAGTGGACTAAGCCCTTTGCGGAAAAGTGCAGGAATAGCCAAACGAAAATCGTTATTGTAAAAGCGAACAATGCTTTTATCTAACAACACTGAAACAATTTTATCGAAATGTTTTTGGGTAAGCTGAAACTTAACAGGGATCGCTTGTTCGTTGAAATTTTTACCGGAGGCATAGCGAACATATTCATCGCGAACGAGCTCCTCTTTCCCTTTCAAATCGAGCATTTTGAATTGCGCGAGTTGCTCTTCATCAAAAGTTTTGAAAAAATCGAGTAGGTAGCTCATGGGAAAAAGATTTACATCAAACTAATGATACAAAAAAATGCTTTTGAAAAAAAATGTTTTGAAGTTTTGCACTATGCTCCGCGAGGGATGGAAGTGGAAATCCTTTGCCATTCTTATGGGAAAGATTGGAGCGAACAGCCCGTCCCGTCTGCTTAGCGGGCGCGGCACAATTAAATTATCTGTATTTTTTCATCACCCGATCTAATTCGCGCTTGTTGTCTTTCTCTTTAATTGAATCGCGCTTATCGAATGATTTTTTACCGCGACATAAACCGATTTCCATTTTCAAGTAACCGCGTTCGGAAGTGAACACGCGCAATGGAATGATAGTTACACCGCGCTCTTTTACTTTGGTTTGAATGCGCTCCAATTCGCGTTTTTTGAGTAACAATTTGCGCACCGACATGGGATCGTGATTATTGATGGTAGCCTTTTCATAAATGGGAATGTTCATGCTTTTCACAAACAACTCATCGCTTCGAAAATAGCAGTACGCCTCGTTAATAGAGCAACCGTTTTCGCGAATCGATTTAATCTCAGAGCCGGCCAATACGATACCGCAAGAATATTTATCGAGGATAATGTATTCGAAAGAAGCCTTGCGGTTGTGAATGTCTATATGTTGCGGTTTCGATGCCAATGGAACAATTGAGGTCGCAAATTAGCGTAAAGTTTGAAATAGTTGATCGAGTTTTTCTTTTGTTATGATTTTTTGTCCGGTGCGGCCTTTTGCCACCAAACGCTCTCCCACCTTTGCCGTGAATGAACAGTTCACCACATTTTTGTATAGCTCATCAATTATAGCTTCGAAGACTACTTCTTCGCCAATAAAAGCGGGAGACAAATGCTCCACATTTACAAAAGTGCCGATGCCTTCCTCGTGCTCCTCTTTCATGGCTAAAACAAAGATTCGTCCGGCCCATTCTGCATCGCGCGTAATGGAAAATGTTGCCATAACCGGATGCACATTCACGCCTTCAAAAGTAGCAGCATCCGTATCTTGCACTACTCGTTTGAATTGTGCTGTATCGCCTATATTGTGAACGGGTTTCATAATGGTGCAATGATACAAAAAAAGAAGCTTTAGTGGAAAGCTGCTAGCTGTTAGCCGCTAGCTATTAGAGGCTGACGCTTGATTTAGGAAAGCTGATAGCTTTTAGCTAATATCCATTAGGGGCTGACGCGTTCTTGAAGAAAGCAGTTGGCTATTATTATAGAATGGAGTGTGAAAGAAAAAACCTACTAGTCTCTAATAGCTAACAGCTAGTAGCTAAAGGCTTCTTATACAATCAACACCGGGCAATTTACTTTATGTCGGACTGCACTAATGGTTTCGCCATAGATGATATCTTTCAAACCCTCGTGGCGGTGGGCGCCTAGCACCAGTATATCGGCATGAATGTCTTCTACCAACTTAGGTATGGCAGTTTTCGGCACACCAAAACCAATATGTGGAATCACTTGAAAGCCTTGCAGTTTGAGTTTATCACAATACTCGTTGAGAATTTTCCAATCGACATGCGTTTCGTAATCGCGGGTTTCGTTGCCGGTAGCGCGGGCTGCAGCCGATTCTACTACGTGAATTAAATGAAATACACTTTGTTTGGTTCCTAGCGCAAAGCCTTTGAGCAAAGCCTTTTCATCGGTTATTGAAAAATCGACACAGACAGCAATTTGTTGATAATGCACCTCTCCTATTGTTGGAACATGAATGGTGTGTGCATGTGGCAATAAGGTTTCTTGTTGACTGCGTTTACGTAACAACGGAAATAAAAACACATAAAGCAACAATAAAACAAACAACAGAATTATCACAATCCAAATTATCGAGCCATTGTTTTCAGCCACTTCGTTGAACACCATCTTCAGATTCAGGAAAACAATAACGGAAGCGGAAACCCAAGCCAGGAGCTTTGTCCAAAAGCCGATGGCAAATTCGCGCATACGTTGTTTGTCGCTCACAAAATGAATGAGCGGCACAACAGCAAAGCCTAATTGCAAACTTAATACTACCTGACTGAATACGAGTAATTCATCGGCCTTTTCATCGCCATAGTAGAGCAAAATAAAAATGGTAGGCACTACAGCCAAAGCACGTGTAATTAACCTACGAATCCAAGGAGCAATACGCAAGTCGAGATAACCTTCCATTACAATTTGTCCGGCCAATGTACCGGTGATGGTGGAACTTTGTCCGGCTGCAATTAACGCCAATGCAAATAGAGTAGGCGCCAAACGCTCTCCGACCAATGGTTCTAGCAACGAGTGCGCATTTTGAATGCTCGCCACATCGGTGTAACCATGTCCGAAAAACACAGCCGCACTCACGATGAGGATAGCTGCATTTACGAAAAATGCCAAGTTCAAGGCAATAGCTGAATCAAAAAAGCTAAAGCGTATGGCCGACCAAATGCTAGCTGAATCGGTTCCGTTTCTGCGGGTTTGCACCAATGCCGAATGTAGATACAAATTGTGTGGCATCACCGTTGCGCCTATAATACCAATGGCAATATAAAGCGCCTCGTTATTGGCAATGGATGGAATGAAGCCCGTCATCACCTCGCCCATAACAGGTTTAGCGAAAAACAGTTCTACCACAAACGATAAGCCGATAACCGACACCAACGAAAAAATAATGATTTCGAGATAGCGAATACCTTTGCGTTGTAAGTAAAGAATAAGAAACGTATCGAGCGTACCGATAGCCACTCCCCAAATCAACGGCAAGCCCAGTAAGAGTTTCAAGCCGATAGCCATGCCTAATACTTCCGCCAAATCGCAAGCGGCTATGGCAATTTCGGCTAAGGCATAAAGCATATAGTTTACCGCTTTGGGATAGGTTTCGCGCGAAGCTTGCGCTAAATCCCTTCCGCTTACAATCCCCAAACGCGCGCATAAACTCTGCAACAGCAAGGCAATCATGTTCGACATCAACAACACCCACAACAACGAATACCCAAACTTACTTCCGCCTGCAATATCGGTAGCCCAATTGCCTGGATCCATGTAGCCTACACAGACCATAAAAGCCGGACCAATAAACAAGAAGAAGCGTTTACGCCAGCTCATATTGCCCGTAGTATCTATGGTGCCGTATACTTCATCGAGTGATTTGCCTGACATAAATTAGTTATACTTTAATTTGTAAATCCTTATTCGTCTGTTTTCTATACTTTTGAAACAGTGCTCTAATATATGCGAATATTATTTTACAGTATAATTGCTTTTACTTTACTGACAAACTTTATGGTTATGCCTACAAAACCTCATACCTATACAATGCTTTGCTTGGGCGACTCCTACACCATTGGAGAAGCTGTGGATGCTAAAGAGCAATTCCCTAGTCAACTCAGAGAATTGCTTAAAAAACAACACTATACCTTTGCCGCGCCTGAAATTATAGCTACCACGGGCTGGACTACCGATGAGCTGGCTTCGGCCATAACCGATGCAAAGCTGGACAAACATTTTGATTTCGTTACGCTCTTAATTGGAGTAAACAACCAATATAGAGGCCGAAATGTAGAAGAGTATAAAAAAGAATTTGCCGAATTATTGCAAACAGCCATAACATTTGCGAATGGGAAAAAATCGCATGTGGTGGTAGTTTCGATACCCGATTGGGGTGTAACTCCATTTGCAGCAAAAGATGCGCGAGGCAAAGTGCAAATTGGGAAAGAGATTGATGCATATAATGAGGCAGCAGAAAAGCATTGTGAATCGCAGCATATCCAATTCATAGATATTACTCCGCATTCGAGAAAAGCAGAGCAGGATGAAAGTTTATTGACCACTGATGGTCTGCATCCGTCCGGAAAAATGTATGCGTTTTGGGCTTCGAAAATTGCAGCTTATTTTGAAACGGTTTTAGCTCAATAAATACTATTCGTTGCATTCTGTTATTCAAACACCAACACCGCTGCAAGCGCTATCGCACCCACTATTGCGAGAAAAAGGCATTTCCCTTTTTATGAAACGGGACGATTTAACCCATCCCGATGTACAAGGCAATAAGTGGCGTAAATTGAAATACAATTTGGAATACGCTAAAGAGAACAACTACCCGTCAATACTCACCTTTGGCGGACCCATGTCGAACCATATTTATTCCACTGCAGCAGCCGGAAAAATGTTTGGATTGAAGACCATTGGCGTTATTCGAGGCTATGCGCACTTGCCACTCACACCAACACTAGCCTTTGCCAAAGCACAGGGAATGGAATTGCTTTTTTTGTCGAAAGGCGAATATGAAAACAGGTTTTCTGAAAGCACAACTGAACAGTTAAGGCATGCCTATGGCAACTATTACGCTATACCTGATGGAGGAAGCAATGCGTTGGCAGTGAAAGGCGTTGCGGAAATGATGCAAGAAATTGATATTGATTATGATGTGTGTTGTGTAG
The DNA here is from genome assembly GCA_964398475.1 of uncultured Chitinophagaceae bacterium. Classification (GTDB taxonomy): domain Bacteria; phylum Bacteroidota; class Bacteroidia; order Chitinophagales; family LD1; genus CALAYL01. The sequence goes on along the minus strand of CAYNMP010000024.1, from coordinate 5,824 downwards.
CTATGGGCACCGGAGGCACAACAGCAGGTTGCGTTGCAGGAAGTAAGGGCAGAAAGATTATTGGTTTTTCTAGCTTAAAAGGAGAAGGGAATTTAAGCACTGAAGTAGAACGATTGGTGCATGAATATTCGACACTTGAAAACGCAGCACCTGTATACAACTGGACCATCAACAACGATTACCATTTCGGTGGTTACGGAAAAGTAACAGATGAATTATTAGCCTTCGTGCAACAATTCGAAAAAGAGCAAAACATTTTACTCGACCCGGTATATACTTCCAAAATGATGTTTGGTGTTTTCGATTTAATGCAAAAGGATTACTTCGTAAAAGGCACAAAAATTGTTGCTATACACACCGGAGGCTTACAAGGATGGAGAAAAAATAATGCGTCAAAGAAATAAGAAAATTGAAAATCAAATGCCCCCTTTTACTTATCGATAACAGCAATAGAATTTAATTCAAAGTGATTGTTACTTGCCTTGTAGGTAAACAACAAAAAATTGGAGTTGTCTTTTAATTCATATATCGATACGATATAAATACAATCATCAGCACAATATATACGTGATGAAAAATACCTAGGGGTGTTGTAATAGCTTGCATTTAGTTTAGTTGCTGTTTTAGCAATGGTCTTTTCTTTCAGTAATTTGTTGTTCTTTCTTAACAATGAAAGCAGCGAACTAAAGCTCTTCTCACGATACATTTCAATTTCGTTGGCACTCAAATTTTCTACGAAATCGGAATGTTGGTAATCATACGGAGTGAACACAATATCATCGGCTTGAACCGAGCGATGTTTTACAGAAAATGTTACGTGGAGTACTCCAGAAGATTTTTTTGAAACTAGTTGATAAGTACCCGTTATTTTTAAGAAATTAATATCCGAATTTTCATAGGCAAAATAACGTTCATTGGATATCGCAAAACTATCTCCATACATTTTTTTTAGTAGCTTAAGATATACATAACCTAATGGAGAAAGTTGAATTGTTTTGTACTGTTTACATAATGAACTATCTATAAATGCATTAAATTCGTGTTGGAATGTATCGAGATTTTTAGTGTTGATATAAACCAACAGATCGGAAATACTCGAAACTGGTGTACTTGCGTTAAAAAGACTGTTATTAAGCCCTAGATTGTCGAAAAACTTTACTCTATCACTCTCCCCTTTTGCAATCATGCCAGCACCTGCGGCTAAAGCGCTAGCAGCATCTTGGGCCTTAATTTTGCTACCTGCAAATAGCAAAAAGAAAAGAAAAAGAATATGGGTTTTACAATTCATAACAAGCGGGAGTAATACTGATTTGCACAATAGAAAAAAGCAATTTTAAGGAATCAGAATGCTTAAACATTCAAAGTAAAGGTAAACATTAAATAAAAGAACCAATGGCGAACTCTTCAGAAAAAATAAATAGGCAAAAAAGAAACGGTTGTACAAAAGTAACAGATTAGCTATTAACTTTAATTCAGCAATTTGAAACGGAGCAAAACATTTTACTCGACCCTGTATATACTTCCAAAATGATGTTTGAAATTTTTGATAGGATTGAAAACAATTTCTTCGCAAGAGGCTCCAATATTATTGCTATACATACCGGAGGATTGCAAGGTTGGAAAAAGTATGAAGCCGCTTCTTATTTTCCTTAAAAGGAAACAAGCGATAAGAAGGAAAATGCTTCGTAAAATTTTAGCCAATGGCTAACTTTAGTCAAAAAAAATGAAGATTATTTTTTTTATTCAGGCAACCCTTTTTCTTCTGCCATCGTTATAGGTGTAAAATCATATAAAATGAAAAAGTTAATATTTATTTTAGCGGTCATCTTAACGGTTAGCAGCTGTAAGAAAGAGCAACAACAAGCTATTCATTGTAACTGCGATCCTGTAAAAGCAAAAGTTATTGCTATACAGTGTGTAATGGCACCTTGTCCGGAATTTGTATTAGAATTAGATAACGGAGTTCAGGTATTTCCTAGAAACTTGAACGAATTTAATTTTAATCCGAAAAGTGGCGACAGCCTCACGCTATGTCTTGTATTCGATTCGTTAACGATGCAACCTGCCAATTATGTCACGATTACATGTATTGAAGGGGTTCAACATTTTTACTCTGCGGCCTGCAACGACACACCTCCGGTTGGAGAATTCTGCCTTGCATACTTTGAGCGTTGGTTCTACAACAAAAACACCAAAAAGTGCGACAAAATTGGTTACAGCGGATGCAGTCAGCGTGGATTTACAACACAAGTGGAATGCGAAAATTGCAAACAATGTCAATAACGAATATGAAGTCTATTATTGTCTATACGTTAATGGCCATGGCCTTATGTTTAACAGGTTGTGTTAAAGAGCCAACACCTTGCTTTTCTACTACTCCGGCAAATATAAATGCACTAAAATTGGGGCAACCCATGCAATTAGATGCAGCTTGCAGCAAAGATTACACAACATTAAACTGGCAAATCGATACCATTGCCAATTATAGCACAAGTCCATCTATCACTGTAACATTTACGACAACCGGTACACATACCGTGCGACTAACTGTGGTAAATAAAAATGTGAAAGGACATACCATTGAAAAAACATTTCAAGTGATTTAAACTGATAAACTATGCGAATACTTACTTTACTTCTTGGCATCCTACTAATTAGTAGCTGTAAGAAAGAAAAAAACGGCTGTAACGACTATATTATTTTCGGAACCTATTATGGAGAATGTGGGGGAGAGCAATGTATAGAGCTCTACAAACTCACAGCCACTGAACTCTTTGAAGACAGCAAAGACAATTATCCCGGCACAGGTATCTACAATGGAACATTTTCGATAAAGAGAGATGCCGCTGCATATGCATTGGCCAGTAATATAGAAAGTACTATTCCCGTTTCATTACTCAACGATACAGCAGCAGTTATTGGATGTCCCGATTGTGCCGATGGCGGTGGTGTGTACTTAGAATACCATAAAAACGGCCTACATAAAGTTTGGCATATCGACAGAACATTAACATTGCCTTCCGACTATGTTTTATTCATCAATCAAACCGTTCAAAAAATACAGGCATTGAAATAATTGAACACACTTGATGAAATCATAGAAGGTTGCATTGCACAAAAAAGGGTAGCTCAAAAACTACTGTATGAACGCTATTATGGCAAAATGATGGCAGTGTGTCAGCGGTATGCCAACGATAAGCAAGATGCTTCACTTATCCTTAACAACGGCTTCCTGAAAATATTTACACACCTCGAAGCATTTAAAAAAAGCAATAACCCCAATTTTAATGGCTGGGCGCACCGTATAATGGTGAACTCGGCTATTGATTTTTATAGAAGTGCCATAAAAAACAGCACGAAAGAAATTTCAGCGCATCTAACCATTAGCAACAACGAAGATAGTTTCAGCCAATTAGCGGCAGAAGAAATCATTGCACTGATTCAGCAACTTTCTCCGGCTTACAGAGCCGTATTTAACCTGTATGTAATGGAAGGCTATAACCACTCCGAAATTGCGCAAATGCTAGGAATTGCTGAAGGAACTTCTAAATCGAATCTTTCTAAAGCCAGAGTGCAATTGCAAAGCATGCTGGAAAAACAACAACGAATTAACGTTACACCACATTTCACGAACGCTAAAACAATTCAAAAATGAGTGAAATCGACAACCATATAAAAAATACATTGTCGGAGTATAATGCCCCATTTGACCCAAACGATTGGGCCGCAATGGAAAAACTACTCGACAAAAAGAAAAAAAGAAGAGCGCTTTGGTTCTGGTTTTTTGGTGCTGCTTTATTATTGGGAGCTGTTGGAACAGGAACATACTTTAGTTTGCAACAATCCTCAGTTCTTACAGCAACGATTGCAAAAGAAACACCGGCAAGCGTTTCAAATATTGAGGTAAACGAGAATCAAAGTTCCACGTATAACGAAGAAATTAAAATCAAAAACAACAGCGCTATTACCACCTCAGAAACAACGAGCCATAGCAATTCTCTCACAACAGCACTAAACCATACATCCGTTAACCCAACTCAGGCACCAAATCAAATCTACAGCAGCCATGCCATCCATTCAACAAAAAAAGAAAAGGCTGCATCAACAATCCGCAACGCAAGAACACTTGAAGCATCCATTCAAAAACGATCGAATAAAAACAACACGGAAAGCGTTTTGCTTACGGAAGAAAATACAAAGGTATCGGAAAGCCTACAACCAAGCATGGCTATAGCGGCACAAGAAAGTATCGACACATTGCCTTTATTCCAACTTTCTTTAGCAGAAGAAGAGGCGCACATAGCGCTTGATACGGCAAAACGAAAACAAGAGCAAACAAAAAAAACAATGCTTCGTTGGTATATAGAAGCCAATGGTGGTGTGAATGTTCCCTTTATAAAAAACAGCAGCTTTGCAAGAATTGAACCAGACGCCAATCTGCTTTTGGGACTGCAATTCAAACGTTGGAGATGTTTTGCAGGTCTTGGCTATTCAAACATGAACGTAGGATTTGATTTGAAAAAAGATCAATTGGCAATACAAACAAACGATACATCCACCATAACATTTATTAGTGCCGCACAACATTATCTCACTGTTCCAATCGGTATTGGTTTTTCAGTATATCGTAACAAACAAATCGATGTATTTGTAGCTGTTTCCATGATAAATTTGATTAAAGTGAGTAACGAACGAAAAGGCATTTATAAAAAAATAGATAACATTTTACTGGTCCCAAATGACAACAGCTATGCCATTGCCGACATTAAGTCCATTGAACTTTCAAAGGCTTACCAAAACAATGCTGCCGAGAATATCAAAGCAATAAACCAATTGCTGAGTTCCACCTTGCTCTCTTCGCAGAAACACTACCTGAGTGGGAAGTTTAGTGTTGGCCTGAGCTATAAAATTACGCCTTCCTTAAATTGGAATGTAGAAGGAAGCTATACCATAGCTCCAAAATTAAGCACCTACTATGGGCATAAAATGGGTTTTACAGGCAACACCGGATTTCGCTTTTATTTCAAATAACCCATTTACAATCGCAGTTCATTTTATCTACAGGTGGGACCTGGGAATAACAAGCACAAAAAAAATTGCGCAGTGCATAGGTTTCCTTTTGCATAATTGGACATAACGTTTTAGTTGCCTTCTAAGCTGGAAGCTGTATATGTTTTAGATCGAAGTTGCAGGAACGAAAACTTCGACCAGTGAAGGGATATTTTGGGCGTGTGCCGCTAAGAAGCCGCACCGGTTGTTGCGTTGCAATCTTTGTCCCGCCATTAAGCGGAACAAAGGATTTCCACTTCACCACCTCACGCGAAATTGGAGTAGCATTGAAAAATACTCTGGATAGATGAGTGTCATATACTTACAACGATTAAGTAATCTAATGTTTAGAGCAACAACTTTTCAATCCGTTAAAAAAACTATGTAGATTTATACAAAACCACTTAAACCATGCCGCCCCGCATACTATTTTTACTGATTATACTTCTACTGCTCAAATGCGAGCTAATGGCATCTGATAGTCTTTGTGTTGAAAAAATAGCGAAAACAAATCATCACTATAAACATTTCATTTCGTTAAACGACAAGCTCTATGCATTAACCGATAAAGGGAAATTGGTGATTTGGAACTTAAACGCATTCGACACTATTGCGAATAATTTAAACGATAAAGGCTACCACTTTTCTGCCATAGCAGTAGATAAAGAAAAACGAGTTTTTATAGGAACAACTAGAGGACATTTGTTCATATTAGACACAGCTCATTTACAATTGAAGCTGTATCTAAAACGCAAGTATTACATTTTTTCTATCG
>CAYNMP010000023.1:0-55634 GCA_964398475.1 uncultured Chitinophagaceae bacterium | reverse complement strand
TTCATCAAAGAATAATTATGGAAAATCAATCAATTCAAATCGCTGAAATAATCTTGAGTCAGATTAAATGTTTAGATAGAAGTGCCCTATTGGCTTGGGGTGCGAAATCATTTTTCTCATTATCGGAAAATGATAAAAGAGCTGGAGGTCTACGTTTTCAAGTGAACGGATTAACGCACATAGGTTGGGTGACTATTGAATTAGACTGGATGGACACTTACACCGTTATTTTTACAAATAAGAAAAGAGAAGTAGTTAAAACTAATGAAGGTGTTTATTGTGATATGTTAGTTGAGGTGATAGATTTCATTGAAGGTAAACAAGCCGCATAATGAAAAAGTACGTAGCATATTACAGGGTGTCCACCCAGAAACAAGGTGCATCTGGACTGGGGCTTCAGGCTCAAAAGAATGCTGTAAGTTCTTATCTAAAAGAAGGTGGTAAACTTGCTGGTGAATTTACAGAAGTTGAATCTGGGACCAGAAAAAAGAAAAGGGTTGAGATTTACAGAGCAATTGAACTTGCTAAAAAAGAAAAGGCAATATTAGTTGTTGCCAAACTTGACAGGCTTGCAAGAGATGTTGAATTTACATCTGCATTGTTTAATGGTAGTGTGGAGTTTGTATGCTGTGATAACCCAACTGCGAATAAATTAACTATCCAGATTCTATCGGTAATCGCTGAGCACGAAGCGACTGTAATAGCTTCTAGAATTTCAGATGCATTAAAGGCGAAAAAGGAAAAAATCAAAAAAGGAATATTTACAAACAAAGATGGTTCTGAAATGAAACCTGTTAACGGTGAAGTGAGATTAGGAAATCCACTTGGTTTTGGTAAATACCAGAAGTTAGGAGTTCAAAAAATTAAAGAAAACGCTAAAAATGATAAGGCTAATATACAAGCTATGGATATTATATGTTCCGCTAGAAAAGAAGGGATGACTTTCCAGCAAATTGCAGATAAACTGAACAAACTTCAATACAAAACAAGAAGAGGTAAAGATTTTAATCCAATACAAGTACAGCGATTATTTAAAAGGTGTGACGAATGATTATAACAATAACCCATCAAGAATATAAGACCATTCACACGTTCAAGGTGTTTGATGATAGTACTTTGATCCCTACTGAAATTAAAAGAATATGCGAAAAAATGGATGTGAAAGTAATTTTCTGTATCGGGAAATTGAAAACTTTACTTATTTTCAAAAAATTGTTAGTTAGGCTTCAACTAGTTCACACACTGATATCTTTTTTAAAAACTTTACCAATAGATGGGACATTGCCAAAAAATAATTCTTTCATTCATTAGTTTAATTGCTTTTGTTTTTTCATCTAGCTATGCACAAACATCTATTTTAATGGAAAAAACAGGTGGTGTATACAAAATACCTTGTAAGGTAAATGGCCTCGACTTGAAATTTATTTTTGATACGGGTGCAAGTGATGTTTCATTATCACTTGCCGAATCTATCTTTATGTTGAAGAATGGCTACATAAGCGAGAATGATTTTCTGGGTACAGAATATTATAGAATTGCAAATGGCGATATTCAAGAAGGCACAAAAGTAAATTTGAAAGTTTTAGAGGTTGGCGGTCAAAAGATTTATAATGTGCAAGCATCGATTTCTCACTCATTAAATGCTCCTCTTTTGTTTGGTCAAAGTGCCTTACAACGGTTTGGTAAATTTTCGATAGATTATTCGACAAATATTTTATCGCTAGGCGTTAATAAGAATGGAGGAATAGCAACCAATCGAACAACTTCAACTCAAGACAATAAGATTCAAATTATTTGTAAGGACATTGATGGCAATATTTATAAAACTGTAATAGTTGGTGATATACTATGGATGGCAGAAAATTTGAAAACAACACGCTTTAATAACGGAGATACAATAGTGGAAGATAATACTGTTGGCTATATTGATTATGGAACAAGAGAAAAGGATAAAAGAGGAAAAATCAGTCAAGGGCATCTTTATAATTGGTATACTGTTTCGGAACAGAGGAATGTTTGTCCAAAGGGTTGGTATATTCCTTCAAGGGACGATGTTGTAGAACTTACAAACTATTATGGCCTTGTTGGAGATAGAGATGGAGAAAGTTATATTGGGGAAGGGAATGTTTTAGAGAATCTACTGTCTAGTGATAAATATTGGACTTCATCTTTAAATGGCTCTTCCAGTTCCTATCTTTTTGATAATAGGCCAACAGAATCAAGACTTATTATTTACTATAAAAACAATGTTGAATTCAACTTTTTAAGATGCATTAAAAATTTATCTGAAAAAGGATATTATGAGAGTGGAATTGAAAAGGCAAAATTAGGAGATTATGATGGGGCAATAAAAGATTTCACAAAAGCAATTGAAATAAATCCAAATAATAAAAACACGTATTATAATCAGGCATTAGTAAAAAGTAAACTAAAAAATTCAAATGGTGCAATTGAAGATTTAAGTAAAGCTATTATACTCGACCTTAGATATGTAGAGGCTTGGATTATGAGAGGAATTTTTAGGGAAGACATTAAAGATTATTCAGGAGCCATTAAAGATTTTACAATTGCATTAGAATTAAAGCCAAATAATGCTAGTATTCTTTTGTTTAGGGGCAATGCGAAGAGTAACTCAAAGGATTATAAAAGCGCAATTGAAGATTTTAATAAAGCTATAGAAATTAATATTGATTATGCTGAAGCATATTATTATAGAGGAATAGCTAAATGTTCACTTGGTCAAAAAGGAGATGGCTGTTTGGATTTACGAAAGGCACAAGAGTTGGGTGAAGATTCTAAAATAGCAATAGAAAAAAACTGTAGATAATTTTAATTCTATCTTTTTGTTTTATACTAATTCAAAAAAAACACTTACAAAACATATAAAAAAGCACCAATGCGTCTATAAATTATCTATTTATCTATTACATCACCTACTGCTGTTAATATCTCTTTTGGCGTAATTGAATTAGTGTTGATTGTTACTACTTTAGTAAAAGAACCAATTCTATTTACGTCATAATGTATTTTTATAGTACCTTTTTCGCCAGGCATAATTTGAGAGGTAGGGTAAAATGAAGTAATATAAGGTCCATGAGTACAACTTATGAAAATCAATGGTTTGTCACCAATATTTAAAAACTTAATCTCTCTTGTAGAATTAGTTTCATCTCCTTTATTTATTACACCAAAATCAAATTTTTTACTTTCCCATTTAATTTCTTGAGAAAACAATTTAGGTAAACTTGTTACTGATAACAGCATTAAAACAAAAAAACGAAATTTCATAAAATGATTTTTTAGTTGGTTTAAAAGTAAACTAATTATAAGCTATAACAATATGAAGCTATTGCAAACTAATTTAGTCAAATGTAAAGCAATTAATTGATGTTATTATTGGATAAATTAAGGGTTGCTTACAAATGCAACAAACCTTTATCAGAATCTCTATTTTTAGGTTCTCTTCACGCTCAAGATTTTATTGAGAAACGTCAATTTTTTTTCTAAAACTAGCTAATGAATTTGCGGTTATTAAAATGATGAAAGTTTTCAGTCTAAATCTGTCCTTTAAAGATTGAGTATTTTTACTGATGATTTTTTTGCAGAAAAGCAGAATATCAACCATTTCCAATAACCAGCTGGGCACTATACGAATCAATAATTAATTAAAGTATACACTACCTCAATTACCCGAATCAACATGTTGAGCCTTTTGCACGTGGAGTTTCGGATAGGGGTGGCGATATGTTTATGGGTACGATCCGGTGCATCTTCCAATGAAAAGAAATAATCGTGAAAGCCAATAAGTGCCTTTTCTGTAGTGTTATCTTTTTTCGAAAGATGTTTGCTGAATGCTGTTTCAAGGGAATTAGCTACGCTGTAATGCTGTTTAAAGAATTCGATAAAATACAAAGTATCGGTATAATTAAAGGTGCGGTGTTTGAAATCGGAAAACCTTTTCAAATCGCTGTCTTGGTGTTGTGTGATAAACTGATGCGGTGCGCCATCCATCAACGAAATCAGTTTTTCGCCACTATTGATAATACTTTTGCGGTTGCCCCAGGCCAGCATTGCTACCCAAAAGGCCATAATTTCTACATCTTGCTGTTGGGTGAAACGGTGGGGAATGGTAATAGGGTCGTTTTCAATAAAATTGAGTGTATTGAAACGGGAGTAGGATTGTTCTAAAAGTGTAAGCAGTTGATTTTTCTTCATAAAATAGGACGACAAAGCTAGGCTTTTCGCTGTGTGAATGGTCGTTTTTGAACTTAATCGCTTCATTTTGAGCGATATCGGCACTAAACGGTCAAAAATTCACTTAAAATCTTATATTTGCGCCCTCTAAAAAACAAAAAATTTTATTCACTAAAAATCAATTATGGAGAATTTACTTTACTTCCTTCCGCTCTTTGGTTTAGTAGCCTTGATCTATATGGCTGTACTTTCGAGCTGGGTATCTAAGCAAGATGCTGGAGATGCGAAAATGCAAGGCATCGCGAAAAATATTGCCGATGGCGCAATGGCGTTTTTGAAAGCAGAATACAGAATTCTAGCTATTTATGTAGTGATTGCCGGAACAGCATTAGGCGTTCTTTCGCAAGTACCTAAAGTAGCAGCACACTCGCACATTCTTATTGTTGTTGCGTTTGTGATTGGTTGCTTTTTCTCTGCTTTAGCGGGTTTCATTGGTATGAACATCGCAACTAAAGCTAACGTAAGAACTACGAATGCTGCTAAAACATCTTTAGCACAAGCATTGAAAGTGTCGTTTGCCGGAGGAACGGTAATGGGATTGGGTGTTGCCGGTTTGGCGGTACTTGGATTAACCGTGTTGTTCATTATCTTCTTCAAAATGTTTGTGGTAGGTGGTGTTTACGATTACGAAACCATGACGAAAACATTGGAAGTATTAGCAGGATTCTCTTTGGGTGCTGAGTCTATCGCGTTGTTTGCGCGTGTAGGTGGAGGTATCTATACGAAAGCAGCCGATGTGGGTGCCGACTTAGTAGGTAAAGTAGAAGCAGGAATTCCGGAAGATGATCCGCGTAACCCGGCTACTATTGCAGATAACGTGGGCGATAACGTAGGTGATGTTGCCGGAATGGGTGCCGATTTGTTCGGTTCTTATGTTGCAACGGTATTAGCCGCGATGGTATTAGGAAACTATATCATTCACGAAAACGGATCAGAGGTGTTTGGTTTCGGAGGTATTGCTCCAATTGTATTGCCGATGTTGATTGCAGGTTTGGGAATTATTTTCTCTATTATAGGTACATTTTTCGTGAGCATTAAAGACGATAACGGAAATGTACAAGGGGCTTTGAACTTAGGTAACTGGGTGTCTATGGGCTTAACCATTGTAGCGTCTTACTTCGTTATTAAATGGATGTTGCCGGAAACGATGAAAATGGCATTCTTTGGCGAAGGGGTGAAAGATATTCCAAGCTTAAACGTATTCATTGCCGTAATTATTGGTATGGTGGTTGGTGCTGCGATTTCTTCTATCACAGAATACTATACAGCATTAGGGTCTAAGCCAATTTTGAACATTGTTCAACAGTCGGCTACAGGTGCTGCAACGAACATTATTGCAGGTTTGGCTACAGGTATGATGAGTACAGCAATGCCGGTAATTTTATTTGCGATTGCAATTTTCTCTTCTTATCACTTTGCAGGATTTTATGGTGTTGCGATTGCAGCAGGCGCGATGATGGCTACAACAGCTATGCAATTGGCGATTGATGCTTTCGGACCAATTGCCGATAACGCAGGAGGTATAGCAGAGATGGCAGGTTTACCTGAAGAAGTACGTGGAAGAACAGATGTGTTGGATTCAGTTGGTAATACAACAGCAGCTATCGGAAAAGGATTTGCGATTGCATCAGCAGCGTTAACGGCTTTGGCATTGTTTGCAGCGTATGTAACGTTCACAGGTATCGATGGTATCAACATTTTCAAAGCAAACGTATTGTCGGCTTTGTTTGTTGGCGCAATGATTCCGGTAGTGTTCTCAGCTTTGGCGATGAGCGCAGTGGGTCGTGCGGCAATGGATATGGTGAATGAAGTTAGACGTCAGTTCCGCGAAATTCCGGGTATTATGGAAGGAACAGGTCAACCGGAGTATGATAAATGTGTAGAGATTTCAACTAAAGCTGCGTTGCGTGAAATGTTGTTGCCGGGTGCTATCACTATTCTTACGCCAATTTTAATTGGAGTAGCAATGGGTGCTGAGTGTTTAGGTGCATACATGGCAGGCGTTACGGTATCGGGTGTGCTTTGGGCTATCTTCCAAAACAATGCCGGAGGTGCTTGGGATAACGCGAAAAAATCGTTCGAAAAAGGTGTTGAAATTGAAGTGAACGGCAAAAAAGAAATCTTCTACAAAAAATCTGAACCACACAAAGCTGCGGTTGTAGGTGATACAGTAGGTGATCCGTTTAAAGATACTTCAGGTCCATCGATGAACATCTTGATTAAATTGTCTTCGTTGGTTGGTTTGGCAATCGCTCCACTAATTGCGGTTGACAACAATACAAAAACAGCATGCTGCCAAATGGAAACAGAAACTGTTATCTCTGAAACGAAAACAGATTCAGTAGGAACTGATGCAACAGTAGCGAGCTACGAAAAAGCGCTTAAATTATCGACAGGCTACGCCATGAACTTGACTTCAGAAAATGCAGTAGAAGGTAAATTGGTGGATTTCATCAGCGATGAAACAAAAGCAATAGACAAAACAACTTGGTTCTCTTTCGATCGTTTAGAATTCGAAACTGGTAAAGCAGTTTTGAAACCATCTTCACAAGATCAATTGAACAACATTGTCGAAATCTTGAAAGCTTTCCCTAAAGTAAGTTTGAAAGTGGGCGGTTATACCGACAACACCGGAGATGCAAAAGCGAACTTGAAATTATCTGACGAAAGAGCTAAAAACGTAGTAGCTGAGTTAGTGAAATTAGGTGTTGATGCAAAACGTTTGAATGGCGAAGGTTACGGAGATCAATATCCTGTAGCTTCGAATGATACAGAAGAAGGACGTGCACGTAACAGAAGAATTGATGTTCGTGTAAGCCAGAAATAAATTTAATAAAGAATTATAGCGAAAAGCCCTTTGCATTTATGCAGAGGGCTTTTTTCATATATGACTATTTTCCTATATTAACAGCCGAAAGGAAAGGCATAATTTCCATGTTGCAACAACTATTTTTGCGAAAGGGCTCCGTTTGGCATTGAATTTGAACTGAAAAGGGAATGAAAAATCTATTTACAATTCTATTAATCGTGATTTCGTTTTGTGCAATAAACGCACAAACAAAGCCAACCCCGGCTGCATTTTCACCACTTCCGCCTAAGCTTTATAAGGTACTTCGCGATTCTTGTACGCAAATGGATATCGTCTTTACAACAGGTGCAGGAGGGAGCATGTCGCTAGAAGGAAGAAATGTGATTATGTTTTCCACCTTTGTTGCTCCACAGTCTATAATCGCCAAAAAGGAGGTTGAAAAAACCGGTTTTATTATGTGGCAAAAAAACGGACGAGAATTCATTACCGGAGATATTTACTTTCAGTCGGATACAGCTGGTTATTTAGTGTTTAAAAAAGACGAGAAAGAATATATCAATCAACTTTCTACTCAAGGGGCTACTTTTCTGCGCAGACAGAAGAAATAAGCAACTCCTTTGCCTGAGTCAATCCATAATTTCCTTTAAATTTTTTGCAGACTATACTTAGTCTGCTACCTTTAGCGCATGTTTAATACCAACAATCGGTCTATTGACACCCGCTCGGTCGTTTTTAATTTGATAGCCATCAATGTGTTGCTGTTTTTGGCTTCTCAAATGATAGGCAGTTTAAACGACATGCTGAGTTTACATTATGTGTTCAATACACATGATTTCGTCAAGCGATTCGACCCAACAGCAAGTTCATCTTTTCAGCCCTTTCAGTTGGTAACACACATGTTTATGCATGGCAACTTGGGGCATATTTTTTCGAATATGTTTGCCTTGTTTATGTTCGGTTCCATATTAGAACGCTTTTGGGGAGGGCAACGATTCTTGTTTTTTTATTTAAGCACCGGATTTGGAGCGGTACTTTTGCATATGTTGGTGCAGGTGTATTTGGTGTATGACGCTACTGGTATGATGGATCCGCTTTTTTCAGCATTGGAACAACACCCGGAAATAGCCGGCACTTATTTTTCTAATACAGTAGGAGCTTCAGGAGCTGTTTTCGGCATTTTGGTGGCCTTTGGCATGTTATTCCCCAACACGGAATTGATGTTGATGTTTTTCCCTGTGCCTATAAAGGCAAAATATTTTGTTTCTATGTACGTGCTTTGGGAAATTTATCGTGGCATTAGCATGTCGAACGGAGACAACGTAGCCCATTTTGCGCATTTGGGCGGTGCACTTTTCGGTTATATTTTGGTTAAAATCTGGAACAAAAACAGAACGACTTTATATTGATGGTGGGTACGTTTGTAGAAGATATAAAAGACAAATTTCGAGAAGGCGATTTCGTGTGGTCTATTATTGTAGTGTGTGGAGTTGTGTTCGTGCTTCAACACACTATAAGCCTAATAGGTTTGAGTATCGACAATGCTACATTAACCGATATTGCCACACCTTTTTTTGCTTTGCCACTTTCGTTAACGGGCTTAATACATAAGCCATGGACGGCTTTCACGAATATCTTTTTTCATCGCGGGCTGGGTCATATTTTTTCAAATCTGTTAATGTTGTTTTGGTTCGGGCAGATTTATCAGTTGTATTTGAACAATAAATACGGCTGGAAAATTTTTATTGGTGGTGGTGTATTTGGCGGGTTATTGGCATTACTTGCTTATCAAGTTGTTCCTTTTTTAAAAGCGAATGCAGATTTGTCGAACTTAGTGGGTGCCTCCGGAGGTGTTGAAGCTATTGTGTTTGCGGTTACCGCCATCAATCCGGAGCATGAAATCAATTTACTGTTGATTGGTCGTGTGAAGTTGAAATATATTGCTTTGTTTTCGTTGTTGCTTAACTATTTAGGAATTGCCGGAGGAAATTCTGCAGGGGTAATCGCCCATCTTGGGGGGGCTGTATTTGGTTATTTCTACATGCGTCAAATTCAAGAAGGGCGAGACTTGTTGGCTTTTTCAGCTGCATTCAAAAAATTGTTTCAACGCAAACCGAAAATGAGAGTAGTACGTGTTAATATGCAGGAAAGGAAAAGGGAAGAACCACACGCGCCAACCGATAAGACACAAGAACGATTAGACGCCATCCTCGATAAAATTGGTCAATCGGGATACGACAGTTTGAGTAAAGAAGAAAAAGACTTTTTGTTTCAATACGGAAATAACGAATGATACGTGCATTGTTAAGAAACACGATGCTGACGGTGAATGGGGTTGTTGCCATTTCGCTATTGGCATCAAAATATTCAGGTCTTATTAGTCCTGAAACCATTTGGTGGCTTGCCTTTGTGGGGATGTTGTTTCCTGTTTTTTTAGTCCTTAATCTTTGCTTTGTTTTATTTTGGCTGTTAAACAGAAAGCCTTATTTCATTGTATCGTTACTTGCTTTATTCTTTTGTTGGACGCAGATTCGAACGTTTATATCCTTCTCTAAAGCAACTACAATTCCGAAAGATGCCGTTTCGATTATGACCTATAATGTCAAGAATTTTGATTTGTATAATTGGTCACACAATAGCGAAACCCGTCATAAAATCTTATCGCTTATTCAGCGCGAAAATCCTGATATTATTTGTTTTCAGGAATTTTATTCGCAAGATACCATAGAACAAAAAAACGAACTGTTTTTACGCGATAGTTTAGGTTACGCATATTCCTATTTCAATAAAACATTCACCCGGCATTACAACTCTAGGAAGCACGGTTTGATTGACTTACATTGGGGATTAGCTGTTTTTTCGAAGTTTCCTATCCACGATACAGGAACAGTTGATTTTTCAAATGCATTATCTAACAATTGTCAATGGGCAGATGTAGACATTCGAGGTCAAAAAATACGAATATTCAACACCCATTTACAATCGATTCATTTAGGATATGATGATTATAACACAATTGAAAAAATCGAGGAAGAAAAAACAGCTAGTTGGTTGAAAGTAAAGAGCATTTTGCGGAAACTAAAAAGCGCTTATGCCAAGCGGGCTGTTCAGGTAGCGCAAATCAACGTGGCAACACAATCGTCAGCCATTCCGGTGATAGTATGCGGTGATTTTAACGATCAGCCCATTTCTTATTCTTACCATAAATTGAGCAATGGCTTGGTAGATGCGTTTGTAGAAAAAGGAAATGGAATAGGAGCGACCTTTGTAAATAAGCTCAGTTTATTTCGCATCGACTATCTGCTGTTTTCACCAACTCTGCCTATATTCAAGTATACTACAATCCGAGAAAAATACTCCGATCATTATCCGGTAATAGTGCGTTTCGGAATGGAAGAGTAATAGCTATTTAACCAATTTCTTTACGGATTTGGATGTTTGATGATCATCAGTTACTAAAAAATAAAGTCCGGGGGCTAACTCCGAGGTGTTAATCGAAAAGGTTTGTTTTTGTTGCTTCGCCTCGAAAACAACTTCCCCGTGGGCATTGTAAAGCAACACGTCTTGAGGAGAGGTTAGGTTAATGGAAATTGAGTTGTCAAAAGGATTTGGAAACACGTTTGCGGTTTCTGCGCGATTATGCTCAATGCCAACAGTAGTGCTTAACTTATGACGTTTGAAAAAATTCCAGATTTCCGTACTCGCATTAAAATCGCGATTGGTTACCCCAACAGTAACCGAACCTCCGGGCCAAGTATGTCCGCCTCCTGCAATTTTATAGAAATACACTTCCGCATTTTGCTCACAGGTTTGATAGCGGATGAGTTGAGCCGTGCAGCCATCGGTGAGGTTGGTATTGGGTATATTTGTTGTGTCGGACGCTAAAACACAGTTGTTTGTGTCTAGCCAAAAGGAAAGCGTAGCTTCAACACCTATTGAACTAGGTGCTCCTGTAACATAGTTTACCGTAGGGTCGGCTGTCCCATGGATATCTAATACTGGTATTTTATGTGTTAAGGCACAATGGGCGAGCGTTGAGTCGCTAATGGTGCCGGTAACAGAGGCAATAGCCGCAATTTTGTGACTTAATTGGCACGCTAAGGTATAACTCATATAACCACCATTACTCATGCCACAACTGTAAATACTGGTGGTATCGATGGTGTAGCTGTGCTTGATGCGCTCAATGAGGGAGTCCAAAAATTTTACGTCATCGGCACCGGCACCAAAGGAGTTCCAATAATTACTAATACCATTGGGGTAAACCACAAGAAAGTTGTTGGCATCGGCCGTTACATCCATTTGAGTATAGGCTCGTTCTTGAGCAGCGTTCGAGGTGTAGCCGTGTAAATTCAATACTAACGGATGTTGTGTTGCTGCGGAATAACCTGATGGAATATGCAGTATATAGTTTCGGTAAACACCATCCACAAGGAAAGAATCGACAATGTTTTGACCGAATATAGAGATTGAAGCAAAAAACAAACAGGCAAAAAGTAATGGTTTCATAGTTGAGACTTTAGCAACGAAGGTAGTAAAATAGCACTTAGTGTTTTACTTGCACAGATTTGCCTTAAGAAATGTACAAGAGAAATACAAAATAGTAGACAGTCGTTTTTTTAAAATACGAATCGCCAACAAGTGAATACAAATACTTATGTTTTCCACAAATGAAACAATTTACCAAACGCTTTGGTAAATTGGGTTGTAGCTGTTGCCTACGACTATAAAATGAAGAAAAAAATAAAATCACCTGAATTGACAAAAGTCCATGCTTTTGGCAAAGGTTTTGCTAGTACGGCTGAGGAAGATTTTTCCTGAAAAAATAACATTATCACAACACATATACATTACATTCGCACCGCTTAAATGGAAACTATGAAAATAACACGTACGCTGATTGCTTTTTTGATTCTTGTTTTTGCTGGGAATGCCTTTGGGCAGTCTGCAACAGCAATTTATACAGTAACCTCAACATCCGCTGCAACTCAAACAGGGACAAAGCCAACAGGTGCAGGACATACTTATTCGCAAACATTCGGCACCGCAAAGCAAATTACTAGTGGTAATTCGGCAACACTTACGCTCACTGGTTATGCGGGCTATAAAATTACCGGCATTGTACTGCAAATGAGATCGAATACATCTGCTGGAGCAGGCACCCTAAGTGTAGTAGCTGGTAGCACATCTATTTCATCTGTTTCTCCAACTGCAAATTTCAATACAGCATCTTGGTATGGTGCATGGAGTACTGCCTATGTAAATGTAAACAAAACGCCAACTGCATACAATATAACTACTGGTCAAAATGTAGTAATAACGATAGCAGCAACAACGAACAGTTTGTACATACAAAGTTATTCCATTACTTATGAGCCTGTTTGTACTGCCCCTACATTGTCTGGAGCTTCACAAGCGGCTACTGTTTGTGAAGGTAGTAACGCGACCATTAATTTAACAGGCTTAGTGGCTAGTTCTACCGGGAATGATATTGATTATACTATAAATGGGGTTGCACAAACACAAATTACAGGTGTAAACGCAAGTGGAACAGGAACAGCTAGCTTCACTAGCGCTACGCTGACAGCTGCAAACAATGGCCAAACTTTACAAATTACTAAAATCACCAATGGATCGTGTAGTACCACCTTTACTACAAATGCAACATTAAGTGTGAGTCCTACCACTGTTGGAGGATCTGTTGGAGGAGGAACAAGTGTTTGTTCGGGTACAAATAGCACAAGTCTGTCTTTAACTGGGCAAACAGGGAGTGTGGTTAAGTGGCAATACTCCACAGATAACTGGGTTACGCCAATTGACATTACCAATACAACAACTTCGCAAAACGCCATAAATCTTACGCAAACCACAAAATATCGTGCAGTAGTTCAAAGCGGAGCCTGCAGTGTCGCGAATTCTTCTGATGCAACAGTTACAGTGGTTAGTTCTTCAACTTCAATAGCGCCAATAACAACACAAAACTTGTCGGTATCTGTCCCAGGGTCAACGTTGACAGCAACAGAAGGAAGTACTCCAACTTCACGCCAATGGTATTATGGCACTTCAACCGGAGGACCATATGGTACAGCCATTAGCGGTGAAACAAATCCAACCTATACACCCAATTTTGGAAGTGCAGGAACCTATTATGTTGTTTGTAAATCTACCTATGGCGCTCCATGTAGTGCAACAATAACCAGTAGTGAGGTTTTGATTAATGTAACATCAAATACAATCACTACCAGTGCCATTTCGGGTTCTCCGTATTGTAGCGGAGCAACAGTGAGTGTGCCGTTCACCTATTCACCTGCCGGAAATTTTCCAAGTGGAGGTTCATGTACTTTTACAGCTGAGTTATCGGATGCTTCCGGCTCTTTTGCTTCAGCGACAGCGATTGGAACAGTTGTTTCTACTGCGAGTGGAAGTCAAACAATTACCGCTACCATTCCTGGAGCTACTACAACCGGAACCGGATACAGAATTCGAGTAACTAGTAATTCTCCCGCTGTTACAGGGTCAGATAATGGCGCAAATTTAACCATCAACACAACGGTTACGCCATCAGTGAACATCGCATCGAGTCCGGCTGCTGTGTTGGGAGTAACTACAATTTGTACAGGTACAAGTGTTACGTTCACGGCAACACCTACCAATGGAGGAAGTTCACCTACGTATCAATGGAAATTAAATGGAGGAAATGTTGGAACAAATAGCGTAACTTATTCAAATTCAGCTTTGGCCAATACGGATGTTGTAACCTGTGAAATGACGAGCAATGCAGTTTGTCCTACCGCAGCAACGGTTATATCCAATACTATAACAATGACAGTGAATGCATTGGTTACACCAGCAGTAAGTATAGTTTCTTCACCCGCTGCAGTTGCAGGTGTTACAACAATTTGCTCTGGAACAGCTGTTACCTTTACGCCAACACCAACAAATGGCGGAGCATCACCAACGTATAATTGGTGGAAAAATGGCGTTGGGACGGGCACTAATTTAGGCACAAGTGCAACCTATACCGGCCCAACCTTAGCTGATGCAGATGCTATTGCATGCGTAATGACAAGCAACGCAACTTGTCCTTCGCCTACTACAGCTACTTCAAATACGATTACAATCACCAACAACACTCCTGCAACGCCTACATATACTGCGAGCAGCAGTGCTGTGGCACCGGGCCAAACAGGTGTGGTTTATACTGTAACAAGCGTAGCTGGAGTTTCCTACACTTGGTCGTATTCCGGCACAGGTGCAACCATTACAGGCACCGGAAACTCGGTTACAGTTGATTTTTCAACTATTGCAACATCAGGAAATATTCATGTTGTTGCATCAAAAAGCGGATGTTTAAATTCTCCGGCTTCTGTAGCGGTAACAGTAACGGCAAGTGCAGCGAGTGATATTCAATTCAATAGTGGATCTAGTGCAAGCAATAATACAAACATTGATTATACCTTATATCAGGGTACAACGCTTACCAATACCGGTACCGGTGCTTCGGGAAGTATTGGTGTAATGGGCTTTACCGTTCGTGACGGTGGCGGAACAACAGATGCTGATGCCTTAGGAACCGATTTGTCAGCCATCACATTTTCAGTAACCAATAGCGCTAATATCAGAAATGCAAGAATTTTCAATGGATCTTCCCCTGTTGGAAGTGTTGTAAGTGTGAGTGGCGGAAACTTAACCTTTACAGGACTTACAGGACTTACCACAACCGATGGAGGAACATTAGCATTGAATCTTCGAGTTACTTTTAATAGCACAGTTACCGATAATCAAAAGATGGTCTTTACCGTAACTTCTGCATCAACAGGAAGTTCAAGTTCAACCTTTGCTTCGGGTAATGCCGGTGGTGCGTATTCCGATAATAACGCTGGAAACGACATTAACCGAATTGAAGTTACGGCAACTAAGTTGGCCTTTGTTCAACAGCCAACAACAACATCAATCAGCAACACGATGTCGCCATCACCAACAGTGCGAGCAATAGACGCCAACAACAACTTAGACTTAGACTATACTGCATCCGTTAGTATCACCTCAACCGGAACTATGACGGGTTCTCCAATAAGTGCAAGTGCATCCAGTGGCTTAGCCACATTCTCTTCTGTTGTGCATACTGTTGCAGGAACAGGCTATACGCTCTCTGCAACAAGTGGTTCATTAACAGGAGCAACAAGTTCTACTTTCGATATTAATACGTATGTGAACGGGGATTGGTATTCAATCACCGGAACAGGATTGTTGTGGAACACGGTAGCGAATTGGCAACAAGTGATAAGTGGGGTTTTAAGTGCTCCTGGAGGAGGAGGAGGAAGTGGCTATCCGAATACAGGAAATCCAAACGTGCATATCCTAGGATCTATGAGCACGAACGGTTCACGCTCCGTTACCAACCTCACTATTTATAATGGAGCACAATTGACAACAACAAGTGGTCCTTGTACAGTTGCCGGGGCATTGTTAGTGAAAAAAGGTGGGACAATGAACATGGGAAACCTATTGAATATTAATGGAAGCTTAGAGGTAGAAGATAGTGCTACTTTTATTTATGCATACACTAACTCTTCTTCAAGAAGCACGAGTGTTTGGAATGGAACGGAAAATTTCCACCCAAATTCCAATTTTGTCCTAACACAGGCTCAAAATACAGCAGGCTTTTTATTTATTGAGGATAAGGATGATATCACTGCAAATACTTACAATGGTTTTACAGCTTGTTTTGGAAACATGTCTTTTGAACGAGCTTCCGGTACCGGTGCATTAGGCTTATTTCCTTCGGGCTTTGTGAAAAACTTAGCACACGGAAACGTTGTATTTAAAACTAGCACTTCAGATATAAGAATGGCAGATGCCGGTTCAGGGTTTACATCAACAATTGGGGGTAGCTTAATTATTGAAAGTGGATTCAGCAATAACGTTATCTTCTCCAACTCAGCAATTACTGGTACGTTGACCGTAAAGGGTAATGTTGTGCATAATGGTACAGGTGCTTTGCGATTTTGTAGCAGTGCCACAGGAACGGCAACAAACATGACGTTAAACATTGACAGTAACATGTCTATTACGAGTAGTGGAAACTTTACATATAACGCAACCAACGGATCTAGTTATACCGGGGTAATTAATCTGAAAGGAGACTTAACAGTTGCTAGTACTGCCGTAGTAACAAATGCAAGTACAGCAACTAAAGGAGCACTTAATTTCAGAGGTATTGGTGATGGATCAACCGCAGATAAGACACAGTTGGTAAGTGTTTCTTCAGGAAGCGGACTCGCAACTAGAAATCAATACATCAACTTTAATATTTGTAATGGGGCTTATGTTCAGCTTGGAGCGAATTTAGATCTAGGTAACAGTGCTAAGGTTACAGATAGTTTGGGAGCAACACTTGATTTTGGATTTAACGGAAGTACACCATTATATGTAACAACGTATTCTTCCGGTGCTGGTTTTGAATCTCGCCAAGGAAGTACTTTGAAAATTACCGATCCAGATGGTATTTTGTATGATGTAGCATCTTTGTATAGCAGCACGATTGGTAATGTTCGAACAATTACAAAAACAAACAGAAGTTACAGTCCATTGGCAACGTTTTGGTACATCGGAAAAACAAACCAATATACCGGAGATGGTATCAATTCTAGCTTGTCGTCTACCGGTAATGGCCGTCAGGTGATAGTTGACCTTATTGATAACAATACATCGCTTACTCCGGATGTTTCATTTGCACTTTCTAACGATAATACCTTGAGCGCAACCGGTGGTAAATTAGATGTTCGAAAAGGACAATTCATTGAAACGAACACAGCGCGCGTAACATTAATTGCGGCATACATATTGGGTTCAACAGGTACGCTTTATATGAGTCCTGGAACGCTCTATAAAATCGTTCAGGGGTATAATACGCTTACCACAGAGTCGGGTTCTTCAGGAGGAACCTATATTCCAAGAATGCTGGGAAGCACATTTGCATATACCTTAACCGGAGGAACAATTGAATTAGCCGGAACGGGAGCCTCGCATGTGTTCCAAACACTACGAGGAGGTAGAACATATAAGAACATTAAGTTTAGCGGAGCTAATTCTACCTATAGCTATCCAACGCTAACCGACTACAAGAACTTATCTAGTAATACTATTATAGATTCAACCTTGATTATTACAAATGACGCAATCGTGGATTGTATTGATAATTCTGGAGGACCAGTCTATTTTAGAGGGCCGGGAGGATTGACGATGAGTGGATCTGGTTCGAGAATGCGTATGAAATCGCTTAACGAAACACTTCCTTTATTAGCTGGGTTTACAACTCCATATTCTTTAACTGGCGGAACGGTGGAATGGTATGGAACATCATCTTCTCAAACACATTCGTTACGTGGCACAGACAGCAACTCTGTTAATATAAACTATTTCAATGTTGATGTTAATTCTACCGGAGCAAACGTTGGAGCCGGTGGTGCAAACGTTGTTGCAGGTGCAGGTTTTGGTGTAGCAGGAACCATGAATGTTAATTCACCGGCTTGTTTCCAATTGGGTAGCGGGTTTACGATTACAGGTGCCGGAACATCTACTTTTGAAGTTAAACCCGGAGCGACATTTAAATATGGCGGTTCTATTGCAACTAGTGGTGCAACAGGTAATGTTCGAACCGGCACAAGAACATTCCCAACAACAGCAAGTTATGGTTTTGTAGGAAGTATAACACCTCAAGATCCCGGTACCGGGTTGCCTTCTAAAATGGTAAACATGTACTTAGATAAAGCTTTTGCTGGAAACTTGGTTACGATTACGCAAGATGAAGAAATAACAGATACCCTTGTTTTCTATACCGGAATTGTAAAAACAAACAGTAGTACAATAAACGTATCAAATCTTGCTACTAATGCCATAAAAGCAGGCAACACTTCCGGCAATGACAAATATGTACAAGGTAGACTTCAACGAAAAGTAGACGGCTCTTCTACCTATTCATTCCCTATCGGACACAATACACAAAATGCACAAGGATTTACGATAACGCCAACCGGCACAAGCGGCTCAGATGTGTTAGGCTATTTGGAAGCAAACAGTACAACGCCTGTGAAAACTGTTGCCTATTGCGATTTAGAAACAAAAACTGCAGCCGGTCAACAAATTGGGCAGGGGTCTGCCGGTGCTGATGGGGCATTAGATCAAGTAGTATTTAATTTAGCTTCTCCGTTACAATGGGATATTACCAATCCGGGCGGAGGGATTACTTCTTATAATGTTACTGTTAATGCGAATGGAGGACAAGATATTAGCCCGGTTACATCGGCTGGTGGTACACCAATTCGTTATTTATTGAAAAACGGAGAACCTGGAAATACAGGCTTTACAACAGCTAGCGGAGGAGTCGATTATCCAACAGTTGGATTTATTGCTTGTCCGAATCAATATACATTGTCCGGCATGACATCATTCTCTAAGTTTACAGTGAACGGTGCAAATGCCGGAGGAACAGGTTTGCCGGTTAAATTAATCTACTTCACAGGTAAGAAAGTAGAGAACTACAGTCAGTTAGATTGGGCTACTGCCATTGAAATCGATAACGAAAAATTTGTTGTTGAACGAAGTGGCGATGGGGTGCATTTCGAAGCTATTGGGTCAGTGAAAGGTGCAGGCAGTACAACCGTTCGTCAGGATTATCAATGGATGGATAAAACTCCGCTTTCAGGTTGGAACTACTATCGTTTGAAACAAGTAGACTTTGATGGCGATTTTGAGTATACTAACATTGTAGCTGTTAATTTTGATGGCGATGAAACAGCGCCTTCAATTATTGTTTACCCTTCGCCTTCAAAAGACTTTATTAACGTTCAAATTCTTGGCTCTAATCAAATTGTAGAGGCGGTATTGTACAATATGATTGGACAGGCTGTGAAAAACGTTACACCAAACGAAAGAATGTCCGTTGAAGACTTACCTTCCGGTGAATACTTCATTAAAGTAATTATGGGCAATAACGTTGTGGTGAAACAATTCGTAAAAGAATAACCACGTTTTTTATTGCCTTGTTATCGAAACGCAAACTGACATTCAGTTTGCGTTTTTTGTGAACAAAATAATGTCATTTCATTTCATCAATCGGCTATATTCGCCACAGTGAATAAGAACTATTTAGACGAATTAAATGAGGTACAGCGAGGCGCTGTAATAAACACCGATGGACCCGTAATGATTGTAGCCGGACCGGGTTCTGGGAAAACACGTGTGTTAACTTATCGTATTGCGCATCTACTGCAGCATGGCGTTAATCCATTTTCTATTTTGGCGCTTACCTTCACCAACAAGGCTTCGGAGAGTATGCGGCAACGAATTGAAAAGATAGCAGGTACTAATGCGCGTTCTCTTTTTATGGGAACTTTCCACTCAATATTCGCTCGATTATTGCGCGTTGATGCCCAGAAAATTGGCTATCCGGCCAATTTCACCATTTACGATACCGAAGATTCTAAGTCGTTGATTAAAACGATTATTAAGGAGAAAGGACTTGACGATAAAATCTACAAACCTTCCACAATTCAATGGCGAATTTCTGCATGTAAGAACGCCTTGGTTTTTCCGGAAGATTATGCCAAAGATGCCGATTTGTTGAGCGAAGACCGCGATACCAGACGTCCTGAAACCAAAACGATTTATGCCGAATATTGCAATCGCTGTTTCAAGTCAGGTGCTATGGATTTTGACGATTTGTTGTTGAAGACCTATGAGGTGTTGAATCGATTTCCGGAGGTTTTATATAAATATCAGCACAAGTTCAAGTATGTGTTGATTGATGAGTTTCAAGATACGAATCAATTGCAGTATTCCATCATAAAGAGTATCGCTGCTGTGCATGAAAACATTACCGTAGTGGGCGATGATGCACAAAGTATCTATGCATTTCGAGGAGCAACGATAGATAATATTTTAAATTTCGAAACCGATTTTCCGGATTTGAAAGTGTTTAAGTTGGAGCAAAATTATCGTTCTACTAAAAACATTGTACAAGCAGCCAATGAGTTGATTTATAAAAACAAAAATCAAATCAAAAAGGAAATTTGGACATCGAACGATCAAGGCGAATTGATTGAAGTGGTTCGAACAGCTTCCGATAATGAAGAAGGGCGTTGGGTGGCCGATAGCATCATGGAGCTCAAGAATAGAAAGCATTACAAGAATAACGACTTTGCTATTTTGTATCGAACCAATGCCCAGTCGCGTTCCTTTGAGGAATCGTTGCGCAGACACAATATCTCCTATAAGATTTATGGAGGAATGTCGTTCTACCAACGCAAAGAGATTAAAGATTTATTAGCCTATTTAAAGCTCTCGATTAATCATTACGATGAAGAGGCGATGAAGCGCGTGATTAATTATCCGGTACGAGGTATAGGGCAAACGTCTATTGATAAGATCATAATTTTTGCGGCCAATGAAGGCAAGCGGCCGTGGGATATTATGGAAAATATTTTCCAGTACGATTTCCAAACGCGCACCAAAACACTGATTCACGAATTTGTGCTAATGGTTAAATCGTTTCAAGCGCTGTCGACACAAAAAACAGCATTTGACTTGGCAACCCACATCGCTACAACCACAAAACTTTTGGCTGATTTGTATAACGACAAAACTGTTGAAGGCGTTGCACGATATGAGAACATTCAAGAGTTACTAAACGGTATAAAAGAATTCGTAGAAGAAGATTTAGTGGTGAGTGAAGACGAATTTGTTGACGATAGAACATTGGGCGCTTACCTACAAAACATTTCGTTGTTAACCGGAACGGAAAAGGAAACCGAAAACGAAGACTGTGTGAAGTTAATGACAACGCATGCCGCCAAAGGGCTCGAGTTTGCTGTTGTCTACGTTGTTGGTTTGGAAGAAAGTTTGTTTCCTTCTGCACAATCACTTTACTCCATGGACGATCTAGAAGAAGAGCGCAGATTATTTTATGTTGCAATCACACGTGCAGAAACACGACTGTTTCTAACCTATGCCACTTCGCGTTATAAATTTGGGAATGTACAATTTGGCGAACCTTCGCGCTTTTTAAAGGAGCTGCCCGATAGTATTTTGTCCGTTCATGGTGAGCAGAATAAAGCCTCGCAAATAAAGTCATCTTTTGGCGGAACATCGAGCATTTCCGGGCTTGGAAAATTGGTGCAACGACAACCGATATCAACGCCAACAACTCCTAGAACAGGACATTCCGAGCCTTTTGTGCCGGATGATGTTTCCGGATTAACTACCGGTATGGAGGTAAAACATGAGAAATTTGGCGATGGCAAGGTATTGACCCTAGAAGGCAATGCTACCAACCGCATAGCAACTATATTCTTCCCAAACTTTGGAGAAAAGAAAATAATGTTGAAATTTGCTAAGCTTAAGATAATTCGTTCTACATAAGCCGAGCATCAATCCTTCCGTTTGCTTTCGGTTTGTTTTTCTTAACACTTGAATTTCTTTCGCTTTAACCATCCCTCTTTCGAGGTGATGTATCTTTTTCAAATTCAAAAACTGTAAAGACCAATATGGAATACAATACATTACGTGAAGATATCAACCTACATGAATACGGCCGACATGTGCAGCAAATCATTCAGGTTTGTATAAAGATTGAAGACCGCGAAAAGCGCAATCAAATGGCGCGCGAGATAATAGAATTAATGGGGCAACTCAATCCTGCACTTAGAAACGTGGAGGATTTTCGTCACAAACTGTGGGATCAGTTGTTTATTATTTCTGATTTTAAATTAGATGTAGATTCTCCTTATCCGAAAACTACACGTGCGTTGGTAGAGAAAAAGCCCGAGCCACTGCCTTATCCGCAAGGAAAAATTCGTCATCGCCACTATGGTAAGAATGTAGAATCGCTAGTGAAAAAGGCTTTGGAAGAAAAGGATCCGGAAAAACGTCAGGCTTTTGCACAAACTATTGGTAACTACATGAAGTTGGTTTATCAGAACTGGACCAAAGAAAACACGAATGATGATATCATCAAAAACGATTTACGCATTTTGTCGCATGACGGTTTGAAATTGGGGATGGAAGACAATATTAGTGCCTTAACCTCGAATGGCAATAACAGTCGAATTCGCAACGATGTGAGCGCAAGACAAGGACGCGACAATCGTGGCGGGCAAAATGGACAGCGCAACAACAACGGAGGTTCGGGCAACAACAAAAACAGAAATAAATATTACGGCAAGAACCGCAACAATAATCCTAAGTAGGCTAAATTCGTTACATGCTATTTCTTCGCAAAACATTGCCTATACTTTTAGTCGCATTTCTACTTTCGGTAGCCGTGCGATTACCGCAATTGGGAAGACCTTTGTCGAAGCACCACGAGTTCTGCACCGCTGTAACATTGCGTGTATTACAAGTGTGGTGGGATAATGGTATCGAAAAATATCATTACAATCCGGTAATGACATACAACAATGAAGCCGATAAGTTCATCAATAACTTCGCGAATGCCACAGGGAAAATAGTTGATGCCGATGGAAACTACTACTACGTATCTCATCCACCGTTCGCCTATTACTTTCCGTACTTAGTTTTTAAGCTGATACATGTACGACCAGATGTTGTTTCGCTTCAGGTTTTCAACTATTCGCTTCATTTTCTTTCAGCGTTATTCGTTTACTTTATTGTTTGTTTGCTAAGCTTTAATCGCGCACGAAGTCACCTCCATGTGTCTTCGTTCATCGCTTTTTTGTTTTACTTGTTTTCTCCTGCCACTATGTGGTTTCAGGGCAATGTATACATGAGCGATATGGCAGTGCAAACGGTTTTTGTAATAGGTGTTTATGTAGCATTGAAAATGATCATTCGCAGAAAATTCTTCGTACCCAAGTATGTTTTTTTTTATGTAGTGATTTTATTTCTAATGCTGTATACGTCTTGGTTGGGCGTATTCTTCGCTTTAGGTGTGGTCGTATATTCCTTGTTGCATGTAAAGCAAGAAAAGGGTTTTCGTATGTTGTTGTGGAGTACCATTGTGGTGTCGATTTTTGCAATGCGATTGGCCGCTTTTCAATACGCTCAAATTGCAGGTGATTTAGCGTTGTCTATAGAATGGTTTAATCGTTATTTAATTCGCGGCAGCATAGGCAATAGAGGTGGGGGCTATTTCAGTTTTTTAGTCTCTTATTTTATGTATCTTAAAAACATTTTCTTCAACTACCTCGTTAATTATTTTATCTATTACTTGCTTATTGCAGCCTTTGTGTGGCTCGGTATTTCCAAGTCCAAGCTGAAAATTGTTTTCTCTGAAAACGGTTATCGTTTTATCTGGTTGTCGGTACTTCCAATCGTGTTGCTACATCTCCTCTTTTTAAATTATTCGGCACACGATTTTACAGTGCTCTATGCGTCATTGTTCTTTGCAGTGTTGATAGGCATATTGTATGATAAGGTAAAGAAAGCGGGCGTTATCAGCGATGTGAAATTGAATGTAATGGTTTTAATTACCTTAGTTTTACTTGTTGTGCAATACACAGTGTCGAATCTTCCAGGACCAAAAAACTATAAGGGAGAAGCCTATGCTAGCGATAAAACTTGGGGAGAATATATTGCTCAAAACAGCCAAAAAGACGAGGTCTTATTTGTATATGTGAAACCCGAGCCACAAGTTAATTTTTATGCCGGACGAAACTTACGTGTAATAAAAAATGCGGGCGAAGCTGTTGCTTTTTTAAAATCGAGACAGCTACACAGCGGCAGAATTTTTGTTGCTTCCGGCTCGAATATGTCGAGTATGCAAATTGCTGACACAACAACAGTTCGGTAAAGAATAGCTTCGTTTTTAAAAGCAAAACAGTTATTTTTCCAACATAATCAATCTAAAAAGTATGTCATTAACAACTATTCCAATTGTTGACCTCAACGAATTCGTAAAAGGCGACAACGAATCCAAACAAAAGTTTGTAGAAGAATTAGGAAAGGCTTTCGAAGAAACAGGCTTTGTTTCTGTTCGTAATCATGGTGTTCCACAAGAGCTTATAGATCGTTATTATGCATTAACAGAAAACTTTTTTCAGTTAACCACCGAACAAAAAAAGGCGTATGAGATACCCGAATATGCCGGACAACGCGGCTACACTTCTTTCGGAAGAGAGCATGCTAAGGGAAGTGAAGCACCTGATTTAAAAGAGTTTTGGCAAATCGGGCAAGAGGTAGAAGGTGAGGTGTTGGATAAAAAGGATTATCCTGATAATATCAAAGTAAATGAGTTGCCGGAGTTTGCCGACTTGGGGAATCAGCTGTTCAAATCGTTCGAAAAATCAGGAAAAGAATTGCTGCGCGCTATTGGCATTCACTTGGGTATTGGCGAGTTTTATTTCGATCAGCATATCCGCAACGGAAATTCAATTTTGCGCGCTATTCACTATCCGCCTATTACACAAGAGCCTAAATCTTCAATAAGAGCGGAGGCGCATGAAGACATTAATCTTATTACCTTACTTGTGGGTGCTTCTGCCGATGGTTTGCAATTGTTGAACAAACAGAGCGAATGGCTTAATATTACAGCTCCGGAAGGTTGTATTGTAGTAAATGTAGGTGATATGTTGCAGCGTTTAACCAACAATAAACTGCGTTCCACTACGCACCGTGTGGTCAATCCACCTAAAGAGAAATGGCATACGCATCGCTACTCCATTCCTTTTTTCTTGCATCCACGCTCAGAAATGCGACTGGATTGTTTGCCATCTTGCGTTACCGAAAAAAATCCATTGGCTTACCCGGCTTCAAGTGCAGGCGAATATTTAGATGAACGCTTACGCGAAATCGGTTTAAAAAAGTAATAAGACAGACATCAATATAAATGGTTTTCGGTTATTCCGAGAACCATTTTCGTTTTTGCCCGTTGATTAATTTTATTGTTTCAGAAATCTGCCTTTCTTTGTGTAATTGTGATAAATAGCGTTTTTGCCCCCTTTCGTCTTTCGTTTTTGATTTGCCTTTTGGCAGGGCAATCGGTTTTTGCCCAACTCACTGAAATTCGCGGTAAAATTATTGACGGAAAAACAAAAGAGCCGCTTTCATACGCAAATGTGCGCTTAAAAGGAACGATAACAGCTACTACATCAGACGATGGCGGGTTTTACTACCTCAATACAGTGGAAAAAGCCGACTCGATTATATTTTCCTATCTCGGTTATCCAAGCAAAGCGTATAAAATCAAACGAGGATCTACTCAGGTACTCAATGTGGAAATGGGTTCAGAGAACATCGAGTTAACACAAGTTACCATTAAGGCCGGTAAACGAAAAAAATACGTAGATACCACCGCTAATTACGTTTACCATAAGGTGGTGAAAAACAAATCTACTAATCGCGAAGATAATTTGGATAGTTACAAACTCGAAGAATACCAGAAACTGGAGGTTGGTTTACTTAACCCGCGCGAAAAATTCATCAATCGCTGGTATTTTAAACCCTTTCGTTTTGTGTTCGATAACAAAGATACAATCGATGAAGGCAAGGTCTACATTCGTGGTATTATCAAAGAAGACTTAACGGATGTGTATTACCGAAAGAAACCTAAAGTAACTAGAAGATACACGAAAGCAACACAAATTACCGGAATCGACAACATTTCTATTTCCGAGTTAGCCAACGGAACCTTTGTAACCATTAATGCCTACGATAATTTATTTGTGTTGGCAGGAAAGTCTTTCGTGTCGCCATTTTCTCCGGGTGCATTAGCCACCTATCGTTATTTTCTTACCGATACGCAACAAGTGGATAACAGAACTACATATAAAATTCACTTCGTTGGTATTTCTAAAGTAGACTTAGCATTGAAGGGTTATGCATGGATAGATTCGGCTACATGGGCCATTCAATCGATTTATTTCCGACCAAACGAAAAATCTAATTTGAATTTTATCAGCGACTATAGTATTTCGCAAACCTTCAAACTCATCAACAATAAAACATGGATGTTGAAAGGCGAAAATGTGCAATCTGTTGGAAGTATATTTAAACGCAAAAATGCCATGTCGGTTATTGTTCAGCGTTTTTACGACAGACGAAACATTGAAGTGAATATACCTCTTGAAGATTCCCTGTTCAGCAAAGGTGACCAAGAAATTGTAGCCGAAGATGCCCGAACAAAAGGTCGAGAATATTGGGAAGAAAATCGAGACCCGCAGTTGAATAAGTTTGAGAAAAAAGTGTTTTGGATACACGATACCATGCCCAAGGTACCGATGTTCAAAACCTATATGTGGACCATCAAGCTCTTAACCACAGCCTATTTTCAAGCCGGTCCGGTGGAGTTTGGCCGATTCTATAAATTCGCGAGTAAGAACAACATTGAAGGATGGCGTATCCGTTTTGGCTTACAAACCAACAAATACTTTTCTAAGAAGGTTTATTTTTCGTCTTACGTGGCCTATGGTACCAAAGACAAAGACTGGAAATATGAAGCCATCTTTAAGTCATTCATCCCTTCGCAAAACGAGAAGTGGCGCATGCTTACCATGTATTATCGGTACGACTTGAATGTGCTTGGCCAAGAAAACCAACTCATCACATTCGACAATATTCTTACGCTAGTGCGGGGTAGACTTCTAACCAGAATGATGAAAATCAGAGAAGCACATGTGGACATTGAAAACGAATGGACAAGAGGCTTTTCCAGTATAATGGGGCTTACCAATAAAACATTCTATGCAATTCCCGGTGTGTTCGATTTTAATTACAATACCCCAAGTGGAACACCAAAGCAATTGAAACTCTTCAACACTACCGAAATTGGTATCGATTCGCGCTATGCCCCTAACGGCAAGTATTACAAGGCGGGCTTTTACCGTTGGTTTGTGAAAACGAAGTATCCTGAGTTCATGTTCAAATACAACTTAGGTTTTTTGAATATGGCTAATAGAGTGAGTAACTATCATAAGTTGTCACTTACAATTACACAGCGTTTATCTTGGCAATTAGGGCATACCAACTACAAATTCGAAGCCGCTAAAATGTTCGGGAAAGTACCTTATCCACTGTCTTATGTAACAGCAGCGGGTTTCGGCATTATTCTCGATCGCACCAACTTCAACATGCTTAAGGAATTCGAGTTTGTAAACGATCAGTACATGACGCTTTGGATTGAACATCATTTTGATGGATTCTTCTTCAACAAAATTCCGGTGTTCAACAAGCTGAAACTGCGTGAAGTGATTTATTTCCGTGGACTATGGGGTAGCTATAGCAAAGCTAACGGGGCATTGATTAGTTTGCCTTCCGAAGTGTATTCGCCTTCCAAAATTCCATACATGGAAGCTAGTTTTGGCATCGAAAATATCTTAAATGTATTTCGTGTTGACTTTATGTGGCGACTCACCTACCGCGATACGCCCGGAGTGCCGAAGTTTATGGTAAAAATAGGCTTTACGCCTAACTTCTAATCAGAATTACTATTCTGATTAATTGATTAACTTTGTTGTATTATGATAGCACTTTTTGGAAAAACACTGCATCCGCAAAACATCATTTTCGTTCAGGAAATAATCGACTACCTAACCAAGTTGGGATTGCCGTTTGCCATCGAAAAAAAATATGGCGAACTTATTAAAGACCGAGTGAATTTTGCTTGCGATACCTTTTCCGATTTCGATGAAATTCGAAACAAAACGGAGATTCTGATTAGCTTGGGCGGAGATGGGACCATCCTCGAAGCGCTAACGTTTATCAAAAATACACAAACCCCAATCCTAGGGATTAACTTTGGTCGATTAGGCTTTTTAGCTAACGTAGGCAAAGAGCAAATTCATCAAGCCATAGATATTGTTGCTCGCGGTAAATATTTAATTGATAAGCGAAGTTTGCTGGAACTCAATAGCAACAAGCCTTTATTCGGAAACATGAATTTTGCGTTGAACGAAATGACCATTCAGCGTAAAGACCAATCGAGCATGATTACCGTAAAGACATTCTTGAATGGCGAACTGCTGAATGCCTATTGGGCCGATGGTTTGATCATTTCTACACCAACAGGTTCTACCGGTTATTCGCTCAGTTGCGGAGGCCCAATTCTCTATCCTACCTCAGGTAATTTTGTGATTACTCCGGTGGCTCCACATAACTTAAACGTAAGACCTATAGTAGTTTCAGACGATGTGATTTTATCGTTCGAAGTATCGGGGCGTGGAAACAGTTTCTTATGCACGCTAGATTCGCGTTTCGAAACCATTGATTCATCGTATCAAATTGCCATTAAGAAAGCGCCATTTACCGCAAATCTAGTGCGTTTGACGGATATGAATTTTATTTCATCGCTGAAAAACAAGTTGAACTGGGGGATTGATCAGCGAAATTAGTCGCTTGTAATCACCCCAAATACCTCCATTCAATCTAAATGCTATTGTTGGTCGCCCGACCAACAATACGAGTTATGCCCTATATTCATTTAAATGAATCATGCTTTACAGCAGTTGGTCGCTCAAACAACAATAGAGATGTTTAATGTAGTTGTTACACAACCATTATGAACATTAACTTCTGTAATCTTTTATGAAAAACCATTCTCTGTCGTTTTGATTGTAAAAACTTGCTGAACTCCAACGATACTCTTCAGGAGTTTTTGCTAAATGCCAATGTTCTTGCAAAGGATTATTGTGGATATAATCTAGCTTTTGAAGAAAGAAGGACTCCTTATAAATTTCTTTCGAAAGAGAATTTCTTTCCTAAATCTGTCTAGACCTATCTTTGAAATTTACTTTTGTTTTTTCATACAATGTGGTGTCTAAAACCCTTAACTGAACTAATATGCCTTTGGCTGTATATTTCAGGAAATCACGTTGAAAATCGGAGAGAGTAAGATGGTCGGCAACTCGCCAAATCAAGTGTACATGTTTGGGCATAATAACAAAACCATAGACTTCAACATCTTGCTTAAAAACTCGAAATAGCAATGCATCGATGAATATGCGCTTACATGTATCATGCTTCAAGAACCAATTCCACTCTAAACAGGTTAATGTAATGAATACGGGGTGGTGGCTAGTAAAGGCCATAGATTTGTAGATATGGGTGTTTTGAATCTTTTCAAAGATAATAGTTGTTGGAGCCCAATCAACTGTTGCAAGCAAGCTCAAACAGATTGTAGTCGTTTATTATCGTAATAATCGTTGGTCAGGCGACCAACGAAAGCCTCGAATCTAAATCGTTAATCTCACCCCAAATACCTTCCCTCAATCGGCATTCGTCTTCCCATACCAAAAGCCTTAGGCGAAACACGCAAAATAGGAGCCGCCTGAAAACGTTTCCACTCATTCATGTTCACCATGCGCAGCACACGCTTCACTAAGGCCTCGTCAAAGCCCATGGCCACTAGTTCTACAGGACCTTTGCGCTGTTCGATGTATTGGAAAAGTACTTTGTCGAGTATATCATAATCGGGCAACGAATCGCTGTCCTTTTGATTCGGACGTAACTCAGCCGATGGCGCTTTAGTAAGAATATGTTCCGGAATAATTTCCGCATTACGATTAATAAACTTACACAAATCATAAATCTGCGTTTTGTACACATCGCCCAATACCGCTAAACCACCGCACATATCGCCATATAAAGTGCCGTAACCCACAGCCGCCTCGCTCTTATTCGTGGTGTTCAATAATATGTAACCAAACTTATTACTCATCGCCATCAGCAAAGTGCCACGCACACGCGCCTGAATATTTTCTTCCGCAATACCAAACGGCAAATCTTTAAACTGTGGTTTTAACGTGGTTAAGTATTGTTGGAAACAATCTTCAATCGCAATCACCTCGTGCGGAGAGCCCAAGTTTTTTACTAACGCCAAAGAATCATCCACCGAGTGCGATGACGAAAAATGCGAAGGCAACAACACAGATAGCACATTGTCTTTTCCCAAAGCTTGTACCGCCAAATACAACACCAGTGCCGAATCTACGCCACCGCTCAAGCCCAACACCGCTTTGGTAAAACCCAGTTTCGCGAAATAATCTTTAATGCCCAACACCAACGCATCGTGTATGCGTTCAATTTCTGAAGGAACAGCATCATTCGCTTTCACCAAATCTTTCGTGTCAATAATTTCCAACGCCTCTTCAAAGAACGATAGTCTTTTTACCACATTTCCCTGTGCATCGGCAACGATACTTCCCCCATCAAAAACTAACTCCGTTTGCGCACCCACCTGATTCACATACACCATCGGAATGTCGTAGCGCTGGCAGTTCGCCTGTATCACCTTCGTGCGCTCTTCGTGCTGTTTGTAGCTGAACGGAGAAGCCGATAAATTCAAAATAAAATCGGGTTGCTCGCTGCGCAATTCATCGAGCGGACAAACCGTATACAGCGGATTATCGTTGCCCACATTCCAAATATCCTCACACACCGTTACCGCAATTTTTTGTCCCTTAAATTGCACGGTTTTAAACTCCTTGTTCGGCTCAAAATAGCGGTATTCGTCAAACACATCGTAGGTAGGCAACAGCGTTTTATGAATCACCTGCTGTATTTTTCCGTCATACAAAAAGTACGCAGCATTGTATAAATCTTTTCCTTCCTTCACAGGGTTGCGAGCCGGAGCGCCTACCACAGCCGCAATGTTTTTGGTATGTGCCGCAATCTCCAGCACACTGCTTTCACACAATTGAATGTAATGGTCGAATTCCAAAAAATCTCTACTCGGATAACCACACACACTCAATTCGCTAAACAGTACAATCTCCGCGCCTTGTGCTTCCGCCTGTCCAATTGCAGCAATAATCTTCGCTTTATTCTGCTCAAAATTTCCAACGTGTATATTCAGTTGCGCCAGTGCTATTTTCATGGTATAAAGGGCTTTTGCCCGCTGTAATAATAGCACAAATTCGGCCAAGAAAACAGCCGGTGTTGGGCGTGCCCCGCTAAGCAGACGGGTCGGGCTATTCGCTTCAATCTCTGCCCTTCGGAAATGGCAGAGGATTTCCGCTGCTATCCCTCACGCACATTTCGGTTCATTGGAAAATCTTCTTCTCATTATACAGAATGCTGTGAAACATCAATAGTAGGGATATAGCGTTAAAGCCTAGTGTTTACAATACTACCGACCCAATACAGCTAAAATTTCTGTCATTAAAATCTCAGACTTTCGCTCATTCGAAAATTTT
Organism: uncultured Chitinophagaceae bacterium; assembly: GCA_964398475.1. Classification (GTDB taxonomy): domain Bacteria; phylum Bacteroidota; class Bacteroidia; order Chitinophagales; family LD1; genus CALAYL01. The sequence continues at coordinate 24,428 of CAYNMP010000023.1, read as the reverse complement.
CCAATCTCAATTTTTACTTTGTTGATTAACACCATACCCACTTCTATCTCCGTAGTAAGCGCATCTTCGTTGTTTTTGGTTGCCGTAAAATTAGCAAAGGCCTCAAACGAATATTTTTTCTGCTTTATATCAAAAAAGTAAGACACCGAAAACATGCCGTCTTGGGTATCAAACCTAAGTAGCAATGTGTTTTTCAGGAACATGTAGCCCCCTAAAGGAATAAAGAACAAAGGGTAAAGGTCGGCTATTTCGCTATAATCATGGGTAACGAGTTTCCAAAGAAAAATTAAACCAATAAAAAGGAAAAACAGCGGTGGAAAAATCGAATGCACTCCCCAACGCGAGTAGGTATACACCCCGTTTCCTTCCGATTTCAGCAACAAAAAGGGTTTGTTCTGTTCTGTTAGCTTTTGATAGGTTTCAATACTGTCTTGAATTCTGGGTAACGTTACGGTGCGAAACGTTTCAAATGCTGCAGTGCGTTTATCCAAATTACTGATAATCGGAATGCCTATACCGAACGGATTCGTCTTTCTTCGAATCATACAAAAAACAATATGCTTATCGTTGAACAAGGCATTGAATCCACTGGGTTGCAGCACTTCTATACTGTAAATATTGTTGAAGTCTACAATCTTAAACTCACCTAAAAGCGGAAATCTGCGATAAACCACATGCTTTTCAAGATCAAAAACCACAGCCATGTTGTGCAACAAATAAAAGGAAATCGGGAAAAGAAGTAGCGAAACAAAAACAAGAAACGGGAAATCGATGCCGAACAGTAAATACACAAAAAAAGGAGTAACAACCGTTAAAATAGCAGCATCGCTATTCGTGTACGTAGTATGCTGATAGAGTACTATTTCAAGATTTGAAATTTCGCTAAGTTCCATTATGGCCATTATTAAAAAAGGTTTTGGCTGTGAGCGACTGTAGCGATTATTGTTTTTCCGTTGTCGCATCTTTTGTCGCATCTTCCATTTCCATCACTCCTCCCGATACAATGTATTTCATCACATCAGCCGACCCGTTAGTGGTAGGCAATTCTTTTACCTGGCTGGCATTCACAATAAATAAATTCCCCGAAAAGTTGTAGGAGTGCGGAAAGTAAACGGCAACCTTATCTGTAATACCAAATTGCTCTAAATCCGCATCGGTTATAAATCCGAGCTTGAAAATGCCCAATCCTTTTCCCATTTCCACTATTACAGGCTTATTAAATTTCTTTTTGTTGCTCAAAAAGGCCGAAACAAAATCGCGGATAGAAGAATAAATATCTTTTACCAAAGGCGTACGCTCCAGCAAACTTTCCAAACCATCCATAATGGGTTGAATAAAAATGGTAGAACCCACAGCGCCAATAAAAGTAACCACCACAAACATTACCAATAAGCCAACCCCCGGAAAACGAAATTTGAAGATGGCTTCAAACACATCGTTAGCGCTCGAATCGAGCATATTGAAGAGCGCAAAAATCGAATAAAGCGTAACAAAAATGGGAGCTATAAGCAACAAACCTTGAAGAAAATACCGAATAATTCGATTCACAAGATCTTTAAAGCTCTGCTTTGTCTTCGACATGAGAATAATTTGACCTCAAAAATAGCTTTTGTTTTTAGATTGAACGACTATCTGCCACAATTTGGCCTTGGCAGTGGTTATCTGCGCGAAAGAATTTTTCCGATCATCGAAAATATGCTACTTTAGAAATTGTGAAACAGCCAATTACCTTCCTTTTCGCGCTACTTTTTTTATCCCTTCATGCACAAGAAGTGAATGTGGGCAAATGGAATATTGAAGGTAATTATCAATTATGTTCTTTCCTAAAGCATACCGCTAAAATCAATAATGTACCTAAAGGCTTCACGCATTCGTTCGAGTTGGCTGTAGCGCGAAAAACCTTTGGCGAAAAACCATGGCATAAAGCACTCAATTTCCCCGAAACGGGTTTTTCTTTCACCTACTATCATTTTGGCGACAATAAAATTTTTGGTGATGCTTTTGCGCTAACCCATTTTGTTAAGTTTTATTTGTTTCGCACCAAAGTGGTGAACAGCTACGCCCGCATTGGTGTTGGTTTAGGCTTTCTTACTCGGCATTACGACTATATCACGAATCCCAATAACAACATTGTAGGATCAACCGTTAATTTGACCTTTTCTTTTCGCTTGGGTTTTGAGTGGAAAGTAAGTAAACAGGTTGTATTGAATACAGCCTTTACATTTGCGCACTTTTCTAATGGCTCTGCTAAGTTGCCTAACTATGGCATTAATTTGGCCATGGGTACAGTAGGGCTCAAAGTTTATCCTAAGCTAGGCACCTATAGTTATAACTGCACAAAAGTGCGACCCAAAAAGCACGATGAAGTGATTGCTCGATACGGTTTAGGGCTCTACCAAAAGAACGGCTTAAACGGGCCTACCTATTTTGCCCATGTTGCCTCTATTGCTTATGCACGTTATACGAGCACCGCGAACAAAGTTTTTGCCGGAGTTGCGTTGGAGTATTTTCCGGGGCTCACCGATTTTCTTTATGTAAACGATTTAGCCTCCAAAAAAGAAGCTAAAAAGAGTGCTTTTGTTACTTCTTTGTTTTGGGGCGATGAAGTGCTTGTGGGGCGAATTGGCTATTTTATTGGCTTAGGGGTATATGTGTCAGGATCTAAAATGATGACCAAACCTATTTATTTTAAAACAGGCTGCAACTATTATCTCGCAGAATTTGGTAAACGCAAAGGCTTCAAGTGTTTTGTGGGCATGAACGTGAAATCACATACTTCTGTTGCACAATATTGGGAAGTAGCCACCGGTATGTGTTTTTAATTATCGCGTTAAAATTAACTGTTCCTTTTGATTGTCGATTTTCCAATCGCTAAATTTGTCAAGCAACGATTTACCCAAAAGTAACATACCATTCGCGTTTTCGGTAATCGCAACAATCACGTTATTAACGGTAAACCCTCCAATCTTGATGTTGCTTAATTTTAATCGTCTGCACTCTACTTGACTGCCATCGGCCATTCTGTAGGTACGTGCAGTTAGATAGTCCGATTTTTTTATCAATCCTTCCAACAACAAATCACGTTCAAAATCGCTGCTGATAAACACATCGTTTGCGCCTGAATCGAGCGTAAAATATTTTTCAATGCTACCGAAGGCAACTTTCAGTTTGTATACATTCATCAATTTTGTTAAGCTCACTGTTTCCGATGGGTTTGCACCTTTGATGTCATCAGGGTTTCTCAGAAAAGTGGTACTGCCTTGCGGCTCATCTTTCTTGCCTTTTATGGCCGCCATTATACACGGAGTAATAATTTCGTTGAATAAGGGTGAGTTCGGGTCGTTCAAATCTCCCAGCTTGTCCAACGACAATCCTTTATCCTGAATCTTATCCCATGTGCATTGGCAATAGCTATTTGCGTCAACATTCATTTGCTTATATTCTTTCGACTTAGTAGCCGCTTGAACACAGGCATCAACAAAAAATTTTTCCATAAAATCACCGGTTGGTTGCTGCGATGAAGCGTTACTTGTCGATGGTGATTTAGCATTTTTTTCACCATCGTTGTTGGCTTTTTCACCCATGTTTTCAAACACACAACTCAACATATCTTTGTAGGCCTCAGGATTTTCGGTTTGTGAACGAGTAAACAAGTTTCCTCCATTTTTAGTGCCATCTCCAAGGAACTCAGCATAGGTATAATGTTTTGCAATTTTTTCCATCATACAGGTACAAGCAGCATCGGCATCCACGTTTAATTCATCTCTCTTCTTTTTCTTTTTTCCCATGCCACTCACACATTCTTGAACTAATGCGCCTTTCCCTGAAATCACCGTACCATCTTTAAAATAAAGGCTATCGTTGGAGGAGAGCACGGGTGTAATTGTTGTTGAACGGGGTTCGTCCACTATGTCAACAATTTTGGTGTCGGTTACTACCAAGCTGATTTCTTCCGAGGCAAAGGTTTTGCTACTATCTGTTAGCGTTGCTTTCCCAATTTTAAAAGTGCCGGATTGTAGCGCTTTTAGCGTGTAAGTTACGGTTCCAGATATCGTTTCCTCGTTGTTGCGTAAAACCATCGATTCGGTTTTTGATGGGCCACTTACAATTTCAAAACCAATAAATAAAGGTGTGTTGAGTTTATTGGGAGAATAGTTAATCACAGTGTATTTGAGTTGAAAGTTTTCACCAATACTCACCGGGTTTTTATCTACCGAAGCCACAATGGTTATCTGTGCAAATAAACCGGAGGCCAATAAAATAGGGATGATGAGGCTTGTTATTTTTTTCATTTCGACAGTTCTTTTTTTGATAAAAAATGGTTTGTAAAATAATAGGCCACAGCACCAAGTGCTACAATACCTATACCTATAAGCGATTCAACAGGTTTGCCTTTGATCACAAAATATAGAAACCAACAGTTCACAAGAATATAGACAATAGGTGTTATTGGGTAACCCCAGGTTTTATATGGGCGTTCAACATTTGGCTGTTTGATGCGATATATAATAACACCTAAAACAGTTAACGTAGAAAACAAAGTGAGTGTGAAAGATATGTACGTGATAATGGTATCGAAACCCGAAGAGAATAATAGTACAATAGCAATCAGCGATTGCAAGAGAATGGCATAGACCGGAATGCCGTGGCTATTCTTTTTGGTAATAATAGCAAACAATGGATAGTCTTCGCCCATGGCGTTAATCACGCGCGGTCCAACAATAACCATAGAGCTGATGGTAGACACGAGTAAAAGCGAAATCATTACAGAAATCACTTTGCTGCCATAGTCACCAAAAATGTATTTGGCCGAAACAAAGGCTACTTCTGCTACACCCTTCATTTCTTCTACCGGTGCTGTACGCAAGAAAACATAATTGAGTAGGATATATAAAATCGCAACCAAAACGGTTCCGCTTAAAATTGAAAGTGGAATATTTTTTTTTGGGTTTTCCATCTCTCCGGCAATGTAAGAGGATGCATTCCAGCCCGAATAGGCATACGATACATACACCAGCGAAATAGCAAACGAAGCGCTGGTTACTTCCTTCCACGTTGCAGCGGTTGGTGCAAAAGTGATGTTCAATGCCGGTGCACTTAACAAACCGAAACCTACAAGTACAAGAATCAAAATAATTTTAAGGGTTGTAGCTATCGATTGAAAACGACCTCCAACATTGTGATTCAGCGATTGCACCAGGGTTACCAACACAATTACTAAAGCCCCTAATAGTTGCGGAGGAATACTCGGAAAAATGGTGGCTGCATATTTGCCTAGTGCCCACGATGCTGCAGCAATAGGTGCTGCAAAGCCTATGGTGGCCGAAATCCAGCCTGAAAGGAATCCAATAAACGGATGATAGATCTCGCTGAGAAAACGATATTCGCCTCCAGATCGAGGAATGGCTGCTCCTAATTCACTGTAAGCAAAAGATCCAAAAAGCGCAATCAATCCCCCTAAACTCCACAATAGAATGATAGCAGCAAAATCGTTTAGGCCAAGGAGTTGATAGCCTAAACTGGTGAACACTCCTGTGCCTACCATGTTAGCCACTACTATAGATAGTGCAGTATAAAATCCAATTTTATGTTTCATCCACTAAAGATTTGTTTGTTAATTGCTTATGCCAAACGAAGCGAATATTCATCTTTGCGCATTCTTGCATTTTTGGTAAGGGTATTTCATTTGTGTTTCACAAGCAGTAAAGGACGCAATTTATTTATTTTTGAATCGTAAAATAACAATGACACAAAATAACACACAATCATCGGCAACTTTCGGTGCATTACAAATTCAGGCGTTCCGCGAATTTCAGTTGGCCAATTTGTTTTTTGTGGCTGCTTTGTTGATGCAGTCGACAATCATTGGATGGCAAGTGTATGTGTTAACGGGTGATAAGTTAGCGCTCGGTTTAATAGGCTTGTCGGAGGCGGTTCCCTTTATTTTAACCACTTTCTACTCCGGATATATTGCTGACGTATTCAGTCGAAGAAAAATAATTGTGCGGGCGCGGTTTGCCATTTTTCTTTGTTCATTGGCTTTATTAGCCGTTACGCGAAGTGAACAGTTGTTGGAACAGACAGGCCCCTACCCCATCTATTGTATTATTGCTGTAGTGGGGATAAGCAGAGCGTTTATAGCACCCGCAGCTACAGCTTATCATGCCCAAATTTTACCGCGAAACTTATATGCCAATGGCTCTTCTTGGGGAAGTTTGACCTGGAATTTGGCAGCAATTCTAGGCCCCATCAGTATTGGGTTTATTTATGAGCTAACGAGCATTCACATTGCTTACAGTGTGGTGGTCTGTTTGATGTTTGTTGCAGTTTTTTTTACACTCCGTTTACCTGAAATGGAGGTGGTGCGCAAAGAAACAGGGAACAGTTTTTTTCATGATTTGTTGGTTGGATTAAAGTTTGCTTGGCGAACCGAAGCCATTATGGGCTCGATAACACTCGATTTGCTGGTAGTACTCTTTGGGAGTGTTATAGCCTTATTGCCTGCATTTGCTAAAGATATATTACATGTTGGACAATCGGGATTAGGGTTTTTACGTGCAGCACAGTTTATGGGCTCCGCTATGATTGCCTTGGTCCTCACGGCCTATCCCCCAACAAAATATGGAGGACGAAATTTATTAATAGCAGTGGGTGGTTTTTCGCTGTGCATGATTGCCTTCTCATTTTCAACCAACTTTTACTTGTCGTTGAGTATTTTGATTTTGAGCGGTGTTTTTGACGGTGTGAGTGTTGTGATTCGTTCCACTATTATACAACTGTTTACCCCCGATGATATGCGGGGTCGGGTGGCGGCTGTTAATTCCATTTTCATTAAATCGTCAAACGAAATTGGCGACTTCGAATCGGGGTTGGCGGCACAATGCCTCGGATTGCAAAATGCCGTGCTTTTTGGTGGTTTATTTTCGCTCTCTGTGGTGTTTATTGTTCTCTTGTTCTTTCGAAAAATCAGAAATCTTACGATATAAAAAAACCGCTACACCAAAGCATAGCGGTATGTCTTTATTTGAGCAATTCGATTAATGCAAATAAACATCTTTAACTTGTGCCGTAGATTTTTGCAAACGAACAGCAAATGTTGTTGGGTCAAGAACTTTTGTTCCTGCCGGATACTGCTGAAAATGTTTAATCAACATTTTTTTCAATTCAGGATTTGAGATAGCCAAAGTGCTTTTTGAAATACCATGGAACGTCTCAACAATAGCATCTTTAATGCCTTTGTAGTATTCAATCAAAATGTTTTCATCTTTTACAGCAGGTCTTTGTTTGCCGGTTTCCGGATCCGATTCCATAGTAACAAACGGCTGATTTTGTACAAAATCATTCAACACCATTACATTGTTTTTGATGTTGTCTAAATGTTTCATGTTGGTTTCAATCGCTTTTACCAAATCAAGCTCTCCAACTTCGGTAAGCAACATTTTAGCACTATCTAAGTCTAACTCCATGAACTTGTTATACGCTAAGTATTTTTTCGACTTGTTCATGTTTCCTGCCTTGTCGTAAATACGGGATGCTAAACTGAAGTTCATTGCTTTAACATTGTCGGTTCCTAATTTTTCGACAGCATCGGTATTGGCTGTTTTCATATAGTTTTCCGCAATTTTCACATAAATGTTACCGGCCTCAGTGGTTCTGCCTACTTCATTATACTTGTCGGCAATTTTTTCTAATCCGGCTGTAATATCCCCGTTAGAATAGCACTCATAGGCTCTGTCAAACTGTTTTCTATCGTAACAAATATTCCCTGCTTTTTCTAAAGCTGATTTACTTCCAATTCGTTTCAAAATGTCGATAGATTTGAATGCCGCTTCTCCTCCTTTGGCTACATAGGTATCGGCCACTTTTTCTACAGCAGCAGAGTCTTGCGCCATAAAGTAGTAATCGATAGCACTCGGATAAAATTGTTCTCCTTTTTCGAAATATTTATCGCCTATTGATTTCGCTCCATCTTTTGCTTTACCGCTTTTGGTATAAAAACTCATTGCGCTTCTCAATAATTTTGCTTCGTTTTTTGCATCGCCAAAAGCCTGATCTTGGTACGCTTGAGCAACACGCTCCAATCCATTGGCTTTTTCTCCTTTATCGCATCGGTTATAATAACTGGAAGCTTGCGTTAAATCGTTGTGTTCCAAAAATTCGTCCCCGATAATGAGGTTCATTTCTTTTTTCAATCCACCTTTAGTGAAAAGCTCAATAGACTTTTGAATCATTTCATTTTTCTTGGCGGCATCTTTCTGTTCAAAGGCTTTTTTCAAGACCTCTTTGCCTTTATCAATATCTTTGTTCTGGGCAAAAACGAAAGAGAAGCAACAACTAAAAATGGTTAGTGTAACGAATCGGTGAAAATATCTGTTCATGGTATTAGTTTTTCGGTAACCAAATATTCACATTTTAATATGGAAAAGACAATTTTTGACCCAAAAAAAGTACTAACAGTAGGAGAATTTAAGCGAGGAACATTTCAAAACGGAACAAATACTCGGAATATCGTAATTGTCCATATATCCTATTATTTTCACAAACATGAAAAAAGGCATTTTAATCACACTCTTAAGCATCCGGTTGGCATGTTTTCCCCAAACCTTACCTGCTAAATTTGTAGCAGCCGATCAACCCCCAGCACCCGATTACAGCCTCACAAAGCATTGGAGTGCCTTACCGTTCCATAACGATAAAGCTGATGTTATTCCCAAATCCGAAAATTGGGTGAGCGATTCATTGAAAGAGGTAGACGTATTTTATATCTATCCAACTCTTTATAGCAAAGGGAAAACTTGGTGTGCAGATGTGAACGACCAAAAATTGAATAAACGACTAGATAAGTTGCCCGTGCAGTTTCAGGCATCTCCTTTTAATCAGGTGGCACGTGTTTATGCTCCAAGGTACAGACAGGGTATTATCAAATGTTTCTATGATACAACCGGCACCGGAGAAGAAGCACTCAATTTTGCCTATGCTGATGTAAAACGTGCTTTTGAGTATTATATGGCGCATTACAATAACGGGCGACCGGTCATTATTGCTTCACACAGCCAAGGAACTCGTCATGCACGCCAATTGCTGAAAGATTATTTCGACACACCTAAAATGAAACAGCAACTCGTTTGTGCCTATATTATTGGTTTTGGTGTTTTCCCGGAATGGTATTCTGTGCTTACTCCATGTAACCAATCGGCAGAGACCAATTGTTACATCACATGGGCATCGTTCAAACGTGGCTACGTGCCCGAGAAAGGATCAATGCTAGTGGGAAAAACATGCGTTAATCCAATATCATGGACAACCGACACGTTATCGGCCACCACTTCCGGGGGGATGTTACTTAGCGTGAAGGCGAAAAAACGATTTAAGACAACAGCACAAATCCACAACAATTACTTGTGGGTGAAAACCAATGCGCCCTTTGTACAAACGTGGAAAGTGCTGCATTTAATGGATTACAATTTGTATTGGATGGATATCCGTAAAAATGTTGGGTTACGGGTTGCAGAGTACTTGAAAAAGAAATAGTTGTCAGCTTATCCGGTTGCTTCTTCTTTTCCAAATACAAAAGCTCCAATATTTTCTAATTGTTCTTTAGCTTCTTTCATGGAAGTAACGCCTTCAATATTTAGCACCAAATATTTTTCGGTTTCGCGCAAATAAATTCCCTTTTTGTGTTGCTGCACATAGGTCAAAATTTTGCTGAAAACAGGAGAGTTGTAAAACGAAGATTCTTGGTTAGAGATAAAGTAACAACGCAAGTGCCGACCTTTGATAATCATTTGTTCCATGCCCAATTGTGTGGCAATCCACTTTAACCGAACACCATTAAACAATTCAAAAATCTGCTTCGGAATTTTTCCGAAACGATCGGCTAAGTTGACCTCAAATTTTTTCAACTCTTCTTCGTTTTTCGTTTCGTTAAGCTGTTTGTAAAGTATCATCCGCTCTGCTGTGTTTTTCACATAAGCATCCGGAATCAACATCTCTAAATCAGTTTCAATGGCACAGTCTTTCACATAATCGTTGGTGCGATTCATTTCGTCTTGATACAACTCTTTGAAATCAGTTTGTTTCAATTCACGGATGGCTTCTTCCAAGATTTTGTGATACACATCGTAACCAATGTCGGCAATAAAACCGCTCTGTTCAGCACCTAATAAATTTCCTGCTCCGCGAATATCCATATCGCGCATGGCAATGTTGAATCCACTTCCGAGTTCGGCAAATTCTTCCAATGTTTTTAAACGCTGCTTCGCTTCTTGTGTAAGTGTAGATTGCGGTGGCGCCAATAAATAGCAGAATGCCTTTTTGTTGGAACGTCCCACTCTGCCCCGCAACTGATGCAAATCGCTCATCCCGAAATGATGCGCATTGTTTACAATAATGGTATTTGCATTCGGAATGTCGATACCGGCTTCGATGATGTTCGTAGACAACAACACCTCAAACTCTCGGTTCATAAACCGAACTAAAATATTCTCGAGTTCTTCACCCTCTAGCTGTCCGTGCGCAACTCCAATCTCGATGTCGGGCACAATTTTTTTCAGCATTAGTTTCACTTCAGCAATATCTTTTACGCGGTTGTGTACAAAGAATACTTGTCCGCCACGGTATACTTCATATTCAATGGCTTCGCGAATTACATCCGGATTTAGCGTTTGAACTTCAGTAGTAACAGGTAATCGGTTGGGTGGTGGTGTATTAATGATACTTAAATCGCGCGCTCCCATCATCGAAAACTGCAAGGTTCTTGGGATTGGTGTGGCTGTGAGGGTGAGCGAATCAACAGTAGCGCGTAATTCTTTCAAAGTTTCTTTTACGCCAACACCAAATTTCTGTTCTTCGTCAATTACCATTAGCCCCAAATCCTTAAATTTTACGCTTTTCCCAACAATACCATGTGTGCCAATCAGGATATCTACTTTGCCTTCTGCCAATGCTTTCAAAGTTTCTTTTTTCTCTTTTGCCGTTTTAAAACGATTGATGTAATCTACTGTAACCGGAAATTCTGCCAAACGTTCTTTAAACGTTTTAAAATGCTGCATAGCCAAAATCGTAGTAGGCACCAAAACCGCTACTTGCTTGCTATCGAGCACTGCTTTGAATGCAGCACGAATAGCAACTTCAGTTTTACCGAAGCCTACATCGCCACATACTAAGCGATCCATGGGCGACATTTTTTCCATGTCGCGTTTCACGTCTTCTGTAGCTTTAGCTTGATCGGGGGTGTCTTCATACATAAACGAAGCTTCCAATTCAGTTTGCATATAGTTGTCGGGGGCAAAGGCGAAACCTCGTTGTGCTTTGCGTTTGGCGTATAACTGAATCAAATCAAAAGCCAACTCCTTGATTCGCTTTTTTGTTTTTTTCTTAAGATTATTCCACGTATCGGTACCAAGTTTGTTGACACGGGGTTCGGTTCCATCCTTTCCTACATACTTTGAAATTTTGTGCAGCGATTGTATGCCCACATACAACACATCGTTACCGGAATAAATCAAGCGCACAGCTTCTTGCATTTGTCCGCCTACTTCAATTTTTTCTAAGCCCGAAAATACACCAACCCCATGATCGATGTGCGTTACAAAATCTCCCGGTTTCAACTCCTTCAAGGTTTTCAGCACTAATTGTGAGTCTTTGGAGAAGCCCTGACGAAGATTGTATTTGTGGTAACGATTAAAAATTTGATGATCGGTGTAGCAGGCCATTTTCAAATCATCGTCTATGAAACCCTGATGAATAGCGTGGTACACAGGAGTAAATTTCACTTCAGCTTTCAAATCTTCAAAAATAGCGTAGAAGCGTTCGATCTGTTTTGCGTTTTCCGAGAAGATAAAATTCTCGTATCCCTTTTCAGTGTTGGCTTTCAGGTCGGTAATCAACAATTCGAAATTTTTATTGAATGATGGTTGTGGCCGAGTATGAAAGGAAACGGTTTGCGTATTTTTCAAAAACGATTTATTGCCAAACTCAATAATGCGGAATTTTTTGAGTTCTTGCAAGGTATCATTTGAAGTAACAAAAACCTCTTGTGGCGTTCCGTCTTGAAAGGGGTGTTTGGTGTCGAATACCTTGTCTTTATTGGCTTCGTAGCTTTTTTTGAAGATTTGAAAGCTGAAGTGAAATTTACTCCTGTGTACCACGCTATTCATCAGGGTTTCATAGACGATGATTTGAAAATGGCCTGCTACACCGATCATCAAATTTTTAACTCGTTGCCGAAATAGGTTTGCGCATTCGGCACAATAGAGATACTTTGAATTTTCTTTTGAGATAATTGTGAATTTGGATCGAAGGTTCTAATGGATTCAATTGTATCGTCATCCAACGCTATACGATAGGGGAATTCATTACCGTAGGAAAAAATATCTATGATCCCCCCTCGAATCGAGAATTGGCCCGGTTCATATACAAAATCTACGCGCTCGAAATCAAATTCGATGAGCAAATCAATGGCAAAATCATCATCAAAGTTTTCGCCAATGGCTAAGCGCAAACATTGCTCATTCAGCTTTTCAGCGGTTACTACTTTTTCGATAAGCGCTTCGGGGTAAGTCACCATCAATTCGGCTTTGGAGTTTGGGTGGATGAGACGATTCACCGATTCTGTACGAATAAGAATATTGTTGTTGTTCAGCTCATCGAATTCCTGCGGACGTTTAAACGAATCGGGGAAATAAAGAATGTCTTTGTTTTCGATAAGTGAAGCCAAGTTGTTTTGAAAATAAGCTGCGCTTTCTTTATCGTTCATTACAAAAACGTGATGAAAAGTGCTTGATTTGAAAACACCTGCAGCTACAAAACTATCGCTCGATTCTACTAAACCCATAAGACGCAAATCGCCACTGCTGGTATTTTTTAGCCAAGTGTTCACCGCTTCCACAGGAGTTGAAGAAGAATATTGTTTTATGATATCGGATAGTTGCATAGCAGTATATGTTTTCAGTTTACACAAAAACGATTAACCCGAAACGGTATCCGCTTCGGGGAAAATGAGTTGCGAAAGTAACATTTAAAACAAAAAACGCCCCAAAGAGTTGGAGCGTTTTTTAAAGAAAGAGCAATTGATTATTTCAAGAATTTGCCGTAGTCGAAAGTCCACGACACATAATAAAGTCCACCAATTTTAGGCGAACCCACTGCCTCGATGTGCATATTGTTATATATGTTCGAACCTCCTGCACGAAGCGTAGAAAAGAGTTTTTCAAATTCGTAAGCAACTTGTAAATCAAGCGTATGGAACGAAGGCACAACACCATCTGCAAACGCACTTTGGTAAGCGTAGGAATCAACCCATTTGAAATTGGCGGTAAAGCCTAAACCTTTCCATACTTTATAGGCTTCGATACCTACGTTAATTTTATGTTTAGGGGTATTGAAACCCGATAAGATAAGGTTACCGGAGGTGCTTAAGTTTTTATCATTCAAATCGGTATAGGTATAGTTAACATACGGACGAATACCGTAGCCAATATAATAACGCACATCCACCATTGCACCCCACGAAGGAACTGTTCCTGAAGAGTTGGCGGTCATCTGTAATACAGTGTAGTTCTGACCTAAGATTTGATCTTCTCCGGATTGTTGTCCGGCTTTACCAATATTAGGCGACACTACTCTGGTGAAACCTAAGAAATCTTTATACCAGCTATAGTAGCCCGATAAGTCAATGGATAGTTTTTTCTTTAAATAGTCGCCTTTGTACCCGAAGTCAATAGAGGTAACGCGTTCCGGTCGCATAGCGTCCACTTTAGTGGTTTGTAAATATTTCACCGCTTGTTCAGCAGTTGGGATAGCGGCTGTATCGCGATAATTGTTGAAATCTTTTAACGATTCAAGCGTGTAAAGGTTATCGTTTCCATAAAGGTTACCTACTAAGGTAATTGGCCCCAAATTCAAGTGAATGTATTGGTTTTGTAATGTTGGATTTCGGAATGCTGTGGCTGCTCCAACCCTGAACGTGTGATCGCCAAAGTTAAATACCAACGCTGCACGTGGAGAAAATCTGGCTTTGAAGTTTGCGTTTTTATCGAATCGTCCGGTGAGGATTAAACGAATGTGGTTATCCCAAAACTTCATTTGCGATTGCGCATAGAAAGCAAACTCATCGTTTTTAATCTTGTAATACGTTCCATCCGGATTTGGCGCTCCGCCTTCAATGGTATCGTTTGGATTAACTAAAGAATCTTCAAAAATTGTTCCTCGTGAATTCGGCAAATAGATTCTGTATGAACCGCCAACGGCCATATCCCAATTGAACAGTGTTCCTTTTTTAAAGATATCGAAATTGTATTGCCCTTCAACATGCCAAATAGAAGATTTGTCGATAAATTTAGAACCTAAGCCCGATAGTCTTCCGTCTTTAGTAATGATTTTTTGCAAAGAATCAAAACGTGAAGAACCCGGTTGTACCCAGCCCGTAGCATTTGCGTGTGCAATAGCTGCTTTTCTGGCAGAATCAACCATCCAATTTTTTGCTTCGTTATCAGCATTAAACCCATCGGTATAAGCGCGTAAAGAATCAAAGTAGGATGTATTGAAGGCTGTGATATAATCTGTAAACGAAGCTTTAGATATGTTGATACCGGTAAATTTAATGTCGTATGAATTGCCGGCATCTTCAAGAACACCATAACCACGAATAAAGAAGTTTTTGCCTTTCAATTCTAATTTGTGTTGTTGGAACTGAATGTCTTTGATTTGATAGCGATTCACCCCTTGATATACTGTTGACCCCATACCAAATTTGCCCATGTATGAAATAACTGTGTTTTCGGTAATTTTGTAGTGTAACTCAGCACCAAGCTTTAAGCTATAGGTGTTGTAATCAGTCAATGTTTTTTCTTGATAGCCCGGAGCTTCGATGTCTAAGTTGTTGGGATTAGCTATAGGATTGAAATCTAACCAATTGTTCAAACGAACCAACTTGTCTTTATCTTCTTGCGAAAAGGTAGGGCTTACCTCTTGCAACGCTTTTTTTCTAAGGATTTCAGAAACGTTTTGTGTGCTTTCAATGTTCCCGTATTGATTTAAAGAGTCATCGTCTGCCACCCAATCTTTTGTTTGGAAGTAAGAACCCGTTACTTTAAATGCCCACTTTTTGTTTTTACCAAAGGCTTGTGCGTAACGGAATTGACCTTCATAATACCCTGCAGGTCTTGTGGTTGCCCCACCTTTAATCATGGCCGAAAAGCCTTGATAGTCGAACGGGTTTTTGGATTGCATATTAATTACCCCTTGCAATGCGCTTGCTCCATAAAGACCTGAAGCTGCACCACTGATGATTTCAACACTCTGTAAATCCAAGTCGTTTACCCCTACTAAGTTCCCTACCGGAAAGTTAAGACCGGGAGCTGCATTGTCTACTCCATCGATAATTTGCAGTGAGCGAACGGCAGAAGTACCACCAAAACCACGTAAGTTGATAGTTTTGAATGCGAAAGAAGAAGACACAACATCAATCCCTTTAAAGTTTCCTATCCCTTGATAAAAATCGCCTGATGCAGAACTTTTGATTTCTCGAATGCCCATTTTTTCAATTTGTACCGAGGCCTGCTTTACCGTTTCAGGAGTTCTGGTAGAGGTTACAGTAACATCTTTTGCTAGTATCGAAGAAGACTCTAGATATACCACATAATTAGTAGTAGCTGTTAACGCTAAATCGCGGGTGGTATAGCCAATATAGGAAATAGTTAACGCTTTGGCTCCGGCTGAAACCTGTAAACTGAAGGCTCCGTTTGCATCGGTTGTAACGCCATTCGTAGTTCCCTTTTCGATAACAGATGCACCAAAAAGGCTTTCCTTAGTCGATGGGTCTACAACACGACCTGTAATTGTTTTAGTTTGTGCAAAAGCTGAAATTGCGAGAATAAGCGAAATGGAGAAAAGTATACATCTTTTCATGTTCAATAGGTTTGGTTGATAATGGTTTTTAGTATGGTGTCCGAAGATAAAAAAAACAAAGAGATTGTTATATTATTGTAAAAAAACATGCAAAAAAAACCACGAAGCTTTTGACTTCGTGGTTTTTTTCTGTGTGCGAATTGCTTATTTTAATACCGTTAAGCTCCCTTGACTTTTAACGACTTCCCCATCGAGGTAAGTCACATTTACTAAGTAAGTGTATATTCCCGGTTGTACGGGAGCGCCCTTGAATGTCCCATCCCAACCAACTAAAATGTCAGCCGATTCAAAGACTTTTTCCCCCCATCTATTGAACACAGTAGCTTGGAAATATTTTACGCCAAACGCAAAAACCTTCCATGTATCGTTTTTAGAGTCGTTGTTAGGTGTGAAAGCATTCGGGATATATAGCTTTTTAGCCGGATCAACAGCCAATTTGATAATGGTGGTATCTTTACACAAAGTAGTAGGGTCGGTCACAATTAGTGTGTATGCTGTAGTTCTTACCGGGAATGCACGGGGATCTTCACAATCAGAACAACTTAGCGAAGTCGCTGGCGACCATAAATAGGTATAAGCTGCACCCGGTGTTACAGTTACATCTATGTCGGTTTCTTCAGTAAATTTAATGCTTAAATTAGATGTAGTTGTTGTTACTATTTCAGCAGGCTCGCCAATCGTAACAGCCATATCATTTTTACAACCTTGTCCATCGGTAGCTGTTATCGAATAGTTGCCGGCCTTAATTTTAGTCAAATCTTGTTTAGTGCTTCCATTCGACCAAACGTACGAGTAAGGAGAGTTTCCTCCGTTAACCGATGCAAAAATGGCACCATCGCTAAAGCCAAAGCAGGATGCGTGCCAAACGCTATCTACTACCACAAAAAATACATTGGCTGTGTTTACGGTGTAAGAGCCGGTTACGGTACAGTTGTTTAAGTCGGTAACCAATACATCGTAAGTACCAGGACTTAAGTTGCTGATTGCATTGCCTGTTTGTATAGGAGTTGTGTTCCACACGTACTGATATGCGGGTGTTCCACTGGATGCTTGTACCGTAATAGAGCCATCTTTATAGTTCGAGCACGATTCATCTACAACGCCAGTTCCGGATAGGTTCACCGTAGGATTTGGCACTTCATTGATGATGATTGCATTGCTTTCGTAATAGCAATGATTAGCGTCAAAACCGTTTAATGAATATGTGCCCGAAGCACTCACCGTAATCGATTGAGTTGTTTCTGTGGTTGACCAATTCCATGAAATAATAGTCGGATCATTAGAGGCCAAGTTTGCGCTTCCTCCATCACAGAAAGTTGTTGGGTCGTTAGCGATAATCGTTGTTGCTTGCGGAGCATCAACAGTTACATTAACATCATCCGAAGCTTTACAACCATTGTCAGAAGCGGTTACCGTTAAAGTGAAAATTTGTGAAGCACCGGTGTTTGTATAGCTAAAGTTTGGATTCGATACGGTAGAATCGTTCAATACTGATTGTGTATTCCACTCGTAGGTGTATGCGCCAATTGGTGCAGATCCGATGGCTATGGTACCTCCGGAGCATATGGTAACATCAGGACCGGCATCTACCGTTGGTGGACTGCCTACGTTAATGGCGATAGCTGTTTGTGTAGAAGGGCAACCATTTTGTGTAACATCTAAGGTCACATTTTTTGTGCCCACTGTATTCCAAAGTACCGATATTGGACCTTGACCGGTTCCTGTATTAGTTCCTCCGTCAAAGTTCCAAGTATACGTGGCGCCTGCTGTTCCATTGCCGGTGTAGGTGAGTGTAGTGCTTTGTTGGCTTACGCATAAATTGGTTGGAGAAGCAGTGAATGTGCTTGTTGGTGTATTGTAGAGTGTAACAATTACAGTATCTCTAGAGACACATACCCCTTCTGTAGCCACAAGTGTATATTGCTGTGTGATGTTTGCTGCAGTATTATTCGTTCCATTGAACGTTGGATCTGCAACAGATGTTGAAGAAAGGAAAGTTGGTGGATCCCAGAAATAAGTGGTGGTTCCAATCGCGGCAACACCTAGTGTTTGATTCGTGGCAGGGCACACACTTACATCCGGACCGGCATTGGCAATAGGTTGTTGGGTTACAACAACAGTTTGTGTGCCTTGCGTTCCCGGACAGCCATTTTCCGTTACATCTAATGTGATGTTTTTTGTTCCTCCTGTACTCCATTGAACAATATAAGGTCCTTGCCCACTGCCCGAGACTACAGTGCCGCCATCAAAATTCCAGGTGTAAGTTGCACCAACACTGTTCTTGCCGGTATAAATCACGGAATCGGTTTCCACGGAACAGATTGCAGACTTACTCACCCTAAAGGTGCTGGTGACGGGTGGGTAGAGTGTGAGGTTGACGGTATCTACACCAATACAGCCATTGGATGTAGCTATCACTACATACGGATAATAAAGATTAGTATCGCCAGGGTTTACTACGTTAAATACCGGATTAGAAATACTGCCGGAAGATAACCCGAATGGAGGGTTCCAACTATACGTTGTATTTGCCGCAGTTGCACCTCCAAGATTCGCATTAACACCGGAACAAATCTGCAAATCAGGCCCTGCAGTAGGTGTAGGGGAAGGATTTACAGTAACCGGGAAAGTTGTCATTGGAGATGTACACCCTTGGTCAGTAATAAACATGGTTACATTTTTAACTCCCGCAGAACTCCAGCTTACACCATACGGTAAAACGCCACTGGTTCCTGCAATGGTACCACCATCAAAAAACCAATTTTGAATAGCTGTTGCCGAGTAGGTATTAGCGAAATCTATATCAATGTTTTGACCCACACAAACCGTTGGAGGTGTAGGCACTGAACTGATAACAGGAGCACTGATAGGCACTACATTTGCTTTGGTGGTGTCCTCTCCGTAACAACCATATCGATCTGTTGCTCTGGCAATATAACTAGTTACACCCACCGGAGGGGTTACGGTAATATTCGGAGTGGTTTGTCCGCCCGGAGTCCATGAATAGGAGTAAGGCACGGAACCTAAAATGGTATTTGTGGTGATATTAATTGGGGCAGGATTACACATTAGGGTGTCGTTTGCTGTTCCCCGAAGTTGCGGACATAAGTTTACCTCAACAACGGATTTACTGCTTCCATCCGAACAGTCTTCATCGTTCCACAAGCCATTTGAATAAATTTGAACGCATTGTTCCCCATTGCAATCGGTATAATTACAGAAGATATTGCAACATCCGCTATAGCCTGAATTGTTGGGTTCGCCACCAGACCAGTTTTGGAATAAAGTAGGCGATGGTGCTCCGGGAGTAAAACTTCCTGTTGAACCATCTAAAGAGTAAAAGTTGGTTTGGTTTGTTCCAACTCGTTTGTAGCCAATCCAAACTTTTTGTCCGCTCGACAAATAACCCGCGGCATTGATGCCGGCAACTACGTTTGCGTTTTCAGTAGCATCGTTCATTACCACCAAATGGGCACCAAGTGTGTTTGCTCTAGCTTCTGCTGTAGCCGCATCACTTGCATTTTCATCGATAAAATACATACTGCATGCTTGTCCGCTAACAGGCAGTTCAGTATAGTTTCCTGCTGCAGTAAAGGCATTTCTAATCGCTTGAATTCCACACCCTTTTGGTGCAGGAGGGGCATTGCAACCGGTATTAATTCCAACATTAATTGTATCTGTTGCAAAGCAGCTATATCTGTCAGTTGAGGTAATAACATATGCGGTTGGGGCCGTTGGGTAAAAAATCTGGAAATTACCGGTTAATGCACCCGGGTTCCACACTTGATTAATAGGCGCAGAGCCTAAAATAGTTCTAGCTTTAAGTGTAGCAGCTCCGCCTGAACAAACAATGGTATCGTTTGAAGCAGTGATTTGCGGACAAAGGTTAACCTCAATTACAGATTTACTGGTTTCGTCACAAGGTAAATCGTTCCATTGTCCACCGGAGTATATTTGAACGCATTGTTCACCATTGTTACATTTATAAGCATTACAACCTATTAAGCAACCCGGTGAGCACTGATAATCGTTGTTGTTTGGTTCTCCACCCGACCAGTTTTGATATAATGATGGAGTTGCAGGTCCTGGTGTGAAATTTCCGGAAGAACCGTCAAGCATGTAGAATAGAGGATTTCCTGTACTCACCCTTTTTACACCTATCCATATTGTTGCACCACCTGAAAGATATCCTCCCGCGTTAAGTGCTGCAACCACATTTGTGTTTTCTGCGGCATCGTTAAATACCACCATATGTGCACCTAAGGTATTCGCGTTACTTTCCGCAGTGGCTGCATCATAGGAGTTGTTATCTACAAAATACATACTGCATGATTGCCCTGAAACAGGCAATTCGGTATAGTGCCCAGCATTTGCAAAAGCAGCTCTAATTGCAGCAATGTTGCAACCTTGAGGTGTTTGTGAAAATGCGGAGAATGCAGAAAATAGACCGAGTACAAAAACAAATAATTGTTTTTTCATATATGCGTTTGAATGTTTGATTTTGATATAAGACAGTTTTTTACCCAAAAAGGTTGGTGAAAATAAGAGAAATTTCAATTTCCAACCAAAAGAAAGTCAAATCCATGCATTAAAAATGGTTTAATCCGTTTTCACTATTATCTTCACAGCTCATTTTTTGCTATGGCTACGTCAGAAACATACTCCATAAAGCTCCCTCAGTTCGAAGGACCTTTTGATTTGTTGTTGTTCTTTATTGAACGCGATGAGTTGGATATTTATGATATACCTATCTTTAAGATTACTACGGATTTCTTGGCTTATATCCACCAAATGGAGCATTTGGATATTGAATTGGCAAGTGAATTTATTTTGGTTGCCGCAACATTGATGCGGATTAAGGCTAAAATGCTTCTGCCAAGAAAAGAAATAGATGCGCAAGGAGTAGAAATAGATCCTCGGGAAGAATTAGTAAGTCGTTTGTTGGAATATAAAAAATTCAAAGAAGCTTCTGATGCGCTTCGTTTATTTGAAGACGATCGCCAAAGCATAAATAAGCGCGGAAACATTGAGGAAGAGGTAAAAGAAATTGCATCGCTTTTCGAAACGGAGTACGAAATGCAAGCATTGACCATGTTTCGCTTGATGAAGGCTTTTCAAAATGTGTTGTTGCGGGTAGATAAGGAGAAAAACAAAGTTGTTCATAATATCGTTCAACCGCCCTACACCATTGAGGGAGAAAAAATGTTACTCCGCGATTTAGTGAAAGATGGCAGTGAGGTTACTTTTGAAAAGGTGTTTGAAGGCGTTGAAAATCGCGTACATGCTATTTTCACATTTTTGTCGATGTTGGAACTTATCCAAGAGCAATTTTTAATGATTGTTGTTGGTGAAGGCTACAATAATTTCTGGCTACGGTTAAAGCGTGAAGATGAAAAAGAGCTTTAAAGTCGAATACTGATACTTCCTCCACTTAAAATTTCAAATTCTTTCTCGATTGTATTATGTCCGGATTTAGCAAATTTTGCACGATACACGATGCTATATTTGCCGGGCTGTAAGGCAATGGTTTCTTGTTTTAGTGCCGGTTTCAAATCGTAGATTTTTTTCAGCTCGCCTTTTTCTTGCATAAAAAGCACACCGAAGTATTCATAGCTTTTATTCATGGTCAGAATGCCAGGTGTTGGAATTTCAATGTGTGTAGTTTTGTCGTCATCGATTTGAACGTTATTGATAAAAATTCTTGGTAGGGTCAGAATTTCCAAGTCGTATTTTCCGGTGAGCAACTTTGCTGTTGTGTTTAGTTTTTGTACATGCACAGTTGCTGTTGAATCGTTCTGGTGAATAATACATTTGATGCGATCTACCACAGCAGTTTTAGACAGTACACCTTGTAGTTTGAAGGCTAAATTTCCTTGTGCTGCATTTGCGGTAACTTCGTTATGTATATTGCGTTTTAAAGTAACGCCTTTAATCCATAACTCAGGAATAGTGTGTATTTGAATATCGTAGTTGAAAAACGGAGAAATGGTGATAGTGTCGGGGTTACCTCTGCTATTCAATGTATGGATGAAGTGTTCTTTAGCTAAGTGTGTTTCCGAATCGTAGAAAGTCATCGCTACATCAGTTTCTGTGGCTTTGTTTTTTGAATCGAGCAAATTGACCTGCAATGTGGTTTTTGCGATGGATTCGTCAACCATGTTTTTCAATGTTTGATTGAATTCCTTATCGCTTGCCGTATTAATCGTTTGACCGATGCAATAAAAGTTTTTGGTAGCGGCTTCTGTGAGCGCCATACCAATCACAAAGGGTTTAAGAACAATCCCTTTTTGTTGCAACATCCAAGCCGCTTTGCATGGATCACCGGTACACGATTCTTCTCCATCGGTAATCAAAATAAGGATGTTTTTAGCGTTGTTATCTTCCCCAAAATCGGCTACACATTTTTCGAGCGAATAGGCAATTGGGGTGATGCCTTTCGGACGAATAATTCCAATTTTATTCGCGAATCGTTCTTTGGTGTATTTGCCTATAGGTAATTCTAAACGAGTGTCTTTGCAATTCGATTCCGATTCATCATACAAATGACCAAACAAACGCAGACCGATATTTACATTATCGATATGAGCGGTATTGTCTACAATTTCCGTGAGCGTGTTTACTGCCGTCTTCCATTTTGTTCCACCGTCCCATTCTTTGCGCATGCTGAACGAGGCATCCATCAAAAACAAAATATTGGTTTTTTGATTGTTTTGGGCAAAAGCAAAAGCTGGAACAAGAAGTGTAACGAGCACAGTTGTTTTTATTCGCCTCGAAAGCCAAAGCGCGAATACATTGATGATAGATAACAGGATGATAGTTGCTCGCATTAGTCTAACGTTAATGTTAAAGTTCTTCCTTCCTCCAGCTCAACAAATTTTGTTTTGCACGATTCGGTATCCGTGTTGCCTAGGGGCTGATAGACAATTCTATAGTTGCCCGGTTGAAGCTTGATGGTTTCAGGTTTTGCGCCTATTGTCCACTCGCCAGCTTTCTTCCATAAACGATTCGATTCATACAATATGGTGGCTCGCTTGTTTTGCAAACTTGTTGCGATAATGGTGCCAAATCCGGGAATTTTGTTTTCTGTTTCGGTAAAGGGAGCTAGGTTTATCTCCTTTTGATAAAAAGGGCTTGTGAGCACTTGGGTGGTGTATCGATGGGTTAAGTAGTCTTCTTTTTCGTTTAAGTCTTGCACGTTTAGAATACTGTTGTCTTTCGTTCGAACGACCACTTGTGCATCGTTGTTGGTTATGGCAGAACCATTGCAAATAGTGGTTTGTGTGCCCACCGGAACATCAACGGAGATGATATTATGGATGCCCACAGCCAATTCGATATTATCTTTACGAACGGGTGGAAACGTGTGTACGACTAGGTTGTATATACCAAGCGGATTGAGAAACAACGTATCCGGCATTCCGGTAGCATTGAGCGTGTGAATGAAGTTGTATTCTGCTTTTCCTGTTTCTCTATCGTAAAGCGTAAAGGGGATATTAGTTACGGTAGGGTTCGCTTGTGCGTCTAACAAATTTACTTGTGCCGAAGTACTGTTCATGGTTTGACGGATAATCACCCCAACGGTTTGTTTCAACGAAACATCATCGGTGGTGTTAGAGAATTGTCCCATACACTCAAACTGTTTGACTACTTTTTCGGTTACGCCTAAACCAACAATAAACGGGCGAAACGATATTTTTTTGCGCACCAGAAAGTTGGCCGATTTGCAAGGGTCGCCACTGCAATTTTCGTCACCATCGGTAATTAAAACAATAGCGTGAACGGCATTACTATCGTTAGGAAAATCTTTGGCGGCTTGTTCTAGTGAATAGGCGATAGGGGTCATTCCCTTGGGGGTTAAGCCGGTAAAATTGTTTTGCGTGAAATCGCTTTTTTTGTTGGAGAAAGGAATGAGTAAGCGACTGTCTTTGCAGTTTTTTTGTTCTCTTGGAAAATCAGCACCAAACACACGTAAGCCGAATGTTACTTTTGGATATTTTTTCTGAATGGAGTCGGCTAAATCACGCAGTACTTCTTTTGCTACATCAATTTTCTTTCTTCCGTTCCATGTTTCGTTCATGCTTCCGGATACATCCAAAAGGAAAAGAATGCGCACATCATTGGCTTTAAAGCGCTTTACTTCTTGACTATAGGCGTTGCCATACAGGAACAGTGTAAAAAAAACGATAACGAATGACTTCAACTTTTCTGCTTTGATCGATCAATAAATGTATACGTGTTGTAAATAGTATAGGTGTTGATTTTAGACAATTTATTTTTCTTCTTTTTATAAAATCTGATGTTCTGCAATCACAAATTATATATTTACTTCATGCGAACAAAAGTAATTTTACTTCTTATCTGTTTATTTATTTTGACGTCTGCATTTTTTCTCCGCACAAAAGAAAGCGAGAAGTTCAAAATATATTGGAACGAGAAATTAATCAAGGGCAAAGCCAATTATTTAGCGGAGGAGCCCGAGGTTATTTCATCACATGAACGTCCGAATGTGATAATTATTT
>CAYNMP010000022.1:0-56585 GCA_964398475.1 uncultured Chitinophagaceae bacterium | reverse complement strand
GACTTTGTCGCAAGTTGAATTGCTAAGCTTTGTTGTGAAAGAGAAGTCTGGAAAATTAAGTCGCCATTTTTTATTTCGTCATTGTCCACTAGCTCTTTAACTTCAGTTTTGGCTTTGTCAATTTTGTAAGTCTTTGAATGTCGTTTAATAAAACGAAAACCAACAAATGTCAGCACAATTAAACTCAAGAAAAGAATTGTCTTTTTCATTTTATGTCATTTATCGTTTTCGTCAGAAACACTTGCAGCCAACAGATGCATTTGCGCTAGCTTCCGGTGTTTGTAGGGCATCCACAGGTGGTTGTGATGCTGTAGAAAACTGTACCGGAACTTCTGTTACCTGTCCTGCTGATTTGTATTTAACAGCATCTTCTGTTTGTCGTCCTGCTTCAGGCGCATGCGATGTTGCAGAAAATTGCGATGGACTTTCAACCTCTTGTCCAACTGACGCATTTCAAAACGCAGCAACTGTTTGTAGAGCAGCAGCAGGCGCATGCGATGCTGTTGAAAATTGTACGGGCACTTCTGCTACTTGCCCTTTAGATGTTTTAACTTGTGCGTTAACGCCATGTCGTGCTTCAACGGGACTTTGTGATGTACCTGAAGTATGTACAGGGAGTGATGCCAATTGTCCTACAAATATTTTTTCTTCTGCTTCAACAGTATGTCGTGTTTCAGCGGGTGTATGTGATGCTGCAGAAAATTGCACAGGTAGTAATGCTGCTTGTCCGGCAGATGTATTTCTAACTTCAGGAACAGTTTGTCGCGCTTCAGCCGGAGTATGCGACTTAGCTGAAACCTGCGATGGTAGCGATGCTGCCTGTCCAGCAGATGCCTTCCGTGCCTCGAGTGTTGTTTGTAGAGCCCAAACCGGAGCATGTGATATAGCCGAGAATTGTGATGGTGTAACAGCTGCTTGTCCAAGTGATGTGTTAACTGCAGCCGGAACTGTTTGTCGTGCAGTAGCCGGTCCATGTGATATCGAAGAAGATTGTAATGGAGTGAGTGGAAGTTGTCCAACTGATGCGAGATCAACTGCAGGCACAGTCTGTAGAGCATCAACCGGAGTGTGTGATGTAGCTGAAAGTTGTAATGGTTCAGCAGCGGCATGTCCAACGGATGGATTCATCGCAGCAGGAACTGTATGTCGCGCTTCAGCCGGAGTATGCGACTTAGCTGAAACCTGCGATGGCAGTGATGCTGCCTGTCCAGCAGATGCATTCCGCGCATCGAGTGTTGTTTGTAGAGCCCAAACCGGAGCATGTGATATAGCAGAGAATTGTGATGGCGCAACAGCTGCTTGTCCAAGTGATGTGTTAACAGCTGCAGGAACCGTTTGTCGTGCAGTAGCCGGCCCATGTGATATTGAAGAAGATTGTAATGGAGTGAGTGGAAGTTGTCCAACCGATGCACGATCTGCTGCAGGCACAGTCTGTAGAGCATCAACCGGAGTGTGTGATGTAGCTGAAAGTTGTAATGGTTCAGCAGCGGCATGTCCAACGGATGGATTCATCGCAGCAGGAACTGTATGTCGCGCCTCAGCCGGAGTATGTGATGTTTCTGAATCGTGTACAGGAGTTGTTGCCTCTTGTCCTGCAGATATACTAACTGCAAGTGGTACTATATGTAGAGTTTCATCTGGCGTTTGTGATCCTGCAGAAACATGTACTGGTTCTGCAGCTGCTTGTCCTGCGGATGCCTTCTTTGCATCTACGGTAGTATGCCGTGCTTCAGCAGGAGTTTGTGATGTAAAAGAAAACTGCACAGGGTCTACTGCTCCATGTCCTACCGATGCTTTAACAGCTGCCGGAACAGTTTGTCGTGCATCAGCCGGTACTTGTGATCCAATAGAAACGTGTACAGGTAGTGCAGCAGCTTGTCCAACTGATGTGTTTAGTGCTGCCGGGACAACATGCCGTGCCTCTGCCGGAGTTTGTGATGTATTTGAAAGTTGTACCGGTAGTTCAGCAGCTTGCCCGGCAGATGCATTTATAGCAGCGGGCACAGTTTGTCGTGCATTAGCGGGTGCATGTGATGTTTCAGAGTCATGTACAGGAAGTTCAGGTGCATGCCCGAGTGATGTGTTTATCCCTTCAGCTACTTCGTGTAGATCATCAACAGGGCCATGTGATCCTCAAGAAAACTGTACAGGAGCTGCAGCAGCCTGCCCTTCAGATGTGTTAACTGCCGCAGGTACAGTTTGTCGTGCTTCGGCAGGTGTATGTGATGTGGCTGAAACGTGTACAGGAGCATCAGCAGCTTGTCCGGCAGATGGGTTTACTGCCGTAGGAACAATGTGTAGAGCGGCAACCGGGATTTGTGATGTGTCGGAAGGCTGCAGTGGTAGTGCAGCTGCTTGTCCTACGGATGTTGTGCGTGTTTTAGGCACAATGTGTCGTCCATCAGCCGGTGTTTGTGATGTTAATGATGTGTGTAATGGAATATCTGTAGTATGCCCTGCAGACAACTTCACTTCAGCAGGAACAGTATGTCGAGCATCTGCCGGTACTTGTGATCCACAAGAAACGTGTACAGGATCAGCAGCAGCCTGCCCTTCTGATGTGTTAACTGCTGCAGGAACAATTTGTCGTGCTTCGGTAGGAGTTTGTGACCCAAGTGACGCATGCAATGGAATATCGGTAAATTGCCCAATAGATCAATTTAGTCCGAATGGTTTTGTATGTCGTGGAATATTGAATATGTGTGATGTGACAGAAGCATGTACCGGATCCTCAGCAACTTGCCCAATAGACGGATTTTCTTCAGCCGGAACAGTATGTAGACCTATATCTGGCTTTTGTGATGTAATGGAAACATGTACCGGTTCTTCAGCAGCTTGCCCAACAGATGCGTTCATTGCAGCCGGAACAGTATGTAGGGCTTCTGCCGGAGTATGTGATTTAGCAGAAACCTGTACTGGAAGTTCAATTGCATGTCCTAGTGATGTTTTCATCCCTTCTAGTACAGTTTGTCGCGTTTCAACCGGAACATGTGACCCACAAGATAATTGTACTGGTAGTTCAGCGAGTTGTCCTACAAATACATTTATGCCGGCAGGTACAGTATGTAGAGGATCTGCAGGTGTTTGTGATCCAACAGAAACGTGTACAGGTAGTGCAGCCTGTCCAACGGATGTGTTTAATGCAGCAGGTACAGTATGTAGAGCCTCATCAGGCGTTTGTGATGTTTTGGAAACATGTACTGGTTCTGCAGCGAGTTGTCCAAATAATGCATTTATAGCAGCGGGCACAGTTTGTCGTGCATTAGCGGGTGCATGTGATGTTTCTGAGTCATGTACCGGAAGTTCAAGTGCATGTCCGAGTGATGTGTTTATCCCTTCAGCTACTTCATGTAGAGTATCAACCGGCCCATGTGATCCACAAGAAAACTGTACGGGTAGTTCCGCGGCTTGTCCTGCCAATACATTCACAGCAGCAGGCACTGTTTGTCGTGCTTCGGCAGGTGTATGTGATGTGACTGAAACCTGTACAGGAGCGGCAGGGGCTTGTCCAGCAGATGGATTTTCATCAGTCGGAACAACCTGTCGTGCTTCCACTGGGGTATGCGATCCATCTGAAGGTTGTACGGGAAGCTCAACTGCTTGTCCGGCCAATACATTTTCAGCAGCAGGCACTGTTTGTCGTGCTTCGGCAGGTGTATGTGATGTGGCTGAAACATGTACGGGAGCAACAGGAGCTTGTCCGGCAGATGCATTTATCCCATCAAGTACTACATGTAGAGTATCAACCGGTCCTTGCGATCCTCAAGAAAATTGTACAGGTAGTTCAGCTGCTTGTCCTGCCAATACATATACAGCCGCAGGCACTGTTTGTCGTGCTTCGGCAGGTGTATGTGATGTGGCTGAAACATGTACTGGAGCAACAGGAGCTTGCCCGGCAGATGCATTTTCTTCATCGGGAACAGTTTGTCGCGCATCAGCGGGTATTTGTGATCCGCAAGAGACATGTACTGGAGCAACAGCGGCATGTCCAACGAATACGTTTACTTTGTCAGGGACTGTTTGTAGAGCGGCTGCAGGGGTATGTGATCTCATTGAAACGTGTACAGGATCAACAGCAGCCTGCCCTACAGATGGATTTACAGCATCGAGTGTCCTTTGTCGGGTAACTACTGGCCCTTGTGATCCAACGGAACTCTGTAATGGTAGTTCAGCAGCTTGTCCTACAAATATATTCTATCCTGCAGGTACAGTCTGTCGTGCTTCAGCGGGCGTTTGTGATGTTGCAGAAACGTGTACAGGTTCTACTGCTGCGTGCCCAATTAACGCATATTTATCTTCAAGTACAGTTTGTAGAGTGGCAGTTAGTGTTTGTGATTTACAGGAAAATTGCAATGGTGGTAACGCTGCATGTCTTCCTGATATGTTTGCAGCAGCAGGTGTTTTATGTAGGGCATCTACAGGTATTTGTGATCCTCAAGAGATATGTCAGGGAACAGCTGCAACTTGCCCTGCGAATTTATTAAATCCGGCAGGTTCTGCTTGTCGTGCTTCAGCAGGAGTATGTGATCCTGCTGAATCTTGTACAGGCAGTTCAGCTTTATGTCCTACCGATGTGTTTACAGCTTCTAGCTCTTTGTGTAGAGCCACCACCGGACCATGCGATCCACAAGAAAATTGTACCGGCAGTTCTGCTGCATGTCCTACGAATGTGTTTACAGCTGCAGGCACTGTTTGTCGTGCTTCAAGTGGCATTTGTGATCCGCTAGAGACATGTACTGGAGCAGCAGCAGCATGTCCAGCGAATTCCTTTACGGCAGCGGGTACTGTATGTCGTGCCTCAAGTGGTACTTGTGATCCGCAAGAAACATGTACAGGCGCTTCAGCACCATGTCCTGCAGATGCTTTCATAGCAGCCGGCACAGTATGTAGGGCTTCGGCAGGTGTATGTGATGTAGCTGAAACATGTACCGGTTCTTCCGCTGCATGTCCGGCTAATATTCTTACAGCAGCCGGAGTAATATGTAGGGCTGGTATTAATGCTTGTGATCCGGCCGAAGCATGTACAGGTGCTGCTGCAACTTGCCCAACCGATATTATATTTAGTAATGTACTCTCCTCTTCAATTAGTTCGAATACAGGAAATGCTTGTCGGGGTGCTACTATAACTGTTAGTTTCACCATTACTGCAGCAACAGCTTCAACTTTCGAAGTAGAATTGTCTGATCCATCCGGATCCTTTGCTTCTCCTACTGTTATTGGTTCCTATACTCCTGGTGCAACCGGGTTAATCAATCTTGTTGTCACTATTCCTTCAGGAAGTACAATTGGCTCAGGGTATAAGATTAGAGTTACCGGAGGTGGTTGTGTAACGAATTCAATACTGTTTAATATCAATTGCTAAAATATCATCCCTAAAATAAAGGTTATGAAAAAGATTATTTCAATGTTTGGTTTATTGCTGTCGCTGCAAAGTATAGCTCAGCCTGTTGTTGGTTCAATGCCTGCTCAAGATTGTGAGGGGAATTCCGGTACAGTAAGTTATAGTATTAGTGGATTATATAATCCGGGTAATGTGTTTACGCTTGAACTGAGTGATGCAACCGGTAGTTTTTCTGCTCCAACCGCTATAGGTACAATTTCAAGTGTTACTGCAGGAAGTATTGCATATACACTGCCAACAAGTATTCCAATTGGAACCGGTTATCGCGTACGTATAACAAGCAGTACTCCAAGTACAATTGGGCCTGATAATGGAATTGATTTTGCCATTAATGATGTGCCTACAACACCTACAGCCATTATAGGGAATTCTCCTGTATGCCCAACAAGCAGTCAAACCTACGGTGTTGTGCCTATTCAGGGGGTTAGTTCCTATAGCTGGACATTACCATCGGGTTGGGTGGGAAGCAGTTCAGCGAATACGATCACAACCTTCACTTCAACAACAGGAGGTAATGTAATCGTTGTTGCCAATAATTTATGTGGCTCGAGTGCTTCTGTTTCTTTCGCTGTTGCTGTTCCTACCGTTGATGACGGCAATGCATGCACTGCTGATTTTTGCAGCAATGGAATAGTTAGCCATGCCATAGAAGTAGCGAATGTAGTATGCCGTGCATCTGCCGGTGTTTGTGATGCACCCGAGCGTTGTGATGGCGTTAGTTCAACTTGTCCGACAGATCAATTTCTTTGCGCAACACGCGTGTGTAGAGCATCGGCCGGAGCCTGCGATATAGCAGAAGAGTGTACGGGTACATCTGCTCATTGTCCTATTGATTTAGTAGCACCTTCTAATACAGTTTGTAGAGCTGCAGAAGGCGCATGTGACGTTGCCGAGAGTTGTGATGGAGCTGCAGTTTCTTGTCCTGTGAATACATTCCAAACAGCAGCAGTTGTGTGTAGAGTATCTGCAGGTATATGTGATGTTGCAGAAAAATGTAAAGGAACAGATGCGCATTGTCCGGTGGATGTTTTAACTGCTTCCGGAACACTATGTAGAAGTACAACCGGAGTGTGTGATGTAGCTGAGTTTTGCGATGGGAATACAACTGTTTGTCCTGTAGATGCCTTTATTGCTGTAGGTTCTGTGTGTAGAGTAGCTTCAGGTGTGTGTGATTTAAGTGAAACTTGTACAGGTATTTCAGCAACTTGTCCAACCGATGTTTTTATATCTGCATCAACAATTTGCAGAGTAGCAGCCGGTGTTTGTGATGTTGCTGAAAACTGTTCCGGAGTAAGTGTCGCTTGTCCATCAGATGCACTTTTAAATAGTAGTCAAATATGTAGATCATCTAACGGTTTATGCGATTTTGCAGAGCTATGCACGGGTGTTTCTTCTGCATGTCCTATCGATAAATTTATCGATGGTTCTTCTATCTGTAGGGCATCAACAGGTACTTGTGATCCGGCTGAGAAATGTACGGGGTTAGGTATAAACTGTCCGGTAGATGTTAGTCAGTTTTTAGCTTCTGCTATCAGTAGTTCCTCTACAACAGTTTGTGCCGGAAATACAATCGATATAAGTTTCACCATCAATATGGCTACTGCCACAACATACGAGGTAGAACTTTCGGATGCTGCGGGTTCGTTCAGCGCACCAACAAATATCGGAACATATACTCCGGGCGCAATTGGTTTAGTTACGCTTACCGTTACAATTCCAATTACAACTATCCCAGATCCGAATTATCAGATTCGTGTATTAGGCAATGGATGTATCAGTAATTCGGTTACCGTTAGTGTTACATCTTGCGGTAGTGCAGTGTGGATAGGAAATACTACGGATTGGAATACTCCTGGTAACTGGTCAACAGGTGTAGTTCCGAACTCTTGTTTCCAAGACGTTACAATTCCAAGTGGAACACCATTTATGCCAACAGTTAGTGGAGCCGATTATCAGGTAGGAGATATCAGTGTTGGCGCAGGTGTTACGATTACTTTACAAGGACAGAACATAAATGTTTGTGGCGATTGGACAGGTGGTACTGGTACAAATGCAGCCACTGTTGGTTCAGGGCGTGTGCGAATGGTAGGTAGTGCTCAACAACAAATTATTGGCAGTACCAACTTCGATCGGTTGTTAATCAATAATAGCGCAGGTGTGACTAATACCGGTGATGTGGCTATACTTAATCTTTTAGCTTTGGAAACGGGTGTGGTAACCAATAATGGAACCATAACTTTCTTAAGTACAAGCGACTCTCATTCTGCCACACTCGATCATTTTTCTCCGGGATATACAGGAGCATTGAGTGGTACAGTTATCGCGCAACGCTTTATTCCTGTAACCGGAAGCAATCAACATTACATGAGTACTCCACTTCAAACAACTAGTTTAGCTCAATTTGGAGCAAGTGGAACTTCAGGATTCGTTATCCCAACGTCAAACTGCGATGAAACCCAATTGCAGTCCGGTTCTCCATATGGTTCAGTATTCCAATATCATGAAGACCAAGGTGCAGGTTGCTCTTTAGGCGGTTGGGAAGTTAAAACGAGCGGAGCAGCCGATAACGGACGTGGTTATTCTATGTATCAAAATGGAGGAACTTTCAGTTTAACCGGACAAGCACAATTAGCGAATAGTATTACGGTTCCTTCGCTTACCAACTCGGGATGGGCTTCACATACAACGTTACAAGGTCGTCCGCAAAGTAGTGGTTGGAATTTAGTAGGGAATCCATTCCTTGCTTATCTTGATTTGAGTACACATGCAGGTTTCGATAATCAAGTACAAGTGTGGATGACGAATGGACCTTATACGGGAACCTATCAGCCTTTGCTGATGGGTAGTGGAACAGCCAATATTGCTCCATTCCAAGCCTTCATGATACACCGTACTAATGGATCGGGGAATTTTGTATTCAATGAAACGGAATGTACAAATACGCCATCGAGTACCAATTTCTATAAAGCGAATGATAATGAATTGAAGGTGAATGTAAGTGGTAACGGTTTTAGTGATAAGACATTAATTGCTTTCAATGCCGATGCGTCCAATGGTTTTGATCCGGTGTTTGATGCCAATAAATTCCATAGTAAGTTAGGACAACCTACCTTATATACACTTGCAGGAACAGAACATTTGGCTATTGATGTTTTGCCGTCATTAACCACAACTGCGGCAGTTCCATTAAGCTTCGAGCCTGGAACAAATGGTGCATTCACATTTACTTTTGATAATGTAAGTGCATTTGATCCTACGTCTTTCATTTATTTGGAAGACAAAAAAGTCGGAGGTAATTGGCTGGATATCCGGGCCAATAACATCTACAACTTTAATGCTTTGAAAAACGATAATTGGGATCGGTTTATGCTTCATTTTACACCGGCTATGGAATTGAAAACTGTTGATCAAACATGTGCTGCAAAAGGAACAATTCATGTGCAACAGGAAGGTCCTGTGAATTGGAACTATCTATTGAAAGACAATACCAATGCTATTGTTGCTCAAGGTGTACTGAATCAGCAAAATCCGCAAGCAATTGCCGTTAATGCAGGAGCATATCAATTAGAATTGAATAATGGGCAGGGGTACACTACATCAAAATCCGTTCAAGTCAATTTCAGCGGTGCGGTGGTTAGTGCAGCTTTCAATAGTTCTACGAATACCCCTTCTGTAAATCAACTTGTAACCTTTAACAATAACAGTACCAATGCTACAACATACGAATGGAGTTTTGGTGATGGATCTCCGATATCCACTGTCTATAGTCCTACGCATATTTATACTGCGGAAGGAGAATATACCGCAACGTTAAAGGCATTTAATGCCGATGGATGTGATTCATCAACTGCTGTAAAAATTATTGTTTCTGATTATTCAACTACAGGTATACAACTTCCAAAGGCGGGAATTGCTTCAATAGATGTATATGCCTCAGAAGATAAGATAACTGTAGATTTTAGTAAATACGGTGCTGTTGATGCTTCTATTCAGATTTTTAACGTAATTGGACAGTCAATCACCAATGAGAAATACAATGGGAAAGGAAAGTACGAGCGACAATTGGAACAACAGTTGGAAGCGGCTTATTTTGTTGTTACAGTGCACTTAAGTAATGGGGAACTCATAACTAGAAAGGTTATGGTTAGACAATAGGTTGACCCTTGTCTTTTGATACCTAAACTTCAATTCTTTCTACATATTGCTTCGTTTTGAATTATGACGCAATTAACTGCTTAGTAATTTTTTTTCCTTTTCTTTAAAGTAAATTATTGAGTCGTTCGTCTGCATAGGTATGAACGCGGTAATACCTTTATCTATGGCAGAAGAAAAGTCGAATTCCATCACCAATACCATTCAACAATTTGGCAAGAAATTGTTCGGTTTTGTGCGTGGGAAAGTGCGAACGAATGAAGATGCCGAAGATATTTTGCAAGATGTGTGGTATCAGTTGAGTAATATCAGCAACATTAGCGAAATTGAGAATTTGAGCGCTTGGCTCTATCGAGTCGCACGGAATAAGGTTACCGATAAGTATCGCAAGAAATCCAATGAGTCGTTGGAAGATTATATGAATGACGATGAAGAGGGTGGCTTTCATTTCAAAGAAATGTTACTGTTGGATGAAAGTCAGCATCCCGATTTAGCAGCATTTAAAGAAGTGTTTTGGACAGAACTGATGTTGGCCTTAGACGAACTTCCTGAAAATCAACGCGAAGTGTTTGTGCTGAATGAGATTGAAGACATGACCTTGCAAGAAATTGCCGATAAGCAAGGCGAGAATTTAAAAACGGTGATTAGCCGGAAAGGCTACGCCACCAAACATTTGAGAAAGAAATTGAATTATTTATACAAAGATTTAAACGATTAAAATGATGAGAAGACGATTGAATAGAAGATGTGGTGGGCGAGGTTTGTTCTTCGGATTTTTAGCCATTGTTGCTATTAGTGCTGCAACTTATGCAGTTATGTTACTTTGGAATTGGCTGATGCCGGTATTATTTCACCTACCTGTTATCAGTTTCTGGCAAGCAATGGGCTTGTTTGTATTATCTCGGATGCTTTTTGGCGGATTTCGCTTCGGAAGAGGTAGGCATAAACGTCCGCCATTTGCCAACCCCGCATTTCGCGAAAAGTTCATGAATATGTCGGATGAAGAACGTCAACAGTTCAGAGCGCAATGGAAACAACGATGCGGTAAATAGCAAATACAAATATTTTATTTGAAATAACTCTATTATCCCTTACTTTTTTCAAATTTGCAGAAACAAGCCGTATGCAGATTTTCAAACAGTTTACTTTCGATTCAGCTCACTTTTTGCCGAATGTTCCTGAAGGACATAAATGCAAAGAAATTCACGGAC
This sequence comes from uncultured Chitinophagaceae bacterium, assembly GCA_964398475.1. GTDB lineage: Bacteria > Bacteroidota > Bacteroidia > Chitinophagales > LD1 > CALAYL01. The sequence goes on along the minus strand of CAYNMP010000022.1, from coordinate 45,821 downwards.
ATACTTATCATTTAACTGTTTATTTGAATGGCGACCTCGATGAAAAATTAGGCTGGGTGATTGATTTTACGGATGTGAAAAATGTAATCGATCCTATTATCAAAAGTATCGACCATCAATTTCTGAATAATATTCACGGTCTTGAAAACCCCACTAGCGAAGTAATGGCTATTTGGTTGTGGAATAAAATCAAACCCGAACTTCCGCAATTGTCGAAAATCGAATTAAACGAAACACCAACTTCCGGTGTGATTTACGAAGGCAAATAAATTTACACTCTTCTTTTTATTATAAATAAATGCAACCCACTTCGGTGGGTTTTGTTTTTATATGTGCTGAAATGCCTTTCAATAAAGGGTTTTAAAAATTGTTTTCAAAAAAATGAAATTGTTTAAAGTAAAAAATCGGGTTACTCGTCTTCATTTATATAAACAAAAATTAAAAACAATTAAACCACAAAAAATGGGAACATCAATTCTAAAATCCTTATTTATAGGAGCAATCATTGGAGCGAGTATTTTCTTTATGCCGTTCTGCTTAGGTATCTTTTTCTTCTTCTTTTTCATCTCGCGGATTTTCTTTTTCCGCAGAATGCGCATGGCACGACACTTTGGCTATCATCAAATGATGATGAACGATAACATTCGATCGATGTCGGATGATCAATACCAACAGTATAGAACCGACTCTGATATTGTTTACTTACCTAAACGATAGTTAAAGTAAAAGGGAATTCACTCGTCAATATTAAAAACAGAATAAATAAACAAAATGAACAGAAGACCAAAATTTTTCTTAGTGCTCTTGGTAGCCATTGGCACTTTCGTAGGCTTGAAAGCCTTTGTGGGCAATAAATATAGACATGGACATTGCTCGCCTTGTCATCAACGCGAATCGTGTGAACGAAATCATCACGAACAAAAAGCAGATGAAACCATTCAGGAACAACATCCTGCAACAAACAATTCAATTCAACAATAAAACAAACAAAACTATGTATCACTCATGTTACAGCGCAGGTTGCGGACCTGCATACGGAAGAGCTTTTTATGGTAATCATTTCGGACATCCTTTTTCAGGAGGTTTCAAACGCCCGAAGTACAATGTACCCATGAACATCACCGAAACGGATAAGGCTTTCTTAATTGAACTTTATGCTACTGGCTTTTCCAAAGAAGACATCAGTTTGAAAGTGGAAAACGATGTGCTTTTGATTATCGGTAAAAAAGAGAATTCAGCATCGCCAAATTTCACTCGCCAAGAGTTTCCTATCAAAAACTTTGAACGTACCATATACTTGAACGGTCAAATAGATGTGGAGCAAATAGCGGCTAAAAGTGTAAATGGTGTTCTGGAAATAACATTGCCGAAAACAGAGCTAGCGCAGAAGAAAGAACACAAGGTAGACGTACAATAAGATTTTCTTGTTTTTTGATGCAATGGTGCGGACAGTTTGTTCGCGCCATTTTTTTTGAACGTCCATTCTTTCTACTTCTTGCTACTCTGTAACTATTGTCTAAATTTGTTCAGCACGTACTTTTAGCTAAAGTAGGCGCATCAATAACAGCATGCAGCAGCAAAAGGAATACAATACGGTAATTATTGGAAGTGGACTTGGAGGTCTCGTTTGTGGAGCAATTCTCAGCAAAGAGGGACAGCGAGTTTGTGTGCTGGAAAAAAACGAACAGATTGGGGGCAATCTGCAAACGTTTAAGCGGGATGGCGTAACTTTCGATACCGGAGTTCACTATATCAGCGGCTTGGACAAAGGCCAAAATCTATATCAGTTTTTCAATTACTTAGGTTTAATGGATCGCCTAGAGTTGTTGAAAATGGACGAAGAAGGTTTTGACGTAATTTTATTAGGTGATGATGCCACAGAATACCCGTATGGCATGGGTTACGATAAGTTTAAAGAGAAATTAGTCTCTTGTTTTCCTGATGAGCAAATAGCTATTGATACCTATTGCAACGATATGCAACGGATTTGTAATAACTTTCCGATGTATAACATCAAAGATGGCAATGAATATGAAGATAAAACAGTGTTCACTACCAGTGCTGCTTCGTATTTTGATGCATTGACCAATAATGAAAAGTTACGCGCTGTGCTTGCCGGAACACATTTGTTGTATGGAGGAACTCGCAATAAAACGCCATTACATGTGCATGCACTTGTGGTGAATAGCTATATCGAAAGTTCATGGCGTTGTGTGAAAGGAGGTGATCAATTGGCAAAGCTTTTAGCGAAATCGATTCGTGAAGCAGGAGGCGATGTGCTGCGGAAAAAGAATGTGATACGCATTGAATTGGAGGATGATAAAGCAGTGTATGTTGAAACCGATACCGGTGAACGCTTTTATGGAACGCAGTTTATTTCCAATATGCATCCTGCCCAAACCCTTGATTTAACAGATACTCCATTGTTTCGAAAAGCCTATCGATCAAGAATTCAAAGCATTGATAATACAGTGTCGGCTTTTATTGTGAATATTGTATTGAAACCCGATACTATTCTGTTTCATAATCGAAACTACTACTATCACTGCAATACGGATGTTTGGAATACAGTAGATTATTATCCCGAAGAGTGGCCACATCATTATGCATTATTCGAAAATGTACCTGATAAGGGAAGCGCTTATACCAATGGAATTATTCTAATGACCTACATGCGTTTTGATGAAGTGGCTCAATGGAAAGATACGATGAACACTAGATTGGATGAGCAAAGTAGGGGAGAAGACTACGAACGCTTCAAGCAAGAGAAAGCTGAAAAGTTGTTGGCTATAGTGTATCAACGTTTCCCGGAATTGGAAGGCGCGATACAAAGTTATTATACGTCAACACCATTGTCGTACCGCGATTATATTGGTACAGCCGATGGGAATATGTATGGCATTGCCAAAGATTTTAATGATCCAATACAAACCACTATTTCGCCTGTTACCAAAATTCCAAATTTGTTTTTGACAGGTGCAAACATAGTGTTGCATGGAGTTTTGGGCGTTACTGTAGGTGCCTTTATCACCACATCTTGCCTTTTAGGGAAAGAATATTTAGTGAATAAAATAAGAAAAGCCAATGAAACGCTTAGTTAAGATACTGTTATACACCCTTCTGTTTATACTCCTTTTACTGTGTGTGTTTTATGCCTATGTGAAATGGGGGTTGCAGCCCGATATTCCGCAAGTGAAAGATCAATCGGTGTTGGCGTTACAACGTCAAGCGGGTAAAGATTCAATATGGTTTGTGGGCGACAATTGGCTGAAACGCAACGATTGTGGTTTGTGGGAAGAATATGTGGAGGGCTCGCCTTTCCAACGTGGTGTTATTTTAGGAAAGCTGAATAAAGAGTTGATGTACGATCAAGAATTAGCATTTGTCAATCAAATTCATGAGCTTGTTCCATCTGATACTTATTTAGGTTTTCTTGGCATGTTTACAAGAGTGTTCAATCGCCATCTCGATCAAAATGTTGACATTGAATACCGAGAAGAAATTTATGGCGAATCACTTTCTGCTCCGCACGATTTCGATTATATCTCACCTGCTTATGATAGAATGTTGAACTACCATGCGGCTCACGATATTGGTCACGCTATGCAAAGCTTGGCATTAGTGGGTTGTACCTCTTTTGCTGCTTGGGATGAATATTCTTCCGATTCCTCGTTAATCATCGGACGGAATTTTGATTTTTATGTAGGCGATGATTTTGCTAAAAACAAAATCGTGTTGTTTGTAAATCCCGATGCCGGTCATAAGTTCGCTATGCTCACCTGGCCGGGCATGATTGGCGCTGTTTCAGGAATGAACGATGCCGGTTTAACGATTACCTTAAATGCTGCAAAATCAGATATGCCAACCGGTTCGGCAACACCAATCTCTATTTTAGGAAGAGAAATTTTACAGTATGCATCTACCATTGATGAGGCCTACGCAATCGCAAAAAAGCGAAAAACCTTTGTAAGTGAAACCTTGATGATAGGTTCAGCCAAAGATCACAAAACAGCTTTAATTGAAAAGTCGCCCACCAAAACGGCTTTGTTCTTCTCTGATAAAAACTACTTGTTATGCGCCAATCATTATCAGAGCGATACCTTCAAGAACGAAGTAAATAATGTGAACAATATTCGTGAAAGTGCTTCTATGTATAGGTTTCAGCATTTGACTGAACTGGTAGGGCAAACCAAACAATTGAATTATTCGAATGCGGCAACACTACTTCGCGATCAACGTGGCGAAGGAGGAAGCGATATTGGCTTTGGAAACGAAAAAGCGATGAACCAATTGATAGCACATCACGGTATTATTTTCCAACCCGAAAAGTTGAAATTTTGGGTGTCCACTTCACCTTATCAATTGGGTAAATTTATTTGTTACGATTTGAATACCATTTTTGCGAATCCGAAAGCATTGAAACAAAATCATGTGGTGTACGATACTGCATTTACAATTGCAGCAGATACATTTCTTGGAACGCAGCAATGGAAAGATTTTATTCGTTATCGCGAGTTGAAAATGGAAATCAAAAAGGCCATTAAACAGAAAGCATTTACTTCATTCAACAATACAACATTAACCGAAGTTGTTCAACGTAATCCTAATTATTGGGAAGCCTACTATTGGGTGGCGGAATATCTTCAAGCTAAAGGCGACAAGAAGGGCGCACAACATTATTTTGAATTGGCACTCACCAAGGAAGTGAATGCCCAAAGTGAAGTAGATAAAATTAAGCGGCAAATTGAGGCTTGTAAGAAATAATTAACTTGTGCTATGATTTACGGAATTGGTACCGATATTATTGAAGTGGAGCGTGTGGAGCGAGCCATTGCAAAAGAAGCGTTCAAAAAGAAAGTTTTTTCCGAACGCGAAATCGCCTATTGCAACAGTTCAAAACGAACCGAAAGTTATGCCGCTCGTTTTGCTGCAAAAGAGGCTTTCTTTAAAGCACTTGGTACCGGTTGGCGCGATGGTTTGGTGATCAATGAAGTTGAAGTACTGAACGATGATTTAGGTAAACCTTTTATTACATTAAGTGGCGTAACGAAAGAAATGGTAGAAGCCAAAGGCGTGAAGGAAATTCATCTTTCGCTGTCACACATCAAAACACATGCAATTGCTTTTGTAACTTTGGAAAAATAAACGTATGACAATAGAGCAAGCACAAAACACTGTCGATGAATGGATCAAAAGTATTGGCGTTCGTTATTTTAATGAACTCACGAATACCGCCATTCTTATGGAAGAAGTAGGTGAATTAGCGCGTATTATGGCTAGAACTTATGGTGAACAATCATCTAAGGAAAGCGATAAACATAACCTTCCCGATGAAATGGCGGATGTGTTGTTTGTACTGATTTGTTTAGCCAATCAAACCGGTGTAAATCTTACAGAAGCCTTTCAAAAGAATATCGAAAAGAAAACGAATCGGGATGGAACACGACATCTCAATAACGAAAAATTGAAGTAACTAGCTGTAACGTTATTCACCATTAATCAATGGCGTTAAGTTCTACAGATTAACTTTCATTAAATCGGTTCAGTTATGTTTTGGAAAATTAACTCACCGGATTTAGGGAGATGGAAAAAATCTTGTACTGTGCCATATCGCGTTCGTAGTAAAACTTATCTAAGGCCTCATACATGTTTTTTGCACGGAAATAAGATGTATGCAATTTATCGTCACCAATCTTTATCCACTGAATAGTCATACTGCTTTCTTGCGCATAATGCTGTTCAATGTATTCCAACATCTTTTTCAAAGCATCTACTTTATCGGTGCCGTTGGTAGTGTGGAATAAGAACGATTGATCGTGTTTCGGGTTGATGGTCACTAAGTCGAAGCGAACAGTTCCGTTTTTATCTTTGAAGTTGAAAATTAAATTGCGTCCGTCAATGCCTAGCATCGAGGCAATTAAATCTTGCTGTTTGGCAATTTCAACGTTATGGTCGTTTTGTATCATGCTTCAAAAATACTTTTTTTGAACAAAGCTTGAAATAGGAGTTTTGTTATTGATTTTACAAACTTATTTTTGACGTTGTAACGGTTTCGAAATAATAATCTTGCATTTTGCTGGGAAAATTTGAAATTGTTTACACTTTTGAGCTGAATTAAACGAAAACTATGGCAGAAGCAATACGATTAGGACGAATGACCGATACAATGGAAGAAGGTTATATCGCTGAGCTAACAATCAAAGTAGGCGACACCATTAAAACTGGTGATACCATTGCCGAGGTAGAAACCGATAAAGCGACTTTGCCACTCGAGTCTTATTTTGCCGGAAAAATTCTTCATGTTGCTGCCAAGAAAGGGGATTCGCTTAAAATAGGCGATTTGATTGCCATCGTTGGGAAAGAAGGGGAAGACTTCCAATCGTTATTGGCTGCTGCACCTGCGCAAGAGGTAAAACCTGAAGCTGAAAAGGTAGCGGCTAAAGTGGAAGAAAAAGCGGCCGTTGTGGAATCTGTTCCTGTGAAAACAGAAGACCATGGTCGCGTGAAAGCCTCTCCATTAGCAAAGTTAATTGCTAAAGAAAAGGGAATCAACTTGGCTTCTGTGCATGGAAGTGGAGAAGATGGCCGAATCGTAAAACGCGATTTGGAAAATGCAAGTACTGCGTCAATGCCATCAAGAGCTATTGTTACAACAGAATCGTTCTCTGATTTACGTGTTTCGCAAATGCGTAAAACTATAGCTCGAAGATTAAGTGAAAGCAAAAATAACGCACCGCACTTCTATTTAACCATGGATATTAATATGGATAAAGCGATGTCGCTCCGTGCCGATTTAAATGAAGTGTTGCCGCAAAAAGTATCGTTCAACGATATAGTTTTGAAAGCGGTTGCATCAGCCATTCGTAAAAATCCATTAATTAATACATCTTGGTTGGGCGATACCATCCGTCAGTACGAACATATTCATATTGGCATGGCTGTAGCGGTGGAAGAAGGCTTGTTGGTGCCGGTCATCAAATTTGCAGATCAAAAAAGTATTCAAGATATTTCGAAAGAAGCGAAAGCTTTGGCCGAGAAAGCGGGTACAAAGAAATTGTTGCCTACTGAAATGGAGGGAAGTACCTTTACGGTATCTAATTTAGGTATGTTTGGTATTGAAGAGTTCACCGCCATTATCAATGAGCCGAATGCTTGTATTTTAGCTGTTGGCGCTATTCGTCAAGTACCGGTTGTGGTGAACAACGAAATCAAAGTGGCCAATATGATGAAGGTTACCCTTTCTTCCGATCACCGTGTGGTAGATGGTGCAGTAGGGGCAAAATTCTTACAATCCTTGAAAAAGGCATTGGAAGCTCCGGTAGGATTAATGCTTTAAGGACTAACCTACTTCTATAATTGAATTGATAGGGATATAACGTCCGCCTTTCAATACAATAAATCTGTCGGTTGTAGCCCAAATGGTGGTGAAAACCTCCTTAACACCATCTAGCGTATTAAACGAAATTTTCACTTTATAGTGGTCCATATTGCCAAGCATCATGGCATCGAATAGTTTTTTGGTAATGGATTCAACCTCTTTTGTTCCGAGTTTCGCCTCGCAAAAGGTCAGGGTGTCAATAGTTTCTTTTTCAATCATCATAGGTGCCAGCATAGGGTATATTTGTTTTTATATACGGTCGCTTTTTACAAAAGTTTTTAGTTATTTAAAGTTTTATGAACAATAAGCGAACATTAGTAGTCGGTGCTTCAGAAAATGAAGAGCGCTATTCCAATAAAGCAGTGAAGTTGCTTCGGGCCTACAACCACGATGTGGTGGCACTTGGCGTTAAATCAGGGAGAATTGATTCGGTGCAAATTGCTACCACAATCGACCCGTCTGAAAAATTTGACACGGTCACAATGTATGTTAATCCTTCTTTGCAAGAGGGTTATTACAAGCAAATTTTGGACTTAAAACCTAATCGCGTAATTTTTAACCCCGGAACTGAGAATCCTGAATTTGAAAAGTTGTTGAAAGACAGTAATATAGAACCTATTGAGGCGTGTACACTCGTAATGTTACGAACAAATCAGTTTTAAAGATTGTTCTAAATAAGTAAGGTCTTAAATCAAAAAATCAAAAATCTTAAATACATAACCATGACAACAGGAATGTTACGCGATGACGCATTAAAAGGAAAGACAATCATTATTACAGGAGGAGGAACCGGCTTAGGTAAGGCCATGACCAAATATTTTTTGCAATTGGGCGCTAATTGTGTGATTACGAGTCGAAAGTTAGATGTTTTACAAAAAACAGCTGCAGAACTAGAAGCAGAAACAGGCGGTAAATGTTTGGCGTTGCAATGTGACGTTCGCTTATATCACGAAGTTGAGCGCATGGTGAATGATGCTATTGCGACTTTCGGGAAGGTAGATGTATTGCTTAATAATGCAGCAGGCAATTTTATTTCTCCAACTGAACGACTTTCTGCAGGTGCTTTCAAAGCCATTATCGGTATTGTTTTGGAGGGTTCTGTGAATTGTACATTAGCCTTGGGCAAACATTGGATCGCCAATAAGGAAACCAATAAAGTGGTATTGAATATAGTAACTACTTATGCCTGGACAGGTTCACCGTATGTAGTGCCTTCTGCCACTGCAAAGGCTGGTGTTTTAGCGATGACGCGCTCTTTAGCCGTTGAATGGGCTAAGTATGGTATTCGAATGAATGCCATTGCCCCGGGTCCGTTTCCAACTAAAGGTGCATGGGACCGACTAGTTCCTGGCGATTTGCAAGAAAAATTCGATCTTAAAAACCGAGTGCCATTAAAACGTGTGGGTGAGCACCAAGAGCTTGCTAACCTGGCGGCCTATCTCGTTTCAGATTTTTCAGGCTATGTAAATGGCGATGTAATTACCATCGATGGAGGCGAATGGCTCAATGGTGCCGGTGAGTTCAGTATGTTTGAAGCAGTTTCTGAATCGCAATGGGACGATATCGAAAAAATGGTACGCGGAGCGAAGAGTGAATAACCTTCTAAATACTTTTTATCATGTAGCTGTGTGATAAATGTCACATAAGTTAATACACCTAATGCTCATCTTTGTGTCCTAATAACAAAGTAATGGGAACTACAGGAATTATAGTATTTAGTGTGGTGATGCTTCACCTTGTTGCAGGCTTTGGATATGTACTCTATAAAATAACAGCGGGTGACGATTCATCAAGCAAGCATAGCGCATAACTAAGCCACATCTTATCGTTTGAGGTACTCTTCTAACTCACCTTTATTATTGAGCTCAATTATTTTTTTGAGTTCTCCACTTATCTTTATGTTATTGGTTGGAATTTGGGCATACGCAATTAGTTGTTTTATTGCCTTGATTTTCAGTTGCTTAGCATCTTTCAGTGTAGCCGTATCTTCCAGTTGTGTTTTTACCATAGTTGCCATATAAACAAGCAGAATATTGGCATCTTTTTTTATTAATGCAGTGCCTGTCTCGTCAAGCGTGAAAGCGTATTTAGGCGTTCCTGCCATCCAATTCAACAGGTAGTCTGATGCACTCGCCCATGTTTTGTTTTTTGGCGATGGAGGTATAGATAAGATATAATCGGCAGCTTGCAATGCGGCTTTATCTGTACTTTCATTAAAATCAGAGGGTTCAACAATTCTTATATATCTGAAGTTAGGCAAATCTTGTGCCTTAGCAATTAAAATAGAAAAGGAAAAACAGACAAAAAATAGCATTCTTTTCATGGCGTTGGTTTTATGTTTTGAATATACAAATTCGGTCCAAATGGAACGAGCCTATTCAGAAATAACAGCGTTTAACAAATAATAAAGCCTGCACTAGTGCAGGCTTTATTATGGAATTCGAGCGCGAACTATTTAGCTATTTCCAAACGTATCGTTTTGGTTTGTTTTTCAGATGTAATTTGAACAAGGTAAATGCCTGCAGTTAAATCTGCAACATCAATGGTTTGCAAACTTCCTTTAAAAGAAATCTGTTTTTGTGTTTTTCCTATCACATCCAAAATGTTCACTTGAATTGGAGTAGCTATATTTTCTTCTAAAGAAATGGTGAACAGTTGATGTGCAGGGTTTGGATATAATGTTAATGTCGAAAGTAGATTTGTTTCATCAATACTTACTCCTGTTACATTAAATACTTGTGAAGAATCTTTACAGCCATGTGCTCCTGTTACCACTACTGTGTATCCTCCGTTTTGCGTAATGGTTAATTGTTGAGCAATCCCCCCCGAAACGGCTACTCCATTTCTATACCATTTATAACTACTGTAACTTCCTGTGCTTAATACAGCTCCGTTTTTCGTAATTACGGGTGTTGAAACGGTTACTACTGCTAATGTGAGATGAATAATACTATCGCAACCTTGCGAAGAAGAAATGGTATCGTTATATACGCCAGCAACGGTAAGGTTTTTGCCATTGAAGTTGTAGGTTTGTCCGCTACAGATGGAGTCGAATACATTGGAAGTAACTACGGTTGTCAAAGAAAGTGTTAGCGTTACGATACTGTCACATCCGTTCACTCCGGTGAGTGTGTCTTTGTATGTTCCTGCTTGGTTCAACAATTTGCCGCCAAAGGCATAGGTGAAACCCGGACAAATGGATGCTGATTTTGAAGATGCAGAAGTTGATTTCAAACTAAGTGTAAGGGTTACAATACTGTCGCAGCCATTTGAACCGGTTACTGTATCTTTGTATGTACCTGCAGCCGTAAGGTTGTTTCCGCCAAAATCGAATGAACTACCCGGACAAATGGAAGCAGAAATTGAACCCGTAGTTACCGCTTTTAACGATAGGGTAAGCGTTACAATACTGTCGCATCCGTTACTTCCAGTTAAAGTATCTTTATATGTACCCGCAGCTGTTAGATTGTTCCCTCCGAAATCGAGTGAACTACCCGGACAAATCGATGCAGAAATTGCATTCGTGGCAACGGTTTTTAACGATAGCGTAAGGGTAACAATACTATCACAACTGTTTACACCGGTTAATGTGTCTTTGTATGTACCGGGTGTTGTAAGGTTTTGTCCGCCAAAATCATACGAGCTACCCGGACAAATAGAAACAGTAATTGAATTTGTGGCAATTGATTTCAACGTTAAGGTTAAGGTGATAACGCTGTCGCATCCGTTGGCTGCAGTTAAGGTATCTTTGTAGGTTCCGGCCTGTGATAGATTTTGTCCACCAAAAGAAAAAGTACTACCCGGACAAATAGATGCAGTTTGCGATGAACTCGCAACAGGTTTTAAACTCAATGTGAGCGTAATAATACTATCGCATCCATTAGCAGCAGTGAGCGTGTCGTTGTATGTTCCGGCTTGTGAAAGTGTTTTGCTGCCAAAAATATAAGTGCTGCCAGGACAAATCGATGCTGTTTGTGCTGATGTAGCCACGGACTTTAATGTAAGCGTTAATGTAACCACACTATCACAACCATTGGCTGATACTAATGTGTCTTTGTATGTTCCGGCTTGCGTTAAGGTTTGTCCGTTAAATACATAACTTCCTCTCGGACATAGCGAATCCGAAAAACTGGAAGAAGCAGTAGCTTTCAATGCTAAATTCAATGTAACTAAACTATCGCAACCTGTAACACTTGTCAGAGTATCTTTGTAAACTCCGGCAGTAGTAATGGTTTGCCCGTTAAATACAATACTTGTGTTAGCGCAAATCGTGTCAAACAATGTGGTGATGGCTGCTGCATTCACGGTAAATCCGGTTCCATTATCAGTCCCTGTAACAACAGGTGAGGAAGAAACAACACGAATTTTATATCCTGTTCCACCAACAGTATTGATAGGAATTGTTGCATTGATAGTATCTCCGGCTAATCCACTTAAAGTGCCAATACTCACCGGTGCTACAAAACTACCTGTAGCGTCTGAAAGTTGAGCCGTGAAAACGTTATTACTATTGAATACTCCTAAAATCGAAAATGGAACTTTTATAGCTGTACCTGCACAAAATGGAGCGCCATAGGTAGATGGCGTGGTGGTAATGGAATCAGGACTTAGACCATCCGTCAATTTAATATCATCTAATCGGAATTGTGGGCCTGTAGTAGCCGTGTTGGTAAAACGTATACGGAGATTAGCTACAGCAGGAATTGTTCCTGTTGCTTTTACCCATTTCCAATTGGCGGTTCCTGAACCGGTAGGCAATGCAGGGAATGAAAGTGTAGTGTACGTAACACCATCTGAACTTACTTCAACAGTAAGCTCTGAACCATTGGAGGCAGTTGTGTTTTTCATCAAGCCAAAGGCTAAATTCAATGCTGTATAACCGATGGTGTTAATGTTTGATATGATTAACGTTTTAGAAGCGGCATTGGTGGTTAAGAACACATTGCCCGCTCCACTTGCTCCGGTATAGGCATTTGTAGATGGGGATGTACTTCTTACATCTCCTGTTCCTGTAAAAGTAAGGGTTCCATTGTTTTGCCAACCGGTATAGGCTGTATATACCGTAGTTCCTGTAGGGCTACCAATATTTTCAGAAAACACGGTAGTTACTTGCGCTTGCGTTACAATCGATGCAAACGTAAAAATGGAGAGTAATAATTTTTTCATGGGTTGTGTTTTGTTGCAGTGCAAAAATACAAAAGAATATAGTCTGTCAATGACATACTTATCAAGAAATTGTTACGATTTATAGACCGTTTAGGAACAGAACAAGACTATAAGTAGTTATCAATAATGTGCTTCGCCTCGCTCAATGTCTGATAAGATGCAACGGTTACATCGTTACATCCGGCAATCATGGCAGAAAGGCGTTTGTCGGGTTGTGGTCGATACAAGCACAATACACGTTTCCCGGCACTAGTGGCTTTAGCAATTTCAAAACCTACACCCAGACTTGGATGCGTTACTTCTGCCACAATAATATCTGAAGAAAGTAACCATGTCATATCTCGATTGTAGATATCGAGGTCGCTTAAACCGGCTTCCCCATTCGCAGTTAAATCAGGAATGCCAATGTGTTCCGTTAGTACTTCGCCTTTAGTTTGTAGATAGGTAATAAGCTCGGTATACAAGGCTGCATCAGCACGTCCACCTCGGATAGAGCCGGAAAAGTATATTTTTATCATATTGATACATTTGCTAAAGATTTAAAACTAACTTATAATTGCAAAAAATGATTATGAAGAATATTGTTGTGTTAATACTAAGTTTTTTTGCATTAAGTTCAGTGGCGCAGAATGGTTTATATCTTACACTTGAAGATTACAAGAATAAGAAGTTGACTGACGAGCGTACTCATTCATTTCGATCAAATGATGTTATTCGTATGTATAACAGAGGCGATAAATCATCAGAGTATGTAGTTGATTACAGTAAGGTTTGGGGGATAAGAAGAGGCTATACCGATTTTAGAATTATTAATGGGAAACCTTGTGCAATTTTAGTTGCAGGTAAATATTACTATTACGGAGGGATAACAAATCAATTTAGCAAAGACAAGAAAACCGGTGAATTTACTTTTGTTGTAAATTCTTCAACTCCATATATTTCTATTGGTATTGAAGGTGTACCCGTACAGAATAAATCATATCCTGATTTATATAAACAATTGGGTGTTACAGATATCAAAGCTTTCAAGAAAGAGTTTGTGAAATGGAAGCCTAATCATGAAGGAGGTTATCCTCCCGAGCTAGTTGATTTTGCAAATTTTAAAGCAAACAATAGCATTAAACAACCACGTTTTACTGATGATATTATTGAGGAGTAATGGATTCTTGTTTTGAAAAAGTTTAACGAATATGTTTCTCAGCATGATACGAAGATCGAACCATTGGTCCCGATTCCACAAAACGAAAGCCCATATTTAATCCGATAGCTTTAAACTCTTCAAATTCAGCAGGGGTAATGTATCTTTCAACCGCTAAGTGTTTTCGTGTAGGTTGAAGGTATTGTCCTAAGGTAAGGATAGATACACCATTATCACGAAGGTCTTGCATCGCTTCAATGGTTTCCTCTTTAGTTTCGCCTAAGCCAAGCATTATACCCGATTTAGTGCGTTCTATACCCCCTTCACTAAGTCGTTTCAATACTTCTAAACTGCGTTCATATTTGGCTTGAATGCGTACTTCACGCGTGAGGCGTTTTACCGTTTCAATATTGTGCGAAACCACTTCCGGTTTTACATCAATAACTTGTTGTAAGTTTTCCCATTTGCCTTGAAAATCGGGAATTAATGTCTCCAATGTTACTCCGGGTGCATGTCTGCGTACCGCACGCACTGTAGCCGCCCAAATCGAAGCACCTCCATCTGCTAAATCATCTCTGTCTACGGAAGTAATTACAGCATGTTTTAACCCCATTAGTTTTATGGATTCTGCAACGCGCAAAGGCTCTGTAATATCTACATTTTCAGGTTTTCCGGTAGCCACACTGCAAAACATACAAGAGCGAGTACATACATTTCCCAAAATCATTAGAGTGGCTGTACCTACGCCCCAGCATTCGGTTTGGTTCGGACAAGCACCACTTTCGCAAATCGTGTGTAAGCGATTGTTCTTCACATTCTGATTCACTTCGCTAAACGATTCCCCCGAAGGAAGTTTTATTTTCAACCACTCCGGTTTTCTCAATATTGGCTTTTGCTCTTTTGTGTCCATCCCAAAATATTTACCCTGCGAAACTAAAGAAATATTTGCCATCGCAGCCGAAAGATTTCATCCTTTTTATAGAAAGGTTTGAGCTATTGCTAATCGGTATCTGTTATTTTTTGTAGGTTTGATTTATGTTACGTGTTTCATTTGTATTGCTCTCCGTTATCTTATTGTCGGCATGTTATACTCCGCCTGAAAAGGTGCGCGTAATTGGCGAGAAAATAGTAGTGAAGCAATCTGCAAAAGGAGAGGTATACTACGATACGTTATCAGCAAAGGCCCCATCTTTTTGTTTTACAAATCATCTGGGGAAACAAGTATGTGCTGAAAACATGGATGGGAAAATATGGATTTGCGATTTTTTTTTCACGCATTGCCCTTCCATATGTGTGCAAATGGAGCGCAACTTGTTAAAGGTTAATGCAGCTTTTAAAGATGGTCCGCATATAGTTTCTGTGTCTATTGATCCGGCTCGCGATTCGGTAAATGCACTGCTCTCTTATGCCACCAAGTTGGGTGTGGCGAACACACATTGGGATTTTTTAACCGGAGATAAAGATTCTATTTATCGTGTTGCTGAGCATTTTTTGGCCAATGCGGCTGAAGATCCAAATTCACCCGGAGGTTTTATTCACGATGGCAACTTTATTGTGATTGATCGGAAAGGAAGGATTAGAGGCTTTTACAATGGTACAGACGAAGTTGCAGTAGATAAAATGATTGCCGATATTAAATTGTTGCAAAATGAGTAAGCAATGGTTGACCAAGCTAATGATTGTTCCACCGGTATTGGCATTGCTTTTCTTTTTGTATATGACCTTTGTGAATTCAACCTATGAACATCCGGGTCGTATCATTTATTACAGTAAATGTGCTTCATGCCATGGCGACCACGGTGAAGGAACGCAAAATTTAGTGCCTCCTATCTATAATACATCTACCTTAAAAAATAGTTTTGAAACGTTACCATCGTTAATTCGCAACGGTCTTAAAGATTCTGTTCTTGTGGAAGGTAAATGGTACAATCAACCCATGTATCCAATTCAGTTGAGTAGCGTTGAAATGGCTAATCTGTTGAATTTTATGAACGATTCATTTTTGGTGGAGAAGAAAGTAGATTTTGTTATCAATAGCGCTTGGGTAGAGACTCAAATTTCTAAAATGTCGAAATGAATGTTAAATTCATGGGAGCAATTAATCCTTTTACTCTAAATTCAATCTTAATCGTAAACAATATAACAATTATGAAAAAAATGATTTTCGCTGTTGGTGCTATGCTTTTCGCTTTCTCCACAGTAAACGCACAACAAGCTGCAACTCAACTTAAGGCTAAATCGGAGGTTCGTCAAACGAAAGTACAACACGATAAAGCAAGTGTTAGTGATCGAGTTAAAAGACGTACAGAAAAACTCACTTCTATATGCAGTCTCACCGATGAGCAACGAGCTGCTATCATTCAAATCAATACCGAGTTTTTTACGAAGCAAGATCAAATCGTTAAATCGGCTGAAAATAAGGAGGCGCTAAAGAGTTTAAGAAAGGAGCGACACCAAAAGGAGGTTAAAGTTTTAACGCCCGAACAGATTGAAAAGTTGAAAGCTTACCAAGCACAACAGAAACAAAATCAAAGTAAGGCACCTAAAGGAGCTATGCCTGAAAATGCAACGCAAGAAGATTAATAGTCTATGCACAAAAAAAGGTCGCCATAATTGGCGACCTTTTTTTTATGTATTTCGTTCACTAGAGAACAATGTTTTCTAAACCTTGCCCAGCGGCTAATAATTCAGCAATATCAAACACTTTAATACTTGCTTGTTTATCTTTCCCTTTTACACCGTCTGTAATCATTGTGTTACAAAACGGACAAGCAGCAGCTACAATAGTTGCATTGGTATTTAACGCTTCTTGTGTACGCTCTTCATTGATACGGATTTTTCCGTGTTCTTCTTCTTTAAACATTTGCGCACCACCGGCTCCACAGCACAAACCACGTGTTTTGCAGCTTTTCATTTCTACTAATTCTGCGTCTAATTGCTCTAACACTTTACGCGGAGCTTCATAAATTTCGTTCGCTCTTCCTAAGTAACACGAATCGTGGTAAGTGATAGTTTTTCCTTTAAACAAGCCTCCCTCAGCCATTGTCACCTTTCCTTCATTAATCAATTGTTGAAGAAAAGTGGAATGGTGAATTACTTCATAATTACCGCCTAACGCAGGATACTCATTTTTTAAAATATTAAAGCAATGCGGACAAGTAGTAACGATTTTCTTTACGCCATAACCGTTCAATATTTCGATATTTTGTAAGGCCAACATTTGATAAACAAACTCGTTGCCTGCTCGTTTTGCAGGGTCGCCTGTACACGCTTCCTCTTTTCCCAGTACTGCAAATTTGATATTCAAATGATTCAATATTTTTACAAACGAACGGGTGATTTTTTGAGCCCGTTGATCGAAACTTCCTGAACAACCCACCCAGAATAAAATTTCCGGTGTTTCACCGCTTGCAGCGTATTCTGCCATTTCCTTAACTTGCATATACTTGATTTGACGTTTATGATTTGAATGCAATCAATTTTTTGAAAATTGATATTTGTTTTTTGAAAATTATTCTATTGTTCTTTAGCCCAATTGAATCGATCTTGCTGACTAAACTGCCATGGCGCTGCATTATTCTCAAGATTAGCGAACATGCCGTTCCATTCTGCTGGCGAGTTTGAATCTTCCATAATCAGATTTCTTCGCAATTGCATAATGATATTTAATGGCGAAATGTTCACCGGACATTCCTCTACACAAGCATTACAGGTGGTACAAGCTCTTAATTCTTCTACGCTGATGTATCCGTTTTCAATTAACGATTTGCCGTCATCTTTCCATATCCCGCCATTTGCATCTATGTTTTTACCCACTTCTTCTAATCGATCGCGGGTCTTCATCATAATCGTTCTTGGCGATAATTTTTTGCCGGTTAGATTAGCCGGACATTGTGCCGTACATCTTCCGCATTCTGTACAAGTGTATGCATCTAACAAGTTCTTCCAGCTTAAATCGGTCACATCTTTTGCACCAAATTTTACAGGACCATCTTCAGTACTCTCCGGCACAGCAGCGTTAGGATCCATCATCAATTTCACTTCGCGGGTCACCGATTCCATGTTATCCAAGTATCCGTTTGGTGTTTGGCGAGTGAAATAGGTATTCGGGAAAGCCAAAAGTATATGTAGGTGTTTTGAAATCGACAAATACATTAAAAATCCTAATACACCTGCCAAGTGACCCCACCAGCCCACTTTTTCCAAAATATGCAATATCTCAACATCCCAGCCTGCAAAAGCACTTGCGAAAATACCGCTTAACCACAAGCCGTATGCACCATTTGAAACCGCCATATCAGCGGTGTTCATCAAAAATATATTAACGATAAGATTTATTTCCATCAATAAAATCAAGTGCGCATCCATATTTGGCCAACCTTCTAAGTCGATGGATGACAATCGAGGAATTTTGAGCATATCTCTTCGAATGAAGAAAATAATAGTTACAAAGAATGTCATTAAAGAAAGTACTTCTATCGAACTCACCGTAAACACGTATAGGGCCCGAAGCGGTGCAATATGCTCTACTAAATGGTAAACAAAACGGTGCGTGCCAAAAGCCCCGTCAATCATTATTTCCAGCAATTCAATCTGCGTAACAATGAACGCCACATAGAAAATGAAGTGCAAAATAGCCACCACAGGACGTTTAAACATCTTTTTCTGCCCAAATGCCACTAAAAGCATAGTGTTTATGTTGCCGGCCAACTTTTCTTTTCTGCCCAGCATAATGTTGCGGTAAATGGCGCTAAAGCCTTTAAAAGCAATGTATCCGGCCCCTCCGGTAGCCGCAAAGAAGGCTATTCTTTCGATGATAAATCCTATCATTTGTATAGATTGAAGTGCGAATATAAGCCATTCCGCTATTTCTAATAGCCAAATTATCAACTTATAATAGGCTAAATCGGAAACAATTTAAGGTTATTGCTGTAATTGGCTGTTTAAGCACTTACTTCAAGGGAATCGATAGCTTTATTTAGCCAGCACTTTTCCTGAATGCGTTTCATTACCAATATGTAATTCATAGGTGTAAAGCCCTGTCGGAAGTGTTTTGCCGCAATCCCATGTTATTGTATTTTCTCCAACATTAGCTGTAGAAATAGTTTTAGTGATGAGGGCTCCTTTGGCATCATATAAGTCCATCGATACATCTGTTGCAATGTTTGATTCGTAACTTATGGAAAATGAGCTCGAAAATGGATTAGGGAATGTGCTTACATTTTTCAGATGAACATTATTAATGCTTAACGGATATTGGTTGGTATCATAAACATAGGTGATGTCAGATTTTTTTGAAAGTATTCCATTGTAAATCGATGATAATTTAAGAGAAGTAATTAGGTTGTATTGATTGTATGTCCTGTCATCATAGGAAGACCCAGGGGATTGTCCATTAATGATATTCGATACTTTTCTTTGTGTTCTATTTTGCCTATTGTCGTAAGTGGAGTTTACTTTTGACATAGCTGTCCAAGAGCCGTTAATCATTTTGAAGAACATACTCTCATACTCTAAGTTCTGAGCGTTATAGTTATATTGGCTTGAGTCACCTTGTTTCCATCCTAATGTATCCCCACTATAAAATACCTGAGACACAATTTTGTTGTTAATGTTGAAAGTGTTTTCTGTTCTGAAAAAAGGAACCCACTTGTTTTGTTTAAAGTAAAAACTATATACACTTGTATTGTTTCCATTACTGTCGTAAACTAAAAAACTGCTATCCCTGTAGGAATTATTAAATGGAAATCTCGATTCCCAAATCAATCGATTATTGCCATCGTATCCATAAAATTTGTCGTATTCTTTTTTCCACGATGCAGTATCAAATCTAAAATAAGATTCACTTACAACGTTCTGATAAGTGTCGTATACATATTCATATTTATAAGAATTTCTTAATCCAATAATAGAGTTTTGTTCAATAACGTAAGAAGTTAGCTTAGAGGAGTTACCGTAATAAGTATACGAAGTTCTATCTCTATCAGACCATTGTGTTCCAGATCCAACTTGATTGGTGACTTGAGTTAATCTTTTTAATCCATCAAAGTTCTTAAGAACCCTATTGGAATTTTGCCAAGCATTGTTAAGCCAATTGTAATATATTGTTTCAATTCCATTGTAATTTGCATCATATAGGTATAATGTCTTATATCTATAGTCGAAAATGCCATTTCTGGTACGTTCAGTAATGGTTGATAATATACTATCATTTGGGGCAAAGGTACTAGTGCTTGTAATTTTGGAATAGTTACCAAGTGTATCCCATGCATTATTGACTCTTATGTCAAATCTGTTATTTACTTCGTCTACATCTCCTCTTTTTCCGCTATAAATCCAATATGCGGAATCGATTGAGACTAGTATTCCATAGTCAGTAAAGTAGTTCCCATATCGAGCAATTAAACGAATAGGGGTATTTTGAGCTTGAATGTAAAAGGAGTAGAAAAAAATGAAAAATAATATTAGAAAGGGTTTCATAGTTGCTGTTTTTGTTACTCTAATTTTAATATTTGTTTTTGTGGAGAATTATGTAAAAATACTAGATTTTCCTTATTCCACTTCTTTATATTTGCTTAGCAAAGCAAAATTTTGCGCTAAAATCTAGTCTATGTCAAGAACACAAATACTCGATCACGATACCATTGTGCAGAAAACGAAGCGTATTGCCTACCAAATTGTTGAAGACAACTTTGATGAGAAGGAGTTGGTGTTGATTGGTATTGTTCCCAATGGCTTAGCATATGCCGAATTGCTGAAAGCCAACATTCAAGCCTTTTCGAATATTGCCATCGATATTTTGAGCTTGGAATTAAATAAACTGAATCCTTTAGATGAGGCTATCGTTTTTCATAAAGGCAAAACAAATTTGAAAAATAAGGTAGTGATTTTGGTGGATGATGTGGCTAACACCGGTAAAACGGCCTTTTATGCATTGAAACCCATCATGGACGAAAATCCTAAAAAGGTGCAAATTGCGGTATTAGTCGACAGAAAACATAAACTGTTCCCTGTGGCTGCCGATTTTGTTGGAATGTCGCTTTCAACAACACTGAAAGAACATATTCTTGTGGAATTCGAGAAGAAAAAAGTAAATGCTTATTTGCTCTAATCTTTAGAATACAAGGTTGGAAGCCCTTAATGCATCCTCAAAGGCATGTAGCGAAAAGTTCGAACCGAAATCTATAGCCGGATCAAAATAATTCATCAAATTTTCGGTCGGCATATTGCCAATTAAATCGTCTTCAGCCATCGGGCAACCTCCAAAGCCTCGAATCACCGAGTCGAAACGTGTGCAACCGCTGTTATATGCTGCATCCACTTTTTCTTTCCAATTATGCGGTGCTGTATGCAAGTGTGCTCCAATTTCAAGCGTAGGATATTTTGGAATAAGCGAGCTGAATAATTGGGTAATGGTTTGCGGATTGGCAACTCCCACCGTATCGGATAGCATAAAGGTTGTAATGCCTAAGCCTTGCAATTTTTCTACCCACTGTTCTACAATTTCAGGCGAGTAAGGATCACCGTAGTGATTACCGAAACCCATAGAAACATAGAGTATCAACTCTTTTTTACTGTTCACACAAATCGATTGAATGTTCTCTACACGATGTAACGATTCTTCAATGGTTGAGTTGGTATTTCTTTTTTGAAAAGTTTCTGAAATCGAAAACGGAAATCCTAAATAATGAATTTGTGCAAAACTTGCGGCCTTTTCTGCACCACGTTCGTTAGCGATAATGCTAATGAGTTTTGTTTGGGTTTGGTCGAGTTCCAATCGGTCCACAATCTGCTCTGTATCGGCCATTTGGGGAATAATACCTGGCGAAACAAACGAGCCGAAATCAAGCGCATAATACCCTACCTTCAATAACTTGTTAAGGTATTCCACCTTGGTGTCGGTTGGGATGAACCTTTTCAAGCCTTGCATGGCATCACGTGGGCATTCAGTAAGCTTAATCATGCGTACTACTCGTTTTTGGGTTGAAGAAAACTACTTCAGTACAAATCTTAAAAAAATGTGTGTACTTAAAAGCTTTCCCTTAAAATAATTTCAGTTTTATGATGATTTGTGTATCCGAAATGGAAGATTAGTTTTGACGAGTGATACTACTTGAATTACCTGAACATCAATCGCCTTATTTTTATGCCGCTGCCGAAGAGTGGTTGGTGCGCAATGCCTCCTTTGAAGAAGAGGTGGTGTTGCTTTATGTAAATCAACCCTGTGTAGTTATTGGCAAAAATCAATGTTTGTGGAGCGAGGTGAACTGGAATTACATTTTCAATCCACAAAGTATAATTGTAAGACGTGTTTCCGGTGGAGGAACAGTATATCACGATCAAGGAAATCTATGTTTTTCTTTTATTTCTGCCTTTGATGAGCAAAAAGTAAATAACTATAAATGGTTTAATCAACCTGTAGTTGATGCATTAGGGAAAATGGGTATAGATGCTACTTTTTCGCCACGGAATGATATTCTTTTTCAAGGCAAAAAGATTTCGGGCAATGCACAGTTTACGAATCGGAAGAATATTCTAAGTCATGGTACATTACTTTTTCAGGCGAACTTGGAGCAACTTCGCTTAGCATTAAAGCCGAATGCATTTGCTGTCGAAACCAAGGCGGTATCATCGGTGCGCAGTCCGGTAATGAATTTAAGCGAGGTCTATGCTAGTTCTTTTGAAGATTTCAAAACCACGTTAACAAAGCATCTTCCAATTGCAAAAAAGATAGTATTAATTGAGGAGCAATTATTAGAGATACACCAATTAGCTGAAGAGCAGTATGCTACAAAAACTTGGATTTACGGCAAGTCGCCAAAAGCACAAATCCAAAAAGGAGATTTGGCGTTCAATATTGAAAATGGCAGTTTATTTAACCTGAGAAGTATAACAACACAATTGTTGCTGGAAGCACTCGATGGTGTTGAATTTCATCCTGAAGCAGTACAACCTTTGTTAAATGAAATTCACCCTCAACACATTGTTCAGCAATTGATGAAGGAAATCTTCTTTTAGTAACTGGTTACCTCTACTAAGAACTTGTTTTCGTTGGCACTCATCATTCTAGCGGTTTCCGGAAGAATTTGAATAATGTTTTGTCCGGTTTCGTCATTGATTGTTAGTTTGCCAACAACTTTCAAGTAAGCCACTTTTTTACTCATTAAGTTAACTACTTTAATTACATCGCCTACTTCGGCATAGTTATAAAGGGCAGACGATGAATTTGGAATATTGGCATCTGCTCCTACATAGCCTAACCCTCGCACTGTTTTTTTAGAGTTTTTATTGAAAGCGGTATTGTAGGTGTTTTCAAGTTCTCCTGTTATGGGTTTACCTGTTAAAGAAGGTGAAGTAGCTACTGCAGTTGTAGGGAGCGGTGCAGGCGTTATACCGTAACTATACGTTCTCTGTTCTTCTTTAGGAGCGGGCACTTCGCCTAATGATGATGGTTCCGTTTTCGCCTCTTTTACTTCAATAACATCCTGCTTTTCTTGAATTGGTTTGTAGATCACCGGTGCAGTTGGTGCTTTTTCGGCTTTTACTGCAACGGCATTAGATTTAGATTTTACTTTGATTTTTTGTCCGATTTTAACGTTCACGTTTTCACTAAAGCCATTCAATGAACGAATTTCCTTCAAGGTCATTCCATTGCTTTTGGCAATACCGGTAAGTGTTTCGCCTTTCTTTACCACATGTATGGATGGCGTTGCAGCGGTTTTAACTTTTGGAGTCAGAACATCTGCCGAAACAACATTGCTTTTTCGCTCTTCCGCTTTTACGGCTTCCGTGTCTGCAGTTTTCTCTATAGCTTTTTCTGTTTTTGGTTCAACCGCTTTTACAGTTGTAGTTGCTGCACCCAAAGGGATTTTGATTTTGTCGCCAATCTTGAATTTAAAATCAGGCGCGTATTGTGGGTTAGATTTTTTAATTTCACTTGCAGGAACATTGTACGCTCTGGCAATTCCGTATAATGTTTGTTTAGGTTGAATAGTAATTGTTTTATACTTAGCGCCTTTTTGCGCAAACGCAATTACATTGATGAGTAAACAAACTGTGAAAAGAAAGTACTTTTGCATCCTGATATTATTTTTACCAAAATTATTTACTTTCTATATTATACCTCATGAAATACAAAAACATATGCACATCCTTTTTAATGTTGTTGTGCTATATAATAAACAGTAACGCTGCACAACAGACGGTTTTTCACTTTACCATCAACCAAGAGATTGGTCCATCTATGACAAGGTTAACCGAAGCCGCTTTAACACAAGCTGAAAAAGAGAAAGCCAATTTCATTCTACTTACATTGGATACTTATGGCGGAACAGTAGACGATGGCGATAAAATCAGAACGCTGTTGTTAAAATCCAAAATTCCAACATTAGTGTTTGTGAAAAACAACGCAGCTTCTGCGGGGGCATTGATTGCCATTGCTTGCGATAGTATTTACATGGCCTCCGGGGCAACCATTGGTGCTGCTTGTGTTGTGAATCAACAGGGCGAATTAATGCCCGAAAAGTATCAATCATATATGCGCAAGAAAATGCGCGCCACAGCTGAAGAAACAGGTAGAAATCCGCTAATAGCTGAAGGTATGGCCGATGAACATTTGATTATCGATAGTTTGAAAGAAGATGGGAAAATTGTATCTCTCACTACTGAAGAAGCCATAAAAATGGGGTATTGCAACGCCAAAGTGAACGATGAAAAAGACATTCTTCATCGATTAAGTAACGATACGCGATTGGTAGAGCAACAAAATTCGTTTGCCGATACACTAGTGCTTTTCTTTTTATCTCCATCTGTATCAGGAATTTTGTTGCTGTTAATTTTCGGAGGATTGTTTATGGAGTTTAAGGCTCCGGGAACGCTTATCCCCATTGCCATTGCCGGTGTAGCAGCTGTATTCTATTTCTTGCCTTTATATATGGATGGTTTGGCCGCCAATTGGGAAATTGCACTTTTTGTTTTGGGATTGCTGCTGTTGCTGCTCGAAATTTTTGTTATTCCCGGCTTCGGTCTTACAGGTATTTTAGGTATACTATTGATTATTTCGGGCTTGTCGTTGGCCATGGTAAGGAATCTTATTTTTGATTTTACATTTGTTGCGAAAGGTTCGTTTGCTAATTCATTGTTGATTGTATCACTGGCTTTAGCCTTTCCATTGGCATTGGTGCTTTTTTTCGGCAAGCGATTTTTTGATTCCGGTGCTTTCCGCAAAATGAGCGTAAAATCGGAAATGACATCCAACGAAGGATTCAGTGTAAAAGAATCTAAATTGGATTTACTGGTTGGAAAAACGGCTGTGGTTGTTACTGATTTACGTCCACAAGGGAAAATTGAAGTTAACGATGAAACGTTTGAAGCAAATGCCGATGGTGCATTTATTCCGGTAGGTACAAGTGTTTTAGTTGTGGGTATTCGCGCCAACTATTTAATTGTGAAAAAGATGCACTAAGATGGAATCACACTTGGCAAAGTAACGTAGAACTTAGTGCCTGTTCCAACTTCCGACTCGAACCAAATTTTGCCTTTACTGTTGTCGATGATTTGCTTGGAGATGGCTAACCCTAATCCCGTTCCAGACGATTTTGTAGTAAAATTCGGAACAAATACTTTGTCGTGCTGATCTTTCGGAATCCCGCTTCCATTATCCATTACTACTACTTTGATTTGGCCGTATTCTTCCAATACAATCACATCAATTAATCCTTCTTTGTCTTCCGGAATACTTTGAATAGCGTTTTTAATTAAGTTGTTGAATACAGAGATGAGTTGGTTTTTATCGGCAAATACATCGGCTGTTGGAATGTATGCATTGAACGTAAGTTTTACTTCTCCTTCGTTTTGGAACAATCCAACAATATCGGAAATAGTGATGTTTAGGTCGATATACTCGTTATTGGGTTTTGGCATCTGAGCAAACGATGAGAAGGCTGTTGCAATAGCTGAAAGATTATCGATTTGCTCGATAAGGGTGCGATTCACTTTCTTCGCCATTTCATTCACATTCGGATTGTTTTCATCAATAGCACGCTGTAAATACTGAATCGATAATTTCATTGGCGTGAGCGGATTCTTGATTTCATGGGCAATCTGACGAGCCATTTGTCGCCATGCCGTTTCTCGTTCGCTTTTTGCCAATTGTTTAGCACTGTCTTCCAATGCATAAATCATTTTATTGTACTCGTTAATTAACCGACCAATTTCATCATTACTTTTCCATTGGATAGGCTCGTTGCGTTTATCTAAATTCAGTCTTCTGATTTTTTCGCTAATAAAACGAAGCGGACGAGTGATTGAGTTCGAAATGAAGAAAGAAATAATACCGGCACACAAAAACAAGAAGGCGTAAACGTTTAGCAAAGTCACTAAGAACGAAGATACTTCACTGTCTACATCTTTCGACTTTTCGAAGTAAGGTATATTTACATAACCCAACGTGTTTTTTTGTTTGTTACGCAACGGCACATAAAACGAAGAGTAATCTAGACTGCCTATTTTTTCGGGTTGAACATATTGATTCTCTTTGCTGATGGTCATTTTATCGAAGGCGATGGGCGACATCATTTTTGAAATCAACCCATTGGTATAAATTTCGGGCCGTGTACTTAATTCTAACTCACCGGAAGTATTGAAAATATTGATGTCTATAGTATTGATCTCGCTTAACTTTGACGCCTCAATTTGTAATACATCAGTGCGGTCGTTTGATTTTAATCCTTTATCTTCTAGCACATACTCCAAACCGGTTAGAATTGATTTTACTTTTCTCGAAAATCGTTCCGAGTAATAATTGTCGTATTGCTTATGAATAAAAGAAACAGTAATTATTCCAATCACAAGGAACGAGAATGCTATAATGGATAACATAGCCAATTGAATCTTGCTTTGAAACGACATTTTGATAATTTCATCATTGTCTCTATTTAATCGTTTTTTCAAAACAAATTGGTTTATCAACCAGGCTAGGGTAGTAAAGAAGGTTAAAACAATAAAGAAATATGAAAAACTTGCTAGTGGTTCAAAGAAGCCTTCTTGTTCAATGGATACAATTACTTTTTTGACGTTACTCTCCTTTATAACTAGGTGTTCCCAGTCTTTGGTGTCCATGAAATAGGTTTTCTGCCCTTGATCATCCATGTCTTTATCCCAATAATAAGGATAAGGATAGTCGCCATTTTGTATCAATAATTTATCGTTACTATATATGGCATAATTGTAGTTCTTTTTGGTATTGCCGGCCCAAATCCTGTTGTTTACTAATAATTCAGGGTAAACATTTTGTGTGTTATAGAGTTTTGGTTTAAACAAAAATGCGGCTTTCCCAAAAAAGGTCGTATCATCTTGTAGAAGTAAAAGACCTAAATAGCCGGTTTGGAAAACGGAATCTTCCAAAAAGATCAGGCTATCATTATTTATGTGTTCAATCTTGTTAACTATATGCTGCTCTGCGAGTGAATCCGATGATTTAATGCAGTTGTTTTGTTTGTCGAAAAAATAAATATCGTAATCGTAATTCTGGAAATAATTCTTGAGGTAGATAACGGAAAGCCTTTCTTTCAACTCTCTATATCCAATTAAATTAGACGAAAAATAGGATTGCAGAAATTTGTCGGTTTTCAGTTGGTTGCTGATTTCCTTAAATCCATATTCCGCAGCATAATTATGCCCAGCCACCAATTTGTTTCCGAAAAATAAACGTTGTTGCCTCTCTTTGGTTTCATAAAAATTCTCCAACAAAAACATCATTAAAATGGAGTACATAAAAAGTACCATTGGCGACAAACTCCAACTGAAAATCCACTTCCCTCTGCTTTCTATTAATTGATGACTTATAAAAATGAAAACGAAGATCCATAAGAAACTATAAATACTCACAGCAATTTCATCAAGACCCAAAAACCAATATTCGAAAATGAGCATGAACAATGACGTGCAGATGAGAAACAATTTGATATTTTCTTTTTTCAACCCAATGGAGAAAGTGATTTTGGAAAACAGAAAATGGATCACCAAATAGAGGATAATGCACAATAAGGCTAGCATACTATAGGCCGAAAGCGATATCACATCGTATAGCTCTAAAGAAATGATGGAGTCCAGTATCAGCGAATGAAAAAGCACCACTAAAACGGTTGTGAGCAAAGCGGTTATCATACCCATTGCGGCTGTTAGAAATTTCGAATGCTTTGTTACGATAAAATCTTTAATGTTAATGTAAGTAGCAAATCCTGCAAGAAGGAATAGAAAGAGAATGCTGATGAACAATTGTCCGAGTGAATTCGCAAAGTAAGACGAAGCATAAAGTGTTGGAGAGAATAATTGTAATTGGCTCAACTCTTTTGGGAACTCCCCTGAAATCATAATCACCCGAACACTAAAAAGAAGGATAGCCATTAAGCCAAAGCCCGCTAAGGGATTAAGTTTTTGAGCAACATTAAAACAGAGTTGCCATATATAAAACAAGGCTATACATAAAATGGCTAATATACTGAATAGCGAATATATGTTCAATGTTATATCCGGTAAAGTTGAGTTGATGTAAACATACCCTACATTTTTCCCGTCAATGTTCCGAATTGGAATACTCCCTGCAATATTTTGATCGGAGATAGCTAGGTTCGAAGAAATAGTGTTTGAGAAATGAATTTGATTTTTTAGAAATTCATTTTCGATTTTGAAATTGTCTTTTAATAAACTTAGTGCAACAATTTCGCTATCGTTTTTTTTGCTTTTCTGTAAGAAATACCAGCCGTTGTTGAGCGATATTATAACAGAGCGCTGTTCGATTAGCGAAACGGGAAGTGAAGGGATACTTCGGTTCGAAGTATATGCAACAATGGAATCGTTTTTATACAATAACAGATCAAAGGGAAGGTCTTTGTTCTCTTTATATGCAATTAAATCAGAATTAGTACATAGTGTGTCAGCAAGGCCTGGAAGTATTTCTGTGAACTTTTTTTCTTGTTGTATTATGTAATTGCTGAAAACAGCGGCAGATTCTTTAACGTTTTTTTCTGAGGGTACAAAGATCACATAGAGCAAAGCAAACGCTCCAATGAAAGGAAGAATATATGTAGTGTATTTTTTCAAATGCCCAATGTTTTCTATGTGTTGCTAACTATCAATTGCAGCAAAAATCGCACCGAATTTAGTTATGCTATTCCTTTTTCTTTGGCTTCGTTCCAGATTTTATCCATTTCACCTAAAGTCATATCCGCCATTTTCTTATTCGCCAAAGCCGCCTGTTCTTCAATATAACGGAAACGTTTCAAGAATTTTTGATTGGAAAGTTCTAGGCAATATTCAGGATCTAGATTCAAAAATCGTCCGTAATTCACCAACGCAAACAATACGTCTCCGTATTCTTTCTGAATATTTTCAGTATGATTCGTTTTTACTTCTTCGCGCAGTTCGCCCAACTCTTCCGTTACTTTACTCCACACATCTTCAATATCATCCCATTCAAAGCCTACTTGTTTGGCTTTTTCTTGAATGCGCACTGCTTTTATCAACGATGGAAGTGAAGCCGGAACACCACCCATTACGGAGCTTCGACCTTCTTTCATTTTAAGTTGCTCCCAATTGCGTTTCACTTCTTCTTCATCGGCCACCTTTACATCGCCATAAATATGTGGGTGACGAGAAATCAATTTATCACACAAGGTATTGATGATAGAGGCCACATCAAATAACTCTTTTTCTTCCCCTAGTTTCGCATAGAATACAATGTGCAAAAGCAAATCGCCCACTTCTTCTTTAATGCCTTTCCAATCGTTCTGCACAATGGCATCGGAGAGTTCGTAGGTTTCTTCAATGGTAAGATGCCGAAGAGTTTCAACAGTTTGTTTTTGATCCCACGGACATTGTGCCCGCAGTTCGTCCATAATCGTTAAAATACGCTCAAATGCCTTTTTCTTTTCTTCTATATTGCTCATGTTTTAAAAATAGGAAAATAAATGAATCCAATGTTTCCCAACCAACAGAGGTGCATAACTCTTGTGCCAAGGCGCTAACCGTGTTAAGGGAAGACTATCTTCTCCACATTTTTTCCATTTACCCGAAATTCTTTTTTATTTCAAGTTTTAAACCAAAACGCATGAGTCCAGAATTTATCCTTGTCAATCCGCAATTCGACAAACATGTTGCGCTTATTCAAATCAATCGGCCAAAAGAATTAAATGCTTTGAACCGACAAGTAATGTTGGAAATTAAAGAAGCATTATTGCAATTGGATGAAGATGAGCAAGTTCGCGTGGTGATTCTAACAGGTGGCGAAAAAGTGTTTGCTGCCGGAGCCGATATCAAACAAATGGCTGATGCAACGGCAATGAGTATGTTGAATATCGACCAATTCAGTACTTGGGATCAAATTAAGAAAACGAAGAAGCCCATCATTGCTGCCGTTTCAGGATTTGCTCTAGGTGGAGGTTGTGAGTTAGCCATGACCTGCGATATGATAGTGGCTTCAGAAACAGCACAATTCGGTCAACCTGAAATTAACATCGGTACAATGCCCGGGGCAGGTGGTACACAGCGATTAACACGTGCAGTAGGTAAGGCTTTGGCGATGGAGTTGGTACTTACCGGTAAATTCATTTCAGCTGAAGAAGCCCTGAATGCGGGATTAATTAACCGTGTAGTTCCAGTGGAAGTCTTATTTAAAGAAACATTGAATTTAGCAAGAACCATTGCCTCTAAATCTCCGGTTGCTGTTCGATTAGCAAAAGAATCGGTGGTGAAAGCCTTTGAAACCTCTTTGGATGAAGGCTTACAGTTTGAACGAAAAAACTTCTATCTCACTTTCGCCTCTGAAGATCAAAAAGAAGGTATGGCTGCCTTTGTCGAAAAACGAAAACCTAATTTTATTGGGAAGTAAGTATATAAGGTAACCTTAATCTTGTAAACTGCTTTTTGAATTACTCCCAACTAAAAACACTCAACTCCCAACTCATTTTTAAAATCAATAAATCTTAAATCATAAATGAATAACTATCTCGAAGCGAATAAAGACCGAATGCTCGAAGAGCTTTTTACCTTGTTACGCATACCATCGGTAAGTGCCGATCCTGCTTATAGCGAGCATGTTTTTGCCACTGCTGAATTTGTAAAAGCCCAACTGATTAAAGCCGGTGCCGATAAGGTGGAAATTTGTCAGACTGCAGGTTTTCCCATTGTTTATGGTGAAAAAATGATCGACCCAAGTAAACCAACCGTATTATGCTATGGGCATTACGATGTGCAACCGGCCGATCCTATAGATTTATGGGACTCTCCACCGTTTGAACCGGTGATTAAAGACGGTAAAATTTATGCTCGCGGCAGTGCCGATGACAAAGGGCAAATGTACATGCAAGTGAAAGCCTTTGAGATGATGATGCAGAACAATAGTTTGCCATGCAATGTGAAATTCATGATAGAAGGAGAGGAGGAAGTGGGTTCAACCAACTTGGAGATTTTCGTGAAAGCCAATAAAGAGCGTCTGAAATCAGATGCTGTGTTGATTTGCGATACGTCTATGATTGCGAATGATTGTCCTTCTATTACAACAGGCTTACGTGGTTTGTCTTATTTAGAAGTAGAAGTTACCGGTCCGAATCGCGATTTGCACAGCGGGGTGTATGGCGGAGCAGTGGCAAATCCTATCAATATATTGTGCGATATGATTGCTTCGCTGCACGATGAAAACAGACGAATCACCATTCCCGGCTTCTACGATAAAGTAGATAAAGTATCGGCCGCAGAGCGCGAAGCTATGGCTAAGGCACCATTCAGCATTGATGATTACAAAGCGCATTTGGACATAAATGATGTATTAGGTGAGGTAGGTTACAGTACGATAGAACGCGTATCGATTCGTCCTACATTAGATGTCAATGGAATTTGGGGTGGATATATTGGTCAAGGCGCAAAAACAGTTTTGCCATCTAAGGCCTATGCCAAAATCAGTATGCGCTTGGTGCCCAATCAATCGCATGAAGAGATAACCGCTCTTTTTGAAGCGCATTTTAAGAAAATAGCTCCGGCTAGTGTGAAAGTAAAGGTAACACCACATCATGGAGGGGAGCCTGCGGTTACACCTACCGATTCCAAAGCCTATAAAGCGGCAGAGAAAGCCATGGAAGTAACTTTTGGGAAAACGCCAATTCCATTGCGCACCGGAGGAAGTATTCCTATTGTAACGATGTTTGAACGCGAATTGAACACCAAATCTGTTTTAATGGGGTTTGGCTTAGATTCCGATGCGATACATTCGCCCAACGAGCATTATGGAATTTTCAACTATTTCAAAGGGATTGAAACAATTCCGCATTTTTTTCATTACTTTTCAATATTGTAAATTCTAAATTCTATTATTATGGGAAAAGCAATTGCAGCATTAATCGCTTCTGTTATCAGTAAAATTGCCAATGCCTTGAAAGGCGTAAGTAATGCATCTAAAGGTAAGCGGTAAGCATTTTGTCACACAATTGTCATATTTCACAGGCTCTTTTCATATTAACACAATAAACTTTTAAACAGCACGTTCGAAAATCGTTCGAAATCGGTTTGTAAAAATATCGGTTAAATATTTTGACAAATAAAAACTTCGTCTATTTTTGAAAAAATCAAAAAACAAACAATCCTTAATTTAAAACAAAAAACACAAAAACTATGGCACAAGCTGCAACTGCAAAAAAAAGTGGTGGATTTGATTTAACTCTTCTCGTAATGCCGGTGGCATTAATCATTGGAGTTAGTTTCTGGTACTTCGTATGTCGCGCACATACAATTGAACTTCCGAACGGTAAACACGAGGCAATGAAAACAGCCGATGGTAGTGCTGACTTATTAGGTCTTATCTATATGGGAGGATTTATCGTTCCAATATTATTAACGATGTTGTTTATGGTTATCGCTTACACTTTTGAGCGATTGTTAACAATTGGGAAAGCAAAAGGAACCGGAAATGTAGATGCATTTTTGGCAACTGTAAAAAGCAATTTGGCATCTGATAACATCAACGGAGCACTTGATGCTTGTACAAAACAAAAAGGATCTGTAGCTAATGTGGTGCAAGCAGGTTTGCATAAATATGCAGATATGGCTAAAAACACAGAATTGGAAACAGAACAAAAAGTGTTGAATATCTCTAAAGAAATTGAAGAAGCCACAGCTTTGGAAATGCCATCATTACAAAAGAACTTAGCTGTATTAGCAACAATCGCATCAGTAGGTACACTCGTAGCGCTTTTGGGAACGGTAATCGGTATGATTAAATCGTTCGCAGCCTTGGCAACTTCTGGAACTCCGGATCCGGGTGCACTTTCTCAAGGTATCTCTGAGGCCCTTGTAAACACGGCAATTGGTATCGCTACTTCAGCTTTCGCGATTATCGTTTACAACATCCTTACCAGCAAAATCGACAGTTTGACTTACGCAATCGATGAAATCGGTTTCAGTATTGCACAAACGTTTGCAGGTCGTAAGAAATAATTTTGTTCATCGCATAAACTTTAGCAATGCCTAAAATAAATGTTGCGAGGAAAAGTACATCAGTAGATATGACCGCCATGTGCGATGTATCGTTCTTGTTGCTTACTTTCTTTATCCTCACATCAAAATTTAAACCAGCCGATCCGGTGATGATTGATATCCCGTCTGCTCGTTCGATGACCAAAATCGAAAAAGCGATTGTGATTTCTTTATCAAAAGATGGAAAGGCTTACCTCGCTTTTGCCGATCAAGAAATGCGAAGAGAAACTTTGCAGAAAATGGTAGAGCGTGTAGGAGAGCGATTCCCGGATTTGAAGGGAATTACTCCTGAGCAAACAAAACAGTTCGGTTTTATCGAAGTGTTCGGAACACCTTTAGAGGATTTACCTCGTGTATTGAAATTGAACGGAGGCGATTACAAAACTTACCAGGATAAACTTCCGGGTATCCCTACCGATTCAGTTCACAATCAATTGGCCGATTGGATTTGGGCTGCGCGTTATGCCAATCCCAAAATGAAGATTGCCATAAAAGGGGATAAGTCAACAAACATTAAAGATGTTCAACGGGTGATAGAAATTCTAACTAAAGATGCAGATGTACATCGTTTCAATCTGATCACCACTTTGGGCGGAGGAGCTACTACCGAAGAGAAAAAAGAGGAATAATTTAATTAAAAG
The DNA here is from genome assembly GCA_964398475.1 of uncultured Chitinophagaceae bacterium. Taxonomy (GTDB): domain Bacteria; phylum Bacteroidota; class Bacteroidia; order Chitinophagales; family LD1; genus CALAYL01. The sequence continues at coordinate 11,974 of CAYNMP010000022.1, read as the reverse complement.
AAATAATTAAGAATCAATGGCAGAAATAGATACCTCCGGGGGCGGTGGGCATAAAGACGGGAAGGTCCGTGCGAAGAAAATGTCCACCAAAGTTGACCTTACTCCAATGGTTGACTTGGCGTTCCTATTGATTACGTTTTTCATGTTGACAACAACATTGAACAAACCATCGGCTATGGAGTTAAATATGCCGAAGAAAGATGATATTGACCCAGAAGACAAACCAGAAGTAATGGAATGTCAGGTGTTGAATGTGCTTTTAGATACGTTAGATAATGTATGGTATTACGAAGGATTGAAAGTTGCCGATTTGCAAAAAACAACTTTTGCAGGTGATGCCGGAATTCGTAAGCAAATTTTACGTACTAAAAAGCGTGTGAGCAAAGAATGTGGGATCAGTCCAAAAACAAACAAAGAACGTCCAATGATTTGTTTGATCAAATTGTTGCCGGGTTCTCGTTACAAAAACATGGTCGATATTTTGGATGAAATGGATATTGCACAAGTGCCTGTTTATGCCATTCAAGATTTTTCTCCAATTGAGAAGGAAGCCGTAGACAATGGCGGAAATGTTAAAACTTTCGCCAAGGAATAGCGAGAGTTATGGAATTTATTAAGTAATTGCATCTAAACAAGGAAATCATTTTATAATGGAAGGAACAGCAAAATCATATTCGGGATGGTCGTTCGATGATATCGTTTTCGACCAACGGAATAAAGAATATGGAGCTTACGATCTTCGAAAGACTACCAAGAAAAATGCAGGGTTAGGGTTGCTTATAGCAGCCGGAATTACTGCATTACTTTTGATAACTTTAAAGATTGATTGGGCTTCTTTAGCACCAAAAAAGGAGGTTGTTGTGGAAACAAGTGTAACACTTGCCGAGCCACCCCCTTTAAATGAAAACGCACCACCACCACCACCGCCACCACCGCCACCACCACCGCAACGGCCAACCGTTAAATTCTTGGAGATGGTTGTGAAGAAAAACGAGGAGGTGCGTGAGGAGGAACCGCTTACAGAAATTAAAGAAATCAAAGATCAAGAAATCTCCACCAAAACACAAGAAGGCGATGCTAATGCTGAACCTACAGTGGTTGAACCTGTGATTACCGAAGCTCCGGTTGTAGAACCTCCAAAGGTCTTTACTATTGTAGAACAAATGCCGGAGTTTCCGGGTGGAGATGCAGAGTTGTTGAAGTTCATTCAATCCAACATACAATATCCTCCTATGGAGCGTGATAATGACGTTCAAGGGCGTGTAATTGTAGGTTTTACGGTGAATGAAGATGGTTCTGTATCAGACGTGAATATTAAACGTGGGGTTAGCTCGGGATTAGATAAGGAGGCAGCACGAGTAATTCGTCTCTTGCCTAAATTTAAACCGGGTAAACAACAAGGTAAAGCCGTAAAAGTATATTACAGCTTACCGGTGGTGTACAAACTTCAATAACTTAAACACTATTTTTTTTGAAGGTCATGGTTTGTCCATGACCTTTTTTATTAGTAAACGATATGATGAAATTGTTGAAACATCCTGTACTCTTATTAAGAGGATTAGTGGCATTACTTTATGTGGTGTTAGGTGGCTTTCTTTGCGTGAATACATATTATCTCTATTTTGTGTCGCGCAATTACAGAATTGCATTAGCTATTTTGGTTTTAGCCTACGGTTTATTCCGATTTTACCGTTTTGTTCAAGAATTTAAAGCGTTACAGCACGATGAAGCGTAATGTTGCTTGTCTTTTGGTCGTACTTCTTTTTTCGGTTTACGGATGTAAGGAGAAGAAAAAAATAATGCCGGCTGATCAATATCACAACGGGCATATCGTAATTGCCTGCGATAACGATTTTCGTTATGTAATGGAACAGCAACGCGAGGTTTTTGAAGCAACATATCCCGGTGCATCCATAACGTTTGACTACATGTCGGATGCCGAGATAATGAATAAACTGTATAAACGCGAATTGCAGGAAGCGGTTATTGGTCGGCAGCTTACCACCGAAGAAATTGAAGCACTTACCCGAATTGATTCTACCCATCCACGCGAACATTTAATGGCCAGAGATGCTTTGGCATTTATTGTAGGCAAAACATCAACCGTAACATCGTTGAATTACGAACGACTTTTTTCCAATGAACAGCAAATATTGAATAACGATAATTTCACCTTTGTTTTTGATGGAAAGCAAACCGGTTTGGTTAAATCTTTTCGCTTGTTTTCCGGTGTTAACAAGTCGCTCAAAATTTTTGCACTCGATTCTATTGAAGCGGTTATTGATTATGTACGACAACATGACGGAGCCGTTGGGGCAATTCCTTATGCCAAAATCAGCGATGAAGATAATCCGCAGATGCAACAGCTTCTAAAAAACGTTAATATTATTGCGGTAGAAAAAAGAGATTCAACGGGTAAAACTATTGCCAGTACTGCATCTGAGGCGGATATAGCCATAGGGACCTATCCCTTCATCCGACCGTTAAACTATGTGATATGTAATCCTTACGAGCGAGTTGGTACGGGCTTTGCAAATTTCATATTCAAGAAGCAGGGCCAGAAAATATTTTTAAAAGCCGGCCTGATGCCTACAACAATGCCGGAGCGTGATTTCATTATCAACAGCAATGGCGTTGACGTAAAAAAATAGTAACATTGTAAACTAATAAAACAAAAGAAATGAAACGAATCTTTTTGCAATTTGCGATGATTGGAGCAGTATTGTCTGCAGGGGCTCAAACGCTTGAGGAAGCGAGAAAAGATATAGACAACGAAAATTTTTTCCGTGCTAAAAATGCACTCCGAAAATTATTGACAGATCCATCAGTCGATCGCAATCAAACGGCATACTATTTAGGGAATGCGTATCTGAAAACAGACGATCCGGATTCTGCTAAGATTTTTTATGCCATGTTGGGTGAAACAAACAAAACAGCTTATGGAAGCTTGGCTTTAGGTCGTATTGCTTTGCTTGAGAAGCGCATTACTGATGCGAAAGGTCTTTTGGATAAAGCAGCTATTACATCTAAACTTAAAAACTCAGAAATTCTTTACCAAATTGGAGATGCTTGGTTTAAACCAACTACTACCGATTTGAAAGAAGCGATTTACTATTTCGAAGAAGCTTATAAGTTGGACTTGAAAAACAGTACCAACATGCTAGCCTTAGGTGATGCATACCTCGAAAATAATGAAGGCGGTAAAGCCATGAGTAAGTACGAAAGTGCAGCAGAAGTGAATACTAAATTGACGATGGCGTTTGTGAAAATCGGGCGTTTGAATGTACGTGCCAGAACCTACGATGACGCAATTGCGGCTTACAAAAAAGCCCTGTCTTTGGAGCCGGATAATGCATTAGCACATAAAGAATTGGGAGAAGCTTATTATTTGTCGAAAAAATACGATTTAGCAAAACCTGAATTTAAGCGTTATATCGAATTGAACAAAGACGATGCGGATGCTAAAACACGTTTTATTTCGTTTTTATTCCAGAGTAAAGATTACGAGCAAGTAGCCACAGAAGCAGCTCAAATGTTGCAAGACGATCCGAACAACTATATTTTGTTGAGAAGTTTGTCGTTCTCCAACTTCGAGTTGAAACGCTACAAAGACGGATATGAATATGCGAAGCGTTTTTGGGCGAATTCAAGAGGTAAAAAAGTAAAACCTATCGATTATGTTTATTCAGCGCGTTTAGCAGCTTTAAATGGCGATACTGTTCAAGCTATCGACTATTTCAAAACAGCTTTGGAAACTGAAAAAGAAAATGCGGAGTTATCTTCAGAATATGCTAAAACGCTTTGGCAGTCGAAACGTTATGCAGATGCTATTATGCAGTATAACGCTAAGATTGCTCAGTTTGGTGGTGGAGCTTTGGATTACTATTACTTAGGTCGTTCTTATTTTTCTGCAGGAAATTATGTGGCTGCCGATTCAACCTTCGGTACGTTTGTAACCAAACAACCTACTTCGCCTGACGGTTATGTATGGAGAGCAAAATGTAACTCGCGTATCGATCCTGAAATGAAAGCAGGAAGCGCATTCCCTTTCTATCAGAAGTTTATTGAGTTGGCTCAAGCCGATGTAACAAAAAACAAACGAAACCTCGTAGAAGCATACGGTTATATGGGGGCTTACTACATGAATGCTAAAGACAATGCACAAGCAAAGCAAAACTTAGACAAAGCTTTAGAACTTGATCCTAATGATGAATTAGCTAAAGAGTTGTTGAAAGGATTGAAATAAGCAAATCCGGATCATTCTTAAACCGCTATTGAGTATAACTCAATAGCGGTTTTGTTTTATATTAGTCATGATTATCGGATATGACAAAACAGAAAATAAGTTTTTTAGGCGAAACGCTCGGATTGGCGCCATTTCCATTGCGTTTTAAACAAGCGCTTGTAACCATTCGTGGAGAAGAAGACGTGCCTCCATCTCAATGGGGATTAAGCAGTTTAAAACAGTTGTATCCCAAAGTAGCTTTAAAACTTTGGCGAGGAACACATTTTATACCTAACAAAGTAATCATATCCAACTTGTTTAATCACACTCCCACACCACACGAAAATGGATGGTCGGTGAGGAAAACACAAACACTCGATTTTAGGGGCAGAGGCTTAACGTACGATAGTCATAATGGAACCGATTTTGCGATTCCCGTTGGTACCACAGTATGCACCGCTGCAGCCGGTAAGGTGGTACATGTTGTTTCAGAGTTTAACCGTGGTGGCTTGAAAATTTTTATCGATCACGGAGAGGGATTAATGACTTGCTATGCTCATTTAGCTAAAAGTTTAGTACATAAAGGCGATATATTACATAGGGGGCAAGCCATTGCTGTTTCCGGGTATAGCGGTATAGACGGAGCGGTTACATTTCCTTTTGGAATACCGCATATCCATTTTAACGTTTGGCTTAATGGAATACCTATTGATCCGTTCGCAATTGATGGGCAAATTTCACTTTGGATGAATGGTGTTATGCCAAGCTTTGCAACAGATACTAATTCTCATTTTGTTATCTCTGAATACAACCAAAATCTTGTAATGGAGGCCATTGAAGGTTGTAAAACGCCTTCCGTAAAAGATCGAATTTTAATGCTATCATCTCTGGAAGAAAAGGCTGTACAGGTTATCATTGAAATGAATTATTATCCAACTCGCTTTGCTAAGCATTTATCGGTTTTCGCTACAAGCTATCCGCGGAAACCTATGTTAGACTTGCCTTTTAGCGCTAGCAATTTTGATGGCATAGTTTTTTTAGATGATTTACCACTTCGTAGGAATAAAAATAAATTAGTTTAGTTTTTAATTGATTTCAAATGAGCAAACAACAACATACATTTCCGAATAAGTCAACGTCAGTTCATGAATTACTGGATACGATAAAAAGCAAACGCACCAAAGACATCGATTGGCGCAAAGGCCGAGCCTTTTGTTTGATTTACCATCCGGGAGATGAACGCGAAGAAGGCATCAAACAAATTTTCGATCAATACTATGCCGATAATGCCTTGAATCCTACAGCTACACCAAGTATTGTAGAACTTGAAACGGAAACGGTGAGTATGTGTGCCGATTTATTTCATGGCGATGAACAGGTGTGTGGCAATGTAACTACAGGTGGAACAGAAAGCATATTGTTAGCCGTAAAAACTGCGCGCGATTGGGCAAAGCAACATCGTCCGCATATAACGCAACCGCATGTGGTGATTCCGGAATCGGCTCACCCTGCTTTCATGAAGGCGTTTCACTACTTCAATATTGATTTCACCGTGACTAAAACCGGCAAAGATTTTAGTGCCGATATTGCCGCAACCGAAGCGGCCATTGCTTCGAATACTATACTACTTGTAGGTTCTGCCCCTGCCTATCCTTATGGCGTAATGGACCCAATTGTGGAAATTGCCGCTCTTGCGAAAAGAAAAAATTTACTTTGTCATGTAGATGCTTGTATAGGTGGTTTTATCTTGCCATTCATTAAAGAAGCTGGCTACGAAATACCTCCATTCGATTTTGAAGTGGATGGTGTTACTTCGCTTTCGGCTGATGTACATAAGTATGGCTATGCCCCAAAAGGAGCATCGGTAGTGTTGTACAAAAATCACGAATTGAGACGCTTTCAATTTTCGCTATATACAAAATGGGCCGGAGGTATTTATGGTTCGCCTACAATGACAGGCACCCGTGCCGGAAGCAATATTGCCGCGGCTTGGGGAGCATTGCGTTCGATTGGTAGAGAAGGTTATTTAGAAATGGCCAAAGCGACTATGGATACTACTGAACGTATCAAGAAGGCAATTCGTTCTATCGATGAATTGGAGATAATGGGAGAAACAAACATGTGTATTGTTGCTTTTAAATCTTCAAAAATTGATGTGTTTATGTTGGCCGATGTGTTGAACAAAAAGGGTTGGCATTTTGAACGACAACAATTACCGCCTACACTGCATTTTACCATTAACTACATCCATAAAGATGTGGTAGATGAATTTGTAGCCGATTTGAAAATCTCTGTTGCCGAAGTGCGTGAAAAACGTTTGCAGCAAATGGGGAATAAACTACAAAGTTCTTTGGTGAAAGGCTTGAGTTCTTTACTTCCTGAAGGTACTATTGCAAAGCTGCAACAGAATTCCAAACCTGATTTGGATAATGAAAACAAAGCAGCAATGTATGGCATGATGGGTGCTTTAGCAGGTACAGGCGATTTAGATAAAATTGTACTCGATTTCCTCGATACTATTTACACGGCAAAATCGTAATAAGACATGCTGGAGGCAATAGGGCAGGGGATACTTACTGGTTTAGTATTAGCTACATTTATCGGTCCGATTTTTTTTGCGGTAGTAGATCTAGGACTTAAGGGTAACCTCAAAGGTGCTGCCTACATTGCTTTCGGTACGTTTATTAGCGATATACTCACGGTACTTTTCATATACTTTGTTGCCAAAAATGTACATCAAGATTCACCAATTCTCCAAGGAATGTATATCATAGGTGGGTTAATTTTAGTGGTGTTGGGCTTGCAGAATGTATTGAAATCAAAAATTGCTGAAAGTCATTTGGATATGCATCACAACAAACCATGGACTTTCTTTACCAAAGGTTTTCTAATCAACAGTATGAACCCTAACGTGTTTTTCTTCTGGTTTGGAGCAGTGATGGTAGCTGTCAATACCTACCAAAATAAAGCGCCTTTTATTCTTATTCACTTTTTTTGTGCATTAGTGGTGGTGTTCAGCACCGACTTTTTAAAGGGCTATGCAGCCTCATTACTTCGTCATCACATCCAAGGGAATATACTCTTGTATCTCAGTAAGTTATCGGGTTTAATTCTCGTTTATTTCGGTTTGAAATTGATGTTTTTCCATTAATATTTTCTCTTCAGTATTAACAGAAACGTTAAATGTTTAATGTTATAAAACATTGTGCAATGCGCATTGTTACTACATTATTCAATATCTTTGTACATCAAAAATAAATTAAGATGAAAAACATAAAATCAGTTTTATTGGCATTGTTGCTTATCGTATCTGTAGGCGCAATTGCACAAAGTAACATGGAAGATGTTGTGTATTTGAAAAATGGTAGTTCGTATCGCGGATTAATTGTTGAACAAATTTTAGGAGAGAGTATAAAAATTCAAATTGCGGGCGGAAGTGTAATTGCATTCCCAGTTGCCGATGTATACAAGATTACTAAGGAGCCGGCAATGGTGGAGAAAAAAGAGCCTAATGCTTGTCCTCACAACGGACATGAGATGGGATTTGGCTATCATCATTGTAAAGGGGATTCTTCGCGAAAGCCAGCTTACATGAAGAAAAGTCGTTTTTTTGGAACGATAGATTTTCGTCCGGGAATCAACAACATTGGATTGCGATTAGTGCGCGGTGTGAAAATTAATCACTTTGTTTCTTTAGGAATAGGCTTGGGTGTAGATGGTGTATATTTCGGTAAAGGAATTTCGTGGGGAAAAGGTGTTTACGATAATAAGAACGTAAACAACGGTTTGTATATTCCGCTCTATTTGTCAGTTTCAGGCGATATGTTGAAAGCCCGAGCAACTCCTTTCTATTATGTTGAAGCGGGTTATGCATTCCATCCCGCTAATCCCTTTGTGGCAAAGAATCCAACCGATAAAAGTTGGGGTGGCCCAACGGGAGCCATTGGTCTTGGTTTCAAAATGTACAGTAGAGGTCGCTCTAGTTTGGGTATTAGTGTAGGGGGCAATTATCGATCAGATATTTATCGAAAAGTAACAACAGGATTAGATGCTTTGGGAAACCCAATTAGTATAACAACTAATGGAATTGCCGGAAAATTCTTTGGGACTTTGGGGTTATCAATAGGATTCTAGAATCAACTTTAAAACTCTTTAAAATGGTTGGGCAATTGTCCGACCATTTTTTTTGAATTTATGCTGCAATATTAATGGTGAACATCATCTTCTATTTTAATTGTTAAGCTAACTTTACAGTTCAATCATAATCTATGCAATATGTATCGGCTGAAGAAGCTGTTGGCCTAATAAAGAATAATGAACGTGTATTTATACATGGCGGTTGTGCTACTCCTGAGCGATTAGTGAATGCCCTTACCAATAGAAGTAAGGAAGTAAAAGGTGTTGAGATTACGCACATGCATACAGAAGGAGAAGCCGCTTATGCACGCCCTGAATTTTCAGAGGCATTCCATGTGAACGCATTCTTTATTGCGAAAAATATTCGTCCGTATGTGAACGAACAACATGTGCAATACATACCTATGTTCTTGAGTGAAATTCCAATGTTTATTCGCAGCGGTAAATTTCCAATTGATACAGCATTGATACAAGTTAGTCTACCCGATCAGCATGGCTATTGTTCATTAGGGATATCTGTTGATATAGCTCGTTCTGCATGTGATATGGCAACGAAAATTATTGCACTTGTCAATCCACGAATGCCCAGAACCATTGGCGATAGTATGATTCATATGTCGCGTATTACAGCTGCTGTTTATGCCGAAGATTCTATTTTCGAATCGGCACCTGCTGCAATGACCAATATTGAAATGCAAATCGGAAAGCACATTGCAGAGTTAGTGGAGGATGAAGCTACGCTGCAAATGGGTATTGGCGGTATTCCAAATGCCGCATTACAATTTTTAGGGAACCATAAAAATTTAGGTGTACATACCGAAATGTTTAGCGATGGTGTTTTGCCGCTTATTGAGAAAGGCGTTATCAACGGACAAGCCAAGAAGATTCATCGCGGTAAAATTGTTTCCTCATTTGCCATGGGTTCGCGAAAATTATATGATTTCATGGATGACAATCCGGAAGTATTAATGTTGGATGTTGGCCATGTGAACGATACAACAGTGATACGGAAGAACAAGAAAGTAACGGCCATTAATAGTGCTATTGAAGTGGATTTAACCGGACAGGTTTGTGCCGATTCTATTGGTTCTGATATTTTCAGCGGAGTAGGTGGGCAGATGGATTTTATTCGTGGAGCATCGTTAAGTGAAGGCGGAAAGCCTATTATTGCTTTGCCATCTACCACCAAAAGTGGTATATCGAAATTGGTTCCAACATTGAAGTTGGGTGCAGGTGTAGTAACTACTCGGGCCCATGTGCATTATGTGGTAACAGAATATGGTATTGCTGATTTATATGGAAAGAATATTGCTCAACGTGCAAAGGCACTCATTAAAATTGCGCATCCTAAGCACCGGGAAGAATTGGAGCAACAATCGTACGAATTGTATGGAAAGTGCTGGTGATTCGGTATAATTGTGTAACTGCACGTTATGAGATATATTCTTTCGTTTCTTTTCACATTTTTCGCATTGCACATTTTTTGCCAGTCGAGCTTACCTGTTATTGATTCCACTATGGTATTCGTTAATGGCGGGACATTCTCTATGGGAAGTAATAATGGTAAAGCAGATGAACGACCTGTTCATGAAGTCATTTTAAACGATTTTTACATTGGAAAATTTGAAGTAACACAACAGGTTTGGCGCGCTGTGATGGGCAGTGATACATTGAGTTCCAGCGATTGCACTAATTGTCCGGTATACGATGTTAAACCCGAACATATCGATGTCTTTATTACTAAGCTCAATCAGTTAACCGGGAAGCACTATCGTTTGCCAACTGAGGCAGAATGGGAATATGCAGCTATTGGTGGTAAGGCATCTAAAGGGTTTAAATATTGCGGTGCAAATCGTTTAGATTCCATTGCATGGTATGCGCCAAACAGCGGAATGGTAACACATCCGGTAGGTTTGAAGCAACCGAATGAATTAGGCTTGTACGATATGAGCGGAAATGTTTGGGAAATATGTGTTGATTGGTATCAGCGAAATTTTTACAAAATTAGTCCCTCGAACAATCCGTGTCAAACGAAAAAAAGAATGTTTCGATTGGTTCGTGGTGGTTCATGGAGAAGTGAAGAGCAGCGTTGCCAAAGCCGTGCACGAAATATTGATGTGCGCGATCATCACATCAGCAATAGCGGTTTTCGATTGGTGTTGGAAATAAAATAATGCATATGCGTAAGCAGTTTTTTGTTCTTGTTTTTTTATTGTTGGCACTCTTTGGGAATGCGCAAACATTAACCTGGGTTGATTCTATGGATAATTATGCTCGTGAAGCATATTTGCCGGCAAAGCAATATCAATGGACATGGCAAAATGCTGCTTTACTGAAAGTGATGGTCAATGAATATGAAGAGGCAACGCCTGAGCGCAAGGCAATATATTTTGATTATATCAAACGCGCAATGGATAAAAACAGAGGTGTTGCCAATGGAAGAAAACCAAACAATGTAGCGTCAGGTTTAGGGATGGCCTTTTTGTATCGGATAACCAAAGATGAAAAGTATAAGAAAATATGCGATAAAATTTTCAACGATTACATGAAAACGCCTCGAACAAAGGAAGGTGCAGTATCTCACATCCCTTTGTTTACAGAACTTTGGGACGATACTGTTTTTATGATCGGTGAGTTTTTATTAGAAATGTATCGCGCTACCGGTGATGAAAAATATATCGATGAGTTGGCTAAACAAATGGCATTGCATCGCGATAAATTGCTAGTAAGCGAATGGGGTTTATGGGTACATGGCTGGGATCAGAGTGATTGGGGGCATTGCATGTTTTGTAGTCAGATTCATTGGTCGGATAAGCAAACGCACAGAAGTCCTGAGATATGGGGCAGAGGCAATGGTTGGATAGTAGTAACACTTTCTGATGCACTTTCTGTTATCCCAAAATCTAATGCACATTACATGCAGTTTTCCGGATACTTAAAAGAAATGGTTGTTCATCTTCCAGAGTTACAAGACACAAAATCGGGACATTGGTATCAACTTCCGGTTCGAAAAGGTGAGGCAGGCAATTATATTGAAAGCTCTTGTACTGCAATGTTTGCCTATGGTATTCAGCATGCACTTGCACTGGGAATTGTGGATGGAGAACGTTATCATACCTCTGTTAGCAAAGCCTTTTATGGATTACGCCAACACAGTATTACATCTGTTCGTGAAGGATATCTAACTTCGAGTAATGTATGTAAGGCTACATGTATAGGGAATAAATCGTATTATTTTAAACGCGGAACACAAAAGGGCAAAGCCTACGGTTTGGCTAGTTTTATTCAGTTTGGAAGACGCTTTGAACGTACAAAACATTAGGAAGATTTATTTTAATTCATGTGGTGCAATTTCAAGAGAAATAAGTTTTGAGTATATTTTTTTTAGCGGTTACATTGAAAAGTGTAACCGCTTTTTATTTTATAAAAATTATTCTAAAAAATATTGTGCTCTGAAATACTTGTAGATAAAGGGTTGTGTGGTTTTGTGAAAAATATATTTTTAAAATAATTTGGAAATACAATTTAATGCTTCATATATTTGCAACGCGATTTTAAAAAAAGCAAACAAGATGATGACAATAAAACATACATATCAAAGCAATGCATTCG
>CAYNMP010000021.1:0-58129 GCA_964398475.1 uncultured Chitinophagaceae bacterium | reverse complement strand
TTACCTGCACCAATTCAAAATATTAACATCACTCCATCCTCTGCGGCAGTTAGATGTTTCGGAGATCCAACAGGTTCAGTTACATTTACAACCACAGGGTCTAATCCTAGCTTCACTTACGCTTGGTCGCCAAACGTGAGTTCAACGAATTCAGCTACCAATGTGTTAGCAGGTTTATACCAAGTAACCGTTACAGATGCCATTGGTTGTCGCGATACTTCTTCAGCAAGAGTTACTGAACCTACAGCTTTAGTGGTAGCCATTCAAGTTGATTCGGTTAATTGTTATGGATATCAAGATGGGGAAATTACCATCAATGCTTCAAACGGTACTCCAAATTACGAATATGCAGTGAATGGCGGTGCTTATTCAACTACCAATACATATAGTAATTTGAACATTGGAACGTATAGCATTGCTGTGCGCGATGCAAACGGTTGTTCTGTAAATGCACAAGCTGTTGTTGCGCAACCGGATTCTTTGATTGTTAATGCTGTTGCTGATACCGTTTACCAGGTAGAGGGGAAAGACAATTACATTGAAGTAACCTCAACCAGCAGTAATGCGACATATTCATGGTCACCATCTACAGGCTTAGATTGTAGCACATGTCCTAAAACAAAAGTGAATGACTTATCCAGTACATTGCATACAGTTACTGCGCAAATTACACCGCACAACAAAGCATGTTATGGCTACGCAAGCGTTTTCGTGCTACTTCCTTATAAAGAAGTATATGTTTTACCAACTGCATTCTCGCCAAACGGGGATGGAAATAATGATAAGTACTATCCAATTTTCTTCGGTCCTGATTTACAAGGTTCGGTTGTAGAATTTAGAATTTACGATCGTTGGGGTCAATTGCTTTACAATAACCCGAACGATGGTTGGGATGGTAAGGCTGGAGGTGTTGACCAACCTGTAGAAACGTATACCTATTTTGTGAAGGTATTACTTCCGGATCCAAATAATCCGGGAAAGCAACGCGAAGTAAACAAAACGGGCTCGTTTGCCTTAATGCATTAATTAATTCTTCTTAAACATACACTAACGCCCGCTGAATCTTCAGGGGGCGTTTTCTTTGAAATTAACTTTAGACACTTGCAAAATTTCATCTTTACAAAACCTATTTCTATCTTCAAACCAACAAATGAAAATAGCCAACTACATAGACCACACCTTGTTGAAAGCCGATGCTTCTAAAGCCGACATTACAAAACTATGCAACGAGGCATTGGATAATAACTTTTTTGCAGTATGTGTGCCCCCGTATTGGGTGCGCGAAGCGGTGAAATTACTCAAAGGCAGTGCCGTTAAAATTGCTACCGTTGTTGGTTTTCCAATGGGGTATTCCCATACACCTGCTAAGATAGAAGAGTGTAAACGCGCTGTAGATGAAGGGGCACATGAAATCGATTTAGTCATAAATATAGCTGCGCTAAAAGAGGGCGATTACAATTACCTCAAAAACGAACTAACAAGTGTAACAGCTATGATTCACTTACGTGGTGCTAAGTTGAAGGTTATTCTCGAGACAGGTCTTTTGACTGATGAGGAAATTATAAAAGGGTGTACATTATGCAAAGATCAAGATGTTGATTTTGTAAAAACATCTACCGGTTTCAATGGTGAAGGCGCAAGTGTTCGTGTTATAGAGTTGCTTCGAAAAAATTTGCCAAAATCGATTAAAATAAAGGCTTCCGGTGGTATTGACAGTAAGGAAAAAGTATTGGCATTGATTAAAGCCGGTGCCGATCGAATAGGTTCTTCTAAAAGTGTGAAAATCGTTTCTGAATGAAAAAAATAATTCTAATTCTTTTCCCTATTGCATTGTTCGCACAAACAGGAAACACCGTGACCGTTTCCCAAAGTGCCGAGATTGCTCAGTTGATGAATTTATATCGCGCTTATAACAAGAAAAATGATTTGGCGGATGGCTATCGTTTGCAGATTATGTTTAGCAACGATAGAAACGAGGCGTATAATGCAAAGTCCAAATTATATAAGCAATTTCCACGCGAAAGCTGTTATGTGATTTACGAGCAACCCTATTATAAACTTCGCGTTGGCGACTTTACGAATCGATTCGAAGCTACAGATATGCTAAATCAAATGTTATCTACCTACACCGGTGCATTTATCGTAAAAGATAAGGTGAAAATAAAATAACCTTTAGGTTTACCTACCTACCCTGAAAATAGAACAATGAGCTCAATAGTGCCGGATTTAGCAACTTTCAAAATTCTCGCAGAAAAGTATTTTGACCGCGTGGTTCAATTACGCAGAGAAATTCATGCCCATCCGGAGTTGGCTTACGAAGAAGAATCTACTGCTAATTTAGTGCGAACCGAACTTGCAAATTTTGGTTGGAAGCTGCTCCCCCCCATAGCTAAAACAGGCGTTGTAGCACTATTAGAATGTAAGCAACCTGAATTGCGCTGTATAGGGCTAAGGGCAGATATGGATGCGTTGCCGATTCAAGAGCAGAATACAAGTAGTTATGCATCTATCCATGCAGGCAAAATGCACGCCTGTGGCCACGATGCCCATACCGCAAACCTATTGGGAGTGGCTATGATTTTAAGTGAATTGCGAAACGAATTAACAGGAACTTACAAATTAATATTCCAGCCATCCGAAGAAAAAATGCCCAGCGGAGCCGCGGCAATGATTGCAGAAGGTGTGTTGCTAAATCCAACTATCGACAAAATGTTGGGATGGCATGTACATCCCGAAATGCAGGCCGGTGAGGTAGGTTTCAAATCCGGAAAATTTATGGCTTCTGCCGATGAAATTTATTTAACGGTTATCGGTAAAGGGGGGCATGCTGCGCAACCCCATCAATTCATTTCGCCCTTAATTATTGCTGCCGAAATTTTGTTGACTTTACAGCAATACACCGATATGGAGAAGCCTATAGTGTTAACGTTCGGAAAAATAACAGCCGATGGAGCAACGAATGTGGTGCCCGAGAAAGCTTATTTAGCCGGAACCCTTCGCTGTTTTGATGAACAGCAGCGCAAGGCAATGCACGAAGTGATCCGGCAAACCTGTTCATCAATTGCACAAAAACATAATGCCGCTTGCGAAGTCAATATTGTGGTAGGTTATCCTGTTCTTGTAAATAATGAAACACTTACGCAGCAATGTGTTGCGTTGGCAGGCGATTATCTTGGTAAAGCAAAAGTGTTTGCTTTGCCGCAACGTATGGGTGCTGAAGACTTTGCTTTTTATTCGCACCACTTGCCGGTTTGTTTTTATCGTGTAGGGGTTGGCAATGTGGCTCGAAACATTCTATCACCCATACATTCAGCCACCTTTGATATTGATGAAGAGGCACTTAAAATAAATATCGGCTTAATGAGTTGGCTTGCTGCGAATGCCTAGTTTTCTATAACCTAATGTTTGGAGAGAGGCTGTAAATTCCTATTTGCAACAGGAGTGGCGATGGATATGGAGAAAATGCATTTCGTTTCTGCGCGAAATAAAGAGGGTCAACATAAATTGCAAACGGTATGGAAATTAACCCTTTGATGTTTAACGAATAGCCCGCCCCCAGCCATGCATGGTAAGATACTGTAGTTTTGTATTCAATTTTGTTTGTCAAGGAATTGTAATATCCTGTAGGGTATCGCCAACCGAGTACTTCCGGACGAAAACGAGCAAAAAAACCTTTCCAAATACGGTAATGTATAACCGGTCCACCGCCAAATACTTGAGACGTGACATTGGGCTTACTGCCATTTGGTAAAATAACCTGATTCCTGAATACCTGTATGTTGTAGTTGAGGCTTATCCCAATGTACAGCGGTTTTTTCGTTACTTGATAGGCCGCTAATGGATTAAATCCGAAAAGAAAATAATTCGTGCCGAAATTCAATTGAAAGTTGGTAGGTTCAATGAATAATTTTTGGATGTCAAACTTTTTCTTGGTGTAACTAAAATCGCTTGGTGCCGTTATTTTTTTCTTTGCTGCAGTATCAGCAACAGTAGGTTGTACGGTATTTTCCGGGCGCTTGTAATAGTTCGGTTTTTCGTCATCTTGTGCCGATACTGCCAACGATGTGCCGAAGAATAAAACGATTAATGTAAGCTTAAGTAACTGCATAATATAGATAGCCTTACAACGAAATTAGCGGAATAATATTATTTGCGCTAAAAAACTTGTTAAGCGCATAATTCTTGAAATCTTTTTCTGAATTCTAATGGCTTTTGAATGGTATCAAACGATTCGCGTGTGCCACCGGTGCCAATAATAGTGATTGAGCCAAAACCGAGCAATCGGCCCCATACCGATTGATCTACATTCACCGATTCAATTTTCGTCAAATTCATTTCAAATGTTTTGCGCGAAAACAAGCCTGTTTTGACCACAACACGTTTGTTGGTAATCACGAATTCATCAGACCAGCGTAACAATGCAGGCGCAATGAACAATGATAGAAAGGCTTTCAGTGTAAAAAAAATAATCCAGTGATAAGTGGTTTCGTACTCCACTTTTTCATCTCTAATCAAATTGTTATTTACATAATTGCCCATAGCGGTAGCTTTTTGTTTTTTTGAAGGTAGGGAAGAAAAGTTTTGCCGACCTAGAATAGGGTGTAAATTGGCATTTTTTAGCGTTTTGTTGTCTAGAAAATGACCCACCCGAAAAACCTCGAAAAATTCCAAATTTTTTGCGCTGAAATTTGCCTTAATCTTTTTCCACAGCTACTTTTCAAGGAAGACGTAGGTTTTGAAAAATGTATTGTCATTTTTCACAATATATGTGGATAACGGAGATTGATTTTAAAAAAGCACAAACATATATTCGTTTCATAGTTCACGGACACGTGGACGTTTCCTAGACCATTTAACAACATTCAAATATAATTAAACCATGCCGAAATCAGAAGAAAAGAAAGGCTTGCAGGTGAATCGTCACTATACAAAAGATGGAGTTTCTCCATTCGATTTGTTTGAGTACGACATCCGTAGCAGTGTAATCAGAAACCCCTCCGGTGATGCCGTTTTTGAGATGAACAACGTAGAAGTGCCTAAATCGTGGAGCCAGGTGGCTACCGATATTTTGGCGCAGAAGTATTTCCGTAAAGCCGGAGTCCCTCAAGTTGATGGAACAATGGGCGGAGAAACCTCTATTAAACAAGTAGCCCATAGAATGGCTGATTGTTGGAGAATGTGGGGCGAGAAATACGGCTATTTTGCATCATCAAACGATGCGAAAGTATTTTATGACGAAATCGTGTATTCGATTGTGTCGCAAATGGCAGCTCCAAACTCTCCGCAATGGTTCAATACCGGTTTGCATTCCTCATACGGAATTACCGGAAAACCACAAGGTCACTATTTTGTTGATCCAACAACCGGAAAATTATCGAAATCAACTTCAGCCTATGAGCGTCCGCAACCGCATGCATGTTTCATCTTGTCGGTATCCGATGATTTAGTAAATGAGGGCGGTATCATGGATTTGTGGGTGCGTGAAGCGCGTATCTTCAAATACGGATCAGGTGTGGGAACAAACTTCTCGAGTATCCGTGGCGAAGGCGAAAAACTGTCAGGTGGAGGAACTTCATCAGGCTTGATGTCCTTCCTTAAAATTGGAGACTGTTCTGCCGGTGCTATCAAGTCCGGAGGAACTACCAGACGAGCCGCTAAAATGGTGTGCTTGGATTTAGACCACCCGGAAATCGTTGATTTCATCGAGTGGAAAATGAAAGAAGAAGACAAGGTGAAAGCCTTGATTGATGCAGGATATAGCAACCACTACGAAGGTGAAGCATATAGAACTGTAGCAGGACAAAACTCAAACAACTCTATCCGTATTCCTAACGAATTTTTCCATGCGTTGGAGCAAAATGCGAATTGGGATTTGAAAGCACGTTCCAACGGAACCGTGATGAAATCCATTAATTCACGTGAACTGTGGGATAAAGTAGCTTTAGCGGCTTGGCGTTGTGCTGATCCGGGTGTGCAATATAACACTACAATCAACGAGTGGCATACTTGCCCTGAAGATGGTGAGATTCGTGCTTCTAATCCATGTTCTGAGTACATGTTCTTAGATAACACGGCTTGTAACTTGGCTTCATTCAACTTGATGAAATTCTACAATCCGGATACATTAGCATTCGATGTTGCAGGATTTGAATATATGTCGCGCATTTGGACGATGGTGTTGGAAATCTCTGTGTTAATGGCACAGTTCCCGTCACCGGAAGTAGCACAATTATCTTATGATTTCAGAACATTAGGTTTGGGTTATGCTAACTTAGGTACATTATTGATGGTGTCTGGAATCGCTTACGATTCAGATAAGGCTCGTGCAATGGCCGGAGCCATCACTGCTATCATGACGGGTATCTCTTACAAAACATCGGCTGAAATGGCTTCTGTTTTGGGAGCATTCTCGGGTTACGAGCGCAACAAAAAACACATGATGCGTGTAATGCGTAACCACCGTTATGCAGCATACAATGTAAGTGCCGATTCTTACGAAGGTCTGGAAATTAAACCGGTTGGAATTGAACAAGCATTGTGCCCTGAATATATGTTGAAAGCAGCCTGCAACGCATGGGATGATGCATTGCAATTAGGCGAGAAATACGGTTACAGAAATGCACAAACCACCGTTATCGCCCCTACCGGAACCATTGGCTTAGTTATGGATTGCGACACTACGGGTGTCGAGCCTGATTTCGCTTTAGTGAAATTTAAAAAATTATCGGGTGGAGGTTATTTCAAAATCATTAATCAGTCTATCCCTAATGCATTAAGAACATTGGGTTATGCAGAAAATGAAATTGAAACTATCGTAAACTATGCAAAAGGAAATGCCACGTTTGAAGGCGCTCCGCATATCAACACAAAATCGCTTCTTGCTAAAGGTTTAACAGAAGATGATTTAGCGAAAGTAGAGAAGTTGTTGCTATCGGCTTTCGATATCACTTTCGTATTCAACGTTTGGAGTTTAGGCGAGCCAACACTTCAGCGTTTAGGCTTCACTTCAGAGCAATACAACGATGTGAACTTTAACTTGTTGAGAGGCTTAGGATTTTCTAAAACAGAGATTGAAGCAGCGAACGAGTATGTTTGTGGTACAATGACTGTGGAAGGTGCACCATTCTTAAAAGAAGAGCACTATTCAGTATTCGATACTGCAAATAAATGCGGAACAAAAGGAACACGTTACATTCATGCAAGTGGACACATTCGCATGATGGGAGCTGCACAGCCATTCCTTTCAGGCGCGATTTCTAAAACCATCAACTTACCAAACGAGGCATCGGTTGAAGATATTAAAGATTGCTACGAATTGAGCTGGAAACTTGGTTTGAAAGCGAACGCATTGTATCGTGACGGTTGTAAATTATCGCAACCATTGTCGAACAAAAAAGATGATGAGAAAGAAGAAACTGCAGTAGATGCTAAAGTAGCTGAGATTCCTTCAGCGGCTGGTGATGGCTTTAGCCGATTGACTCCGGAGCAAGTGTTGGAAGCAGCTAGAATCTTAATGCAAGAATCTACAGATACTCAATTCAAAACTGAATTAGCGCGAATTGTAGAGCGTAAGAAATTGCCAGCTAAACGTTCTGGTTTCACACAAAAATCGAAAATTGACGGACAAACCGTATTCGTTCGCACAGGTGAATATGACGATGGTAAATTGGGCGAAATCTTCGTGGATATGCACAAAGAAGGTGCTTCATTCAGAAGTTTGATGAACTGCTTCGCTATCTCGGTTTCATTAGGTTTGCAGTATGGTGTGCCTTTGGAAGAATTTGTTTCTAAGTTCACCTTCACCCGTTTCGAACCAAGTGGTTTGGTAGAGCATCCGAATATCAAAAACGCAACCTCGGTTGTAGATTATATCTTCCGCTTATTAGCCTTAGAATATTTAGGAAGAACCGATTTAGTGCACGTTCCACCTGCAATTTTGGAGGAAGATGGAATTGATCCTGCAACTATCAGCCACGAAACGGAGGGTGAAAACCTAACAGTAGCTCCGATTTCTAAGCCAGTAGTTACTAAAAATGTTTCTCGTGCACAAGGCATGAAAATTGCTTCTAGCAACGCGGTAATTGAACAAGCAAAAGGCTTGGGTGAAGGACCAACTTGCCGTGAGTGCGGATACATTACCGTAAGAAGCGGAGCGTGCTACAAATGCCCGAACTGCGGCACACAAACAGGATGTAGTTAATCCATCTTATTTATAGAATTACTGAAAATGCCAATCAATTTTGATTGGCATTTTTGTTATCGTATTAAGTAAAAAGTTATTCTGAGAATATAATTTTTAAGTACTTGGAGTACACATTTTTAAATATATAAGAATTTAGTTGAATGCTTAAAACATTGGTTTTAAATTATCGTTTCCAAAAAGAAAAAAATTTTTACGTATTATTTTTTGATTTGTTTTTGTTTTAACATAAATTGCGTTAGTTTATTTCTAAAGTTGTAATTTAACATAAGAAAAATATGAAAAGCGCACCCAAAATAATTCTTTTAATAATTGTATTCAACAGCATTTTTATTGCAAATGCTCAAACAAATTTTCCCGAGCCTGATTTTTCAAATGTACCCATGTATTATGATGAGGTAACAAAAGAACTCAAAAATTTGGAGAGACCACAGGTAAATGTAGGGATGAGAGCTACTGGGTTTACCTCTGGCGAACAATATGTTTATATTGAAGGCTTAACTTCAACAGTAAAATTTTCACAAGAAAAACAACCCGTCTTTATTTTCAAAACATCAACTCCATCTGAGGATCCTCAAAGTGTTTTGAATTTAGTGAAAATGCAAGTAAATGACCATAAGGGGAAAACACAACGCGAATATATTTTAGCAAAAGCAGGAATGGCAGGTGCTAAGTCAACCGTTAAATTGATTGGACTTGATTTTCAACGCATAAAACCGGGTATATACAGAGTTGTCCTTGGAGAAGAACTTGGTGCTGGTGAATATGTATTCAGCGACCCCAATAAAACAACAAATCCGCGGGCATTTGCGTTTAGTATTGTTGGCGGTGGTGTAAGGGCTGAAAGTCAGACAAGTGTGGCAAAGACGACTCCCTCTTCTGTAGGGCTGAATGTTCAAACGAATACAACTTCCACTCCTTCCAGCAGTGTTTATCCCGAACCGGATTTTGAAAATTTGGTTTATTACTTCAACTCAGCAACAAATGAGTTAGTAGATTTAGAGCGGGCAGTGAATGCAAAGTCGGAAGGTGCATTTGGGTTTTTGAATTTAAATAGCTCAATCTCAATTTCGGGAGTGAGTTCTCCTGTAAAAATTACTACTGACGCGAAGAATAGTTTCATAGTAAAGCTAAGTAATAGTAACGATCCATACACAGTTATTGAATTGTTACCATGCACACTAAATGAGGCTAAACAAACACGGGACTATAGCCCGGCAAGCAAAAAAGGACAACCCGCTACCACTGCAACTCCATTAAAATTTAAGCGAATAACTGGAAACATGTATGCGATTACAACGCTTGAACCACTGGCTAAAGGCAATTATTTCTTTATAAATAAGAGCATAAAAGAGAAATCCATCTTTGCTTTTGAAGTGAAGTAGATTTCTTCAAAATATACAAGCTAAACCCTCGGAAGCCGAAAAGGGGATTATAGAGTAGGCGAAAACAAAAAACTAAAACATGAAAAAAAATTTTTTCCTAGTAATGATGGTGGTGGCGTTTGTTGGATCATTATCGAGTTGTGCAAAATGCTTGAAGTGTAAAAATTCTGTTGAGAGCATAAAAGTTTGTACAAAAGATAACGAGGATCAAGCAAGTTTAGATGACTCTAAACTTTATTATGAATCTGATGGGTACAAATGTACTATGTCTTCAGGTGGTTTATAGTTTCTAATGGCTTAACCAACATAAACGGCAGGTATAAAAAGCTTGTCGTTTATGTTGATGCAAGAATGAGCATAATGTATCCTAGCAGTTATACCTCGTTAGCCGAAAAGAGGATTTATAGAGTATGCAGGAAATTAGGAAAATAAATATGAAAACTATAATAACACTTTTTATTGTTATTGTCTTTTCAATAGCTTCTATCGCTCAAAAGGTTGCTAAAGTTACTTTTACGACCTCTATTCCAATTGCAGAAGCATTGCAGATTTGCAAGGTTGCTGGAAAAGAGGCTGGATTCGGTAGTAAAGATTTTGATGCTACCTCAGGTAAGATAATACTTTGGAGAAACTATGTTGGTGGAAATGACCATGAGCTTCAAGTGCAAATAACGTCTGAAATCAAAGATGATAAAACCGTTTTAACTATGATAATGCCTCATCTTCCCAACACAATGGGTAGCTATATTAAAGAACTCAAAAAGGTTACCACAAAAATACATTTGCCAAATCAAGTGATTAGCGAATATTTTGACGGGGTTGAGTAAGAGCACTAACCCTAAAACATAAATGGCCGAAAAGGGAGTTTTATAGTCGGTAAAATCAAAATAGATGTTATGTCACAATTAGTAGTAGTTATAATATTAGCAATGCTGTTTTCCTCTTGCACTAGTGTAATTTTGATTAGGAAGGCGTAACTCCAGGTACTCAATTCATATTTTATACATATTCATATTCAAAACAAATCAGCAATGAACTATAAGTTACTCTTAGTCTTTTTTATAAGTTTAAATTTTGTATCGACTGAAGCTCAGCAAGGTAAAGTAGTAATTGGGGCTGCACCATTTAGTTGCCAGAGTGATTATTGTCAGTACACGCCAATGGTTTATGAGGCCATAACAAACGCTATGACTGAAACAGGTAGATTTAGTTTTGTAGATAGGAGCAAAACTACAGAGCTAAAGAATGAACGCGAATTGCAAAAGGGTGAAGAATTTATAGATGGGAAAGTAGTAGCTCAAGGTAAAAGCATAGGTGCTGATTTTATATTAACAGGAAGTGTAGCCATTAGTACAACTTCGGCTAAATTGAATGTAACTAATAGTAATGGACAGGTTACTGGATATAGAACCGTTTATACCGCTTATCTCAATATTGGGCTTAAGGTTGCAAGCATTGAAACAGGTGAGGTAGTAAATTCAAAAACGATTACTTTAAACAATAATACTGCAGGTGGCTTTATGGTAGGCTTTACAGGCTCTACTAGCCCGGAACAAGCTGTTATGAAATTGATAGGAGATTTAAAAGGAGGAAAGGCGGTGAAGAAATGGATAGGTGAGGCATTCCCGATCAAAAGCAAAGTTGTAAAAATCCAAGATGCAGATAAAAAGATATTGCTTATATCTGGTGGTAGTGAGCAAGGTTTCAAGGAAAAGACAGATGTGCGAATTGTAACTTATGAAGATACTGATGTAGATGGTAAAATTTTTAGTAGAACTATTGATGTAGCAACTGGTAAAATTCAAAAAGTAGAAGATGCGAATTTTTCGGAATGCAAAATAAAATCAAGCAACTGGGACGAAGTGGTGAAGAAAATAGATGAAGGAAAGAAACTCTTTGTGATTACAACTGAATAATCAATAAATATTATGAAAAACAAAACAGTACTTTTTTTTACTGCTTTTCTGTTTCTTCTAGATTCATGCAGTAAACATGTTATACCAACAGCCGAAACTTCTTTTCTCAGTACGCAGAATGGTGTGCTGAATGTACGTGCTACGGGTTATTGTACACTAGTTCAGTATAAAGACCAATGTGAAGATTCTGCACAAATAAATGCGTTTAGAATTCTATTCTATAGAGGTATACCTGGTTCACAACAAAACACTCCTCTCATCAGTACAGACGAAAAAGAAATGGCCGCAAATCAATCGTTCATAAAGACCTTTTTTTCATCTGGGCGCTATAAATCGTTTATTGTTTCGAGCTCAACCGTATCAGAGGTGGTGAAACAAAGGAAGCGAAAGAAAATAACTGTTGATTTGGGAATAAATCTTAGTGCTTTACGAAAAGAGTTAGAGCAGAATAAAATTATACCCAAGTTTGGACTTAATTAAAAACAAAGATGTATGAAAAAAAATATTCTCTTTTTATGTTTCGCTTTTTTATCTACCCAAGTAGTTTTTGCTCAAGAAAAAGGCAATGAAATAAACAGAACACAATTGACGCTCATGGTTGTTCCCGTTAGTAGCAAAGGGGAAGATATTCGAGCCAAAATTGAATCTGATTTTGCATATAAAGCAGCAATTAATGCTATTAGTAAAGCATTTGAAGATAGAGGGTATACTACAACAGATTTTATTGAAGCATTTAAAAATACAATAAGTGATCAAACTGTAAATGCAGGTTCAACTCAAACTGATTTATGGAAACTGATTCAAGAAAATTCTCCAGCCGATGTTTTTGTCCAAGCAGAAATTCATATACAACCACTTATGGATGGAAGTAGAAAAGTACAACTCTTGTTAAGTGCTGTTGATAAATATTCTTCTGAGCGATTAGCTAGTTCTGATTTACTCGAGTCTAATTCATACAGAACTGAAGATTACGCTAAGTTAACAGTATTGGCGCTTACTCAAAATGATGCTATTTCAAAATTTTTAAATGGACTAAATGTAAAATTTCAAGATATCTCCACTAATGGGAGAACAGTTGATGTTAAGTTACAACTCAATCAAGATTGTCAGCTCAAATTTACAGACGAAATTGGAACCGAGTATGATGTGCTTTCTGATTTAATTGTGGATTGGGTAAAGAAAAATGCGTTTAAAAACTATTATCACATAAAATCAAATAGCGATAAGATGCTTTGGTTTGACGCGATTAAAATACCTGTCAAAAATGAGGACAAGACAAACTATCTACCTGAGGATTTTAAGAAGTCTTTCTATAAATTTTTAAGGAGTTTAAGCCCAAAAGTAAAGACAGGAAAATTAGAAATAGAATCGCATATAACAGGTTCTAAAATTTCGTTTAACATTAAATAATTGACATGAAATTATATTTAATAATACTGTTTGTTTCAATAGGTTTGTGTGCTTCATCGCAAACAAACGATTATCTAGGTAAAATAACACTAAGTGTTGTAATGGATCAACAAACTGAATCATTATTCCCTACACAAAAGTCAAAAATCGAGTCAAAAATCATAAGCCTTATTAGTCGCTATGGTATAAGTGGACAAGGGTATGGTGCAAACTTTATTATTAATCCGCGGTTAGAAGTCTATGACGAAAAAATGATAGAAGGAATGAGTAATATTTATGTTGTAACAGTTGAACTAAATCTTTTCATTAAACAAGCTCGAGCTAATATTGTTTATTCTTCATACAATAAGCAATTAAAAGGGACTGGATCTTCAAAAAGCGAAGCAATTACGAATGCAATAAGTCAAATAAGTAGCAACGATCCTGCAGTAAAGTCGTTTATTGAGGAAGGGAAGAGTAAGATTGTAGCTTTTTATAATTCAAAATGTAGTGATATTATTATGGAAGCAGATAAGTATGCTGCAATGAATGACTATGAAAGATCTATAGCTATACTTATGTCTGTTCCTGTGGAGGCAACACCTTGTAATCAAAAAATAAAGGAAAAATCGGTAAGTGTTTTTAAGCTGTATCAAAAAAAGAAATGTCAATCTCAAATTCAACAAGCTAATGCAGAATCTGTTCAACGGTTATATATTCAATCACTTCAAACTTTAACATTTATCGATCCAACATCTGCATGTTTTGACGAATCGAAACGCTTAATTTCTAGTATACAATCTAAAATGGATGCTGAGGAACAAAAAGCATGGGATCGGGAGCGAGAACGGATGAAAAATCAAGTGGAGATTGAAAAATATCAAATTGATGCTATGAAGAGTGTTGCTAATAACGTTGTAGGTGCAGTGGCTGATGTAGCCACCGGTGGTACTAAATCTATTGTTGGTTCCGTTTTAGACTTTTTGTTTTCACAAAAGTAGGTAATACTTCTAACAAAATACAACTCGGCAGCCGAAAAGAGGATTATAGAGTAGGCGGTAAAAAAAGTATAAAAATGCGAGTAATATCAATTGTGCTATTGGCAAGTATGGTAATGTTTTCAGCTTGCCAAAAAGATAATATTGTCGGTCCTGCCGGAGTAAACGGTATAAATGGAGCTACTGGTGTGACCGGAGCTACTGGATACCAAGGAGGTGTTTCAAATGTTATTGTGAAAAATTACACTATAAGTCCAACAGAATTTTCAACAGCTGGTACCTCTGGGCAATATCAATTCAGAGCCACTATAGCCAAAACTGTTCCTGAGATCACTCAATCTGTTTACGATAATGGAATTATAGTGGCTTATTGGTTAGGTTATTGGAGTGGTGTAAGTGCTGCTCCTAGGCCATGGTATCCACTTCCGCTCACAATTTATTATTCCAACTATAGCGTAAATGTAACAAACAACTTTTACGTAGGCGGAATGTCTTTTCAATTATACCCAAGTGATTGGATACATGCATTGCCTACAAACGATGTGACGGTCAAGGTTGTAATAATTCCAGGCACCCCTAAGAAGGACTGGGAAGTTGATTTTAATGACTATGAAGCAGTGAAAAAATATTTCAAACTAAAAGATTAATGCCTAATTTATGAGAAATAGTTGTCTAATACTATTTGTTTTTGTTTGTTGTTCTGCAAGTGGACAAGATATTATTTTCTTTAAAACCGGTTTGGAGTACAAAGCTAAGATTGTAAAGATGTCGGAAAGCGAAGTGGAGTACAAAAATTATTTTGTTCAAGATGAACCGTTGAGTATAGTTGAGTTAAAGGATTTGATTTCTATTAAGTATGAAAATGGAAAGCAACTCATTCTTGATGCTAAGTTGTTTCAAACGCCACCCATAAAATTTGTACAACAACAAAGCCCAATGACCACAAAAAAAGATCCCCAAGTGGTTGTAACTTCACCTGCTGTAATATCATCAATGCCAGTGGTAACAAGTCCTCCAATTGTTAATAATGCACCCCCGGCACCTGTGAATATTACAGATAATACTGTGCAATTAAATAAGTTGATAGAAAAAGTAGAAAAGCTACAAACGAGTTCCACTACGGCATCTTCCAATAAAGAGATTGTAGATGCTTTCAAAGATGTAAAGAAAGCAATGGAAACGCTCAATACAACTAGCCAACAAATATTGGAGTCAAATCAAAAAATGGAAGGCACGTTAAAGGCAATCAAATCAAAAAGCGAGGCAGAACGTCAAGAAAATGCCGAATCGAATAAAGAAGATTTTGCCGTTAGAGCCTTTGCCCTAGGATTTACTTTCGAATCTGTATATGTGTTAAATAGAGATGAAGGGGGCTTGTTTTGGGGAGGGAACTTACATGCAGTAATTAATTTTGCGAAAACAAAAAAGGTGGGTTTTCGATTGGAACCGGAAATAAATATTGCTGGAGCTGCTAATGAGAGTAGTACATTGTCCGGTAGTATAGGGTTAGGCTTTTATCCGGTTCGAAATCTGAATCGTGTTCGAGTTTATGGCGGTCCTTATTTTGGTGTTGCTTTTGCAAATTCAACACCAGGTATAGCATTTGGATGTACAATAGGTGGCGAATATCTTGTAACTAAACACTTTTCGCTGGGTCTTTCTACCGGTTATTATGGCCACTTTATTGTTGTTCCAGGTGTTGCTAGCAGTGGAGGTTCTCCGGTTGAACCGCATGGTGTTTTTCGTCTTGCCAATTTGAATGCCCGTTTTTATTTCTAAACAAAATATAAGGAAACATGAGCAATATGTTACAGTTGATGGAGTCTATTTTAAGCTATATTGATAGCGGTAAGATTTTTAAACAGCCGGTTAGTTGGGTTTATAAAGCTATAGCCGTTTTGTTTTGGCTGCTACCTCTATATATGTTATATGCTTTTTTCGATAATAGGGTTTTTAATTCAGGGGGGGCTGTAGTGTTTGGTTTTTTTATATTCTTGCTTTTTGTAACCGCTACCGTTTTTTTATGTTTTCAACTTTGGTGGTTAAGAAGTGAAGATGTAAAATCAGTTGGCGGGTTGAGGGGAGATTATTTTACGATTCCCATTGTTTGTCATATTACACGCACCCTGGGTGAATGTGCCGCAATACTTCTTGTTTGCCTCAGTTTTGCCTCCACAATCGTTATTGTTTTATTTTCCTTGATGGGGAATAAAGAAAACATGAATGAAATACCCTATCTACAGAAGTTCGTTAACTTTGGTGTTTTCTCGGTGGTCGTTGGAATTGTGTCGGGTTTTTTTGTCATACTTTTTACTCGTTTTATTGCAGAGATGATGGGTGTTATGGCTGCTATTGCCAATAACACTAAAAATATTGCTGAAGGAGGTGGAGCAACTAAAACTACTGTACATAATGATAAAGAAATGGCAACAGCTCCACCAATATCTAAGGAGACAATACCCATTGATTTTGGGAAAATGTTCGCGCCACTACTTGAGTTTTTACAACACTATTGGAAAGGATTAGCAGGTGTTTTTGGTGTTTTAATAGTTGGGTTTGCAGTGTACTCCCTTTTTATAAAAAGCGATCCAGCATCGGATGGTAAGAAAATTGCCAACCAATATTGTGAATGTAAAAAAGGAACTGCTATTGAGCTCGAGAAGTTTTTAAAACATGTAGATGAAAACTTTGATGCTTTTCATTTTAAGAATTCTAGAGCGGTTGAAGATACTATTCATGCTGTTGAAAAAGATCTAAATGCAAAGCAGGACGAATGCCACATTCTGATTGAACAAGCAGAGAAAGCGCTTCGCGCTAAATATGCTTCTAATAATTTAGGTGATGAGTTTGATCGTCAACTCTCTATTTTTATGGAAACTTGTATAGAGAGTGACAACTCAAATTTTAAGCAGGTGTATGACCGAATATCGGGAAAGGCACATCAACTAAAATTATCTGCACCGGAACCCGATCAAATCAAAAGGGATTTAGTAAATAAAAGTGTTTCGGGTTTATGGTATTTTGGGGGTGATGACAATTTTATCAAAGAACCTGAGATTCTTTCCGAAAAGAATCATGGTGATGAAGTTACCCTTTTGATTTATTGTAATGTTTTAGATCAAGGAACAAACGAGGCTTATGATGTTGTTTTGCAAAGAACATATTATCGTATAGATAATGAAACATGGCGACAAGGTGGTATAGTGGGCTTGTATGTTGGTACGTCACTCAATAAAATGTTGCTAACCGACAATCAACCCAATATTTTAGGGCGATGGAAATATGATGCTAATGAGGCTGAGTATTTTCAGGATGGTTCATGGACAACCACTTTCGATGGGCAAACTTCTCAGGGTACTTGGAAAATTTCAAATGGAGTTTTAGACCTCACCCTTAACGGTAGTCCTTATGCTTCAATGAAATTAGTGCATCCCACAAGAAATACGTTAAGTTTAAAATCGGATGATGGACAAGAATACGCTGCAAAACGAATAAGTAATGGAAAATAAAGTCAGATTTACATTTATGCTGAGCTTATTGATGCTTAATATTTCAATTTCTGCTCAGTTTAGACCCAAAGAAAAAGTCGAGACCAAAGTTGCTCCTGTAGCACCTAAACCTGCACCCATTTCTACTAAACCAACTTATGTACCTGCTAAACCTGTTGTTAAAGTTGCCCCCAAACCAGCTACTCCTTCAACACCAAAAGCAAAGATAGAAAAGGAAGAAGCCTTGCCTGCTTTACGTGCGGAAGACGATTTGTTTTTAATGTATCGCGACCCTTCAACAGCATTCCCCGAGTCCAAAAAGTACACTATTGATGTATTCTCAGAAAATGACAGATATGTAACTACCTACTTTATTTACAATGAAAAGAAAGCAGTTGAAAAAAAAATCGTGTTGACATATAAACGTTCGCAAAATTCGCTGAGTTATAATATAGTGAATTTTTTGTCTCCAGTATTTAATCGGGTTGGAACAATGACTATAAACAACCTACTGAGTTTTGAAATAAACAAAAACAATTCGAGTCAAGAATATACACAATTAAAGTTGATAGATTATAGCCTATGGCTAGATCAAGACAGGAATTTCATTCATATTTATTCTTTAACAACAACAGATTTTAGCATTAAAAATGTTGAAGACATTCCCCAAGTAGTTCGAAATAGTCAAAATCAAGAAATTGTTTTGCAACAAAAGGCTTTAGAGGAAAAAATAAAAGAGGAAAATGAACTCAGAGAACGAATTAAACAACAGCTTATTGATAGTATTAGTAAAATAGAAACTGCCCGAAGAATAATCCAACAACATCAGGACTCTTTGGATAAATATTACTTTTCAAAAATAGTTAATGCTTCGGAAACACAAAACGATTTATTGGTAAACAAAATAACAGATTTATTAGCCGAAAAAAATTTGGAAGAGGAATTTGATTACATAACAAAGTATAATCTTACTATGTCTATGCTTGTGGATAAACAAGGGAAGGCCATCAAAATTTCATTTGCTGATTCCAATACAATTAATCGAAAATTGATTAACCGAATGGTTACCGATTATTTGCATGCAAAAACTTTTCCTACGCAAACCGAAAAAATGGATGGTAAGGAATATGCTTTCTCAACACAATACGATATCAAAATCCCTATTCAAAAGAAGTTTGTGACCGAGGTTTGGTCGTTTGTTTCAAAAACGAAATTGATAAACAAAGAGACTAAAGATAATATTGCAGAGTCAAGTTATAATGATTTTGTGAAGTCGTTTAAGAAAAGACCTTGGAAAGGTCGTTATAGTGTTGCTCAGTCTATGTTAACTATTGGGGACTACAAGCTAAATACTATTCGACAAACAGATTTGAAGCGTGCCTATTGTTTGCAAATTGCGTTTAATTTTGGTATGCTCCCCTACGCGACAAACAATACTGATGCAAATTTTGAAAATCTTAAGTTTTTTATTCCCAGCTTTTCCCTTATTTATAGGTGGATAGGGGTGTATTATGGCTTTGGTTACTATGCGGGTGAATATACGAATGTAAATAGTTTTAAATACGTAACTACTTTACCCGCTAACGCACAAGGAAAACTTATGTCTAAGGTGATTTATAATGAAGGTGGACTGTTGTTGAACATTGGTTCATGTTTCTATCTAAAAGGTGGAATTAATTATAATAAATTGACTATTATTTATAGCGAACAAAATGGTTTCGCTTTTTATAATAAAACCTACCGAGAGCAATACGGCTTTACCGCTGCTCTTTGTATCTATCCGAGGTTCTTTAATTTAGAAGTTGGATATAATCACATTTATCGATCACCATATATAGCTGCCGGCTTTAATATTCCAATAAAATTTTAGCATGTCTATTGTTTGACATTGATCTAAACATAATGCAAAAAAAAAGTAATATGCACAAGAAGTCCCGCACTAGGCGGGACTTTTTCTATGTAGCAAGCAATCGAAATTTATTTTGCCAATCGAACCATTTCCAGTTCTCTCTCCTGAATCAAAATCGCTTCTAGCAACGCAGTGATTGAACAAGCAAAGGGCTTGGGTGAAGGACCAACTTGTCGTGAGTGCGGATACATTACCGTAAGAAGCGGAGCATGCTACAAATGCCCGAACTGCGGAACACAAACAGGATGTAGTTAATTCATTTTAGTATAGAAATACTGAAAATGCCAATCAATTTTGATTGGCATTTTTTTATTGATAACTTAGGAAGAATATAGCTACATCTATACAGTATAGCCTCGAGTCCTAAAATAGGTTGACCAAAAATTAAACAAACATTGGTCAACATGAAAACACAAGACAAACTAACATGCCGAAAAAGAAACGGCAAAGAAGTCAGCTTTGACTTCAAAATTTCCGTCATTGACGAAATCAACAACGGACGGATTTCTACGAATTATGCTTCTAAAAAATATAACATTTCTCGCAGTACTATTGACTATTGGAAGAAAAAACTCAGTAACTTCCATTCCAAATCTAAAAGCATGAGCAAAGACGAAGAATTGAAAAAGCTCCGGGAGGAAAATGAGATGCTGAAGTTCATCAAAGACTTCCAACAAGACATGATTATTGAATTTGAAAAAGTAACAGGACAAGAACTATCAAAAAAGTTTTTGCCCGAACACTTGGCAAACGAGATACAGCGGAAAAAGAAAAAACTTTTAAAATAAAATGGCTGTATCAAGTGTTCGGGATTACTAAACAAGCGTATTACAAGCGCATTAAAAATGAAAAACAGAAACAGATGAAGAACGAGCTCGTGCTTCAACAGGTCGCTGAAATCAGGAAAGAAATGCCTCAAACTGGCACAAGAAAGCTCTGTGTGCACCTGCAACCTATATTACCAAAGCTCGATATCAAAATTGGTAGAGATACACTCTTTAACTTACTGCGAGACAATGGGATGCTAATACGTAAAACGAAACGATTTCATATTACTACTGACTCCAATCACTACTACTACAAATCGCCTAACCGTATTAAAGACCTCTATATTACCCATGCTGAACAAGTTTTTGTTACCGACATTACGTACATCAAAACCGACCAATGCCACGCTTATTTAGCGCTAGTTACTGACGCGTATTCCAAGAAAATAATGGGATGGTGCTTGGAAGACAACATGAAGGTAAGCATGGTAAAAGAAGCGCTAAATATGGCCTATAAAAACACACAATACAAGCATGAGAATATCATTCATCACAGCGACAGAGGAAAACAATACTGCTGTCCAGACTACACAGAATTTACAACAAAAAAGGGATTTGTAATGAGTACTACACAAAAGTATGACCCATACGAAAATGCTGTGGCAGAAAGAGTCAACGGTATTCTCAAATATGAATTTGGATTAATGAAGACCCTGCCCAACTTGGAGATAGCAAAGAAAATGACGAAACAAGCCATTGAGACTTACAACAACAAACGACTTCACTGGAGTTTAGATTTGCAAACTCCACAAAGCGTTCATGATCACTATAACAAACAAAAATACAAAAGCTATAGAAAAATTGCCGCATGATTAATTACTTTTGTTGTGTTCGTATGAGGATGGAAACGAGCAATGCTGAGGAGCAACTCGGATAGTGCCGAAAGGATGAACCACTGAAAATGAAAAGGGGGCTTCGCCCCCACTTAATATCAAACGTTTCATTTTTTGTGTAAGAAAAAACTAAAAAAAACCTTTTGCCATTTAATAACAAAAATGGTCAACCTATTTTAGGACATGACATAGTTTTAAAATGAGCGAATGAAAAAGATGATTCCATTGTTGGGTTTTTCTATTACATGTATTATAGGCATGGCCGCTTGTCGGCATACGAGTAATACTACTGTAGGTCACAACAATCAAGTTGTTGAATCGCAACAATCACAAACTAAAGCAGTTGTCACTACTTGGAAAACATACATCAATAAACAACTTCATATTTCTTTTCAATATCCTGCAACTTGGAGTCAGCATCAAGCGGTTAATGTTATAAATAGAACCGGATTAAATGTAAGCACTGAGGTTCAGTTCGTAGATACAATACAGGAGAAACGTTTTCAATTGATTTATCATTCAGCACCGGCCGGTGAAAATCTTTACAGGTATGCCATACAGCAGTATAATGAAGGGAAAGGTTGGTATGCGGAAAATAAAAGGGAAATGCAGATAGCAGGAAAAAATGCACTTGTAGCTACATCTATTGTGACAAAGAACGGGAAAGGCAATGCGCTGTCAACACCAATGAAATCAGTGGTTGTAGTGTTTTTAGATTTACAAAATGCAGGTGAGTATGAATTGCAGTTTACCGTGCCTGACGATGGACGTATTGATGATAAAGAACTCCAGCATATTTTATCTTCGATACAGTTCATTCAATAGCCTACTTAACTCTAACGCGATTTGAACATGAAGAAATATATATCATTTATAGTTTTGTTGTTTGCTCAAGTACAACAGCTTTTCGCTCAAACCCTTTTGGGAATTGATGTTTCAGGTAATGCAAATGGTACAATAACCTGGTCGCAAGTGAAAGCTGCCGGTAAAGAATATGCTTGGGCCAAAGCTACAGAGGGGTTGACGTTCAACGATGCAAAGTTTACAACGAATATGGCTAATGGCACAACAGCTAATGTAGTGATGGGTGCCTATCATTTTGCTCGGCCCGATAACAACAGTGCATTGGACGAAGCCAATCATTTTTTAGCAATTGCGAGTTCTTATATCGGACAAGGTTATTTACCTCCTGCATTAGATCTTGAAGATTCTCCAAGTGGTTCGGTATTGTCAACAGTGTATACCGGTGCTGCACTTACTACATGGGTGCAAACCTGGTTAGATCGTGTGTATGCTCAAACAGGTGTTCGCCCTATTGTTTATACAACGAGTACCTATGCAGCATATCTTACTAGTAGTTTGAATACGACTAATTATAAACTTTGGATTGCTAAGCCTGATGGAAGTCCTACCACACCGCCAACAGGGCTAGGGATTTGGCCAACATGGTTGTTTAAGCAATATTCTTGGACAGGAACTGTGTCGGGTATAAGTGGAACAAGCAATGTAGATTTAGATGTATTCAATGGCTCTGTTGCTGATTTTAATACGTTAATTGGTATGGGGTCAACAGTATGCGGTAATGATAGTCCTTGTCACGCACAAGTTTTGCCCATTAATGTAGGTTGCGTGAATTCGAATTGCTCAACGGTTGGAGCAACACCGCCAAGTCCGGATATTCCGTTTAGTGGAGGCGGTACGTGTTCTACCGTATTTCAGTCGGGAAGGTATGACGATGATGTGTGGTTTACGATAACACCCACCAATGCGAATACGGTAACGATTACAGCTTCGGCTACTTCAAATACTTCCAACTTTGATGTTTCGTTGGGATTATATTCTGGTAGTTGTGGTGCGCTCACACAAGTAAAATGTGGCAATGGTGCTGCAGCAGGCTCTCCTGAAGTATTGACCTACACACCGGTTGCCGGGACTACTTATTATGTGAGGGTTTTCAGTTATGGAATAGGAAGTTCATTTTCCGGTGATTTTAGTATTTGTGCAACACAGCCTTGTTTGTTGCCAATTGCACCAACCGGTATTACAGGAGGCGGGAGCGTTTGTCAATCTTCAACTGCAACGATTACTCTTAATGCAACAGGACAAAATCCTTTAGGTGCCGGAGGTCATTGGGCTTGGTACGTTGATTCATGTGGAGGAGCCACTATAGGTATGGGTGCAAGTATTGTTGTAAGTACTGCGCAACCCATGAATAAGACTTATTATTTACGTGCGGAGAATAGCTGTGGGATAAGTAGTTGTGTGAATACAAATGTAACGGTAATTGCTACACCTGTTTCTTCATCGCCAACTGTAGTGCCTGTTTCCATTTGTCAGGGAGATAGTTTCACATTGCACGCAAATGTTATCGGAACGAATTATGAATGGATTTACCCCATTGGATCAGGTTCTAGTGTGCTTCAAAACCCAACAGTGAAAGGAGGCGTAGCCGGGCAGTATTGTTTGCGTTATAAACAAAATGGTTGTTGGAGTGCTGATAGTTGTGTAAGTGTTGTGATTAATTCTCTGCCTTCAGTTACTGCAACTGCTTTCCCTACCTCAATAGGGGTGGGTGATTCAGCTATACTTTCGGTATCAGGAGTGGCTACTTATCAATGGAGTAATAGTATTGGAAATAGTGCTTCGGTTGTAGTTAAGCCGACACAAACCACAATCTATACTGTAACCGCTACACAAAACGGTTGTTCCGCAACTGCACAAGTTACGGTAAATGTTTTCACACCTACTTGCCCGTCAGGAGCTACATTGGGGTATTCGAATCCGCCATCGGCTACATTGAGCAGTACAGCTTCATCGGGAACAACCAATGTTGCTGTTTCTAATTCGCTTTGCACTTGGACGGTTTCTAGCAATCAACCTTGGTTAACGGTAACCCCTCAAACAGTGCAAACAGGAAGTGGTTCTTTCAATTGGTCAGCACAAGCGTGTACCACGAGTAATGCAAGTCGTCAGGCAATCATTACTATTACTGGGCCCCAAACACAAACCATTACTGTAACGCAGAGTTGTATACTTCCTAAGCCATGTGCCAATCCGCCTATTGCCGATGCAGGTATTGATACAACTTATGTTGCCGGGATGCAAATTGGTGGAAAACCAACGGCATCGGGCGGTACAAAACCATATACTTATTTATGGTCGCCTATCACAGGATTAAGTTCAGCTTCTGATGCTAATCCAGTGATAAATAGTTTACCGCAATCGCAAACCTATACAGTGATTGTGACCGATAGTACAGGTTGCAAAGATACCGGCACTGTTGTGATTACCGTAAACACGAGTATTTGCAATGATGTCTTCACTATAACTAAAGTGAGCAGTAAAATACTTTCTGTAAATTTTGTCCAAAATGCTACGTATCAATGGCGTTTTAATGCTGTGGATTTAGCCGGACAGATGAGTCGCCAATATTCGAGCACTAACGAACTTGCGGATGGGGTATATACTTGTGTGATTCATGTAGGTGCTTGTGTTTATGAAATCGATTACATCGTTTCCGGTTTAGGCGATTTAACGAAGAGTAATTTGACCATCTTCCCAAATCCATCCTCTGGGACATTCACTATACATTTTGAAATAACACAACCAGAGCCATTGAACTTTCGTGTTGTAGATATGATAGGACAATTGATAAAAGAATATACCTCAGATTATTCGAAAGGAGTACATTCTATCGATGTTCAATTAGGTTCAGTAGCAAAAGGATTTTATGTGGTGCAGATGCGCGTGGGCAATAGTCTATTTAATAAACGCATCGAAATTCAATAAGGGGTACTGTGATTTAACGCAAAAATCCCGCCTAGGCGGGACTTTTTTTTATGTAGCAAGCATCGAGATTTACTTAGCCAATCGAACCATTTCCAGTTCTCTTTCCTGAATCAGTTTGCGGATACCCAAAACAGCATAGCGCATTCTACCTAATGCCGTATTAATACTCACTCCGGTAAACTCAGCAATTTCTTTGAAGCTGAAATCGAAGAAGTGACGCAACATCACCACTTCTTTTTGCTGCTCCGGCAATTGGTCGATTAGTTCGCGCAGTTTGTTTTCAGATTGCAACACTTCCAAATGCTCATCGGCAGAGGTTTCTTCAAATCGCAAATGATCGAAAATATCATCTCCATCGTGCGTAACAATGCCCGGATTGCGTTTCAATTTTCTGAAATAATCCATGCATAGATTGTGCGCAATGCGCATAATCCACGGACGGAATTTGTTTTCGTCTTTATATTTTCCGGCACGAAGCTGGTGAATGGCTTTAATAAAGGTTTCTTGGAAAAAATCTTCCGCCAAATACTCGTCTTTCACTAAAAGATAGATGGCAGAGTAAATTTTGTCTTTGTGGCGAATCATGAGTTGTTCAAACGCATATTCATTGCCTGATAGATACAATTGTACCAATTCGTAATCGGTTAGCAGTGGTTTACGCATAACATTCGTCTTTTAGTGGTTAATAAAAAAGTAGAATGTTATGCTATAGGCTTTATGTTTTTATTTATATATACTGTTAATCCAACAATTTTGTTGCAATAATCGAACCAAGAAAATTCACCGAATCAAGACACAAGAAAAACCTAACTTAGCGCTTCAGTTTTTCATTAAACAAGTAATAGAGTAGATGTTTGGTCTATATAAAATAATTTATTGATGAGTGAAGTTAAAAAAATAAAATCAAATAAAAAAATAATTAATGCCGATCCGCCACAAATTTTTATTAAAGGTGCACGCGTTCATAATTTAAAAAATATTGATGTAGCCCTGCCAAAGAACAAATTTATTGTGATTACGGGAGTGTCTGGTTCCGGAAAAAGTTCATTGACTATCGATACACTTTTTGCCGAAGGACAGCGCAGATATGTGGAAAGTTTGACTTCTTATGCTCGTCAGTTCTTAAGTAGAATGGATAAGCCGGATGTAGATTATATCCATGGACTTTGTCCGGCCATTGCCATCGAACAAAAAGTGAGCACACGAACCAGCCGCTCTACGGTGGGTTCGTTGACCGAGATTTACGATTATCTGCGTTTGTTGTATGCCCGATTAGGGAAAACCTATTCTCCTGTTTCAGGAAAAGAAGTGATGAAGCATGAAGTAATTGATGTAGTTGACTTTGTGTTGGGCATGAAAGAAGGAGAACGCGTTTATGTGTATTTCGAAAATAAATTGAATAAGAAACCGGTTGAAGCCTTGAAGCTATTGCTTCAAAAAGGTTTTACGCGGGTGAAATGGAATGGCGAAATTGCTCAAATTGAAGAATTGTTAGAAAACGAATCGTCTATTAAAACTAAAGAAACCACAGTCTTGGTGTTGGTCGATCGTTTTGTAGTGCGAAAGGAGGATGAAGAATTGCAATCGCGGATTTTCGATTCGGCCCAAACAGCTTTTAATGAAGGTGGAAACGAGTGTATTGTAGAATACGAGGGGTCAAAGCAAACCAAATTCAACAATAAATTTGAAGCCGATGGCATTCAGTTTGAATTGCCAACGCAAAACTTCTTTAACTTCAATAACCCTTATGGTGCTTGCAAAACTTGTGAAGGCTTTGGAACGGTGATGGGCATTGATGAAGATTTGGTGTTTCCAGACAAGACATTGTCGGTATACGAAGCAGCTATTGCACCTTGGCGTGGCGAAAAGATGAGTGAGTGGAACGAGCCGTTGATTAAGAAGGGCATTTACTTCGATTTTCCTATTCATCGGGCATACAAAGATTTATCGGCTGAAGAAAAAAATCTGTTGTGGACGGGTAATGAATATTTCAAAGGGTTAACTTATTTCTTTCAGTATTTAGAAGAGAAGACCTACAAGATTCAATATCGAGTAATGCTTTCGCGGTATCGCGGACGAACATCTTGCCCAGATTGCAAAGGTTCTCGAATTCGTAAGGATGCATCGTATGTAAAGTTTGCAGGTAGATCGATTACTGAGTTGATGTTGTTGCCGGTTGAAGAATTGTATTTGTTTTTCAAAGATGTAGAGTTGGCTCCATCCGATAAAAAGTTGGCAGAACGTATTTTGTTAGAAATTAAGAATCGCCTGCAAACCATGATGGATGTAGGTTTGGGGTATTTGTCGTTGAATCGATTGTCGAATTCATTGAGTGGAGGCGAAACACAGCGTATTAATTTGACGAGAACGCTAGGGAGTAACTTAACGTCCTCGCTTTATATATTGGATGAGCCGAGTGTTGGATTGCATCAAAAAGATACCGAGCGATTAATTAATGTTTTGAAAAATCTGCGCGATTTAGGAAATACGGTAGTTGTGGTGGAACACGATGAAGATGTGATGAAAGCCTCTGATCATATTGTAGATATTGGTCCACGAGCCGGATTGTTTGGAGGCGAAGTAGTTTACAACGGTCCAAGTGATGAAATTGAAAATGCAGAAAACAGTTTAACCGGAAAGTATTTGCGTGGCGAATTGGTAATTCCGGTAAAAGATCAGGTTCGTCAGCCCACTAACTTTATTGAAATTATTGGCGCATCGCAACACAACTTGAAAAACATTGATGTAAAAATTCCATTGAATGTGATGACGGTAGTGAGTGGAGTGAGTGGTTCAGGGAAAACAACATTAATTAAAAAAATCTTGTACCCTGCATTGATGCAGCGTTTTGACGGTGTTGTAGAAAAGCCCGGTGCGCACCGCGAAATTATTGGCGATTTGAAACGCATCAGTCATGTTGAAATTATCGATCAAAATCCATTGGGGAAAAGTTCGCGCTCCAATCCGGTAACGTATGTGAAGGCTTATGATGCCATTCGAGATTTGTATTCGCGTCAACAGTTATCGAAAATCAGAGGGTATTCGCCTGCAACCTTTTCGTTCAACGTAGATAACGGACGTTGCGAACAGTGTAAAGGTGATGGTGAAGTGGTAGTAGAAATGCAGTTCTTAGCCGATGTGCATTTGAAATGCGATGCCTGTAATGGTCGTAAATTCAAAGAAGATGTATTGGAAGTAACGTATAAAGACAAAACGATTTACGATGTATTGTCGATGAGTGTGGATGAGGCGGTTACTTTTTTTGCAGAGCATCGCGACATCATACAAAAACTAATTCCTTTACAGAATGTGGGTTTGGGCTATGTGAAATTGGGACAGAGTTCGTCTACATTAAGTGGAGGAGAGGCGCAACGCGTTAAGTTGGCTTCCTACTTAACGAAAGGACAAAACACACAACCCGTATTCTTTATTTTCGATGAACCTACCACGGGTCTTCATTTTCATGATATTGCTAATTTGTTAAACTCGTTTGAAATGTTGATTGATGCAGGGCATACTGTGGTGATAATTGAGCACAATATGGATGTGATTAAATCGGCAGATTGGTTGATAGACCTAGGTTTAGAAGGGGGCGAT
Organism: uncultured Chitinophagaceae bacterium; assembly: GCA_964398475.1. Classification (GTDB taxonomy): domain Bacteria; phylum Bacteroidota; class Bacteroidia; order Chitinophagales; family LD1; genus CALAYL01. Next base: position 29,798 of record CAYNMP010000021.1, on the reverse strand, counting down.
AAAGGCGGGCATTTGCTTTATCAAGGAGAGCCGAAAGGAATTTTGAGTCACACTACATCGTTTACGGCTCAATTTTTACGTCCAAAGATGGACATTCTATAGTTAATGTTATATTTGAACAGTTTAATATTCTTATAGTGAAGTCATTGCGAATAATTGGGGTTGTTTTAGCACTTGTATTGAGTTTAAGTTCTTATGCTCAAATTTTTTCAGGAAAAATTGTAAAAGCAGATAGTCTAAAAACGCCATTCTACCAAGCTACATGCAGAGCTATTTCTGCAAAAGATACGCAATTAGTTCAAACATATTTTGACGGGAGTTTTAAACTCAATTTAAAACCTTTTTCTTTTTACAAGATAGTGGCTTCTTATGTAGGTTATAAAGACACAACGGTAGAAATCAGTACAGACGGGAAAGGGAATTCTATAGTGAATAATGTAGTGTTTTCGCTTAGAAAAGATGGTATGCGTTTAATGGGTAATTTATATGGTGCAGAAGATGAAACGCCCATCAATAAGGCGAATTTGATATTGAAAAACATCATGACCCGTCAGGAATCTCGTTTCACAACAGGCATTGACGGGTATTATAATTTCAAGTTAGATTATGAAGTTAACTATCAATTGAAGGTAGATAAGTATTCAGATGGAATTATGAATGTATACCAGGATACGAGTTTCTATATCTCGACTATTGGATTTAATATGCCATTAGATTTTAAATTCGATATTAGACTAGGTAAAGCCACCGGTGTTGTAAAACCTAGAGTGGAGAAAGAAGTAGCTTTGTTAAGTAAGCCCAAACCGTTAGAGCCTGTTGTAGAAAAGAAACCGGAACCTGAAATGCCTGCTGTTGTAGCCCCTGCTGTTCCTGCTGTTGTAACCCCTGCTGTGGAGGCTCCGAAAACAGTGGTTGAAGCAAAAAAGTCTGAGCCTATTCAAAAGCCCGAGGTAGTTAAAGTGAAGATAGATACCGTTGCGTTGCAGGCAAATGGGGGCAATCACAAAAAACACGAAAAGCAGATTAAATCTACCGAAGATAAAAAGGCTGTTATTGCTGTAAAGTCGCAGAAGAGAGATACAGTAGTCTATATAGTAAATGGAAAACCTTTAGTGGCAAAGGCAGAGCCGGAAAAGCCAGAGAAAGAGCAAAAGCGTAAAAAGGGAAAAAAGGATGCTTTATCTGTAGCGAAAGTGGATACCGTTATGGCGAAATCAAATGTTACGGTAGCTAAGAAGGATCTGCCAAAAGCGAAAAAGCCATTGAGCGAAGAAGATTCTATTCGAATCAAAGAACAAATTATTATCGATGCACAAAAGGAACTGGAGCGTCAGAACCAGTTTGCTCTAGAACGACAAAAGCGTGAAGCCTATGAAGCCAGTCAGCGCGATATGCTCCGTTACTATGAAAATAAAGCACAAGGCAAAAATGAGGATCCTATCTCAACCAATAAAACCATTGATAAAGCCGCGATTGAGACTAAAGTTATTGTTGCGCAAAAGCAAGAGCCAATGGAGCAGAAATACTATAATTATAGTGTAAAGCCTAAGAAAACCATTATTAAAGGCAATGTGTTAGATGGTGCGAATCAGTTAAAAATGGCTAGTGTTAATGTAAGCGTTCGTCCGTTAAACAGTATTTTTTCTGTAGAAACACAAACAGATAAAATGGGATACTTTGAAGCGGAAGTAGATAGTGGCGGAATGTATATTATCTCGTTTTTTAAGACAGATTATAAGATTTCAAAACAGTTTATTGACCTTTCTGATAAAAACACGAAGGAGTATACACTTCAAGATGTTTATTTAGGTGAGAATGTAAACGTAGATATCAATAGGGATATGCCGGCATTTTTCTTCTTTAAGAATAAAGCTGAACTTACAGAGAGCGTAATTGAAGAATTAAATGCCATTATTGTATTGATGGCTAAAGATCCTACTTATTCTATCAAGCTGATTGGTTTAGCAGCTGCTGACGAAAACTTCCCTAAGCCGCTTTCTACAAGTCGTGTACAATCTATTGCTCAATATCTAGTTGCAAACGGTGTGAACAGTACACAAATTAAATTTGTTGCACTAGGAGATACAAAACATCGATCCAATTGTGGTTTATCTAAACCATGTACTTCTGAAGATTACGATAAAGACCGCGCGGTTGTTTATTTAATCACGAAGTAATTGATTCCTCTTTATATTGGTCTTTGATTATCATTTTATTGTAGAAAAGGAAAATCATCGCTTGTGAAATTATCGTGAAGTATGATACCTCTAGATGCTTAAGACAACTAAGCTTTTTTTATCGTCTTGATTATACTTATCATAGTTATGGAAATAAAAAAAGCCTGAGAATTTTCTCAGGCTTTTTTTGATATAGAAAGTAGTAGATTATTCAACTACAAACTTCGTTTTAAATCCTTTGTTAGCATCAGTAATTTGAATTGTATATAATCCTTTAGCGAATGTGCTCACGTTAATTTGTTTGCTCATTAAACCAATAAGGTCGATTTTCTCATCGTATACTTTATTGCCTAGCATGTCAACGATTTGAATTGAACCATTGATACGGTCAACTGTATTGATGTCGAGATTAAGCACTGTATTTGCAGGACTAGGATATGTTCTGATGATAGCGTTGAATGCACCGGCATTGCTTATTCCTGTTGCCACCGGACGACATTGAGCACCTGCGTTGATTACATCTAAAGAAAGCGAACCAAATGGATTTTGTCCTGTACCGCTTAATGCAGATAAGTCAAATGTAGTATCTCCGTCAAAGAAAGGAGGGAATGGATTTGCGTGAACACTAATTGTACCCGCAACTGTTGCCGGATAAGTACCTGCAGGGTCGTTTGTTGTGCCGGCAACTTTAAAACAACCGCCTTGTCCTCCTAAAAATATCCCAGTTGAAGGGTTATATGTAGGCGTAATTCCGGTTGGAAGACCAGTAACTCCTGTAACTACAATGGAGTCTATATAAAATTGACCTAACAATCCTGCGATAGCTGCTGGTAAGCCAAAATCAGCAGGGTCAACACTTGCAGGGATTTTGAATTGTACGGTTTGTGTATACGCTACACCACGAACCACACATGGTAATGTGTCGGGGTATGAGAATTTTCCTGCCGGAATAAGAGTGGTGTCAATAGTACATGCCACTTGTGCATTTAGTTGAAATGCTACTGCTAAAGCTGTCAACGTTGAGAATAAAAGTTTTTTCATTTTTTGAGTTTAAATAGATTTAGATGATGAAATTAAGATAATTTTCCGACCATTTCAATAGGATTTACCCATTTGTCAAATTCTTCAGCAGTTAAATAGCCTAACTCAATAGCTGTTTCTTTTAAAGTTTGTCCTTTTTTATGGGCTGTTTGCGCAATTTCAGCGGCTTTGTAATAGCCTATATGCGGATTCAACGAAGTGACCAACATTAATGAACCATGAAGATTTTTGTTGATATTTTCTTCCAAAGGTTTAATGCCAACTGCACATTTATCGTTGAAAGAGGTACATACATCGCCAATCAATCGAGCGGAATGAAGGAAGTTGTAAATCATCATTGGTTTAAACACATTCAATTCAAAATGTCCTGTTGCTCCACCTATATTAATGGCTACATCATTACCCAAAACTTGTGCGGCAACCATAGTCATGGCTTCGCATTGGGTTGGGTTAACTTTACCCGGCATAATTGATGAACCCGGTTCGTTATCCGGAATAAACAATTCACCGATACCGCAACGAGGGCCTGAAGCCAATAAGCGGATATCATTTGCGATTTTCATTAAAGAACATGCAACAGTTTTCAAAGCCCCGTGTGATTCAACGATGGCATCGTGTGCCGCTAATGCTTCAAATTTATTTTCTGCGGTGATGAAAGGTAATCCGGTTAATGTAGCAATATGTTTTGCTACGTTTTCTGCATAATTCGGAGGTGTGTTGATGCCTGTACCAACTGCTGTTCCGCCTAGTGCTAATTCTGCTAGGTGTGGTAATGTATGCTCAATGGCTTTAATGCCATGGTTTAATTGCGATACATAACCCGATAACTCTTGCCCTAATGTAAGCGGTGTTGCATCCATCAAGTGTGTTCTGCCGATTTTAACGATATGCATGAACTCTTTCGATTTAGCTGCTAAAGTATCACGTAAGGTTTTCAAACCCGGTAAAGTTACGTCCAACAAAATTTTGTATGCTGCAATGTGCATAGCTGTAGGGAAAGTGTCGTTCGATGATTGCGATTTATTGACATCATCGTTAGGGTTCAATTGTTTTTTCTCATCCAATAGTGAACCGCCTAAAATTACATGTGCTCTGTAAGCTACTACTTCGTTCACATTCATATTTGATTGTGTGCCCGAACCGGTTTGCCAAACCACTAAAGGGAACTGGTCGTCTAAGTTGCCTGCTAAAATTTCATCACATACCTTACCAATAATATCACATTTCTCTTTTGGTAAAACACCTGCTTCGAAATTGGTGATGGCTGCCGCTTTTTTCAAGTATGCAAATGCCTTAATGATTTCTTTTGGCATTTTATTGATGTCTTGTGCAATATGAAAGTTATCGATAGAACGCTGTGTTTGTGCGCCCCAATACACATTTGCAGGTACTTCCACAATACCCATCGTGTCTTTTTCTTTTCTGAATTCCATGATGTTTTTAAAGTTTATGTTTCAAAAATAGCGTCTTTATCGCATCGCTTTTTATGATAAAAATTAGTCTTATTTTCCTTTGAAATTGGCTTTTCGTTTTTCGAGGAATGCCGAAGTCCCTTCCACAAAATCTTCAGTGGCTACGCATTCGCCAAAGGTTTCAATTTCTGTATTGAATCCATCGATGCCATCGGTGAAATGTGCGTGAACACACTCAATCACTTTCGCAACGGCAACAGGTGCTTGTGTTGCAATTTTCCGTAAGATACTTTTGCTGGTTTCCAATAACTCTACTGTTTGTACCACTTGATTAGCTAAACCTAATTTGTTGGCTTCCGTGGCATCAATGGTATCGGCAGTAAGTAACAACTCAAGTGCCTTTCCTTTACCTATCAATTGCACCAAACGTTGTGTGCCGCCATAGCCCGGAATCAACCCTAGCTTTACTTCCGGCTGACCGAATTTCGCATTTTCGCTGGCAATTCGTAAATGACATGCCATCGCCAATTCGCAACCGCCACCTAAAGCAAAGCCGTTAACAGCAGCAATGATAGGTTTTGGTGATTGTTCGATTTTATTGAAAACATCGTGTCCTCTTCGCGCTAAAGCAACACCTTCTTGTTGGCTTAATCCTTTAAATTCAGAAATATCAGCTCCGGCTACAAAGGCTTTGTTCCCTTTTCCGGTAAGAATTGCACCGCGTAAGCTATCATCGGCAATAAATAAATCAATCACTTCATTCAATTCAGCAATTACTGTTTTGTTGAGTGCGTTTAATTTGTCTTCGCGATTGATGAAAATAATTAAAAGGTTGTCTTGGGTTTCCGTAAGGAGGGTAGAAAATTCTTTCATTTTTTGAATAGTTTTTGCGGATGCAAAAGAAGAAAAGATTTATGATGAAATGACTTTTTAAGCGCTTAAAAGTTTCGATGTTGATCTACCCATTCTACAATATATTTTGAGATGTCGTGCGTATTGGTGCCAGGAGGGAAAAGCATCCCGCAACCTTTTGATTTTAAAGCATTCATATCGTCTTCAGGAATAATTCCGCCACCGGTAAGTAGTACATCTTGCATGTTATTCTCTTTCATCAGATCAAGAATTTTAGGAAAAACGGTGTTGTGAGCTCCTGAAAGAATGCTTACTCCAATGGCATCTACATCTTCTTGTAAAGCGGTGTTAACCACCATTTCCGGTGTTTGTCGGAGGCCGGTGTAAATCACTTCCATGCCTGCATCGCGCAATGCTGAAGCAATTACTTTCGCCCCACGGTCGTGTCCATCGAGTCCCACTTTTGCTATTAGAATTCTAACCGGACGATTCATATTTATTTGTTTTAATGTAAAACTAATCTTGTTTTATAAACGAAAAAACCTCTGCAACGCAGAGGTTTAAATATTTCCCAAAGGGTGAATTAAAAATCATCATCAAAATCGCCACCATCATCATCAAAACCGTCATCATCAAAATCGTCTAAGCCAAGATCATCGTCATCATCAAAACTGCTTGCTTTTCCCTTCCCTTTTGCTTTCGTTTCAATCATGTCGTCAAACTCTTCGAAATCTTTCAAGTCATCAGCTGATGGTTCAACCTCTTCATCTTCGAAGTCGTCTACTAACTCTTCATCATCAAACTCATCTTCGTTCTCGAGTTCATCATTCTTATCAAAATCCGGTTCTTCCTCTTCGTCTTTGCGTTTGCGTGGCATATTGATTGTTTTATTGGTTTATTAATGATAGGTGTTGCAAAAAAAAGAAGTTTATGCTATTCCAAAAATATATGGCAATTATTTTTTTTACGCAATACAAAGTTAAACAGTTTCAAAATAACTCAACGATTTTTTTAATCGTTCAGCCGATTTATTTTTTCCAAGCAAATGAATCATTTCAAAAACCGGTGGACCTTGCATAGTGCCTGCTAATGCAACACGTAATAATGGCATCACATCGCCAATTTTAAAGCCATTGGCTGCAACCCAAGCTTTGAAAGCAGTTTCAAGACCCGCAACAGAAAAATCTTCACTGTTAGCAATCAAATCAACGACTTCATTTAATTTGTCTTTCACAGGCGCAATAAATTTTTTCTTAATTGTTTCTGTATCGAACGTTTTAACATCTTCGAAAAAATAATAACCAATTTCAGAAAGGTCGTTCAAGAAAACAGCTCTGTCTTTCATTAAACGACAATATTCTGTAACATAAGCTTTATCGTAAGTGTAGTCTTTCGCAATCAATGCATCTTTGATTTGTTCTGCCAATACATCATCCGGTATTCGTTTTACATATTGTTGGTTGAACCATTTTGCTTTTTCGAAATCGAATCGAGCACCCGCTTTATGTACTTTTTCTAACGAGAAGAAATTAATCATCTCCTCCTTGCTCATAATTTCGATATCGTTGCCCGGATTCCAACCGAGTAAGGCAATAAAGTTGATAAAAGCTTCAGGTAAATAGCCTCTTTCTCGATACCCAGAAGAAACTTCTTTTGTTTCAGGATCTACCCAAGTGAGCGGAAATGAAGGGAAACCTAAACGGTCGCCATCACGCTTACTTAATTTTCCATTACCATCCGGTTTAAGGATGAGCGATAAGTGCGCAAAGTTTGGCATAACCTCTTCCCAGCCAAATGCACGATACAGCAAAACGTGTAAAGGCGCAGAACTCAGCCATTCTTCTCCACGAATCACATGCGTAATTTGCATCAAATAATCATCTACTACGTTCGCTAAATGGTAAGTGGGCATACCATCATGTTTCATCAACACTTTATCATCCAATTGTGAAGTGTTAAACGTTACCCAGCTTCGAATCAAATCATGAAACTTCACATCTTCGTTACGTGGCATTTTGAAACGCACAACATACTGGTCACCACGGTCGATACGGGCTTTCACTTCATCGGCTGGGAGTGAAGTAGAGTTTTTCATATACTGACGAGTAACTGCGCTGTACTGCCAATTCGGAACGCCTTGTGCTGTAGCATTGGCGCGCATTTGGTCGAGTTCTTCCGGTGTGTCGAAAGCGATGTAAGCATGCCCGGATTCCAACAACATGTCAGAATATTTTTTGTACATCGGTTTGCGCTCGCTCTGGCGATAGGGTGCGTGTGGACCATCACCAAAACCAATGCCTTCGTTAGGTGTTATGCCACACCATTTTAACGAATCAATAATATATTGTTCTGCTCCCGGAACGAATCTGTTTTGATCGGTATCTTCAATACGAAGAATAAAATCTCCGCCTAATTTTTTGGCTAATAAATAATTGTACAATGCTGTACGAACTCCACCCATGTGCTGAGGCCCTGTGGGACTTGGCGCATATCGCACTCTTACTTTTCTTTCCATAATCTTTCGTTTGAAATCTCTGCCAAAATAGTTTTTCTAGCCGAAACTCTAAACAGTAAATTGTATAATTGGAAATAAATAAATTTTGTGTTCGAATTCGGAGCTAAAATGATGGTGAAACTACCACGAATGTTAAGGCGTATTTATGCAGGTGCATTGTGTAAAGTGCAAACGAAAGAAAAAAAACTTTTTCTTACATTCGATGATGGTCCCATTCCTGAAGTTACGCCATGGGTGCTCGATGTGTTAAAACAATACCATGCAAAAGCCACTTTTTTTTGCATTGGCAATAATATTGCTCAATATCCGCAAGTGTTTCAGGGAATTGTTAGCCAAGGGCATATTGTGGGTAATCATACTTTCGATCACCTGAATGGTTGGGCAACACAAAAAGAAATTTATTTGCAAAATACTGAGCAGTGTCAATCTTTTTTTGCGGAAGCCTATAATCGGAAGCTATTTCGTCCACCATATGGGAGAATGCGGTTTTCACAATACAATGCGCTCAAACGCAGATATAAAGTGGTGTTGTGGGATGTGTTGAGCATGGATTATGATGCTGGCCTTTCAGCAGATGAAGTGTTGAATAATGTTCTGCAGTATGCTGAAAATGGCTCTATTATTGTGTTTCACGATAGTTTAAAAGCGGAAGCGCATTTGCGTTATGTTCTCCCAAAGGTTTTGCAATATTATTCTGAGAAAGGATTTACATTTGCGCCATTATGCGATTAGTAGATACACACGCCCATCTTTATTTAAACGATTTCAAAGAGGATATGTCTGCCGTGGTGCAAAAAGCCAAGCAGAATGGCATTGAGAAAGTTTATTTACCGGCCATTGACAATGAAACACATCACGCTTTATTGGCTTTGGTAGATTCGAACCCCAATTTTTTCCGACCGATGATGGGCGTCCATCCGTGTAGCATAAAGGAAAATTATTTGGACGAGTTAGCCATTGCCCGACAATTACTCGATAGCCGTTCCGATTGGAGTGCCATTGGTGAAATTGGATTGGACTATCATTGGGATGTTACTTTCAAAGAGCAACAAAAAGAAGCTTTTGATACACAAGTCAATTGGGCCATTCAAATGGATTTACCGGTGGTGATTCACAGCCGAAAATCAACCTATGATTGTGTGGAGCTCTTGAAACTTTATAAAGGCAAGGTGAAAGGCGTTTTTCACTGTTTTAGCGGATCGTTGGAAGAAGCTAAGGAAATCACGAAACTGGGTTTATTGCTGGGCATTGGCGGAGTTGTGACCTATAAAAATTCAGGATTGAAAGATGTTTTGCCCGAAATTGGATTGGAGCATTTAGTATTGGAAACAGATTCTCCTTATCTCACACCGGTTCCTCACCGAGGCAAACGCAACGAGTCTGCTTATGTGCGCTTTGTTGCCGATGAAATAGCGCACATATTAGGTAAAAGCGTTTCAGAAGTGGCCAATGTTACTACTGCAAATGCTGAAACGCTATTTCGCTGACAATAATCACTTATTTCGATCGTATTCAATGACAGAGTTCAGAAGATTTGACTCTGCTTTCGGTAACTTTGTATTATAAAAATACAAATATGAAAAATCGAATGCTTAATGTTACGTCTGTGTTAATGCTTATTGCGTTAATTACTTTTTCCGCTTGCAAGAAAAATGAAGAGGTAAATGATCCTAATATTGCAGATGTGAGTTACAATAAATTATATTCAGTTGTTCCCGGAGGTCCGCCAAGTGTTGATAGCATTGATTTCAACAATGATGGCTTGGCAGAAGTCGTCATCCAATTCGTAAATGCCGGAGCTGATACCGGTTTAGCATTATTTGCACAAAAAAGCCAAACATTTCAAGTAGTGTTGCAAAGTTTGACTCCGGTGCCGAATGCTAAGTTTTTTAACAAAGGTGACGATATTCCAACTAGCGATCCGGTCTATTATCCAATGACTTATATTTCAACAAAGGTTTCAGGCTATCGCTTAGGTGTTTTAAATGGTGAAGGATATATTGCTTTTCGTATTAGCACGGGAACAAAATATCAATACGGTTGGATGAAAGTTTCAATTAATAGTGCCTTCACTGAATTTAAAATATTAGAGTACGCCTATAGTTTGCAATACAATACGCCTATAAAGGTAGGCGCTAAGTAAGTTAAATGCGCCCCAAGTAAAAAAAGCACCATCATTTAAGGGTGCTTTTTTTGTGTAGACTATTGTTATAATCCTTTAATGTCCTGCATCTTTAATTACCCCACCCGTTACCTTTATGGTTTTCGTAAAAATAACAATAGGAATAATGATGGCTATCATTGTTGCTAAGTATTGAAAAATATTAATGTAGGTAAGGATAGATGCCTGCTTTAAAAACTGATTGGTAACTGCCATGTAAGCCTGTGTTTTAGCAATGCCTAAATCGGAAGTGTATCGGCTAAACGACATCGTGAATGCATTAATTCGATCGGTAAAATTCGGATTGTTAGCTGTGGCATGAATCAACAAATCGTTGTAATGCTGCATAGTGAATTTTTCTAACACTACACCTACAACTGCTACCCCAATAGAACCGCCTAGTTGACGAATCATGTTTGAAAGTCCTGATGCTTGTTGAATGTCTTTGCCCTGAAGTCCGGCAAGGGTAAGGTTAGTAAGCGGTACAAACAAGAAGCCGAATCCTAATCCACGTACCATCAACGGCCAAAAGAAACTAGCTTGACTTGTGGTTGGCGACATTAAGAAAGAACACCACCATACAAATAGCATTGTTGCAAAAAAGCCAAAGGCAATTAAGTATTTAGGCGGAATACCTTTTTGTAATAGTTTTCCAATCATTGGCATTAAAAAGCCTGTGAAAAGCGCACCGGGTATAAAAAGCAGTCCGGTGGCAGTTGCCGTGAAGCCTAGCCAACGTTGTACAAAGATCGGAATAATAAATACTGTAGTGAAAAGCACTGCGCCAAGAATAAAATTGAAGAATACGCCAGTTGCCACATTCCCTTTAGCAAATACGCGTAAATCTACAACCGGATTTTCTGTGGTTAATTCGCGCCAAACAAAACCAATGAGCCCGAACGTGGCTACAATAAAGCCAATTATAATAGTTCTACTTTCAAACCAATCGTTGCGCTCGCCCTGCTCCAATACAAATTGCAATGAACCAATTCCAATAATCAATAGTATGATACCTAACCAATCTACACCGCTCTGTTTTACTTGGAATGGATTATTCTTGATAAAAATAACCGTTAAAAAAGTAGCTAAAATCCCTACAGGTACGTTAACGTAGAACAACATCGGCCATTCGAAATGGTCGATAATGTAACCTCCCATAAATGGTCCAAGTGTTGGTCCAAGAATGATACCCATTCCAAAAAACGCACTAGCCATTCCTAGTTTTTCTTTTGGATAAATTTCTGTGAGAATTGTTTGGGATGTAGTAATCAACGCTCCACCACCTAATCCTTGAATAAATCGCCAGAATACCAATTCCCAAATACCTGACGAATTTCCGCACATGAAAGAAGAGAATGTGAATAGTGCAATGGAAAATGCAAAGTAACGCTTCCGTCCAAACTGACTCGATAGCCAACCGGCCATAGGTACGATTATAATATTAGCGATGGCGTAGGATGCAATTACCCAGCTAATTTCACCAATGGTAGCCCCTAGGTTTCCCATTAATGTATTGCTGGCTACGTTCACAATAGTAGTATCGATGATTTCCAATAGGGAACACATCACCACTGTAATTGTGATAATAACTCTACGCCATCCGTGTTCAACGAGCGCGTTGCTATCTTGTTGTGGTACAGACATGGTTGCCATTTATTTTACGTGGACGCTTACTGTACAATTCATGCCCGATTTAAGTGCTTTATTTTTTAAATCTTTACTATCGAAAATGATTTTCACAGGAATGCGTTGTACTACTTTCACAAAATTACCGGAAGCATTGTCAGCAGGAATCAACGAAAACTTGTTTCCTGTGGCCGATTGGATACTTTCTACTTTCCCTTTCAATTTCAATCCGCTGTATGCGTCTACTTCCACGTCTACATCTTGCCCCACTTTCATTTTCTCTAATTGCGTTTCTTTGAAGTTGGCTACAGTCCAAATATCATCGCTGTTTACGATGTACATCAATGTTTGTCCGGGACTTAACAACTGCCCGATTTGAATGTTTTTCTTGCTCACATATCCGTCTTCAGGTGCAAGAATTACAGTGTAAGACAAATTGAGTTTCGCGAAATTAACTTCTTCAACACGTTGCTGAGCAAGAATTTCAGCAGGTTTCATTTGTGATCCTACAGAAGAAGCCTGCGATTGTGATGCCGATGATTGCTCGCGTGCAGCACTCAATTGTGATTCAGCTACCGTTAATAGTTTTTCTGCGGTCTCTTTTTCTGCCTTTACACCATCGAATTGTTGTTGTGTTACACTTTGCAGTTGAAGTAATTTTCCATAACGCTCATATTCCTGATTGGCTTTCCACAAACGGACTTTAGCGGCTTCGGCATTTGCTTTTGCCGTAAGAATATTGCTGCCAACAGCACTTGCGTTTACCGATGCTGTTTTTGTGTTACTCCCAATTACACCCAATTGCGCTTGCGCGTTCGCAAATGCTAATTCTGCTTGTTTCAAACGAATGGCAAAGTCGGATGGATTCAGCACTACTAAGGTGTCTCCCTTTTTTACAAACTGATTGTCTTGTACATATATCTTTTCTACGAACGAGCTGATACGCGAAGACACAGGAACTATGTTAGCTTCCAATTGTGCGTTATCCGTTTCTTCATAGTTCATTCCATGTATTACCTTGTTCACTACAAACCCAATAATGATAAGAAATAGAACCCCTGCAATAAGGGGTGCGATTTTGTTTTTTTTGTTTGTTGCCTCTGCTGTTGTTTCCATGATGTGTTATACTTGATTGATTAGTTTAATTGTCCTATAGCTTTTAAATATTTATAATAAGCGACTTGTGCATCGCATTTGGCATTTATAAGATTGAGTTCCGCCTGAAATACTTGTGCGTCTGCATCCAAAAGATCAGAGAACACACTCACTTCACCCGTAAATCTGTTTTTCATGATGCGCTGATTTTCCTTGGCCTGTTGTACTGTTTTATCAGCTAACTCAATTTTTTTAGTGTTCAATTGATAGTTTTTCAAAGCAGTAAAGGCCTCTGTTTTAATGCCGTCTTGTAGTTGAGCGGTCATCATCTCGTTAAGCTTGGTGTTGATTTTTGCATCCTTAATTCCTGCACGCGCTGTGTATAACGAAGACAGGTTCCAGTTCAAGGTTAATCCGGCATCCCAAGTATCTTTGAATTTGGCTTGCTGTGGGAAAACTCGCTGATTTGGATTGTTATAATAGAAGTTGAAACCACCCGCTAATGTAGGATAATAGGCACTCTTTGCACTTTTCACTAAATAGTTGCCTGCATTAATTTTTAGTAGGGCGCTTTTATATTCAGCTCTGCTGGCAGTTGCCGACTCGATATCTCTTGGATTTGGAGTGGCGTTTGATTTCTCTAATTCTGAAAGATTCGGAGTTAGGATTGTTTTTTCATCCATACCTAACAAAATAGTTAAGTTGTAGTTTACGATAGCCGTTACGTTTTCCATTTCCAACTTCGTTACATCTAAGCTCGATTTGGCTAGTTGAGCTTTCAGTACATCGTTTTGTAACGCCATCCCTACCGAGTTAAAATTCTGAATATCTTTCAATCGACTATCCATTGTTTTCGCGTTTTCATCAATAATTTTTTGCGATGAAAGGCTTTTACAATAGTTATAGTATTGTTGAATAACGATCAGTTTCAATTCATCCTCTTCCTTCTTCGTGTCAATTTTACTAGCCTCCAGTATTTCTTTTGCGGCTTTCAAGTTGTAGATGTTGCGAAGTCCGGCAAACAAAGTTTGTTGCACTGAAGCACGGTTATAGAACTGATTCGGAATAACCGGATTTAATTCAGTAGTAAAAACTCCCGGAATACTGATTTTGTACGGGTCGATATTTGTACTTATTCGTGTATACGCTGCCGTTACCGATAGATTTGGAAGAAATGGATTGATGGCATTATCCTGTTTAGCTTCAGCGCTTTCAATCTTTAGTTTCGATACCTGAATGCTTTTGCTGTTTTGTGTGCCCAACGTGATGGCTTCTTGAATGGTTAACGGACGTTTGATTTCATTTTGTGCAAATGCGCTGGCTCCATAAAGTAGAAGAGCGACAAGCGATAGTCTCTGATGTATCATATTAATTAAGCGATTGATTAATGTATGGACAAAAAAATTATTTCTCTAACGTGACTTTGATCAAATTGTTCATATAAGTCTTAAGTCGATCTCTCATGTTCTTACTATAAACGGCATCAATATTTTTTGTTTTCATGATATCAGCTACCAAAACTTCTGATAAAACATAGGTTCTGGGAATAGCCATTAAGGTCATTACAAACAATTCGGGGTCTACTTTTTTAATTTCTTTCTTCTTGATTCCTTTTTCGATTAAATCGATAATTAATCCAAAATTGTTTCTCCATCGATCTTTTACGATAGTCATCACTTCGCTTTTTCGGGTCATACCCATTTCACGAAACATGATTTTGTGAAAGGTTCTATTGTTAAAGAAAATCTCAACGTATAAATCTGCGATGTAAAGAATTTTATCAAGTACTGAGGTTTCCTTGTTTTCAGTTATGTTTTTATCACTTTTAAGCGATATGATTCTTCTAAGTATAATTGATTTGTATAGTTCTTCTTTCGAACCAAAGTAATACGCAATCATAGCCGAATTTACATTCGCCTCTGCGGCTATTTTTCTTGTCGATGCAGCATCATAACCGTTTTCAGCAAACAATTTTTCTGCCACGTCCATGATGTGGTCTCGCTTCTCTGGCTGTAACTCTTTCATGTGTTTCAATTAGTTTGTGCAATATTAATCAATCGATTGATTAATAAAAATGTTTTCACATTTTTTTCTATCTATAGTACTAGTATTAGGGTGATTACATAAAAAAGTCCCGGAGCAACTCCGAGACTTTTTTGTTTAAAACATATGATTTTCTTAGTACTGTTTCGCTAAGAAAGCCTTGATTCTATTGAAGTACTCATTTTTATTGGAGGTAAAATTCTTATCGTTTTCAACACCCGGCACAACATATAAGTCTGAGTTTTTCTTTCTCAATGCAGTCAATGTTTGCATATCCGCTTGCGATACTACTTTATCAGCACCTCCTACAATCAACATTAACGACTCTAAATGTTGTCCTTTAGATTCTAATGCAAATTTAGGCTCATACAATGTTTTTTCAGCACCTGGAGGCACAATAATATCTAATGATTTTACTTCTTTCAATCGCGTTTTAATGGTCTCCAAGTCAGTATAGGGCGCGTCAGCAATAACACGTTTTACTTTTACGTTATTACAGCTAACCCCAATAGCCAATCCGCCTCCCATTCCAATGCCATATACAGTGATGATCTGCTTCGCATCTTGTTTTTTCACTTCCGTAATAACAGCATCCAAATCTTTCGCAAAGTTAGGCATGATATACATGTTCGGATTCACACGCGCATCTTGTGATTTGCCATAACCGCGATAATCAAACATCACTACATTGTAGTTCGCGCCAAGAAATAATCCTGCAATATCAAAGTTGTCAGCCATGTTGCCATCTCCATCGTCACAGATAACTACGGTTTTATCCGACATTGATTTAGCCGGAGAAATTTTCCATGCCAAAATATCAATACCATCTTCCGTTTTAACATGCCATTCCTTAAAATTTAAGCCTAAATCTTCAGGGTAGAAGGCGTATTCTTTCGATGGTTTAAGGGCAAATGAACTGTAGGCTGTGAAAGCCAATACAACTAGCAAAAGTTTTTTCATGCGTTTGTTTTTTGTTTTGTAATACTAAATATAAGACTTTAAAAATAGTTACAGACATAATATCGTACAATCTATTAATCATCTTACCTAAGGTGTTGAAATCAAAAACTCTGCCAAAACAAATTCTAACTAAATTTAGGCATGATTAACGATACGTTTCGGCACAAGGGATTGCGAAAAGCGATGGTAGAGAAAATGCGTGATTTGGGTATTACCGATGAACGCGTGTTGGCGGCAATGGAGCGCGTACCTCGCCATTTGTTTATGGGCGCTGAATCCGTTTTTGATGAAATGGCATACGAGAACAAAGCTTTTCAAATCGGGAGCGGACAAACCATTTCTATGCCACATACAGTAGCGTATCAATCCCAGTTATTAGAAATTGCACAAGGCGATAAAGTCTTGGAAGTTGGTACCGGCAGTGGCTATCAAGCTGCAGTATTGGCAGAAATGGGAGCTAAAGTATTTTCCATAGAACGCCAAAAATCATTATTCGACAAAACAGCTCCATTCCTTCGCGAATTGGGTTACACCTCTATTAAAACCTTTTTTGGCGATGGTTTTGTTGGTGTGCCTGGTTTTGCTCCATTTGATAAAGTGATAATAACTGCAGCCGCAGATGAAATTCCTCGCAAATTATTAGAGCAAATGATGATAGGAGGACAAATGGTAATCCCCTTAAACGATGAAACAAAAACCGTTATGAGAAGAATTACCCGCATTGAGGAAAATGAATACGAGGAAGAACAATTTATTGATTGTGCTTTTGTACCCATGTTGAAAGGGAAGGCATATTAACTTAAAGAAAGGAAATGGACATACTCTCTACGATTGAACACCTTGTAGGCACTGATTGGCATACAGCTATGCTAATTATTTTTAATTTGATTGTGATTGAAAGTTTACTGAGCGTAGATAATGCTGCAGTTTTAGCCACTTTGGTAATGCCATTACCAGAAAAAGACCGGAAGCGTGCATTGCGCATTGGTTTAGTTTTGGCATATATCTTTAGAGGGACTTGTCTTTTCCTAGCCAGTTATCTCATTCAAATAAAATGGCTGAAACTTTTGGGTGGAGCCTATTTAGTATACCTTGGATTAGACTATTTCTTCTCGCACACAAGCACTGTTGAAGACCCTGAAGGGCATATAGCAAAGAACAGATTCAAATTTCTTTCCCCGTTTTGGAGTACGGTGTTGATGGTAGAAAGCATGGATTTAATGTTTTCACTCGATAACGTTTTCGCTGCTGTGGCCTTCACTGATAATATTATTTTGATTTGTATTGGTGTGTTTATAGGGATTATAGCCATGCGAACAGTAGCTGTTTATTTTGTGAAATTGATGGAACGCCACCCGCTGTTAAGTCATTCTGCGTTTGTTGTTATTCTGTTGTTGGGACTAAAGTTGATGTTAGAATCTATAGGTCATTATTATCCTAATCCCGTAAGTCATTTACTTGAATCGGAACATGCAGATATGTATTTCTCCATAGGAACTGTTGTTGTTTTCTTATTGCCATTGTTGTATTCACTGATAAGGGATAATCGGAAATGATATATGCAGAAAAAAACATTTTTTGATCGCATCAAACAATCGCTTCGCGAAGTGGCTGAGGGCGAACAGCATAAGCAGGAAAAGCCTTTTCAGAAACAACTACGGGAGGCGCAATTACTCGAAATTCAAAACTCATTGATTGTTTTAACGGCTGATGTAATAAAAGCAAGCAAGGCCTTCCCTTCACAAACGGAGCAGTTTATTGTAAATTACTTCAATCAGCATTTTGGTTTTGTCTATTCAAAGAAGCGAATGGAACAATTGCAAAATCATCTTTCCGTTAACACATCATCTTACACAAAAATTAGCTGCACTCAGTTAAAATCCTTAGCCACCGAAGATTCAATCGATGAAATGATTCGCTTTTTGATTGATGTAGCCGTGAGCGATGATTTCATCAATGCAAAGGAGATTAAAGTATTACAACAAATTGGCAAATATTTAGGCGTGCCGAATGCAATCATGGAGTCGTATTTGAATATGGCTAAAGATAGTTCAAATCCTTATGTGCTGCTAGAGATTGAGGAAGGCGCATCCGCAAAGGAAATTCTAGCGGCATATCGAAAAATGGTATTAAAGTATCACCCCGATAAATGTAAACTCCCGTTGAGTAAGGAAGCCATTAACCAGAAGTTTTATGCCGTTAAGCGAGCCTATGAGCTCGTGAAAGACAATTCAATAAACGATAATCCTTGATTATATTTTTATCATTTCTACTTTTTTTCTACATTGTAACACATGGAAACTACACCGTCATTTGATATTGAACAAGAAAATAAGCTCATCTTAAAGGAGTATCGTGCCTTGTTGCGTTTATTACGAAATAATATTTCAAAACATGACAAGAAAAATATCCGTGAAGCTTTTGAATTGGCTATGGAAAGCCACTCCAGTATGCGCAGAAAATCGGGTGAACCCTATATTCTCCATCCGCTTTCTGTAGCTCAAATTGCAGCAGGAGAGATGGGGTTAGATGTTACTTCAGTGATTTGTGCCTTGCTGCATGATGTTGTGGAAGATACCGAAGTAACACTCGAAGAAATTGAACATCGCTTCAATAAAGAGATTGCGAAAATTGTTGACGGACTGACCAAAATTGCCGGAGTGTTCGATATGAACAGTTCCATGCAAGCCGAGAACTTCAGAAAGTTACTCTTAACACTCAACGATGATATTCGTGTTATCTTGGTGAAATTGGCCGATCGCTTGCACAATATGCGAACGCTTGATTCTTTACGTAGAGACAAACAATTAAAAATTGCTTCGGAAACCCTCTATCTCTATGCTCCTCTCGCTCACCGTATGGGTCTATACGCCATCAAAACGGAGATGGAAGATTTGTCGTTGAAGTTTACAGAGCCCGATTTATACAAAGAGATTGCCCGTAAACTCAATGAAACCAAGAAGGAGCGAAGCAAGTTTATCAATGATTTTATTCGTCCGTTAAAAGAAGAACTCGACAGACGTGGATTCGATTGCGATATTTATGGTCGACCGAAATCCATTTATTCCATCTACAATAAAATCAAAAATAAACATGTTCCTTTCGAGGAAATTTTCGATTTGTTTGCCATTCGAATCATTCTTCGCTCTAAACCAGACATGGAAAAGTCGGATTGTTGGAGTGTGTATTCTACCATTACAGATATCTACAAACCAAGTCCCGATCGATTGCGCGATTGGCTTTCGAATCCTAAAACCAACGGTTACGAAGCCTTGCACACAACGGTGATGAGTAACGTAGGAAAGTGGGTAGAAATTCAAATTCGTACGGAGCGTATGCACGAAATTGCCGAGAAGGGATTCGCAGCACATTGGAAGTACAAAGAAAACTCGAGCGATAATGCATTGGATGTTTGGTTAGAAAAAGTGCAGAATGTACTTAGTAACACCGAAGACAACGCTATAGAATTGGTGAATGATTTTCGTACTGAATTATTGAACGAGGAGATTTTTGTGTTCACTCCGAAGGGAGATTTGAAAAAAATCCGCAAAGGTGCAACAGCACTGGATTTCGCGTTTGAGGTACACTCGGCCATCGGTAGAAAATGTATTGGAGCAAAAGTGAATACTAAGCTTGTGCCATTGAGTCATAAGTTACGCAATGGCGATCAAGTAGAAATTCTTACCTCCAATAAACAATTGCCAAATGAGGATTGGTTGAATTTTGTAACTACAACCAAGGCGAGAAGTGCTATTAAGCAATCGTTGAAAGATGATAAACGTAGAATTTCGCAAGAAGGAAAACTGGAATTGGAGAAAAAGCTGAAAGCGCTTAAAATTGAGGATTCTGAAGCGAATATCTTGTTGTTGTGTAATCACTTTAAAGTGATTTCGCCAATGGATTTATATTTCGAAGTTGCCTCGAAACGAATTAATCTTGCCGACTTAAGTAAGCTAGATACAGTTGCAGGAAAAATTAAACTGCCTCGTCTGAAAGAATTAGAGAACAAAGCTGAAGCGCAAAGCTTTGATTTAGCTGTTAAGGAAGCATTAAAGAAAAATGCTGAATTACTTATCATGGGCGAAAGCAGCGATAAGATTGATTATAAATTTGCTTCTTGTTGTAATCCGGTGCCTGGCGATGATGTGTTCGGATTCATCACCATTAATGAAGGTATTAAAATCCATAGAACCAATTGCCCGAATGCGGTACAGTTAATGGCGAAGTACAGTTACCGTATCGTAAAAACAAAATGGACGAAACAGCATAATATCGCATTCTTAACCGGTATAAAAGTGAGCGGAATTGATGATGTGGGCTTGGTAAACAAAATCACAAATGTGATTACCGGACAAATGAATTTGAATATGCGTTCCATTTCATTTGAAAGTGAAGAAGGTATTTTCGAAGGAAAGATTATGATTTATGTGCATGACACCACTGAGCTAGACGATCTATGTGAAAAGCTTTTAGAGCTTGATGGTATTTTATCGGTTGAACGATTCGAAGCAGAAGAAAAATAGAAGTTATGTTTAAAGGAAAAACTGTTGTTATAACTGGGGGTGCCAATGGCATCGGAAAAGCTGCAGCGAGCTTATTTTTAGAACGTGGTGCAAATGTGTCCATTTGGGATTTTAATGAAGAAGTTGGCAAGCAAACAGTGTCTGAATTTGGTGTTGCTGAGCGAACACTTTTTTGTAAGGTTAATGTGGCTTCTATGGAAGATTGCGTAAGTGCGGCAAG
This sequence comes from uncultured Chitinophagaceae bacterium, assembly GCA_964398475.1. Classification (GTDB taxonomy): domain Bacteria; phylum Bacteroidota; class Bacteroidia; order Chitinophagales; family LD1; genus CALAYL01. The sequence goes on along the minus strand of CAYNMP010000021.1, from coordinate 9,173 downwards.
TGCTACAGTTGCAAAGTTCGGGCGTATTGATGTGTTGATTAATAATGCAGGAATCACGCGCGATGCATCGCTCACAAAAATGGATGTACAGCAATGGCAGCAGGTAATGGATGTGAATCTCACAGGTGTTTTCAATGCCACAAAATCAGTCTGCGATTATATGATTCAACAGAAATATGGGCGAATTATCAGTACATCTTCAGTGGTAGCACACAATGGTAATTTCGGGCAAACCAATTATGCAGCAACCAAAGGGGGCGTGATTAGTTTTTCTAAATCTTTAGCTAAAGAACTTGGAAAATATAATATTACCGTTAATGCAGTTGCTCCGGGGTTTGTAGAAACGGATATCATCAAAACAATTCCTGACCATGTGTTGCAAATGATCATTTTCAGAGTGCCACTTGGCCGCGCAGGAAAACCTGCAGATGTCGCAAAAGCTTATGCTTTCTTAGCCTCTGACGATGCGGAATATATTTCCGGTACGGTAATTAATGTAGATGGTGGATTAACCTTTTAATAGCTATAACAACGAATAGACGAATGCCTAAGTTTTGGAAATATTTTCTTTTTGGTTTTGCAGGTGCAGTTGCCTTTTTTCTTTTGATGTCGGTTGGACTATTTGGCTATATGCCTTCTGTGGAAGATTTACAAGATCCAAATTCTGCTTTGGCAACGGAAGTTATTTCTGTTGACGGGAAAGTAATTGGTAAATATTACAGTCAAAATAGATCGAATGTAACCTATGCCGATTTGCCAAAATGTTTGGTAGATGCATTGATGGCTACTGAAGATATTCGCTTTCACGAGCATACAGGTGTAGATTTGAAAGCCATAGCTCGTGCAGTTTCAGGAGTTTTTGCCGGTGGAAAAGGAGGCGGAAGTACAATCACACAACAGTTAGCGAAGAACCTTTTCCCGCGAGGCAATTCGTGGAAAATATTTGTGGTTATTCGAAAGTTAAAAGAGTGGGTGATTGCCGCAAAATTAGAACGAGCCTACACAAAGGAAGAAATTATGGCCCTATATCTAAGCACAGTTGAGTTCAGTGATAATGCCTTTGGCGTAAAGAATGCTGCACAAGTTTATTTTGGGAAAACGGTTGATTCATTAAAAGTAGAGGAAGCAGCTGTGTTAGTTGGAATGCTCAAAGCACCATATACCTACAATCCTAGAGTGCATCCAGAGAATTCTAAGAAGCGAAGAAATGTGGTGATTGATCAAATGTTTCATTACAACTTCATTAATCAACAACAACGCGATTCATTGTTTAAATTGCCATTGCATATCGATTTCCATCCGGAATCACACGAACAAGGAGGAGCCCCCTATTTCCGGGAATATTTACGCTCTTGGCTGAAAGAATGGTGCAAGAAAAACAAGAAGCCGGATGGTAGCAATTACGATATCTACCGAGATGGGTTGAAGGTATACACTACGATTGATTCAAAAATGCAACAATATGCCGAAGAAGCCCAACGTGAGCATTTAACGGAGTGGCAAAAAATATTTTTTAAATTTAAAGAAGGCTCTGATCCTTGGAAAGATTATCCGAAGGAGTGGGAGCGTACCTATACGCAAAATGATCGCTATCGAGGATATAAAGCAGAGGGTAAGTCGCGTGCTGAAATCGACAAGCTAATGAGTACGCCAATTCCAATGACTATATTCACTTATGAAGGTGAAAAAGATACAGTGCTGAGTCCAAAGGATTCTCTTATTTATTATCGTTTGTTTTTACAGAATGGTTTCTTAGCAGTAGATCCATACGTTGGGCATATTCGTGCTTGGGTTGGCGGAATCAATTTCAAGCATTTCCAGTTCGATCATGTGAACGAAAGTGTTAAACGTCAAGTAGGATCTACCTTTAAGCCATTTGTGTATTGCGCGGCTATTCGCGATAAAGGCTATTCGCCTTGCTATCAAGTGCCGAATCTTCCTGTTACATTTGAAAAAGGAGATCCCCGTTTTGGTCTATCAGCCGATTGGACACCTAAAAACTCGGATTCTAAATATGGCGGAATAATGACGCTTCGGCATGCATTAGCGAATTCGGTGAACTCTGTTACTGCTTATTTAATGCATGAAATGTCGCCCGATGAAGTAGTTCGCCTAGCACACGAAATGGGAATTAAGAATGATATTCCTTCTAAACCCTCTATTTGTCTAGGTGCTGTTGATGCCTCTTTGTTTGAGTTAGTAAGTGCGTACACTACATTCGTCAACAAAGGAACGCACATTGAACCCATCTTTGTTACGCGTATCGAAGATAAATCTGGTAACGTAATTCAAGATTTCGTAGCAAAACAAAACGAAGTCTTGGATGAACAAACAGCCTATACAATGGTAGAGTTAATGCGTGGTGTGGTGAAGATTGGAACGGGTATGCGTTTGCGATTTAAGTATGGATTGCAAAGTGATATCATCGGTAAAACAGGTACAACACAAAATAACTCCGATGGTTGGTTTATTGGCGCAACGCCAGATATTTTGGCCGGTTCATGGGTGGGTTGTGAAGACCGATTTATTCGTTTCCGCAGTATGGCATACGGACAGGGAGCAAGTACAGCTCTACCAATTTGGGCGAAGTTTATGCAGAAAGTATACAGCGATAGTACACACTTTAAAGAGTTCTCTCGTTCACATGTGTTTGAACGTCCCGCTAAAATGGCCACAGAGCTTGATTGTGGTGCTTTTGAAAATGAAACCATCGATAAAGTAAAAGACTACGGTAGTGAAGGCGAGTATGTACCGGAGGGCGAAGAAGAGAAAGAATAGTTCTTTATCTAAAAGCCTCCATACGCTGTGAATCCATTCTAATGAATAAGAACAGCAAAACCGTAAACGATAGTAGCGATGAACCTCCATAGCTGATAAAAGGCAATGGAATTCCAATTACCGGGGCTACACCAATAGCCATTCCCACATTAATCAGGAAGTGGAAAAAGAGTATGGATGCAACGCAATAACCATAAACACGACTGAATTTAGAGCGTTGTCGTTCGGCTAAAAATAGAATACGATAAAATAATGCGAGGAATACGCCAATCAAAATGGTACAACCTATAAATCCAAATTCCTCACCAATAGAACTGAAAATAAAGTCTGTACTTTGTTCCGGTACGAATTTTAGTTTTGTCTGTGTGCCCTGTAAATAACCCTTTCCAATAGGTCCACCGGAGCCAATGGCAATAATTGATTGACGAATATTCCAATCGTTTCCTCCCTTTCCAAGTAAAACGTTTATCCTGTCTTTTTGATGTGATTTCAATTTGCTGAAGGTATAATCCACGGTAAACACATAAAGGGATGCAATCACCCAAAGCCCAAGTATGATTTTTACCGTTGTTTTGTTCCTCCAAAATAGATATACAAACAACAGGGCAACACCAAACAGAATGCCAATGAATATGTAGTTGGGAATAAGAAGTGCTAATACGGAGATAACAGCTACAGCTGTACCCACAATCAAGAAATACGGCTCTAAGCCTTCTCTGAAAAAAGCGAGAACAAGTGCAACAAATACAATCGCGGAACCGGCATCACCTTGCACTAAAATGATAAGCATAGGCAAACCGGCTAGGGCAAAGGTTCTCCATTTATCTTTCCATTTTCGTATGTCTACATTTAGTGTTCCTAAGTATTTTGCAACAGCCAAACACGCTGCTACTTTAGCCAATTCAGAAGGTTGCATTTGAAATCCTCCAAAACGAATCCAGTTCCGTTGCCCTTTTACTTCAACACCCAGAAAAATAACACCAACCAATGCTATACACATTATTGTATAAATCACATAAGCAAATGTCGAGAAGAACTTACTGTCTACGATGAGTAAAACAAACCCAATTATGCAACTTACAATCATCCATTGGAATTGCTTGCCACTATTGGTTAATGAACTGAATATGTTTTGATTTTCCTCCTGATAAACGGCAGAATATATTGTCACCCAGCCAAAGAGAATCAGACCAAGGTATAGCATCACTATAACCCAATCGATATGCGCAGAAAGCTGTTCTTCTTTTTTATACTTACTCATCTTCTGGTTTTGGTTTTGGCGCTGGGCTATATTTATGAATAAGATTAGCCTCTAACATTGCCTTTTCTTTTGCCAATCGCTTAGTCGATATGGTATCATTTAAAAATTTTTCAATAATAAGTGAAGCAATTGGTCCCGCATATTTAGACCCATATCCAGCATTTTCAACACAAACGGCAATAGCAATTTTGGGTTCATCTTTAGAGGCATATCCGGCAAAAAGCGAGTGATTGTCTCCATGTGGATTCTGCACAGTTCCCGTTTTCCCGCAAATGGCAATCCCATCTACTCGTGATTCTGCCGCTGTACCAGCCTGTACCACCTGAAACAAACCTTCTCTAACCGGAATAAACCATTCCGGACTAATCTTTGTATAATGCTTTTCATCTTTTTTGCGAACGTCTTTTTGTGTAGTAGGATCAATGATTTTCTTAACAACGTGTGGTGTGTAATACCAGCCATTGTTTGCAATAGCAGCAAAAACATTTGCTAACTGCAATGGCGTAACTAATATTTCCCCCTGACCAATTCCAAGCGAAATGATAGTAGAAGAATGCCATCCCCCTTCTCCATATATTTTGTTGAAGTACTTCACACTTGGAATATTTCCCTTGGCTTCTGAAGGTAAATCAATACCTAAGCGATTACCCAAACCAAAACTGTTACAATAGTTCGCCCATTTTCCATAGCTGTCCTGAATCTTAGCGTATGCTCTGTTTTCAATTACATTCCTAAATGTTTGCCAGAAATAAGGGTTACACGATTGAGCTAATGCATATTCAATATCAGTTGCCCAAGGGTGATGGTGCGAACAGTGCAACGACAAACCTGCAAAGAAATAGGTGCCGTTACATGGTACAGTATAAACTTCCCCTTGTACACCTTCGTTCAACGCAATTAATCCTACAACAGGCTTAAATGTTGAGCCCGGAGGGTAAGTGGCCATTGTTGCTCGATTGAACAATGGCTTTAGGGAGTCTCGATTTAGCTTAGCAAAATTCTCTCCTCGAATTGCTCCACACAATAAATTTGGGTCGTAACTTGGCGATGAAACAAGGCACAAAATTTCTCCTGTTTTTGGATCAATGGCAACAATACTCCCTTTCTTGTTCTGCATCAGTTTTTCCCCATACGCCTGAAGCTTAATATCCAATGTGGTATAGATATTATCCCCCGATTTTGCCATAGTATCATATTTCCCATCAGCAAAACTTCCTTGATCGCGATTGTGCACATCAACAAATATGAATTTCTTTCCCTGTGTACCTCCTAACTCCTTTTCATAGGTCTTTTCAATGCCGCCTTTTCCTACATAATCACCGGGTTTAAAGTATCCGTTAGACGAAGCGATTAATCGGTCATCAACCTCTCCAATATCACCCATAACAAGTGCTCCACACTTATTCGGATAAGTTCTGATTGTTCTTACTTGTCCGAAGAATCCTGGAAACAAATACAGAAATTCCTGAAAACGTGAGTAGGTCTCCATCGATACTTGTTTCATAAAGAACGAAGACTTGAACGTAGAGTATTTTTTTGCTTTTTGCATTCTGTCGGTATAATCCGTATCCGATATTTGCAATAACTCACACAACTTAGTAGAATCAACATTCTTAGCCATTCTAGGAATAACCATAATGTCGTAAATAGCCTCGTTAAATACGATGAGCTCTCCATTTCGATCATAGATCATTCCACGTGTAGGATATACTTCAATTTCTTTAATGGCGTTGTTTCTGGCAAGAATGGAGTACTTTTTGTCAATCAACTGAATATAACCTAAACGTATCAGAAACAACACTGCAAAAACAGCAATGATGAGTCGAATAATATCGTATCGATTTTTAAAGAGGTCTTTCAAGTGAAAAAATTAATGCGCTAAAATAAAAGGATATATCCGAGTAAGGATAAAAATGCAACAAATTTTGTTGTTTGAAATGGAGGACTACGTTTCTTCTTTATGTATGTCTTCTCCGCTTGTCAGTTGTAAACAAATACAGTATGAAGATGGATAATAGAATAGAAGTAGTCGTGCTCAAAAGTATCTTTACTATCAACCAAAACAAGTTGTAAAACCCCCACGATTCTATACAAAAATAGCCGCCTAATAGAATGAGATAAGCAACTGAATAATAAGTAGCAAACCACATAAAGCCTTGAACATAGATGTTGGGGTTAATCTCAAAGTCGGCACCTTTAGGTGTAATTATACTTACTAAGTTTGGACGGAGGAAGCCAAGGAGCAACGCTGCCGCACCATGCATGCCTAAAGAGCCTAAGAAAAAATCGACACTCAATCCCATAATAAGGCTGAGGATCATCAACAACCATCTTGGCGTGTTGAATGGTAACGATAAAATGAAAATAGGATAGATATATACATCCAACATCGGATGCGCATGTATGTTGCTGAAGAACATTACCTGTGCTAAAAGCAACAGGATAAAGCGGATGATATTTATAGGAAAAACTCCACTCATTTCTTTGCCTGATTTATTACTGCTGAATCTAAAATCTCTAGTTCTTGTTTTTGTAAATGGTTTACCACATATACATGAGAAAGGCTATTCATGTCTGCCGATAGTTGAACATCAATCTCCAAGAAGTTTTTTTCCGGTTGAGCATATATTTTACGAACACGACCAATCATAATGTTTTCAGGGAAGAGTACCGAATAACCACTTGTAACAATGGTATCACCAACATGTACGTTAACATGTTTAGGGATTTCTTCTAAACGGACCTCATCAATACTTTTTCCGTTCCAAAAAAGCTGACCGAAAAAGTTCGATTTTTTCAGCTTAGCACTCACTCTAAAATTTCTGTTCAATACCGACATTACAGCAGAGTAGTGGTCAGTTACCTTTACCACCTGACCAACAATTCCTTTTGCTGAAATAACGCCCATTTGCTCTTTAATACCCATGCTAGCTCCTTTATCCAGGTAGATATAGTTGGCGGTTTGATTCACACTGTTGCGAATCACCTTTGCATCCATATATGTAAACACTTGGAATTTAGAGGCCGTGCTGTCGTTAACAGTATGCTCTTCTTTCTTTAAATAGATAAACGATTCCATCGCTTTTTGCCGTAAATAGGCATTCTCATGGGCAAGCGAATCGTTTACTCTGCCTAAAGATAAATAACCTTTTGAAGCAGCATATTGCGCATAAACATTGCCACTTATTTCGTTGGCTTTATTATAAAGGAAAACTTGGTGGAATTTACTGTTTTGGTAAATCAGATAAAAGCAAAAACCTTCTAACGAAAGAAATAAAATCAATAGCCAAAACCTGAGTAGGAAGCGAACGAGATTATACATTCGTTGCGGAGTTTATTAATCCATCAAGAAAGTGAACTTATCCATATTTTTCAAGGCTATACCTGTTCCTCGAACTACAGCTCTCAATGGGTCTTCCGCCACATGTACAGGTAGTTTGGTCTTCTGACTCACACGTTTATCAAGACCTCTAAGCAAAGCCCCTCCACCTGTTAAGTACAATCCTGTTTTGAAAATATCAGCAGCCAATTCCGGTGGTGTTGTCTCCAAAGCCTTTAGTATCGCTTCTTCAATCTTTGCAATCGATTTATCTAAAGCATGTGCAATTTCTGAATACGATACAATAATTTGTTTTGGAATACCGGTCATCAAATCTCTACCATTTACAGGATAATCATCCGGAGCATTCTCAATATCTGTAAGCGCAGAGCCAACATTGATTTTAATAGCTTCAGCAGTACGTTCGCCAATCAACATATTGTGTTGTCTGCGCATATAGTCTACTATATCTAATGTAAACTCGTCACCTGCAACGCGAATCGATTGATCACATACTATACCCGATAAGGCGATAACCGCAATTTCAGTTGTTCCTCCACCAATATCAATAATCATATTACCATTTGGCTCTTCAACATCAATCCCAATGCCAATTGCAGCAGCCATTGGTTCATAAATCATCTTCACTTCTTGTCCTCCTGCTTGCTCAGCCGAATCCTTTACCGCACGTTTTTCCACTTCAGTAATGCCTGAAGGTATACAGATAACCATTTTAAATCGCGGAGGTAATAAGAATCGTTTCTTCTCAAAAATCATCTTAATCATCTCGCGAATCATATTTTCCGCTGCGTAGAAGTCAGCAATAACACCGTCTTTAAGCGGTCTGATAGTTTTAATGTTCTCGTGCGTTTTCTCGTGCATGAGCATCGCTCGCTGTCCTACAGCAATCACTTTGTCTGTTCTTCTATCAATAGCCACAATCGATGGCTGATCCACCACTACCTTATCCTCGTGTATGATTAACGTATTAGCTGTTCCCAGGTCAATCGCAATCTCTTGCGTCATGAAATTAAATAACCCCATTTTTTATCTTAAGTTTTAACGTCCAAACCTACATAAAATTTCTGAAGTAAATATTTGACTTACAATAATAATAGTAGAAGTCTTAGAATGGTCTTGTAAATGAGGTAAAGTATAAATACAAGATGTGTATGTCAATCGAAACAAGATATACATATATATATGTATGCTTTAAGGAGTATTGAATTAAAGTATAGAAATCCTAATTCTCACATGTATACAATATAGGAGTGCTATATACTTACTGACTAACATAGCATTATTATGGACAACAACATCTGCCTTCAAAAAATATTGAAGCCCAAATGCCTATTAATAGGGCATTATACACTGTATAGTAAAATTTATTTCAACAATAATTTGTCAATATCGAAAGTAGTACTACATTTGCATCCCCTTCGAGAAAAAAGCGTTCTTTTCTAAACACGAAGGTTCGGTGAGATACTGAAAAAAAATACAGCAAAAATATGGAAATGCAAAAAGCTTAATTACTTTTGCATCCCCTAAGAGAAAACGTTCATAACTCATTAGCTGTAGGGATTCACGTTGCGAAACGTCAAATAAAAAAATCAAAAATAATTTTGAATAAAATTTGGAAATGTAAAACATCTTCGTATGTTTGCACCCCGTTTCGAAAGAAACAAATTGTTCTAAAGAACAATAATTTTGAAAAATTAGGAAGAAATATAGAACCAAGATATCTAGCTCTAAAAAAGAGATATTCCAGCCGCACCTTCCGATACGGCTACCTTGTTACGACTTAGCCCCAGTTAC
>CAYNMP010000020.1:0-59696 GCA_964398475.1 uncultured Chitinophagaceae bacterium | reverse complement strand
GCCGAGTGGCTAGGCAGAGCTCTGCAAAAGCTTGTACAGCGGTTCGAATCCGCTCTCGACCTCTAAAAGGTTGTCGATTTTTTCGGCAACCTTTTTTAGTTTTTATAACATTTCCGTTCACTGAACTACCTCCAAAACATAATCTTCTGTCGATTTGCTTTAACGATGGATAGTATTTTTTATCGATAAGAAACCAACAAAAAGGCTATCTACAAACAAATACAAAGGCTTTTATACGTTACAAAAAAATGCACTGCATTTGGCAACACCATTTTGATTTGTAAATTTAAGCAGGGGAAAATCTATTGTGCCGAAAACCACAATATGCGGTGAATTCGTAAGGTTAATGCGTAACCAAAAACATGAAAACAAATGAAATCAAAATCATCGTTGCCGATGATCACAAACTCTTTCGCAAGGGCTTAATGTCTATCCTGTCCGACTTACCTCAAGTGAACGTTGTTGCTGAAGCGGAAAATGGAGAACAACTGTTAAACATCCTCAAAAACACACCAACAGATATTGTTTTATTGGACTTAAGAATGCCGTTACTGGATGGCTACGAAGTACTAGAAAAAATTCAATCGGAATATGCAGCGGTAAAAGCTATTGTCATTTCAATGTTTGATGCTGAAAGTCATATTGTAAACGCAATAGAATCAGGCGCAAAAGGCTTTCTCACTAAAGACTCCGACCCCGAAGAAATAGCCATTGCCATCGAAAGTGTGTATTACAACAACTTTTATTTCAATGAGAAGTCGAATACAGCTATGCTTAACCGATTGCTGAAACGCAGTAAAATTAGTCCGCAGTTTAACGATAACGGAACACCATTACTGGAAACGGAACGCAATATTCTCAAGTTAATTTGCGAAGAATTAACCAGCGAAGAAATTGCCAAACGTGTTTTCCTAAGCAAGAAAAGAGTAGATGCTATTCGTATTGAATTAATGAAAAAAATAGGGGTTTCAAATGTTGCCGGACTAGTACTCTATGCTGTTAGGAATAATATTGTAGAATAAAAATTCTTATTCTTTTAGTTCGTATCGCATCTTTCGACAATAAACAAAAGCATTGAACACACAAAACAACATTCGAAAATACGAAAACCTACACATCTTAATCTGGTTGATAAAAGACTTGTGTTGGGTTACCCTCAGCCGTCAAGTAGGTGTAGCTATGATTATACCTACGCTCGCCATGGCCATTTACATCACCTGGGTAAATCGAAAAACATGGAGTGAATTGGCCCACAATTTAGCTATCTGCTGTTGGATTTGCGCCAACTCATCCTGGATGATTGGGGAGTTCTACTTTCAAGATACGTTGCGCCCCTATGCCATTAGTTTCTTTGTCATTGGATTGGTCATTGTCTCCGTGTACTATCTTTCGTTGCTGCTAAAAAGAGCGAAAAACTAATTTTTCCCGCTAAACACAAAACGAATAATATTAGCCCCCATTTTCAAGGCTTTCTCATGATTTTCCGGACTGTCTTTGTGAACCTCGGGGTCTTCCCAGCCATCGCCTAAATCACATTCAAAGGTATAGAGTACCACCATTCTACCTTCATGAAACAAACCAAAGGCCTGAGAAGGCTTGCTATCGTGCTCATGTACTTTTGGTAAACCCTTTGCAAAATCAAATTGCTGATGAAAAACAGGATGCGAAGGAGGCAACTCAACCAACTTATCACCGGGGAATAGTTTTTCCAATTGAATACGGATAAACTTATCCATTCCATAATTATCATCGGCATGTAAAAATCCACCGGCCAATAGATACGTACGTAAATTCTCCAACTCTTGATTACTAAACACCACATTGCCATGGCCGGTCATATGCACAAAAGGATAATTAAACAACTCAGCACTCCCTACTTCAACCGTAGCAGGTTCGGACTCTATATTCATGCGCATGGTTTGATTGCAATATTTAATCAAGTTGGGTAATGACGTTGGATTCGCATACCAATCGCCTCCACCATTGTATTTCAACAAAGCAATCTGTAAAGGTTTCTCTTGTGCTACACTGGCACCAAAGAGTAAAACACAAACGATAAAAGAGAATGCAACTTTCATTTTCAAATTGATACGTTAAACATACAACAAAATTTCAGCAAGCGATATGAATGACTAGCACATTAACTTCGAACTAACAGTTCCATTGTTTTGTAATCAATGATAGCGCCAATCTTCACAAGAATATCGCTTCCGATAATCCCATTCACTTTTAGTTTCAAATCGCGCATTTTGTAGGCTTGATTCACGTGCGACAAATCAATACACGACACCTGCACATTCTTGAATTGTAAAGTACCAATTTCAAGTGTTTTCAATTTCCCAACGTGCGTTTGACTTTGTGTACTGTGCAATCCGCGCACTTCTTGATTAATGGTTTTATGCTTTGCCGCCAAATTTTTGGTGTAATAATTCAAATCCACTACCGAACCTGAAGCCCCTGTATCTAAAATGAATATATTTCGTTTGCCGTTGGTCTTAACCGTTAAAAAAACATGGTAATTATTTTCGGCTAATTCCACTAATTTGAGCTTGGCTACTTTTTTTGCTGGTATGTTCATTGGATTCAATTTATCCCGAATGTAAATATTTTTAGCTTTAAGCCATGATTCCAAAACTCACCATCTCCAGAATTATTGATGCTGCTCATATTGATGAGGTGGTGGGAGAATTTGTTGCCTTGAAAAAGCGAGGCTCTTCGCTTATTGGCTGCTGTCCGTTTCACAACGAAAAAACACCCTCTTTTAATGTTTCCGTAGCTAAAAATATTTACAAATGTTTTGGTTGCGGGAAAGCCGGAAATTCCATTACCTTTTTAATGGAACACCAACAACTCAGCTATACCGAGGCTTTGCGCTACTTAGCAAAGAAATACAACATCGAAGTGGTAGAAGAATTTGTGTCGGAAGAAAAGCAGCGCGAAGACGAAATCAAACATTCACAACAAGAAAGTATTTTAATTGTGAATCAGTTTGCACAACGTTTTTTCACCGATTATATGTTGAATAACGAAGAAGGTCGAGTGGGTTTAGCTTATTTCAAAGAACGTGGGTTTTCGCAGCAAACGATCGATAAATTTCAACTGGGCTTCTCTCCTGAATCGGGCTCATTACTCACCGAAACAGGCTTAAAACAAGGCTACCAGCTCGATATATTGAAAAAAGCCGGACTAACTTCTTCCAAAGAAGATTCCCGTTTCGATTTCTTCCGTAACAGAGCCATGTTTCCTATTCATAATCTAATGGGCAAGGTGATTGCCTTTGGCGGAAGGATTATGAAAAAGGATGAGAAGGCGCCAAAGTATGTAAACACACCTGAATCGGATGTGTACATCAAAAGCAAAATTCTATACGGTATTTTTCAAGCTAAAAGCGATATCCGAAAGAAAGATGAATGTCTTTTGTGTGAGGGTTATACCGATGTTATTTCATTAGTGCAAAATGGCATTGAAAACGTTGTTGCCTCTTCAGGAACTGCGCTCACAGTGGATCAAATTAAATTAATAAAACGATTTACCAATAACATTACATTACTGTACGATGGCGATAGTGCCGGGGTAAAGGCCGCATTACGAGGAACAGATTTGATTTTGGAAGAAGGCATGAATGTGCGCATTGTTGTGCTTCCTGAGCCTGAAGACCCGGATTCTTACATCAAAAAGGTGGGCACTACTGCGTTTGAAGACTATGTAAAAACACATAAGCAAGATTTAATTGTATTCAAATCATCCTTATTTGCTGCAGAAGCGAAGAACGACCCGATAAAGAAAGCGGAGTTAATCAAAGATATTATTACAACGGTTGCAAAAATCCCGGATGCCATACAACGGTCTGTTTATGTGCGTTCTTGCGCAGAAAAGTTTGGCATGTCGGAGCAACTACTCATCATTGAAGTGAATAAGCTTCGAAGAAAAAACCAAACTACAAAACCAAAAGAGGAAGAATATCAAGGTCCACCATCATACGAACAGCAAGTAGAGTCCGAGTTGCATAAAATACAACAGGTAGAAATTGCAACTCCATCGCTGGAATATTATGAGCGCGATATTGTTCGTATTTTAATGGAGTTTGGCGCCATGCGAATTAAGTACGATGAACAAGATGAGACGATAGCAAAATTCATTTTTGACGAATTAGAAGGCATTGAGTTTGAAACCAAATACAAATATGCATTTGACAAGATTAAGCAAACCGATTCGCCCTTGGAAACGAATGCCTATATGCATCACGAAGATCAAGCAATTGCAGTAATTGCATACGAGTTATTGACAAGCCAACATGAAATAAGTGATGGCTGGTGGAAACGCTATCAAGTAATTGTTCCCGACAAACAGATGCTCTTTCAGAAAGATATGTTTTCGGCAGTGTTACGATTAAAACAATATCATAGTTTAGAGCAAGTTAAAATGATTGAGGAGCAATTGCAATTAGAGACAGACGAAATCAAACAAATCGAATTACTCAGAAAACTTCAAGTATTAAATGCGCAACGCATCGATTTCAATAACGAAACAGGCACTGTTATTTTCCGGCCGAATATGGGCAAGAGTTAATCGCTAAAGTCGATTTAAAAACTTATAAGCGGCAACAGCATACAACCCTGCTGTTTCAGAACGCAAACGGCTTTCTCCTAAACCAACAGATTGGTATCCGTACTGATGGGAAAGAGCTACCTCCTCTTCCGTAAAATCGCCTTCCGGGCCAATTAAAATACGTAAAGGTTTACCTACTGCGATACAATCATGAATGGGTTTAGTATTGGCGCCACAAAAGGCGATGCATTTTTCGGCTTCAGTCTTTTCTGTGATGTAATCAGAAAACGTTTTCACTACTCGTAATTCCGGAAAATGCAAATGTTGACTTTGCTTAGCAGCAGATATCATCACTTTTCTTAAGCGCTCTTCATTCACCGTTTTTCGCTCTGTTCGTGCACAAGGCAAAAGGGTGAATGCAGTTACACCCATTTCGGTGGCCTTCTCTAATAGCCATTCAATGCGTTCATTGTTCTTTAGAGGCGAAATAGCGAGTTCAATCGCGTAACTTGGAGTGTTTGTATACTCACGCTTTAAAATGCGAACTGTCCATTGTTTTCGTTTATTCTGTTCTATAGCCACAAATGCTAATGTACCTTTCCCATCTGTAATGCTAATTTGGTCGCCAATTTGCAAGCGTAACACCTTAAGATGAACAGATTCCTCTTCAGTTAAATCTAAGATGTCGATCGATAAATCCGAATGATAATATAATTGCATATTCATAAAAAAAGGGCTGACCAATCGATCAACCCTTTATAAAAATGAGTTACTGATTATTTCAATTTAAGAATTTTGAATTCTGTTCTTCTGTTGGCTTGGTGCTGAGCATCAGTACAATTTGATTTTACTGAACCTTCACAAGCACAATCATTTGTCAATTTTCTTTCACCATATCCGGCAGCAATCATTCGAGTACCGCTGATACCTTTACTTATCAACCAATTTACGCAAGCCTGAGCTCTTCGCGCAGAAAGTTGATCGTTGTATTTGATAGTAGCACGACAATCGGTATGAGAACTCAATTCAATTTCCATTATCGGAAATTTATTCATCAAGCTCAACAATTTCCCTAATTCAACTTCAGCATCCGGACGGATATTTGCTTTATCTAAGTCGTAATAGATATTCTCTAACTTAATCACCATTCCTTCTTCCAAATAGGTCAATTCTAAGTTCTCTTGCAAACTTGCAGGAGCAACTTTTCCTTTTGTTGTAATTTGTTTGCAAGGCTTATCGTAGTCTCCATTTGCATTTGCTGATTCTTTAGAAGCGCAAACTTCATAATCAGACTCCGGTTGTAAATCGAAAGTACATTTGCAATCAGCCGTTACAACACATGATTTTTTCTCACCTGTAGCTTTGTTTGTTAAAATAACAATTGCACCTTCTGCTGTACCTTTTCCTTTCTCCGTTACACAAACAGCTAAATCAATACCACCGGTTTTAGATAAAGGAATTTGTACGATTGTATTTTCTTTTCGAGTGGTTAAGCTTACACCATTGGGTTCATACTCAGCTTTAGTTGCATTCACTTTGTATGATTTACCCGGTAATACATTAAAGCAGAACTCACCTTTCGCTCCTGCATTTTTGGTGCCGATAACTTTATCGCCTTCATACAACTTAACTTCAGAACCCGGAAGTACATCTTTAGTTCTTGCATCAACTACAGTTCCGCAAAGCGTGATACCTGTTTTCTTGAATTTATAAATATCATCATCCCCTTGACCTCCTGTACGATTAGACGCAAAATATCCATTTTCGTTTTTACCATCAATGATATAACCGAAATCATCAGCATTGGTATTAATTGGTGCACCTAAGTTTTGAACGTTAGACCACTCTGCGTTTGCATAATTTGCAGAATAAACATCTAAACCTCCAAGTCCTGTTTTAGTATCAGATGAATAGTATAAAGTACCATCTTCAGCAATGAAGGGGAACAATTCGCGCCCAGGTGTATTTACATTTTTGCCTAAGTTAATAGGTGGTCCCCATGTAGCACCATCTTTGTAAGAAACATAAACATCTGTTTCACCATATCCTCCCGGCATGTCTGATACAAAATATAACCGTTTACCGTCTTTAGATAATGAAGGATGACCTACCGAATACTCGTTGCTGTTAAAAGGAAGTGGAGTAATATTGCTCCATTTGTTTTTTGTAGAATCGAAACTGGCGTAAAATATTTTCAACTTTACAATCTTATCTTTGCTCTTTCCTACTTTACATTTCACATAGTTGCTTCTTGTGAAATACATTTCTTTTCCACCATTAGCAAAAGTTACCGGACCTTCATGAAATCGTCTGTTTGGTTGCTTTCCTTTCAATAATTTAGCATCGTATAGGTTACCGTTTTGATCTCCATTTACAACGTATATATCGTAGAATTTACGACCTGTCCAGTTATCGAAACGCACTACAGAAGCATCAAGGCCTTTGTTTGCGCTGTATGTGATACCCTCTTTATAGAAAGCCGGCCCCATATCAGATGCAGAAGAGTTGATAGGAAGGTTAGTAATAGCATATACCTTTTTGTCTTGTGCTAAATCCAACACTTTATTCAAACCATTGCTCAATTCCTTTCCACGAACATCTGAAGGTGCACCAGCAGCATACAAATTGAACTGATCATCAGCCTCTTTATATTTCCCGTTGGCACGTAATTCTTGTCCGTAGTATAAATGATTCACTGCAGGAACATTAGGCAACTTTAATAAGTCGGCATAAGTAGCTTCTGCATTAACGTGATCTTCAGCTAACACATACGATCTAGCTAAACGCTGACGAGCATCTACATCATTAGGTGCTTTTTTAACAACAGCTTTGTAAGCTTCAGTCGCATCTTTGAATCGGAACGATTTCAATAATCTATCGCCTCTTTTCACGTTGGTTTGCGCAACAACTGAAAGGATTAAAAGACTTACTAAAGTGGTTAATATACTTTTCTTCATCATCACAAGGATTAAGGATTTTTTATTAGAAATATCTTACGTAACGTGGGTTAACAATACTCTTATTTTTGAATTCAAAGTCGTACCCTAGCATTACTTCATGCGAACCGGTTGTAAATTTAGAAAGCGGACTAACCGTTAAGTCATACGCATAACCTACACGAAGTTGAGGCAATACATTGAAAGCAGCCATAAATCCGTAAGAATCAGACAAACGATAACTTGCGCCTAACCAAATTCTGTCGATAAAAATGAAGTTAGCGTTGAAATCGAAATCAATTGGAGCGTGTTTAGGCGCATACTTCATCAAGATAGATGGAGCAAACTTCACTTTTTTGCCCAAGCTGAATACATAACCTGCAGTAGCATAAAGTTGTAGGTATTGGTGTGCATCAGCTACACCTGTTTCCCAAACCTTATTTTTAGTAGATAATGAATTCGATAAAATATGAGGAACAGAAACACCTACAAAGAACTTATCGCTATATGCATATACACCCGCTCCAATGTTTGGAATCCAAAGCGAAACGTTTTGGCTAAAGTTTGGATCAGGATTTCCGGTTTGAACCCCACTCAATGTAGAACGATAGTTTGTAGCGCCTACGTTAACACCAAAGCAAAGCTTTACATTTTTCTTTTTTCCAAGTGGAATTCTATAGGCGAAATTTCCTTCAATCTTATTGGTATGTGTAACACCTAAACGATCATTCGTGAATGTTAATCCTAAACCGATATGATCATTTTTTAACGGAGAATGAATGGAAAACGACCCCGTACGTGGTGCACCTGGGATGTTGATCCATTGCCAACGGTAAATGGCAACTGCAGAAAGCGCATCTCTACTTCCAGCACATGCCGGATTAAAAATGGTGTTGTTGAATCTGTACATTGTGTACCCGATGTCTTGCTGTGCAGACACCATTCCAGACACAAACAAACTAATCGCAAATAGATATTTCTTTATCATTATATAGCTTTGTTGTTTTGAATTAACGATTGATTACGATATATCCTACTCTATCTTTCACCCCATCTTTATTGAATTTAAAGATGTAGTAATAGGTTCCATCCGGTAAAGCGGCACCATTTTTCTTGTAGTTACCGTCAAAATCATTCTGATAACCGGAGTCATTTCTCCACACTTCATCTCCCCAACGATTGTAAACCAACAATTGTGATTGAGGATACTCTTCGGCAGAAACAATTACAAACTTATCGTTTGTTCCATCACCACTCGGTGAAAATCCTTCCGGTATAAGGAACTTAGGTTTAGGAATGATAGTTACATACACCCATGCCACATCGCAAGTACCTCCACCATTACATAATGTGTAGCAGAAAGAATCCAAACCGTTTCCAATGGTGTTATCCTGAATAGGGTCGTAAGGATAGTCATCACTTGGCGTGTACTTGATTTGTCCGTTTTCAACCGAAGCTGTTCCGTGTTGAGGCTGGCTGCAAAGCGTTACTTGCTCACCATCGAAACGTGTATCGTTAGCTTTAACATCAAAAGTAGTTTCTTGCTCTTGGTTGATGGTATAATTATCATCTCTAGCTGTTAATGGAACATTCACAACAACAAACGTAGTTGCACAAAGTGGAGTGGTATCACAAATAGTATAGAATATAGTATCTATACCTGTAAATGAAGGATTAGCTGTGTAGCACAAAACACTATCCGAAGTTTGCGTTACAGTTCCGCCTTTTCCGATAGTTGCTGAGAATGTTGTAATTGTAAATGAATCTAACAAATCAACATCATAGTCATTCGTTAACACATTCAATCCATTGCAAGGATTAGACCAATCATAGTTAATTACATCTGGTAAAGCTACCGGTGCGTCTTCGCGTGGAGTAACATTAATCACTACAAGAACTGTATCACATAAAGGATATTCATCGCAAACAATAACTTGAACAGTATCTATACCTACATAATCATGTGGTGGTTTAATTCCTAAACAAGGTGTTGGACTCAATCCGGTTGGAATAGAAACAATAGTATCTACAGATGGTTCGGCTGAAGTAGTTACCCAATCCCCATCTGCATCAGAATAATTCAAACACAACGTCCCGTTTGAATCTTCCAAAATAGTTATGTAAAGAATATCGGTAGGATTACCTGAACCGTTTAATACAACCGGTGGATTGTTACAGTGGTTCACAGTAACAAAAACTTGCGCTTGGTCATATAAACGAGGATTGCCATTATCGCCACCCTGATAAACAAAAGTATCTACACCGTAGAAATTTACATTAGGAATATACAATAATGTAACCGAATCGGCTTTAACTACTGTACCAAACTTAGGCTGTCCTACAACGCTATTTAAGTTAGTATCGGTTAAAGTAACATAGCTTCCTTCTAAGTCGTAATCGTTAGCCGTAACTTTAATCCAAACTGAATCGTTTCTACAAACAGAAGCATAATCCGGTAAAATAGTAGGTTTAACTCCGTTGCAAGGATAATTTGTAATAACAATACTCAAACGAGCAGTATCACAGAAACAATCGTTGCATAATGAATAGAATAAATCATCGGTTGAGCCGATTTGTGTTGTATCGGTAACAGAGTATACAATTTGATTATTTACTACTGTAGCCGTTCCAAATGCTGGAGGGCTAGTAATGGCTACTACAGCGTTTCCACCACCCACAGGGTTGATGTCATTTACAAGAACATTAAATGTTGAAGCGCAAGAAGCAGAATAGCCAGCATAATATTGATCAACAATTGCATTAGGAGCAGTACAAGGTGCTTGGCTGATATTCAAATATAATTTTGCCGTATCGCAACCACAATCAGTACAAACTGAGTATGACAATGAATCTAATCCAAAATAGTTATTCGCTCCTGTAAAGTCGATTTGGTTTCCTACTACAGTAGCCGTACCGTGAGTTGGTGCTCTTACTATGGTTACTTTAGGTAATCCAAAAGCTGTGTTCGTATCATTCGCTAAAACATTTGCAGTAGCAGAAGTACCTTGAACTAAGCCTACAATATCATTTACTGCTCCAACACTTAAACATTCAATAATATTTATAAATACGGCAGCGGTATCTTTCATACCACATGCATTCGTTACCGCATAAATAAGTGTATCAGGACCTGTGTATGCGTTATTTCCACTGAAATTAACCGATGCTCCAGAAACAACAGCTGTTCCATGAGCCGGATTTTGAATAACTGTTATTGACGAAAATGAAGAAGGGAGTAAAATATCGTTTCCTGTAACGCCTAATGGAAAATTAGACACATTAGTATATGCTAACAAATTATCATCATTAGCCGTTGGTGTTGGACAAACAATAGATATGTAGGCATTGCACTCTACAGTTGTATGGCATGAATCATTAGCAACAACAACATAAACGATTTTAGCTGTACCTAATATTGTATCCGAATCGAAACGCAAACAGCTGTCGTTAACAAAATATGCATTACCTCTAAAGTCTTGTGTCTTCACATATGCAGTGTCAATATTAGGAATAGCGTAAGTTCCGCCACTCAAATCATTAACGCCTACACCTGGCGAAAAACACATAGTTAGAGAGCTGTTAACATTAACAGTGCCAACAAAAGACTTACACTGGAGATCAGCACAAGGCTGAGCAAAACCAGAAAAAGACACCATTAATAAAGACAGGGCAAATAGAATATTCTTCATGTAGATTAATTTAATCGATGAGCAGTTTAATGCTCGGGTGCAAATTTACAGTTCTTATCCACAAAACAAAATTTCGTTAATACATCTCCTTATTGCTTGGAAAACGTGTTGATTTTACGTCAGTTATGTATTGTTTTACGGCATTATCCATCAAATCTGCCATCTCTAAGTAGCGTCTTACAAAGCGCGGACGAAACTCCTTATTTATACCCAACATATCGTGCAAAACAAGTACTTGTCCATCTACTCCGGGACCGGCTCCAATACCAATAACCGGAATATGTACACTTTTTGCTACTTTTTCGGCTAACTGGGCCGGAATTTTCTCTACTACAAACGAAAAGCAACCGATTTTCTCCAAAAGCATAGCGTCCTCCAGTAGTTTTTGTGCCTCCAGCTCTTCTTTTGCTCTAACGGTGTATGTTCCGAACTTATATATAGACTGTGGCGTTAAACCTAAATGCCCCATAACAGGTATACCGGCTGTTAAAATCCGTTCTATGGATTCGCGGATTTCACCTCCGCCTTCCATCTTTACAGCATGGGCTCCCGACTCCTTCATTATACGTATAGCCGACTCCAATGCCAAACGGGAATTCCCTTGATAGGTTCCAAAAGGCAAATCGACCACCACCAAGGCACGGCTTACCGCTCGAACAACCGATGAAGCATGATAAATCATCTCATTCAAGGTAATAGGGAGTGTAGTTTCGTGACCGGCCATAACGTTAGAAGCCGAATCGCCTACCAATATCACATCAATACCTGCTTGGTCGACAATACTTGCCATCGAAAAATCGTATGCCGTGAGCATCGATATCTTTTCGCCATTTTCTTTAAAATCTTGTAGGGTTTGCGTGGTAATACGCTTAATTTCTTTGTGTGTCGACACGTTTTTGGTGTTTTTATGAGCAATGTTAAGTTTGTAAATGTAGGGGATTTAATCAAAAAGCAAGTCTATGCCCGCCAATTTTATTGCCTTTTTTGCAAGGCTGACAATATTTAAATGACAAACTGACTTTTTTTTGACAATAATACCTCAAATCGGGCGGTGGCACATTCATTGATTATGTATTTCAAAACAAAACAAATTAACATGGCAAAAATAATAGGTATAGACTTGGGAACAACCAACTCGTGCGTTTCTGTGATGGAGGGAAATGACCCGATTGTGATCGCCAACGATGAAGGCAGAAGAACCACCCCATCCATTATCGGTTTCTTAACCAATGGAGAGCGTAAAGTGGGCGACCCTGCAAAACGTCAGGCTATTACCAACCCAACCAAAACCATTCAATCCATTAAACGATTCATGGGTATCAAGTTTTCTGAGGCAACAAAAGAGATGACCCGTGTTCCATATAAAGTGGCAAAAGGAGATAACGATACCGTTCGTGTAGATATTGACGGACGTATGTACTCTGCGCAAGAGCTTTCGGCTATGGTGTTGCAGAAAATGAAAAAAACAGCTGAAGATTATTTGGGACAAACCATTACCGAAGCGGTTATTACCGTTCCGGCATATTTCAACGATGCACAACGTCAAGCTACTAAAGAAGCAGGCGAAATTGCAGGTTTGACCGTAAGAAGAATCTTGAACGAGCCTACAGCAGCAGCTTTGGCCTACGGCTTAGATAAACAAGGTAAAGATTTGAAAGTTGCGGTATACGACTTAGGTGGTGGAACATTCGATATCTCTATCCTAGAAATGGGTGACGGGGTATTCGAAGTGAAATCGACAAACGGTGATACACACTTAGGTGGCGATGACTTCGACCACGAAATCATTCAATGGTTAGCCGATGAATTTTTGGCAGAAGAGCGTGTAGATTTACGCAAAGATCCAATGGCCCTTCAACGCTTGAAAGAGGCTTCGGAAAAAGCGAAAATCGAATTATCTTCTTCGCAAGAAACAGAGATTAACTTGCCTTATGTAACGGCTGTTGACGGTGTGCCTAAACACTTAGTGAAAAAATTATCGCGTGCTAAATTCGATCAATTGACAAATGATTTAGTAGAGCGAACATTGAAACCATGTGAGCAAGCATTGAAAGATGCAGGTTACAACATCGGTCAAATTGATGATGTTATTCTAGTAGGAGGTTCTACACGTATTCCTAAAATTCAAGAAGCTGTTGAGAAATTCTTCAACCGCAAACCAAACAAAGGTGTGAATCCGGATGAAGTAGTAGCCGTAGGTGCTGCTATCCAAGGCGGAATTTTGAGCGGTGATGTAAAAGACGATATCGTTTTGGTTGACGTTACTCCATTGTCGTTAGGTATCGAAACTATGGGCGGTGTAATGACTAAATTGATCGAATCAAACAGCACTATCCCAACTAAAAAATCGCAAGTATTTACTACAGCACAAGATAATCAGCCTTCGGTTGAAATCCACGTGTTGCAAGGCGAGCGTGCGATGGCAAAAGACAATAAAACCATCGGCCGTTTCCACTTGAATGATATTCCACCTGCACAACGTGGTGTTCCGCAAATCGAAGTTATTTTCGACATCGACTCTAACGGTATCATCCATGTAACCGCTAAAGATAAAGGCACAGGCAAAGAGCAAAACATCCGTATCGAGGCTTCTTCAGGCTTAAGCAAAGAAGAAATCGAGAAAATGAAAGCAGAAGCTAAAGCCAACGAAGATGCCGATAAAGCCCTTCGTGAAAGAGCAGAAAAATTGAACACTGCCGATAACTTAGCGTTCCAAACCGAAAAGCAATTGAAAGAGTTTGGCGATAAAATTCCGGCCGATAAAAAAGAGCCAATCGAAAAAGCATTGAAAGAATTGCAAGACGCAAGAAGCTCTGAAGATTTGACAAGAATTGAAAAAGCGCTAGAAGAACTGAACACAGTTTGGAATGCCGCTTCTCAAGATATCTACAATGCATCGCAACAAGCGGGTAATGCAGGAGGAGGAGAGCCACAAGCAAATGCTACAACAGAAGAACCGGTTTCTGATGTTGAGTTCGAAGAGGTGAAAGACAACAAATAATTAAACTCGCTTTTGTTGCTGTGCTGCAAAGCATAGTAATATACTTCCCGCCAGCAATGGCGGGATTTTTTTTTGTGGCGTATGCACTAAGCAGTGCACCGGGTCTTTCGCTGCAAGTCCTCGTTCCGCTATGCAGCTCCACTGTGGGCTTTCCGCTGCAGCCCCTTACGCGAATTGTGCTACAATAATAAATTATTCTGCAGTTGATATTTCTGCAGTTGAATTGAAACAAACCAGAGTATTCATTACTCGCAGTCGGGTGAAAACATCCGATTTGATGCTGAAACCGTCACTTCGACTTCCTAGGAGAAGTCTCATCTTCAAAAGAGAGATTTCTCCTCGAAGACTCGTTCGAAAAGACGGAAAATAGTACTTCCAAACATCTGTGCTTGAAACAAGCGAGGGCAAAAAATAGCTAAAATCGAGATTATAATATTCATCTATCATAAATATAATGACCTATAATTTTGAAACTAAAAAGGCAATCAGCCAACACTTGCCCTCCACCAATATTATGCACAATCAAGTAGCGTTGCCCATCTTCCGATTTTCTATCGACCACTAATCCAATATGCACAATACCTTTCCCTAAATCCCAGCAAACAATATCTCCGGGTACATAATCTTTTGCTTGAATAGAACTTGGTTTAACAACACCAAATCGCGAAAAGAACACCATTAAATTCTGTACTCTACGATGATCAATATTTTTATCGGGTTGCTTTAGTTTCCATAATTTCGGATATAGATTGAAATGCGCTACCATATCTTCATGCACCTTCTTTTGTAAATCAATCCCTAATTTACGGTAGGCTCGAATCACCACATCGGTGCAAACACCTTTCCCTATGGGCACATCCCCATTTGGATAGTCGATTATAAAATAGGCAGGATCGTACTCCACCTTTTGTTTTGTTAGTGCAATTGCAGCAGAGGATAGTTTATTTTGAAAACTAGTCTGACTGAAAGCAACATTGGAAACGAGTAATAACAAAAATATTCGCAGCATTTAAGGCTAACGAAAACACGCAGTAGTTTAGTATTTGAAAATAAAAACGGAAACAGTTCTTAACAATATATCAAAAAAAATATGCTAAGTCAAAGGGTCGAGGCGCCACGGACCATTCGCACAATGTAAATAGTTTCGTTTCGTGAGGTCGTGAACAGAGGAAGAAAATTGAACTGTTCGAAGAAAAGAAGGAAGATAGAATCTTCTTTTTATACCCTCCATTCAATTTGAAAACTTAATGGAACGGGATGCTCCCTGTCCTCCGCAGGCGGAGGTGGCTCCGCGCTTTGGCGGAGACGGAGGTGGTTTTCCAACTCCATGGTTCGTGTCGCCACGGACCATAAGCGCTATGTAAACAGTTTCGTTTCGTGAGGTCACGAACCGAGGGAGAAGTAACTCCATTTATCTAATAAATTTCAACCTCTACAGGCGAAGGTTACGAGGACGAAAACTTCGACCTGGATGGGGTAATGCATCTCTAGTTACTTCCCCACGCTAATCAAAAAATCACGCATTTGCTCTAGGAAATCTTTTAGCTCATCGAGTGTAAGTGATATATAAACTTTATCAAAAGTATTAGCATCATAGAGTTCTGCGGTATCCTCATCACTACCTACCATGATAATACCGGGCGAGTTTTCAAATCCCACATAAAAAGTGTCTTGGCCATCTTCCGTATGATAAGTACCTGCTCGACATTGCTCTAACATTTCCAAATCCTCTATTACGCGGTCGGAGGTCCAGCCTCTGTTACTGACCCAAGCAATTGGCTTATATTTTTCCTCTTGTGGTTTAATAGATAAATACCCTATTTTATCATCGAAATCAAAAATTAAATTTATCATGTCGTTTATTTTAAAGTTATTTTTGGTGTAGCAGTTATTAGCACACCATCGTTAAAAATCAATTCAATCTCCATACCTGTAGTAGCTTTGCCAATAAAGCAATCTACTTTTTTACCTTCCTCAATTTTGCTCCAAGAAACCTCCATATTCTTCCACGCCACTGCCACTTCTTCCATAATTCTTTCATCATTCCAGTTTTTGGGGAACATGGTAGTAGCCTCTCTTACTTGCTTACCATTAATACGTAAAGTAGAGTTTGATTTTTTTACAAAACTAGCAGGATTCATTTTATCAAAAAACTTGACAAACGCTATAAATGGTTCATCTATACTCGGGTTAGGGGGAATTGTTTCTCTTTTTAGTCCGAAGTTGCAGGGTCTAAAACTTCGACCAGGATGAAAAAAAAACGACTAACTATTCTCCTCTATAAACTTCTTAAAGTCTTTCATGAAGTCTATAAATTCTTGGTGGGTGAGTTGCAGGTCTTGTTCTTCTTTATGATTTTTATCAGCCCTGCGAGCCATCATATCCCATAGAAAAACACCATGCTCCATACTTTTTAATATAATATCTTCATTGCCCCAACTGTAAGATTCTGCAAAACTTTTTGTTTTACTTCCCTCTACCCCATCTATGATTGCTTGGGCAAGGGCGGGGGTCCAGTTGTAAATCGAGAAATTTTCCAACAAATGTTTTTCTTTACACTCAATCAAATGAAATGTAGAATTCGATACATGCTTTTTTTGAAATTTGTATTCCATAATTATATAAAAGGATATGCGTTAATAATGTTCTTTGCCTCATCTAATTCAATAAGTATATCAAAACCAGTTGTTGATTTACCTAGGTATTGATGTATAATCATTCCATCTTCATTTACTTTAGTACGTACAAATCCATCGCTTTTCGCCACCGTACTTTCATACACCCAAGCTACTTCTTCTTGTATGCGTTCTTTGCTCCAGTTGCGGGGGAACATAGAAGATATTTCTCGTTTTGGAAACAACTTGCCAGCTAATGATTTTATGTCAATCTTAGCTCTGAATGGGGTATCTAAAGGGATATCAGCTACTCTACTTACAGTTGGGTCTAAATCTATAACATCATTGGCTGACTACTGCCCGACACTTATCAAAAAATCACGCATTTGCTCTAGGAAATCTTTCAGTTCATCAAAGGTGAGTTCTAAATAGGGGTCTTTGTCAAAATCGTAGGCATCTAAGACGTATGCTTTATCACCATTTAGTACTTGAATTTCTCCTGGAGAGTTTTCAAAGCCAACAATAAAAAAATCTTGCTTATCTTCTGTATGAAACGTGCCATTTCTACACTGCTCCAGCCATTCCAAATCCTCTATTACGCGGTCGGAGGTCCAGCCCCAGTTGCTGATTAAACTTATAGATTCATATTTCTGCTCACTAGATGAAATTTCTAGCAATTCTGTTTCTTTGTTGTATTTAAAATTGATATTCATAATTATATTTTAATTTTAGGAGCACTTGTTATTAAAACTCCATCATTAAAAATTAGTTCTATATTCATCCCTGTCGTAGCTTTCCCTAAATACTTTTCTACTAAAACATCTTTGTCATTTTCTTTGGCAATAAATTTTTCTACAAACATCATCTCCTTCCACGCCACCGCCACTTCTTCCATAATTCTTTTTCCATCCCAATTGATAGGAAACATTGTAGTAAGAGATCGTTCTTGTTTGCCATTCAAACGTAAAGTAGAGTTAGTTTTGTTAATCCACATTTTTGATACTTCATCATATTTTTGTACAAATGCCAGATAAGGTTCATCCATTTTAGGGATTGGTGGTATAGTAGGTTTGTTCCCCTGTAGTCTTACATTTCCTTTAAGAATTTGTTCAGAATTATGTATTCCTATGCATTTTGTTTTTCCTGTTTTGCTTTTTCCAACTACTCCGTTCAAATGCTCTTCAAATCCTTCAATAAATTCCTTTCCCAGCTTTTCTACAAATTCACCATAGGCTTGCTGTCTCAACTTCACCCGCTCTATCCACTCTTCAAGTGCAGTTTTCGCTTTGGCATTAGTGCCTTTGTCAAATATAGCATTTAGCTCCTTGGCTGCCGCTTTTAGGTCGCCTAAATCTACAATATCATTGGCATATTTCAGAAAATACTGCCCCTCGTTTTCTAATAGCTCAAATCCCTCTTCGGCTAGGGCGCGGATGTTTTTGCGAGCATTCCATACTATCAAATCTTTAGCCGTCTTCATCAGAAAAGCATCTATGCCTATTATACTGCAAAGTAATTTTGCGTCTGATTTATTTTTGTATATAATTAAATAAAACTCTACCCGCTTTTCGGCTATTGTTTTAATAACGCGCTCTACTAGCATATCTGCATTCTCAAATACCTTTATGCCTACTTCCCCAATCTTACCTACAAAACTCTCCAACCATTCCTTTAGTGCAATAAATATTTTTTCTATAAGCTCTTTGATAGAGGCGGTGCCTGCTCTTATTTTTTCGGTAATTTCCCAGATGTCGATGCCTCAAGACATTAACCTTGGGAAAAAGAAGATTTTCAAACTTTTCTTACTTTAGCATAACACTATGAAGAACAATATATCCTTTTTTAAAACCCTACAAACAACAGCACTGTTGTTTGTTTTGAATTGTACCTATGCCAATTCACCTAAGCTCGACAACTATGGATTCCCATTCTACGATGATGTGGTAAACTATGTAAAGACAAGAGTAAGCCCATTTCAGCATGAAGAGCACGAATCATTCAAATTGGCTAAAACAACGGAGGGGTGGTTTCTGCTTACCATTGCCTATGAAAACAACACCAATCCAATAAAGACCGTTGTAAAATGTTGGGATAAATCAACCAATAATTTTGTTGCAATCGGACAACAACGATCCGAAGATGAAGCCAATAGCGTAGCCAAGGACTTTGAAATTATTCGTAATGATAGACATTGTTTTGACAAGTTCCCATGCTATGGCTACCCAAGATGGCAATCTGATATCATAGCCATTTACAAAGATTCGGCAGTTTTGAGTGATGAGAAATTATATGCATTAGGTAAAGCCTATTCTGCTTATGCCACTGACCTAATAAATGACCCAAGTTATTTCAGTGTAACCAGTAATGCAGAACTTAGTTTCCGCTTATCCTATCAGCCCGCTAGCATGACTTCTAAGCAAATTGAAAAATTCAAAACATCGTTGGGAAACAGTATTAATACCTACAAAAGGTTATGGGAACAGAACCCTCAGTATGAAACATTTGTAGGGAACATATATACGAAGTATTGTAACGAAATTGTACAAACTTTTATTTCCCTTTGGATCCACAATGGATTAGAAGAAGCTACAAGCACTTTACCCGATAGTCTTTATGACGCTTTTTTCTTAAGCACTGCTCAAAATTTACTAGCGAGTTGTGAGAAAAACGCGATACTTTTTACAAATGGAGATAACGATACGTATCCTTTATATTATTTACAACTAAAGCATCATTTCAGAACAGATGTTTTGATTGTTAACTGGAGTTTGTTAGGCAAAGACAGATACATTGATGCCATTCGCAGAAAATTTCTTGATGCGCAACCGTTCCCTTCATCCTTTACATCAGAAATGTATAGAGACAATGGTAAGTTAGATTATTTATTGACCGATAACCCCCTTTATACGAAGTTATTCAAACAAACAGGGTTAACTACAAAAAGAGAAGAGGCTACTATTTTTAAGAATGAAATCCTCTTTTTAGATATGCTTTCAACCAACAAATGGACTAGGCCTGTTTTTTTCTGCAACACAGTGGGTAGCGAATGTTTTATGGGGTTCGATCAATACCTACAAATATATGGCTCGGTGTATAAACTGACAACTAAAAAAAGCAGTGGAAATAGCCATGCAGAAGCTCTTGTAAACAGTAAACATTCATTAAACTTTTATCTACATGATTTTAAACCCGTTAATTTTGAGCAACAGCCGTTTATTGACATTAACATAAAAGCGTTTGTTTCGAATTATCGCCTTTCAATTAATCGACTTTGCGAAACATTAATCAAAGAAAATAAAATAAAGAATGCAAAGATGATGTTAGATAGTTGCGAAAAATGGTTCCCCGAAAAGTTTTTTGCATTAGATGTGTATTGCACATCGCTTCCTTCATTTTATATTCAAACAGGAAATAAAGAAAAGGCAGATATCGTAGCTAAAAAATTATTGTGCTATGCAGACTCTCTTTATACAAATAACATAGATAATCAGACCATGGGTAAATCTGAATGGAGCTTAATGATTAACATGTCACTTTATATATTACAAGAATTAAAATCTGTTTAC
Source organism: uncultured Chitinophagaceae bacterium (assembly GCA_964398475.1). Lineage (GTDB taxonomy): Bacteria > Bacteroidota > Bacteroidia > Chitinophagales > LD1 > CALAYL01. The sequence goes on along the minus strand of CAYNMP010000020.1, from coordinate 39,341 downwards.
AAAACTTCAGACGGTATACCTGAAGGAATCAATAAGAGCCTAGGATTGTTTGATGAACGATATAAAATCTTCACCGACAAATTAAAAACCTATCCAAACTAACGGCTTCATTCTTTTCATCATGATTACAACATTGTTGTTACAGTTGAATGCTATGTAATTTTGAAGCGTGGAACTATTAACGCTTTATATAAATACACCTATGAAAAACAATTTTACCATTTTAAAAATCACACTCACTGCAGCTTTTCTGAGTTTATTAAATCTTGTATATGCCAATTCACCTAAGCTCGATAAGTATGGATTCCCTTTCTACGATGATGTGGTGAATTATGTAAAGACGCGAGTAAGTCCACACCAACACGGGGACAATGAAGCGTTTAAACTTGCTAAAACAACAGAAGGTTGGTATATCTATGTTATAAGTTATGAGAAGGACAGTGAAAAACTGAACAACCCTGTGCTTTGCTGGAGTAAAAAAGAACAAACATATATCCCTTTTGGAATAGAAAGATCGGAAGATGAAATTGCGAGTAATAAAGCTGAACTAGAAGTAAGTTTAAGAGATAAGGATTGCTTTGAAAAGTTTCCGATTTATGGATTTCCATTGTGGCATATACAAATCATTGATTTGTATAAAGACTCTACAGTGCTCAGTGACGATCAACTCTATGCGCTTGGAAAAGCGTATTCTGAATTATCACTCAACTTATTGCAGTATCCCAATCAATATAGCTCGCTTCAAGAAAACTCACTTTGTTTCAAGATACCGCGAGGAGAAAACAATATGAACCTGAGCCAAATTAAGGAGTATCTTAGACTAGCCAATCTTTCCAGTGAAACATACAAAAAACTTTATCAGCAAAACCCATATTATGAAACATTTGTTGGTAATATCTATTACAAATATTGCAACGAAAACATAAGTACTATTTTATTGCTTTGGTATAACCAAAGTTTGAAGGAGGCCACTAAAAACATTCCTGATAGTTTATATGATGTTACCTACATCAATGCGGCTAAAAACATTTTAGCTAGTTGTGAAAAAAATTCAATCTTAATAACAAGTGGAGACTTAGACACCTACCCGCTCTATTATTTGCAATTGAAATATCATTTCAGAACAGATGTTTTACTCGTTGCATATCCACTCCTCAATACTGATAAGTATGTTGATGCGATACACAGACCCTTTTTATCAAGTGAGGTTTTCCCTACCCATTTTTCATCGGAAGAATACAAGGAAAACGGATCATTAGATATATTATACAAAGACAACCCCTTATATAAAAAACTTTTTAAACAAACCGGCTTAATAGGTTTAGCCGACAGTAATTACATCTCGAAAGATCAAATCTTACTTTTGGATATGATTTCGGCTAACCAATGGAAACGAGCTATACATTTCACCCTATATTTAAACGAAGACATGGGATTGGGAATCAGAAAGCATTTGATTAGAACCGGTGCCGTATTTACGCTATGCAAAAAACAAAATGATAACTCATATGCCTTCAATTCTCCTGTTGATACAAAGAAAACGCTCTCCTTTTTTTTGAATGAATTTAAACCTTTTGAATTTTCAACACCTGCGGCTTCAGACCAAAGTACAAATAGAATATTTTTATTCTACTGTTTTGCCTTTGAGAAATTAGCCGAAACTTTCATCGCTGAAAAAAAACCAGAACAGGCGAAGAGTATACTCGACAGTTGTTTAAAATGGTTCCCTTACACAAAACTGAAATACACAAGTTCAACCGTCTTTCTAACCTCGAATTACCTAAAGCTTGGTGAGAAAGATAAAGCGAACAAAATCGCTCAAATACAAATTAAAAATGCAGAAGAAATTTATGAGAAAACACTAAATGATAGTGAACTCAACTTTTCGTCCTGGGACCTTAAGATGCGTGAAGCGCTTTATACATTCCAAGAATTAAAAAGCTATTACGAGAAAGAAAACAACATACCTACTGAAATTTCTTCATCTATTGCAACAGCTCAAAAAAAGTTTGAGGAATACAACAAAAAACTGGAAGAAAGGAATAACGCCAAATAAAAGGTACTCGGATAAACTTTCAGCCGGAATATGTATAATGACCTATAATTTTGAAACTAAAAAGACAATCAGCCAATACTTGCCCGCCACCAATATTATGCACAACTAAATAGCGTTGCCCATCTTCCGATTTTCTATCCACCACCAATCCAATATGCACAATACCTTTCCCTAAATCCCAGCAAACAATGTCACCGGGCACATAATCCTTTGCTTGAATAGAACTTGGCTTCACAATACCAAAACGAGAAAAGAATACCATTAAATTCTGCACCCTACGATGATCTATATTTCTATCGGGTTGTTTTAACTGCCATAGTTTGGGGTATTTATCGAAGTGCACTACCATATCCTCATGCACCTTCTTTTGTAAATCAATCCCTAATTTACGGTAGGCTCGAATCACCACATCGGTGCAAACACCTTTCCCTATGGGCACATCCCCATTTGGATAGTCGATTATAAAATAGGCAGGATCGTACTCCACCTTTTGTTTTGTTAGTGCAATTGCAGCAGAGGATAGTTTATTTTGAAAACTAGTCTGACTGAAAGCAACATTGGAAACGAGTAATAACAAAAATATTCGCAGCATTTAATGCTAACGAAAACAGACAGCACTTTAGTATTTGAAAATAAAAACGGAAACAGTTCTTAACAATTTATCAAAAAACATAGACCAAGCTATCTACAACCGAACAATACATTTACTTTGTAAACCCTATCAAATAATTCGCCACTTCGTCTATACACTTCTCCCCTTCCGGTAAATGTTGTTCCGATTCAAAACCATGCCACATGCCTTCCCAAATACGCAATTCTACAGGCACTTTGGCGGTTTTTAAATCCCAATACAAACGAACACAATTGCTCAAAAAGAGATCTCTCGTACCTGTAGTGATAATCGCTGAAGGGAAACCTTTTGAATAATCGGCATAAGCCGGTGAAACCAAAGGATCTGTCATCAGACTCTTGTTAACATATACTTTCGTAGCCTTGTCTAATTGATTTTTCCAAGCAATAACACGATCGCGATGTTCATTGGCTCGGTAACTATCGCCCGCTCCTGTTAGATCTGTCCATGGTGTAAATAAACCCATTCCAGCAGGCATAGGCAACCCACTATCTCGAGCCTTCAAAACAACCGATAATGCTAAGTTGCCACCTGCCGACTCGCCTATCACAACCGTTTTATTTGGTGCATACCTTTTTATAATTTCCGCATAAACTGCATATATCTCGTTCAGAGCAACCGGATACTTCACTTTTGGACTAAGTTGATAATTAACCGAAATCACTGTAATGCCTAGCTTATCCGCCATCGATAAAGCTGTTAAATCATTGGCGGTTCCTAATAAAAAAGCACCTCCGTGAATATATATAGCTACAGCTTCCTTATTGCGCAAGACTTTGGGGTGAATAAAAATCACAGGAACATTTGAAATCGTGTCATGCGTTATCGAAAGCTGCAATGCTTTTACTTTTTGATCAAAAAAAGGCGCAAATTGATGATCCACTTTTTTACGCGCCATTTTGGCGAGCGGCTCAGTGAAAGGAATAATAGGAATTCGAACTGCATGATTATGCAAAATGAAAGCTTTAGCTTCTGGGCTTATGGTTTTTGCTTGGTTGCGTGTAACCTTGCATGCATCCAATAAAACTATCAATGAAAGCATCACAAGAACATGTACGCACTTTATAGTGTAAGTTTTAAAGGACTGAATGATTGATTGCATTAGAGATGATTTTGCTAGCATACGTTGAATAACAAATTAAGACAATGACTATCCGGAAATTAGATATTCCCAAATTCCAATCCCTTTCTACGCACACCATCAATGATCTCAGGCAAGGCTGAAACAGTATGCGTTCCCCAATCGTGCAATAAAATAATATCGCCTGCTTTTACTTTTGAAAGTATTGTTTGCACTAATTGTTCTTTCGATTTCGACATAGTATCGTAGGTACGCAACGACCAACCAATTGATTGAAAGCTGCACTGCCGAATAGCTTTAGCAATATTCGGATTCGACAAACCGAATGGAATTCGAAAACGCAAATTTTGCTGCCCGGTTATATTCCCCAATATTGATGCAGCTTTGGCAATATCCTCTTTCACTTTTTGTGTACTCCACATGGGAAAAGTATTCACATGCGAATAGCTGTGATGACCCACCTGATGGCCTTCCGCAATTATTTGCTTCACCAACTCGGGATGCTCTTCCATGTTTTTCCCAATTAAGAAGAAACATGCTTTTGCCTTCTTCTCGGCTAAAACAGCTAAAACTTTTTCGGTGTGGCCGGGCATAGGACCATCGTCAAAAGTAAGCACAACGGAGTTTCCGGAGGCAGGGATACGATGTAATGAATCCACAAAAAAATTGAATTGCGGAATGAGCACGGCAAAAAACAAAAGAAACAAATACAAGAAAACAACGAATGCTAACCACCAATAATGTCGAAAAAACACACAAGCCATCGCGGCTACAACAAAAACAAAAAGCGTTATTCGATGCTTGTTCATTGCTTCAACAAAATGAGTGAATGGCTTGTTTTATAAGCGTTGTGAATGAGCATAGTTTTAGGCGTACGAGCTGTATTGCGCAACACAACTGAATCAGGAACTTGTTGCGTTTTCAACATCTTCGCTCCCAACCAAACAGCAAATGAAGATGCCGTCATATACTCGCCACACAAATGTTTAAAGCCGACAATAGTTTGTTCAGTATAAACTTTTTCATTGCAGTGTTTCAATAAAGTATCTCTGCTTTCATCGCCACACAAACCACTGATGACAATATCTACATCTTTCAACGACAATTCATGTAGTGCTAAAAAAGCATGAATAGCTTTTTCAATAGTAGCTTCGTCTTTCGGATTGGAAATCATTTTCACATCTACAAATCGGCCGTACGTGTTTTCAGTTGCAGCTTTCCCTAACACCACATAAGCAGCTCCTTCGCCCGCTATCACTCCTTTTCCGGACGATGCTAACTGTGCTAAATTATCACAAGGTTCTTTTCTGAAAATATTCATACGCGACATAATCGCATAACTTGCTGTGCTGACTTCATCAGAAGAACCCACCAAGAAATTTTGTTGCACATTATAATCTAATGCATTCAAACGCGCATCTAACAAAGCACTTTCAAACGAAAACCCTTTGTGTGAAAATGTATTATTCGCTTTTTGGCATTTCAACAATAAGGCTATTTGTCCGCTTACCGTGTTGTGTGTGGATTGAATAAAAGGTGTTGGACTTACCACTCCTTCATTTTCCGCAACAATATTGCGAAGAAAGATTTCAGAATCTTCTAAACAACCAAAACCGGTACCTGTACTGATGGCGTCCAATTCCGGCTTTCCTGCATCGTCAATGGCAATCATAGCTGCAGCGATTCCGAACTTTAAAATTCGACTCATTCTGCGAATTGCTCTTCCATCAAAAAATAAGCTATAGTCCGGATCAACACACATCATTTTGTTTGTGGAATAGCTCAATACCTCCTCCAAGAAAACAGTATTGTCGAATGTTTTTTGTGGAGAGATGGCACCAATTCCGTTGATGTAGAGTTCCATATTAATTTACTTTCGAAAATATGAGTGATGTACAATTTCCACCAAAGCCAAAAGAATTCGACAATACATGGCGAATTTCCTTCCCTTCCAATAAATTGGTTTGTGGTTCAAATTCCAATTCCTTCATTTGGTATTGAAATCGAAGATTAGGAAACACAACACCTTCCTCAATGGCTAATGTAGCGTATATAGCTTCAATACCTCCACAGGCTGCAAGGGTGTGACCGGTGTATGTTTTTGTTGAACTTAAATAAGGTAAATCTTTACCGAACAATCGTGAAATGGCGATGCCTTCCGATGAATCGTTATTAGCCGTTCCGGTGCCATGCAAATTAATGTAATCGATATCGGAGGGTTGAAGTCCTGCCTCTGCAAGGGCTCCAGACATCGCGTCAAAATTCCCTCTACCTTCAGGTGACGAAGCTGTTTGATGATAAGCATCATTCGCATTGGCAAAACCGCTGAGCTTAACTGTTGATTGTTGTGCCAATAGCGCTACCATTTTTTCGGAAGCGAGAACTACGTAACCCGCTCCTTCGCCTAAATTCAAGCCTTTTCGTGTATCATCAAAAGGTCTGCATAATTCATTATCTAAAATCATCAACGAATTAAATCCGTTAATCGTAAATCGAGAAAGGGCATCTGTACCTCCGGCTATAGCCCAATCGAGATAACCATTTCTGATTAATCGAGCCGCATAAATCATAGCATTGGCAGCCGATGAACAAGCGGTGCTAATGGTAGTTACCACTTCTGTAATCCCTAATTTTTCAGCTACTAATTCCGTTGCCGCACCACAATCGTGATGAATCACATCATGCAGTTTCCCTTTGGATGTATCAACAGCAAACTCCTTCATGAAGTCTTCTGTCTTATCCATTCCGCCAACGGTATTGGCAGAAATAAAACCTGCTTTATATTTGAGTTTATCGGGAAGTTGAAAAGTATCAAAGGCTTCTTTAGCCGCTATCATACTTAACAAAGCTGTGCGTGTTGTGGTTACAGGCATATCCGCCATTGCAGCCAATACTTCGTTTGTATGGGGCACCTCAGCGGCAGGTAGCATTTCAGAGTAGCGTGTGTTTAAGCGTGTTATCGCTTTTATACCGGCTTGCGATTGCAGCAACGATTGTCTGTTTCCGCTCAGATTATCACCTAATGCAGAAATTACACCCCTGCCAACAATATACACAGCCGAGGGCATCTTATTTTTTCTGATTAGCAGTGATGAATTCAGCTAAAGCACGAACCGTGTGAAACACCTTGGGGCCTTCTTCCGGATTCGCTAACTTAATACCGTACTTTTGTTGTAACAAAACAATCAACTCTAATGCATCAATGGAATCTAAACCTAAACCATCCACAAATAAAGGTTGATCGTCACCAATTTCTTCCGGCTTAATATGTTTCAAATTCAATTGCTCTACAATCTGTTGCTTTAATGTGCTAATCAATTCATGCATAGTTCGATATTATTTTATTAATCAATTCCGGTGAATGAAAATCACCTTGCGTTTCGCTCATATTCACTGTTAAAAATAAAAAAGCTGCGTATTCTTCTTTGAAAAAATTCACCCAACCGTGCACGCAAGCTTTTGCCCGCTTTTCCAATAAACGATTTACATAATTCACCTGAAAAGCAGTATCAAATGTATTAAAAATAAAACATGAATTTTCCCCCTTAAAACCATGGCGAATACAGATTTCGCCAAGCATAACATTGGGTAGCGTATATACAAATGCTGCGGGACTAGGCGCTTGATGTGCATTCGCCCAATATTTAATATCGGTATCGTTACTGGAATTGGCACACGATAACACTACCGACCAATCAAAAGGTGAAATATCCTTTACCCTACTGCCTTTCAATAAAAACTCTGCACACAAAAACGCCAATTGCGACTGCGTATCCATTTTGTAGAATTTCGGGTAGTTTGCCCCTGAAAGTGTATATAATTCAGAGAAGAACTCTTCACAAGGTGCTTCGGAAGAAAAAAGGACCTTCCCGTTCACCACCAATTTCCCTTGATGAATAAAACACGATGCGGCTAAAGTAGGTAAGGATGCTACGAAACTGCTAGTCACTATCCTTCTGCTAAAATCTTATCAATTTCGAGTACACGTGCGAGTTTGCGAACGGCCTCTTCATGATTTTTGACATAAGGATTTTCCATATCCCAAACGTAGCCGGCCAATACAGAACAAATCTTTTCTTTCACATCCTCCATTTGCTTATCAGCAAAGAAAATAGAATGCAATTTACCATCATACCATCCATTTACATATGTTCTGAACGTATTGATCCCTTGCATCATGTGCTCTGTGTACTCCTTTTCCCAATCAATAGTTCTTCCGCCCAACATCTCTCCTACTAATTTACCGGCTTTATTGCCCGATTCCATGGCAAATGTAACGCCCGATGAAAACACGGGATCCAAGAACTCTGTGGCATTACCGCACAACACAAATCCCTCACCAAACAACTGTTTCGTTGAAATGGAGTAGCCTTCTATCGTTCTTGGTTCGAACATCATTTCGGCATCTTTGAATCGCTCTGCAGTATGCATATCGGTTGCAATAATCGATTGCATACGTTCGATAGGGTTTTCCGGATGATCCAAGAAAAATTCAGGATCACCTACAAAGCCAACGGATGTTACGCCATTTGAAAAAGGAATAATCCAAATCCATGTTCGCTGTTGGTGAACTACAACTGTGATACGGTTTCCATCAATGCCTTCCGGACGTTTCAAATCGCGAAAATGTGTGAAATGAGTTTTACGAACGCCTAAGTTTGAAGGTTCATCCAAGCCAAACATACGCGGAATTACACGGCCATAGCCACTAGCATCCACAATGAACTTAGCTTGAATAGTAGATGTTTCGCCATCTTTATCTACCACTGTTGTTGTAGAATTGGTACCGGAAAATTTAATATCGGTTACTGCTGTTTGGAAGTTTACTTCTATACCTTTTTTCTGTACTTCTGTAGCTAAAATTTGATCGAAGTGACCGCGCGGCACCTGCCACGTCCACGTCCAGCCTTTACTGAATTGCTGAGAGAAGTTGAAATCGCAAACTTCATGTCCGCGTACGAATTTCGCACCAAACTTTTCTTGGAATCCTGCTGCTTTAACGCCTTCCAGCAAACCGGCTTCTTCTAAATGATCCATTACACGCGGCAACAAGCTTTCGCCAATTACAAAACGCGGAAATTTTTCCTTTTCCACAATCTTCACCTTGTAACCGGCTTTATTAATCATGGAAGCGGCAACAGTTCCTGCCGGACCTGCACCAATTACTAATACATCAACATTTTCAGTTTTCATATTATATTTTTTTCGGGAGTTATTTTTTCGAATATACAACAGAAGCATTACAACCTCCAAATCCTGAGGCGGTTTTCAGTATACTTCTTTGATAAACAGCTTGTTTTTTTTGGTTAACCGTAATTTTGCCCGACACCCCATAGTCACTGTAGTTCAATGAGGGCAAGACAATTCCTTCTTTTAACGCTTTTATGGAAACAATAGATTCCAAAACGCCCGCAGCTCCAAGGGTATGCCCAAAATGTGGCTTCAAACTTTGCAACGGAATAGCTGAAAGACCGGCTAATTCAAAGGCTTTGGACTCCATTTCATCGTTAAAAACAGTAGCGGTTCCATGAGCAGAAATAAAGGCTAAATCAGCCGCAAGCATTCCGCTTTCAGCCAATGCTAACTCAGTCGTTTTGGCTAATTCTGCACCGGTTCTTGAAGGACCGGAAATATGATTTGCATCGTTGGAAACACTTCCGCCTTTCACGTGAATGGAAGAAAAATGAGAGGTCGACAATACCACGGTAGCAGCGGCTTCACCTAAGTTGATACCATTTCGCGAAGCATCATATGGCTTGGAATGACCGTCTGCTGTAGCATTCAGGGCTTGAAATCCTTTTGCCACAAACTCGGTGATAACATCCGCTCCGCAAATAATAGCATTTTCATATTCTCCATTAGCTAAATAGCGTTGTGCTATTATGATGGCTGAAACACCAGAAATACAAGCGTTTGAAACAACAAGTGAAAATGCATTTATTCCACAAGCTTTTAAAATACGTTGTGCTGTTGTTTGCAATGGTAATCGCGGATCGTCAGGTGTATCAATCAATTCAATATTTCCTTTTGTAGTGGAAAGAATGAAAAGATTTTTTGATGTAGAAAAATCGATTTTTGAATTCGTTATAGCTTCTTGAACGGAAAGCACACAAAGCGTTTCAAACCAAGTAAGATCGTTTGAATGCTCAACGTTAATAGCGCCTGTATGTCGAAGCTCCAACAGTTCATCTTCCAAACCTATGTGTTGATCTTCGGTAAACAGAGAAGCGAAAAAAGGTTTATCGTTCAATGAAAAATGTGCTTGATTGGCAACTGCAGTTTGTCCGTCTTTTATAAGCATATAATTCTCTTCAGATGTAAATGCTAAAGGCGTTAATGCGCAATCTTCAACCCAGTAAACAGTTTTCATAACAGACCCACTTCTTTTTTCCAATCGTCAATAAAATCGGGTACGGTGAGACTCAACTCCATAGTATCTTTATGTACAAACACTTGAACTGTGTTGCCTTTACATACAATTTCCCCATCGCTTTCTTTTCGAATCACATAATCGAAAATGATTTTTGCTGCATCTGTTTTCTTGAAAGTAGCTTCAATAAGTGCAATATCTCTATATTTTAACGATTTTCGATAATCGCATGAAACATGCACAATAGGTGCAGCAAATCCTTTATTGTAAAAACTTAAATAATCGAATCCGTATTTTTTGCTGAAGGCCTCACGTCCGTCTTCCAAAAACTTGATATAGTTACCATGCCACACAATCCCCAAAGGGTCGCAATCGTTGAACCGCACTTCTACACGGGCTGTGGCTGATAATTTGTGTTTAGAATGCGGCATGTATAAGGATTATTACAAGTATAAAACTAATAAAACAGGAAATTGTTCAGAATCGTTTTTTGGCATCGAAGGCCTCTTTAAATTCTTTGAACTTTTGTTTGGTGTGAGCAGGAAAATCACCCTGCATCATCCACGAATAGTAGCTCGGCTCTTCTTTCAACACCTGCTCTACCGACTTTCCTTTGTGCTTTCCAAAATTTACGGTCGGCTTTCCGTTTTGATAGACGAAACGTCTGCCGCTGTCGATAATAATATCTTTGTTGGTGAGTTCGTGTAACACACGCATATCGTTTTCCAAGGTATCATAGCGTTGCAATTGGGCCAACAACACCTCGTATGTAGCCTGAATATCTGCTTCGGCACTGTGCGCGTTTTCAATGGTTTTGTCGCAATAAAATTTATAAGCAGACGATAAATCGCGTCTCTCGTAGTGGGTGAAAATTTTGAACACATCCACCAGGTTGCGTTTCTCTATATCTAAGGCAATTCCTACACGCATGAATTCTTCCAACAGCATGGGGATATCGAAATAATTGGAGTTGTACCCGGCAAAATCACAAGGATCCAAGAAATCGAAAATTTGTTGTGCCACATCTTTGAAGGTTGGGCAAGTCACCACATCTTCATCATATATACCGTGTACTTGCGATGCTTCCAATGGAATAGGGATAGTTGGGTTGATACGCATTGACAAGCGATCTTGGGTTTGATCCATATTGATACGAATGACGCCAATCTCAACAATTCTGTCTTTGGCGATATCTACTCCGGTTGTTTCCAAATCAAAGAAGGCTAGCGGTTTTTTTAGGTTCAGTTTAAAGCCGAACAAATCAGGTTGTGCCACGGTGAAAATTTTGCGTAAACGTACAAAAATTAATGAATAAGGCCATGCTACAGCCCCGTCAGGGTTTGGAAACCTGACGGGGGTATAACATTTCATTATAAAAACTGTACTTTACCCTTCGAAAAACCATGCAATGAGAGCCCTACGTTTTTTAGTTTCTGTGATTGCGCTGTTTACCATCCATAATTGTTTTGCCCAACAGCCCAAAAACGATTGGGAAAAGGAAAACTTGAAAGGACGCGTAAAAACCCTAAAGGAAATGCGAACATATGATACAGACACTACGCGCAAGAGATGGCTTAACACCCCTATACTCCATATATTCAATGCTGCAGGCAATTTTGTTTTAAGCAAAAGACTTACCATAGTTGAAAATTCGGTAGACAGCACAGTATATTTCTATGACAGTGCAAATAGATTGTCGCGACAATTAACTTACGGTAAAAAGAGGCAGCTTAGAGATAGTATCAGCTATACTTATTTTAATGATGGATCGAAAGTTGTATACTTTCAGTTGTTTATGTATAGTCCAACAGCGGAAACTGTAATACATACCTATGACTCCAAAGGCAATCAAATCCATAGAGTTAGTAGGCATATTGATACAACTATTACCAAAGGTAACGATGATGTTGCCATAGTGAATCAATACAATAAAAAAGGTTGGCTAATCAAAACTATTGAATCGAGAAAAGGAGGTGTAGTTTTTAATGTTACAACGTATAAGTATGATAAACATGGGAACAAAGTCGAGAACAAGGTATTCCTTCCAAAAAAGTTATGGAGTATTGATAGATACAATGATAAAGGAAGCTGCATAGAATTTATCTTGTATGATAATGATGAAGTTATTCGGTATCAAGCAAAAATGACTTATAATGAGTGGGGAGATCAAATTGGACAAACAGGGTCCAATAGAAATGGGAAACCAATAGCTCCCTATAAAGTTGAATACGAATACGACAGCCAACACAATTGGACAAAAGAAACGTGGTATAACGGGAATGAGATTAAATCTGTTAGAGTACGAACGATTGAATATTTATAGTACTGAATCTAAATTCCAATCAAGGTTCGAGCCATGACAGGAATACATCGACTACAATCTAAAAATAAATACAAACAACAATTCGCATGTAATGAAACCTCCAATTCTATTTATACTTTTCCTTTACAGTTTTCAAGCTCAACTTTCCTTTGCCCAAACCACTTTGAATGATTTTGAGATTGGAAAACTCAGAGGCAAAGTGAAATCCATTATAGAAACCGACCGCAATCCGAACGATAGTTTGTCACATTATGAAACAAAAACTTACTTTAACGAGAAGGGGAATATTACTAGCAACGAGGCTTTTGAGAATGGAATACTTTTCAGAAAGGCAACATTTACTTACGATTCACTAAATCGTGTACATGAAAAGAAATGGAAAGATAAAAGCGGAGTAACAAGTGATAGTGTACTATACAACTATAATACCGATGGCAGTTGGGAAGAAAAGGCTTGTCTGAATTGCGTTATGAATCCTTCTACCATTACTTACTTCGACAAAAAATCAAACAGCTACCTGTATAAACAATCTAAAAATGGAATAGAGCTAAAGCCAAGTTATGTAACGCATAATAGATACAACCGAAAAGGTTGGCTTATTTCAAGTTATTCAAAATCGAGAAAAGATAATTTCAAATATGATAGACAAGGACATAAACTAGAACTAAAAATTGAATTTAAATCTGAAGGGTCTGATGTTATAAAATATGATACACTCGGCAATCAAATTGAAGTTATTCGCCAAAAATCGGATGGAAGTCTTGTCAGTCATTTTAAGTCAACGTATAATGAATTTAACGACCTGACTGCTCTACTAATTGTTAATGCAGCTGGAAAGATTGTTGGGACAATCCATACTATCACTTACATCTATGACAAGCAAAACAATTGGATCAAAGCAACCATTATCGGAAAAGATGGCATATGTATTCGTGAACGCATCATTGAATACTTTTGAAACACACTAGCTTAGCACCCTCTCTGTCAAACTTTTCAAATCCATCCCCCCAAAGGTACCGCTAGTCATCAAGAGCAACATCGTATTGTTATAAGAATGAGAAAGTAACTCTTGTTCCAGCGCTTCTTTGTTTTGCAGAATTTTCAAATCGGCTCGTCCGAAGTTTTTCTTCACTTCCTCGATATTCAAATCCGGCATGCGTTTTAGGGCTAGTGTTTCTTTATCAACATACACAATCGCCACATCTGCTTCGTTCATGCTGCCTTCGTATTCTGCCCAGAAATCTTTGTTCAAACTACTAAAGGTATGCAGTTCCATTACTGCAATTATTTTGCGATGGGCATATTGCGTACGAGCCGCTTTTACGGTGGCTTTCAACTTCGATGGCGAATGGGCAAAATCCTTAAAAATGACCGTTTTTTCGTTTTCGGCCAACTTCTGTAACCGATTCGCAGCGCCTTCAAAACTTTGGATGGCTGTATAGAAATCGGCTTTCTTCACCCCTAAACTTTCACATACCAAACGCGCACCTTCTATGTTTTGCAGGTTATGTTCACCAAATACTTTTAGTGCAAAATCTTGCTCTGCTTCAATTACCGTTTGTTCATTCACGACCTTATATTTCGGAGTGTTGTAGGGATGAATGTGTGCTGTCCCTTTGTAGTTCGCTACAATCGTCTGCATTTCTTTATCTCCTTCGAAATAAACCACATCTTCCGATACCGTGTCTATGAATTTCGCAAATTGATTCACGTAACCTTCATACACCGGAAACACATTAATATGATCCCAGGCTATACCACTCACCAGCGCCACATGTGGATGATAAAACATGAATTTCGATTCTTTATGTAGCGGAGAAGCGAGGTACTCATCACCTTCCAACACAATAATAGGTGCATCATCGCTCAGTTTTACGGCTGTATCAAAGCCTTTTACTGCTGCACCCACCAAATAATCGAACTGCAAACCATTGGCTTTCAAAGCATGCATCACCATAGAAGTGATGGAGGTTTTGCCATGGCTACCCGCAATCACTACCCGCTTTTTGTTTTTTGCAATTTCATAGATAAAGTGTGGGAATGAATAGATTTTCACCCCCAGCTCCTGCGCACGCTTCAGCTCTTCGTTATCTTCATGGGCATGCATGCCTAAAATGATAGCATCGATATCGGGGGTAATCCGTTCAGCAAAAAAGCCAATGGCTTCCGGCAAAAGCCCTTCCTTTTCCAGATTCGTTTTAGCCGGGTCAGCAATTTTATCATCGGAGCCGGAAACATTGTGCCCTTGGCGTTTCAGCACGATGGCCATATTGTGCATAATGGCTCCCCCAATCGCAATAAAGTGTATTCTCATTTTAAGCGCTTTAATAGACTGCAAATAAACAATTTCCCAATACTTTTGGTTTACAATAAAAAAATTACATTTACGTTCTTAAAATAAATCAGGAGTTATGAGCAAGAAATTCTTAATCATTTTGGGTGTAGTAGCTACATTATCAGTTGCACTTTCGTCATGCGATCGTCATACATGCCCTACCTATTCAAAAGTAGAAAACAAAACTGCTGAACCAAGAGCATAAATCAAAGTATTTTATGCAGTGGTTAGCACTCTCCTCTGAAGAAAAGTTCGCTTCCCTTCTAGAGCAATCTAAAATCAATCCCGTTTTAATTTTCAAGCACAGCACGCGGTGCTCTGTGAGTGCGATGGCTAAACGATCATTTGAATTGGCATGGCCTGCTTCAAGCAGCACAGAGGTCTATTTGCTAGACCTGATTAGCTTTCGATCTGTTTCGAATCTTATTGCCGATAAGCTTTCTGTAGTGCATCAATCGCCTCAAGCACTATTAATGAAAGACGGTAAATGCATCTACAATGCTTCCCATGAAGACATTAATGCAGCCTATATATCGTCACTCGTATAAGTTCTTTCAAAAAAACGAGTACATTTACCCCATATTATGAGTTTTACTGTAGCTATTGTCGGCCGACCAAATGTCGGAAAATCAACCCTTTTTAATCGTCTCATTGAAGAGCGCAAAGCCATTATTGATGATGTGAGCGGGGTTACCCGTGATCGAATTTATGGCGAAGGGGAGTGGGGTGGAAAAAAATTCAACATTATTGATACCGGTGGATTTGTGCCTCGTTCGCAAGATGTTTTCGAAAAAAATATTCGCGACCAGGTAATGATTGCCATGGAAGAAGCATCGATACTTTTCTTTGTGGTGGATGCTACTTGCGGAATCACGGATTTAGACGATGAATTCGCCAATATTCTCAGACGTTCACCTAAGAAAGTATTTTTGGTGGTAAACAAGTGTGATAATTTCGAGCGATTGATGAACGCCAACGAGTTTTACAGTTTAGGCTTTGAAAACATGTTCAGTCTTTCGGCCATGACCGGAAGCGGAACGGGTGAAGTATTAGATGCACTTGTGGAGTTAATTCCTGACGAATTAGTTGAAAAAACCGAAGAAAACATTCCTAAAGTATGTATAATCGGACAGCCGAACGTAGGAAAATCATCGTTAGTAAACGCATTATTGGGTGAAGATCGCAACATTGTTACGAATATTGCAGGTACTACCCGCGACTCCATTCACACCTTATATTCGAAGTTTGATAAAAAATTCTGGCTTATTGATACAGCCGGTATACGAAGAAAAGCCAAAGTACACGAAGATTTAGAGTTTTACTCGGTGATTAGAGCAGTGAAGGCCGTTGACGAATCGGATGTAGCTGTAGTGGTTTTTGACGCAACAACAGAATTGTCGCAACAAGATTTGACTATTTTCAGAATGGCCGTGAAGAAGAAACGAGGCATTATTATATGTATCAATAAATGGGATTTGGTAAAAAAAGACGATAAAACCATCCTCAAGTTCGAAGATGAATTGAAACGTAAGTTGGCTCCTTTTAATGATATACCGCTTTTGTTCATTTCTGCACTGGAAAAACAACGTATTTTCAAGTTAGTGGACTTAATTGGAGAGATTTACGGCAATATGAATGTTAAAATTCCTACTGCCCGTTTAAACGAGATTATGTTGAAAGAAATTGAAAGGTACCATCCGCCTGCGGTTTCCGGAAAGTTAGTGACAATCAAATATATTACTCAAATTCCTTCAAGAACCCCTACTTTTGCGTTCTTTGCGAACCATCCGAAGTATATTGGAGATAGCTATAAGCACTTTTTAGAGAACCAACTAAGGAAACATTTCCCGTTGAAAGGAGTGCCGATTAGCATCATTTTCCGAGAAAAATAAAATTTTAACAAATAATTGTTATATTTTATCAAAAAGTCATATTACATTCGCACGTCAATTATTTAACCCAAATTTAAAAAACTCAAAAAGAAATGAAAAAATTATTTTTCTCTTTCGCAATCGTTGCTGGTGTTGTATTAGCTGCTTGTAATAACAAACCAGCTGAAGAAGCTGCAACTGCTGCAGTTGATTCTGCTACTACTGCTGCTACTGAAGTTGTAACTGAAGCTGCTGCTGTAGTTGATTCTACTGCTGTTGCTGCTGTTGATACAGCTGCTACTGCGGTAAAAGAAGCGGTTAAGAAATAATCTAACTCTTCTAAAGATAAAAAAGTCCCGAATTATCGTTCGGGACTTTTTTATTTCATTTATTTCCTCAAATCCAGAATTCGCTATCGCTTAACGATGAGTAAAACATTACCACTTCAACAATTAATTAGAAGAGCGCACCAAAAGAAGAAACATTTAGGTGAATTCCTTAAAAAATTAGCGCGTAAAAAGCCGATTCATTTACTGAAAGAAGTAAAACAAATCGAAGCTCAGGTATGGAAAGAAGTAGATTGCCTCGAATGTTCCAATTGCTGCCGAACCATGACCCCTACGTTCAAAAAATCGGAAGTGAAAAAGATAGCAGAGCATGTGGGCATGACCTATGACCAATATTTCAAGAAGTATTTAAAAATCGATGAAGACAATGGCGACATTGTGAATCAAAACCAACCTTGTCAACATCTCAATTTGCGAACTAACAAGTGTAGCGTATATGCTATCAGACCTGTTGATTGCAGTGGCTTCCCGCATTTGAAACGCAAAGATTTTCTCGACCAAACTAAGGTTTACACCAATAACCTACAATATTGTCCGGCTACACTAGCCACAATTGAGCGATTGGAAAAAGCGATGACTAGCAAGTCGTAAACTTACCTTATCCACACCATAACTTAGAGACTTAATCGTAAATATTATCTTTACGAAAAATATACGCATGCAAGTTTTTGACTCTATTCTAGATACTATTGGAAATACACCTCTCGTTCGCATCAATAAAATTGGGAAAGATACTATCAAAGCCAATCTTTTCGCTAAGGTGGAATATTTCAATCCGGGCAACTCCATTAAAGATAGAATCGGCTTACAAATGGTTTTAGATGCTGAAGCTTCCGGAGCATTGAAACCGGGTGGAACAATCATCGAATGTACTTCCGGAAATACAGGTATGGGCTTGGCGCTTGCTGCTGCTGTTAAAGGCTATAAATGCATCTTCACTACAACCGATAAACAATCGAAAGAAAAAATCGACATCCTTCGTGCTATAGGTGCCGAAGTGATTGTTTGTCCTACCAATGTAGCGAATGATGACCCAAGAAACTACCACTCGGTTGCTCATCGCCTTTCGCACGAAATTCCGAATTCGTGTTTTATTAATCAATACGAAAACTTATCGAACCGTAAGGCGCACTACTTCACTACGGGGCCGGAAATCTGGAATCAAACCGATGGGCAAATCACCCACTTTGTTGCTACTATTGGAACAGGTGGAACAATGACCGGAACAGCTACCTACTTAAAAGAGAAAAACAAAAATATTCATACGTTGGCTGTCGATTCATACGGTTCACTATTGAAACGATTCAAGGAAACAGGTGAAATGGATTACAAAGAAGTATATCCTTATTTGATTGAAGGGATTGGTCAAGATATCATTCCTGGGAATTTCGATTTTTCCGTAATTGACTATGTAGAACAAGTAAATGATAAAGATGCCGCTTTGATGTGTAGAAGATTAGCGCGCGAAGAAGGTCTATTCACGGGCTATTCAGGCGGTGCTGTAATGCAGGGCGTGTTGCAAATGGCCGATCGTTTCAAAGAAGGAGATAATGTGGTGATTATATTTCACGATCATGGTAGCCGCTATGTAGGTAAAGTTTACAACGATGATTGGATGCGCGAACGTGGCTTTTTGAAAGACGAAGTAATCACCGCTAAGTCCATCATTGAGCGCAAAAAAGATTTGAATCTTTTGATTAGTGCTTCTGCTGAGGACACTATCATTGAAGCGTTTCATAAAATGAAAGAAAAGGGATTGACACAATTACCCATTATAGAAAACGAGAAAGTAATTGGAAGTATTGCCGAAAACAAAATTCTGCATTTGCTTATAGATAATCCGGAGGCTAAGACTGCTAAAGTAGGTGATGTAATGGCAAAGGCATTTCCATTTGTGGACTGGAATTCAACATCTACAGATATTTCGAAACATATCACAAAAGACAATTCGGCTGTTTTAGTAACAAAGCCAACAGGAGATTTAGCGATTATAACAGAGTTTGATTTGATTGAAGCGATGGCGTAATCATCGTTTCAGAAACTTCATTGATTTTAAATATTTTCTATCTGCCAACACTTTTACCGTGTATTCACCTTGCGAAAGGGTGCTTACATCTAACGGTAAAACATATCGATTACTGAAAGTTTGTTCGGATACGACCAACTTACCTTGCACATCAAACACAGAAACAGTATATGCTTCAGCAGCACGACCGTTTATCATTACATTCAACTGCTGCATGGCGGGATTAGGAAACAAGAAGATTTTGCTTTCATCATTCAGATCCGGCACCTCGTATACCAAGTTATTGGCTGATAAAATCCAACGCTCCGGATCAAAGTACACCGAATCGATGCTGTGTGAAAACTGCCAAGCCCATTGCTGCCCCGAGTAGGTGTGATTTACCCAAATGGTAGTATCCCAATCCGAACTTTTAAAATAAACAGGGGTATTCATTTCGAAAAAAGAAACAGTAGTATCGGAAGTGGTTTGGAACAATTGAATATCCACATTTTGCTCCCGTTTAGACCATAACAATTGGTAGGATGGGTATCCACGTTTAAACACCCACTGATCAAAAAAACGATGAAGCGTTTTGCCGGATGTTTGCTCGAGATTTTTTTGCAAATCAACTGTTCGTGCATAGTTGTATGCCAATACACTATCTGACAGATAATTGCGCAACGAAAGGAAGAACAAACTATCGCCTAATTGTCCGCGCAACATATGCAATACATATGCCCCCTTACTGTAACTTAAATAACTACTAAAAATTCGGGGTACGCTAGTGGTATCATCTACAGCTACACTTCCATTTTTTTCTCGGCAACCACGCTCCTGATTGTTCTTCAAAAATATATCCCAATACTGTGGCTGATAACGCTGAAAGCAAAGTCCTGAGCAGTATGTAGCGAAACCTTCATTCAGCCAAATTTCTTTCCAAGATGCACAAGTGAGTTTATCGCCAAACCATTGGTGGGCTAATTCGTGAGCAGCTAAGTCGAAGAAGATGTTAAACATAAACGAGTTGGACTGGTGCTCCATTCCCCCACCCCAACTGAATTGTGTTTGTCCGTAATGATCGCGTTTAAAAGGGTACTCACCGAATAGCGAATCGAAAAACAGCATTGCGTTTGTTACATTTATTTCATCGCGCTCCCATTCGGTTTTACTTTGTGGATAATGGTAATAATGAATGGGTATAGCTCCATGGGCGGTATTTGCAACACGCGAAAATGTATCGTAGTTGGTTAAGGCGATGGCAATAAGATACGTTGCAATTGGATAACTATGATGCCAATGATATAAGGTATCTCCATTTGTTTGTGGAATCAATGCCTTCAGTACACCATTCGAAATTCCTTTTAAGTTGCCTCTAGACTGTATGAAAATATCAAAGGAATCAATCTTGTCCGTGAGTGTCATTTTACAAGGCATCCAATCTCTTGCGCCATAAGGTTCGGAGAGAGTCCACAGCACAGGTATACTATCAGTACCTTGCTTAGTATTACCAAAGGAACCAAAACCCGAAGCGGTTACATTTCCGGAGTAAGCCATAACTATAGTATCGTAAAATGAAGAACTGCCATTAGGCATATCAACCGTTACTATATCGCCACTTTGTGTAACCGTAGTTGGAACTCCATTGATAACAACAGCATCTATGTTCATTCCGTTGCGCAAATCAAATTCCAACTGACTGCCGGAAATACGATGCAATACATAAAGCACATTCCCGGATAAGTTCCCCCCGGTAAAAACGGCTAAAGGAAAAATGGTAATCTTGGCATATTTCAAATCGTAATTACCGGAATTCGCCAACACAATTCCATCTGTATTCAGTTTACGATGTTGTTGCTCGGATAATGCAATTTTGTCGATGAAGTTTTCATCGTATTGTATCTGACAGAATGCAGATGTAAAAACACTCCACATGAGCAATACGAGTAATAATTTAATTTGCATTTGTATATAGGTAAACATCTTAACTGAAACCAACAAAACAAACTTAGTCAATTTTTATCGGGGGTGCAAGACGCTTGAGTTATCTTGCATAAACGAATCGCTTGGATTGGGTTACTATGCCATTAAAACCATTCGACAATTTATTGAACAGAAACAAACCGAGCTGAAAATCTCTGCCCAAGAACGGGCGAAAAATGTGCAAGCATAAGTGGCTGAAAAGGCTTTAGACAATCACTTCTGCCCAAGCTGCGGCAAAGACTTTCTTATCAAAAAATGGGAAACACCAACAAAGAACAACGACTCTAAGTATACAAATTGGTGACGAATTATTGTCGTCATTGCGGTTTAGAATTGTTTAAAAACTGTGGTGCATGCGGACATAAAAACTTTGCACATCTTCCATTTTGTGCTGCCTGTGGCGTACCTTCTTCAACTACGAACAGCTAATTTATTTGTAACCATCTGTAAGTGTTTTGAGGAAGGCAACTATATCGGCTTCTTCTTGAAGTGTTAGTTTCAAATTACCTAACTCATCTTTATTTATATTTACAGGCACTTCAGGCTTTGGAATGGTTGGGTCAACATCACGCGAGTTATAGAAGTGAACTGCTTCTTCTAAGGTTATATAAAACCCATTATGAAAATAGGGAGCAGTAACTGCAACATTTCGAAGCGTTGGTACTTTAAACTTTCCGTTCTCTGCGGAGGAATTGACTGTAACAGCCAATCCGTAATCGATGAAATTAATGCCTAAGTCGTTGAACGGTGGTCCTAATTGAAGAAAAGGACTACTCAAGTTTTTGGGAACCCCAATATTGTCGTACGTAAAATCGGTAAAGAGTGCATTCCCGGCAACCTCGTCTCTATCGGTGATATGGCAATTGGCACATTTCCCTTTTGCCGTATCTTGGAATAGTTTTAAACCGTTTAACTCTTGTGCTGTAAGTGGAACTTGCCCTCTCAAAAAATAATCATACTTAGAGGAAAACGGGCGAAATGCCTGTGTTTTCTCAAAGTTGGCAATGGCATCTGTAACATAAGTCATGAGCACATCATCATTAACCGTATTCCCATATAGCGTTGTTAGCTCACTGTAATATTCTGCGTTCTTCACTTTAGCGACAATGGCATGAACATCCTTCATATTCATTTCAACATTGCTTAAGAATGGCTTTAATGCTTGTTCTTGTAAGCTGTTTGCTCTACCATCTAAAAATAAACCACCAACATAGGTTGAATCATCTGCGTTATAACTCAATGATGGCGTAAACATAGCATACATAATACTTGGAGCATTACGCTTACCAAACAAGCCTTTTACTGCTCCCTCAGAAATCAAACGCCCACTAGGATCGCTAAATGCTGTTTCAGGGGCATGACAACTGGCACATGACAGTCCTTCAGGATTAGAAAGCGCTTTGTCGAAAAATATTTTTTTGCCTAAGTCTGCTTTCCGTGTATTGATACTACCTACAACTTGCTCTTTCTTACAAGCAGACAGCAACAACGAAAAACATAAGACAATGAGAAAACGCAGTGTATTCTTCAAAAACATATTAAACTTAATTTTGACTATAATTTGACACTAAAGCCTACATAAAAATTCCTACCGATTGAAGGAATTATACCAGGGCCCGGATATTCATCCGCTCTTTGAGTAAAATACTTTTGATCCGTTAAATTGTTTAAGCCTGCTTTAATAGCAAACATTTTCACTTTATAGGAAGCCGACCAATCTATCACATAAAATGCCGGAACTATCCCTGCTGCCGGATTATCGCTCCCTATTGCATTTGAAGCATCGCCATATGCTTTAGATTGATTGCCAACTTGAAAGGTGGTAGAAAAACCTTTAATGGAATACGAAACACCAACACGATTAATAATATCAGGGGCATATTCCACACGATTACCTTTAAAATCTCCGGAAATGTAGCGCGCATGGATATAGGCAAAAGAGTTGAAAATACTGATGTTGCCGAATTTTGAATGAGGGGCTAACCACTTCATTAAATTCAATTCGATATAGCTCTCTACCCCAGCATGTAAACTATTAGCAACATTCGTGCGAAGCGTATATTGTTTGCCGGTAGCTTCATCGGTTTTTAAGACTAAGCCAATTCTGTTGTTATACTGCATACAAAATCCACCTAAGTCGAAGTTGAGGATATTTTTAATGGTTCCTCTATAGCCTAAATCTGCATTCCATCCATAAGCATCTTTCATGTTAGGATCAATCTTTGACGTTACGCCAAAAGGAGTCAAATCACTATAGTCGAATGGTCTATAGGCTTGACTGAAATTTGCATAAACATTCGTTGTTCGCACAATCTTATATTCCAAACCTATACCCGCCAATGGAATGTATCGATTTCTGCTATCATTGGTATTCAGTTGAACATCCTCTTTTATCTTATATCCAACAGCTTTTGAATTTAAAAATTCAAAACGAACTCCGGGTGTAATCGAAAAGTTGTTTCCGATACGGAACGTATTTTCTAGATATGGCGCTACATTCAACGTGGTAAATTGCAAATCATATTCATACTTACTACTTACCAGTGTAAAGTTGTAGTCGAATCCGGTTGTTCCTTCTCCTCCACCTTGACGATGAAATTTAGAATAAGCTACACGAACGCCTGCCGCTAATGTTTGTTTTGTTTTTAAAATGGAATAGTTGGTTAGCAAACGTGTTTCTGTTGTAATGCTATTCACCACTGTTTTTCCTAATTCACGCGGTATAAAATCACCCGTTGCGGGATCTATTTCATCTAGTGCTTCCGGTCCACCATCTTCGTTGCGCCAAATCACTTTCCTACCACTGTGATTATACACTGCTTTGAAACTAAGTGAGGTATTTTCCGAGAACGTATAACGTGTAGTAAATGCAAAAATATTCCAAGGTGTTGTAATCCAATTTCTGGCACGAAAAGAAGCGCGAGGATTAGCAAGGAACTGATCATCAGACAAACCTCCCGGCATTTGAATTTTGCTCTGAAGGAAAGAATACTCTAAACCCAAAGTAAGTTTGCTTACAGGCTTATACTCGAATCGAAGAAAGCCTGTCCACTGTGTTTGACGAGCGTTTGGACGCCAACCGTCAAAATAACGATATTGGCCAAAACCATAATAACTAAACTTCTTTATTGTGCCGCCAAGTGAAGCAAATGCATTAAACAAACCAAAGCTACCTGTAGTCAATGAGGAGTTAAATTCTACCTTTTTGTTCTCAGGTGCCTTTTTCACTTCATAATTAACCATTCCGCCAAAATGAGGACCAAACTGCAAGGAGGAGGCTCCTCGTACTACCTCAATCCGCTCAACAGCCTCCATGGCCGGAATATAGTAAGCCTCATTATAACCATAGATATCAGCAGCAATGTTATAGCCGTTTTGGCGTGTGTTCACTTCCAACGACTGGACCGGATTTAACCCTCGAAATCCAATACCATTGGCAGAAAAGCCACCTGTTTCTGATTCAACAATATTTAACCCAGGAATTCTTCCGATGATTTGACGGGTATTGTTCACCGCTTTATTCGCATTGATACTATCAGTGATAATAACTTCGTTTTTCTTTCCGGCAAAAATCATTTCATCGTGAACCTCTCCTAAATGTCCTGTTCCGTTTACAGTACGAACGGCACGAATTTCTACCTCATTAAACCTAATTGTTTTAGTGCTATCTTTTTGTGCTGAAATAGTATTCCCAACCGAAAAAAGAAGGATTACGGAAAGAAGACATGTATATTTGTTTTGCATACCTATTTAGATTAATTCTAAAATAAAGCGCAAATTATACACCTTAAATTCAAAAAACCAATTTATTTAGAACAAATCTAAATAGCAAAGATTATGATTTTCGTCAGTTTGCCGGGTACTCGAAGTAATTTCGTTCGGTTTCCCAGAGTTTTACTTTCAATTCGAACTTCGCATCGAGCTTGGCTCTTAGCAAGTCGTATATTACCCAAACGATGTTCTCCCCTGTAGGATTGAGATTTTTGAATGCAGGAACATCCAAATTCAGATTATTGTGATCCAGCTTATCGTGAACCTCACTTTCAATCAAATCGTTCAACAACTTTAAATCAATCACATAGCCCGTTTCCGAATCAATTTCACCAACCACCTTTACTTCTAAAGTATAATTATGCCCATGGTAATTTTTATTCGCACACAAGCCAAACACAGCCTTATTCTTGGCATCGCTCCAATCTTCACGATACAAACGGTGAGCGGCATTAAAATTGGCTTTCCGGTATACGGCTACTTTTCTCATTTTTCCTTATTGATATACCATTGAAACAATGACATTCGCCAAAAATAAGTAAAATTGAGGTATAACGGAATAAAGACTTGATTCATGGAATTGCAAACGAAGGTAAAATTACCAAACCCTGATTTCTCGATAACACATACAGATTCTTTGGTTTCGATTGGTTCATGCTTTTCAGAAAACATAGGCAAGAAGTTCAATTCTTTCAATTTTAAAATTCACGTAAATCCATTCGGACAACAATACAATCCTCTTTCGGTTGCAGCCGGTATTCAGCGCTTGCTGAGAAACGAGGAATACACCGCCAACGACCTAGTGTATTATAACGAGTTATTTCAGTCGTTTGACCACCACAGTAATTTCTCTTCTCCCCATCCTGATGAAGCATTAGAACGAATAAATACTGAATTTAGAAATGCTTCTAATACTTTGTTGCATGCAGATGTTCTTTTTCTCACGCTCGGAACAGCACATTATTTTGAGCATGTGGAAACCGAGAAGATTGTGTCGAACTGTCATAAGTTTCCGGCAAAAACATTCCGGCAAAAACTTGCTTCAAGTAAAGCAATTGTGGATGCGCTTAATACTGCGCTTATTCCCCTATTAGCGATAAATCCGAAACTAAAAATTGTATTTACGATAAGTCCGGTTCGCTACTTAGCTTTTGGGCATTTCGAGAATTCGGTAAGCAAAGGACATCTTTTTACGGCTATAGGAGAATTAATCGCGAATAATGCAGCATACTCCTACTTCCCGGCATACGAAATAATAATGGACGAATTGCGCGACTATCGGTTTTATGCAGAAGATATGCTTCATCCCAATACTATTGCCATTGATTACGTGTGGGAAAAATTAGCACAAAACTATTTCCATTCCAATACAATTTCCATCAACGCAGAGATTGATTCGATACAAAAATTAGTGAACCACCGACCACGGAATAATCAATCGATTGCTCATCAACAATTGCTGGAACACTGTAATAAAAGAATAGCAAAGCTTAAAGAGTTGTATAATATAGATTTCCTAAACACAACTTTATAGGATAGTTAAATCACTCCAATTAAATCTTCCATTGAGTTAATACGCACAACATTTTTGGGAAGAAGAATGGATTCATCATTCACTTGATAACCACCTACTATAATTTTAAGCACAGGGAATGTTTCTGAAAGTCCATCCAAAAACTGTTGAACAGTTACGGATTTTAAAGGGACTGTAATGTAGGTCAACAATACATCCGGCTTAAATTTTCGATGGACAAAAGGAATATCATCGGAAGGTAGTGAAGATCCAATGTAGGCTACTTGATGATTATTCTTTCGCAAGATATATTCGGTAAAAAGCAACAACAACTCATGCGTTTCACCTTCCGGTAAAAAGAGCAAGAATTTTTTTGAAGGCTTTTCCTTATCGTGAAAAATATTGTCGACAGCCACACATAACTTTCTACGAATCAAATTGGAAATAAAATGCTCTTGCGAGGGTTTTACAGAACCTGAAACCCAAAGCACTCCGGTACGCTGCATTAATGGCAACAACACATGTACAAAAGCTTTTTCAAAACCTTCGCGCATAATAGCAGTATTCAAAGCCTTCTCAAAACGGTCCTCATCGAAATCGAGCATAGAGCGCAAAAGAGATTCAGTAAGCACGTCTTCATCAGAGGAAGCAGAAGTTACACTCAACACCTTTTCACCCATTTCGCCTTTATCCATATGGGCAATATTGGAAATTTTTATACCGTGTTTGTTCAGCAACGAAACGTTCAGTAACGTTTTTAAATCTTCATCGGTATAATAACGAATGTTTGTGGGGGTACGCAAGGGATGCAACAACTTATAGCGCTGCTCCCAAATTCGAATGGTGTGCGCTTTCACGCCCGACAACGACTCTAAATCTTTAATTGAATACTTTCCCATACATCTACTGACTAATCAAAATCCTCTTGGTTCACCCAATTAACAACAAAATAGAGAAAATGTTTAATTGTTGATGCCAAATTCTTTAAGGTACCGATACACCTTGTTGATGGGCAACCCAACAACATTAAAATAATCGCCCTCAAATTTTGCAATGGCTACCGCTCCAATCCACTCCTGACAAGCATAAGCGCCAGCCTTATCGTAAGGCTTATATGTATCCACATAGTTGGCTATTTCACTTGCACTCAATGCATTAAATGTCACATTTGTCTCTTCACGAAAAGTAATCTTCTTTTCTTTCGATAACAAACATACCCCGGTAACTACCTTATGTGTTTGTCCGCTCAATGCAGTAAGCATTACCACCGCCTCTTCCCGATGTTGCGGTTTTTCAAAAATCTTGTCGTTTAAAACTACAATAGTATCGGCCGCAACAATTACCTCTCCATCGGAAATTTCATCTAAAAATGCGCTTGCTTTGCGCTCCGCTAAGTGTAATGGAATGTCTTCGGTTATAACACCTTCTGGATGTGTTTCCGGAGTATTTTTTACCCGAACTTCAAAAGTAAAACCGGCCATTTGCATTAAATCGCTTCTGCGAGGAGAGCCGGATGCCAAAATAATCTTCATGAATTAGCTATATAATTCAAAGTAATAAAAAAGGGGCATAGTTAAAACGCCAAAAAGGATCACCAACTTCATAAATACCGATAAGTTATGGTAATCTGCTTGTGTTGAAGTACTAAATAACGTAATTAAATTTGTAGATAATGTGAGTTGAATAAACAACAAAATATACCAAAACTGTTTCATATCGCCATTCAAATAATATTGATACTGTACCCAGCCCAGCAGTGCCATTAAGGTTAAAATCAATAGCCCGATAACGAGATTCGTTAAGCGAACAGAAAGTACGATAGGCAACGTTCGCATTCCTGCAGCGCGGTCGCCCTCTTTATCCTCGGCATCTTTAACGATTTCTCGAATTAGCGAAACCAAAAAGGCAAAAAAGGCATAGCCGCGCAGTTGCTGCATCACTTTCCCAAAAAAATATTCGTTACCGATTATGTAAGTGTTGTAGAAAAATTTGTATTCGTATAACACCACAAAAACAAAAACAAATGCAGCAAGTGCAGCTACAACAATATTTCCAATCAAGAAATATTTCTTCAAAAACATAGAATAAATAACCAACAGCAATACACAAAACAGTGCGTAATTGCCTAACGAATAATTCCCCAATTGCCAACCCACATAATAGCACAATCCAAGCCCAACTAAATTTAATGCCAACTGTACATTGAAGGCATTATCTAATGAAAGCCACACACCTAATACGCTGCGATCGGGTTTAAATTCCTTATCTGTTTCGAAATCAAAAAAATCGTTGATGATATAACCGGCAGCTGTAATCATTACAACACCAAGTGTAAGCAAAAAGAACAATGCATTATCTACAGAAGGCATCATTGGAATTTGCATGAATTGCGGCTTCAATACAAAGAACTGAAAGCAATACATGCATAATACAACAATAATCAAATTGCCTCCCCGAATCAGTTTAAATGTATTTTTAAAATGCGCTACCATGATAAATTAATGTTGAGGGAGTTTTTGAATTTGAGCGGTTAACAAACGGTACACTTCTTTAAAATCGGAATGACTACCCAAAAGATCGAGGTGCTTTTGTATTACGCGATCATCGTGCCGAATGGCAGGACCGGTTTGTATTGCAGCAGGATTTGATTGTAACAACAGCTGAAAATAATTCGCCAACATAGGACGAAGCACATCAAAATCCATCCCATTTTCGTTAAGCAATTGCTGCGCAATAATAAATTGAAGATTCACAAAATTGTTGGCAAACACCCCCGATATATGCAGGGCTAAACGTGCTTTAGAATGTAATGGTTTTACGCTTCCCGTTAGTTTTCCGGCCAATGTATTCAGTAAAGAAAGATGGATTTCATCATTCGCTTCAATAAAAAAATCAACATTTGTAAAATCGGTACGCACAGCTTTTCGCATCACTACAAAGGGATAAAAAACACCATAATTTTTACACCCCGAGAGCACATCCATATCTACCGAACCTGAACAATGCACTACGAGAGCGCTGTGGCTTTGCAAATGATGGGCTACATGTCCAATTTCATCATCGGAAACAGCAATAACAATAACGCTTACATCCGGATGAACTTCAGCTAACGATGAAATAGCTCTTGCATTCACTTGGGCCGCTAGAACATGGGTGTTCTCCATATTTCGAGAATAGACACTTCGAATAGTTACGCCTGTTTCAAATAGCGATAAGGCCAAGTTTGTAGCCACATTACCTGCACCAACAATTGCTATTGAAAATGAGTCTGCCATAGTTTAGTATTAATTTCTTCTGCGCCACGCGCTGATAAAAATACCTAGGAAAGTAATAATACCGCCTAACCACACTAAATTAATATAAGGAAAAACAATAGCCTTCAAAATAATAAACTCTTGTTGTAATTCCTTTTGATGAATCACAAATGAAAACTGCTTAGTTTCAGGATTGATGCGAGCAATATCGAAAGATACACCCCACTGCTCACTTTCAAATGCATGCGAAGATGTTTCATTGTCATGTTGAACATCAATAAAAAAAACAGGTGTCGCCTGCAACACATTTCCTTTTAAGTCGCCTACTTTTAAGTTAGCTTGAACGGCCAACTTATCTTTATCCTGCGCTTCTACATCGGGATGCGGATTAATGGATTCGAAGACTACATAGTACTTGTTTAAGAAAAAAGTGTCGCCAACTGCAACATCACTAAAAATGGTGGTATCTTTTGCATTCGAATTATCGGATGCTGCGGTAACATGTGTAAACACATCTTTGGAGAGATAATGTTTAGTGCTTGGATTAGGAGAATCGCCCATCTTTTTATTGCGAACAATATTCGGTGTAAGCGTAAAATTCTCTACCTCCGATTTGCCGTCTTTCGCAAATTTGCGATAGTTCACATTAAATACTTGTTCGTGTTTATTATCTGTTCTACCTGTATACGTTACATCGTAGCCACTCATTTTGTATATTGAATCTTTCATCAACAATACATTTTCCACCAACTCTTTGTCGTCAAATCCTTTCCCAAAATTATCGCCACGCGTGTTAATAGAAACTACCTCTTTCTTATGTTGTGAAATTAAAACGCCAACTAAAAAGAGACCAAAACCAAAGTGAGTAACACTGCCGCCACTTAGACTCCATTTACCTTTGATAATAAAAATAAGATAACTCAAATTAGCTACTACTGCAAAAACGGAGGCGAATAAGAACAGAAAATAAGGAGACAAAAAGGATATGTTTTCAGCAATTGGCAACATAAACTTTATATCGCAACCCCATGCAATGAAAGCAGCTAATACCACTGCAATAGCAGCACTGTATGTCAGCCACTTAATGCCTGATGGAATTTTTGACGATTTATACGCCAGGAACTGAATCTTTGCTGTAAAGATGGCCACAAATAGTCCAATCCACAATTGAATGCTATTGTAGTGCGACACAACATCGGCAGGTGGAGCGAGTTTAGTGCCAAATACTTTATTCCACACCGGAATAGAAGTAGTGAACGTCATTTGAACTGCGGAAAGTAATAAGAGTAAAGCACCCACAAACATCCAGAATTCGCGCGAAAAGAAAGGTTCTTCTTTTTCCATTTTCGGGAATGCGGGATAACGAAAAGCCATCAAGGCAACTGCGGGAACAAGGTAGGCAATACCATAAATAATAAGTTGCCCCGACATGCCTAGATCCGTAAAAGCGTGAACCGATGTATCGCCCAAAATACCACTGCGCGTGAGGAATGTAGAATACAATACCATTAACCATCCTAAAATATAAAACAAGAACGTGCTGAAAATTCCATGTCCGGTATAGCGATATACCAAATGCAAATGCAGTCCGGCAACAATCAACAACCATGGAACAAACGACATATTCTCTACCGGGTCCCATGCCCAGAAGCCTCCAAAACTTAATGCTTCGTATGCCCATGCACCACCCATTAAAATACCTGTTCCCAAAATTGCCATATTGAACAAGGCCCATGGTAATGCAGGTTTTACCCACCCCGTAAAATCTTTACGCCATAAACTGGCAAACACATAAGCACAAGGAATCAAGGTAGAAGCAAAACCCAAAAACAATACCGGAGGGTGAATGGTCATCCAATAATTTTGCAATAGAGGATTCAATCCGTTTCCATCGGCAATCATGGTTAAATACTCCGGTCGTTGGAAAATAGGGGCTTCTGCCATTTCATTGCGTAATAAAATGAAAGGATTGCTCCCAATTTTATATCCAAAAACATAAACACCCAAAAGCATAGAGCCTAAGAAGGCTTGGGTTAATCCTACCACTGTCATAACACCACCTTCCCATTCTTTAGCGGTTTTCAACAATATCAAACCTAAAATTGCGCCCCAAAATTCCCACAACAAAAAGCTACCTTCTTGTCCTTCCCAGAAACTGGAAATGATATACTTCATCGGTAAATCTTGTGATGAATGTCGCCACGCATAATGGTATTCAAACCAATGGTTGAGGATCATCACAAAAAGCAAAATGAAAATACCAAACACCGTGCTGCTGTGCACTATAAAAGAAAAACGGCCTATCTTCTGCCAAACTTGATCCTTCGTTCGCTCAAAACTAGCATAGGCAAAAAACGATAAAATGGCGGCAAAAAATCCGAAAATAATTAGAAAATGACCAACGTGACCCAACCAAAGATGCTCTCCAAGAAAGCCATTTGCACCGAATCGTTCGATAAAGAAATTCATACGCATCAAGAATTTGGTGACGAATGTACTCGAGCAATTCGAATATTACTAATCCAACGAAAATATTGAGAAAAATAAACAGATAAGACTAGGCTTCTTTTTCCTTCAAACGAATCTGGTCGTCAGTATATTTAGAAGGACATTTCATAAGAATTTCAGAGGCGTGAAAAGTAGCTCCATCCATTCTACCTTTCACTACAATTTGCTCTGAACGCTCAAAATCTTGAGGTTTTGCTCCTTTATAATATACCTGTTGTACATTCCCTTCTTTATCGCTCATGGTGAACTCGAAATAGTTTGGATCGACTTTAGGGTCGTACTTCAAAGGCTTATCTTTTTGTAAGTAACCCACCACATTTAAGGTTTGCTTTGGACTCGCCTTCGATAATGCAAAACTGCCATAGGTAGTATAATCGCCTGTCATGGCTACAATAACGCCAATACTAACAGCTACCAAAACCAATAAAAGGATATGTATCTTTTTCATTTCGAGTGCAAATTTAATGGCATAATCGGCAATTAAGAAACTTCTGATTAATCTATTCCCTTAAATTATAACTTTGTGCAACTTTTTAACAATTCTAGCTATGCCACTCAGTTCATTAACTGCCATTTCCCCAATAGACGGACGATATCATTCCAAAACCGCAGCGTTTTCTCCTTATTTCTCGGAATACGGCTTGATTTACTACCGTGTATTTGTAGAAATTGAATACTTAATTGCGTTGTCGAATGCAGGTATTGCTTCGTTTCCTCCCCTAGATCAAGTAAGTGTAGCCAAGTTGCGAAGTATCTCTTCTAATTTTAATGAAGCGCAGGCAGCACGAATCAAAGAGATTGAAACAACCACCAATCACGATGTAAAAGCAGTGGAATATTTTCTCAAAGAAAAAATGGAAGAATTGCAATTGGATTTGAACAAAGAATTCGTTCACTTCGGATTGACCTCACAAGACATTAATAATACAGCTATTCCATTATCGATAAAAGAAGCAGAATTAAACGTTTTGTTTCCAAAATTAAATGAAGTGATTGCTTCGCTTACCGCTTTATCGCAAGCATGGGCAAACATACCGATGTTGGCTAAAACCCACGGACAACCGGCTTCTCCAACAACGCTTGGTAAAGAATTATATGTTTTTGTGGAGCGTTTAAATATTCAATTCAATGCATTATCCCATATTCCGTATGCTTCAAAATTTGGAGGCGCAACAGGCAATTTAAATGCCCATCACATTACCTTTCCTGAAATCGATTGGATAACCTTTTCCAATCAGTTTGTATTTGAAAAATTAGGGTTGAAACGTCAGCAATTTACTACCCAAATCGAGCACTACGATTCGTTGGCGGCCCGTTTCGATGCGTTGAAAAGAATCAACACAATACTCTTGGATTTCTCGCGTGATATCTGGACCTACATTTCCATGGATTACTTCAAGCA
Organism: uncultured Chitinophagaceae bacterium; assembly: GCA_964398475.1. GTDB lineage: Bacteria > Bacteroidota > Bacteroidia > Chitinophagales > LD1 > CALAYL01. Next base: position 5,894 of record CAYNMP010000020.1, on the reverse strand, counting down.
ACAAACGAAAGCCGGTGAAATTGGCTCTTCTGCCATGCCGCATAAAGTAAATCCTATTGATTTTGAGAATGCCGAAGGGAATCTCGGCATCGCAAACGCTTTGTTGGAGCATCTTTCTGCTAAATTACCCATTTCCCGCTTGCAACGCGACCTTACCGATTCTACTGTTTTACGCAATGTGGGCGTGCCTTATGCACATACCTTAATTGCTTTAGAATCGTTGCTCAAAGGTATTGGCAAATTAAAATTGAACGAAGAAAAAATGGATGCCGACCTAGAAGCCAATTGGGCAGTAGTAGCAGAGGCAATTCAAACCATTTTGCGCGCTAATGGCTATCCAAATCCATACGAAAAGTTGAAGGAACTTACCCGCGGGAAAGCTATTGACAAAGCTGCTATTCAAGCCTTCATCGAATCCTTAGATACATCTGAAGACATCAAAACCAGACTTCGAAAAATAACACCACAAAATTATACAGGTATCAATCCAAGCTTCTAATAAAAAAAGGCTTTCTCGTTGGAGAAAGCCTTTTTTTATAAATAGACCATTGCGATTATCTAACAATGGTAACCGTTCCGTTTTTAACCGTTCCTGAAACAGTTGAAATGCGATAGAAATAAGTACCTACTTCAAAATCGTTACAAGCGATAGTACTTTTTATGCCATCCAAAGCTTTTGTCGCCACCACTTTACCGGTAACATCTAACAATTCAAATGTCATATCTTTTGCATCGGTATCGGCAACAATAGTTAATACATCGCTCACCGGATTTGGGAACAATTCTAGACGAATATTATCGGCAACAGCGTTAATGGCTGTAGTGGTTTTATAGCCAAAACGAACACCATCTACATGTAACACAGAACCCTGCACTCCGCCTCCTTTGCTTGACGAAAACATTACCGAAAAAGAATCAACTGTTCCTGCAGCATAGTTAGGCGTTAACACCGCATAAGTTTGCAACCATAAGCCGGCAGTACTGGTTAGTAGAAACCCTCCATTTAATAACGAACCGGATGGACCTGAAGCGGTAAGATTGATAAGGGCAGTGTCGTTCCCTGCAGGTGCATATTTATACCAGAAGAAAATAGTATCGGGTTTAAAGGCAAAAGCCGATTCTAGAAATTGAAGCGGGGCAGGTGGAGCGTAAGCAACCGAACCATAATGCACAAAACCGGGTATCAAACGTTTACTTGGTCCGGCTTGAATAGAATCAGTTTTGATTTTAATGGAAGCCAAGCCTTCTTTTTTATCGGCTGTATCTTTAGTGGCTAATCCCAGTGGAGCGCCAATGGCCTTTTCCCATGACGACCAGTTATCGGCTGTTGACGTTCCATTACCTGCTGTAGTCCAGTTCTCAAAACCAGCATTGTTTAATTGTTGGGCAAAAAGACCACAACCCAAAAGAAGCGTTGCCGCTAGTGTAAATATTTTCTTCATTTGATTAATTTTTGCGCAATGATATAAAGTACAACCCCTTATTAAAATGATTTTTCCCCTTTTAGCAATTAAATGACAATTGAATGACAATTCCATAGCGTAAAGTAATGTGTGAAGCTCCATTTGGAAAATAAATAGAAAATGCTATATTTGCAGTCCTTTTTTAGGAACCAAATAAAAAATTGGCTGTGAAGGCTTTACGAGAATATCAAATCCCTTACGTGGGATTGAAAATTGGAATACACGAATTCAATTATCAGATTGACCGAAAGTTTTTTGAAGCCTTTGAGGGTTCGCTGATTTCGGATTGCAATGTGCATGTGAAATTGGAACTGGAAAAGAAAGAAACGCTCTTTATATTGAATTTTTTCATTGACGGAACCGTTAATGTGGTATGTGATCGTTGCTCGGAAAACTTCGATAAGAAGATTTTTGGAGATTATCAATGTATCGTTAAGTTTAAGGATGCCCGTGCAGACTTTACCAACGATGACGATGAGCTTATCTTCATCAGTAGAGAAGATAACTTTATTGAAACGGCTGATTTAATCTACGACTACATTAACCTAAGCTTACCCATTCAATTGATTCACCCGGATAAAGAAGACGGTACTCCCGGCTGCAATCCTGAAGTATTGAAATATCTTACTTCATCAGAAGAATCGACACCTGATGACGAAGATCCACGATGGGCTGCACTGAAAAAGTTCAAGAACGAGAACTAAAAAGTTATATTTACAAAACATACATAAATTAGAAACAAATGCCACATCCTAAACATAAGATCTCCAAAGCGAGAAGAGACAAAAGGAGAACGCACTACAAATCTGAAGCTCCTACTACCGGTGTTGATGCATTGACAGGTGAGTCACATTTGTATCATCGTGCACACTGGAGCGAAGATAAATTGGTTTATCGCGGAAAAGTTGTTGTTGACAAATCAACTCCGGCATCTGCTGAAGAATAATTCACTAAAGTAATGATTAGCCCTGCATTCATGCGGGGTTTGTCAGTTTAAAAAGATAACAATGGCTACAACAGCAGACATCAAAAACGGACTTTGTATAGTTTGGAACCACGATATTTTCCAATTCGTGGAATTCCAACACGTAAAACCGGGTAAAGGAAACGCATTTGTGCGTTGCCGTATGAAAAGTTTCAAAACCGGACGTGTGTTAGAGCATACTTTCCCATCTGGACATGAAATAGAAACAGCGCGTGTAATGCGGATCCCACATCAATTCTTATACAACGATGATAGCGGATACCATTTCATGAATCAAGAAACATACGATCAAATTTTCGTTAACGGAGATATGATTGAAAATAAAGATTTGTTGAAAGAAGGAGATGTTTGCGACATCGTGTTACATGAAGAAACAAACCAAATTCTAGCAACAGAATTGCCAAATTTTGTGGCTTTAGAAGTAATTGAAGCCGATCCGAACGTAAAAGGAAACTCTTCTTCCAACGTTACTAAAAACTGTAAAGTGGAAACCGGAGCTACCATCAAAGTACCAATGTTTGTTGAGGCCGGAACAAAAATCAAAATCGATACTCGTACAAGAGAATATATGGATAGAGTTTAATCACTCCTATCAAAGTCATAAAAAAAGACCACCGCAATCGGTGGTCTTTTTTTTGTCTATAAACTGTAATTAAAGTGCCTTGCTCTGTAAAATTCGTTGGGCTTGTTTCTTTGATCGGGTTAACTTTACAATGCCCACAATTGTCATCGGTATTGCTGCTAAATCCATAAGAAACCCCAATGCTGATGCACCACTAAAGTATACACCGGATTGATATTGATTGCTAACGGTACGCACATTACTAGGACTTGCGGCAATAATTACCGACCCTCCAACCAAGAACACACTCCCTATAACTGTAAGGGCAATTCCTGTATTATGCTTGCGAACTAATGAACTCGGTAGTTTAGGGTTCCTCCAATAATTGTTATCCATTGCACTTATCGACTCATCATTTGTCTTATTCGATGATGAAGAGGCCAAAACAACCGAGCCATTTACCTGTTTCAGCTCACGTATAAACGTAACAGGTACGCGGTGGCTTACACTATCTAGAGTCATAAATTCTACAAAATCTTTATCCAACATTTTGACCATAGTACCGGCATAACTTCGTCCATCATTCGTAAACAAAGTATCTACTGCGGCTTTATTCTGGGCAAAAGAAGAAAAAGCGATAATGAAGAAAAAGAAGCAAAGTTGTCTTTTCATATAAATTTTGGGTTGTAGTGATTTTACGCCCCAATAATAACTTTTTAAGCTAAATGAAAAGTGTTTTGCACTAACATTTGTCATGCTTTTGTCAAACAAACAAACTCAATATACTGGGTTTATGGATTTCAAAAACACGTTTCATCTCCATTGAAAATCATAAATTATGAAACGTATCATCATCGTATTGCTTGGCGTGCTTTGCATTGCAGCTTGCGGAAAAAAAAATGAATCGGATGCTCCATTATTTTCATTAGCTGAACCTGCAGCTTTAGTATCGTTGCATTCTCCACCCAACTTGCAACGTCCATCAGATAAAATGGAATATGAAACAAAAGCCCTTGAACTCAAAATGCCTGCTAAAATCATAAAGAATGCAGAAGTGCGCATGCAGGTCGACCGCCTCGATCCGGGTTATACAAAAGTGAAAGCTATTGTAGCTAAATACAATGCCTATTTCGGTAGCGATAATCGTTCACAACGTGACAATGAAATTACACAAAACATGAATATTCGTGTGCCGGCTGTGAAATTCGACAGCATTCTGGAAGAATTGGTGGATGAAGGCATCTACATCAACTACAAAAATGTGAGTGCAGAAGATGTTACGGATCAATTCATAGACGTAGAAGCTCGTTTAAAAACGAAGAAAGAAGTTGAACTTCGTTACCTAGCCTTATTGAAAGAAGCCAAAAAAGTATCGGAAATACTAGAAGTGGAAAACAATTTGAGTACGATTCGCGAAGAAATTGAATCATTTGAAGGCAGAATGAAACTGCTAAAAGACCAAATCGCCTACTCCGATATCAATTTAGCGATGTATCAAACCTTGGAATACAAGGCAAAACCAAAGGTAAGTTTCGGTTCACAGGTGGTGGAATCGCTAGCTAATGGTTGGACCAGTTTAGTCGTTTTTACACTACATGTGATTGCAGCATGGCCATTTTTGATTCCATTGTTATTGCTCTTCATTGCCATAAAAAAATGGCGTTCCGGAAAGAAATAAACAATTCGTAAAATTGGTATTGACTGCTCGAATAATTTTGGTAGAAATGCTAATTTTACGTTATGCAGCAATACCACGACCTCCTCCGACACATTTTAGACAACGGCACTTGGAAAGACGACCGCACCGGCACCGGTACCTGGAGTTGTTTTGGATACCAAATGCGATTCGATTTGCAGAAAGGTTTTCCTTTATTAACGACTAAGAAGGTCTTCACCAAAGCCATTATTCATGAGTTATTGTGGTTCTTGAAAGGCAGTTCGAACATCGATTATTTATGTCAGAATGGAGTGTCGATTTGGGACGATTGGCCATATGCGAAGTACAAAAACAGTGCTGCGTATAATGGAGAAACGCTAAAAGAATTCAGCAAAAAAATTGCGGAAGACGCTGCTTTCGCTCAGCAATGGGGTGAACTTGGTCCCGTGTATGGCGTACAATGGCGCTCTTGGGCAGGAGCGAATGGAGAAACTATAGATCAGATTTCACAACTGATTGAGCAAATCAAAAAGAACCCGAATTCCAGACGACTTTTAGTGAATGCTTGGAACGTAGCTTTAGTGGACCAAATGGCTTTACCGCCTTGTCACACCATGTTTCAATTTTATGTTACCTCACCCGACCTCTCCAAAGGAGAGGCGAAAGGAAAGTTATCGTGCCAGCTTTACCAGCGCAGTGCCGATGTTTTCTTAGGAGTGCCATTTAATATTGCTTCGTACGCCTTACTCACCCATATGGTGGCGCAGGTATGCGGATTAGAAGCAGGGGAGTTCATTCATACCTTTGGCGATGTGCATTTATATAGCAATCATAAAGAGCAGGCACTATTGCAACTATCGAGAGATTTTAGAACATTGCCTACCTTGCAAATGAACGCAGAAGTAAATGACATTTTTGGATTCAAATACGAAGATTTTAAAATACTGAACTACGATCCACACCCGGCAATAGCGGGAGAAGTGGCGGTGTAAACCAAAACATTCACTCCGTTTAAATGAAACTATGGCTCTTGAAGCATTACATCAGTTCATCCAAAAAAAATTAAACGGAAAACGTTTTCTCACACAACTATTCGTTGAATTAGCGGTACAGATTGGATGTATTGCAATACTCAGCCCTCTTTTCTTTCGTTGGGATTATGTGTTGCGTGTCCATAGAGCTGTGATGTATGTGATTAATGACGACTATGGAAACATCGTTCACAAT
>CAYNMP010000019.1:60178-60775 GCA_964398475.1 uncultured Chitinophagaceae bacterium | reverse complement strand
TTGTGCTTGATGTTGCATTTAAGTTCAAACTAGTTCTAACACAGTTCAATACTGTATCAATACCTGCATTGATATTTGGTGTTGCAATATTTTGTGTTACCACTACTGCATCACTCGCTGTACATCCATTTGTAGGATTAGTAGTTGTTACGGTATAGGTATTTGGAGCATTTACACTTGTTGTTGCTGTGGTAGCTCCATTCGACCATGCAAAGGTAGCTCCAATTGTGCTTGATGTTGCATTTAAGTTCAAACTAGTTCTAACACAGTTCAATACTGTATCAATACCTGCATTGATATTTGGTGTTGTAATATTTTGTGTTACCACTACTGCATCACTCGCTGTACATCTATTGTATGTATTTGTAACCGTGACAGTATAGGTGTTTGGTGCACTCACACTTGTTGTTGCTGTGGTAGCTCCATTCGACCAGGCATACGTTACACCTGTTGTGCTTGATGTTGCATTTAAGTTTAAGCTTGTACGAACACAATTCAATACCGTATCAATACCTGCATTAATGTTTGGTGTGGTAATATTTTGTGTTACCACTACTGCATCACTGGCTGTACATCTATTGTATGTATTTGTAACCG
>CAYNMP010000019.1:0-60078 GCA_964398475.1 uncultured Chitinophagaceae bacterium | reverse complement strand
TTACAGTATAGGTGTTTGGTGCACTCACACTTGTTGCTGCTGTGGTAGCTCCGTTTGACCATGCATAAGTAACACCTGTTGTGCTAGACGTTGCATTTAAGTTTAAGCTTGTACGAACACAGTTCAATACTGTATCTATACCCGCATTGATATTCGGGGTGGTGATGTTCTGTGTAACCACTACTGCATCACTGGCTGTACATCTATTGTATGTATTTGTAACCGTTACAGTATAGGTGTTTGGTGCACTCACACTTGTTGCTGCTGTGGTAGCTCCGTTCGACCATGCAAAGGTTGCTCCCGTTGTGCTTGATGTTGCATTTAAATTTAAGCTGGTGCGCACACAATTCAACACAGTATCTATACCTGCATTGATGTTTGGTGTAGTAATATTTTGTGTTACCACTACTGCATCACTCGCTGTACATCTATTGTATGTATTCGTAACCGTTACAGTATAGGTGTTTGGTGTACTCACACTTGTTGTTGCTGTGGTAGCTCCATTCGACCATGCATAGGTAACTCCTGTTGTGCTTGATGTTGCATTTAAATTTAAACTTGTTCTAACACAGTTCAATACTGTATCAATACCTGCATTGATGTTTGGTGTAGTAATATTTTGTGTTACCACTACTGCATCACTCGCTGTACATCTATTGTATGTATTCGTAACCGTTACAGTATAGGTGTTTGGTGTACTCACACTTGTTGTTGCTGTGGTAGCTCCATTCGACCATGCATAGGTAACTCCTGTTGTGCTTGATGTTGCATTTAAATTTAAACTTGTTCTAACACAGTTCAATACTGTATCAATACCTGCATTGATGTTTGGTGTAGTAATATTTTGTGTTACCACTACTGCATCACTCGCTGTACATCCATTTGTAGGATTAGTAGCCGTTACGGTATAGGTATTTGGAGCATTTACATTGGTAGTTGCTGTTGTTGCTCCGTTCGACCATGCAAAGGTTGCTCCCGTTGTGCTTGATGTTGCATTTAAATTTAAGCTGGTGCGCACACAATTCAACACAGTATCTATACCTGCATTGATATTCGGTGCAGTAGTATTTCTTGTAACAATTACAAAAGTTGAATCTTTACATCCATTAATTAAGTTGGTGATAACTAAGGTGTATCGACCGGGTTGATTAATAATTGGTGTTGAAGTTGTTGCTCCAGATACAATATTACCTCCTGCATAAGCAATCCATTGAAACGAAGATCCTGTAGTAGACGCTGAACCATCCAATGTATCCAACAACTGTGTACAAGTTAAAACCTTAGGTGAGGCTATTCGTGCGGTATCATAACAAGGACAAGGAACAACTGATATTCTTACAGTATCCCTCATGGTACAAAGTGCATCTCCGGCAGTCAATATATAAGATGTTGTTGACACCGGTTTAGCTGATGGATTTGAAATAGTTGCAGATGGAGTTAGACCTGCAGTAGGTGTCCAACTATAAGTAATTGGGCTCGCTGAAAGTGTTGGCATCAATTTAGTGAAAGCCGATGTTAATTGTATAGCCGGATCAAAAGGACAAAGAGAAGAATCCGGGCTTGCAACTAATGAAGCATAAGGTTTTACTTTAACTGTATCTGTCAACACACATCCACCCTGAGTCATACTTACTACATAGTTTTGAGGAGTGCTAATATTGACTGATGGATTTCTGATTGTGCTAGATGTTGTAAAACCAACATTTGGTGTCCAAGCGTAAGTTTCAGTACCATCTGTTCCTGTTGGAGTTGCATTGAGATTAAACGCTTTCCCTGTACCGGTACAAACCATTGTATCTGAAATAGAACCTCTCAAAGAAGGAACATAAATATTGAATCCTCTGGTTACTGAAGCTGTTAAAGGACAAGCATTGTCAACCGCTCGAAAGGAGATACTATAAAAACCAGCATTTGCCGGTGTAGGCGTCCACGTGAAAGTTGTTGTTACCGGATTTGTACCTGTTGAAGAAACAGTTGCCCCCGGTATAGAAGTCAACACATTTGAAGTAAGTGTAAGTATTTGAATGGCATCTAAATCCGTAGAAACAATTTGAAAAGACATTGGTGTATTTGGACAAGCTTTGAATGTACTTGTTGCGGTATTGTATGTTGCTCCCGTAATTGTAGTAGGTGCACCCATAGCCGGAGTACTGTTTGTACCACAGTTAATAACAATCACCTGCATGTCACGAATTGTAGAACCAATTTTTACCCCATTTCTGAATTCATCTACTCTAATGGCAACCAAACCAATTTGGGTTCCATTCGGGGTGAATGTCATTTGACCTGTTGAAGAATTAAACACATAGTTATTAGCCGGAGATGTGCGTATCGGATATGTAGGAGTGAAAACTCCTGTATATGGCACGTTAGCAGAAGAAGTATGTTTAGGCTGTATTAGTGTATACGAAAGTGAATCGCCATCGGCATCCACTACTCCATGATTATAACTAAACGGCTGACCGTTACAAATATAGGGTACAGGATTTACTGTAAAATCAGGAGAACTGTTACATGCCACCACTTGGTTATTCAAAGTAGCTTCAACATAAAGATTGTAAGCAGAAGCATTATTCGAATTTGTTACAGCAACGTTTCTGCAACAAAGTGTATAACTGAATCTCCAATCGGTACAATTTGCCGGCAATGTATAAGTTGCTTCATAGATATATTGCTGTATACCCGGCAAACTACCACCATTACAAGTTGAGTTTGGTAACTGTGCCAAACAAAGTGGAGACACCTCTTGTGAACTAATCAAGGGCATTGTTAGATTAATATTTCGACCACAACTTGCTGAATTTATGTTAATAGAAACGGACGTTGGAGCATTAATACCTGCGCAATCTCTATAAAACTTAAGCCGAAATCGATAAGTGTTGCCGCCCAAACAATCATAAGTTAAATCAGCCCCAACGGAGTGAGTAGCAAACAATTGACAGATGGGGATGAAAAAAATTAAGATTAGAAAGTACAGCTTTTTTGTCATAGTTAGTATTAATCGTATGAAGAAATGGTTAGTTATGCTCCTACATACGACTTAGACACAAAAAATGTTTCTCTAAAACGCAAAAAAGCCGAGAAATAATTCTCGGCTTAGTATAATTTGTTAGTAACTTAATTATCTACCTTCCAATACAATATAAGAACCAATTGCTCCCGGAACTGATCCATTTACTAATACAAGGTTCTCCTCAGCAAGAATCTTAACAATCTTCACGTTCAATGTTTTGATTCTATCGCCACCCATTCTTCCTGCCATTCTCATTCCTTTCAATACTCTTGAAGGATCTGAAGATGCACCGATAGAACCCGGAGCTCTTTGACGATCGTGCTGACCGTGTGTAGCCATTCCTACTCCGCTAAATCCGTGACGTTTAACAACACCCTGGAATCCTTTTCCTTTAGAAATACCGATAACAGAAATTTTTTCTCCTTCAGCAAAGATTTCAGTGCCAACTGTTTCTCCTTCTTTTTTCTCGAAATCGAAATCTCTAAACTCCACTAATTTTCTTTTAGGAGCAACACCTGCTCTTTTAAAGTGACCAGCCTCAGCCGCATTTACACTTTTCTCACGCTTCTCATCATAAGCTAACTGCACTGCAGTATAGCCATCTTTCTCTTCTGTTTTCAATTGAGAAACCTGATTCCCTGTTACATCAATAACAGTAACACCCATATGCTTACCATCGATGAACACACTGGTCATACCAGCTTTTTTTCCAATTAATCCTTTCATTTGTTTTTGTTTTAGCGGTCCGCCAAAAAGGAGGACATAAATAAATAATTACTTTTCTTAAAAAGCCTTATGCTTTAATTTCAACTTCAACACCACTCGGTAATTCCAACTTCATCAATGCATCAATTGTTTTAGATGTAGATGAGTAGATGTCTAACAATCTTTTGTATGTACACAATTGGAATTGTTCTTTAGAGTTTGCATTTACGTGTGGTGAACGCAATACAGTAAAGATGTTTTTATGTGTAGGTAAAGGCACCGGTCCGGTAACTACTGCACCTGTTCCTTTTACTGTTTTTACAATTTTCTCAGCTGATTTATCAACCAAATTATGGTCGTACGATTTCAACTTAATTCTAATTCTTTGTTGGCTCATGATAAGAACGTTTGTTTTATTTTGAATTATATTATTCTTCGATGTCTTTAATCTTTCCAGAGTTTTTCGCCATTACCGCCTTAGCTACTGCGTCAGGAGCCGGTGAATAGCAGAAGAATTCCATAGTTGATGTTGCACGACCTGATGTTAATGTTCTCAATTGAGTTACATAACCGAACATTTCGCTTAGTGGCACTTTCGCTTTGATCACTTGCGCGTTCATTTTCGCTTCCATACCTTCTAACATACCACGTCTTCTGTTCAAGTCACCTACAACATCACCGGTATTTTCTTCCGGAGTGATAACTTCCAATTTCATGATAGGCTCTAACAATACCGGTCCTGCTAATTTACAAGCATTACGGAAGGCCATTTTAGCCGCCAATTCGAAAGATAATGCATCAGAGTCAACTGCGTGGAACGAACCATCATACAATCTCACTTTCAAACCATCTACTTCGTATCCTGCTAAAACACCTGTTTTCATTGCCTCTTTCATTCCTTTCTCTACAGATGGAATATACTCTCTAGGGATAGCACCTCCGAATACATCATTCACAAACTCTAAACCTTCTTTATTTTCTTCAGATGGTCCGATTTCGATATGGATATCGGCAAATTTACCACGACCTCCGGATTGTTTTTTATACGTTTCGCGGTGCGTAACGGTTTTCGTTAAACGCTCACGATAGTTAACTTGTGGAGCTCCTTGGTTACATTCAACCGTGAATTCTCTACGCATACGATCTACCAAGATCTCTAAGTGTAACTCACCCATACCTGCGATGATCGTTTGACCTGTTTGCTCATCGAAAGATACACGGAATGTAGGATCCTCCTCAGCCAATTTAGCCAAAGCCATACCCATTTTATCCATATCTTTTTGCGCCTTAGGCTCAATGGCAATAGAGATAACCGGTTCTGGGAAGTCCATCGCTTCTAATACGATTGGATGATCTTCAGCACACATGGTATCACCGGTTTTGATATCCTTAAACCCTACTGCCGCAGCGATATCTCCCGCTTCAACTAAATCAATTTGTTTTCTATCGTTAGCGTGCATTTGGAACAAACGAGAAATACGCTCTTTTTTTCCTGAACGTGTGTTCAAGATATAAGAACCCGCCTCCAAAGTACCTGAATACACTCGGAAGAAACACAAACGACCTACGAATGGATCGGTTGCGATTTTGAATGCTAATGCAGCGAAAGGTTCTTTTGCACTTGGTTTTCTTGATACTTCTAAGCCTGTATCAGGATTTGTTCCGTATGTTTCCGGTCTGTCCATTGGTGATGGCAAGAACTCGCAAACAGCATCCAATACAGCTTGTACACCTTTGTTTTTGAATGAAGAACCACAGAACATAGGCACAACCTTCATAGCAATAACTGCTTTACGAACGGCAATACGAACTTCTTCTACTGTAATAGACTCTGGGTTTTCAAAATATTTTTCCATGAGTTTGTCATCGAATTCAGCTACCTGTTCGAACATTTTCTCACGATAAAAAGCTACATCTTCTTTCAAGTCTTCCGGAATAGGCACAACTTCATAAGTCATTCCTCTGTCGGCCTCGTTCCAAATAATCGCTTGGTTAGTTACCAAGTCAACTACTCCTTTGAAATGCTCTTCGTTTCCGATTGGAATTTGCATAACCAATGGATTAGAACCCAACATTTCTTTTACTTGTTTTACCACGTTGAAATAATCTGCACCCTGACGGTCCATTTTATTTACAAATCCCATACGTGCTACATGGTAGTTATCGGCCAAACGCCAGTTAGTTTCAGATTGAGGCTCAACACCATCAACTGCTGAAAACAAGAATACTAATCCATCCAAGATACGCAATGAACGGTTTACCTCTACGGTAAAATCCACGTGACCCGGTGTATCGATAATGTTAATCTCGTAAGGTTTATCTTTCCATTTCCAAGAACAGTGCGTTGCCGCAGAAGTAATGGTAATACCACGCTCTTGCTCTTGCTCCATCCAGTCCATTGTTGCAGCACCCTCGTGTACCTCACCAATTTTGTAGTTCACCCCAGTGTAATACAAAATACGCTCAGTAGTTGTTGTTTTACCGGCATCGATGTGAGCCGCAATTCCAATGTTTCTGGTATAATCTAAATCTCTTGCCATAGTCAACTCCTAATTAGGAGCATTTACTTATTAATAAAATGAATATTAGAACTTAAAGTGAGCAAATGCTTTGTTTGCTTCAGCCATACGATGTACGTCTTCTTTCTTTTTGAAAGTAGAACCTTCACCTTTAGATGCTGCGATGATTTCACTTGCTAATTTATCAGCCATAGACTTGCCGTTTCTAGCACGTGAATATTGAATCATCCATTTCACCGCCAAAGAATGTTTACGCTCCGGACGAACCTCTGTAGGTACTTGGAAGTTCGCACCTCCAATTCTTCTGCTTCGTACTTCAACCGCAGGGCTTACATTGCTCACTGCTTTTTTCCATACTTCCAAAGGATTCTCTTTTGTTCGCTCTTCAACTATATCCATAGCGCCATAAAAAATCTCATAAGCTGTAGATTTTTTACCGCTCCACATTAAGTTGTTTACGAATTGCGTTACCTGAACATCACCGAATTTCGGATCAGGCTGAACATATCTTTTTGGTGCTCTTGACTTTCTCATTTATATATATTTTACTGAGTCTTAAGATTATTTTTTCTTACCTCCTTTTGCTGGAGCTGCTGGTGCTGCACCCGGCTTAGGACGTTTCGTTCCGTATTTAGAACGGCTTTGTTTACGATTCTCTACACCCGCAGTATCCAAAGATCCGCGAACGATGTGGTAACGTACACCCGGTAAATCTTTAACACGACCTCCACGGATCAACACAATCGAGTGCTCCTGTAGGTTGTGTCCTTCACCCGGAATATAGGCGATTACCTCGATAGAATTCGTTAAACGAACTTTAGCTACTTTACGTAGTGCCGAGTTAGGTTTTTTTGGCGTTGTCGTGTAAACACGAGTACAAACACCACGTCTTTGTGGACAAGAGTCTAGCGCACGACTTTTCGATTTCGCTTTAATAACTTCTCTTGATTTTCTTACTAGTTGTTGTATAGTAGGCATTAAGTCTATTTTTGGGACGGCAAAGCTAAACTTTATATTTAAAATTCACAATCTGAATGTGAAAAAAGTTTTTCGCCTCCCTTTTTTGCCTTTATTTCATCCATTTAGTGTAGTTAAAAATGGAATCGAAGCACCAAATTTAACTAAAAAACCAAATTGATGGGCAGTTGTACATAATTAAAGACAACCATTCAATCTCCAATTTTCAAATCCCCATATTTCGAACTCAAACGGAAACGATATAGGGCTCAATTCTTTTCTTGTATTGTTAAATTCTTTCATCGTTAAATTCTTAAATTGTCAATTATCATCCCCAATCCTTATCATTGCCCAACAATTACAGCACCATGCCAAAAATATCTACCAAAGGGGAAGCCATGCCCTCCTCTCCTATCCGAAAACTTGTTCCTTATGCCGAGGCCGCTAAAAAAACCGGAGCAAAAGTATATCACTTAAATATTGGTCAGCCCGATTTGGAAACCCCTCCCCAATTTTGGGAGAAACTCCGCACCATGGATATGAAGGTACTTGCCTATTGCCCGAGCGATGGTTTCGAAAGTTATAAAGCGCAGTTCGCTAAATACTATAATAATATAGGTATAGCAGTCGATACATCCAACTTCCTGATTACCAATGGCGGTTCTGAAGCACTCTCTTTCGTGATGCTCAGTTGCATGAACGATGGCGATGAAGTGATTATCCCGGAACCTATGTACGCCAACTACATTGGTTTTGCCACAGCCGGCAACATCAACGTAAAACCTATTTCCTGTTCTATCGATAATGGCTTTGCTTTGCCATCGATTGCAGACTTCGAAAAAAGCATTACCGAAAAAACAAAAGCCATTCTCATTTGCAATCCGAACAACCCTACCGGTTACCTATACAGCAAAGAAGAACTCGAAACCCTCCGCACCATTGCCTTGAAACACGATCTGTATTTAATTGTAGATGAAGTGTACCGCGAATTCTTGTATGGCGGCACAACTTATTTCTCGGCCTTGAACCTAGAAGGTCTAAACGAACACGTTATCGTGATCGATTCGATTTCAAAGCGTTTCAGTGCTTGTGGCGCACGAATTGGTGCTGTAGTAACCCGCAACAAAGCGGTATTGCAAACGGTGATGAAATTTGCCCAAGCGCGTTTAAGTCCGCCTTCGCTCGGACAAATAGCCGGTGAAGCTTTATTCGATTTGGGAGCCGATTATTATGCCGGTATTGTAAAAGAATATCAACTTCGCAGAGATACACTCGTTACGTTGCTCAATGGCATTCCGGGCGTGAAATGCCCAACACCTGGCGGAGCTTTTTATGCAGTGGCCGAATTGCCTATTGACGATGCCGATGTATTTTGCCAATGGATGCTCGAGCACTTCCGCCACAACAACGCCACCGTAATGATGGCGCCTGCCACCGGCTTCTACAAACACACCGAACTCGGCAAAAAGCAAGTGCGCATCGCCTATGTGCTAAACACCGATGACTTAACCGCAGCCGTGGAGTGCTTGAAATTTGGAATAGAAGCATACAACAAAGGAAAATAAATCAGGGCGTGCCCTTCGGTCAGGCTGCTACAGGGTTCGCTGCGCTACCGTGCTCCACTGCGTTGCGCACCAAGCCTTCCGCATCCTTCACGCGTGCAGTGTGCTGCTATTGAAATTTGATTTTTGATTGGGGATGACCCATCACGAAGATTGTCGTTAACTTTCAGCTACAGTAAACATTGATACTAGTTCCTTGTTCCTTCGCACATTGTTTGATGGCGTAACACCAAACAATGGTGTTACTATTTACTTATTCCTTAAGTACTTCTTGTATCCGTACATCAATACAGCACCTAATAGGCCCAAGACACCTCCATCTATTGGAACACCTGGCGGTGGTGGCGGTGGCGGTGGCGGTGGTGGTGGCTGGGCTATTATCGTAGTGCAAAATGCGATGAACAACACAGTCAATGTAAGGTGATAATATTTAGTTTGATTTTTCATATTTGTTGTCTCTTTCTTGGGGGGTTACTTAATTCGTTAAAATCAATTTTTTAGAAATGGACTTGCCTTCTACTGTCACCTTTACAATGATATATTGCGCTTCAACCTTGTCTATCGAATGCTCGAATAGTGTATTCGTATGGTGCGTGCCGAAATACAATTCTTGTCCAACAATATTGTATATGCCAATCTTAGCAATTGCATTTTTGTAACCGTCAAAGCTAACCATCACCTTATTCCCATCTTTGCTGTAAACTCCTACAACTTTTCCATCTTGGATAGTATTGATGCCTGTAGTCGTAGCATCTGCGCTTACAGTAATTGTTTCAACGCTTGTCGCCTCACATCCTTGTGCGCTTGTAACGGTCATCAATACCATGTACTTACCTGGGGTGCTGTAGCTATGGGTTGGGTTCGCTAGAGTACTAGTTGTACCATCTCCAAAATCCCAGCTTACGTTTGCGTTTGGTTGGTTGGTGGTGCTTGTAAAGCTTACCATTTCGTTCGTCTTAGGAGTAACGTTGCTACTCACCGAGGTTGCGGTAAGTGGGTTGCTGCCGGTTACAGTTAACGTCTTCACTACGGTGTATCCTGAACTGTGTACCATCGTTACTTCATAATCTCCGGTTTGTAATCCTGCGACAGTCATTGGGTTTGTACTTGCCAATTGTGCAGTTGCTTTGATCGTAGCGGTAGCTATTTCTTTCACGCTAACGGACCAAGCGGTGTTGCCTTCTTGCTCTAGCGCTATTGCACCTAAGCTGTTGCAATCTGCTGCTTTAGCAACTGCAAATGTGGCTGGGCTAAAGTGCAATGCAAATCTATCTTTCGTTTGCGCAGTTGTACCTGCAAAAGTATAAACATTGTTTTGACGTAAATCTATCCATGGAGCATTGGTTACTTTATCTTCTAAGTACATCATCACCGTTGGGTCAAATGTATTAATATTGTCTACCGTGATGGTGTAATTGCCGTTCGTTCCTGCCATAAACATTACAGGTACACTTGGATTTGTTTCGATAGACGCTAAGTTATTAATCGAATAGGTGATGCTATTTACATCCGTAGCTATCATCGGTTGAGTCAATCTTCCGGGTAGTTTGTTAGCATCCATAATTATGTCAAACTGGTTGGTAGCTTGATCATCAAAAGTCAACTTCGTAATATCATTAAAGCCATTGCCGGACACTTTCAAACTCAAAGTGCCATTGCCGTTTCCTGTTTTGTAGAATGTGGAAGTACTGTTCACACATTCATTTCTAGTTACACTAAAGGTAGATGAACCTCCTACTGCTGTTTTGTGCACCATAAAGCCTTGGAATGGTGCTACAAAGGCAGAGCCGCCTCCCATAATCACTGGTTGGTAAGTACCTGTATAGGGTCCGGAAGTTTGCCACACTTGTGCTTGGTTATCAAAACCTGTTGCCGTTTTAGAAGCGAGGTCTATTGTTGATAAATATGGATTCCCTACAAGAGCCCAACCTGCGTTTTGCGTTCTTCCTTGTAAAGTGGTATTAGTCCATCCGCTATTGGTATTACCCGCTTTTGTATAACTGTTGTTCATGTTTGCAACTCCGGTAAGTGCTAGTGGAGCGCCTGCGCCTGTAAGATAAGCGGAATAGCCTCTTGCATTTTCTGCATTACCACCGGTTAAAACTTCCCAACCCGCTAAAGAGCAACTTGCTCCGTTGTCTTCGTTGTATCTAAACACACTACCATAAGGAGAACCTGAAGCAAGCACTGTTTCATCACAAGTACCAGTAGGCACCACATAACCGGATGTTCCGCTTGCACCAAGTTGAGTAAGTGGTAGGTTATCAACCGGGGTAGATACATAATGCTGATTGCTTCCCGATACGGGTACAAAACGCTGAGCAACGATATTGCCTGCCAATGTTCCTGTGTTGACGGTTGTCAAATCGATAGTGGCGATATCCGTTGGTGATGTACTCAAGAAAGTCATTGTTCCTGAGTTGGTAAATACACCTGTTTGTGGCACATACATTTTTGCTATAGTAATATCACCTGTGTTAGTATAAGTTCCTGCTCCACTCTTTACGATTAATGTGCTGAAGTTTATTTTTCCGGTTATCGTTTTTGTGCCACTACCTTGCAAAGTTACCTTTCCATTGGTTCCTAAAACATCAGCCGAAGCGCTTGCTCCTCCAACGAAGTTTCCGCAAACAAATAACTGCCCTAGGTTATTAAGCGTAAGCGTTGCTCCTTGCTCAATAGTAATATTCCCAACAGAATATGGTGCTAGATCAATCAAAGGGAACAAGCCACCTATGGGAGAGGACGGTATTAATACGTTTGCAGCACAGCTGTTAGGAACTACACTTCCGCTCCAGTTAGTTGGTGTACTCCATTGGGTTGTGTTGCCTAGCCACACATAATCGCCACAAACACTTCCGGATGAAGCATCTCCACTAATAGTCCAGCCTTTAGCTCCAGTCAAATTGGATCTTAAAGCAACTGCATTGGTACCGTATTGTCTGCCAGTAGCTCCAAGACTTCTGCCCGATGGTGTGTTTGGGTTCATACTCCATCCAATCAATGTAGAAGAATAATTTTCACAATTCATCCCACAGAAACTGAGCATATCTTGCATGTTACTGATGGAATTTAAATTCCATGTTCCAAGATGTTGATTAAATGCAATATTATTGTAAAACATATTGGACATATCAGTCACATTACTTGTATTCCACCCTCGTATATTTTGATTAAAGGCATTAGCTCTGGAAAACATATATGACATGTTTGTAACATTGCCGGTGTTCCACATCCCAATATTTTGATTAAAAGTGGTAGCTACGAGAAACATAAATGACATATCAGTTACATTGCCGGTGTTCCACGCCCCAATATTTTGGTTAAATGCAGGAGCTAAGTTAAACATACCTGACATATTAGTTACATTGCTAGTATTCCATGATCCAATATTTTGGTTAAACACGCTTGCTTGTCTAAACATAAAGGACATATTCTTCACCTTACCCGTATTCCAAGCCCCAATATTTTGGTTAAATGCATCCGCTAGGTAAAACATACTGGACATATCAGTCACCGAATCAGTAATCCAAGCACCAATATTTTGATTAAATGCTTTTGCATTATAAAACATAGAACTCATATTCGTGACTTTCCCTGTATTCCATGCTCCTATATTTTGGTTAAATGCAAATGCGGTTGTAAACATACCTGACATATCTGTTACATTGCCTGTGTTCCAAGATCCAATATTTTGATTAAATGCAGCTGCGCCATAAAAGAGTAAACGCATGTTTGTGACAGTGCTAGTATTCCATGAATTGATATTTGCTGGTGAGTTTAAATTAGTGCATGCAGTAAACATATTGCTCATATCCGATACCCCTGCTAAATTGGGTATATCGGTAGCTGTTACTTGCAAATTGGGACAGGTATAAAATGCACCTTGCATACTTGTCCATGCTGTGGTACCCCACTGCTCCACTTCGAGAAGTCTAGCTCGGTAGGAGCCGCTATTTATGTTGATTCTTTGGAAATTTGTAGGTTCTATTTGTAAACGAATAATTGCATTAGCAGGCAAACCAGCGATTGTAAGTGTATTGCCACTCCATGTTCCAGACCCAGAAGCAGTACCCGGTGAAATTTCTTGCCATGAATAGTTTACCGTTCCACTAGTAGCGGTACCAAATGATAATTGAGTAGGCTGAGGTGCTGCTTTAGACATATCCCACTTTGTTATGAAATTTGATTGGGCATTAAGTAACTGGGCAGATAGTAAAAGGAGAAAGGCTAAGAGTAGGGATTGTTTTTGCATCTGAGTAATTTTAAGTAATTTAAGGAAAATATCCATTAAAAAAATTTTATATTAAGAATCGACACATGTGACCAAGTTTGACGAGTTATGAATTATGCTTTTATTGTCGTGCTTTTATGAAGACACAATCCTTACGAGTTGAAGTTTTCGACCTCCAACTTCGAACAAACTACAAAGGTTTCACAAACATTAATTTCAACTACTGTCCGTAGTCTCTTACCTGCAGACTTCGGACAGTGGTAATTACAATGAAACGAAATGCCCCGTGAGGGATTGAGCGAAAATCCTTTTCCCGCTACAGAGCGGGATAAGATTGAAGCGGAAAGCCCGACCGTGCTTCTTAGCGGGGACACGGCCAAAATCTTATATGTATTGGAGAACCATTTCATAGCCTTCTCTCCGATGATTGGTGTTCCGCCACCAACCACTAATCAGCATTCTTCACCGAGTATAATGCTGATATTGAAATTTGATTTCCGATTTATATTCCACTTCTTGATTCGTTGGTCAGGCGACCAACAAAAGCAGAGTGTGCTAAGATTTATGTTTATTCCTTTTCCGTTATTCTCGCGCAAACGGAAACTATTTACTTTGCGTTTAAACTTAAAGTACCTCTATTTTTGTTTATTATTGATGGAATAAAAACCCTTTCCTGTGAACATTTTTTCGAGAAGCGAATTTTTAAAAATTACTGCCTTTTTTGCATTAGGTACTATGCTTGATGCTTGTAACTCAAACCCAAAAAAAACAACGCAAAAAGAAGTAGAAAAAGTAAAGCAATCGCTTACATTTTTAGATAGCGATTTGATAATAATCACCAATCAGGACGAAAGGTACGATTCACTGCGTGCGGGATTTAATAAAAGAATAAATAACACACCTAAGGTGATTGCACTTTGCCTAACCCCTTTAGGTGTTGAGCAAGCCGTGGAATACGCTATTTTAAATAAACTTAAAACCACGGTGAAAAGCGGTGGACATTGCCTTGAAGGATTTTCAAGTGCTAGCGAATGTATAATCAACGTTTCTTTACTGCAAACTATTGCCATTAATGCAGATAATACGGCTACTATTGGCCCCGGTGCAACAGTCTCCCAATTATACAATACCCTATTACCGCTTGGAAAAATTTTACCATCGGGGTCGTGTGCTGGCGTAGCAATTTCCGGCTTAAGCCTTGGAGGTGGCTATGGGATTTTGAGTAGACGTTATGGACTTACCTGCGATAGTTTAGTAGCCGCTACAGTAATAGACGGACAAGCAAATAAACAACTAGCCACAGATAACAGTCCGCTTGCATGGGCATGCAGAGGGGGTGGAAATGGTAATTTTGGAGTAGTAACCAGCCTTACCTTTCAGTTACAAGAAGCCCCTAAAACGATACAAACCCACATTTTTAAAATCAAAACGGCCTCGCCCGAGCGAATACAAAGTGTTTTAGAAAGCTGGTTTACAATTACGAAAAATTTGAATTGGAATTTGTTCAGTGGCTTTGTATTGAATAAACGCAGTATTTTTATAATGCTGGTCAACAGCAATCCTGAAGAATACACAGCCAAAGACATTTTCGACCAACTGAGTGCGCTTACCGACAAAACTATTCCAGGCTCATTTATGCCTACTGCAAGGGCCGTTAAATCGTTTTACGGCATTCAAACTCCGCTGTATTTTAAAAATAGTTGTGCCGGTTTATATCGTTCGTTCGATGATATTGCAGTTGCAATCCCGCAAATCATCGAAAAAATACACAAGAGCAAAGGATTGATTTATGCCATAAATACTTGGGGTGGAAATATTCAAAACACTGCCTTTGAAGCAAGGAGTAGCTTTGCCCATAGAGCCTATAATTATACGTCCGAATTACAAAGTTATTGGGAACTTCCTACCGAAGAAAACAACAGAATAAGCGAATTTGATAGTACGCTCCAACTTTTTCTCGCGAATGGGAATACCGCACAATACCGAAACTACCCGAACGTCAACTTTGAAAATTGGCAACAAGCCTACTATGGCAAAAACTATGAACGCTTGAAAACAATAAAACAGAAGTACGACCCGAATAATGTTTTTGTGCATCCACAGAGTATCTAAGTTTATCTTAAATATATACGTTGGCATTTCGATGCATTTAATCTTGCATAAAAATATTTCGCGCTACACTTCTAACGCATGAATGCAGGTTTCCCTGCAGTTCGTGTCTTCAAGAGTCGGAACTATTTACAATGTGTTTATGTTCCAAGAAGACAAAAACCATGAAATAAAGCTATTCGATGTGATGATTTAAGATGTATGATTTAAAATTTGTAGCCGAAATCCGTTTGCAAGGAACGCTAAAAGATTGAAACGGAAAGCCAGTAAAAAGACAAAAAAAAGGTTGACCTTTTGGCCAACCTTTTCGTATTGAGTTGAATGTTTTTATTCTTTTACAAATCGAACAAAACTGTCGTTCACTCGTGCAAAATAAATTCCTTTTTGTAAACGTTCAATGTTGAGTGTGGTCTTTTCATCCAACAATTTTTCGCTCATTAAAACTTTGCCCAATACATCATAAATATTTACGAGTGTACCTTCCTGTAATTGATTCCAATTCGCCACTTCAATCGTTAATTGCTGGTTTGCTGGGTTAGGATACAAGTTCAACTGCCCAACATGTATATCGTTAATTCCGCCAATCTGCACGTTCAAAGGTGCTGATGTAGCGCTACAACCATTGCTCGCTACTTTCACGGTATACGTTCCATTGGAGGTTACTGTTAATACGCCTGAAGTGGTGGTAGTTAGCAATGTTCCATTCAGATACCACTCATAACTTGTAAATCCGGCTGTTGCAGTAACTGTATTTGCATTTGTTTGTGTTATTGAAACAGTTGGTAATGGCTTAACCGTTAAGGTTAAAGTAACAATACTGTCGCAAGCACCACTCACGGTCAACGTATCTTTGTAAGTGCCTGCTGAAGTTAAATTTGCGCCATTGAACGCATACGATTCGCCTTGGCAAATCGATGCACTTAACGTTCCAGCCTTTAATGGAGAAACAGTTAAGTTCAAGGTTAATACACTATCACAACCTGCACTGTTTAACAACGTGTCTTTATAGGTTCCGGCTACGGTTAAGTTGCCTCCATTGAAAAAATAGGATTGGCCTGCACAAATCGTTTTATTGATGGATGCTGCTGTGGGTTGCTTCACTGAAAGTGTGAGCGTGAGAATACTATCGCAACCTACACTGTTCAACAATGTATCCTTATAGGTTCCGGCTACTGTTATGTTATTTCCATTGAATAAAAAGGATTGTCCTGCACAAATTGAATTGCTTATTGATGCTGCTGTAGGTTGCTTTACTGAAAGTGTGAGTGTGAGAATACTATCGCAAGCACCTGAAACAGTAAAGGTGTCTTTGTAGGTTCCGGCAGTTGTTAGATTCGCTCCATTGAAAAAATAAGATTGTCCTTGACAAATACTTACACTCGCTGTACCTGAAGTATAATTGGCAAGAGATAGATTTAATGTAAGTACGCTATCGCAATTGTTGCTATTTGTGAGCGTGTCGAGATAGGTACCGGCAGCGGTAAGATTGTTTCCATTAAAGAAGAATGAACTGCCTTGGCAAATGGATTTGTTGATGGTTCCAAATGTTTTTTGGTTCACGGTTAAATTAAGTGTAATAATGCTGTCGCAGCCTGCGCTATTTTGTAGTGTATCGAAATAGGTTCCGGTACTTGTGAGTGCTGAACCATTAAAACTAAACGACTGCCCTTGGCAAATTCCTTGATTGATGGTAGTTAACGACTTTGCCTTGAGGCTGAGATTAAGCGTTAAAATACTATCGCAATTGGCAGCATTCAACAAGGTATCTAAGTAGGTTCCGGCAGAAGTTAAGTTAAGGCCATTAAAGAAATATGACTGTCCTTGACAAATAGAAGCACTGATGGAACCAAATGTTTTGGGCGTTACGCTCAATTGCAGGGTAATTAAACTATCGCATCCAACTGCATTTAACAACGTATCGAGATAAGTTCCGGCTGTTGTTCTATTTCCGCCATTAAAGAAATAGGATTGTCCTTGGCAAATAGTTGCATTAACGGTGCTGCTTGATTTAGCTTTTACGGTCATGGTAATGGCGTTAGACGTTGCCGGATTACCAAGTACACCGGGCAAATTAGACGTCATGACACAAGTAACAACTTGTCCGTTAGTAAGTGTGGTTGATGTAAACGTTGCCCCTGTGCCAGCGTTGGCGCCATCTACCTTCCATTGGTAGGTAGGTGTTGTTCCACCATTGGTAGGTGTTGCCGTAAACGTTACCGATGACCCTGCACATATAGTATTAGAGCCCTGAGTAACGGCAATAGAAACTCCTGCGGTAACGGGTGCCACTACTTCAGTAATTGTTTTTGCAGTAGCCGCTTTATATCCATCGCCATTTGAACCATTGTTGCCGTTTACAGCATTAATGATTCCATAGAGTTTAATAGAACCAGTACCTGAAGCGGGAGCGGTCCATGGAATAGTCTGCGTATAGGTAGTGCCCGATCCACCGGTACCTGAAGTAGCATTAATGGGTGTATTATGCTCAATAATTGGAATGGACAAACTAATTTGATGAACATTTGCAGGTAAGGTTGAACTCCAAGTACCTGCTTGTTGAGCAGAGCCAGAACCCGAGCCTGCTGCTTTTACAGATGCTAGTTGGAAACCGTATTTCGGCCAAGAAGTTGCACTGGAATTGGTAGCTGTTATTTTTACGGTATAACTTCCACCGGGCACATAACTCGTAACCGGTACACCCGCAGAATCTAATTCCACGGTGGTGTTTAATGCATTTGTTGTGTTATGGCAAGTGCAACCTGCAGCGCTTGTTGCGCCCGATCCGTCACTTCCATTAAAAGCATATCCATCGCGGTAACTGCTCAAACTAATACTCCCCAAAATAGTAGCGAACAATAAAAGTACAACTCGTTGTTTCATGTTGATTATTAATATATTAAAGATAGGCTAATCTAAACAAAAAGATTTTTATCTAGACAATGAATTAAACTAAAAATAGAGATGGAAACGCACAAAACATGGAGCCGTTCTTCAAAACCATAAACTGTGCTTTATCACTTTAATTTCGCATTGAGTTGCTGTTGGCGCTTTAGCACAAATGAATCTAACAAATTTGGGCTAAGCTGACTAACGAACCGGATCAACTTGGCATCGGGACCCACCATCACACGTTTTGCCTTTTTCTCGATGGCGCGAATGATAATGGAAGCCGCTTTCTCGGCAGAAGTGATGGCTACTTTATCGAACTCGGCTTTTACTTTTTCGCCATCGTTATAATGAATACCATAATTCACAATATTGGTTTTTATACCCCCGGGATGCACACAGGTAACCGCAACATTCGTTCCATTCAATTCCATGCGCAGTGTTTCTGTGAACCCACGAACAGCATACTTCGAAACACAGTACGGCACTTGGGATGGCACCGGAAACAATCCAAAAACACTAGATGTATTGACAATAGCTGCTTCGGGACGAGTAAGCATGGATGGTAAAAATAACTTGGTATGCTGAATGACACCCCACAAATTCACATTGATTAATCGCTCAAAATCGTCCATTGGAATTTCATCGAATGAGGCTTTACCAATAGCCATCCCTGCATTATTGATCAATACATCGATAAACGTAAACTCATCCAACACAGCTTTAGCAAAGGCTTCCACTTGAGGTTTATCGCCTACATCCACTTTATAGGATTTGCATCGTCCGCCTTGTTGTTGAACCAGATGCTCGGTCTCGGCTAAACCCACTTCATGAATATCGGATAATAAAACCAATGCACCGCGTTGGGCTAACTGCAGTGCTAATGTGCGCCCCATACCCGAACCGGCTCCGGTTATAACAATTATTTTATCCTTGAAATTTTGCATACGCTTAAGTTAGTCTTAAAGTTGATAAATTCTTTTCAAAAACCGCTATAGTTTGAAATTAAATCTTTCTGCTATTTTCGATGGATGAAGATTGGAATTTTAAGAGAAGAAAAGAAACCAAGAGATGCGCGGGTACCACTTACACCCTCGCAATGCAAAGCAATTGCAGAACGTTTTCCGAATATTGAAATATATGTACAACCTAGCAAACACAGATGTTTCACGAACGAAGAGTATCAATACCATAATGTAATTTTACAGGAAGACATTAGCCATTGCGATATCCTTTTTGGCGTGAAGGAAGTTCCCGTAGAGTGCTTACTCAAAGCAAAAACCTATGTGTTTTTTTCGCATACCATTAAAAAGCAACCACAAAACAAAAAGCTGTTACAGCAGATTATTCGCGATAAATCTACATTGTTGGATTATGAATGTATGACCGATAAAAACGGCAAACGCATTATTGCTTTTGGGCGTTGGGCCGGCATTGTGGGAGCATACCATGCTATTCGAATGATTGGCTTTAAAACAAGTCGATTCCGCATGCGCCAAATGATAGATTGTTTGAATTTTGCGGAAGCGCAAAAAGAATTCGAATATATGGATTTGCCGAATTGGAAAATTGTTCTCACCGGAAACGGTCGTGTGAGTGAAGGCGCAGCCTTTTTACTCGACATTATGAAGATAAAGAAAGTAAGTCCGTACGATTTTTGTTACAAAGAATTTGATGAATTGGTGTACACCCAACTCGATACCAAAAATTTATTCTACAAACCGGAACAAGAAGCATTTGATGCAGCCGATTACCATGCAAATCCACATACATACAGTTCTAGCTTCTACCCTTTTACGAAAGTGAGCGATGTGATGATCAATGGCATTTATTGGGACACAAGAATACCTGCATTCTTCAGTAAAGAACAAATGCAAGAACGCGACTTTAAGATTAAAATCATTTCTGATATCACCTGCGACATTGCGCCTGAATCTTCAGTGCCTTCTACATTGTATGCATCATCTATAGCCGATCCGTATTATGGTTACAATCCTGAAACGAGTTCGCTTTGTCAAACGTTCAACAATTATTCTATTGACATAATGGCTATTGATAATTTACCCAATGAATTACCGCGGGATGCATCGGAAGATTTTGGGAATATGATTATCAGCAGAGTAATCCCTGAATTAATGATTCAAGACAGCCGTGTAATAAAAGATGCCACCATTGTCAAAAACGGAACATTAACTGATAAGTATAATTATTTAAACGATTACGCTGCTGAGCATTAATTGCTTTGGAACAAAAAAAGCGTAGCCCCCTCAGACTACGCTTTACCATCCAACTACTCCCGACTACTAACTTTTTGCTAATAGCAATACATCGCTGACAACAATTTCAGTAACATATCGCTTTATGCCTTCTTTATCGGTATAACTTTTTGAAGTAAGTTTACCTTCTACGGCAATCTCTTGTCCTTTTTTTGTGTACTTTTCAATGACTCCTGCTGTCGCTCCCCAAGCAATTAAATTATGCCATTGGGTTTCAGTGATTTTCTCGCCTTTGTCGTTCTTGTAGGTCTCATTTGTTGCTAAAGAAAACTTAGCGAGTTTTTTTTCTCCGTCTAATTTTTTGATTTCGGGTTCGTTGCCGATATTGCCAATCAGCCGAACACTGTTTCTCATAGAGCTCATATTTTTTTTGGTTTTTGGGGTTAAAAAAATGATGACGCAAATATGAAATACAAAAAAAGGATTATTCGTATAGTAAACCTTTACAGTCGTTTGTATTTCGGCTGTAATTAGTTGTTTTCGAATATTTTTTAATTTAGGGTAAAAATACCCCAAAATCATGGACAAATTTTGCCTCTATTGCAACCACCCCATTAAAGGTAGGGCAGACAAAAAATTCTGTGACGATAACTGCCGGAACATTTACAACAACCAGCAGAACAGCGACACAACCAACCTCATGCGCAACATCAATAATGCCTTGAGAAGAAATCGGAGAATTCTTTTTGAACTAAATCCGGATGGAAAAACCAAAATCAGCAAATCGAAACTGATTGAAAAAGGATTCCAATTCAGTTATCACACCGGTACTAAAATTACAAAAGCCGGCACAACTTGTTTCTTTTGTTACGATTATGGCTATCAGCCATTAGAGAACGATGCGTTTCTCTTGTTAAGTAGTAAAGACAAAGAATAAGAAAAAAAGTGGTCGGAAATAACGATTGATGAGTTGTTTGCTTTACTTTACAACGCATCAATCGTTAACCAAAATGTCGTTAGGTCTATCTCCTTATTTGCGCAAAGCATTGGCTGAAGAAGGCTTCAGCAAGCCTTTTCCTATACAGCAAATGACCATACCGGCCATTTTAGAACATAAGGATATTCTTTGTATTGCACCTACCGGTTCAGGGAAAACGGCAGGTTATGTATTGCCCATTCTCATGAATTTGGAAGGGAATACCGATACCAAAAATCGACATGTGAATGTGTTGGTGCTGGTGCCTACGCGCGAGTTGGCTATGCAGGTGAATGCTGTGTTTCAACAATTTGGCGCCTACGTTCCCTACCGTTTTAAATCTTTGGCTGTGTATGGTGGAGCATCCATAAATACGCAAATGATAGCAATGATTTATGTGAACGTATTAGTGGCAACTCCCGGGCGTTTACTGGAATTGGTTGCTTCAAAGGCTGTTCACCTTTCTGAAATCACCACCTTCGTTTTGGACGAAGCCGATAAACTATTGAACCTAGGTTTCAAAGAAGAAGTAGATAAGATTTTAACATTGCTTCCTAAAAAACGGCAGAACCTTTTGTTTTCGGCTACTTTAAGTCCTGATGTACAACACATGGAGCAATTGCTGTTACATGAACCGCATGTTATTCAACTTGCACAAGAGATTGAAAACGTTGACCTCATTCAACAACAAGCGTATTTGGTTTCGGATGAAAAGAAAGGGCCACTATTGCGTTATTTGATTAAGCAGAAAGAAATGCAACAAGTATTGGTATTTACTTCATCGGTATATCAAGCCGATTTGGTGGCCGATAAATTAAATAAAAACGGCATTGAAGCCAGAGCCATTCACAGTCAGAAAAGTCAGGGTGCGAGAACAGATGCCTTGCATCATTTCAAAACCGGGAAACTCCGCGTTTTAGTAGCTACTGATTTGCTTTCTAGAGGAATTGACATCGCTTTTCTGCCCTATGTAATTAACTACGAATTGCCGCGCTCCCCCAAAGATTTTGTACATCGAATCGGCCGAACCGGAAGAGCCGAAAATCCGGGTGAAGCGATTACTTTCATCACAACAGAAGACGAACATCACTTCAAAATTATTCAGAAAAAAATGAAGAAACAAGTAGATGTGCTTTCAGCCGAAGACATTGACTTACAAGGTTTCTAAACAAAAAACGCTCTCCGAATAAACGAAGAGCGTTTTACATTTTATCGACTATTGATTAATCAACATTATCGTGCAAGAATGAATTATTCTTTTTAATTTCAGGACGTTGATTCACTACATCTTCTGAAATGGTGAAGCGTGATGCATGCGACTCTTCAGAAGGCAAGTTGTTGTTGATTTCAATGCCTTTGCGCAAATAAGCCGGAGTACTTTCCAACTCGCTCATGCTCTGACGATTCATTGTTCTGAAGTTGTATTGATTCAAAATACGTTTGCGATCAGTCAATTCTTTTTCTGCAGCAAAAATAGGTGTTTCAGGCAACTCATATTTTTTCACATTCGTAACCACATAATCTTCTTCAACATCATTTTTTTGAACCGATGTGAACGTTTCTTCTTCATGTAATTCTTCTTCCATTTGAGGCAACGCTGTATCGTGGTTTACTTCGAACTCAAACGAAACAGTTTCGCTGGTTTCTGTGTTGAAAGAAAATAAATTGTGTGTTGTTTCTTCTTCCTCAAAAAGATTTACAATTTCTTCGTTAAATACATCTTGTTGAACCGGTGCTGTATGCACCATCATCTCTTCTTCCAATTCCTGCTTTACTTCTTCTACTTTTTCTTCAACAACCTGAGTTTTCACTGCTTCAACTACTTCTTGAACTTTTGGTTTTTCGTGTAACTCATGTACAATGCGGTTAGTTGTTTGTGTGAACGTTGGCTTAGCTGTTCCTTCAAAACCTGTAGCAATCAATGTTACAGACAATTTATTCTCTAATGTCAAATCATCGCATGTTCCAAAAATGATATCGGTATCTTTAGCCACATCTTGGATGTACTGGTTGATTTCAGTAATCTCATCAATAGTTACTTGCTCAGTTCCTGAAGAGATATTCAATAAAATACGTTTTGCACCACGGATATCGTTATCGTTCAACAATGGGGAATTCATTGCGCCTTGAATGGCTTTCAATGCACGACCTTCACCTTCTGCAGAAGCAGCACCCATAATCGCAGCACCTGAGTTCGACATTACATAACGCACATCTGCAAAGTCAACGTTGATATAACCCGGTACGGTAATAATCTCTGAAATACTTTTTGCAGCCATGGTTAAAATGTTGTTAGCGTAGTTAAACGCCTCCGACTGACGAGCATTCCCATGCATCTCCCGAATTTTATCGTTTGAAATCACCAAGATCGTATCTACATGTGCTTTCAATCGCTCAATCCCTTCAATGGCTTGATTGAATTTTCTTTTTCCTTCGAAAGAGAATGGTGTGGTAACGATACCTACCGTTAGAATACCCATTTCCTTAGCAATCTTAGCCACTACAGGAGCTCCACCTGTCCCTGTTCCTCCACCCATACCGGCTGTAACAAACACCATTTTGGTGTTTTTGCTCAACAATTGGCGAATTTCTTCCACCGATTCTTCCGTAGCTTGCATCCCGATTTCAGGATTTGAACCGGCTCCAAGTCCTTGCGTTAATAATGGTCCGAGTTGAATTTTATTTGGAATCGGACTGATATCCAAAGCCTGTGCATCGGTATTACAAATTACAAAGTTCACACCAATGATACCTTGCTGATACATATGATTCACGGCATTGCTACCTCCTCCTCCAACACCAAATACTTTGATGATAGAAGACTGATCTTTCGGAAGGTCAAATTGAAGGGATGTCATATTTCTGATTTTAATGTTTTAAAAAATGTGTTTTGTTATTATTCGAAATCGTTGTGAATAGATTCATCATCAAACCATTTCTGTGTTGATTTCAACAATCCGCTCCACCAATGTGTTTTGCGTTTTGAGGTATGATTCATTTCAGGATGCTCAGTAGCCTTAGGCATTTCAGGCGCTACATAAGGCGATTCGATTTCTTCTTCGTAGTGCTCTTCAACCACTTCTTCCATTTGTTGAACCGGAGCAACAATCACTTCTTCTTTCTCTTCCACTTGAGGCGCTTCAACAAATTCTTCTACAAAGCGAAGTTCTCCGCGCTCTCTCAATTCGTCATATCCTTTAATGATCAAGCCTACACCGGTTGCGAAAATTGGATTCTTTAATTCGTCTTTTGTTTCGCGCACTAGATATTCTGTTGGAAAACCAATGCGTGTTGAAAGTCCTGTATGATACTCCACAAACTGTTTCAAATACTTCAATTGCGAACCTCCACCTGTAATCACCATACCGGCAATTAACTTTTTAGAGTAACCTGAAGCTTTAATTTCAAAAAACACATGTTGGAAAATTTCTTCCAAACGTGCATTGATGATATTCGCTAAGTTTTTGACCGAAATTTCTTTACGCTCTCTTCCTGAAATACCAGGAATAGAAATAATTTCGTTCTCGCTCAACCCTTCTGACAATGCATGTCCGAAGCGCACTTTTAATTTCTCTGCTTGTTTCTTCAACACCATGCAGCCAGCTTTAATATCTTCGGTTAAGATATTTCCGGCCAAAGGAATAACGGCAGTATGACGAATCACATTGTCTTGGAAGATAGCAATATCAGTAGTTCCACCACCAATATCCACTAAAGCAACACCGGCTTCCATTTCTTCCTCGCTCAACACAGATGCAGAAGATGCCAATGGCTCCAAAATCAATCCTAACATTTCCAAACCTGAACGCTCAACACATTTTTTGATATTCTGCGCAGCAGCAACCTTTCCGGTGATGATGTGGAAATTTGCCGACAAGCGACTTCCACACATACCCACAGGCGTTTTCGCCACAGGTTGATGATCTATCATAAACTCTTGCGGTAAAACATGAATAATACGCTCACCCGGATTCACGGCAATTTTATACATGTCGTTCACCATAGCTTTCACGTGATGCTCTTCTACTTCCGTATCCGGAGCACCTAAAGTATGAATACCACTGTTTTGCATACTAGAGATATGCTCACCTGCAATGCCAACAAACACTTGTGTAATCTGTACGCCCGACTGACGTTCTGCTTCTTCTACCGCAGTGCGAATGGCGGAAACCGTCATCTCAATATTTACCACTTCCCCACGCGCAACACCATGCGAATCGGCTTTACCTATTCCCAAAATATTGATTTTGCCGTGTTGATCCATTTGACCTACAATAGCCGCTATCTTTGTGGTTCCAATATCCAAACCTACTACTACCGGATATTTTTTAACTGATGCCATAGTCCTTTATTTTAATATTATACTGTATCTCTTTTTATACCGATAATCTGATTCGGCAGTTGTATATTAATGGTTTTATAATCTGTCCAACCCTTGTGCATCAAGACATTCTTATAAAATGTTTTCAAGTTTCGAAAACGTTCATCCATCTTATCATCTACCTTTCCAAAAAAAATAGTGTGGTAATTAAACTTCGGAATCAATTCAAAACTTCCATTTTCGGTTACATAAACCTGATCGATAAGTGCAGCAAGCATGGTGTCTTTTTCCACATAATTGACCAAATCAAACAACTGTTTCAGAACGATGCTGTCCCCGTCTAAATCTTCATGCGTTTCAACATATCCGATTGCCAAGGGCACATTTGTTGTAAAGGTATTCGGTAGCGGCATTTTAGTTTGCTCCTCGCTCAAATAATAACTAACACCATCGTTGTTGATTACACGCAAAATTGGCTTCCGTTGCACAATATCTACATACACATTATGGTTTTGTGTTGTATATATCTCCGCATTCTTCACATAAGGAATACGCTCTAACTCTTTCTCCAAAGTATTGAAATCTATAGCTGACAAGGGTTTCCCAACAATCGAACGCCCGGAGAGATACGTAATTTTGTCTTCGATATCTTTCTCGCTCACCAATTGCATAAACGGTGGATACTCCACATTTACGTGTATAGCAGAACATACAAACGTTTTGTTCTTATTCACTGCAGCTCCTACAGTGAACACAAATCCCACGATTACCGCTAGAATCAGCAGCAATTGAACAACTCGTTTTAATATGAATAGAAATCGTTTCACTATTTGGATGCTAAACTTTCTTTAATGGGTTGAACTAATTTATCGATATCGCCTGCACCTATTGTCAGTATTACACCTTGCTCCATTGATCGAACATGGTCTAACATATCTTCTTTAGAGACAATGGCTTTTTTCTTAGCCGTTACTTTATCTAAAATCAGTTGGCTGGTAACGCCTTCCATGGGCAATTCACGAGCAGGATATATATCGAGCAACATTACTTCGTCCGCAGTGCTTAACGATTTCGCAAAGCCTTCTGCTAAATCCTTTGTGCGAGAAAATAAGTGCGGTTGAAATACTGCCGTTATTTTTTTGTCGGGAAACATTTCTTTCACCGATTCAAGCAACACCCGAATTTCTTCGGGGTGATGCGCATAATCGTCAATAAAAACAAATTGATCGTTACTGAACACCTTTTCAAATCTGCGTTTAATGCCTTTAAATGAGGCAATGCCCGCTTTTATTAGGTCGACAGAAATATTCAACTCTTTCGCAATGGTAAATGCGGCAATGGCATTCTCGATATTGTGAAACCCGCCAATATTCAAACGAAGACCAACATATTCTTTCCCAAAATACATGACATTAAAAATATAGCCACCTTCAACTACCCAATATTTAGAACAATACACATCAGCAGTTGTATCATTTAAAGCATA
This sequence comes from uncultured Chitinophagaceae bacterium, assembly GCA_964398475.1. Lineage (GTDB taxonomy): Bacteria > Bacteroidota > Bacteroidia > Chitinophagales > LD1 > CALAYL01. Next base: position 33,094 of record CAYNMP010000019.1, on the reverse strand, counting down.
AAAGGCTTTATCTAAAACAGGAAGTGAATCGTTGATGCTCTGTCCGGCTTTCATCACCAAGAAACCTTCTTCATCAATCTTGTTCATAAATTCAATGAAGGCTTGATCAATATTTTCTTTTGTTCCGTAAATATCCAAGTGATCGGTATCCACCGCTGTAATCACAGCCATATCGGGCGAAAGGCGATGAAAAGAACGATCAAATTCATCGGCCTCAATCACCACATATTTATCGCCTTGCTGAATAAAGTTTGAATTGTAATTTGTTGCAATACCCCCCAAAAATGCTGTACATCCGGTACCTGAACTTGCCAAAATATGTGCAATCATAGACGAAACGGTAGTCTTACCATGTGAGCCTGCTACACAAATAGAGAAACGATCGGCACTTATCAAACCCAACACCTCTGAACGTTTCATCAATTGAAACTGTCCGTTGTTATATAGATTGAAACCTTTATGCTCTTTGGGAATAGCCGGTGTATAAACCACTAAATCCACGTCTTTGGGATATACAGCCAAATCATCTTCGAACGTTACTCCTATTCCCTCTTTTTGCAATGCGTCTGTAAGTGCTGTTGGTGTTCGGTCGTAGCCATTAACGGTTGCGCCTAACGACTTAAAATAGCGCGCCAATGCCGACATACCAATGCCTCCAATTCCCAAAAAATAAACATGCTTTATGTCCTTCAATTTCATAACAACGCTTTTATTGTTCAACGTTTAATGCATTTATAAATTTCGTCTACGATTCGCTCATCGGCATTGGTAATGGCCAATGCACTTAAATTCTTGCTTAACTCTGCTTTCTTTTCTTCGTTCGACAACAAATGAAAAACGGTATCAAACAATTGTGTTTTCACTTCTTTATCGTTCACATAAATAGCAGCATGCTTATTTTGCAATGCCATCACATTTTTGGTTTGTTGATCATCAGTTACATTCGGTGAAGGCACCAACACACAAGGTTTTCCAACAATCTCTAATTCAGCAATCGACAACGCTCCACCTCTTGAAATCACTACATCTGCAACAGCATAAGCATAGTCCATTCTGTCTATAAACATTCTGCATTGAATGAGTGAAGAATGTTCTGTCACATCTCTATACTTCTCGTAATAGAACTTTCCACATTGCCACAACAATTGCGCACCGGAGGCTTCAATCGCTTCCTTATTTTGTTTAACCGCTTCGTTTAAGGTTCCGGCTCCTAGGCTTCCGCCAATCAACAAAACTATTTGCTTGTTTGGGTCTAATCCAAAATAATGACAAGCATCTGCTCGACTTATTGTTCCTGTTGTAATTTCAGAACGCACCGGATTACCCGTCAACACTACATTTTTACCTTTGTAGATTTCTTTCAATTCATCGTAAGCGGTACAAATTGCATCGGCAAAACGCGATAAAATTCGATTCGTTAAACCGGGAACAGCGTTCTGCTCCTGAATAATGGTTGGCTTTCCTAAGACACTGGCAGCAAACAACAATGGTCCGGAAGCATAACCACCTACACCAATTACGGCATCAGGCTTGTAATTAATAACAATGGAGAAGGCCTTCAACAGTGAGCTCATCAACTTAAAAGGCAATGTCAAATTCTTTACAATACTGCCTCGTTGTAATCCGGCAATATTCAAACCAATAATTTCATAACCGGCTTGTGGCACTTTCTCCATTTCCATTTTTCCGGTGGCTCCAACGAAAAGAATGGAGCAACTCGGATCTCTACGTTTCAGTGCATTGGCAATAGCAACAGCCGGGAAGATATGTCCGCCCGATCCGCCACCACTGATTATATATTTTAGTTGCTTGCTCATGCTACAGCTAAATTTTCTTCTCCTTTTTGTAACTCTATATTTCTGCTCACACTCAACACAATCCCAAAGGCCAAACTGGTAAACACTACTGAACTTCCACCCATACTCACCAACGGTAATGTAACTCCGGTTACAGGGAACAATCCAACGGCTACGGCCATATTAATCATGGCTTGCAACACCAAACTAACGCCCAATCCTACAGCTAAGAATGCGCCAAAGGCTTTAGGCGCCCTGACTACAATGCGTATGCATCGATAGAGAAAAACGAGGTAAAGGAGAATAACAAACACTCCGCCTATTAATCCGTACTCTTCTATAATAATGGCATAAATGAAATCGGAATAAGCTTCAGGTAAAAAGTTTTTCTGTGTTGAATTCCCGGGACCATTCGGTAAGAACCCACCTTTCGCAATAGCGATATTAGCTTGTAATGATTGATACGAATCATCCGGATCATCTTTATGAATGAAATGTGTTTCTACACGACTTTTCCATGTAGCCATACGACCAATCAACATAGAATCAGGCAGCTTGAACAACGAGAGTAAGAATATACCCAAAACACAAACACTTCCTGCAAACAACAGCATCAAATGCTTTAACGATACACGACCGATAAACATGATAAAGACTGATGTAAAAAATAATATTAGCGCTGTAGAAAGATTGTCCTTCGCAATCATGACTACCGGAATAATCACTACAATCAGCATCGGTAGAACCGACTTTTTGAAATCGGTTATTTGTTCTTGTTTCTGTGTTAACAAACGAGCTAAAAACATGATTAGCGCAAGCTTCGCCATATCTGATGTCTGAAACGTCCACCCAATTAACGGCAATTTAATCCATCGGCTAGCATCATTAATTCTTGCGCCAAAAAACATGGTATAAAACAACAATGGAATACTCAAAATCCATAAGACTTGCGCAATACGCGAGTAGTACTTGTAATTGATTAGGTGTGCAAAATACATCAACAAAATTCCACCAACCGCACTCATTACTTGTTTCCACAAATAGTGTGAAGTATTGCCGTCTGTATACTTAAAAGCCAACGACCCCGAAGCACTGTATACGGCTAACATCGAGAAAACAAAGAGGATAATCACCACCATCCAAATGATTCTATCGCCTTGTAAACGCTCTGTTATATTTTGAATTTCTTCTTTCACTTTGATGCTATTAATAATGCATACGCAATCTGATACTGTTACAGTTGATAAACGCAGTCTTTGAATTTCTTACCTCTGTCTTCATAATTTTCGAACAAATCGAATGACGCACAAGCAGGCGACAACAACACGGCATCTCCAGATTTACCTAATTGATAAGCCATTCGAACGGCATCACGCATAGAATGTACATTCACAACAACATCTACTAACTTTCCAAAAGCAGAGTGCAATTTGGTGTTATCTACACCCAAGCAAATCATCGCTTTTACTTTTCCTTTCACCAAAGGTTCAAGCACTTTGTAATCGTTACCTTTATCAACACCACCGGCAATCCAGATAATTTCTTTGCTCATACTTTCCAACGCAAACCAAGTAGAGTTTACGTTTGTTGCTTTTGAGTCGTTGATAAATTCAATACCACGCACTTTCGCTACCGATTCTAAACGATGTTCAAGGCTTTTGAAATCGGCTAAACTTTTGCGAATTTCTTCTTTTCTTAAACCGTAGACACTCCCTACGATTCCTGCCGCCATTGAGTTGTACACATTGTGGCGACCTTTTACTCCTAATTCTTGGATGGACATATTAAATTGGGTTTTGTTTATATTAAATTGGATTTCATTTTCTTTTACATAAGCTCCTTCGGCTACTTCTTTATCATAACTAAAAGGAATCATTTTGGCTTTCGTTGGATAGCGACTCAAATTCTCCATAGTGATTTCGTCATCACTACAATAGATAAACACATCGCCTTCTTGCTGATATTTGGTGATATTGAATTTCGAAGTCACATAATTTTGTAATTCGTAATTATATCTATCCAAGTGATCGGGCGTGATGTTCGTTAACACAGCAACATTCGGACGAAAGGTTTCAATATCATCTAACTGAAAACTTGATATTTCTAACACATAATGAGAGAACGTTTCTGTTGCCACTTGAAAGGCAAAACTCTGACCGATATTGCCGCCTAAGCCTACATTCAAACCGGCATCTTTCAACATCTGATAACACATACTCGTTACCGTTGTCTTACCGTTAGCACCGGTGATGGCAATTATTTGTGCATCCGTATACCAACTGGCGAATTCGATTTCAGAAACAATCTTTACGCCTTTCTCACGCAACTTCTTCACCATCTCAGCCTTCTCCGGAATACCCGGACTTTTCATCACTAAGTCGGCATTCAAGATTTTTTCTTCGCTGTGTTGTTCACTCTCAAACTCAATACCATGCTCATTTAACAGCGCTTGATATTTATCAGATATTTTCCCTTTATCAGAAACAAAAACAGCATAGCCTTCCTTCTTTCCGAGTACTGCTGTACCGAAACCACTTTCACCTGCGCCAAGAATGACTAAACGTTTCATAACCGTTTCAACTATTTTTTATCGAATCTTTAATGTTACAATGCTCAACACCGCCAGAATAATTCCAACAATCCAAAAGCGCGATACAATCTTGCTTTCATGCATACCTAACTTTTGATAATGGTGATGCAACGGACTCATCAAGAATATTCTTCGTCCTTCGCCAAATTTTCGCTTGGTATATTTGAAGTAAGAAACCTGCATCATCACACTTAAATTCTCCACTAAAAAGATGCCGCACATCACCGGAATCAATAACTCTTTGCGCACTGCAATGGCTAGTGTGGCAATGATTCCTCCCAAAGCCAAAGAACCTGTATCGCCCATGAACACTTGTGCGGGATAAGCATTCCACCACAAAAAACCAATACATGCACCAATGAAAGCAGCAATGAAAATGGAAAGTTCCCCAACATTCGGGATGTACATGATATTCAAGTAATCGGCAAAAATGATATTACCCGAAACATAAGCGAACACTAATAATGTTGCTCCTACTATTGCCGAAGTTCCGGTGGCTAGTCCATCAATCCCATCAGTGAGATTCGCGCCATTGCTTACAGCAGTAATAATGAACACGACTATTGGTATAAAAATCAACCAAGCGTATTTCGACCACTCTTCATTGATAGATGTTAGAATTAGTGTGTAGTCAATTTCATGCGTTTTCAAAAACGGAATAGTAGTGGTTAAATCTTTTACCTTATGCATGTAATGCACTCCACCACGATCGTCTGAGATTTTAGAAATATCAGCTGCAGCATAATTAACAACAGTTGCTGCAGGCACTTCTTCTTTTGTTACTACGTATTTATTGAAATAAAGTGTTGCCCCTACAATAATTCCTAACCCAACTTGTCCAATTACTTTGAATGTTCCTGCAAGACCTTTTTTGTCTTTCTTAAACACTTTTATGTAATCATCCGTGAAGCCAATTAAACCTAACCAAACCGTAGTAATAATAAGCAATACAACATACACGTTATCTAATCGAGCAAACAACAAAGTAGGTATCAAAATAGCAGCATGAATAATCAAACCACCCATAGTTGGCGTTCCCTTCTTTTGATTTTCGCCTTGTAAACCTAACTCACGAATGGTTTCCCCGATTTGCTTACGTTGCAGAAAATCAATTACCTTCTTACCATAAATCATCGATACCACCAACGACAAAATCATCGCCAATGCTACTCGGAACGAGATGTACGTAAACAACCTTGCACCCGAAAGGTGGTAATGCTCATACAAGTAATTAAACAAATAATATAACATGGTTTTAGTTTTCGGTTTCTTTAAAAATCTCCTCCACTACTTTTTTGTCATCAAAATCATATTTCACCCCTTTTATCTCTTGATATTTCTCGTGTCCCTTTCCGGCAATCAATAAGATATCAGAAGGGTTAGCGAATAACACAGCTGAACGAATCGCCTCTTGTCTATCCAAAATGCAAAGCACTTTTCGTTTGTCTTCAATCGCATCCACTTTAAACACTTCCAACATATCATCGATGATTTGTTGCGGTTCTTCCGAACGAGGATTATCGGATGTCAACACACATTTATCGCTGAACTTTGCCGCTACTTGCGCCATAACAGGGCGTTTCGCTTTATCGCGATCGCCACCGCAACCCACTACAGTAATCAATTTTTGATTATCCGTTTTAATGGCACGAATCGTATGCAATACATTCTTCAACGCATCCGGTGTGTGCGCATAATCAACAATGGCAACAATTTTATTCTTCGGTGAAATCACTTGCTGGAAACGCCCTTCAGGGGGCATCAACTCGCTCAATACCGTTAAGCATTCTAACTTTTCAACTCCCAATAAAATTGCCGCACCATATACCAATGTAAGGTTGTAAGCATTGAATTCACCAATCAACAACGAATGAAAATCTGTTCCATCTATATCTAACTGCAATCCGTAAACCGAGTTCTCGATAATTTTGCATTTGAAATCTGAAGCTGATTTCAACGAATAGGTATACCGTTTTGCTGCTGTGTTCTGCAACATCACCAAACCGTTTCTATCATCTGCATTTACCAATGCAAAAGCATCTTTGTTCAATGTGTCAAAGAAACCTTTCTTCGCTTTAATATAGTTTTCAAATGTTTTATGATAGTCTAAATGATCATGTGTAATGTTTGTAAACAATGCACCATCAAACGTTAGTCCTGCGATACGATGTTGATCCACTGCATGAGAACTTACTTCCATGAACACATAAGTACAACCCTCGTCCACCATACGTTTCAACAATTGATTCAAACTAATGGCATCCGGAGTGGTGTGTGTAGAAGGAATGGTTTCCGCTCCGATTTTATTTTCAACTGTTGACAGCAATCCCACTTTATGACCGAGTTTTGAAAACAATCGGTACAACAAAGTGGCAACAGACGTTTTCCCATTCGTACCGGTAACACCTACTAACTTCACTTTATCAGCCGGATTACCGAAATAATTGGAAGCCATTTCACCTAAAGTAATGGAAGCATTTTTAACTACTACATATGTCGCCTTCTCATCTAATGCTATAGGTAATACTTCACACACAATAACTGTTGCCCCTTTATCTATTACTTGTTGAATGTATTGATGACCGTCTGTTGTAGTTCCTTTCACGGCAACAAAGCAATCGCTCTCACTCACCTTTCTGGAATCTTGTTGAATGGCACGCACAGCAGTAGCTTCATCGCCTACAATGCGAATAACAGCAACTCCTTTTAATATGTCTTTCAACTGCATCATGCCCCTAATTCCAATTTTATGATTTGACCATCTTTCACTGCTTCTCCGGGTTGCACCGATTGACTCGATACAAAACCTTTTCCTGTGAACTGCACTTTCACTCCCATTTGCTCCATCATATAAATAGCATCTCGCAATGCCATTCCGGTTAAGTCGGGCATTACAGATGGTTGTACATCTACTCCGGTAAAATTTCCATTGGAGAATGCACACCATTGCGCATCGCCTAAACTCACCGGCACGCCAAGCGATTGATAGATTTTTTCTAAATCGTCTTTGGTGGATTTTCGAACAATCGGACTGAATCGTTTTGATTTATCCAATTCAGTTTTGTTCATATTCAAATCGCTGGCGTAAATTTTATCGGCCACTTCGCGGAAGATAGAACCTGCTACCACATTACCATAGTAACCACCAACACTTGGAGAATTAATAATTACAATCATACTATACTCCGGATTTTTTGCAGGAAAATAACCGCAAAATGATGCTTGATACACCGCTTTACTATACCCTCCTTTGCCTTGTGCAATCTTAGCAGTACCCGTTTTGCCGGCTATTTGCAAATAATCGGTTTTCAAATTCATGGCTGTACCATTTTCTACAACTCCTTCTAATATGTTTCTCAATTCAGAAACTGTTCTTTCTGATAATATTTTCGAAGAAACTGTAATGGTAGAATCAACAGTTTTAGAATAATGTGTAACCTTCTCAATAAATGTGGGTTTCACTAAAACTCCATTATTGGCAATGGCATTATAGAATTGCAATGTATGCAAAGGCGTGATTTGTAGCTCGTAACCGTGTGCAATAAAAGCAGAAGAAACACCGCTCCACAACTCAGGTTTTGCAATAACAGGAGATCCTGCACCGGCAATCTCTACTTCTATTTTTTTTGTGAATCCGAAGTCGTTCAGATGATTATAAAATTTCTTCGCTGCATGTCCGTAGTTATTGAACGCCAATTTCGCGACAGCCACGTTCGAAGACACTTCAATCGCTCTCTTTACGGTCAAAAGTGGTGTTTCAGGTGCTTCGTGGTCTTTAATAGTAGTATTAAAAAACGAAGCAACCCCATTGCCGCAATTCACAGTAGTATTCATATTCACCAAACCATCTTCCATTAATGCAGCTATTGTAGCCAACTTGAATGTAGATCCCGGCTCGGTTGCTTCACGTACGGCATAATTCAAAAATTCGTAGTAGGTTGAAGAGTCTTTTCTGCCCAAATTCGCAACAGCTCTGATTTTTCCGGTTTTTGTTTCCATCACAATCACACAACCGTGATCAGCTTGGTGTTTTAGCAATGCTCTTCGCAATGCATCCTGTGCAACATCTTGAATGGAGACATCGATGGTAGTAAAAATATCACGACCCGGTTGTGGTGCAATTTCATCTTTTGAATCCAACGGACGAACAACGCCTGCGCCTAACTTCTGTACTAATTTTTTCCCGCAAACCCCTTGTAACTGGTCGTTGTATTTCAATTCAATGCCTGAACTGTACACCCCGTCAAGGTTTTCGTCCACCCCTAATGTTCTTAATGCTAACAAGCCAAATGGATGATCGCGCATTTCTTTTGTCTCTTCAATCAAACCACTTTTATTTCGACCTAAGCGAAATAAAGGCCATTTTCGAATTTCACTCATTTGATCGAAGGTTACGCTCTTATGTAAAGAATAATATCGGTTGCGCTTTTCGCGATTGTACTGGAACTCATTTTTATATTGAGCAGCCGATTTGTCGTGAAACATGTTCTCCATCAACAATGCAACTGAATCAATATTCTTACGCAATGTTTCTTTCTTCAAACCATCGGCTGCAAAGTCGATATACAAATCAAAAATCGGCAAAGAAGTAGCTAACAAACTTCCGTCTTTTGCATAGATATTGCCTCTATCAGCACGAATGGTCATCGGAAAAATGGTAAGGGTATCCGATAATTTGCGGTAGTAATTGCCCTTAACATTTTGGATGTAAACGGTTTGACCGATGATACCACAGCCCAACAAACAGATAAATAAGAACCCTATATAGATTCTTACCATCATCTCTTTTTTGATATTGGTTTTAGCTGCCATTTTATTACTTACCCGCTTTATTGTTTTGCACCTCAATAATCATCGGTGCTTGTCTTAATTCTTTTAATCCTTTGTCTTCTACTCGTTTTGCAATTTCCGATTGCTTCGTTACTTTCATCAGCTTCGAAGACACCGTCATATATTGCCATCTGTACATTTTCAATTCCTTTTCTGCTCTATTTATTTTTCGCACATATTGCTCGGCCAAATTGTTGTTCGCGATATGCAGAAATGCCAACAACAACAAAAACAAAATGAAGGGTAGACTCAACACAATTTGCTTCATACTGTGTTCCCCCATCACATCAAAAACAGACAGAAAACGCCCTACAATCCCCGCGCTGCTTTGCTTCCCGGTAGTAGTAGTTTTTCCCTCTATTTCTTTTTCCTCGCTCATTTATTCTTCCATCTTTTTTGCGCCTATTCTTAATTTGGCACTTCTTGATCTTGTATTTCCTTTTTGTTCCTCAGCCGTAGCCACTATCGGCTTTTTCGTAATCACCTTAAAAGGCGCATAGAATCTACCGTACAAGTCTTTTTTTGGTTCATCCTCAAACACTCCGTTCTTCATATATTGTTTTACCAATCGATCTTCGATAGAGTGAAACGTAATTACCGCGAGTCTTCCATCTTCTTTCAACACCTCACCGCATTGTTCCAAAAACGATTTCAACACATTCGTTTCTTGATTCACTTCCATCCGAATCGCTTGAAACACTTGCGACAGATATTTCCAACGATCGCCAATGATGGTGGTTTGCAACAGATCCATCAGTGATTGAATGGTATCGAAATGCGCTATCATGCGTTTCTCGATTACTGCTTTGGCTAAGCGTTTCGAATTCGGCACTTCTCCATATTCGCTGAACATATTCACCAAAGCTTCTTCGCCATAGGTATTCAACACATCACTGGCCGATTGCCCTGCCTGCTGATTCATGCGCATGTCGAGCGGCCCGTCAAATCGATAACTGAAGCCACGGCCTGCCGTATCGAACTGATAAGAACTCACACCCAAATCAGCAAGAATGCCATCTACCTTAGTGATACCGTGCAAACGCAAAAACTTTTTCAAGTCGGCAAAATTCGCATGCACCAAAGTCAAGCGCTTATCATCAAAAGCATTCGCTAAAGCATCGGTGTCCTGATCAAACGCAATCAACCGACCGCCATCGCCCAAACATTCCATAATTGCTTTGGAATGCCCGCCACCTCCGAAGGTGACATCCACATAAATGCCATCGGGTTTGATTGCCAAACCTTCGATACATTCTTTCAAAAGAACGCTCTCGTGATACGCCATTATTTCTTTTCTAAGGAATCCAGGTAGCTCGAAACATTATCTGCCAAAGCATTGATGTTACTCAAGTTGCCTTGTATGTACTGCTCGTATTTACCTGCCTCCCATATTTGAATTCGGTCAAACTGACCTTTTAAAATCACTTCTTTGGCGTTGGAGACATACTTGATAAGCGACTTCGAGATCAAAAAACGATCTGCATTATCGAGCTCCATTTCTGTCAAACCAACAGTGATTGCATTTTTGAATGCTCTATGGGAAGGATTGAAGTCGTTCAACTTGCGCAACGTTTGCTCTTGTTTCTCCCATGTCTGCATCGGATAGACAACTAAACAGTCCTCTATATCCTTGGCAATCATAAATCTTCCATTATCCTCTACAGGAAATTGCTTTTTCAATGACGAAGGCATTTTGATTCTGCCTTTGTCATCTACTGAACATTGTATTTCTCCTAAAAAGCGCATTGGTCGATAATTGAGACAAACTTAAGTACAAATTCACACAGTTTACCACTTTCTACCACTAAAATAGTCAACATAATTTAAACAACCAAATACATTAGCATAAAAATCAACAACAGAAAGGATTCTAAGTAGTGGTAAAATGTGGGAATAAAATACAACATTTTCCCAAAACAGCGAAATTAACATGGTTTTCCACCGGTTATCCACATTTTTGACTCGCTTTTAAACAGGTTAGAAAAAAGATGTGGAAGACTTATACTACACTGACGGTGAACGTAATCCAAACAAAGAGAAAGCGAACAAGTGGCAGCTATTCAAAATAAAATAGCTATCTTTAGACATCCGCTATGAGGTAAACTCTATGCAAGTAACTATACCAACCCATGTATCGTAAAACTAACTGTATCGCCAACCCCTCATTTCGTTTAAACCGGGGGGTATGGGAAAATTTTATCCGTTTGAGAACATTTATACTGTTAATAGGCTTATTTGTTGTTCGTGTCGGCTATTCGCTGGATACGCGATCAGACAGTATTGATATTAAGAACATCAAACTGGATTTGAGTTTCGTCAACTTCTCTGCCAAAACCTTGTTTGGAAAAACAACACTGAGCATTGAAAGTAAGCTTCAAAATGTGGCCGGAATCGAATTAGACTTATTGAAATTAACGGTAGATAGTGTATTACTGAACAACCAATCCATTGCTTTTACCTATAACGATTCAGTCATTGGCATTCGCTTCCCCCAACCGCTCAATATTCAGCAAACTGCTGCAATTCAAGTATTTTATCACGGAACACCGTATCAAAATCCGGCCGATTTTGGTGGATTTTATTGGAATGCTACTTACGCCTTTAACATTGGTGTGAGCTTCCTAGCCGACCCGCCTAATTATGGAAAAGTGTGGTTCCCTTGTTTTGATAACTTTGTAGAACGTTCCAAATTCCAGTTCTCGGTTACTACAGATAGCACACAAGCCGCATTTTGTAATGGAACATTAGACAGTACTAGTACAATGGGTAACTCCAAACTATGGCATTGGTCGCTACACGAAGAAATCCCAACCTACTTAGCAGGAATTGCCGTTTCCGACTACAAAACCCTCTCCGACACTGTGATTGGGGCAAACGGAGTGATTCCCATTAAACTTATAGCAAGAGCTAGCGATACGACTAAACTCAAAAACTCTTTTATCCACCTCAAAGACGCCTTTCATATCTTTGAGAAAAAATTTGGTCCTTATCGCTTTGAAAAGATAGGCTACGTGGTGGTTCCATTCAATGCAGGGGCTATGGAACATGCCACCAACATTGCCTATATGCAAGCGCTTGTAAACGGATACACGCAGTACGAAAGCACTATGGCGCATGAACTTTCGCATCATTGGTTTGGCGATTTAGCCACTTGCGAAACTGCAGGAGATATGTGGTTGAACGAAGGTTGGGCAAGGTATTGCGAATCGATATTCTTTGAAAATCTTTACAATAAAGAGCGCGCCAATCAAGACCTACGTAAATCTCACGAAGGGGTATTGCGTTTAGCGCATATTGAAGACAGTACGTATTGGTCGGTGGCCAATATACCTCACCAATATACTTATGCACGCCAAAGTATCTATGAACACGGCTCTTTGGCTACACATACCTTGCGAACCTATATGGGCGATTCGTTATTCTTCCATTGTGTAACAGAATACCTCAATGCAAATTCGTTCACACACGTAAACAGTAATACGTTAAAAACATTCTTATCGCAATGCAGTGGAATCGACCTCACCGATTTCTTCAACGACTGGGTATATGCTCCGGGCTATGCCAACTTTGCTATTGCCGATAAACGCATAAAAGAGTTAGGCGCTGGAAATTTTGAAGTATCGTTAAACATTGTACAACAACTCAACCACGCACCACATTATTACAAAAATGTTCCCGTAGAAGTTTCCTTTTTTGATGCCTATGGACAACGTGAGGTACGCACCGTAAAAGTATCAAACACCTGCACGCAAGCTTCATTCTTTTTAGGCTATGCCCCTGTATTTATAGCATTGGATTATGATGAAAAGTTGGAAGATGCAATTACGGATGAGGTGCGCTTTGTAAAAGCAACAGGCACTTACGATTTCGGTACAGCCAAATTTATTTTAAATCCGAAAAGTGGAACCGATTCATCACTCACGCGCATTGAACACCACTGGGTATCGCCCATTCCAACCGGTGCCGTACCTGCCGGATACCGACTTTCCGATTATCGTTATTGGACAGTGGATGGCATCTGGAAAGATGATTTCGTAACCGATGCAAAAATCAACTACAACGGTTCGGCCAGTTTGGCGAATGGCTATTTGGACAATACTTTTATTAATGGCAGCGAAGATAGCTTAGTGGTATTGTATCGTGAAAGCAGAAACGACATTTGGAGATTAGTGGAATCGTTCACGCTAACAACCTTATCGAGTAAAACAGATAAAATTGGATCTATCACTATTTTCAATCTCCAACGTGGAGATTATACCTTAGCGCTAAAAGACCCAACAATTACAGCTGAATTGATTCCTACTCCAATATGTAACGCATTAAGTATCGAAGATGAATTCTTAGAAATGCCCGGATTCGAAGTGTACCCTAATCCGCTAAACTCGGATGAGTTGAATGTAGAGATGAGCAAAACCGACTATTTCAATCAATGCTCCATATACGATTTTTTGGGTATGAAGGTGGTTGATCGCGAAATTAAACCTACGCAACAACGCTTTATGGTTCCACTACAAGGCCTACCAAAAGGGGTTTACATCATCAACTTGAAAAACAAAAAAGGTATTACTAGCAGTCAAAAGATCATCAAAACACATTGATGCGAATAATTCCTATTCCGTTTTTTTGATTTATGTATTATTGCTTCGCAATAGCAATTTAAATGATGAACATGAAAAACATAACAGTAATTGGCGCAGGCACTATGGGCAACGGCATTGCGCACGTATTTGCACAAACAGGATTCAACACTACAATCGTAGATATTTCGGAGACTGCTTTAGAAAAAGCCATTCAAACCATTACCAAAAACTTAGATCGAATGGTGGCTAAAGGAACAATAACTGAAGTGCAAAAAAGCGATACATTAAAAAATCTTTCAACCTCCACATCCATCGAACAAGGCGCAGCAAATGCTGATTTAGTGGTAGAAGCAGCTACCGAAAACGAAGGTTTAAAACTGAAAATATTTACGCAATTGGATGCCGTGTGTAAACCGGAAACTATTTTAGCTTCGAACACCAGCTCCATCTCCATCACTAAAATTGCAGCTGCAACAAAACGTGCCGATAAGGTAATAGGCATGCACTTTATGAATCCGGTACCGGTGATGAAATTAGTAGAAATTATCCGTGGCTATTCAACTACTGATGCAGTAACAAACACCATTATGGAGTTGTCGAAACAACTGGGCAAAGTGCCTGTGGAAGTGAACGACTATCCGGGTTTCGTGGCGAATAGAATTTTAATGCCGATGATTAACGAAGCCATCTCATCGCTCCACGAAGGCGTTGCAGGTGTTTATGAAATCGATACGGTAATGAAATTAGGTATGGCTCACCCTATGGGTCCACTGCAGTTAGCTGACTTCATTGGTCTTGACGTTTGTTTAGCCATCCTCAGAGTATTGCACGATGGGTTCGGCAATCCGAAATATGCACCTTGTCCGCTTTTGGTGAATATGGTTACAGCCGGCTACCTGGGTGCAAAAAGTGGTGAAGGTTTCTACAAATATCAAAAAGATTCGAAAGAGTTGGTGGTATCTCCGCGCTTTAAAAACTAAGCCACTTTTACAAATTCGTAATTTACGAATTCAATCGATTGATGTCCCCATTTGGAAACATCAACGAGTTTGTATTTAGGTCCAACTAAAGCTTGCATTTTTTCGAGATCGTAGTATTCCGTCCATGGACAACCGCCATCCGTAGAATTACCAAAGACACTAAAATCAGGCCTTCCGGCTGCTACCCAACGCTCTTTGGGATACATCAAAAAAACACAATACGCACCCGGAGCTAAATATTTATCGATATTCTCGAACTCTTGTTTAGCTAAATCAAAGGGCACATGATGTAAAACGCCATGCGCATAAAAACCACTGTATTGTTTAGGGAATACATGTGCAGTGGGATCTTCCATATACTCGAACCCCATATTCGTGCGGTTGTAAATAGCTGTTATTCGTTTCAGGAAATCGACTTGTACCAAATTCAATTCGGCATAAGTGTATGAAGTAGCGCTGGCTGAGTATTTAATACCATCATAACCTAAGCCGGAGCCAATTTCAAGTATCTCTCTGCCTTGGAATGCAACGCTGTACTTTTTATACTCCCAACCTCTCTCCTTTTCCCAAAATTGGGCAAACCAACGGTATCGCAGCTTAAGTAACCAATCAGGATATTTCAACAAAGCCTCAATACGCACTCTATCTCTTCCTCCCGGCAACATTGTCCAGCGCGATTTATTTTGCACAAAAAAAGAGCTCTCTGTATTCATCAGGTGCAAAATAATAATTCATTGTTATTTGATTTGAGGAATTTAATGAAGAGAAAATTTAGCTTTGTCGGATACAAAAGTGCACTGAACACCGTGGGGAAATACTTATCCATAATTGCCACCTCCAGAAATGATAATCACGGGGGAGATATGACGAAACGAATGCGAATTTTCGTAAACGGACTTATTGCGCAATGCAACAAATACAATATTGATGCGGAGTTGATTATGGTGGAATGGAACCCTCCCAAAGACCGACAATTATTGAAAGACGAACTGCCCCAACCTAAAGCCGGAGATAAACTATCCCTTCGCTATATTATAGTGCCGAAAGAAATTCATGATCAATACGTACATGCTCCATCCATTCCCCTGTTTCAAATGACAGCCAAAAACGTAGGTATTCGCAGAGCAGAGGGAGAATTTATTTTATGCACAAACATCGATTTACTTTTTTCCGATGAACTTTTTGAATGGTTAGCGAATAATAAACTTAAAAAAGGTGCTTACTACAGAGCCCCGAGAGCTGATGTACCCCGCGACATCAATGAAGCTTGGCCATTGCAACAACAACTCGAATGGTGCAAAAAAAACATTCTTGTAAAATGGGGGTACAACAGCAGTTATCTGAATTTAGTAGGCTTCCCGAATTGGGTTTTCCGTATTCCCTATTTACCCGAGGTGTTGAATAGTATTGCCGGTCCGTTACGCCAATGGAAAGATCCATTGAATTATCAAATATCGAAGTTAGACTATAACGCATGCGGAGATTTCACCTTAATGTCGAAAGAGGATTGGGGAAAAATTGAAGGTTATGTGGAACTGGATTTGTATTCCATTCATATCGATTCGATGGCCCTCAATGCTTGTATTGCATTAGGCATAGAGCAAATCATCTTACCTTATCCATGCACTACATACCATATTCATCACGAAGAAGGCTGGGCTTCCATGGAACCGCTTCAAGTATTAAAATTTTTATCGAAACGACCGGGAATGGATTGGGGTGCTATGCACAGTGCAGGTCGATATATCATCACCAACAAAACAAACTACGGCATTAATCAACCTACATGGGGCTTTGCCGATAAACAATTCGAGGAATATCGATTTAATTAGGTTTAAGGAATATATAGTCCATCACCATGTTTCCTTGTTCACCTGTTGCTGTATTGGATATAAGCGTATAACCTCTTTGGCGCATCTTATTAAGTGTTTCGGTAATCACTTTAAGATTTTCGGGTTCACTCTTTTCATTGAATGGTTCCAAATCAATTTTTTCGGTTTCACCGGTTTCGTATGTAATCAGTATTTGTGCATCCATAAATCCTGAACCCGAAGAAACACTTCTATTACAATCCCATACGCGCATATAGGCATAACCGCCCTTTTGCGCAGCAATAGCACCGGAAAATAAGAACATAAAGCATAGGACTAAAAAGCGGATGTACATTAGAAAAGCAAATTTAGAATACCTAAGCTAATACTATTTTACTAGAATTTACAATTCACTTGAATGGTGTAACTGCGCGGAGGATTTGGCTTCGCAATTCGAATCGCATAATCGTTGTTCATGATATTTTTGATCAAGAAATTTACACTCACTTTGCGGTTTATATCATATCCAAAACGCATATCCCAAACCCAATCCCCTTTCCCCAAACGACTTTGACGATAGGCTTTCAAATCATTTACCGCAAATGAGAATACTTTATCGATATTATCCATGTAACTGTAGTAATTCACCGAAGAACCAATACGTAAATGTTTAAAAAATAAAATGTCAACATCAAATTTAAATTGATGTCGATTTCTGTATTTCAACATTGGCAATCGATCCAATGAATCCGTTTTCACAAAATTGGTAAAGGTATTCTTCAAGAAGAAACCTGCATCGCTTTTCGCGTATGGACTACTTAAATCCAAACCATAGAAGTAAGTGTATCCGCCCTGAATACTCATGTCGACATATTTACCTAAGTGGCCTTCCCCAACTAATGAAAACTCCCAACCCATAATTCGGGCCTGGGTAATATTTTTCGAGCGGAAGAATGCTTGCAATGGCTGTCCGATTTGCAAATCAACACTATCAAACACAAACTCAATCATATCTTTGTATTCGTTGTAGAAAATAGAGGCATCGGCATAACCTCTCCAATTTTTCCCTAAAGTAAAACTGCGTTTGTACCCTAACTCAACTGTAACACCCGATTCTGGCTTAACCTCCGGATTAGGTAGAATATGAATGTAGCCCAAATCATACAATACAAATCGTTCCGCAATACTTCCATAACGGTAAGCCATACCAACACCAAAACGTAAATAATTGTATTTTTTGAACTGATAATTAATGCCTAACCGACCAACAGGTTGCGACATCTTTGTTAAACCATTCAATTGGAAATATTCCAATCGACCGCCCAAACTTAAGGTTAACCCTTTCCAAAATAATTCACCTTGCAAATAGCCACCACCTTGGTTCCCTTTATGTAACCCTAAAGTGTTATCCTCTACAGTGAAATACAAATTAGTTACACCGGCCAAAATACGGGCAATTCTTCCGAAATCGTGACGATATTGAAAATCAGCACTAAAAAAATGCGTCTTCGGTCTGCCCTGTGGATCGTTGTTACTGTATTGATGGAACCAACGCGTTAGTAAACGATACTGATTGTTATGCTTATCTCGATAACTGATACTAGGGTCGATAGCTGCATACACATAGTTTTCACGAATAGTTACCCCGTCTGCACCCTCGTATGCATTTGCCTGATCTTTCCAATAAAACTGAAAGGCATTTTTTCGCCACATGACATAACCACTCAAGCCAAGTATAAGTTGATTTTTGAACCGATGGGGCAAGTAACGAAGCTTAGTGCTTAATCGTGCTCGGTTGTCGTATTCATTACGTAAATGGCTTTGCATTTCTTGAACGTTGGCACCAAACTGAAACTGTAAATCTTTGTATTGTTGACGGTAGTTAAACGTAGCACCAACATTGTGTGGCTTATCTAAAAAAGAAAGCGAATCACCTCTCCACCACATGTATGAATTAACTTTCGGCTTATCGAAAATTTCTAAGTAAGTAGAAAAACGCACTTCCGGAGAATCGGTTGGATTTGCTGTTGTTACTTGAATCACCCCATTTAATGCCGAAGAACCGTATTGTACAGAAGATGCTCCTTTCAACACTTCAACTTGTGCAACGTTTTCCAACGGTACAAATTCCCATTTAATCTCCCCTCTATCCGGAGTAATCAACGGCATATCATCAATAACCATTTGCACACGGCTTCCGCTTCCATAAGCATAACCACTACCTCCACGAATCGACACCGAACCATCTAATGTGGTTACCCCCGGCACCTTATTGATAACATCGCGAACGTTTGTAATATTGTTATTTTCAATTACACGCGGTTTGAATACCTCTATAGTTACCGATTCCTTTTGGATACGTTTACCCGATTTACCGGCACTAACAACCACAGTATTCAATTCATTATCGGTGCTTTTCAACGAAACATTATCTGTCTTTAATTGTCCGGCAGTTAGTATGTAATTAACGGTATCGGATCGGTAACCTGTGTAATGAAATACTAACGATACCTGTCCCGCTTCCACTTGAATGCTATACACTCCGTATACATCGGTAAGCACTTTATTATTCGTACCCAACTCACTAACACTTGCATCTTGGAAAGGAATTCGCGTTTCTGCTTCACGCACAACTCCTTTTATTGTAGCTTTTTGTGCATGCGCTTGAAAGAAAAACGGACTTAATATGAACAGAAATATAAGTTTTCGCATAGGTGGAATTTCAGTTAACATCTTTAATTTCCGTGCGAAATAAAGAAAAATATCTAGATTCATGCGGGTTTGTTGTCAGAACATATTCCACACGGACGTTTTTTTTGTACATATTTGAAGAATGGAAATAGCTATTTTTATCGAAAATTTCAAGGATTGCTTTAACGAAACAGCAGCCGATAGCATCAATGAAAACACTATTTTTAGAGATTTAGAAGAATGGAATTCAATGATGGCCCTGATTATTATTGCCATGATTGATGCAGAATTTGGCAAAGTGCTTACTGCCGATAACATACGAGAATCAAAAACGGTGCAAGATTTATTTAACTGTATTGCTACTCAATAATGCCTTTATTTTCGGTTTCAAATATTCAAATCAAAAGCATTGCTGCTTGTGTTCCTTCGCAAACCGAAGACAATCAATCGTTTGAATTGCTAAATGAAGCCGA
The DNA here is from genome assembly GCA_964398475.1 of uncultured Chitinophagaceae bacterium. GTDB lineage: Bacteria > Bacteroidota > Bacteroidia > Chitinophagales > LD1 > CALAYL01. The sequence continues at coordinate 13,343 of CAYNMP010000019.1, read as the reverse complement.
ACGAAAACTATTTATCAAAACCATTGGCATTCGTTATAGAAAGATAGTGGAAAACGGAGTTACTGCAGCCGATTTGTGTACAAAAGCAGCTAATGCAATTTTGGAAAACAACAATCTGAACCGAGAAGACATTCAAGTTTTAATTTTTGTATCTCAAACCCCTGATTACCTTATTCCTTTTACGGCTTGCACTATTCAAGATAAACTCGGACTGAGTAAAAACTGTATGGCTTTCGATATTAATTTAGGTTGTTCGGGCTATGTCTACGGACTTTCGATTATTAGTGCTTTACTCCAGAATATGCCCGGAGGGAAAGGATTGCTTTTGGTGGGAGATTGTTCTTCGTCCTGTATTTCCATGCAAGACAAAAGTGTAGCGCCATTATTCTCTGATGCAGGTTCTGCAACACTTTTGGAACATAAGGAAGGAGAGCAAATGCATTTTCACTTACAGACTGATGGTAAAGAATTTGACGATATTATTATCAGTGATGGAGGAATGAAACAACCATTTGTATCCGATTCGTTGCTATATAAAGAGATTGCTGCAGGCCAGGTACGAAACAACCTGCACATGAAATTGGATGGCATGAAAATTTTCAACTTTGCACTCCGTGAAGTTCCGGGTAATGTTGCACAGCTATTGGAATACAGCGCCACACCGAAAGATCAAGTTGCGAAAGCCTATTTTCATCAAGCCAACCTGCTCATGAACGAGCGTGTGCGTATAAAAATTGGACTCGCTGAGGAAAAAGTCCCCTACACGCTTTACGATTATGGCAATACCAGTTCGGCTTCCATCCCACTCACACTTTGCGCATACCCTGTGCAAGCACAACATGTTTTGCTGAGCGGATTTGGAGTTGGTTTATCGTGGGGGTCTGCTCTTGTTAACCTCGATGCGACCGATATTTTGCCCATCCTGACCTATTGAAACTTTGCAGACATCGGCAATATTTTTAGTTTTAGATTGATGGAAGAAAAAAACTACTTCATTTCTATTGTTGTTCCGGTCTATAATAGCGTAGCTTCGCTTGCTAGTTTATGCGAGCGAGTGGATGTACATTGCAAGTCCGCGCAATGGAACTATGAATTAGTTTTGGTTGATGATGGGAGTGCCGATGAAAGTTGGCAAGAAATTAAACGACTAAAAGGGATTTATCCATCAATTCGTGGCATTCGATTGCATAAAAACATGGGGCAACACAAAGCTATTTTGTGCGGTTTAGCCAATGCAGGTGGCGAATGGATTGTTACCATGGATGATGATTTGCAATTTTTACCTGAAGATATATTGGTATTGTTGGATTGCGCAAAAGCAACTCAAGCCGATATGGTGTATGGCATGCCGGAAAAGAAACAAAATTCGTTCCTCAGAAATTTGGGGAGTAAAACACTATCGCGAATATTAATGTCGTATGCATCTCTTCCTGCAGAAGGTTCTTCCTTTAAACTCATTCATCATTCGCTGGCAGAAAAAGTAATCCATTATCGTCATCCATTTTTGTTTGTAGATGAAGTCCTTTGTTGGAATGCCAAACACCTAGAATATATCACCGTAAGCCACAAAAACAGAGCGATAGGAAAATCCAATTACTCTTTTTTTAGCTTACTGAAAATGGGTATAAAATTGATTATTAATTACACCAATTTTCCACTTCGTCTGATTACCTATTTTGGACTATTAGCCTTTATTATCTGCTTGGGAATAATTGCCTATTTCATCTACAACAAATACGAAAATGGAGCTGAATTGGGTTTTACATCGTTGATTGTGTCTATTTTTATGTCAACGGGATTAATACTTTTCTGTATAGGCGTGATTGGCGAATATTTGAATCGTATCTTTATTCTCCAGTCTGAAAAACCATTGTACGTTATAAAAGAGAAGGTGTGATTATTGCGCATTATGGCATACAATTAATTCGACTTACCAAAGCAAAAATTGAGTTGGTGAGAAGTTGGCGCAACGATGAAAAAATTCAACGTCATATGTTCTTTGCACAACTCATCACCCCTGAAATGCAGGAGCAGTGGTTTGCTTCGATTAATAACGAATTCAATCACTTTTTTATCATCGAATATAATAGCCAAGAAGTTGGTCTCATCAACACATCTCACATCGACTTCAACACAAAAAAAGCAGATGCCGGTTTATTTATTTTTGAAGATAAATATTGGGGTACAGATGTGCCGGTGCGAGCTTCTTTAGCCATGCTCGACTTTTTTTTCCATCATCATATTTTAGAGAGCATCGAAGCAAAAACTAAAGTGGACAACAAAGCCGCCATCAATTACAACAAACTACTCGGTTTCGAGCAGAAAGAAATTGTAGAAGATGGCAAAGGCTTGTTATTGGAACTCACCAAAGAAAATTATATCAAAAAAACGGCAGCATTGCGAAAAGTAGCCGGTAGCGAAAAAATGATTATTGAATTTGATCGCAGCGATCCCACAGAGCGCTTATTCTTTGAGAAATATTTTCAGGAAATCGGCAATTGAATTAACCGCCTTGCAAAATTTTCCAACGTAACTCATCCAATAAAAACTTCGCTTTTCGTTTTGCACTCATCCCTTCCATTTCCAACATTAGTGATGTTCGATAACAAGGATTTAAACCCCACTTGAGCATACGCGAAAAAAACGACAAATCACCATAAGGAAATTTTTCTTTCGTTAGCAATGGCTTGAGTTTCGGAAGAATTTGGGTTTCGTAGCATTTCCGATTGTGTTGGTAATACTCTTCATCGACCGGAGGCATTACTTCCATGCCAATATGAAAAGTAAGATGCGCTCGATCAATCAACTTTAAATTTGACGCAAATGCCACCAAATTATGTAACAACGATACTTCGAGAAAGGGAATACCCACACAAACTTTATCGAGAATGAATTTTTGCAAGAGTTCACGCTTGAACACAAACGTATCATAGCCAGGATGGGGCTTCCCTAAATCGGCATAAATTGAAGGCAATTGGTCTGAAGAATTATAGGCATTAGCAATTCGTCTTCGTGTAATTAAAATGGCATCATGTCCGTTTTCAATTTCCGTAAAAACCGATTCATAAAACGAAGGCATCAAACCAATATCCATATTGGTAAACACAAAAAAATCGGCTTTTAAATGTTGCCCCAACGCATTCAAAATATCGGCTACTAAAGGCAGTTTACGCTGTTTAGTGAATTTATTTTCATCTAAAACTGAACGGGTGAGATTCGGTAAAACGGTAATGAAAGATGGAATTACACTTCTATCTTCTTCAAATTGCGTGGAACAAATTTCAATATTTCGAGCTGCAGAAAAGTCTTTCGCCTTGCGCATACTCTCAAACGTTATCTGCTGAATAGCAAACAATGGATGCGTTGGCGAAACACCTACCGGGTTGATAATATGTGCAATGGATACCGACATTCGTTGCTAAAGGTAAAAGATTATCTATAAATTGTGACGCGCTTAAACATCCATTATGCATCCTATCTTTCTGCACTTACAAAAAAGGAAATACGAAATATTGCTTTTCGCACTATTGCAACACCTCTTTATTGGCATTTTTTTGAACGATTTACCAAACTATACCAAAGTGATTTGGCCTATTAACATGCTTATTCTAGGTGTGGCAAGCGTTGGGGTTTTTGTGGGCAAAAGTCGCTGGAAAAAAGCGCTTCGCAACATATTGTTTTTGCTGGTATTCTTCTTCCCCATCACTCTACCCTTCTTTGGCGATCGAGCTAATTTCATGACGGCTTTGAACATTGCTTATGTTGTGTTTTTCACCTACATCTTCATCGAAATTATGCAATTTCTTGTCCGCCCCAGTTACATCAATGTCGATATTATTTCCGCTTCTGCCTGTGGCTATTTTCTCTTGTTAGAAATTAGTGTGTTTTTACTCCAATATTATTTTTACCTCAACCCGAATTCATTTAAAGGCGTAAACACTTCAGGCCCCGCAACAGTGTATGTCGACTTTGTGTATCTGTGCAGCGTAACTATTACCAGTATTGGATTTGGCGACATCACACCCAGCGACCATCACACCAAATTAATTTTATCGCTAATCGGCATTGTCGGGCAATTTTATTCGGTGGTGTTGGTGGGTATTTTGATTAGTAAGTTTACTTCGAAGCAAGAGAAAAACGAACAAACTTTGCACGATTAATGCCCCTAGCGCACAAATCGTCTTCGCACCGTTCCTTCTTCGCTCTTGAGTTCTAGAAGGTACACTCCACTTGCCAATGCACTAACATCAACTTTGTTTGTGTACGCTTGTTCACTCACTTTTCTGCCACTCGCATCATAAAACGTTAACCATTGCGGATGCATGGCATTTGTGCCAATATGCAATACACTACTGGCCGGATTTGGATAGAGCGCTAACGATGGATCAACACCATTGATGTCTTTGATGCCCGTTACATTCACCATATTTACAGTGGTATTTGTAACCACCGGTGCATTCAAATCGAAATAGATATAAGCCGTGTTTTTGATTTGCGATTGCAATGGAAGTCCCGGCTTAGTTTTGATACGATACTGCAACCAGCCATGGCTTTTCGGTTCGTTGTGAAAGCTATCCAACAAATTAATATTGGCAAAAGTGAAAACAGCCACATTGCCTTTCACTTGTACAATAGGAGAATGGCTGGACGCTAAATACTGAAAGCTTTCCAAATCCAAATTTGTACTTAAGGTATCCCGCACAACAATATCGTAAGCCGTATCATTACCTGTATTCTGGAATTGTACAGTATAATTCAACCAAGTTGCATTTTGTGAAATGTCGTTCGGGTAAACTGTTTTCTCGTTCGGGTCGAATGAATTTACAACAGGGAAACACATGGTTAAAGAATCGTTTGCAGGATTGTAATCGGGTGTTGGTGTATGGATAGTTGTTGTGATACAAACTTCAGCACCAAGCGCTGCATTGGAATCGGTTTGAACAATGATATTAAAATCTTTTCCGGCTTGAATAGCACTCACATCTGCGATGTTATATGTAAGCGTGTTCCCTACAACTGATGTTGGACTTAATGCACCTAATGCAGGACTTATGTATAAAGCAGGACCAGAAATTTGAGTAGTAACAACGGCAGTAGCATTACCGGTACAACTTAAGTCTGAAAAATCACCAACATTAGCCAAAACATAGCTATTAGTAGCAGGCCGAAATCTTCCATATATACCATTTACGCCTACGTCATTTCCTATACACCCAGTTCCAAAATCTACATTTCCTTTTATAGAGTCTGTAGACGTTAAAGCTACTGTTTGAAATCCCAAAACAGGACATTTAACTTGAATTGGTAAGCCTAAGCTGGCTAATGAAACTTGATAGTTTGTAAACGAATCGGTATTGAAAGAATATTCCCCGTAATCATTCAAATACATTTGTTGTTCTACAATACCACCCCTAGATAAAAGCACTTTTAGGTTTCTTAATTTAGGTCCTGGAGTGATGCTATCAAGAGCACAAGTAAGTGATGTGTCTTTGTGAACATTCCCAGAAATATTCCAATACGCAGGGCATCCACTTTGAAGATTACATAGAGGATAAGAATTTAACGGAGGATAACTAGAAGTGCCACCAGTTGGATAATTAGGGAGACAAGTTATACCTGTATTGTCAAATCTAAAGACAGCAATCTTTTTAAGTTGCGGAAAGCATAATAAATATGGATTGTATTCACAACTAAAATAACTCAAGTAACTTGGTAGACTTGGAAGAGCGGTAAGTAGATTGTGGCTACACTCTAGAGTAGTTAGAGTACTAGGAAGTACGGGTAACAAACTAAGTTGGTTTTGAGTACAAATTAATCCAGTTAAAGTAGAAGGAAGATTAGGGAGTGTGTTAACTTGATTAAACGAACAATCTAAGGATATTAATCCACCAGGTAAAATTGGTATTGAAGTAATTTGGTTATATGAGCACGTTAAGTTTTTTAATGTAGGAGGTAATGCAGGCAAATTGCTCAGTTGATTTTTAGAACAATTCAAACTCAATAAACCAACCGGAAGAGCCGGCAGACTTGTAATTTGATTGGAGTTGCATCCTAGGTATATTAGTGAATCGGGAACAGTGGTTAATGAACTAACATGATTGTTCCAAAAATTCAAGTAAGTAGCATGCTTAGGAATGTTAGGAAGTACAATAAGTTGGTTAGAAGAACAATCTAAATACTTCAAAAGAGGGGATAATTGGGGTATCGAAACAAGTTGATTTCCATAGCAATATAGGGTATCTAGTAATTTAAAGTATTGTATTCCGGTTAAATCAGCAATTAACATTGTATTACAATCTACCATATGAGCATTGGATATACCACCACAACTCGTATCCATCTGAAACCCCGTTTGCGGAGTTCCGGTAATACAAGAACTATAATTCGATTTTAACCACTTCCCAAAATTACTATCGGGGATGTTCACCCATTGGGCGTTGGTGGTTAAAAATGAAATAGAAATAACACAAAGGAGCAAGTAACGCTTCATAGTATTAAATTTTGGGTGTTATACAGTTATATATAAACAATCAAGGCAGATAGTATCCTATATCAATCTATTCTTTTGCATCATCCAATGCCCCTAGCGCACAAACCGTCTTCTCACAATTCCTTCACTGCTCTTGAGCTCTAGAAGGTACACACCACTTGCCAATGCGCTTACATCGATTGTATTCGTATACGCTTGTTCACTCACTTTTCTGCCGCTCGCATCATAAAACGTTAACCATTGTGGATGCATGGCATTTGTGCCAATATGCAATACACTACTAGCCGGATTTGGATAGAGTGCTAACGATGGTTCAACACCATTGATGTCATTTATACCCGTTACATTCACCGTATTTACAGTGGTATTTGTAACCACCGGTGCATTCAAATCGAAATAGATATAAGCCTTGTTTTTGATTTGCGATTGCAATGGAAGTCCGGGCTTAGTTTTGATACGATACTGCAACCAGCCATGGCTCTTCGGTTCGTTGTGAAAGCTATCCAACAAATTGATATTCGCAAAAGTGAAAATAACCACATTGCCTTTCACTTGCACAATAGGCGAATGGCTAGACGCTAAATACTGAAAGCTTTCCAAATCCAAATTTGCACTTAATGTATCGCGCACTACAATATCGTAAGCGGTATCATTACCGGTATTTTGGAATTGAATGGTGTAATTCAACCAAGTAGCATTTTGTGAAATGTCTTTAGGATAAACTGTTTTATCGTTCGGATCAAATGAATTCACCACCGTAAAACACATGGTTAATGAATCGTTTGCCGGATTATAATCCGGTGTTGGTGTATGGATGGTTGTTGTGATACAAACAGAGGAACCAAGCACTGCATTGGAATCGGTTTGAACAACAATATTAAAATCGGTGGCTTCGTTTATTGTGCTTACATCAGCTATGGCATATGTAATTGTATCTCCAACAACTGACGTAGGCGTAAGAGCACCAATACCAGGGCTTATATAATGCGCAGCACCTGTTATAGTTGTAGTTACTATTGCACTCGAATTGCCTGTACAGCCAATACCTATATCACCGGCTTCTATAAGCACTAGACTATATTGCGCTGCTCGAAATCTACCCAATAATGAACGAACGCCTACATCATATCCTTTACATTCCAAACCAAAATTGACATTGTATTTTAATGAATCTAATGCTGTTACTGCAACTTGTTGTGTTCCTGAAACCGGACATTTAAATTGGATAGGCATGCCGGTTGTGTCTATAGTAACTTCGTAATTAGAAAAAGAACGCGTATCAAAAGAATACTCACCGGCCGGAGTCAAATACATTTGCTCTTGCAATACACCTGCTTCAGATAATTGTGCCTTCAATCCATGCAATCGATTGCCGGGGTACAAACTATCTTGATTACATGTTGTAGAAGTATCTTCATGTACATTGCCGGTAATATTCCAATACACCGGACAACCGCTAACTAAATCGCACAAAGGAATAGTACTCAAATCAGGAAGGCTAAATGTGTTTCCATCAGGGTAGTTTGGTAAACAGGTTATTCCTGTACTATTAAATCGAAAATCAACCACCTTGTTTAACCTAGGCAGACAATAAAGATTTGGGTTAAAAATACAACTGAAACTATACAACGAATCGGGCAAAGCAGGAAGAGATGTTAGTTGGTTATTACTGCAATTCAATTGCGTTAATCCTGCGGGAAGGGATGGGAGGGTTGAAAGTTGGTTATAATTGCAAGCCAATTGCGTTAGTCCTGCGGGAAGGGATGGGAGAGCTACGAGTTGGTTCTTATAGCAAGACAATTGCGTTAAACTAGGTGGAAGATTAGGGAGGGTTGTGAGTTGATTATAAGAGCACCACAATATGTCTATACTTAAGGGAAGGGCAGGAAGGATTGTGAGCTGATTATAATCGCAATCCAAAAAAGTTAAACTTGCCGGAAGGGATGGGAGGGTTGAGAGTTGGTTAAAACTACAATTCATTTGCTTTAAACCTGCAGGAAGGGATGGAAGGGTCGAGAGTTGGTTTTTATCGCAATTCATTTGCTTTAAACCTGCAGGAAGGGATGGGAGTGTTGTGAGTTGGTTACTTCCGCAAGCCAAAAGGGTTAAACCGGCCGGAAGAGAAGGGATAGTCGATAATTGGTTCATTGTGCAAATCAGTTCGATTAAACTTACATTAAGGGGGGGAAGTGTCGATAATTGGTTTTCAGCACAATACAAACGGGTTAAACTTGCCGGAAGAGATGGAAGCGCTGATAGTTGATTTTGTGTACAATTCAAATAAGTTAAGCCTGCCGGAAGGGAAGGGAGGGCAGATAGTTGGTTATAGAAACAATCCAATCTCGTTAAACCTATTGGTAATTGAGGGAAGGATGTTATAAAATTGCCATAACAATTAAACCATGTCAAACCATCAAAGAACTTTATAGCGGATACGTCTATTATCTGTTGACTAGAACAATCAACAGTTGTTTCATTTACAATAGCACTACAGGTAGTATCCATCTGAAAACCCGTTTGAGGATTTCCTTGCATACACGTTGGGTAATTTGTTGCCAACCACTTCCCGAAATTACTATCGGGGATATTCACCCATTGGGCGTTGGTGGTTAAAAATGAAATAGAAATAGCAAAGAGGATTAGGTAACGCTTCATAGTATTAAATTTTGGGTAATTAAAGATAAAGAATAAAACCACTTCTTTATTGAATCCGAGTTAATAACTGTTTGTATTTTATAAAACGAATTCATTCCGTCTCTTTATATTCACCCCCATAAACAAAACACATGGCAACGATATACGACTATAAACTAAATGATTTACAAGGTAATCCATTGGATTTCTCGGCTTATGCCGGTAAGAAAATTTTGTTGGTGAACACGGCTTCGGCTTGTGGATTAACGCCACAATACGCACAGTTGCAGGAATTGCACGAAACGCATAACGATAAAGTGCAGGTGATTGGTTTGCCGTGTAACGATTTCGGTGGACAAGAACCGGGCACCGAAAAAGAAATCGGCACGTTCTGTGAAACCCACTTCAGCGTTAGCTTTCCGCTCACCCAAAAAGTAGTGATTAAAGGCGATAACATCTCCCCTATCTATTCGTTCCTCACCAAAAAAGAATTGAATGGCAAGGAAGACAGCGAAGTGATCTGGAATTTCCAGAAATATTTGATCAACGAAAAAGGCGAATTGGAAGCGGTTTTCCACCCGAAAACGGAAGTAATTAGCGAAGAATTTTTGAACCACTTAGCATGAATTTTTCGGAAGTAGTTGGACAAACCGCCATTAAAGATCAGCTCAGCGAACTGATTGGCTTGAAGAAGTTGCCGCATGCCCTTTTGTTGCAAAGCAATGAAGGTCGCGGTGGCTTGCCTTTAGCGCTGGCGATTGCCAAAAACTTAGTGTGCGAAAAACGAAACCGCAGCGAGGAAGCCGATAGTGGCGGTATGTTTGGGGCCATGTTGCCTCCACCCGAGCCTTTGACGGATGCTTGCGGCACTTGTCCGGCTTGCCAAAAAGCAGAAAAACTCATTCACCCCGATATTCATTTTACCTTTCCTGTCTACCGCAGAAAATCCGACTCTCCGGCTCTGAGCTACGATTTTATTCAAGAGTGGCGTTCGGCTGTTACGCAGAACCCGTACATGAATTTAATTGAGTGGTTACAAGCCACCGAAGCAGAAAACAAACAGGGGAATATTTCGGTAGCGGAATGTCACGAAATCATCAAACGCGTAAACCTTAAGCCCTACGAGGCCAACAGCAAAGTGCAAATCATTTGGATGGCCGAGCAATTGCGCGAAACCGGCAACACGCTTCTTAAAGTCATTGAAGAACCACCGGCCGATACCATTTTCATTTTTGTGGTAGAGCAAATCGAGTTGATGCTCAACACCATTCTTTCGCGTACACAAATCGTAAAATTACCGCCCATCAGCGATGAGGATATGATTGAATACCTCACCAAAGCGCTATCCATGCACCCCGATCAAGCGTTGCGTGTGGCCCGTATTGCCGAAGGCAACCTCAACAGCGCCCTGGCTTTAGCCCATAGCGATGGCAATGCATACGAGCAACTATTGCAAAAATGGCTGTCTACGTCTATTCGATTAATTGGTCCGCATGCAGCAGAGTCTTCCGTACAACTCCAAGCCCTCACCGATGAATTTGCTGCTCTAGGTCGCGAACACCAAAAAGCCTTTGTGAAATACGCCCTTTGGTTTTTACGTGAAATTGCTTTGTTAAATAACGGCCTTACGTCCGAGAAGCTTTTCGGCAACGAACTCACCTTCGCTACACGTGTAGCACAGGCGCTAAACGTGGATAAACTCATGGCTATTCAAAAGAAACTGAACGATTTGCACTACCATATCGAACGAAACGCAAATCCTAAAATTGCCTTCTACGGCATCTCATTTGAGCTTTACCGCATTTTTACCCAAAAATAATTTTATTTTCGCTCCATTAGGTGAAGTCGGTTTTGCTTTGGGCAATTCCAACGCTTTCCCTTTATTTCATTCATTTATACCTTTCTATTGGCTGAAAACCAATGGTTAAAGGCTAAAACATATAGTATGTCTTGTGGTTCATGTGGTTCAAAAGATGGGAAAGTAAGCGGCTGCGGTAGCGGTGGCAGTTGTTCCTCGGGTGGTTGCAACCGTAGCAATGTATTCGACTGGTTCAGTTTTATGCCAACTTCCTTCAACGAAAATTGCAACATTGTTGAAATTTCGTTTAAAAAAGGCGCTCGCAAAGGGTTTTACAGAAATACCGGCAATTTAGATTTATACAAAGGGCAGCTAGTGGTGGTGGAAGCCGCACAGGGCTTCGATATTGGCGAAGTGAATTTGCAAGGCGAATTGGTGCGTGCCCAAATGAAAAAACGCAGAATCACCGAGCGTGACGATACCATCAGAAATATTCTTGGCCTCGCCAACGAGCAAGAAATCGATTTGTATTTGGATGGACGTAACCGCGAAAAAGAAACCATGATCCGTGCTCGTGCTATTGCGCGTTCGCTGGATTTAGATATGAAAATTGGCGATGTAGAATACCAAGGCGATGGCAAAAAAGTAACCATCTATTACATTGCCGATGGCCGTGTAGATTTCCGCGAATTGGTGAAAGTATTCGCCCGCGATTTCAAAGCAAAAATTGAAATGCGCCAAATTGGTGCTCGTCAGGAGGCCGGTAGAATTGGTGGTGTGGGCACATGCGGTAGAGAATTATGCTGCTCTACATGGTTACAAGATTTCAAATCGGTGACTACACAATCGGTGCGGTATCAGAACTTGGCCATCAACACCGAGAAAATGAGCGGACAATGCGGTCGTTTGAAATGCTGCTTGAATTTCGAGCTCGATACCTACAACGATGCCTTGAAGAAATTCCCTAAGAATGCCGATAAAATTGAAACCGGTGAAGGTTTAGCCATTTTGCGTAAAACCGAGATTTTGAAAAAAATCATGATTTACAGCTACGAAGGCAACTTCTCTGTTTCGTATAAATTGGATATCGAAGCGGTGCAGCAGTTGTTGTGGATGAACAAACAAGGCCAGAAACCCGAGAGTTTGAGCAAGTTTACGGTAGCCGAAGAAAAAATTATTGACGAGTCGAAACACGAAGATTTGGTGGGGCACGTGAGCTTGTCTTCGTTGGAAGATAAAGACCGCAGAAACCGCAATCAGAATCGCAATCGTCAGCAAGGGAATAACAGCAACCGTCAAGGGGGCAACAACAGCAACCGTCCTGCGAATACGAACAGCAACAAACCGGCTAATACCAACACCAACAAGCCGGCCAACAACAGTAATCGTCCGGCTAACAATAACAACCCGAACCGACAAAACAACCAGAACAATCCGAACAAGCAAAACGGAAATAACCCGAATGCGAATGCCAACAATCCGAACAACAAGCAGCACAACAAAACGGATCAACCGCAACGCAAACAGAACCATCCGCCACGCAATAAACCGCGTAACGATGGTCCGCAAAATCCTAACACCGACAAACCTAAACAGGACTAATGATACGTTTTGAAACTGCGCCTAAATTTTCGAGCCGAGGTATTGTGTTTGGCTTCCTCGTGTTGTTGTTGAGTGCATTATCGTCATGCGACAGCAACCGTTTTTTCGAAGACAACCAAAGCATTGCTGGAGATAAATGGGACTACAACGATGTGAAAAAATTCACCGTGAATGTGGATGATACCACTGCTCATTTCAATTTGTGTTTGAATGTGCGTCACTCGTTTCACTACGAATGGCGCAACATGTATGTGATGGTGACCACCGAATTTCCCGATGGACGAAAAGTAGATTCGCGTGTAAACCTGTCGCTGTCTGAACCGGACGGACATTGGTACGCTCGCTGCATTGGCGACAACTGCTACATCAGCATCCCCATTAAAGAAAACACCATGTTCCCGCAAAAAGGGAAATACACCTTCAGCATTCGTCAAGACATGCGCCAAAACCCGCTCCCACTGGTAAAATACATCGGGTTTAGAGTAGAAAAAGTATTGAAGTAAGCTTAATTTTTTTGGGCGTGTAACCGGCTGTCCGTTGCAATCTTTTGCGCTGGGAATCGCAAAAGGATTTCCACTTCCATCCGCACGCGACATTGAGGTGCATTGGGGATTTTTTTTCTAATCGTCATTCTTTGCTACCGCAAGTGTCTCACTTGTGGAGGGGAATGTGAGGTTTAACAAAAGCTATAGTTGCAATGATTTTACTAATGAATAGCGTTATCTGCATGTATCATCAACACAATTTTGTAAATAGCAAACCATCCTTGTCTTTTGTATTTGTATATATTGATTTTCTGTATACATTGGTGGTACTTAG
>CAYNMP010000018.1:0-61869 GCA_964398475.1 uncultured Chitinophagaceae bacterium | reverse complement strand
CGTTAAAGCCTGTGTTTGGTTCGTATCCTAATGCGCCCGATGGACTTAACGTTGTTGTGCCTGTAGATGTTCCTAATATTGAAACAGTTGGCGAGCTTAATTGTTGATCATTGTTTAAAACATCGATAACCACCGCATTACCAGGTGTGGTGCAGGTTGAATCATCAGCAGCTAATGGTTTAAGTGTTGAGGTATTGACTTGAACTATATGGCAATAACTTGCAGAGCACTGCATATTATCGTAAACTGTAACGCAATAGGTAGTAGTAGTTGTTGGCGATACCGTTATTTGAGCTGTGTTTGCACCAGTGCTCCATACATAAAAATATGGCGCTGTACCCAAAGCCGCTGTAGCCGTTAAGGTTGTAGATTGTCCGGCATTGATTAATGAATTACCGGTTACTGTTACTACCGGAGGGTTCGAACAAGGACTTATAGTAATGGAATTACAGAAGGTATCTGAACAAAAAGTTACCCCATTTTGCGCCACGCTGAAAAGCAGACATACGTTGTATGTTCCCGGCTGTGCAAAGGAATGTAAAGGGTTTTGTTGGGTTGAACTTGAGCCATCGCTGAATGTCCATAAATAGGAATAAGAAATTGTTCCACCAACGGGTGTACTGCTGTAACTGGTATCAATGAATTGTACCGTGTTACCATTTAAGTTAAAGTAGTAATAGGCCTGACAACCTATTTGTGCTTTGGCATACATGCCCATCATGATGAGTAGGCATGCCGTGAGTATTTTGTGTGTTTTCATACTATCTATTTTATGATGAAATTGAATTACAGTACAAATATGATTCGATAACTGCGGAATAATAAGTCAGATTACCGTCTTTCTTACTTACTTAAGACTACTATTTCAATTGTTCCTTTGTTTTAATCCACTGTAAGTAATTCACCAATTGACTGCCCTCGTGTTGGCGCATTGCTTTGTCGGTTAACAACGACTTCATCGTACTTGTAACAGATTCGCTCTTCCATCGCCCGTCCCATTTGGCTACAAGTTTCAACAAATCGTAGATTTTTTTCTCGGCATAGGCTTCTTCGTTTTGCCACTCTTCTTTAAATTGTCGTCTTACTTGTTCAAGACGAATTGTTGTACTTTCGATATCTTTCGATTCTACATGCATCATTAATTCTACAATGGCTACACGTAGTTTGAAAAGCGAATCGGACTGTTTGTAATAGTCGTTGGTGTAGTATTTCACAAAACTACGAATCGCATCTTGGTATTTTCCAACTTTGAAATTCAGAATTCCTCGATTGAGATGAATAAACATTTCGTAGTAGGTAGATAGTTTTCCGGCCATACTTGTTTCGAGTTCTCGCAATGCCTGCAACGCTTTTGCCGGGTCGGTTTCAGAATAATTAATCACCTGTGCGTTGTAATAATACAAGGCATATTTATCGTAGTGCAACTTATTGAATCGCTCCATTTCTTTGCCCAACTCATCGGCATAACCCAATGAGCCTTTGTAATTTTTAATCATGGAAAAGGAATTCACCAAATACACTAACATCTGTAACTTGGTGTCGTGATTGGTTTTGTCGAACCAATTACTGCTCGTAAATCGCTTATAAATGGCTACCATGAAACGTTGCAACTCCTTATAATTATGGCGTTGTAACAGCGTTTGACTAACTGCTCTATAGATACGCGTTTGAAAGGTTTTACTATTCGACAAAGCATCATCATCGCTGTATTTTTGGGTGATGTCATCGAGAATAGTAAGCGTATTCAAATCTTCGCGGCCCTTGGCTTGCGACATTTTCATGCGATACACCACTATCGAAAGAATTTGATCCATCTCGCGCAACTTATTCAAGCGTTCAGCATTTTGTCTCCGCTTCTCGATATAGGCTTCCGGATTAATCTCGGGAAGCTCGTTGGAGATTCTTACGAAACCTGCAAAAATCAAATCCAGCATTTCTAAGTTTTCGGCTTTCTCTGCCAGTTTTTCTGCCTTTTTTAAGTAGTGTAAGGCGAGTTCAAACTCACTTTTCCCTGCAAACACGTGATATACAGCATGATAATGCAACAGCTTACTTTGCTCATCTTTGGCATCGTGCAGCATCACCAAGTTTTCACAAATCATATCTTGTAAGCGATTTTTCAAACGATAAAAAGAATTTTTATCCTCCAAACCCGGATACAACTTTCTGAATACTTTATCTTCGTTGTAATCATCACCCTTAGTTCGAATGTAATCGAACAACATTTCATCTTTCCGCTCTTCGGCTGTTTGCACACGTTTCAAGTACATTTTAAAATGCCGAACTTCCTCGCGTGATAATGACGCTATAATGGTACGTAGTGAATCCATAACTTAAAATTATGCTTTAAACAAGTAAGAAACAAGTAATTTGATAAGCAACCTTCTGAAGGCTGTTTTTATCTTTGTTGTATAAGTATCAAAAACATGTTGTGTATTAGACGATACATATTCTTCATAGGGTTGCTTTTGATGGCAACAACTGGCTATTCACAAAGCAGTCTGCGGTTGACTGTTATTACAGTATCTGATACTGCTCCTGCATTAGGCGATGAAATATTGGTGTTTGCAAATCTCCAGAATACAGACACTTCAAATGCATTTTCAGGCATTGTTCGCTTCGAAGTAGCGAATGGCATTCAAAACCTAAGCAATAGTAATATTCTGAGTAGTCCACCCTATAGCGGAACCCAAATTACACTTGATCCCCAAGAAGAAATCCCGGCATTGTTTACGGTAAAAGTAGATGAGCAGTATTTCAAAGCTGGGCCTGATATTATTGTGATTTGGCCAATGACCACTCAACCGCCAAAAGATTCCATCCTAATTCCGATTATTATCCATCAAGCGCTTGGTGTTGAAGGGCTTACAAAAAATAAGCACTATCTTTCGGTAAACGGAAACCAACTCACCATTCACAGTGGAGTGACTGCTAATAACGACCTCAAACAAGTAAGAATATTTGATCTGGCAGGACAACTTTTGTTGCAACAAAGCCATGACGAAAACAACATCAGTATAAATATTGATATGCTACCGCGCGGCATGTTCATTTGCGAATTGCTACTCAACAACAATAAACGCAACACGATAAAGTTTCTGAAATATTGATTACGAAACTATTTCACTAATCGCAGTTCTTCCTTAGCAACCGTTAGACGCAACAAATCAAGCATAACAATAGCTTTACTCCCTTTAATGGAATCCAGTATTCCTACCTTATCCATCTTTCGAATATAAACACGCTTTCCGGGCAGCAACTCGCCTTCAATGTATTCGTATTGCGGTAACTGAGGCGTTACTTCCTTTGTTTTAGTCTTCGCAGGTTGGGGGTTTGCTTTTTCAATTTTTTCGATCCATACCTGCGTTTGCTCGGCTACCACTTCCTTCTCGCTTTCCTTTTTCGTTTGCCAATCGCGGAGTAATTTCTGTAACTGTCGTTCTGCTTCCTTTACAAAAGGTGAGGTATTCTTTTTGGCGATTTGTAAGGCATGCATTTGATCGTTTAACTTCAACAGCTTTCCTTTTAAGTCGGCAACCTCTTCCTTTTCGGATTGAATTTCTTTTTCCTTTTGTTGAATTACTTCTGCCTCATCCTTCACTTTTTTCTCGAGAATTTCGACCATGCTCAACAAATAATCATAACGCAAATGGTCAATATCTACGAGGGTTTTCGCACGATTGATCATCGATTCGGGCAATCCGCTTCTTTTGGCAATCGAGAATGTATAAGAACTACCGGGCTTCCCTATCACCAACTGATACAATGGCAACAACTTCTCTTCATCAAAACTCATGGCACCATTCATAATGCCTTTCACTTTATTGGCCATGATTTTGAGATTCAAGTAGTGTGTTGTTACCACTCCGAACGATTTCACTTCCGCCAATCGTTCTAAAATCACCTCGGCAAAAGCCCCGCCCAGTGCAGGATCTGTGCCCGAACCTAATTCATCTACAAAAAACAATGTTTTACTATCGGCAAACTCGATGAAGTGTTTCATGGTTTGCAAATGCGAACTGTAAGTGCTCAATTCGTATTCTATACTTTGTGCATCGCCTATATCCAAATACAACTGACTGAAGACTCCTATCTCCGAACGTTCATCGGCCGGAATGAGCATGCCCGATTGTAACATCACTTGCAGCAAAGCCACTGTCTTCAAGCAAATGGTTTTCCCTCCAGCATTCGGACCACTAATCACCAAAATACGTTTTTCTTGATTGAGGTGAATGGTCAACGGAATTGTTTCTTTCCCTGACTGTTTGTTGCGCATCCACAAAATGGGGTGATATGCGTTTCTAAGCTTAATTTCAGGCGTTTCTTTCAATACCGGATACGATGCGCCAATGCGAACCGCAAAGGCTGCTTTTGCCTGAATAAAATCGAACTGCGACAATATGTGTTGATAGGCAACTAGTAATTCGCGATACACCGATATATCGGCAGAGAGCTGACGCAACACGCGGTACACTTCTCTTCCTTCGGCACGCTCTAAATCAAAAATATCGTTGTTGAGCTGAATGGTTTCAGCCGGTTCGATATAAGCTGTTTTACCGGAGTCTGATTCATCGTGAATAATACCGCCCAATTGACGTTTACTCTCGGCTTGTATAGCAATTACTCTGCGGCCATTACGCACCGATTGTTCTACATCGGCAATAATTTTCGCTTGCTGATATTTTTGAATCACCCGATTGAACACCTTGTTGAGCTCTGTGCGTTTCTTAGACAAATCGCCCCGAATCTGCGCTAATTCTTTTGATGCCCGATCGCGCACAAGTTTATCTTCATCAATCACTGCATCGATGAGCTCCACTATTTTTTTCTCGTAATAACTATCGGCTACAATGCTGCGTAAGTTGGGGTAAAGCACTTCGTCATGCTTGAAAAAATTGAACACCGAGCGAACGGCTAAACAGGTTTTTTTCACATCCACCAACTGATCTTCAGATAATACTGCATTCACAATGCCCAGCAATTGCAGCTCTTTATCGATGTCCACCAAATAATCTAACGGAAAGTATGTGCCGGTTTGGGTGAGTGATTTGAACTCGTGCGTTTGTTCCAACCATTTTTTGATTTCAATATATTCCGTTGAAATATACATCACCTCCACTTGCTTTTTCCCGAGGGAACTTTTGCAATGGCCGGCAATTTGTTCTTTTATTTTTTCGAACTCGAGCTTATCGAGTGTAGTATTCGGATACGTTCTTAACATCTGCTGCAATATGCCCCAAAACTGCATAAAAAGCGAGAAATAAAAAATGAACAGCGTCTTGTTTCTACTGAAGAAACTTCTGTATCTTTTTATTTTAGCAACATGATTCCATTACTCACGCTTCATTATTTGCCGAAAATAGAATGGTTCGCTCATTGGATGAAAAGCGAAACGGTAATGCTTGAGCAATTCGATAATTATCAAAAATCGTCATTGCGTAATCGCACCATCATCAATGCTGCTAATGGAAGTATGACCTTGAGCATACCTTTGAAAGGCGGAAGAGGCGTGCGTTTGCCATATAATCAGGTGGAGATTTGTTACGAGAATAACTGGCAACATCAACATTGGTTAAGTATTACTTCAGCTTATGGCAGTTCGCCCTTTTTTGAGCATTATGCCGATTATTTGAAACCGTTTTATGAAAAGCAATATCCAACATTGTTTGATTTCAACCATGCATTATTGCTTGTTTTGCTGAGATTACTAAAAACAAAATCGGCTATTGCTAAAACAAGTTCATTCGAGCAACAGCCGATAGCTATTAATGATTTGAGAGCGAGCATTCATGCCTCTTCCGCAATTCAGCCTAAAGAAAAATACATACAAGTTTTTAGCGAGAGACACGGATTTAACCCTAATGTTTCAGTGATTGATTTGCTATTCAACGAAGGACCAAATGCCGGCAACTATCTTAAGGCATTAACTGAATAAGGACTTCTTTGGAAGTAATTGCATCGTCATGATCGGAAAACGTAGCTTTGGCTTTAGCCAAAATGGCAACATTTGTTTGAACAGTAAGATGCTCGTGAAATGTGTATGATTTGATACCATGAACGCTCACGGAAAGTTGAGTAATAAGCGAATCATCCGAGGCTCTAAGCAATTGTAATTTGCCTTCGTGAAGTGCATCATCGTCAGATGCTGTTCCATGGAAATGCACATCAGAGCCACTGTAAATGGTATCCCCAATCTCAGGCTCTGTAATATTTACAACTGGTGCTGCGTTTTCGGCTTTCTTACACGATTGCACTCCAACGAAGACTAGGAAAAGTAAAGCGAAGGTGATTGATTTTTTAGATTTCATAATACTTTATTTTTTACTCTGCAAAGAGTGGATTTTTAATAAATGTTTCATCGGTTAGGGTATTTAAAAACAGAATGATATTAGCTTTTTCATCATTCGTTAACGGTATGCCTAACTGTCCGTTTTGCTTTAATAAAGTATCCAATGTTGGCGTATTTTGAACACCGGATGCGTAATGATTTAAAACTTGTTCGAGTGTGGAAAACCGTCCATCGTGCATGTATGGAGTTGTTTTAGCTATATTTCTGAGACTAGGCACTTTAAAACAATGATCATCGTTGGTGTTCAATGTTATTCTGCCCCGTCCAATATCATTGGTTGACGACAATCCGTTATTCTTAAATGCATGATCGGTAAACAAAATTCCACTATGGCACGATGCACATTTTTGTTCGAATAATTGTTTGCCTGCGTTTTCTTGAGTTGTGAATGATGCAGTTCCATTCAACACTTGATCGTATTTCGAATTATTAGTTACCAGCATACACATGAACTGCGACAAGGCTAAATACATTCGGGTTGCAGTAACATCTTCTGTGCCAAAGGCAGCTTTGAATTGCTTTACGTACTCTGCATCTGCTTTCAATTTCGCTATAACATTCGGAATGGTTTCATCCATTTCTAAATGGTTCTGAATAGGATTAATGGAAAATAAATCCAAATTAAACACACCTCCATCCCAGAAAAAAAACGGCTCCCAAGCCATGTTCTGCACAGCAGGCGCATTGCGGCTTCCTAACTTTCCGTCTATACCATGACTTACTGAATGTCCGAAATGTGAAAAAGCAGAAAAAGAAATATGGCAAGTACCGCAAGACACTGTGCCATCGCGCGATAAGCGACCATCATAAAACAATTTCTTACCTAAGGTGAAACCTGCTTCCGTAACAGGATTGCCGGAAAAGTCATACGTAGGTGTAGGGAAATTCGAAGGCGCTTTAAACCCTTCGAAGGTGGCTTTCTTTTCGTCTTTCTTACATGCGGCAAGAAGAACAAAAAAGAGGAACAGGATATAACTATATTTTTTCATTGTATTCTTCTAAAATAAATTATTCGTTATGTACATGGTCTAATGAAAACATCTCTTTATAGTTGTTGGCCAAATTCACCGAATTCTTATCCGATAACACAGAAGGCTCTACAGAAAAATCAATGTTTGATGAACCGTTTACCACTTTCAATACATCAACAAAAAAATGAGCCTCCGGTGCGTTGGTTTTCGCCTGACGAACCGATGCATATACACCATTAAACGGTATGGTGATTGTTTTCAGATTATTAGTGGCTCCATTCAACCCAAACAAGCCGATGTGATATTCCACCGGACGCTGCATTGTAGTAGAATCAAGTGGTGCAAAAGAAGAAGAGCCTTCCATTTTCAAGAAAATATAACCCGAATTCCATCCCCAATACATATCCGCAGCTCCGGCAGATGGATCTAATACACCTGTTCTTTCAGCAATTTTGGACACACTTTTTAGGCTATCTACACCTAGCGTAAAAACAATGTCTGAATAGTCACCTTCAGGAACATTGGATAGCTTAATACTCTGTGAAGAAGAAGCACTTTCTTGTATCAGAAAATAACTGTCGTCTTTAGGATAGGTATAGGTAGAGCCGTCTTTGTTCACCAACTTAATGTTGCTGATATAATAATTGAACTTAGACACTGTCAAATCTTGGCCGAGTGCGGTTTGGTAAGAAGACGAGTTTAAAATTAAATCTTGCGCACCTGCTCTATTGTCGAAATACAGCATTATCGACCCTTTTCTATTGGGATCAATTTCAGCAGTTGTAGCCTCTTTTTTACAAGCAGTAAGCAGAATGGCAACAATAAAAACAGACAATAATGCAAGTCGATTCATCGTTCTTTTTTTAATTAGTACAGACAAGATAACTTGCCTGTACTAATTTTTCAAATTAATCGTTGTGAACGTGATCTAACGTAATCATTTCCTTATAGTTATTCGCCACATTAGCAGAATAAGGATTTCCCATTACTACTGGATTTAGTGTGAAATCTATATTAGTTGAACCATTCAATACTTTTAATACGTCTACAAACAAGTGCGCCTCCGGTGCAGTTGTTTTCGCCTGACGAACAGAAGCTACTGATGTTCCAAAAGAAATAGTAACTTCTTTCAAATTGTTCAATGTTGGCGTTGAATATCCTCCAAATAAACCAACATGATACATAAACGGTCTTTGTCCTGATGGTGTATCTAATGGAGCGCTTGGTGAAGTTCCTTCCATTTTCACAAAGATATACCCTGAGTTCCAAGACCAATACATGTCTGAGCCACCGGCTGAAGGATCCAAAACACCTGTACGTTCAGCTAAAGGAGATACGCTCTTAAGGCTATCTACACCAATTGTAAATACTACACCTGTATAATCGCCTTCCGGTACGTTTTCCAACTCAATATCTTGTGTTGCATCATCACTTTCTTGAACCAAGAAATAACTATCGTTTTTAGGATAAGTAAATGTTGAACCGTCTTTGTTAATCAATTTAATATTACTGATGTAGTAGTTAAATTTGGTGATGTTCAAATCTTGACCCAATGCATTTTGATAGGTTTGAGAATTTAAAATCAAATCAGCTACTCCAGCTCTGTTATCGAAATGCAGACCCATCTTTCCTTTTCTGTTTGGATCGATATCTGAAGTTTTAGTCTCTTTTTTACATGAAGAAAGCGCAAGTGTTGCAATGGCAAATAAGCCGAGAATAAGTTTTGTTGTTTTCACTTTTTTTGTTTTTGTTTTTAGATTTTATAAAAAATAGTTGAATTGAATGGCAAAAGTGCCGTAGGGCTGAAGCTTTCCTTTAGCTAACTTAGAAGCGAGTGGCTGTCGGTATTTCAGACCAATAGCATATTTGTCGATGAATTTGAAATCGAGTCCTACTTCAGCAGATACAACATAGCCGCCACTAAGGTCAACAGCTGTTGTATGAAATTTATTTTGCTGATAGTATTCTCCAATAAATGCCAATGACGGAATAATATGTGTTTCAAACACTTTCTTATCGAAAATGCCTTTCATCCACAATTGGGCTTTGCCGCCAATCTGTAAATGATCGGGATTATGCAATGCATAACGATAGGAAGCGCCTACAGAGTAGCCGAAATTTTTCACAAACAAATTGTATTCAATATTTGGAATAAATGCCCACGCACCAACACCTTGTTGAATCAATGGTGCAAACCCGGTGGTATCAATTGATTTTCGAAACTCACCCGTTGGTGCATATACCATGAACCCCAAATACACTTTGTGTTTTGTATTATGTCTAACAATCGTTGGCAACTTGCCGGTAATGCCAAAGCTTATATCGCTTAAGCCGGTGTAAAAGGCGTTTTCTGTTCCTTTACGTTTATTGAATGCAAAAGGAATTTCTGCTTGTAACGCAAGATAATCCTTCACCGACCAGCGCCCTGTAAAGGCAACTGAATGAAAGTTGTCGCTATACCGAATCGATTGATCTTCTCCAAACATAGAAGAAAGATGAAATCGACTGCTTGAGGTAGCATAACGCATACCAATAAAAGAAGCCATTCCATTCACCGATTGGTCTGAACAACCTGTATTGCTGCAACTGCTGGCGGTACAACAACTTTGAGCTTGTAGTGCTATCGTTAAGCTACTAATACAAGCGAAAAGCAATATTTTTTTCACTGATTACCATATTTGGATGATTAAGTTTTTAACCCACATCAATGATGCAGGTAGGGGAGTTCACTCCCAAACAAAATCAAACTATGGAAGGAGGATGAGGAATTTCTGAGTGGTAATATTGAGAAAAAACTTGTTCTACGTTGTTAGCATAAACAAGCGATGATGCAGATGCAAAAAACACACTTGAGGGAATATGAACAGTAATTGGAGCATTCACCCAAACAAATTCTTGAAGAATGTCATTAACGGAAAAAGGGGAATTTGTTTTATCCTTCTTTTCATCCTTTGTCATTTCTTTTTTGAGGTAACACTTTCCGTCACAATGCTTTTTAGGTTGATTTCGGTTTTCACAAAGTGTTTTAGAGATATTTGCCTGATTTACTAAAAACGCGCCTACTACAAATGCTTTGCTTAAAGAAGCAAAGAGTGTAGCCATTACTATAAATATGGTAAGCGCATTTTTCACAACACAATATTAGAACAGATTTTTAATTAATCCAAAATTTTAAAGGATTACTGAACATCGGCAGTTGTACGAATACTAATTTGATATGTAGAATTAAATTGCTGTAATACCCCTGTAACAGAACTCGGTCCGGGTGTTGGATAACTCGAAGTTGCGAATGTGGCCGGTGTTGTTCCGGTTTTAGTGTATAGTGTTAAAGAACCCGATGTGCCATCTGTTAATGTAACATTACCTCCATAAACACCTCCATTACCGCTTAATGTTGCATTATCGATGGTTACCAAAGTCGACTCATAATTTTCGAAATTCGCCAAGATTTGAGCTACTGTGAGTTTTCTTGCTTGAGCAGTAGTTGAAGAAATCTTCGTTACATAACTAATGCTTGTTTTCAATTCCAACAATCCTTTAAATTCTGTAATCGTAGCGCCAGAAGTAGATACCTCAACCGAATCGCCTACTGCAAAATTATGCACAGAACCTACGTATACCGCAATACCTCCCGTTGCATCTTGAACAAATACTGTACGTGTATCGAAATTGGATTGTGCATTATCGGCAACAACCACACCTTTGATAATTCTAGCACATGGGGCATCTACATCTGATCCGGCATAAAGACCTCGAATTGCAGAAATTGAAATATCTGCCGAACTACCTATTGATGTACCATCACAACGAGTTGTTCCTGTTTGCACTAAATCGTTCGTGTTACGAATAGCCAGTTGTTTTGTCCATGTGCTACCCGATTTGTAAACCGTGAAAACACCCAACACTTTCAACTTACCCCCCGGTGTTTTTTCTCCTGCAAAACGAGCATAGCCACTTGTTCGAGCGATAATGGTATTGCCAGAGCAATCTTCAATTGTTCTGTTTAATGAGCCTAAATTCGGCACATCTGCATATGGTTGGAAAACATCTGCGCAGGCAAATTCAACATCATTAAACTCCACCAACATATTTTGGTAAGTGATATTATCCAAAGTAGCAATTGAAACCGGAATAGGATTCACAGTAAGTCCCCATTTGCCTTTTAAGATTTTCTCTTGAGCAACTGTAGTACTCACATAGCCCAATTGCGGATAACCGTTTGAGTTATCGATATAACCGCCCAACTGCACCAAACCTGAATATTCGCCTAGATACAAATCTTTACATTTCACAAACACTCTTCTTCCAACAGGAAAATCGTTATACAAGGAAGAGTTATCTACTTTAATTTGAATACCTCCTGTTGAATCTTGAAGTGTAATTACTTTGTAGAAGTTACCGTCTTTATCGTCTGCATTCACAATGCCCGAAATAATTAAATCATCTGTAACTTTCACAGGTGTTGAAGCACCAATAGTATAGCGCGATTTCAACGATTTGATGGTAGTATTGGCCACTATACCTACGGGGTCTTCGCCACCCACAGGAGGTGTATCAAATTTTTCTTTAACACAACCACCCAAAGCGGTTACTAATGTTAGGGCAACAGCCACTTTTCGAACGTTGAAAAACATATTTGAGATTTGAGATTTCATAATAAATATAATGAGTATAAACGATTTATTTAAAAACTATTGCATTCTGAAGTTGAGTGACACGAAATAGCCTATTCCGCGCGCATACTTATAACGTGTGGCAAATTTATCTACATTCTTCTCGTCATAGTCGAATCGCAACTGCTCACCGCCATATAAAACGAAATTTTTGTTGTTAGTGATATTGGAAATCGTCCAATTGATTTGAAGGTAAAACCGCTGTTTTGCTTTAAATCGGAACATCTTGTTCATGAATAATGAATAGCCTCCTCTTACATCCATAGTAAACTGTCCTTTCAACTTTTCTTGCGCAAGGATTGTTTGACCCTGAGGTGATGTTGGATCTAAACCCACAATGGCATCTGATACTCGTCTAGCCGGGCTTGCCTCAATATACATCCAATCAAAATAATTCAAATTCAAGCCCACGTTCCAAAACTGTGGTGATCGATATCTTAAACCAAGCGAATAGGCCATTTGTGGACCTCTTCCGGCATTAAAATCTTTTAAATAAATCGTTTTTTCTTGCTCTAACACTTGCGCATTATTATCGCGTGTTACATAGGCTGAAGGACGAGAAGTATAGGTGTATTTGGCTACATTGGCTACAAAGCTTGCGCTAATGCCTTTCCAAATATCCCAATTGGCGCCTAACTCCCCTCCAATATGGCGCTTGCTAATTCCACTCAACGAATAATTTACCTGCGTTCGGTATTCATCGTGGAAATAGGTGTAGTTTTGAATTCCATCATAAAATTGGGTATAGAAAAAGTTAGCCTTAACCGATAATCGCGGTGCTTTATAAATGTAGCCGGCCTCAACGCTATAGACTTTTTCACTTTTTAATCCCGGCAATACAACATTGCGGGTAATGGGAGAAACAAAAGCATCGCGGAATGTAGGCGCTATCGTTTGAAACATTGCATTCGCATACAAATAATTTCTTCCGTTAATCTTACCTTGTAAACCGCCTTTTACACCATAGTTAAACGAGTTGATTTTTTTGGAATCACCTTTTGAATCTGTGGGAAACAAGCCATTCGTAAAATTACCGGTTCGCCAAAAATAGCTATTGGAGATATTAGCACCCAAAAAAGCTTCAATACGACTGTACTTAACATAGGCCTGACCCCATGCTGATGCTTTGTGCAAAGTACTGTAATAATCGTAGCCATAAGTATCACCAACTTTTAAGATTTGATTAGGCTTGTCGAGATTGAGTTGATTTGCCGTATCGTTTCCGGGGAAATCGCGCTCCGCAAACTGATTCACATTAACAAAGAAATCACCTCCCAACAAATCGCGCACTTGTTTGTAATAGCGCGATTTATCGAATTGATAAGAAAGACCACCGTTAACTGAAAAATGATCGTCAATAGTATGATTAACTATTGCGTTAAACTGCCCTGCTTGCGATTGTTCTACCCGGTCAGAAACTATATACCTTGACCATTTTCCGTACATTGTTTGTCCGCTTCCGTTTGCATTAACTACTGAATCGTTAATGTTTCTGTTCACTTCATATATTCTATCCCATTGAATTTGTAGCATTTCCGGGTGTGATTCCAAATAGGCTTTAGCCGCTGCACTTGCTTCGGGATCTTCAATTAAACTTGGCAGGTTTTTGTAATAATCAGGCGAAGGGTTTTGTGCGTTATACCAATCTAAACCCGAATATTTGTTGGTTCCGAATTGATAAGAACCCGATGCAATTAAATTTGTTTTTGGGGTAAATTTCCCTTCGTAAGTCAGAATAAAAACAGGAATAAATGTTCGTGTTTCGTTCGCATTTCGAATTTGACCATTTTGGTAACCCCAAGCCGGATTGTAGAATCGATCTTTGGCTAAGGCTTGCATTTCTTTGTTAGAATAAGCTGCTCGAGCCGAACGCGTAGGCGCACCAAAGGTTGTAAACGAAATACTATGCTTGTTTTGAATCAATTTTTCTACCGAGAAGAAATAGGAATAGCCATCATAATAGGTACCCGGCTCATAGCCTTTTTCTGCCCATCTTCGCACAAACGCTCCGGCTACAGCCCAATTGCCTTTCAAGAATCCACTGGCGTAACTTGCATTTAATCGGTTTCTGTAACGCTGATTAGTGATGGCATAGCCTGCATTTAATCCTTTAAACAAATGACCGGCTCTAGAATCGAACATCAAAGCACCACCCAAACCGCCAAAGGTAAACGTAGAATGAGCCAAACCAACGGTAGTTTGACGTCCGCGAAACATATCATTCAATCCACCCCACTCGTTCCAAAGAACTTGACCACTTTCGGCATCATTCATGGAAATACCATTGATCATTACATTTATTCTATCTCCGGTGTAGCCGCGATAGTGGTACCCCCCCGATGATAATTGAAATGTAGCATTCGACTGAAACACATCATTGGAAGAAGAAAGAATACCGGCCACATTTTGTGTATTTGTAGCACTTTCTGTTTCCGATTCCGATAAATTAATCACAGGAATGTTATCGGCATTAGCATTGTTGGCATTTGTTAATAAGGAGTCTGTGTTAATGCCTTTCGCGGCCGAACCCTTGGCTTCTTCTACACATGGAAGAACAATTTCCTTGAAGGCGTCTGAAGAAGGGTCTTGCATTCGCTTAATGTCGTCTAAGTTCAAATTTTTTGCCTTCATTTTCTCGAAAGCGCAGTTACAATAGGTAGCGGCTTCATCCGGAGTGAACGCTCCATCCTTCGAAGCGCCATTGGTACATTCTGTTATAAATGATGTCTGAAAGGCTTTGTCTTCATACATATTCTGTGCTTGGACAGCCGTTGATACTAACAACAGACAGCATGTATAAATAGCGTAGATTCTAAATTTCATAAAATGCGTTAATGAGCAAGGCAACAAAACTAACTAATTTGCTTAAAAACAAAACACGACTATGTTAAGGCAGCTTTACCATTCTAACAAAACAATTAGGTATAAATTGGAAAATCATAAATTGCACAAAAATTTGGTTACATGCGTCACATCACATTAAGTCTGTTTTGCCTTTTTTCGATCGCTACCTTTGCGCAGAAAACAAAAGCCTACAAAATTGGCATTATCGGCTTCTATAACTTGGAAAACTTTTACGACACCATTGATCAGCCGAATGTGAGTGACGAAGAATTTACACCAAACGGTCCCCGACATTATAACACCAGTGTGTATACCGATAAAATTGAACGCCTCTCGGATGTGTTATCTAAAATTGGGATTGAAGACTCCCCTGATGGACTTTCTATATTCGGTTCTGCGGAAATTGAAAACGAATCGGTGCTTTATGATTTGGTGAATAGCCCCAAATTAAAGGCGCGCAATTACAAAATCGTGCACTACGATTCGCCCGATGAGCGTGGCGTTGATGTAGCCTTAATGTACAACCCAAAATATTTTACCGTAACAGGAAGCAAACCGCTTAATGTTCCGCTTAAAATGGAAGATGGGAAAGCCCGAAAAACCAGAGATGTCTTGTGGGTTTGGGGCAATTATATGGGGGAACCCTTACATGTGTTTGTGAACCACTGGCCCTCACGAAGAGGAGGCGAAGAAGCCTCTGCTCCGGGAAGAGCAATAGCCGCAGGGGTATGCAAAAAAGTAATCGATTCATTGATGGCTAACAACCCGGAAACGAAATGTATAGTGATGGGCGACTTAAATGATGACCCCGTAAGTCCAAGTGTTGCAAAAGTACTGAACGCTAAGCAAAAGCCGGAGCAAGTAAAACCGGGTGGTATGTTTAACCCATGGATCGATTTTTACAAACAAGGTATTGGCACATTGGCCTATAACGATGCATGGAATTTATTCGATCAAATCATTATTTCTTACGGGTTCTTAAGTAAACAACAAGATGGAGTGTTTTACCGCACAGCTCGTATTTTTAATCGCGATTTTATGGTCCAAAAAACCGGCCGATTCAAAGGTTATCCTTTACGCACTTGGGACGGAAATATCTATAATCAAGGGTATTCCGATCACTTCCCAACATACTTGGAATTTTTGAAGGAGGTGAAATAGGTTTACGGATTAAAATTTTTCGCAAAAAGAAACAATGTATTCTTCCGCCTTGCTGATTCCATTCTCTTTTGCTTTTCGAAAATCATCACAACCTTGTATTCTATTATTGAACAATATGTGCGCAAATCCTCGATTGAGGTAGGCAGGCGCATAAGTGGGTTCTTTTTCGATAATCTGACTATAAACATCTATCGCTTCTAAGTAATCGCCAAACAACATATACATATTGGCCAACATAAGTTGTGAATTCTTATCGTTAGGGTTCAGTTGAATGGACATCTTAATGTCTTCAATTGCAGAAAAATGATCTCCCAAAAACTTGCTTGCAAAACCCCTGTTTAGAAAGGCTTCAGCAAAATCAGGCTTTATTGCTATAGCTTTAGATAAGTCTAATTCTGCAGCTTTATAATCGTTTGACATTTTATGTAAAACTGCCCTATTAAAATAGGCTATTGCATAACTTCTATCAATGGCTAAAGCACTATCCAAATCGTTTTTTGCAGCTTCAAATCGTTTCAACTTTTGCCTAACTATGCTTCTGTTGAAATAAGCAATCGAAAATGCTGATTGGAGGGAGATTGCTTTTGAATAGGCATCTTCGGCATTCAAAAAACGCCCTTCTCGTGCATAAGCATTACCTAAAAAATCATAACCAATGGCAGATTGTGGATTAAGTAACAATGCCTTATTGGCAAAGTCTTCGGCAAACGCAAACTCTTCATTAACATAATAGATATAGGAACGATAAAGTAACAACGTAATATCGGCAGAATCAAGAGCAAGAAGGCTATCACAATAACTCTGGGCAGCATTAATGTTACCCTTTAAAATTAAGGCAGATATATATTCGTGCTTTAGGTGAATTGCATATGGATTCAACTTCACAGCTATTGAAATATCATCTATTGCCTTTTCATATTCATGATGCAAAAGATAGAGCTTGTGTCTAGACTCATAGAAAATCACCGATGAAGGATTGAGCGAAACGGCAACATTATAATCCTTCTGAGACTGCTCCCAGCGGAGTATTTTCGCATTAGCACTTGCTCGCTTCATATAGGCCTCACTACAATTCGGATCAGAAACAATAGCATCGGTGTACTTAAAAATTGCCTTTTCGGGTTCACCGTTTCGCATCAATAAATCGCCCTGACTCACCATGAATAGGGATTGTGACCTATCGTTACTAAAGGATTGCTGTGCTTGTATGCAGCCAACAACCAACAAAAAGAAGAGTAAAAGATGTTGCTTCATGATACTAATTTAACACTATCGTAAGCATTTTGTTTGTAATGAACAGTGAAATGCTGTTAATTTCTGTACGTTAAATTAATATGACAAAGGTGTGACACAGCATTTTCTCCTAATGCCCTATTTGTGCGTATCTTAGGAATGACATCCTATTTATTCACTTTTAAAATTCAGGGTTATGAAAAAGCAATCTACTTTCAACCTAAGCCAAGACAGACCTATTGTTCACCACGTTGGCAACACGCTTTTGCGTTTTATCGCTACAATGCTTTTTCTTTTCTACTGGACACTGAATGCCTTTTCCCAAACAGGAAAAATTAGCGGAAAAATTGTGGATGAAATTGGAGATGGATTACCTAATGCAAGTGTTATTGTTTTAGATAGTACAGGTAAGATCACCTCCTTGGGGGTTACATCGGATCTTGATGGAAACTATGAAATCAAAAACCTAAAAGCAGGGCATTACGATTTAAAATTTCAATATATTGGATATACATCCCAAATACAAAAACGGGTTATGGTTAGAGCAGACAATACAACATTGTTGAGCATAAAACTTGAACCAGCAGATAACGCAATACAAGAGGTGATGATAGTAAGCTATAAAATACCTTTGATTTCTGCATCATGTACTACCATGTCGAACACCGTTTCGCACAAAGACATCAAGCACTTACCAACACAGCGAGTCTCTGATTTAGCCTCACAAACTGCTGGCGTATACCAGCAAGACGCCAACAAAGGCATCAGCATCCGAGGAGGGCGCGGGGATGCAACAGTATACTATGTGAATGGAAGAAAGGTGATTGGAAAACCCAATGTACCCATTCAAGGTGTTGACCAGTTAAGTATTATAACCGGTGGCGTTCCTGCAAAATACGGTAGTGCAGAGGAGATGCAATTGGATCAAGCCAAAATGCCAATCGATAATACTCGTGTGGAACCAACGAAACCCGAAACTAGCACAGAGGAGTTCAATACCATTATTGAAAATGAATTTCTAGTTGCTGCCATGTCTCCACTATCTACGTTTTCAATTGATGTAGATGCTGCATCGTATAGTATTCTTCGAAGAAAATTAATGGAAAGAAATGCTATTCCGGCTGATGCTATTCGCTTGGAAGAAATGATAAACTATTTTCCATACAATTATCCGGATGCTACCGCAGAACAGCCATTTTCAGTGCAAACCGAAATGAGCGATTGCCCTTGGGACAGTAGTCACGTTTTGCTGAAAATTGGTATTCAAGGCAAAAAAATTGACACCGATAAACAACCTCCATGCAACTTGGTTTTTTTGATTGATGTATCCGGATCAATGCAAAGCATGGATAAATTACCTCTCGTTCAAAAATCACTAAAACTCTTGGTCAATCAACTGAAGCCTGACGACCAAGTGGCCCTTGTGGTCTATGCAGGTAGTGCAGGACTTGTTTTACCGTCAACACCTGCCGCCAATAAACAAAAGATTATTGCCGCCATTGAGGCATTGCAAGCCGGAGGTTCAACTGCAGGTGGAGCAGGTATTCAATTAGCCTACAAAACCGCTATTGATAATTTTAAAAAAGAGGGCAACAACAGAGTCATCCTTTGCACAGATGGCGACTTTAATGTTGGTGTTTCGAGCGAAAACGAGTTGGTTCATTTAATTGAAGACAAAAGAAAATCGGGTGTTTTTCTTTCCGTTCTTGGTTTTGGAACCGGCAACTACAAAGACAGTAGAATGGAGCAATTGGCCGATAAAGGTAACGGAAACTATGCCTATATCGACAACGAAAAAGAAGCGCAAAAAAATATGGTGGCACAAATGGGTGCTAACTTTATCACTATTGCTAAAGACGTAAAGATTCAGGCTGTTTTCAACCCTACTGCCGTTAAAAGCTACCGACTTATTGGCTATGAAAACCGAAAATTGCAGGATGAAGATTTTAGTAACGACAAAATCGATGCCGGTGAAATTGGTGCAGGAGCAAATGTTACAGCATTGTATGAGTTAGTGTTGAGCAAAGAAAGAAAAATGGCTACAATAGATTTGGCCGACAAAAAACACAAAAACGACCAAATGGAGCTCTCTTCTAATGATTTGATGGGACTACGCATTCGCTTCAAAAAACCGGATGAAAGTAAAAGTGCACTAATCGAAGAGCGCGTTGGATTCGACATAAAAAAACTGGCAGAAACCAGCAACGACTTTAGATTTACGGCCGCAGTAGCATCGTTTGGAATGTTACTTCGCCATTCTAAATTTTCAGGAAGCTTTACTCTTGAAAAAACAGCAACATTGGCGAAAGGGGCATTAGGAGAAGACCCTGACGGTCTTCGCGCAGAAATGCTTAGCCTTGTTGATTTAGCTGAAAAGAGATAAGCAAAACATCGAACAAATAACACGAAAAACAAAAAGGGTCTTCGGAAGTATTCGAAGACCCTTAATTTAATCAAAAATGCTACATGTATTTTCCAACCATTTCGGCCATCAAGCAATGCTCAACATCGATTATTCTACCACCAATTTCCCACTCTTCACTATTCCTCCACTGGCTTCTATTCGATAAAAATAAATGCCCCTTTCCCAGTCTTTAGTTGCGATTTCTGTTTCGGGTTTTTCAATCCGGGTTTCAAATACCTTAGTGCCTATTACTGCGTGGAAGCTAATGCGCACATCCGCTAATCCGTTGAGTTGCTCGAGTTTTAGTTTTACGTTGTTGTGTGCCGGATTAGGATACAAACTTATGGTTGGCGTTTCGTTACTGTTATAACGAACACTGCTTACTATCCGCGTTTCACAACTATCGGCCGATAAACACCCCATGCTATCTATTTTCATCAAAAAACCTACTTGTTGACCCGTTGAATCAAAACAACTACCCGTAAGAATATACCCACCATCGCTCGTGAGGTTTGCCCCTGTGAAACCATAGCCGCCCACTACCTTCTTACTGCCATGATAAAGTCCGTTATACGTTGCCTCCCACACTACTCTGCCGCTATCGTTTACAAAACGAACATAACCTCCACTTTTAGGGTCTGTTCCTTGTATCCAACGGCCTAAGCTGTCTCTCTCATCTGCCCCAAAGCCTAACCATCCGCCATTATGTGCTTTAATATAGTTTGCCGTACCTACAGATGCTACATAAACTAACCCCGAATCTCCAAACTGATTAATAACCGTTTTAAAACTATCTATATCTGCATTCTTTATAGACCAAATTATTTGATTGGCTTTATCTACTTTTACAAGCGAAGATGGGATTACTCTTCCTTGTGCATCTTGGTGTTGGTCTGAGAAATAGCTTAAAACTAAATTCTCGTTTTTGTCATACTCTACCAGCTTCATAAAATAGATTCCTATTGGAATAGATACATTTCTTAGCCATTTTACAGTGCCGTTTTTATCAAGCCGAACCAATTTAGCTTGGCTATAAGCCGGCCATGCCCCCGAATAACACAAAAATACACAACCACTATCTTCGGTAGCCTGAACACCTCCTGGTATATCGGCATATTGCGCACTAAAATTATACATATAACGCCACAATTCATTTCCGTTGGTATCGAGTTTCAAAATTGCGCCTGAACTCTCGTAAGCTACCGATACCGTATCGTCATCTATCTCCGCCTGTGCATATATAAAGTTATCGGGACTGTAATCGTAATGGGTGAAGCGCGTGGGTTGACTAAAAGCATAGTCCCATACACTATCTATATGACCCGTTGCGTTGATTTTTACGAGGCTGGGCAAATAAATGTTTAGATTATAACCCTTTGTTGTTGCTACATAAAGCCCATTATTTATTGTTCTAACGCGATTTGTTGTCTGTCTTGCCAAGGTTAACCCCCACGGTTGCCCTAAATAACTAGAGTCAATTATGAACGAAGAATCATAGTCAATTGCCTTGGTAAAAAGATTAGACGTTATTCCTTGGTCACAACTTCCAATAGCCAAAATATGATTAGCGTATTCTAAACTATAATTAAGCATATTCGCATTGTTCCTGAAAAATGGCACACGCGTAAACTTGGGTGGCTGTGCAGAAACTGCATTTATTCCTACAAATAGCAGTATTGCGAGAACTATTCTTTTCATCTTTTGGGGATGGGTTTAACCTTTACATTCCAAATATACACATTAAAACAATCCTAAAAACAGAAAAGACCACCGCTGTAGATGGTCTTTCTGTCTATTTTGTCTATTACAATTGCCTACTATTCTACCACCAATTTTCCACACTTCACTATTCCTCCGCTGGCTTCTATTCGATAAAAATAAATGCCCCTTTCCCAGTCTTTAGTTGCGATTTCTGTTTCGGGTTTTTCAATCCGGGTTTCAAATACCTTAGTGCCTATTACTGCGTGGAAGCTAATGCGCACATCCGCTAATCCGTTGAGTTGCTCGAGTTTTAGTTTTACGTTGTTGTGTGCCGGATTAGGATACAAACTTATGGTTGGCGTTTCGTTACTGTTATAACGAACACTGCTTACTATCCGCGTTTCACAACTATCGGCCGATAAACTGCTATATCACCCAATCATTCAATCCGTCAATAGTCATCTTTCCACTGTCTTCCGCCTCTTTCAATTCTTGAATTTGTCCGAGTGCATTGTCAACCACATCATTAATAATAACCACAAACGATCCTTTAATGGCATTGCGAATTGCAAACGCTATCGCTTCACGTTCTGTTTTAATAGATGTAATTTTTAAATCATTTTTTACGCTGTGAATGCCTTTCGTTAACAACGCAATAATTTCTGCTTCTGATTTTCCGCGCAAGTTTTTATCCTGACGAATAATAATTTCATCGAACACCTTAGCGGCTTCAACACCCAATGCAATGGTATCTTCATCGCGTCTGTCGCCTACACCGGCAATAACACCTACTTTTTTTGTGGCATCAATTTTCTGCACGAACTTTCCTATAGCTTCCATTCCATGGGCATTGTGCGCGTAATCGGCCATCACTGCAAAGTTCTTGAAATGGAAAATGTTCATTCTGCCCGGTGTTTGAACAGGCGATGGCACAAAGGTTTCAAGCGCCAAACGAATATCTTCAATTTTAAAATCGGAAAGGTAAGTAGCCAAAATAGCCGGCAATACGTTGGCGATATTAAACTCTGCTTTACCACCAAACGTAATCGGAATATTCGTCACCTTATCTACACGAATCTTCCATGTCCCTTTCATGATGGTTACATAGCCATTCTCGTACACCGCAGCAATACCGCCCTTTTCGCAGTGCGCTTGAATATGCGGATTGTTCTCATTCAACGAGAACAAGGCAATTTTACAATCCAATTCTTCGCGCATCGAAAGCACATGTCTATCATCTGCATTCAAAATCGCATAGCCATTAGGGAACACCGATTTCGGCACTACTGCTTTTACGCGCGTTAATTGATCCAACGTATCAATTCCACCCAAGCCTAAGTGATCGGGTGCGATATTCGTAACAATAGCAATATTGCAATTATGAAAACCTAACCCGGCTCTCAAAATACCGCCACGAGCCGATTCCAGCACAGCGAACTCAACTGTTGGATCTTTCAACACAAACTCGGCACTCACCGGACCGGTGCAATCGCCCGCCATTAATTTTTCGCTATGTATGTAAACACCTTCGGTGGTAGTGAAGCCTACTTTCTTGCCCATTTGCTTTACAATATGAGCTGTAAGTCTTGTAGTTGTTGTCTTTCCGTTTGTACCGGTAATGGCAATAATAGGAATTCGCGCACTTTTTCCGGGAGGGTAAAGCATATCAATCACCGGCTCTGCAACGTTTCGTGGCAAGCCCGAAGTTGGATCTAAGTGCATTCTGAAACCCGGTGCAGCATTCACTTCCAGCACCGCGCCTCCGTTTTCTGCAATCGGATCGCGTAAATCGGGTGCCATAATATCAATACCGCAAATGTCTAATCCAATAATTCTTGCAATACGTTCTGCCATCACAATATTAGAAGGGTGAACCGTATCCGTTACATCCGTTGCCGTTCCTCCGGTACTCAAGTTAGCTGTGGGTTTCAACCAAAGTTCATAATCCTTTTCCAATACCGTATCGAGTGTGAAATTCTTATCGCGAAAAATATTCTCAGTGAATTCATCCACTTTAATCGATGTCAATGTTTTTTCATGTCCGTAACCTCTTCGCGGGTCGCTGTTCACTTTGTCGATGAGTTGTTGAATGGTAGACTTCCCATCGCCAATAACAGCAGCAGGTGTACGCAAAGCTGCAGCAACAAATTTGTAATTGATCACCAACACCCGATGATCGCGACCAACAATGAAACGCTCACAAATAACCGCTTTCGAATATTTTTTAGCCGCATAAAAACCGGCCTTTGCTTCCTCTAAATTTTTTAAATCGGTGGTTGCCCCTTTGCCGTGATTCCCATCAATAGGTTTAGTCACTAGCGGATAGCCCAACTTCTTAATCGCGCGTTCCAAATCCTCTTCATCATATACAATGATTCCTTTAGGTACCGGAATCTGTGCGGCTTCCAGCAAGTTCTTTGTATCTTCTTTATCGCAAGCAATTTCTACCGCAATGTTGCTGGTAGTACTGGCCACAGTTGCTTGAATTCTGCGCTGATTAATTCCATAGCCCAACTGAACTAACGAATGACGATTCAATCGAATGAACGGAATTTTTCGTTTCACCGCTTCGTCTACAATAGAACCAGTGGAAGGGCCCAAACGCTCCACTTCACGCATTTCACGCAACTTCTGAATAATAGCCGGCAAATCAATTGGCGTATTATCAATCAATGCTTGTGCAATTTCCACACTGGCTTCAGCCGCATAGCGACCAACTTTCGCTTCCATATAGGTAAATACCACATTGTAAATCCCACTAGTACTGGTTTCGCGCGTTCTGCCAAAACCCACATCCATACCGGCCAAAGTTTGAATTTCAAGCGCGATGTGCTCAATCACATGTCCCATCCAAGTGCCTTCTTCTACACGTTCAAAGAATCCGCCTTCATATTCCTTTGAACAACGATGGCCTTGCATAGACGGGAACATAGCTTGCAATCGAGCAGAAAAGCCATCTATCAGGTTGGTTGGACGTTGTTCTAGCTCTTCAATATCCAACACCATCACAATCAACTTATGGCGTTTTACGCTCCAATAATTCGGACCGTTCATTACTTTAATGTCTAGAATCTTCATCTACTTACTATTTTAAGGATTATAATTGAGCTACTGTTTTCCACAACATTGGATATTGTAATATGGAATTTTAAAATAGAAAATACAAATTTGCTTATGCAAAATCCTAAAGGGAAATTAATACCGATTGGCGGAGCCGAAGATAAGGGCACCGATTTAGAGCTTGGCGTAGTTGAACGTAACAATCTTAACTTTTTTGAATTGGGCATCCTGAAACGCTTTGTGAAAGAAGTGGGACGGCTCGATGCACGCATTGAAGTAGTGACCACAGCATCCTCTATTCCGGTGGAAGTAGGACAAAACTATTTGAGTGCACTAACCAAAATAGGCTGTACAAACGTTGGCATTTTAGATGTTCGCGAACGCAAGCAAGCCATGGATCCGGCTACAGTTCAACGGTTGAAAGATTGCGATGCGATTATGTTTTCGGGAGGAAATCAATTGCGACTAACCGCTATTTATGGTGGTACCGAATTTTTAGACATTTTGAAAAAACGCTATCAAAACGAAAACTTTGTAATTGCAGGAACGAGCGCAGGTGCAATGGCCATGAGCAGCACCATGATTTATCAAGGCAATGCGGAACGTGCACACTTGAAAGGCGAAGTAAAAATTACAACAGGATTGGCGTTTATTGATGGTGTTATCATTGATTCGCATTTCAACAAACGTGGTCGTTTTGCCCGATTGGCGCAAGCTGTAGCAGCAAACCCATCTTGCTTAGGCATTGGCTTAAGCGAAGATACGGGTGTAATTATCACCAATGGAACACAGTTCGAAACCATAGGAAGTGGCGCTGTATTTTTATTTGACGGACGACAAATCGAACAAAGCAACATTGCCGATATTGAAGAAGGTTCGCCCTTTTCTGTACAGAACTTAGTGGTGCATATCATGGAAAACAGCAACCGCTACGACCTCAACACACACAGCTTTGAAATGGATTCGCACTATAAAATCAACCCATGAAACCCTTTGCTATAGCTGTTCACGGAGGAGCAGGCACCATTCTTCCGCATTTGCTTACACCGGAAAAAGAAGTCGCCTACAAAAGCGCTTTGCGTGATGCGTTATTAGCCGGAGAAAAAATCTTAGCCGCTAACGGCTCTAGTTTAGATGCCGTAGAAGCAGCAGTAAAAGTATTGGAAGATTGTCCGTTGTTCAATGCCGGCAAAGGTGCTGTGTTTAACGCTGCTGGCGGACATGAAATGGATGCGGCCATTATGAACGGCTCCGATAAACGTTGCGGTGCAGTGGCCGGTGTAAGTGGCGTGAGAAATCCGATAGCATTGGCACGTGCGGTGATGGAAAAAACGGAGCATGTGTTATTGATTGGTCAAGGTGCAGAAGCCTTCGCCAAAGCGAACCATTTTGCAATGGAATTAGACGACTATTTTTTCGATGCTTTCCGCCACGAACAGTGGTTACAAGCCAAGGCTGAAGATAAAATGCAACTCGATCACAGTGAAAACAAAGAGAAAAAATTTGGTACCGTTGGTGCTGTAGCTATTGACCGATTAGGGAATTTAGCAGCTGCTACATCAACGGGTGGCATGACCAACAAAAAATTCGGACGCGTTGGCGATACACCCATCATTGGTGTTGGAACCTATGCCAACAATAATACTTGCGCTATCTCCTGCACAGGGCATGGCGAATATTTTATGAAAGAAGTAGTTGCCTACGACATTTCTTGTTTAATGGAATACAAAAACTGCACGCTAGAAGAAGCCTGTGAAATTGTTGTCCAACAAAAACTAAAAGCCATTGGTGGCGAAGGCGGTTTAATTGCCGTTGACAAAAATGGAAACATATGTTTGCCTTTCAATTCAGCCGGAATGTATAGAGGCTTTGTAAAAGAAGGAGAAGAGCCGATAGTATCGATTTACCGATAAATCGTTTATTGCCTTTATTTAGTTTACATTTCTTGAAATAAGGTGATTTGCCCTATTTCAAGCCCATCTATTGGAACAACTCTTTGAGGCGCTCATTACCGATT
This sequence comes from uncultured Chitinophagaceae bacterium, assembly GCA_964398475.1. Classification (GTDB taxonomy): domain Bacteria; phylum Bacteroidota; class Bacteroidia; order Chitinophagales; family LD1; genus CALAYL01. The sequence goes on along the minus strand of CAYNMP010000018.1, from coordinate 35,456 downwards.
TCATTCGCGATAAAGTAGGTATTGCCGAGCACTTTTTATCTCCAGAATTAGCCTTTCATCTAAAAGAAAATCTAATAACAGCGTTTGCGGAAAACAAATTCCATGAGGCCGGAACCGGCAACAGCACAATTGTTCATCAAGATCAAAACAATAGAAGCGATAGCATTTACTGGCTCGACCGCTCCCACAACAATGCCTTTGAACATGAATTTTTCAAACTCATGGATGCCTTTGTGTTGTTTCTGAATACCACTTGCTATACAGGTATTACTGATTACGAATTTCATTATACCCTTTACGAAAAAGGCAGCTTTTACAAAAAACACTTCGATCAATTTCGCAACAACGACTGTCGGCAATATTCGATGATCATGTATCTCAACACCAATTGGCAAAAAACCGATGGTGGAGAGCTGTGCATTTATCAAGAAAAGGCCCAGCAGCGAATATCTCCGGAAAACGGCAAACTCGTTTTTTTTAAAAGTAATGAACTACTGCATGAGGTGCTGAAAACCAATGTTCCACGGATGAGTATCACCGGCTGGTTGAAAACCGGATAACACACGCTGATTTTTGCACATTTTTATTAGATTCGTTATCTGCTTATTGTAGCGTAAACCAATTTTAAAAATCTATGTGTAAGAAATTTTTACCGTTAGTATTGTTAACGATGCTTATTCAATTCAGTCAAGCGCAAATCAATTATGTTCCCAACGAAAAATGCGCCATGAATGAAGTGGAATACAACTATAGTTTAACGCATCCGCAGTATGCCCAAGAGCTCAGCGATTTCAAACAGGTAATTCAATATTATTCCACCCATCGCTCGGCCGGAAGAGCTTCTATTTTAACCATTCCGGTTGTTGTTCACGTTATTCACCTTTCTACTGAAGCTGTGGGTACGGGCCGAAACCTAACCGATGCAAGGGTTCAAGCACAAATACAAATTCTAAACAGAGATTTCTTATCGCAAAACCCGAATTGGACCTCCGGCACTCCTGCCGTATTTCAGAGCTTAAGAGGCACACCTGAAATTCAGTTTTGTTTGGCCACGAAAGACCCCAACGGCAATACAACAACGGGGATTGACCGACAGGTGTTTGCAAATCCTACTGGCACAACCGATATAGAAAACACCATTAAGCCACAAACAACTTGGGATGCCACAAAATATTTAAACATTTGGACCTTAGCTATTCCGGGCACTAGTGCATTTGGCGGCACCTTGGGCTATGCTTATTTACCAACGTTTGGTTTGGTAGGGTCAGATGTAGATGGCGTTGTTATAGACTACCGTTGGTTTGGAGCTCCCTCTTTTTCAGGGGTATCGGGCGATTGCAGAGCTTTAACGCATGAAACCGGGCACTATTTGGGCTTGCCGCATACTTGGGGAGAAACCTCTAGTTCGCACGTATGTACTGATGATGATAGGATTTCGGATACGCCATTACAACAGGGTCCAACCTCAGCAAATACGAGCTTTTCGTGTGCAAGTGGTGTACCTCCAACATCATGCAGTGGTGTACAATCTATGTATTGCGACTACATGGATTACGTAAATGACGATGCCTGCTACTCCACATTTACAACAGGCCAAGTGAACGTTATGCGCAGTGTAACACAAAGCACACCAATTACCGTAAATGGGAAAACGTATGTGGGTAGATCTTCGTTGTTGAACAGCCAATTAACTGCTTGTACAAGTGCTTGTAATCTTACCGCAACCACTTCGGGCAATGGTACTACTTGCGGCCAGAACAACGGTACCGCAAGCGTTACACCTGCAGGCGGAACAACCTATACTTATGCTTGGAGTAACGGTGGTACATCGGCTTCGCTTACAGGTTTAGCAGCCGGCAACTATACTGTAACAGTAACATCGGGCACATGCACAGTTACTGCAACTCGAGCTGTGGCAACCAGCACAGGCATTACGGCAACGGCAACAGGCACAGCAACTTCAGCCTGTGGCACCAACGATGGAACTGCCACTGCTACGCCTGCCGGAGGAACAACCTATACCTATGCTTGGAGCAATGGTGGAACTACAGCAAGCATTACCGGTCTATCTACAGGCAATTACACGGTAACCGTAACTTCGAACAGCTGTACGGCAACGGCAACCTTTACTGTGAGTGCACCAAACGGAATAACAGCAACCACTTCAGGGAATGCGGCTACTTGCGGACAAAGCAACGGAACAGCAACGGCAACACCTTCAGGAGGAACAACCTATGCGTATGCATGGAGCAATGGCGGCTCAACGGCAACTATTTCAGGTCTTTCGGCCGGCACCTACACCGTAACCGTAACTTCGAATGGCTGCTCCGTTTCGGCTAGCAGAGTTGTAACTTCATCCGGAAATATCAGCACAACAGCAACAGGTACTGCGGCAACAGGCTGCGGCACGAACGATGGAACAGCAACCGCTAATCCTTCCGGTGGAACAACCTACACCTATACTTGGAGCAATGGAGCTACATCACAAACCATTACTGGACTTCAAGCCGGTACGTATACCGTAACTGCTTTGTCGAATGGTTGCAGCGCCTCTGCATCGTACACGGTTACAGCTCCGAATGGCATCACAGCTTCTGCGAATGGAACTGCGGCAACAGGCTGTGGCACGAACGATGGAGCAGCAGGAGTACTCTCGAGTGGTGGATCCAACTACACCTATACTTGGAGCAATGGGGGCACATCGCAAGCTATTACAGGGCTTCAAGCCGGCACCTATACGGTAACGGTTTTATCGAATGGTTGTAGCGCCACGGCAAGCTATACAGTAACAGCCCCAAATGGTATCACAGCAACCGCTTCAGGTACACCTGCTACAGGTTGTGGCACGAACGATGGAACGGCAACCGCTACTCCTGCAGGTGGTTCAAATTATACTTTCACATGGAGCAATGGGGCTACAACAGCAGCTATCACCGGACTTCAAGACGGAGCCTACACGGTAACTGTGCTCTCCAATGGCTGTAGTGCAACTGCAACGTATACTGTTACTTCTCCAAATGGAATTACCGCCTCCACTTCAGGAAATAATACTACATGCGGCTTTACCAATGGTACTGCTCTTGTCACTGCTTCAGGAGGCTCGGTTTATACTTACGCTTGGAGCAACGGGGAAACTACTGCCAACATTAACGGATTGGCACCGGGTACCTACGATGTTACCGTTACTTCAGGGCTATGTACCGCCACAGCTACACAAACGATTGCAGGTAGTTTTGGGATTGCGGTTTCAACAGCCGGAACGGCTACTTCTTCTTGCACAGCTACAGACGGAACAGCCTCTGCTGCAGGATCTGGAGGGTTGACCTATACCTATGCATGGAGCAATGGAGGAACAACAGCTACTATCAGCGGATTAGGAACAGGTAATTACACTGTTACCGCTTTTTCAAATGGTTGTAGCGCTTCTGCAAGCTATACGGTTACTGCACCGAATGGCATTACCGTCACAACCTCAGGAACAAATACTTCGTGCGGTAAAAACAATGGTTCAGCAACAGTAACTGCGAATGGAGGAAGCACCTATACCTATGTTTGGAACACAGGCGCTACAACACCGGCCATTACGAATTTGTCGGCCGGCACATACACCGTTACAGCCGTTTCGAATGGTTGTTCGGCTACCGGAAATTATACTGTTGCAGCTAGTTCGTTATTGAGCACTGCTGCAACGAGCACCGCTACCACAAATCTTACAAACAATGGAACCGCTACAGTAACTGCAATAGGCGGTGTTAGTCCGTACACATATACTTGGAGCAACGGACAAACAACGCAAACCGCTACAGGCTTGAATTCCGGACAATATGTTGTTACCGTGACCGATCAAAGTGGTTGTACGGCACTACAAGCTATTTCCGTTGGAAGTACTATAGGCATTGCGCTTGTTGAGAATATTGGCAAGTTGGATATTTATCCTAATCCGACTGAAAACATTTTAAACATAGCAATCACTTGCATCACGGCCGAAAACATTAGTGTTGATATAGTGAACATCAGCGGACAAGTGCTATTACACAACAGTTATGAAAACGTGAAGGAAGAAGTAATGACGTTAAACACAACAGAACTTGCTTCCGGTTTTTATTACGTTCGAATCACCACACAACAAGGAACAATGGTGGCTAAAGTGATGAAACAATAAGTTTTTACTTCGGTTGAAAACCGTTTACGCCTTTAGGTAAAACATCGAAAAAATGCCACAGCGGCATGTAGAAATCGCCCGGACAAAATTGATCTTTGGCGGTTCTAAAGATATTGCCATCTTCCTTTTTGAAAACCGAAAAGCCGGGCATGTTATAGGTTTTACCGTCTTTTTCTTCCGCAAAACCCATGTCTTTGGTGAATGTATTTCCCGCAGAAGAACACGATTTGAAATTCCAACCTCGGCTTTCAGCAAACGCTTGGTGTACTTCAGGCGCATCGGGGCAAACCAACACAAAGGCGCATCGTTGTTCGATGTGCTGCGTATAGCCCACAAACCCATCGGCCCATAAGCTGCAATGGGAACAGCTCTTACCCATGTTATGGATCACTATCAATTCGTCTTTATCGCCAAACAATTCAAGCAAAGAAACCGACTCGCCTGTTTTTGCAACAAACGTATAATCGGCTACATGCTCCTGCTCACGTTGGTTTTGCAAATCATTGATTTGTTCTTTAAGCGCTTGAATCGCATCGTAGCGCTTTTGAATTTGCTGTTCTATTTCGGTATTGTTCATGCTATAGCTTTTCCTAAAAATAAAAAAAGCAATCTGATGTTCACCAGATTGCTTTTTACTATTGTAAATTATGGATTAGAAATTTTTGATGATTTCATCGCCAAACTCTGAACATTTCAAAGTAGTAGCACCTTCCATCAATCGTTCGAAATCGTAAGTAACTCGTTTTCCTTTGATTGATTTTTCCAAACCTTGGTGAATCAATTCAGCAGCTTCTAACCATCCGAAATATTCAAACATCATAGCGCCTGAAAGAATCACTGAACCCGGATTTACTTTATCCAAATCAGCATATTTAGGGGCTGTTCCGTGTGTTGCTTCGAAAATGGCGTGACCGGTTACATAGTTAATGTTTGCGCCCGGTGCAATACCAATTCCTCCAATTTGAGCTGCTAATGCATCGCTCAAATAATCTCCGTTCAAGTTCAATGTAGCAATTACATCAAAATCTTCCGGACGGGTTAATACTTGTTGCAAAGCGATATCGGCAATAGCATCTTTCACTAACACTTTCCCACTTGCTAAAGCTGCTTTTTGTTCAGCATTTGCAGCCTCTTCGCCTTTTTCTTTTTTTGTGCGCTCCCATTGTGACCAAGTATATGTTGAATCTGCAAATTCTGTCTCTGCCAATTCATAACCCCAGTCGCGGAAACCACCTTCTGTGTATTTCATAATGTTTCCTTTATGAACTAGCGTTAAGCTTTTGCGTTTGTGCAATACAGCATACTCAATCGCAGAACGAATCAATCGCTGAGAACCTAATTTTGATACCGGTTTGATACCAATACCTACACATGTTGCAGCATCCGATGTAATACCGGAAGCGGCAATATACTCAGCTCCTTTTTCAGGTGAATTGAAACGAATTTTGCTGAAGTCTTTCGGGAAATTTGAACTCAAGAAATCCAATACTTTTTGTGCTTCTGCACTTCCACCTACAAACTCGATACCGGCATAAATATCTTCTGTGTTTTCACGGAAAATAACCATGTCAACCGCCTCCGGACGTTTAACCGGTGATGGAGTTCCTGCATAGTAACGCACCGGACGAAGACAAACATACAAGTCCAAGATCTGACGCAATGCCACGTTCAATGAACGGATACCTCCACCAATCGGTGTAGTTAATGGCCCTTTGATACCTACTAAATATTCGTTGAAGGCCGCCAATGTTGCATCCGGCAACCAATTCCCTGTTTCGTTGAAGGCTTTTTCGCCCGCCAATACTTCTTTCCACTCTATTTTGCGTGTTCCTCCGTATGCTTTTTCTACTGCTGCATCCAATACACGTACCGATGCTTTCCAAATATCTCTTCCGGTTCCATCGCCCTCGATAAAAGGAACCACCGGATTGTTCGGCACATTTAACTTGCCATTTTGAATCGTAATTTTCTCTCCCATGATGTTTTATAATTAGATTTGGTTTAATACGATGACGAAACTAAATAAGTTTAGGTAAAGGGCAAATAATTTAGCATTCCTTAAGCTTGAATATGATTTTAATCAAAAAACAAGACAGTTTTCGGTGCAATGTGACTATTATTTCGTTGGTACAGATGCGCTTAAATCGAATTTTACTTATCATTAATAAAATTTAATGCATGCAAAAGCAAACCACTTTTTACGCGGTGATTTCCATTTTCTTCTTTTGGGGATTTATGGCCGCCAGCAACGGTATCTTTATTCCGTTTTGTAAAACACACTTCAATTTATCGCAATTTCAAAGTCAGTTAATCGATTCCACTTTTTACGGTGGCTATTTCATTGGCTCTGTGTTGTTGTTCATCTATACCTATTTTTTCAAAAAAGATTTTGTGATTGAACAGGGTTACGCGAAGTCGTTTTCCATCGGATTAATCATTTCTGCCTTTGGGGCATTGTGTATGATTCCAAGTTTGCATATCGGAAATTATGGATTGATTTTAGGTTCATTCTTTGTGATTGCACTTGGCTTTAGCTTGCAACAAACTGCTGCCAATCCTTTTGTAGTTTTATTGGGCGATGAACGCACAGGCGCGCACCGCTTGAATTTGGCGGGAGGAATCAATTCGTTTGGTACTACTATTGGTCCGCTCATTGTAGCGTATTTTTTATTTGGCGGAATCACTGTGGCTGATACCAGTAAAGCCGTTGAACTCAAAAGCGTAGATACCTTATATATTCTCTTGATTGTACTTTTCCTTATACTGGCTTTTATTCTTCGTTCCATCAAAATTGAAGAACGCGCACAAGAAAGCACAGAAGCGTTTTCGTTTGAAGCCTTGAAAAAACCGCAATTGCAATTGGGGATGATTGCCATTTTTGTGTATGTGGGGGTGGAAGTTACCATACAAAGTAATATGGGCGCCTTGCTACAATTACCGGAATATGGCAGTGTACCGAACACATTATTGTTCCCTTTCATTTCGTTGTATTGGGGAAGTTTGATGATGGGCCGCTGGACAGGCGCTGCCGAGGCCATGACGGAAGATCAAAAACTGAAAAAACTATTGCTGATTGCCTTGCCATTTTTAGCGTTCATAGTTGTGTATGGAGTAAATTTCTTCAAAGCGCAAGGCGTGGAAGGCATCAACATCAGCGAAATTTTCTTGCCTTATTTAGGCTTTGTAGCGCTGATGGTTGCCGTTGCTTATTTCACCATAGAAAATGCAGCAAAAATGTTATTTGCGTTTTCCATTGCAGCGATGGCTTGTATGATTGGTGGAATGCTGACCACCGGTCCGTTATCTGTTCTTTTATTCATGAGTGGAGGCTTGTGGTGCTCGGTAATGTGGCCGTGTATTTTTTCGCAATCGATTAAGAACTTAGGCAACTACACTTCGCAAGCATCCGCTTTTTTAATTATGATGATCTTGGGAGGGGCCGTTATTCCTCCGTTTCAAGGTTGGTTGGGCGATGTTACAAGCATTAAAACATCATACATTGTAACTCCGCTTTGCTTTGCCTATTTAGCTTTCTTTGGTTGGTGGGCCATGAACAATAACAAGGGAGAGGATGTGAAAGTGGCGCATTGATTACGATTGAATAAAGTAGCGATTCAATAACCATGTTCTTGTTCCAGTTGGTGTTCCAAATTCTACCTTTTTAACTACGCCAATTTTGGGTGTTACGAAATAATCGGTATTGTATTTTAAATAATTATTTGTGGTTGCTCCAAGAATAACACTACTCCAATATGTGTTCTTATAGTCAACACCATTTACATTCTGATTACCTATTCCATTAAACCTATAACTATTGTATGTTTTGCCAACCTCTGCGTTCAGCCATAACACTGTATTGCTTCCCCTATATGCAACTCCAATAGAAAGGTCTTCCTGCTTAGAATAATATGAGCCAAAAGAATTAAAATCAAAACTATCCTTATCTCCGATTGAAAGCGAACTTGCAACTCTTACATGGTAAAACTCCACCATAAGTTGACAATATCCACCCTTATTGCCTTTTGTTGTAGTATAACTGAAACCACTCGTATCTGCATACACATACTGGCTATCCACAACATGATTCGCGGTATCTTCATATACCCAATACGTTCCTTTTTTGAAGTAGAAATCTTTGAGCGCGGGTGTTATATCATAACGGGTGGTTACTTTGTCGCATTCATCTCTACAAGAGCTTAACGCAAAAAAACAAATCATAATAATTGAATATATAAGTGTGCTTCTGAACATATCTATTGAATAACTGAATAATTTTTCAACGCCCAAGTCCTCGTCCCATTTGGAGTACCAAATTCCACTTTTTTCACTACGCCAACCTTTGGCACATAATAGAAATCTGTATTATACTTTAAGTAATCATTCCCTGATCCTTTTCCTATAATTATACTATACCAGTATACATTATTATAACTGATGCCATTAATCTTTTGATATATCAACCCATTGTAAATAATATTGGGGTGAAGCTGTCCTATATTTGTGTTTAACCCAAATACAATATTAGCGGTAAAAGGTACTCCAACACCACTAACAACAATTGTAGAGCTTAAATTTCCAGCTATACTAGCAGTTAAGAATGTATCGTTTCCAAAATCTCTAGTAGATTGTACATAGTAGTTAAAAAATTGATTGCCTACACTACAATAACTCCCATCAACTGTTTTTGTTGAACCATACTGATAACCAATTGTGTCGGAATACACGCTCTGGCTATCCACAACATGATTCACAGTATCTTCATACACCCAATACGTCCCTTTCTTAAAGTAAAAATCTTTTAGTTCAGGAGCTATATCGTAACGGGTGTTTACTTTGTCGCATTCATCTTTGCAGGAACTTATCGTTATTACAATTAGAGCGAAAAACAGTGAATAAAACAACTGCTGTTTTGTAAAGTATGTTCGTATAATTTTGAAGATAGGGTTTCTTTTCATACTTACAAAAGTAAGCAAAAAGAGACTTCAACACAAAAAGATTTATGTAATGCTGATACGAAGAATGCTCCGATTAATTGTTCAACTGCATCATCACCCATTTAAGTGCTGCTTCGGCTTTGAAATACTTGAGTTGTACTTCAGCTAATTTTTGTTGGGCTTCAAGCCATTTATTCTCGCGGGTATTTACCAAAAACACATTGCTTTCTCCGGCATTGAAACGCATTACTTCTCCGGTGTACAACTTCTCGTAATTGGTAACAGTGGCTTTGTATAAGTTGACTTGGTCTTTAAGCACAACCAATTCTGTATAATAGCTGCGTAGCTTATTGTTGAGTTCATTACGCTTGAGCTCCAAATCATATTTCGCTTCGCGGATTTTAAGATTAGCGATACGAACATCACCTCGTCCTTGTGCAAAAGTAAGCGGCATGCTAAACTTCACGCCAAACTTGTAATAGTCTTTAAACATAGACCATTCAGGGTTACTCCAAGTGGAAACATCTTTACTGAGCAGGTTGTAACTAGCGTTGAGCGTGGGTTTCAGGTTTTCGATTTTGAGTTTGCGTTCCACCTCCAACTGCTTTACCTTCAATTGATACATCAACACATTAGGGTGAGTAGTTTGAATGGTTTGCTCTAGTTCTGTTAACGGTTTTAGTTTTACGCTTTGTGCAAAAACAGCTGCGTCATTAAATTCCGGCACTACTCCATTAGGCAACAAATAAGGCTGTTCGTTTTGCGTCCACAAAAAATTCGACAACTCAAAACTCGCTTTTTGAAAATCGAGATTCGCCTGATTGAATTCATATTGTCGTGTTTGATATTGGGCCATAGCTTCGGTGGAATCTATAGGTGCCCTATCGCCTAAAAGAGTGGCTTGTGTTGTGGCAGCAAAACGCTGTTGTGAAAGCAACAAGGCTTCTTCGATGATGCGTTTGTTTCGGTAGGCCAACGTCCATTCATAGTATCCTTTCACCGCATCCAACAACAAATCGTTCAACATTAAAATTCGTTGTTGTTCAGAAGCCGACACAAACAATTTTGCTTTTTGCAAATCGGCTCGTTTCTTGTCGGTAAACAACCCTTTCAATAAAGGCACAGAAACACCTACGTAGGCCAGACCCGTTTTCGGAATAAAATCAGAAGGGTTAATGTTCGAACCATACGAATAGTCGTATCCGGCTTTCACTTCAATCCCATACCATCCCGGAATTTTAATTTCGGAACTAAAAAAAGAATAGTAGTTATTGCCGTAAAACACTTTTCGATCGTAATCGGAATACAACATAGGATCAAAACCTCCGCGTGCTATTAATAGTTCCGCCTTGGCTTTGTCGGTCACAATATCGGCTTGCTTGGCTAAAGGATGATAGGTTTTAACGATGGTCAGAAATTCAGCCAAGGTAAAGGTTCGCAACGAATCGCTTTGTGCAATACTGCTGTTATACAACAACAAGCAAAGTGTTGCCATGTACCACTTAAATCGAAATGTTGGCATAAACAGTGCGCTTAGAACCTGATGTAGTTTACTTTTCTGCATCGGATTTCTTTGCTTTTGCTTTGGTATCTTCCTTGCCTGCATAATAGTCGGCCGGGAAGCCATTAATGTTTCGCCACAATTCGTACCAAATAGGCACATCTTTCAAAAGCGCCATTCCTTCTACTCCACCACCTAATCGCAAATTCTTTGGCCATGGCTTTTCGGCTTTATCTTCAGCCACTAAAATGCGGAATTTACCGCCTACGCTAATGTTATTATCTACAGCAGTGATGATACCGCCAAAGGTTCCGTATGAAGCGTTCGGCCAACCAGTAAACACAATAGCAGGAAATCCATCAAATTGCAAACGCACTTTTTCGCCTTTGTGTACCAATGGTAAATCGTTGGGTGTAACATAAATTTCTACAGCAATATCGTAGTGTTGCGGAGTTATACTTACCAACAAATCACCTTCCTTTACACTCTCGCCAATACCGGCTTTTACGGTTTTGGTAATTTGTCCGTCTTGCGGAGCAGTAATCAAATAAAAGCCGTTACGAATTTTATAATTGGAAAACTGATTTTGAAGCTTTGCAACATCGGCAGTACCACTTGAGACTTGTGAAAGCGACTGAAATCGTTCAGCTTCGGCTTTGGCAATTTTCTCCTCGTAATCGCGATTGGTGCTTTGCAACTCAATCATAGCGTTTAGTAAGTCGTTCTTGGTGTTGTAGTATTTGTTTTCGGCAATGGTCTTCCGTGCATTGGCATCTTGTAGCGCTTGATTGCGTTGTTCCAACTCGGTTAACGATTTCAAACCGGCATCGTACAATTCTTTTTGTCGCTTGAATTGCTCTTTAGCAATGTTAAGTTGATTACCGGCTGCTTGCATGGCCATACTGTCGGATACGATGTAAAGTTGCGCTTGCTTTACTTTGTTTTTGAGTTGTTCGATTTTTAGTGCACGCGCTTGTTCGAGAGCGGCAATTTGATGCATTAATGCTCCGGCTTTGTTGTCGTACAAATTATTGGCGTCAATCTTGGATTGAATTTGCTCTTCAGTTCTATCCATTAATGCAGGATCCAAATACTCCGATTTAATTTCCGATATGCGCAAAATAGTATCTCCGGCTTTTACTATGTCGCCTTCTTTTACGTACCATTTTTCAATTCGACCGGCAATTAGTGCATTGAGTTCTTGTGGTCGTTGCTCCGGACGAAGTGTTGTTACCTTGCCTCCCGACTTAATATTTTGTGTCCACGGTAAAAGCAAGAAGACTAACAATAGAATCAAGATAAAACCAAATTGACGTACCAATTTTATATCGGTGGTTTCGCCAAACGACTTTTCAAACGACTTTAATCGCTTTTGCTCCAAACTATGTTGCGTTTCGTTATTTGTTAACCACATACTAATTACTGTTTTTATTGCTTGTGTATGCCTTGTAAACAGAAGTCTCCTTTACTTTTTGATAAGGCCCAATTGCTGCAATTTTTCCTTCATGCATTAAAATCACTTTGCTGCATTGTTGCATAAGTTTCTCGTCTGATGTACGAATAATTAAACTGTATTTTCGACTACTATCTGTTAGATATTGGGCAACCGCCATTTGTTCGTTGTATTCTAAATGGTGTCTAAAATCGTCTATTAGCAACAACTTTGGCTGTTTGAGCAAAGCGCGGCACAATAAAATTTTAGCCTTTACACTTTCCGGCAATTTACGTCCATGCGTATCTAATGTTTGGTGTAGACCTAACCTGTGCGATTGTATATACTCTAATAAACCCACGGCTTTGGCAACAGGAATGATGTGCTCTTCTGTGATGCCTGAACGCAACAATGTGAGATTTTCGAACAAGGTACCTTCAAAAATTTCGGTACGTGAAAAATAGACACCAATCTTATCGCGCAACGACTTCAAATCATATGAAGAAATAGGCATTTCGTTAATTAGAATACTTCCGGTATAATTCTCGTACATGCCGGTAAACAACTTAATCAAGGATGATTTCCCGGAATCTTTTGTTCCGCAAATGGCCACTTTTTCTCCCGGTAAAATAGCTAAAGTTAATCCTTCTAACACATTCGTTTTGGCATCGGGATAAGCAAAAGAAACATCTTGCATTGAAACATTAAACGGAGTTTCTTCAGCAATCACCGCGCCTGCTACGTCCTCCTCTACAGGTTTGTCGAGCACCTTGCCAATTTTTTCCAAAGAGGTTAAAATATCATAGATGCCTTCTAACCCCGTAATGATTTTCTCAACGGAATTGAGAATAGTAAGAATGATAATTTCTGAGGCTACAAACTGGCCAATGTTAATTTGTTGCTGAACAAAGAGTAAAGAACCTGCAATTAGCAAGGCCGCTGTTATTATGGTTTTAAAGGCCACAAACGACCAATACTGGGTAAGTAGTATCTTGAAGTGATGCTTACGCGCATCTAAGTAGCCGCTCACTAATTCATCGGTTTTGTTTATAGCGATGTCTGTATTCCCTGACAACTTAAACGTTTTGACATTTCGAGCGATTTCTTCCAACCAGTGCCCCACTTGATACTTATAATCTGATTCTAAAATACTGGAGGAGATACCTGCAGGTGCAGTGAATCGAAAAATCAAATACAACAAGAACACCAACAGTAAACCGAAGGCAATAAACAACGGACTGTAAAGCGATAACAAAATCAATCCAAATAAAATTTGAATACTTGCAGAAGGCAAGTCCAATAATATTTTTGAAATACCTTTCTGAAGAGAAGAGGTATCAAAGAATCGATTTACTAATTCAGGCAAATAATAATCATCTACAGCTTCCAATTTCAATCGAGGAAATCGTTCTGAAAAAGCTAGAGCAAAACGAGTAAACAACTTGCGCTGAATACGCTCTGTAACTTTCATTTGGAGAATTTGCAAATAGCCGTTTAGGGCAACACCGGCAACAACTAACAAAATCAAAATAATTAGTGAAGTAGAGACTAAACCGCCAAACAAAAAAGAAACAATGGCTTGGATCCCTAGCGGTAAAGAAAGGTAGAGCAACCCACTTAAGGCTGCGTAAAAATAGATATACAGAATCTCGCTACGTTCTAGCATGAGATAATTGTAAAATCGTCTAACCGGATTTATTGCGCTATTTGTAGACTTTTCTGCCATCTAAACATTGTTGATTTGATTTTAACAATTATAGTTTAGAATTGTTCTAAACAAAAAAGTGGTTAGGTTAAATTTTTATAAATATGCAATAGGGAAGGCTATAACCCTTATGAATAAAGGAATTCAAAGTATATCAAGCATTGGCTTGTAACAATTTTTCACAACCTTCTTTCAGCTATTTTGGTTTGATCAAGGCTATTAATTGCATCAATGAACGACCTTTTCTTTCACCCATTTAGGCAAATAAACACTATACCATATTTGCATCACAGCAATAGAAAAACTATTCGACTTTAACTCGCTTTGCCATTCGGAAAAAAGTTGTTGTCGAGACTTAACAGAAGAAGAAGTCGCAATTACTTCCACCTTTCGTTGCATTATATCAAAGTATTCGTCTCCTATATCGGTATGAAAATATTTCTTTAGACTGATAATGGCTCCGGAGTAATCTTTTTGTTGTAGTTCAATCATGACAAGCAATGTAACCGCTATCTTGTAATGCACACTTACATTTCGATCGGATAAATTCAACAAGATTTTCTGGACAAACACAAGCGATTTTTTATACTCTTTCAATTGAAAAAAAGTGATGGCGAGGTTGGCGTACAGTGTGCGTATACTTGTTTCAGATGTATATTTTTTATGCTTATCGATGTCCTTCACCGTCTGATTCAAATCGTAAGTAAACCCAATATTTCCGGGTACTCCCATAATGCGCAACAAGGCTAAATTGCTCATAATGAGAAAGAGTCGAGCACTTTCATTTGCATTCAATTTAGGTTTCTCTTGTTGTAGACTTTTATAATATTCATCAAATTGCTGCTCTTGGTTGGTGCGGTTAAGCAAGTTGAGATACTGATTCATTAGCACGAAATAATTGAAAACATTGCGCGATTTGTAGTAAGGCGATGTATCATACAGCACTCGCATCTTTTCTAGGTAAACCGACTCCATTGCTGTGTTCTGACTAGTAGCATAGTAAAATGCCTTTGCAATAAACAATGCAAGCTTTGCTGAAACAGAATGCGCTAATGCATCGTTTTCGAAAAACGGGTGACTTGTAAAAGGCTGCCAACTCTCGGTTGTAGCAATGTTGCCCAATGTAAGTGTTCCTTTTTTCGCCCTTCGCACATACACAAAATCGAGTAAACTACTACAGGTTTGCAAGTTGTTGATTTGCGCAAGACACTCTTCTATTGCCTTGTTACAATTGTCTAACAGCAATGCTTTCCGATCATCTGTTCTGTAGAAACCTTTCAGCGTATTCCATGCAATGAGCAACACATCAAATTGCTCGTATTGCGAAAGTTGCTGAATATATTTTTCTAATCGGAGTGCAGCCTCTTCCCTCAAACCCTTTTCAAACAAGAGTTTAGTTTGCATGATGCGTTGGATATACTTTGCATAAATAAGCTCTTTTTCATTGTAGCGATAAAGGGATTCCAGAATTTCTTCGTACAACAAAAACTTACTGATGCTTTGTTTTGGCAAGTCCGTTTCCCTCAACTTTTTGGCAATCGACTCATTCGATATAGTTACATCATGCTCCACCAATGCATATATTTTCAACGGCAGACTATCCTCCTTCGTACCGGGAAAACCATATTTCTTAAAGTACATTTTTTCGCCTTGGGTAAGCGATGCCACTAATAATTGCAGACTGTTTTTTTGCATTATGAATTAAACAAATAAATTCATTATATAATTAATTATCAATAGTTTAAAAACATAAACTAAGTAATTGAAATTAAATATAAAACTTAAGTTTTGAATTTCTGCATGTTAACTCTCCGTATTCTTGATGAAAAGAATGCCATATGGAAAATAAACATGTTTTACTCAGCTCGTTTTTCCCGTTAGCATTGCCCCTGCACTATACTGTGCAACAAACTGAAACTAAACTTGGAAGCGGGTGCAGTCATTCGGCTATTGGCAATATTCATAGTTACATCACCGGAGAATTTGCCATTTACAACATCCCGGGAAACACAAAATCGAACTGTTCACCCGAGCAGCAAATAAGCGCACTACTCGAGAACAATAAAATGATGAAAGGCGCATTGGTCCTTTGTCCGGTAACCTCACCCAACGAATTGTGGTTCGGCTTTGTGGCCGCTCAAGAAGGAAAACTTAACTACTCGCTTTTAAAACACAATGGTCAAAAAATGAGTGATGGAGAAGTTGTAGACTATAAAGCAGGACCACTTATTCGTCAAATAACCTGCAACATGCTTGATTTAGGGAACTATTACCTGCAGTTAGAATATGTATATCTAAGCGGTACACAACGGCTTGCTGTCCCTTTTCTTATCACTTAGCCAGCGCACCATATTTTACCCCTACGTTAAAGAGCCATGAAGCGATTGTTTCATGGCTCACGTGTATTATGCCTAAAATAAAAGCGCCACGAAACAGTGTTCCATGGCGCTTCAACAGTATTGAGATTAAATTAATCCCAGAAACAATATCCGTTTTCTGCAATCATTTTATCGGCAACTGCTCTTCTAATATCGCGTGTATTAATCATTTCATACTTCGTGAAACGTTTCAAGCCCATCATCATCAATCGCAATTCATCGCCTGATGCAAATGCTGCTAAACCTTGTTTTCCATTCGTGTTGATACGATCCAATGCATCGAAGAAGAAGCATTTCACCATATCTACATAAATTTGTGAAGCTTCTAAACCATGCAAGTTCACTAATTTCTCTGCTCTTAACAATGCAGACTCCATAGCGAAAATATCGATTAACACATCCGCAGCGTGCATCAAAATTTCTTGCTCTTTCTCTAATTGCATCATCAATTTCTGAACCGCTCCACCTGCTACTAACAAGAACGCTTTCTTCGCATTTTTCAAGGCTTTGCGCTCTGCTCCGAAAATATCATCCGCATCCGGTGAACTGAAATCAGGCACACTCATCAATTCTTTCTGAATGTTCATACCCGGTGTCATCAAATCAATTTTGCCTTTCATCGCAAATTTCAACAATGCATCGATAGACAACATTCGGTTAATTTCGTTTGTTCCTTCGAAAATACGGTTGATACGCGAATCTCTGTAAGCACGAGCCATTGGATACTCTTCAGAGAATCCGTAACCTCCGTGAATTTGCAACGCCTCATCCACTACAAAATCCAACACCTCCGAACCTAACACTTTCAACAAAGCACATTCAATTTGATATTCTTCTGCTCCTCCGGTTAAATATTCTGTCATAGTTTTGCCGGCTGCTTTCAACTTGTGCTCTTCTTGGTTAATCCAATCGCAAACACGGTACGATGCAGATTCAGCCGTCCATGTGCGGATTGCCATTTCACCCAACTTGTGTTTAATTGCACCAAACTGAGCAATAGGTGTTTTGAATTGTTGACGCTCATTCGCATATTTTACCGCTTGGTTCAACGCGCGTTTAGCACCACCCAACACTCCGTTACACAATTTGTAACGACCAATGTTCAAAATTTGGAAAGCGATCTTATGTCCTTTGCCTATTTCGCCCAATAAGTTTTCTACCGGCACTTTCACGTTGTTGAAGAACACCTGACGAGTAGACGAAGATTTAATACCCATTTTCTTTTCTTCTGCCCCTGTGCTCACGCCTTCAAAGCCTTTCTCTACAATAAATCCGGTGAATTTATCGCCATCAATTTTCGCGAACACAACAAACACATCTGCAAAGCCTGCATTCGTGATCCACATTTTTTGTCCGTTCAAAACATAGTGTGTACCATCAGCCGAAAGCTCTGCTTTAGTTTTCGCACCCAATGCATCTGAACCACTCCATGGCTCTGTTAAGCAGTAGGCTGCTTTTAATTCTCCAGTAGCTAATTTCGGCAAATACTTTTTGCGTTGCTCATCTGTTCCGTAGTAGATAATCGGACAAGTTCCAATTCCTGTGTGTGCACCAATGGCAACCGATACACCATGTCCCCAACCCAATACTTCTGTTACGAAAGAGAACGTAGTTAAATCTTTCCCTTCGCCTCCAAACTCTTGTGGAATGTGCAATCCCAACAGACCTAACTCTCCGGCTTTATTTAGAATATCAACACCCAACATCGGATCGTGATCTAACTTATCCAAGTTCGGATCAATTTCGGTGCGGATAAAATCTTTCGTCATATCACGCATCATCTTTTGCTCTTCCGTAATTTCTTCAGGAATGTAAATGTCTTCCCACGTAGAATCTTTAATCAAAAATTCGCCTCCACGAAGGGCTGTTTTTGTTTCTGTAGCTGTGCTCATTGTACTATTTTTTAATTGTGTTTTTATACTTATAGTTCAAAAGAAGAATATTTTGTTGATTTTACCAAACGTTTGGTAGGTAAAAAATTGAATTGGGAAAATGGGGCATCTAAAAACGAAATGCTACTTCATAAGAGCCTTCAAAATATCGGGGTAATCGGTAATAATACCATCTACACGGAGCTTCATAAGGCGTTGCATTTCCCCGGTCTCATTCACTGTCCATGGAATAACTTTAAAACCTAAACGATGCGCCTTTTGTATGTAACTTTTCCGTGTAACCAAATAGTTAGGACTTAATATAGTGGGGCGAAAAGAAAGCCCCTCAAGCCCAACATTCCACCCATTCGGCAGTGCAAATAACCACGCTGTTGTAATAGTAGAATCTAATTTATGAACGGCTTCTAAAGCACGACTGTCAAACGATTGTACGCAAAATAAAGTCGGATCCGTTTGCCGGTGAATAAAATCTACCACTAAACTTGCAAAATCAGTAACCGGGGGAGTATAGCGAGCATCCCATTCGGGTTTCGACTTTATTTCGATATTGAATTTTACCGAAGGTAATTGCTTTTCGGCTACATAGGATTCAACTGTATCTACTACTTTTTGAAACAATGGCTTAGAGACCATTATTCTTTGTTGATTTTGGAAACGAGCATTACCTTTGCTCCCACAATCGAATTGTTGAATTTCGCTAACCGTGAGCGATTGGATAGGGATGCGCTCTGTGCAATTACAAATAGATTCGTCTATCCACGGATCGTGGCTAACCACAAGTTGACTGTCTTTTGAAACCGCTAAGTCAAGTTCAAGGGTTACTACACCAATGTCTACCGCTTTTATAAAGGCAGGAATTGTATTCTCGGGCATTAGTCCGCGGCAACCTCTATGCCCTTGTACATCAAAGGACTGAGCAAACACAAATAGTGGACAGAACAGCAGTAGATATCGCATGTATGTTATTTTATGTAAACCTACATAGCCTTTGGAGAATAAGCGATTTTAGACAATATCTTTTTGTTAGCTTTATGTAGAATTTATAATTAGCATGAAAAAGAAAATAGCGCTAGGTATATTGATTTTGTTGGTCTTGATTCAATTTATACCTGTGGACACCACAAACCCGACAGTAGATACACAAAAAGATTTTATCACAGTAACTAAAGCTCCGCAAGAAGTAGCACAAATCCTAAAAACATCTTGCTACGATTGTCATGCATACGAAACAGTTTATCCTTGGTACTTTAAAATTGCTCCGGTATCGTGGTGGCTGAAACATCATATCAACGAAGGTCGTGAAGAACTAAACTTTTCAACATGGGGCGATTACACCGCTAAACGCAAAGACAAAAAAATGAAAGAATCCATTAAAATGGTACAAGAGGGCGAAATGCCGATGTGGTCGTACACATTAGTGCATAAAGATGCTGTAATTAATGAAGCACAGCAAAAAACATTGGTGGACTGGTTTACAACTTTAAGGACAGGAGAGGCGAATTAAAACTCTGTATTCATAGTACATTCCACCACTTTATACTAAAACTTCATCGCTTTACGTTCTCATAATAAACAAACTAATTATGCGAACGATTATTTTACTCTGCTGCTTTTACTGCGTTGCAGCTCAAGCACAAACCACCGAAGACGTAAAAAAAATGAAAGGCGGCACTATCTCAAAAGGTGAAACAGCGCTGCTTTGGGGTGTTATAGCCAAACTGCCTAATTTCGAGTTTGACGTGAAGTTTAAAGTAGCCAAATATGATTTTTTATTGATGACAAAAAGTGGCGAAGTCTATTCGTCTTCCAATGTGGGTGAATTCTTCAACGATAAAATCAAGAAGTTGATTAAAATGAGCAAACCTGGAGATATGTTGGTGTTCGAAAATATTGTGGCTGTTGGTCCCGACAACTATCAGCGTAACATCGGACAAATAGTAGAAAAGGTGTTTTAGGAAGCCTATGCTCTGCTGAAGAATGCCATTCGATTCCCTTCGGTATCGATGAAGGTGGACAGATAGCCAATTTCAGGGGCAATGAGTCGCTTGTCTTGTTCAATAACACCACCTGCTTCAACTACACGTGCTAAATGAGCTTCCATTTCATTATTACAATTGAAGTATAACAAAACACCTTCTTTACTAGGCTTTAACCCTTCTTCTTTAACAATAGCGCCACAAGTGTATTCTTCACTAAACTCAAAAAAAGCATGGAGCACTCCACCTAAATCTTGCACTTCGATTTTCCGCTGCAAAACATTCCGATAAAATGCTGCTGCACGCGCTACATCAAGTGCGGGGATTTCAAACCAAGTAAGAATTGGATTCGCCATAAATTATTATTTACTGCAAGTTAAGGCTTTTTAAAAATTGTTCCAAAGAACGATCGTCATTATACGCCAATCGCTTTTTGATTCTATACTTTGCCTGTTCAATGCTCTTTGGAGTGGTAAACTGAATAGTTGAAATTTCTTTGTTGCTGTGTCCTTTATACGTGAAAAAACAAATTTTCAGTTCTAACTTAGATAGTTGCGGATACAATACCGATAGCTGTTCCGTCCATTTCGCTAAAGCAGCATTGGCTACGTTAGACAGTTGTTCTTTGTTCGTTTCAAACAAATCCGACTCCTTAATGCGTTTTTGAAATTGCAACATTGCTTTGTTCTTGGCAACATTTTCTTTACGTAATGCACCTAAAAAGCCATCCATATCGGCAATCAATTGCTTTTTCTGTAACAGCACATATTGAGTAGCCTGAAGTTCATCTTCCTTTTTATATAATTCTGACTGAAGCATTGCGATAGTTTCTGTGTTTGCTTTTTGCATAGCAATAGATTGTATGAGTTGTGCGTTAATCGATTCGTCTTCTTGATTAAGTTTT
The DNA here is from genome assembly GCA_964398475.1 of uncultured Chitinophagaceae bacterium. GTDB lineage: Bacteria > Bacteroidota > Bacteroidia > Chitinophagales > LD1 > CALAYL01. The sequence continues at coordinate 14,572 of CAYNMP010000018.1, read as the reverse complement.
TCTGTATAACTGTGATAAGCCTTGAAATATTCCAGCGCTTGTAGATAGTCTGAACGCTTTAACGCTAATTGATGTAAATGCTGGTATGTAAACGAATAGGCAATATTTGAATTCATTTCCTTAGCCAATACAAGCGATTGCACTAGGTATCGTTCAGCGGCATCTGTTTGATGCTGTGCTATTAATACTTCCGCTAATTCTCGATAAACAATACTTTCGGCAGCTTTCGACTGGATTTGTTTTGCAGTAGCAATTGCAGCATCAAACAAAGCAATACTCTCCTTTAGTTGTCCAGCGTGCATAGCTAGTTTAGCATCGATAAGCTGTATAGCTATAAAAAAGTAAGGATTGAAAAAGTCACCTTTAGTAGCATCAAAAAGTTGGCGTTTTGTTTTCAGTGCTTTCCAATTTTTTTCCAGCAACAAACACTCCATCTCCCAGCGAATAAACGACAAACGCATAGGAACAGAAGTCTTTTGCATGAATGGGTCGAGTCTAGCTAAAAGTGGTCGCATTTTCTCCGGCTTTGATTGGTCGTTATACAATTTCAACAAACCAAATCCATTCATCACCATTAAACTGTCAATATTGTTTTTTTCGCTGTACTGTAAGGATACTTCAAAATAATGAGTGGCAATTTTCAGGTATCCATATTCCGAAAAAACATGCCCTAAGCCCGTTTCAACTTCTGCAATTAATCGGGCTTCTTGCATAGCAACAGCTTCCATGTGGCAGTTCTGCATCAACTGTAAGCCCTCCATGTAGTTGCCTAAAATATTGTTGGCCAGAGCCTGGAAAAAATGCCCTACAACACTGTAGTAACGGTGTATTTCATTCTGTTGAAACAATTCCAATATTTCGACTTGATGCTCAATAAACCCTTTGTAATCGGACACCTCGTAGCGCTTCAAATTCTGCAATAACTTGAGCAACGGTTTCTGGGTGTTGGTAACGTCTTTCATTTTAAGCGCATACACTTCCTGCATATAAACCACCCGATCTTTGGCAAAAATGGCCATTTTCAGGGATTCAACTATAGCATCAAACCGCTGCTGTATTTTTTCCGTTTTATTCATTGTATTACCAAATATCAGAAATGAAATTCATATAAACATTGTCTTTCAATACATGTAGAGTATTTGTAGAGTGGCTGTTATGCATCATTATGGATTACCCGAAAACCTTTACCGTTTTTTACCCAAAAAGAAAAGCCCGAACAATGTGTTCAGGCCTTTTTTGTAATATGATTTTGATTAGAAACAATATCCGTTCTCTTCAATCATTTTATCGGCAATTCTTCTTCTTGCTGCAATGGTGTTATACGCTTCATACTTCGTGAAACGTTTCAATCCCATCAACATCACACGCAACACATCTCCTTCGTTAAAGGCTGTAATCGCATGCTTTCCGCTCAAGTTAATACGCTCTAATGCATCAGAAATGTATGTTCTTGTCATATCAATTTGCAACGCACAAGCTTCTTCGCCTTTAACAGCAATAGCTCTTTCTGTACGCAACAACACCGATTCACAAACAAACAATTCAATCAACATATCAGCAGCATTCATGATAATTTCTTGTTCTTTCTCTAAACCTTGCATGAACTTCTGAACCGCTGCACCAGCAGTCATCAAAATCGCTTTCTTCACATTCGTCAATGCCTTTTTCTCCGCACCAAAGAAATCATCTGAATTCGGTGCGCTGAAATCAGGCACACTCATCAATTCTTTCTGAACGGCCATGGCTGGTGTAAACAAATCCATTTCGCCTTTCAATGCTTTTTTCACTAACTGACCAACAGATAACAAGCGGTTAATTTCATTCGTTCCTTCGAAAATTCTGTTGATACGTGCATCACGGTAAGCGCGAGCTGCAGGATATTCTTCGCTAAAACCGGTTCCTCCAAACACTTGTACGGTTTCATCTACCACAAAATCCAACACTTCAGAACCAAATACTTTCAAAATAGCACATTCAATAGAGTACTCTTCAGCAGCTACAAGTTTAGCTTGCACTTTATCCATTCCTCCGGCTACCAATTCTGCAATTTTTTCGTCAATCAAACCTGCCGTTCTGTAAGTGGCAGATTCGCAAGCATAGGCTTTAACCGCCATTTCAGCCAACTTGTGTTTAATAGCGCCAAACGATGAAATAGGAACATTAAACTGAATACGCTCATTGGCATATTTTACTGCCGTAGTTGCCGCAGCCTTAATTCCGCCTAATGCTAAAACGCATAATTTATAACGACCAATATTCAACACGTTAAATGCAATTTTGTGGCCTTTGCCAATTTCGCCCAACACATTTTCAACTGGTACTTTCACATCGTTGAAAAACACCTGACGGGTAGAAGAACCTTTGATACCCAATTTATCTTCCTCACTGCCTAAAGATAGCCCTTCGCTTTTTGCATCTACAATAAAGCCTGTAAATTTATCGCCATCGATTTTCGCGAACACAGTGAAAATATCTGCGAAACCACCATTGGTGATCCACATTTTTTGTCCGTTCAACACATAATATTTTCCATCTTCTGAAAGCACAGCTTTAGATTTTGCCCCTAAGGCATCACTTCCTGAACCTGGCTCTGTTAAACAGTATGCCGCTTTCAACGTACCGTTTACTAAACCCGGTAAGTATTTTTGTTTTTGCGCCTCTGTTCCGAAATACAAAATTGGCAATGTTCCAATACCGGTATGTGCTGCATAAGATGCTGCAAACGAATGTCCTTTACCAATTTCTTCGTTGATGGCTGTATCCGTTGCCACATCAACCCCCATTCCACCAAACTCTTCAGGTACTGATGCCCCTAATAAGCCCAATTCGGCTGTTTCTTCCAACAATTTCACCGAAAGACCCGGCTCTTGTTTGTCGATTTTTTGAAGATTAGGCAATACACGGGTATTGATAAAATCGGCCGTGGTTTGAGCAAACATGCGTTGCTCTTCGCTTAATTGTTCCGGGGTGAAAATTGTTGCTGAATCCGATTCTTTGATCAAGAATTCGCCACCCTTTAAAACTGCTTTTGTTTCAGTAGTTGACATGTTGTGTTTCGTTTTATTGTTTAATGAATTGTTGTGTAAATACTTTATCGATTTTAAGGGTGTAAACACCAGCAGCCAAATCAGAAACAGTTTCTGTTTGTACTTTGTTCTTGGTTGTCCATCTTTTTACTTCCTCCCCTAGTGTGTTAATCACAGTTATCGATTTCCCTTCTTCAAAATTTTGACCGATAAAAATCGTGATGGTGTTTGTAGCTGGATTCGGATAAACACTCACTTGCTCTTTCGTTAATTGTGCAATGGCGTTAGTAAACGAAATGGTAACTGTGCCTGTTTTAGAACATAGGTTGGAATCAACTATATTGTAAGTGTAGGTGCCGGGAGCCAAACCCATGAGGTCTGTTCCTGTCATATTGTTATTCCACGACACCGTAAATGGCTTTCTTCCGCCTGCAATATCTAAATGTAGGGTTCCATCTGCTGAATTAGCGGCAGAGGCGTTTTGGTGCGTTTCTGCAATTTCCATTTTTCTATCCTTCTTTTCATCAAACCATGTTTTGGCCCGAATTAAAGAAGGTTCTGCACAAGGGGTATGATATAAAGCTCCTGAGTTAACCGTATCCACTTGTGTTGCTCCATTTGCTTTGAAATAGTTATAAGCAACCACCGTATTTTCATAAGGCACATTTTCATCTAGCGTACAATAATACATTCGCATAGGACTCTGCGGCACCCATTGATACACATCATTATCACGCAGAAATACTTTGAAAAAATGATTTGGGTTGGCATTGAACGAATCCAACATGTCTTGTCTGAAAATCAACTTTACCGTATCATTCATTTTTGCATTAATTGCATTAGAGTTTGCAACACCATTCATCAATGGAGGTAAAGTGGTGTCATACGGAGCACGGAGAATTTCACTCGCATTGGTAAAGAAATGATAGATGGGGTTGTTACCAAAAATCAAATATGGCAAATAGTAGGGCGAGGCATATGGCGTATCTTTCAATAATTGAACGGTCTGCACTCCACTCATATCATAGGCTCCACTCATGGGTGCCGATGCCGTTACTTTCATTTCGGAAGACAATTGCTCTTGAATCATTTTATGGGCAGCCATGGTTGCGTGTCCGCCTTGCGAATAGCCCACTAAAAACAATTGATCGCTATAACCTAGTTTCATTGTATCACAAAACTCTTTAGCTGCACGAATAATATCGATTACGCTGAAGGCTTCTGTTCTTGCATTTTGATAGGGATGATAGCCCGGACCATCGCCCATGCCTAAGTAATCGGGCATACAAGAAACCATACCGGCTGATGCCATTGCCATGGTAATCAACTTTTCGTTTCCCGATAAACGCGATGGAACATCTTTCTTACGAACTGTTGTTCCGTGTTGGTATGAAGATATCGGCAATTTGCAGTATTCAGGAGATTCAGGAATCATGATAAGTCCTGATGCAGTAGTTGGCGTGCTGTCGTAGTTCAGCGTTCGGTAAATTATTTTATAGGCTTTCACCCCATAATCTAGTCCTAACAAAAAAGGAGGGATTCCGTTTTTGTTATAAAACGAATCCAATTGTGTTCTATTCAAAGAAAACAACAACGAATCTTTCACGATTTTCGTTTGTGCTGTTGCACAAAAAAAACTCGCAAAAAGCAAGTAAAATACTAAAGCACTTTTGCGAGTTTTCATGTTGTAATTTTTATGCTATAAATTATAGGCGCTCAAAAATTCCGGCTATACCTTGGCCGCCACCAATACAAGCACTTACCATACCGTATTTGTTGTTTCTGCGTTGCATTTCACCAATCAATTTTTGGAATAAATATGTTCCGGATGCTCCCAGTGGGTGACCTAATGCAACTGCCCCTCCATTCGGATTGATGATATCTGTATTCAAACCAAGTTCTTGAATTACTGCCAACGATTGTGCAGCAAACGCTTCGTTCAACTCTATCAATTCAATATCATTTAAGTTCAAATTAGCTTGTTTCAATGCTTTTGGAATAGCAGCCACCGGACCAATGCCCATCAATGTAGGATCTACACCGGCACTTGCAAAGGTTACCATTCTTGCAATCGGTTGCAAACCTAATTCTTTCACTACTTTTTCGCTCACCACCAACACAAATGCAGCAGCATCTGATGTTTGCGATGAGTTTCCTGCTGTAACTTGTCCGCCTAATTTAAATGCAGGCTTCAATTTTGCCAAACCTTCAAGCGTAGTATCGGCACGTGGACCTTCATCTTGTGCAACAAGTGTTTTTCTCGATTTCTTTTTACCGTTTTCGTAGTACACTTCTTCTACTTCAACGGGAACGATATCGCTTTTGAATTTGCCTGCCTCAATGGCTGCCATTGCTTTTTGGTGCGAATTGAAAGAGAACAAATCGGCTTGCTCACGTGTGATACCGTATTTCACAGCAACGTTTTCAGCCGTTAATCCCATTCCGATGTAATACTCCGGATGGCTATTTGCGATCTCAAAGTTAGGTGCTGTTTTGTAACCTACTGTAGGCACCAAACTCATGCTCTCTGTACCTCCTGCGATAATTACATCGGCCATTCCTGCACGGATTTTAGCTGTAGCTAATCCTATGGTTTCAATACCTGAACCGCAATAACGATTCACTGTCATTCCCGGAACACTTACCGGCAACGAACGAACAGCTACCCAACGTGCCATCTGTAGCCCTTGCTCTGCCTCAGGCACAGCGTTACCTACAATTAAATCATCAACGCGTGTAGGATCCAATTGAGGTACCTTTTTCAATAAATCAGTTATAGCGTAGTAGGCCAAATCTACCGGAGTAGTAAAACGAAATCCACCTCTCTTCGACTTTCCAATTGCGGTTCTTGAACCGGCTATGATATATGCTTCTTGCATTTTATTAAGATTTTATATAGTTAGTTATTTATAGGATAATTAGTTTCTCAATGGTTTTCCTTTCGTCAAAATCGACTGAATTCTTTCCAATGTTTTCTTCTCACCGCACAACGATAAGAACGCTTCACGCTCCAAATCCAATAAGTATTGCTCACTTACTTTTGTTGCCGTAGATAAATCTCCACCGCAAAGTACATACGCAATTTTTCGGGCAATTTTTTCATCGTGCTCTGAAGCATAATTACCTACTTTAAATGCAGCTGCTCCGGCATACAAAGCGGCAAGACCTGTTTTACCGAGCACTTCAACATCTTCGCGCATTACCGGTTGTGTGTAACCTGCATTGTAAAGCTCTAAGGCTCTTTCTTTCGCAGCCGCTAAATGACGATCAGAGTTCAACACGATAATATCTTTCTTTCTATCCAAGATACCGAATTTGAAAGCTTCCGCAGCTGAAGTTGCCACTTTCGCTGTAGCAATAGCGGTGAATTTTTCAGCCAATGTTGGAATTTGTGGATCACCATTGAAATAGGCATCAGAAGCCCGTAACGCAAATTCTTTTGTACCTCCGCCTCCAGGAATCAAGCCCACACCCACTTCTACCAATCCGATGTAAGTCTCAGCAGAGGCTACCGCTGAATCTACATGCATCGACATTTCACAACCACCACCTAATGTTAAGTTTTTGATAGCCGCTACTGTTGGAATAGAAGAGAAACGCGTTCTTGTCATGGTATATTGGAATGCACGAATCGCATAATCTAATTCATCCCAATCTTCTTCAATAGCCATCATTAAAATCATAGCTAAGTTTGCTCCGGCAGAGAAATTTTCACCCTCATGACCTAATACTAAACCATTCCAACCTTCGCCTTCAGCAATATCAATTCCTTTGTTAATGGCCTCCAAAACCTCACCACCTAACGAGTTCATCTTTGTATTCCAAGACACGTTCAAGATACCATCGCCCATATCGTCAATTCTACAAGCCGCATTTTTCCATACCGGTTTAGTAGACGATTGTAAATCAGATAAAATAATGAACGACTCACGACCCGGAATGGCTTTGTATGCTTTAGAAGGAATATCATAAAACTTACGAACGCCATTTTCTACTTTGTAGAATGAGGTGTGACCCGCAGCCAACATTTCATCAACCCATGCACCCAACTTGAATCCGGCTTCTTTCATGCCGTTCACAATATTTTGTACACCTACGATATCCCACTGCTCGAATGGCCCTAATTCCCAACGGAAACCGGCACGCATGGCATCGTCAATTTTATATAACTCATCCGCAATTTCAGGGATACGCAACGACACATAAGAACACATGTAGTAATTTACCTTGCGCAAGAAATCGCCATGCTTATCTTTCGATTTAGCCACAGCTACTAAACGTTGTTTCAAATCATCTACATTCTTTCCAATCTCAATAGTTGCTGATTTTGGACGAGTAGATGGCTCATACTCTAATGTTTTCCAGTTCAACGTAGAGAATGCTTTTTTCCCGTCAGCCGATTTTTCTTTACGACCGAAACCCTGACCTGCTTTATCGCCAATCCATTTGTTTTCGTTCATTTTCAAAATCCAAGCCGGTACTTGCAATACATCGCGATACTCATCGTTTGGAAGGTTATCGTAAGCGCCTTGTAATACTTTAATCATGGTATCTAATCCCACAACATCCGTAGTTCTGAACGTTGCAGATTTAGGTTTACCAATTAAGGTACCGGTCAATGCATCCACTTCATCAACTGTCAAATCCATTTCCTGCATGGTTTTGATAATCGCTGCAATTCCAAATACCCCAACACGGTTAGCGATGAAAGCCGGAGTATCTTTACACAATACGGTTTGTTTACCTAAATACAAATCACCATAATGCATTAAGAAATCAATTACTTCTTGATTCGTGTCCGGTGTAGGAATAATTTCCAACAAACGCAAGTAACGCGGAGGATTGAAGAAGTGCGTACCGCAGAAGTGCGCTTTGAAATCTTCGCTTCTTCCTTCAGCCATCAAGTGAATAGGAATACCTGAAGTGTTAGAAGAGATAATTGTTCCAGGTCTTCTGAATTTTTCTACTTTTTCGAATACTTGTTGTTTGATGTCTAATCGCTCCACAACAACTTCAATAATCCAATCGGCATCTTTTACCCACGATAAGTTATCGTCAAAGTTTCCGGTTTTGATTAAACCTGCAGTGTCTTTGTCGTAACTAGGAGAAGGATTGCTTTTCAATGCAAAAGCCAACTCATCATTTACTTTCTGATTACGTTTAGCCGGTTTTTTCGCATCTTCTTCCGATAAGCCCGGTGTAACAATATCCAACAAGGTTACTTTCAACCCTACGTTGGCACAATGCAACGCGATTCGCGACCCCATCACACCTGCACCCAAAACGGCTACGTTCTTGATTTTGCGTTGTTTGGCAGGAATCACTTTTACTGCACTTTTTCCTTGTACTGCTTCCATCTATATTGATTTTAAGTTTAGAATTTTGAGGTAACGAATGTATAGGCATTTTTTTTATCTACCAAACGTTTGGTAAAAATAAATTTTGGTTTGGAGAATGACGAAGGAAACTTGTTAATTTGCCTAAATGAATAGGTCCTAAGTTGACCTATTACTTATATTTATCGAGTGAATTGCAAACATTTCTTTTTTATCGCCATCGCCTGTTGTAGCATAACCGCTAAAAGTCAGCTTAACTTTGAGAATACAGAGGGAAAAATTTTATTGAAGGGCAAAGTAGTTGATTTACAAACGAAATCTTCGCTTCCGAATGCGGCCATTGTAATAACTAATCGGAAAAAGGGTATGACAGCGGATTTAAATGGCGACTTTCAAATCTATGTATACCCATCAGATACGTTGAAATTCACATCGCTTGGCTATATCTACAAAGAAATTCCAATCAGCGGCATTCCTGAGGAAATGCGCTATTCCCTCACGGTTGAGTTAATAAAAGACTTTTATAAGCTAAAGGAAGTTACCATTTACCCATTCCGTAACAAACAAGAATTTGAGGTAGCCTTTGTGAAAGGTGACGGAGTTCCACAAGTTGTAAATATTCCGGGTATGGAACCGGCAAAATATTACCACAAGGAGAAAGCTAAATTCTACAATCCAATTTCTACCATCTACGAAAAATTGAAAAACAAACGTAGAGCTGCAAATCCCGACTTTAAGCCTTAATGCTTATTTGCCTCGCACTTTTTTCAACGCAATAGCAAAAGAGTAAATTTCATTTTATATTACTCATGTAGACAGCTTGCTAAAGCATATCTGCAAACTAAAAAAGGGGAGTTGAACAACTCCCCTTTTTATTCCTATTAATGAAATGATTAATTTTTGCTGTAAATTTTCTTTACACCGTATCCAATACCAGCCACTAACAAGCCTATAATACCGCCATCAACAGGAACTCCCGGTGGTGGTGGTGGTGGCGGTGGCGGTGGTGGTGGTTGCGCAATAGCTGTTGTGGCAACAAGCATAAGCCCTACTACCAAAACAAGATTTAAGATAAAAAATCCATTCCTTCTCATGTATGATTTCATGCTGGTATTATTCTTTAGTTATTAATACTTTTTTAGTGGTTGTCTGCCCCGCAATAGTTACTTTAACAATCAAGTATGCTGCTTCAACCTGGTTTATCTCGTGGACAAATTTGGTGCCAGTATTATGTTTAGCATTCAAAATTTCTTGTCCAATGATATTAAACACCTGAATGTTTGCCGTTTCTGCTTTATACCCAACGAATGTAATATTAAGGTTTTTTTCACTATTTACATACATCGAAATTTCTTTTCCTGTAGTATTTACATTTCCAATTCCTGTAACATCAGCAACAGTAATAGTTTGGGCAAAAGTAGCTTCGCAACCATCGCTGTTTATTGCCTTTAGAACAACGGTATAAATACCTGGCGTTGTATAGATATGGTTAGGATTTGCAATTGTACTTGTTGAGCCATCACCAAAGTTCCATGAAAGAGTAGCAGCTTGGTTAACAAAACTGTTAAATGCTACAGTTTGATTAACTGTTGGAGCAGTTGAACTAGAAGTGTAATGCGCTACTATGGCATTTGTTCCGTTAATAGTAACCGTTTTAGTTGCTACATAACCATTGCTACTTGTTAAGACGATATCATACGTTCCAACAGGAATGTTATTAAGGGTCACAGCATTTGTAGCATTTAAAGGCTGAGCTTTCGCAGCAATTGCTTGTGTAGCTGTGTTTTTAACTTCAACCATCCATTTTACATCACCTTCTTGTTCCATAGAAATTACACCACCTTTCTCGCAAACTGCATCTTCGGTATTGATATAAGCAGCAGGTGTAAAGTGTAATACAAATCGGTCTTCGGAATCTGCAACATTACCACTGAAAGAATAGGTATTCGATTGACGTAAATTTTTCCAAGCTCCTTTGGTAATTTTATCTTCTAGGTAAACCATTACAGTTGGGTCAAACGTAGACAAGTCATCTGCAGTAATTGTAAAGTTACCGTTTGTTCCGGCCATGAACTCAACATCAACTGTTGGATTTGTTGAAATCGATTCTAATGTATTGATAGAGTACTTATCGTTTCCTACCTTAGAAGCAATCATCGGTTGAACCAAACGACCAGGCAATTTGTTTGCATCTTTATCTACGTCAAATTGATTGGTGGCTTGTGCGTCAAAAGCAATTGTAGTAACATCATTAAAGCCATTACCGCTAACTTTTAAACTTAATGTTCCGTTATCGTTTCCTGTTTTATAGAAAGTAGAAGTGTTATTAACACATTCTGCTCTTCCTATATCAAATGTAGCTGTACCACCTACAGTAGTTTTGTGTACCATAAAGCCTTGGAAAGGAGCCACAAAAGCGGTTCCACCTCCCATAATCACGGCCTGATAAGTTCCAGCATAAGGTCCTGAAGTTTGCCAAACTTGCGCTTGGGCATCTAAACCTGCTTTAGCTGCAAGATTTACAGTAGAAAGGTATGGGTTTCCTACCAAAGACCATCCTCCATTTTGAGTTCTTCCTTGGAGAGTAGTATTTGTCCAACCCGTATTTGTAAGTCCGGTAAGTGAATAACTTGCTGCCATATTTGGTGCTCCGGTTACTGAAAGAGGAGCTCCTGCACCAGTTAAATAAGCAGAATACCCTCTTGAATTATCAGCGTTTCCGCCTCCCATAACTTCCCAACCGGCAAGCGAGCAACTAGCACCGTTAGCTTCATTATAACGGAACACTGTTCCATATGGTGAACCAGATGCTAATACTGTCTCATCGCATGTTGGTGTTGGAACAACAAATCCACTACCTCCGCTAGCGCCTAATTGTGAAAGTGCCAAATTATCAATTGGTGAGCTTACATAATGCTGGTTACTACCAGAAACCGGTACATATCTATCCGCAATAATATTGCCTGAAATTGTACCTGTATTACCAACAGCCAAATTTATAGTAGCAATGTCAGTGGCAGAAGTGCTTAAGAAATGTAGCGTACCACTATTCGTTAATGTTCCAGCTTGAGGAGTATAACGAGAAGCAATCTGAACTGTTCCAGTATTGGTATAACTTCCCCCTACACTATTTACCGTCAAACTTTCGAATTTAGTATTTCCGGTAATTGTTTGTGCCGCAGTTCCTTGAAGAACTACTCTTCCAGTTCCAACAGTTACAGCATTTGATCCCGTTCCTGCAGCCCAATTACCACATACATTTAAATTATTACCCGTAAGCGTTAAATTCACTCCACTTGCAATATTTACATTTCCTACCGTGAAAGTTGCAGTTGTAATTGCTGGTGCATTTGGTGTTCCTGCCGGGATAGTTACGTTTGATGCACAACTATTTGGAACAGATAAGTCTGACCAGTTGTTTACATCGTCCCAAGCAGTGCTAACACCACCTTGCCAACATCCACCCGGACCTACTTGAATCCAGAAGCCCATAGCGGACGAAGGTGCTGCACTAAAGTAATCAAATACTCTGATATAATAGGTCTGCCCAACTGTTAAGCCTGTAGCAACAATGTCTTCGAAACCATCAGCAAGTCCATTATCAGCACAGAACAATTCTGTTCCGTTACAAGCACCACTTCTTAATTCCATTACCGCATCATAACCGCCAAAACCTTTTACAGTAGCATACATGGTAGTTGCATCGGCAACGAAAGAATACCAAACATCGTCACCTGCTGTACCGCCACATGATCCGGCAGCTAAAGATTGTGTTGCACCAGTTAGGAATTTAATTGAATCTTGGGCTCCACAAGTAGTCAACCCTTTAGCAGTGGCGCAATCATCGTTAGCCGGTGGTGGAGGTGTAACACTTAAACACAATGAAAAGTTAGTAGCGCTTGAAGCAAAATAGGAGTAAGTACGAAGTATGTATGTGTTACCGCCTATTAGACCTGTAAACGTTCCACTTTCTGCATCATTACAGAAAAGACTTGTTCCTGCACATGCATCAAAAAGTTGGAATACTCTGTCTCCACTTCCTGAGATATCTGTTGTTGAATAGTTTACAGATGTTTTTCCAGCAGGCACAGTAAATGAATACCACATGTCATCATCAGCTGTACCAATACATCCCGCTAACGATTGTGTTGCAGCGGCATTATTTACCGTTACACTTGCACAAGCACCTGTAGGAGGAATCGTTGGGAACGCAATAGCTGATGCACAATCATCATTCGCAGGTGGAAGTGCTAATGTTGTAAAATTAAACGGTCCATTCCAAGTACTATAAACACCTGCACCGCAATCACGTCTTACGTAGTAAGTGTATGTTGTTGCTGGACTTAATCCGGTTTGTGTAAATGGATTGGCAACTCCGGAAGTTGTAGGTGTACCTGTTGGCGTAAAACCGGATGTTCCTAATTCAACATCAAACAAGGTTCCGGCAGACGACCAACCCAAGTTCGCTTGGGAAGAAGTAATTCCTGTAGCTGTAAGCGTAAGTGGTGTTGGGCAAAGCTCATAAAACAAACAAAGATCGAAGGTTCCTTTATTCGCAATTGGAGTATAAACCTGCACATAATATGTATTTCCTGAAGTTAATCCGGAAAACACATAACTTGTTCCTGAAGCTGCAGGATATACAAATCCAACATTTGTTCCTCCGCATGAAGGATATACAACAAAACCAACATTCGTTGCTGTTCCATTAAGTGTTGCTCTGATATTAACATCTGTAGCAGGGGCTATAAAACTGTACCACAAGTTTGGATACGTACCGAAAAGTGGTGCTCCCGGTGGTTCTGAAAGCGCTGTACCTGCACAATTATTATTCACTGTAAAACTTGAGCAAGACGTTGGTACCGATTGGCCGATAGCTGTAGCACAAGTAGAATTGGTTACAATTGGCGTACACAATGCGGTACAAGAAATACTTAAGATAAAGTTACCGGTAGCACTTAAACTTGGATCTAATTGATAGCCGTGAATAAACACATAGTAATCTGTTCCGGTAAAGGCATCAAACGAAACTTGTGATCGGTTAGAATTCACTGAACATGCAGCAAGCATATCGTCATTTCCCGTTACACAAGTTAGTGCTCCGCATGTTCCCGAATAAACAGTTATTCTTGAATCATATCCTGTTGCATTACAAGTGTTGATGGTTACATTATTATTATCACCAACATATTTATACCAAACGCCACGCTGTGTAGTATTTGTTCCACCGGCTCCACAATTTGAATAGATGGCATCTACTGTGGAAAGTAACGTTGACCCGGCAACCGGAGAACCTGCACAAGCGGCCCCTAATGTTATTGCGTTAGAACAGTCATCGTTAGCAGGCGGTGGTGGTGGAACACTCAAACATACAGTAACGTTTGTTGATGTTCCTGTACCATAAGTGTGTATTCGGCCATAATAAGTAACGCCCGGTGTTAAGCCTGTAACAGTTCCTGTTTCAGGATCGCTACATAATAAGCTTGTTCCTCCACAAGCGCTAAAGAACTGAATAACTCTATCGCCATTTCCGCTTACTGTTGTATTGGCAAAATTAATTGTGGTATTACCAGCAGGTTGAACAAATGAAAACCAAACATCATCGTCAGCCCCTGATCCTGCACATGCTGCTAAAGATTGAGTTGCACCGGCTGTATTCAATGTTAAGTTTGCACATGTACCGTTTGTTGGAATAGCCGGGAATGCAGTTGCACCTGCACAATCGTTATTTGCCGGTGGTGGTGGCGGTACACTTAAACAAAGCGTTGAACTTGTTGTTGTTCCTGTTCCATAAGTATGGACACGAACATAATATGTGTTTCCGGCCGTTAAACCGGTAACTGTTCCTGATTCAGGATCGCTACACAATAAACTTGTTCCTCCACAAGCGCTAAAGAACTGTGTTACTCTATCAGCATTACCGCTAATATCGGTGTGTGCAAAATTCAAAGTAGTAAAACCTGTAGGCTGAACAAAAGAATACCAAACATCATCATCTGCTCCTGAACCGGCACATGCAGCCAATGACTGTGTTGCACTAGCTGTATTAGTTGTAACAGAAGCACAAGTTCCATCTGTAGGAATTGCAGGAAAAGCTGTTGCTCCTGCGCAATTATCATTTGCCGGTGGCGGTGGTGCAAGTACTAAACTAAAGGTACCGGCACATGGACTGTTAGGTGTCGGCCACGTATCAAACCAAATATAATAAGT
>CAYNMP010000017.1:38028-67977 GCA_964398475.1 uncultured Chitinophagaceae bacterium | reverse complement strand
CTGTTGAACCTGTACTTCCCGTTGCTCCAGTTGAACCTGTATTTCCTGTTGCCCCCGTGCTACCAGTAGAGCCGGTATCACCTGTTGCTCCTGTTGAGCCTGTGCTTCCTGTTGTACCTGTCGTACCAGTGTTACCTGTAGAGCCGGTATCGCCAGTTGCTCCTGTTGAGCCTGTGCTTCCTGTTGTACCAGTCGTACCTGTAGAACCGGTATTACCTGTTGCTCCTGTTGAGCCGGTTACTCCTGTTGCACCGGTCGAGCCTGTACTACCTGTAGAGCCAGTATTACCCGTAGCTCCTGTTGCACCGGTCGAGCCTGTGTTTCCTGTTGAGCCTGTATTTCCGGTTGATCCAGTAGTGCCCGTAGCACCGGTATTCCCTCCAACTCCTCCGGCAACACTACACAAGTTTATCCATTGTGCTGAAACACTTCTATATACAATTAAGCATTGTGTGTCTGTATCATAAATGATAAGTCCGTTAACAGGACTTGCAATCAGTCCTTTTGTTGTTCTTGGTGCTAATAAACCTTTGTCGGAGGCCTTTAGTTCTAATATTGACGAAGCATCAGGAGTAAGCGTTCCGATGCCGACATTATTTTGAGCAGTTGCCCAAAATGAGAATAACATTAAAGGGAGGTAGACGATTTTCTTCATAGGATGAATTAAGCCACAAATATGCTAATTTCATCCTTAGTTTCTAAAAAACAGTGTATAGTTTACTTGATAAAAAATGGTCGATTGTTGATAAAGTAGCGCTAATTGGACTTAATTAGCAGCTTATTTAACATTAAACAATTTTGATGTACTATAATTCTTTGTGTTAATATGCAGAACATAAACTCCTTTTGGCATGGTATCAATGTTGATAACTGATGAGTGGTCTACGATTCCTTTCTGAATAATTCTACCTTGAAGATCATAAAGTTGGTAATCGCATTCATTACAATCCAAAATCGAAATTTGGGATGGAGAAACAATTATTTTGGTTTCATCTTCAGCATTATTTGCTATTCCGGTTGTTTTGTGAAATGGAATTATTTGCGAACCTGATTTTGTACATGCATGTGCATTGGTGATAATCAACCCTGCCAAATAATTTTGTGAATTTGAATACACGTGTACAGGATTTAAATTCACCGAATCTTTTGTTCCGTCACCAAAATTCCAAACAAAAGAAACACCGTTCGAAAGATTTCCAACGAAAAAAACGGAGTCTCCTGAAATGGTATAACTAAAGTTTACTGTTGGACAGGTATCCAACGAAAACGATTTGGAGGTAGTGTCGAAACAATAGTTGTTGCTTACAATCAACATGGTTGTATACGTCCCCGGAGCTGCATAGCCATGTACCGGTGATGGGATAAATGCTTTTGCTCCATCACCGAAACGATATTCCCAAGTAGTAGCATTTGTTGAACTGTCAGTAAAATTAACCGTAACAACGTTTTCTTTAAATCCAAAATTGGCTTTCGGACGAGCAATAACTTGCACTTTATAAATAACTTCATCGCCATTTACTTCATTCAAACTTAATTCTCGTCCACGGATGAAGAACGTTCCCGTATTGGTCCATTTAATGGTAAGCTTATTTTGATTTTGCGATACGATATTTCCGCCTCCACTTAACGAGAAACAATACTTACTTCTGTCTCTCAACAACAAAGAGTATTCTTCCGTTTCGTTTAAACAAATAATAGTATCACCTGAAAATTTTTGCGGTTGAGGCTTTAAAATGGAATACATAAATGGCTTCTCTCTGCGATACGATGTATCCAAAACTTCTCGGCTTAACAACCAGGGTTCGTGGATATATCCTACCATTGTTACCAATTCGTTTTTGATACCCATGTTTTTGAGCCGTTTATGCATAGGATTACTGCCATACACAACCGGAAATACAGGATAACCAAAGGGTGCCCCGGAATTGTAAGGCACAATTACATCTGCATCCCCATGTATGGAAATCATTGGTACATTATCTTCAGGAAGTGAGGTGATAAGCGAGGTATCCATAATTGCTCCCCAGTGGTTAAGGATGCCTCTCGTTTTCGGAACATGTTTGTTGAAGTCGTTATTTCCACTGCAATCAATACACCCCAAATCACTTGGCTCTAAAAAAATACCATGGTACGATGCAGGTAAATCACTTTCTTTTGCATATGAAGAATGAATCCCGGCAATACAACCTGCACTCGAGCCGGTAAGAAATATGGCTCCGGTGTCGATTCTATAGATATTGGCACGCTGACAAAGGAAACGCAAAGCTGCTCGCAAATCTTGGATGGCTCTTACCACCGCGCGTTCACAACTTCCGGTGCTTACCGTGTTAAATCCTATTCTGTAATCAATAGAGGCTACAGCATATCCGGCTTTTGCATAATATTCGCAATATTCGGGAACGGGGGGTTGATTCTTATCGCCAATTAAAAATGCTCCTCCAAAGGCGTATACAATCAGCGGCCGATACAAAAGCGTATCGTTTTTGGGTTCATAAAAATCCAAATAAAGATCTTGACTAATCCCTAAATTATTATCTGCAGTTCCGTAGAAAATTTGGGTGGTTTTCTGCACTTGATGGTAAATGGTATCGGTATAACGGTTCGAAGTACATTGCGCAATGGAACCGAAATGGATAAGGCAAAATAGAGATGCCAATAATAAGTAACGATGAATCATGAAGGTTTGGTTTGGATAGTGAAAATAAAAAAAACTGATTATAGACAAGATTAAAATCCCCCTTAGCTTCTTAAGTAGATAATAACATAAGTTGATATGTCTTTCTACATCAAATTTTTGTTATTCGTGATTCCATTTTATATTGCTAAAAATATTTTGTGAGAGTAATAGGAATAACAGGAACAATTGGCGCTGGAAAAGGAACTATTGTAGACTACTTGCAGTCTCATCATGGTTTCAGCCATTTTTCAGTAAGAGGCTATCTCACCAAAATTATTCAGGAACGGGGTTTGGAATTGAATCGCGATTCCATGGTTATGGTGGCAAATGAGTTGCGTGCGAATCACTCTCCAAGTTATATTGCAGAACAACTCTATGAAGAAGCCAAGAAAGCCGGCAAAGATGCTGTAATTGAAAGTATCAGAACGGTAGGAGAGGTAATGGCATTGCGCCAGAAACCCAATTTTTGGCTTTTTGCAGTAGATGCGAATCCGGAATTACGTTACAATCGCATCATTAAACGCAACTCAGAAACCGATCAAATTTCGTTTGATACTTTTTTGGAAAATGAAGCTCGAGAAATGAATTCGGATGATCCGAACAAACAGAATTTAGCCGCATGCCAACAATTGGCCGACTATAATTTCGATAACAATAACTCGTTTAACGAATTGTATTCACAAATAGAAAAAGCAGTATATGACATCAGCAAATAACAACGAATATGTGCGTCCTTCTTGGGATGAATACTTTATTGAAGTGATGGATGCCATTTCAAAGCGGGCAACGTGCGGACGAGGACGAAGCGGTTGCGTGATTGCGAAGGAAAATCAATTGTTGGTCACTGGTTATGTAGGTTCACCTGTTGGTCTTCCCCATTGTGACGAGGTAGGACACCTAATGAAAAAAGTAATGCATGATGATGGTTCAGTAACAGAACATTGTATGCGCACTGTACATGCTGAACAAAATGCCATTTGCCAGGCTGCTAAACGCGGTGTTTCCTTGGATGGCGCTACCCTCTATTGTAGAATGACCCCTTGCCGCGTATGTTGTATGTTGATTATTAACTGCGGAATACGCAGAGTGGTTTGTCAACGTAAATATCATGTGGGTTCTGAATCGGAAGATATGTTTCTTACGGCAGGAGTGAAGCTCGAGTACATCCACGATGAAGTTCAGCAATACGAGAAGAAATAAGGAATTACAACTATACTTCCAAAGCCAACTTTTGTTCCAAATAATGGAAATCAATGCCAAATAAACGTTTAGCTTGTTTGATTTCTTTTAAAATTTTTTGCTGACGAGCCTCTGTTGTTTTGGCTTTTAATCCTACCAACATTACATTCTTGGGTGTATGGGTATCGGCAATAAAATCAATCACCTTTATCTTGTACCCATAATATTCCATAAGTAATGCTCGAATACCGTCTGTTATCATTTCCGCTTGTCGTTCTAAAAATAATCCATGTTTTAGCATGAAGTTCAGGTCGTTTTCGGTTTTGTTTTTTTCAATTTGTTTTCTGATTTGCTTATGGCAACATGGGGCAACTACAATCATATCACTTCCGGCTTTAATGCCTTGATAAATGGCATCATCGGTGGCCGTATCGCAAGCATGAAGCGCTATCAGAATATGTTGACCGCTGCCATCAAAGTCGCTAATTGAACCCGATTCGAAGTGGAGTCCCTTGAAATTGGCATTGGTGGCGATGGTATTACACAAATCCACTAAATCTTTTCTCCATTCAATGCCCTTAACTTCGGCTTCCTTATGTAACACATTCGCGAGGTAATCATATAGCGCAAAAGTAAGATAACCTTTCCCTGCACCCATATCGGCAACACGAATCGGTTTCCGTTCGGGCATTTCTTGAATCAGCGGACTTAACAATGCAACAAAGTGATTAATCTGTTTGTATTTGTCTTGTGCGGCTTTATATACATTTCCATGCTCGTCTGTGATATCAAGAGCATGGAGATACGATTTATGGGCAGTATCAATCAGTCTGTTTTTAGTTCTATCGTGTTGAAGCGCCAAATCTGGCTTTGCACTTGCATTTTGTTTCCGGATACGTGTTTTTGTATTGCGTAACTCTTCAAAAATATAATCCGCATCTGCAGTAAATAATGTGGCTATTTTAAACCCTGCTTCAAGATATGTTTTGATGTGTTGACGTCCCTCTTCAAACGGAAAGTTTTTGACGATGTCTTTTGTGGCATACCTATACGTGAAACTTAGTGTAGGTTTTTGTTTTAGAAGAATTTTTTTGACATAAATATTCTTGAGCTCCTTTTCCAAACCGGAGTAATTACCCAATGCGAGTTTGATAAATGAACCCATTGACCAAGTTTGCTCTATGTGCTCTAAAAACTGAAGTAATGGCGTATTCATTTTGAAAGGTTAAGGTGATATGTTTTTAGCGCATAGAATGCGAAAAGCATGTATTGATATAGTCAATAACGAATTTATCCTCTTTGCTATCCTTGTAAAGTACCTCGTTTTTTGTGCGATTGAATGTGTATTCATTGGCCCAAACGGGGAATTGTTCTGCCAAAGTTTGAATACTATCGGCAATATAATTCACTTCTTCTGCTGTCATAGTAGGATGCAAAGAAACGCGAATCCACCCTGGCTTTTTAGAGTTGTCGCCACTACTAATGGAATCGGTAATATCTTTTGAAATATCTTCGCTCACATTTAACAGATAGTGGCCATATGTGCCGGCACATGAGCAACCGCCACGTGCTTGTATGCCAAATTTATCGTTAAGCATCTTTACGCCTAAATTATAATGTAAATCATCAATATAAAAAGATAGAATAGCCAATCGCTTTTTTTGATGTGGAGCAAGAATGTGGAGATTGGGGATGTTTGATAATTTCGTCCAAGCAATGTCTAATAAAATTTCTTCCTTTTCCAGCATTCGTTGTACACCCATTTCTTCTTTGAGTTGAATGCAGAGCGCTACACGAATCGTTTGCAAAAAAGCCGGAGTACCACCATCTTCGCGGGCTTCTATATCATCAATATATTTATGCTGCCCCCATGGATTGGTCCAGTCTACAGTGCCACCGCCCGGTTCATCCGGAATGGTATTGGAATAGAGCCGCTTATTAAAAATCAAAATTCCGGAAGAGCCCGGCCCGCCTAGAAATTTATGCGGTGAAAAATAAATGGCATCTAAATAAGCCTCCGGGTCTTCGGGATGCATATTAATGTCTACGTAAGGTGCTGCACACGCAAAATCTACAAAACAAACTCGTTTATGCCGATTGGACAGCCAGCGGAAGAAGTTATCTTCCTATTGAAAAAATACTACAAACCGAATTTCTTCCATTTGTGGCCAACACCCATGCGCGATTTGTACTTCTCCAATAAGACTTTAAAATGAGCTAAATCAGGCAATCCTGCAGTATCAGGTGCAATAATTTCTACATCGCCAATCGATTCTAACCATGAAGTATGATTAGAATGATGTTCCATATGGGTAATGAAAATAATCGGACGATCATTCTCCGCTATCTGAATTTGTTTTTGATGTTTTTCATGAATACGAAGGCCTAAAATGCGTTGTAGTTTATTGGTAACACCGGTCATACCCGAGTTAGAAGAAATTAGAATGTCATCTTGGCCGGCATTAACATGTTCTTTAATGATATGTTGCGCTTTGTGATACGCATAGGTCATGCAACTGCCTGAAGTATTGGTATCGGTATGGGTGTTGGCCACAAATGGAAGAAATTCGGTTTGTAGTATTTTTTCAATAGGAAGATAACTTCTTCCGCTGGCTGTCCAATCGGCATAAACGAGTTTTTTTTCTTCTCCGTTTGGTGCAATAAAGGTTTGGTCCCGACCAATAATGTTTGCGCTATAACTTGAAAAACAATCTGTATCCATAATGCTGATGCTATCGAGAACAAGATAAAATGATTTGGGCTACAAAAAAGGAATATGATGCCTAATTTCACGAATTTGTTCCCAAAAAATAAAAAAGCTGCTTTGCATTTGCAAAACAGCTTTTAGACAATAGAATGAATGATATTATTTGGTAACAACCCAAGTTCCACCATCAGCAGAACATTGTGCTTTCTCTTCATCATATGAAGAAGTAATGCCTGGAACTACAGATGTTTCTTGACAAACGGCACTTCCGTTTCCATAAATTGGATCTTTACAGTATCCGCATTTTTTGCATGAAGAAACTGAAGTAATAGCTGCAATAGCAACAAGTGTGTAAAGTATTTTTTTCATAATAGTAATTTGATGTTTTATTCAACAGCAAATTTAAATAAAATTGAATGCAAAGCAAATTTTGGATGTAGGTGTTTTGCGGTTATCCTTTTCAAAAGTGCTCAACACTCTGCGAATAGCTTCTCTGAAAGATATCTATTTTACGACAAAAATCAGATAAACTGTTACATTTGTTTATAAACAAACGCCTAATTTTTCCCTACAATCATGATGAAAAAGCGCAACTACTTTTATATAGAGCAAAAAAATGCCACCGGCTACGATTACAAAACCATCGAAATTGAATCGGAAGACAGTTTTGATAAGGAACTTATCATTCTAGCATTTCCAATGCACGAACTGCCGAATGCGGATAAGATATTGAGCATGTTTGGCTTAAAAGAAAACACAGAATATTTTTATCAGCAATGTCGCGAAGTGATTTCGGCACCCGAGAAACACATTAACGAAAAAGGAGAGGGTAAACTTACATTCCAAAGCTACTTTCATAATTTCCCCAATTCTGTTACCGCTATCAACGATAAGGCCATTGTAGTTGTTGCGCTTCAGCCCAAAGAAGAAGCTAATGCTGACGGAAAGAAAGATTATTGGCTCGTGGGATACATTCACGCCAATGTATATGATTTTAAAGACATCGATGGTTCAGTTCACGAAGGGTTTTACTACAACATGTTGCGGATTAGCGAGAGATCTGAAAATGGTGTGAAAGTCTATCGAAGAAAGAAAATTTTCACACTTGTATTTTCTGTATTGCATAGTCTAGTGGATGTTTACGGGGTACACTTTGCTTATGCAGCTATGGGAAGAGAAAATCAAGCGATTAATGATGCTTTGGCCATGAATTCTACTAAGTATGAAAAGCATTTCGAGAAGTTCCCTATGCGCACCAACACAAAAATAAATTTCTTGTTTGGGAAACAATCGGCTGCAAAGCAAATGGTAGATATCACTAACGATGTTCCTCGTTTAAAAGAAATGTATACAAAGCTGATTGAAAATAAAGGCAGCTATGTGTTTCAGATGTATCATAATGAAGCTGAATTTTTACGCATGGTGGAGAACATAAAAAGTTATTCGAAAACGAGCAGAGTGCTTATGATTCCTGATGCAGCCGGCAACATTGATGCTGCATGTGTTGCGATGAATTGGGGCGATTACTTTCTGTTTACGTTAGAAAATCCAACGGGTATTTTCAAATTAATTGCGTCACTAAAACTCACCGACAATCTATTGTATCCATTGTGTATTGCCGGTTCGAAATCTGGTGTTGAAACGCTTTTGAAAGGAATTGCCTACAAGTATAGAAAGGAACATAAATGTCATCTTACATTACTAAACTCCTATGCCGGAGATCCGCACCACAAGGCAAAAGCTAGTTTTATATTTGACGATTATCAGTTCTTCATTATTTCTGATAGAAAAGAACATTTTGATCGTTTGAAAGAGCAATCGAAAGACGAGGCCGGAAATGTGCGTTATTTTATTGATAATCCAATATTATAAGCTAAGGTAGTTTTGAGCCGGTATAGGTATACGAATATCCTGTTTGCGCATAATGGTTTGTATAGCTTGAATAGAATATAAACTTATCCGTTTCAATGCTTAATTGATCTCCATATCCACCAGGAGCTCCGGTTAAATTAAACTGTAAATAGGGTTGTGCGCCATTAAGGGTAAAAGCGATGCCTTTAAATAGCAACTCGTTAGCATTTGTATTCCCTTTTGTAATTGAAAAGGTATCGGGATGAAAAATGTTGGTTGAATCATAGGAATGATAAGCATAACCTTGTTTTATTGGATCAAAATCTGGCCCATATTGCCAACGCTTGTATTTGATTATACATTGATAGCGCCCCACAAAATCGTCTCGCCAATCCTTTTTCTTACAACTATTCATAACAAAAAGCAATAAGAGTATATAGATGAGATTACTTTTCATACGGATTTAATCTATTATTTAAATTTGTTGTTGTATACCCAATCAACAGTCCAACTGTAGCACCGATTAAAACATCTAACGGATAATGCACCCCAACATACACTTGTGCAAAAGCTATAGCCGTTGCCCAGGCAAAGAAACCACCGGAGGCTATCTTGTTTTTGAAAATACTATGATAAATAAATGCTTGTCCGAAATGATTCGCAGCATGTGCTGAAAAAAACGAAAAGCTATTGCTACAATGATCAACACGTAATATTAATGAGGAGAGGAGAGTGGCTTCATTACAAGGTCTTGGGCGTTCAAATACAACTTTAAAGAGATGTGCTGTTTGATCCGTTAATAAGATAGTAACTAGCGCAACACCCAACCAAATTAATGCTTGTTTTCCATGTTTTTTATAGGTGAAAAAGGCAACTATAATGTAAAGTGGAATCCATGTTTCTTTGGTTCTTAAAATAGGGCAGACAAAATCAAAAACAGCATTGCCTAAATCACGATTGATGAAAACAAAGAATGTTTTATCCCAATGTAGTAATGCAGATTCCATAGTGTATATTTCTGTGCTTAACTACGTTGTTTTTCTTAGAACCCAAATTTGACGAGGACTTGAACCAAAAGCAAACGGACTCAAATCATAATTACCATAGGTTTCTTCTACTGTGTAACCTAATGCTTGAAACAATTTTTGAAACTGCTCGAATTTAATCACTTTTAATTGTTCTGTATATTCATGTTCAATCCCTTCATGCAGAAAATTTATTTGTTTGCATATAAATCCCTTTTCCACTTTACGTTGTATATGAAATTGTAATTCGCCACGACTCACAATTTCTCTTGCTTTCAGCGATTTGATGATGAATTCAGGATTCATGTAGTCAAATATGAAAAGCCCATTTTTTTCTAATACAGCCTGCATCGATTGTATGGCTAAATCATCATCGGCAGGGTCTTCAAAATAACCAAACGAACTAAAAAGATTGGTGACTACAGCAAAGTTTGTTTCCTTATAGGGGTTGCGCATGTCCCACACATCAAATCGTAAACCGGTGGTAGCCATCTCGTTGGCAGTAGATATGCTATTACACGAAAGGTCTATTCCGGTAACGTTCATTCCTAGGGCATGCATTGACTTTACATGTCGGCCTTTGCCACAAGCAACATCTAATATTTTTGCCCCTTCAGGTATTTGAAGATGCTTAAATAAGTTAGAAATGAATTGTGTGGCTTCTTCCTCATTTCTGTTGGAATACAGCGTATGATAAAAAGGGGTGTCGAACCAACTGGCGAACCATTCTTTACTCATGGTAATATTTAAAGAGAATGAATAACTTGAATTGTTTCTGTCAGCATTTCTTCCGTAAAATCGAGGTGAGTCACCATTCGCACTAAAATAGATGAAAATGGAGATGTCCGAATTCCTTTATCAGCCAATGCTTTAGCTGTTTCTTCTGCATTGTCAACTTCAAAAATAACAATGTTTGTTTCAACGGGCAATACACTTTTTACCCAATTTTTCGTTTGTAACACTGCTGCAATCTGCTTTGCTCTTCTATGATCATCGCTTAATCGCTCAACGTTATTGTTCAACGCATATAAGCATGCGGCTGCCAAGTATCCGCTTTGTCGCATGCCACCGCCCATTACTTTTCTGATCTTGCGTGAACGTTTAATCATTTCTTTATTCCCTAATAAAACGGAGCCCGAAGGAGCGCCCAATCCTTTTGAAATACAAATTGAAATTGAATCAAAAAGTCCTGCGAGTGCCTGTGGTTTTATGTTTAACACATTTAATGCATTAAAAACGCGTGCTCCATCTAAGTGTAAAATCAGATTTTTTTCTTTGCAAAAAGCACTAATGGCTTGCATTTGTTCTAATGTGTAAATAGCTCCACCGCCTTTGTTTACAGTGTTTTCGATGCATACCATACGCGTATTGGGAAACCAATCGTGATCCGGTAAAATGCACTCTGCAATTTGTTCAACACGCATAACGCCTTGTTTGCCTTGCGTTAGGCGCACGGAAACGCCAGAATGAAAAGCATAACCCGCTGTTTCGTAATTGTAGATATGACAAAGTTGATCACAAATAATCTCATCAAGGGGTTGAGTTTGCGCTTTTACCGCAATTTGGTTTGACATCGTGCCACTCGGACAAAAAAGCCCTGCTTCCATACCGAATAAAGCCGCGCAATATTCTTCCAATGCTTTAACCGTGGGATCTTCGCTGAACACATCGTCACCAACATTTGCATGCATCATGGCTTCCAACATCGGCTTAGAAGGCTTCGTAACTGTATCGCTGCGCAAGTCTATCATATAAAATGTGTAATTTTTGAAAAGAAGGTTTGAATCAACGAAGGTTGTAACACTAACGGAAATACAAAACCAAATACTGCACCGGCAAAGTGGGCTAAATGCGCAAT
Source organism: uncultured Chitinophagaceae bacterium (assembly GCA_964398475.1). Lineage (GTDB taxonomy): Bacteria > Bacteroidota > Bacteroidia > Chitinophagales > LD1 > CALAYL01. The sequence goes on along the minus strand of CAYNMP010000017.1, from coordinate 56,680 downwards.
GTTGTCGCCTCCACGTTTACTCATATATACCGAATAAGAGAGATAACCAACACCAAATAATAATGCAGGTACCGGAATTATAAATTGTATGTAAAGAATGTTCGTTGGGTCAAAAAGAATGGATGCGAAAATTACGGCTGATACTGCACCCGATGCCCCAACGCCACGATAATAATAATTGTCTTTATGCAAAAACAAATCCGGCAGATGCGCAATAAAAACTGCTGCAAAATAAAAGGCAATAAAAAAATAAGTACCGCCTCCAAAATAGTGATTGAAGTATACTTCAATGTAAGGTCCAAAAAAATAAAGCGAAAACATATTGAAGAACAGATGGGGCATATCGGCATGCAACAACCCTCCAGTTAACATGCGGTGATATTCTTTATCGTGCCATATTTTTTCAGGCCAAAAGGCAAGTTGGTTAAACAAGTTTTCGTTGTTGAATGCTGGAAACGAAACCAGGCAAGTAGCAATAATAATCAGTATTGTGGCACTCATGCTCCGAATTTTTGACGAACTAATTTTTCAAATAATTTTACCGATTGCAGATCCGGCCGCCATTTATAAAAATGTACGATTTCTTTATTCAAATACGCAAATGCTTCTTCCAAGGAAGCACTATTATTAAGTTGTTCTATGGTTTTCATGTAAGCCGTTGCATCGTTATTAAACAACTCTTGAATAAATACAAATTGTCGGTTAAAGTCAATCAATTTCTTTAGATCGCCTTGTGTAGTCCGTTCGTTTAATCCTTTATTTACTGATAGTTGGAATCGGTCGTTCAAAGATCCTCCATCATTTTCGAAGTGTTCATTAATACTTTCGTTTTCTTCTTTTTTTGCAATAGGGGCAGTGGAAGCAACGTCTTCTCTTTGAACTTGCTTATGCTCTACTTTGGGAGGTGGAATAACTTCTTGTTTTACCTCTTCTTCTAGCACAGCAACAAATGGATTGATTTCTTCTTTTTCAGCAATTATTATTGGCGTTTCTTGTTTCAATGGAACCTCAAAATTTGTAGCAGGTTCTACTTGAACAGATGGTTTGGCTGCCATTCCGCTAAAAAGCAGTTCGTAACATTCTAATAATTGTTTTTTCACTAAATCGATTTCAATTGCTGTAAACTGACTTTCACCAATTTGTTTTTTTAACGATTGAATTTGTGCGATAATATTATTTGCTTCCATACTCCCAAACCTAATTATTTATCCCGATTATTTTTAAACGAAGAATGACATTACATATTTTGAAAAGTTTGAACTATTTCTTTTTTTATATTCGCAATTCAAGAACGAACTATGTTTATAGAGCCGGGTATAAATAGCGAACGAAAAGGATGGATTGAAGTCATCTGTGGCTCGATGTTTTCCGGCAAAACAGAAGAATTGATTCGAAGACTAAAGCGGGCTAAAATTGCCAATAAGCGTGTGGAGATTTTTAAGCCTACCATCGATGTTCGTTACGATGAAGTAAATGTCGTTTCCCATAATGCCAATGCTATCCGTTCCACACCGGTACCCCATTCCCAAAATATATTACTCTTAGCCGAAGGAATGGAAGTAGTGGGTATAGACGAAGCTCAATTCTTAGATTCTGAACTACCACAAGTAGTTGAAACTCTAGCCAAGAAAGGAATTCGAGTTATAATTGCCGGTTTGGATATGGATTTTGAAGGCAAACCCTTTGGTCCTATGCCTAATTTACTGGCCGTAGCCGATTATATTACAAAAGTTCATGCTGTTTGTATGCAGTGTGGCGATATTGCCCATTTTTCCTATAGAAAAACGGCAGATTCCTCTAAAGTGCTTCTGGGTGAACACGATACCTATGAACCTAGATGCAGAAATTGTTTCTATAAGCATTAATGTTTTCTTTGAGAGGAGAAATTGTCATTATTTTGTAAAATCTGTTGGGAAAATTCCTTTCGTTTCGTTAACTTCGCCTATCATTTATTACATTCACACTTAAATTTTAAACAAAACAAAAATGAAAAAACTGTTTACGCTCCTTACCGGAACATTTTTGGCAGCATCTTCGTTTGCGCAGCTCATCTACAAGGATGATTTTGCAAGTCAGACTTCCGGTGCTCTTCCAAATCCTCCGTTCACCGTTATCAATAATGATGCTAACACTATCGATCCTTTTTACACAAGCCAAAGTTTATTTGCTGACGCTTGGGAGTTAAGAAATTTTGGTGATGGTATAGCTGCATACAGCTGTGCTTACTACACTGCTACAGGAACTGCCAGCGATTGGATGATTTTAGGTCCGCTTTCTTTACCTACAGGTTCTTCTCCTACATTAACATTTGAAACATACAGCGATATCGCAGGAACTACTTATCGTGTATATGCTACCAATTCAATTGCAGGTTCAACACCGGCTGTATCAGATTTTCCTGGAGCTACACAGAAAGCAACAGGAACTGCTTCAAACGGAAGCTTCAAACCTGCTGCACCAATCAATTTAGCTTCACTTGCAGGCAGCAACACTGTTTACATCGCATTTGTAAACACATCTAGCTCTCCTGTAAACAATCCTAAAGATATCTTGGGTATCCGAAATATCCGTTTAGTGGCTCCAATCGCTCAAGATGTGGCGAACAGTAAAGAGAACTATGGCGGTACTATCCAACCGAATGATATTTTCGCTGCTAGCTACAATTCTTATAGCGTTATTAGCTGCAATACCAATAGCTTTGCACCAAGTTTCCAAATTAAAAACGTAGGTACAGCAGATATTACCTCATACACTGCATATTTAGAAATTGATGATACTATCCGTATTACACAACCGGTAACACTTGGCTCTCCACTTGCTGCTGGCGATTCTTTAACGCATACTTTCTCTACTGCTTACAACTACGTTGATCCTTTGTATGTAGCAAGAATGTGGGCTGCAGTTGCTGGTGACTCAATTAGCGATAATGATACTATCTTCAATCTTTTGATTGTTGCTGACTCTATTTACGACCCGTCTACTGCAAAAGTGGTTCAATCATTTGAAGTTGCAGATGCTAACGATCAAATTGATTTTGAAGCGCTTACATGGGTAAAAGTTGATGGAAATAATGATGGAAAAGGTTTCGGTATCGGAACTGCAAATGATGCTATCACACCTTCAGATGGCGATTTCAGTTTATTCTTCGATCCTAAAGGTGCATTGTCTACTTTGAACGAGTGGGTAATCTCTCCTTGTTTCCAATTGAATGCAGGAACAGTATATAACTTAAAAGTGGATGCTGCCCTTTATTTTGGTAACACAACTACTAAAACGGTAAAATTGTTTATTGGTAACGATAACAAAGTATCTGCTTTAACCACACAAGTTGGAACATTCACTATTACTGGTTCAGATTCATTACTAACGCCTAAATCTGTTGTATTTACAGTTGCAACTTCAGGTGTTTATAACTTGGGACTTAACTTAGCTGCTACTCAAGGAGCTTACTATGCATTTGATAATTTATCTGTTGATGTTTTGGCTAAACCTACATCTGCGTTCACATTAATTACCGACAACTCTGGTAATAACGATTGCGATAAATCTGTAGGTGTTAAAGTTACTGCTGCTAACGAGCCGGCAAATACTTACTCTTGGAATTATGGTGATGGTGGTACTGCAACAGGTTATGCACCTGCTGCTCACGTTTATTCTGCTTACGGAACATACACTGTGAAATTAGTTGTATCTAACCTAGCCGGTAAAGATTCATCTACTCAAACTGTTACTGTTGCTGCTCCAGCTACTCCGGTAGCTAACTTCACTAGCCAAAATACAGTTGGTAAAACTTACAAATTCACAAACGCTTCTACACCAACGGCATGTGTAACTTACTTCTGGGATTTTGGTGTAACTTCTACAGCTGCTGATACAAGTGTTTTAGCAAGTCCTACTTATGTTTATCCAACTGGAGGTTCTTACAATGTATGTTTAACGGTTACTAACCTTGATGGTGTTGTTAACCAAAAATGTGCAACTGTAAATGTGGCTACTGGTATTGATGATGTATTGTTCAACCAAGGTATCGCTATCTATCCTAATCCATCTACAGGTAACGTTACTTTCGAAGTGCCTACTTTTGAGAAAAACCTTTCTATCAATGTCTACAACATTCTTGGGGCTGAGGTTCGTTCTATTAAAGAAGAAGCAAACGGAATGTTCAACAAAAACTACAATTTCTCTGAATTGTCTAATGGTACTTATATCGTTAAAATCACTAACGGTAACAAAACGGCTACAAAACGCCTTACTATTAACAAGTAATTGAATACATAACCTATTCAAAAGCCTCGCGTAATGCGGGGCTTTTTTTATGTCGATACATGAAGGGCGTAAATGCTGTATAGTCCATGAACACAAAATGCACTAATCTGTATAGTTGCACAGCGAAAATAGAAAGACAAAGCCGCAAATTTAGGAAGGATACAATAAAGTCGCCTCGCCTATGGGCATAAAAAAAGACAACCAAGTGGTTGTCTTTTTTTATACGTGAGTCTATATGTCTTACGATATACTCATTTGAATTTTCTTTTGAATTTCAGAAACCTGATCTCTGAATTCATCATCAGTATCAATCAAGTTCTGTACGGCTTGGCAAGAGTGGATAACTGTCGAGTGATCTCGTCCGCCAAAATGCTTTCCAATTACTTTTAACGAGTTCTTCGTATAGTTCTTAGCTAAGAACATAGACAACTGTCTTGCTTGAACAATCATTCGTTTTCGGGTTTGTTCTTTCAAATGGTCGATAGGCACATTGAAATAGTCGCAAACGGTTTTCTGAATGAAATCGATAGACACTTCTCTCGAAATCGTTTTAACGAAGTTCTTGATAATCTTCTTCGCCAAATCTAAATCTACTTCTTTCTTGTTCAACGAAGCTTGAGCTAATAACGAAATCAAAGCAGCTTCTAATTCACGAACGTTTGTGTTGATGTTATATGCAACAAACTCCACTACATCGCGCGGTAACTCAATACCATCTTTGTACATTTTCTTTTCCAAAATAGCTATTCTGGTCTCGAAATCAGGTACTTGAAGGTCTGCACTCAATCCCCATTTGAAACGCGACAATAAGCGCTCTTCCATGCCTTCCAAATCACGTGGTGAACGATCGGTCGTTAAAACCAACTGTTTTCCGCTTTGGTGCAAGTGATTAAAGATGTGGAAGAAAATATCCTGTGTTTTCTCTTTGTTAGCGAAAAACTGAATATCATCCACAATCAATACATCAATCAATTGATAGAAGTGAACGAAGTCGTTTACCGAGTTGTTTTTCACCGCATCAAAAAACTGATTGGTGAATTTCTCCGAGCTCACATATAATACAGTCTTATTCGGGAAGTTGTTTTTTACATCGTTTCCGATAGCCTGCGCTAAGTGTGTTTTGCCTAATCCAACGCCACCGTAAATTACCAATGGGTTGAATGCTGTTCCTCCCGGCTTTTGCGCTACGGCAAATCCTGCAGAACGTGCTAAACGGTTACAATCGCCTTCAACATAAGAATCGAAGTTTAAACCGGAGTTTAATTGCGACTCAATATTGATTTTTTTCAAGCCCGGAATAATAAACGGGTTCTTGATAGAGCTTCCTTGTAAGAACAACGGAATGCTCACTTCAGGGTTCTCGCTGAATCCTGTGTTGTAGTTCGGATAATCCACAGTAGAAGGACGATTCTTGTTGCTGCTAGAGCTGTTTTCTACTATAATACGGTATTCGAGGCGCGCATCGTTGCCTAACTCGCGTTTTAACGTTTTACGCAACAATGCTACATAATGCTCTTCCAACCATTCGTAAAAAAACTGACTAGGCACTTGAATCGTAAGTACATTCTCCTTCAACTCTACCGGTCTTATCGGCTCGAACCATGTTTTAAAACTCTGTTGGCTCACGTTGTCTTTGATTATCTCAAGACATGTATTCCAAACCTGCACTGCCGATTTCTCTGTCATCATCTAATAATAAGGTTATGGTTTTGTGAATAAAAATCTGAACGCTTTCGATTCGAGTGTGAATATGTGAAAACGAATGTGTAGAAAAAAATTTTTTTGCTATTGTTTTTACACTTTTTTTAGCAGGTGATGAACAAAAAATCAAAAAGAAAAAAAGCAAGTTTTTTGAAAAAAAAATATTCAACGAACGGCTGATTTTTTATCCAATTTTTATGGGTGTTTTTTTCGCTATCTCTTTTCTTTTCTTATCATCAAAGTATAAATCGATTCTTCCTAACATTAATCCGGCCCAACCTACTTGATTGATGAGTACCGTTTCACCCGCTTTATTTTCGTAGGTCTTAGGCTGTGTGAAGAACGTGTGTGTATGGCCACCTAAAATCAAATCGATGTTGTTCGTTTCTTTGGCTAATACAACATCACTTACTTTTTTCTCTTCATAACTATAGCCTAAATGCGAGAGACAAATCACTACATCGCAATGTTCATCATGCTTTAAAATGTCGGCCGTTTTTTGAGCAGCTATAATAGGATCGTTATATCTTGTTTCGCCATACAATAACTCCGGTACCAAACCATCTAATTCAATACCAACGGCAAATACGCCTACTTTAATATGATTGTATTTAAATACTTTATAGTGTTTCATTTTTTGAAGCGGTGTGTTAGCTATCGAATAATTCGCATTTAAGAATTGAAAGTTCGCTTCATTGATGCGCACACCCAAATTATCTAAACCACCATCAAAGTCATGATTGCCGATAGTAGCAGCATCATAACGCATTTGATTCATTAACTCAATCTCTACTTTACCTCTATATTTATTGAAGTAAGGAGTACCTTGAAAGATATCTCCACAATCCAACAACATGACATGCTTTTCTTCACTTCTTATTTTTTCTACTAAAGCTAATCGTCTTTCGCATCCACCCTGTCCTTGATATTTACCGCCATCTAAAGGAAATGGATCGATTCTACTGTGTTGATCGTTCGTATGTAATATGGTTATTTTTTGAAAGCCATGTGTTTTCGCAAATGCTTCAAACGGAAATGCGCCTGCACCTATTAATAAGGAGGCCGATAAGGAACGCTGTAAGAAATCTTTTCTGTTCATACCTTATTGTTTTATCACTCTTCCGTCTAATTTTCCGTTAATGATTTTTTCTTCGCTGAAATATTCAATGAATGCATCGCGCATCAACTTTGCAGTAGACTGTTGTTTGAATTTTTTCAAGAGCTCCAATTTATCGCCACCATTCGCCAAATAATCGCTAATGGCCAAGGTGTATGTTTTGTTTTCATTAAATGGCACACCGTTAAAGGTAATATTGTTCGCAGTTTCATTGTTGATTTCGTATCGAACACCCGATACCGGAAGCCCACCCGAAGCCGCCATAATATCCAAAAACTGCTTTGTGGTTTTGCCATCCAATGCCAACAGCACTATCATATTATCAAACGGCATCAGTTCAAAAATATTGCCGATGGTAACGTTACCGGCAGGCAGTTGGGGCTGACGAATACCACCTAAATTAATCATGGCGAAATCTACATGCTTGCCTGAATATTGTTGTGCTTTTTTTAGCATTGCATCGGCCAATACATTGCCCAGCTCTGATTCACCGGCATGTTTAGCAATTGTGTGTTGATTTTGTGCAATCACGGTATTCATTTCCTTCGCTAATGAATCGCGGTAAGGCTTAATATAGGCCTCCATGCGCGGTGTGTTCGTTTGCAACGAATCGGTAATCTTGATTTCGTTGGCTTTGTATTGTGCAACATAGTAATGCCGACAACCGCTGAGCAATACCACCAATAATAATAAGGAATAGATTTTTTTCACGAACACACTGATTTGCGTGCTCAATAAAAGGAAAAAATGTGAATGAAAACAAGAATGTTTTTGTAAATAACTCCCCTAAACTCATTTTTACAATTTTGTGATTCCGGTAGTAAAAATAGTTTAGTGTATAAATCTTGATATTTTTGGGTATCAAATTATGACGATAATGAAAATTAAAGATATTACCACTTACCTCGAACACATAGCACCCCTTGCCCTGCAAGAAAACTACGACAATTGTGGCTTGATTGTGGGTGATAAAGAATGGGAGGTGTCGAAAGTTTTGGTGACACTCGATTGTACCGAGGCCATTGTGGATGAAGCCATTGCCGAAGGTTGTAATTTAATTGTGGCGCATCATCCTATTGTGTTTAGCGGATTGAAGAAAATCAATGGCAAAAACTATGTGGAGCGCACTATCATTAAAGCCATCAAAAATGATATAGCCATTTATGCCATTCACACCAACTACGATAATGTAATGAACGGAGTAAACGCCATGATTGCTTCGCGTTTGGGTTTAACGAATGTGAAGATGCTTTCTCCCAAAGGTGGTTTGTTGAAAAAGCTCATCACCTTCATTCCGGATGAACATTACCAAGCTGTTTCATCTGCCGTTTTTGCAGCAGGAGCGGGGCATATCGGCAATTACAGTGAAACGAGTTTCAATACACCTGGTTTTGGAACGTTTCGAGGGAATGAACATTCGAATCCTGCCATTGGTAAAGCCGGAGAGTTAGAAAAGGTTGCTGAAATTCGTTTTGAAACGATTTTTCCAGCGTTTTTGGAGGGAAAAGTGTTGAGTGCCTTGTTCACCGCACATCCATATGAAGAGGTGGCCTACGATGTAGTACTCTTGCAAAATGAATGGAACCAGGTAGGTTCTGGGATGATAGGAGAGGTGGAAGAGCAATCGCCAATGGATTTCCTTCAATCGTTAAAAGATAAGATGGAGGTAAAAGTGGTTCGGCATACCCCAACCTTGGGCAAAACCATTAAAAAAGTCGCCATTTGCGGTGGATCGGGCCGATTTTTATTGAACGATGCCATTGCTGCCGGAGCCGATGTTTTTGTAACGGCCGATTTCAAATACCACGACTTTTTTGACGCAGACGGGAAAATCATTGTAGCTGACATCGGACACTATGAATCAGAGCAGTTTACGAAAGATTTGTTGAAATCACATTTATTGGAAAAATTTCCTACATTTGCCGTTCTCAAATCAAAAATAAATACTAATCCAATAAACTATTTATAGTTATGGCAGCTGCAAAAGAAAAAGAACTAACGATCGAGGAAAAGTTAAGATTACTTTGGAATCTTCAACAAGTTGATACAAAAGTAGATAAAATCCAGATTTTGAAAGGTGAGCTTCCTGAAGAAGTGCGCGTATTGGAAGATGAAATTGAAGGGCTTAGCGTTCGTATCACTAACTTACAAGAGGAAGTGGCTGAATTGAACGAAGAAGTAAGCAACAGAAAGAATGCAAAAGCTATGGCGAAAGAGTTGATTTCTCGCTACGAGAAACAACAAAATTCGGTAAAAAACAACCGTGAGTTTGAAGCATTAACAAAAGAGATTGAATTGCAGAAATTGGAAATTCAATTGTCGGATAAAAAAGCAAATGATGGTGCTGCTAAAGTTGAAGTGAAACAAGCTTTAATTGATGAAACAGAAGCTAAATTCAAGACACGCGAAAAAGACTTAAAAGCGAAGAAAAAGGAGTTAGATAAAATCGTTGAAGAAACAGAGAAAGAAGAATTAGAGTTAAGCAAAGAATCGGAAAAAGCTTCCGTTAAAATTGAAACGCGATTGTTAGGTGCCTATAAGAGAATTCGTTCTGCCTACAGAAACGGATTGGCTGTAGTGGCTGTTCAACGTGATTCTTGTGGCGGTTGTTTTTCAAAAATTCCTTTACAACGTCAGGCTGAAGTAAAAACTAAAAAGAGAATTATTCTTTGCGAGAACTGTGGAAGAATTTTGGTTCCTACAGAGTTTGAGGAAGCATAAACATTTATTTATAGCAGAAAAGCCATTCAATTTTGAATGGCTTTTTTTATTTAATTTCGAATATGACAGCAAAAGTTATTTACGAAGGAAATTTAAGAACCGTATGTACCCACGAAGCTTCCGGTGCTACTTTTCTTACGGATGCACCTACTGATAATCACGGTCGGGGAGAAGCTTTTTCTCCAACTGATACGGTAGCCACTGCCCTTGCATCCTGTATGCTAACCGTAATGGGTATTAAAGCCCAACAAATGGGATTGAATATGGATGGAACAATTTGCGAAGTAACGAAGGTAATGTATGCAGAACCTCGTAGAATTGGAGAGATACACATCTCTATTGCGTTTCCTGCGAATGGTTACAGCGATAAAGAAAAGACGATTTTAGAAAATACGGCACGTACTTGTCCTGTATTTTATTCTTTGCATCCTGATTTAAAGAAGGAAATTAATTTGACGTGGCTGTGAGTTCTAACTCGTTGTAGTAGATAACACCAAGGATAAGGTCTCCACGTCTTTCCCATCGAACACGAACAGGTTGTTTGAATGTTACGCTAGTAAAGCTGTATTCCCCTCTTTCTTCTTTATTGGCTAAGTATTGTTCAAAAACTTTATGTTCATCATTCGTGAACATCTTTTGGAAGAAAATATCCAATGCTAACGATTTATATTCAGTTGGATAACCTAATACCTTTAATGTGTAATCAGATAGATTAACTGTTTTTTTTATTAAATCGAGCTCAACAAATCCAATGCCGGTAATCTCTTGCATATAGTTGAATCGCGATTCGCCCATGGCTAAATCAGTTGCGGTTTTGAACAGTTTTTTATTCAAGTTGTAGCGCTCATAAGAGAAAATAATAGATGACACCAAAACTTTCGAATCGAATTTTCCCTTCACTAAAAAGTCTTGTGCTCCATAACGAACCGCCTCTAAACCAACGCGTTCATCAATTAGTCCGGTAAGTACAATCACTAAGTTATTCGGAAACGTTTCAATGAGCTTCTTCACACTTTCCAAACCCACACTATCGGGCAGGTTCAAATCCATGAGAATAATGTCGTATTGATTTTCGCGTAGCTTTTCAAATGCTTTCTCAAGCGTATCTACGTGGTTAAAATCGAACTTGTGTGAAATAGATTCACCCAAATAAAACTTAATCAAAAATGCATCTCCAGGGGTATCTTCAATCAGTAATATTTTTAGTTCTGCGCTCATAGGTTTAGTTTTTTACCGGAAGGTGAACAGTTCGAAACCAGAAATTGATAATGCACTCCATTGTTTTTATCAACTTATCAAAGTCCGGTGGTTTTACTACATAAGCATTTGCTCCATTCTCATAGGCGCTTTTCAAATCAAATTCAGCATTTGAAGTGGTCATCATAATAATCGGAATGGTTTTTAATGAAGGGTGGGCTTTTACTTCCTTTAATACTTCAATTCCATTTTTCTTCGGTAAATTCAAGTCTAACAAAATGATATCGGGTCTCACAGCATTTTCATAAGGGGCGTTTTTGAGCAAAAAATCCATCGCAAACTCGCTATCAGAAATGATATCAAAATTAATCTCTTCTTCCAAGTGACACTCTTTGATTACCTCAACAGTAAGGCGTGCATCTCCGGGATTATCATCAATTAATAAAATCTTATATTTCTTTTCCATCTTTGTCGTTCAATAATTGCACTTAAATCTATTAAAAAAAATAGTTTGATAAGCCAAATTAAACAATGTGTCGAAAAAATAGGAGAGAAGTTGATGGAAATTTACAGTCAACCCTTTGACGTAGCCTATAAAACAGATAAATCGCCCGTTACTATTGCCGACAATTTGGCGAATCAGATGTTGTTGGATCTGTTTAGTGCTATTACTCCTGATATTCCGGTTATTAGTGAGGAAATTATTAATACCGGCTACGAAACCCGTAAAAACTGGACAAAGTGCTGGATTATAGATCCTTTGGATGGAACGAAAGAATTTGTAAAACATACCGATGAGTTTACGATTAATGTAGCATTAATTGAAAATGGGAAGCCTGTTTTTGGTTTAATTTACGCCCCGGCACTACAAATGATGTATTATGGTGAAAAGGGTAAAGGTTCCTTTGTATTGAAAGATGGCGAGTGGAAACCTATTTATTGCAAAAGTATGTATGAAACACAATCTATTATTACTGTTGCTACGAGCAGGTCGCATCCATCATACAAAGTGAATACATTTATGAAACGGTTACTCCGCCAAAACAAAAAAGTAAATACACTTGAAATGGGAAGTTCGTTAAAACTATGTTTAGTAGCCGATGGTACCGTTGATGTGTATCCGCGGTATGGCACCACCATGGAATGGGATATTGCTGCAGGTCATGCCATTATTGAGTTTGCCGGTCGAAAGGTGTTAGATATACAAACGCGTTTACCGTTGGTGTATAATAAAGAAAATCTTGAAAATCCCTATTTTATTGCTTTTTAGGCTGTTTTATTGAGTGCACAGAAAAGTAACACCGCTTCTTTGGCTTGTTTTACATCATGTACCCTGAGTATATTTGCCCCATTCATCAATGCTATAGTATTCAATACGGTTGTGCCATTCAACGCTTCTTCTTTCGATAGATGAAGTGTTTTGGTTACCATAGATTTTCTGGAAAGCCCAACCAATAATGGAGCTTGAAGGGTTTTGAATACATTCAATTGGTGAAGTAAAGTGAAATTTTGCTCCACTGTTTTTGCAAATCCAAATCCTGGATCCAGTATCACATCCTTTATGCCTGCTGCTTTACATTGCAACAGTTTTTCTTTCAAATCGAAGTAAACATCATCCACAATATCTTCGTAATGCGTGAGCGATTGCATGGTTTCCGGAGTTCCACGCATATGCATAGCGATAAAGGGAACGCCTAGTTTGGCAACGGTAGAAAGCATCGTTTTATCGTAATCGCCCCCACTAATATCGTTTACAATGGATGCTCCTGCTTCTACGGCCGCTTTGGCTGTTGGGGTGTGGATAGTATCGATAGAAATTAATGCTTTCGGAAAGGCACTATGAATGGCTTTAATAACAGGAATCACCCGCAAAGTTTCCACATCTGACCGAATAATGGCTGCACCGGGTTTTGAAGACATACCCCCAATGTCAATAATATCAACACCTTCAGCTAGCATGTCTGCAACGCGTTGTAAAGCAGAATCGTTATCCACATATTTTCCTCCATCGTAAAACGAATCGGGTGTCAGATTCAGAATTCCCATTACTTTTGGGCTACTGAGGTCTAAAAGTTGGCCATTGCAGTTTAGTATCATTTCTAAAAAAATATAAATCGTTACGCAATTTGAAGCTAATGAATAACTTTATCAAACAATTATGCAATTAGAAAAAACTTTTTCACAATACGAAAGCGAACTTCGGAAATGCAGAGATGTGTTTCAGAAGAAAACGAAGGATTATGGCACGTCTTGGCGTGTTCTTCGTCCATCTTCTCTCTCCGATCAATTGTTCATTAAAGCCCAACGCATTCGCACCATTGAAGAGAATAAAGCGCAAAAAGTTGAAGAAGGCGTTGAAAGTGAATTTATTGGTTTGGTGAATTATGCCATCATTGGTTTAATTCAATTGAAGATGAACGATAACACGAATTTAGATTTGTCGGAACATGAAGCCTTAACCCATTTTGATGCTGAATCGAAAGCTATTCAAGAATTGATGTTGGCCAAAAACCACGATTATGGCGAAGCTTGGCGCGATATGCGGGTAAGCAGTTTTACCGATTTGATTTTAATGAAATTGCTACGCATACGTCAGATTGAAGACAACCAAGGTAAAACCATTATTTCCGAGGGCATTGATGCCGGCTATCAAGATATTGTGAACTATTCATTATTTGCATTGATCCAATTAACAGAACAAAAAACATCCGCTTAAACGCCTAACTATGACAGTCTATTCCATTTTTCTTTACGTTGGTATTGCAGGCCTATTATTGACTGCACTTCGGTTTTTCTTTGCTAAGCCCACTAACGTGCTCATTAATTTTCTTCAAAATTTTATTGGCTCCCTGTTTATTTTCTCAGGTTTTGTAAAAGCAATCGACCCACTTGGAACCAGCTACAAGATGCATGAGTATTTTGAAGCTATGCACATGGAGTTCATGAATCCAATGTCTACTCCGTTTTCGGTATTTATGATTGTATTGGAGTTAGCATTAGGTCTTGCCATTATTTTGGGTTGGCGACCTAAACTCACTGCGGTGTTACTTTTGCTGATGACCTTGTTCTTTACATTATTAACTGGGTTTACCTATTTATCGGGATATTCTCCAACGCTTACTTTTTGGGGATTGTTTTTCTTGGCTGTTTTTGGTTTCGCAGTGGCAGGAATTGCCGAAAGAGCCTTCGGCAGAAATGCAGGTTTAGGCTTAGGCGTTTTGGCCTTAGTGTTGATTTTTATTTCAGTAAAGTTCACCCACCTTTCGTTTGCGGCTAATTTTTCAGAAACCAAAATGAAGGTTACTGACTGCGGTTGCTTTGGCGATTTCATTAAACTAAAACCATGGGAAACATTTTGGAAGGATGTATTTTTGGATGTTTTGATTGTATTCCTCACCATCAACTATAAAAAGATTAGTTCATTGTTTACAGAGTTGCCACGTGCTGTCTTAGTATATGGGGTAACAACGGTTTCATTAATCTTTTGCTTATATAATTTTATGTGGAACGAACCGGTGATTGATTTTCGTCCTTATAAAATTGGCAGCGATATCAATGAAATGCGCAAAGTGTTGAAGCCTGAAGTGAAAGACTATGTGTTCATTTATAAGAACAAGAAATCAGGTGAAGAGAAAGAGTTTAAAACGGCTGAGCTATCGGCAATCACGGAAGACTGGGAATATAAAGACAGAAAAGATATTGTCATCGACCCGGGTATTCCTGCTAAAATCACTAACCTTTATGTTTTCGATCAAGAGCATGTCGATATCACCGATTCATTGTTGAACAATCCGGAGTATTCATTGGCTGTTATCAGTTATAAATTGAGTAAATCTTGCGATTGCTGCTTCAAAGATCATTTGAACGACATTGCTGCAAAATGCGACAAAGCCGGTATACAATTCTATGCGATCACAAGCGAAGACCCGGAAGAATTCCGTCACAAACATCAATGTGCTTATCCGTTTTATATGGCCGATGAAACACCATTGAAAACCATTATGCGTTCTAATCCGGGTTTAGTGTTGTTGAAAAATGGTGTTGTGGTGAACAAATGGCATCGTAAACATTTTCCTACCTTCGAAGAGTTAGAAAAAACGTATTTTTCAGCAGCGAAGCATTAAAACAATTGATTTGAACCTGCTGAAATTCATTCTAAAACGATTGGCATCCGGTGTATTGGTAATACTCGGTGTGGTAGTGTTTATCTTTTTACTTTTCAATGTTTTGCCGGTAAACTCAGCTCGGATGACTTTAGGCCAACGTGCCGATACGGCTTCTGTACAAGCTATTGAGCGCGAGTTTCGTTTGAATCAGCCTTGGTATAAGCGTTTATATTTTTACTTCAACGATTTGTCGCCTGTTTCAGCACATAAACTCAGCGATGAAAATCATCCAACATATATAGCACCTAATCAAGCCCATTTTGTCAAGTTATTTACCGTTGGAGAAAAGACGATTGTGCTAAAGAAACCCGATTTAGGTCGTTCGTTTCAATCGCGCAGAAAAGTTTCGGAAGTATTATCGGAAAAGGTTTTCGCCACAGCCATCTTAGCTTTGTTTGCGATGTTGATTGCTTCTGTAATTGGTATTGTAATAGGCGTTTTTGCCGCGCTCCGACAGTATTCGTTTTGGGATAATTTTATTTTGACCAGTTCCGTGATTGGCATTTCTCAACCTGCCTTTTTCTCGGCATTCTTAATTGCCATTATTTTTGGTTACTACTTGAGTGCCATAACGGGATTGAATCATCAAGGTTCGTTGGTGGTGCTGAACGATTATGGCGATGAAGTGATTGTTTGGAAGAACCTCATCTTGCCAGTGATTGCACTAGGTATTCGTCCGGTAGGCATTATTGCGCAACTCACACGTGCATCGATGCTTGATGTACTTTCGCAAGATTATGTGCGAACCGCACGCGCAAAAGGTTTGAGTTATTATAAGGTAGTATTCAAACATGCATTACGCAATGCATTGAATCCGGTACTCACTTCCATCTCGGGGTGGTTAGCGGCTTTGCTTACAGGTGCTTATTTCATTGAAACAGTATTCAATTACGATGGACTTGGTTTACAAACTGTTAATTCGTTGAAGAACTTTGATTTTCCAGTAGTGATGGGCGGTGTGTTGTTTGTTGCAGTAGTATTTGTCATCGTGAATATTTTCACTGATATCCTTTATTCGCTTCTTGATCCAAGAGTGGTTATCAAAGGCTAAGCATTGTAATGAAAGCATTACCTATTTTTATTGTTGGTTTTACCGGTGTTGGAAAGACAACATATGGAAGACAATTAGCGAAAACGTTGCACGTTCCTTTTTATGATTTGGACGAATGCATTGAAGCACAAGAAAGGAAAACTATACCGGAGATATTTGCATCGGAAGGAGAGGATGCGTTCAGAATCATTGAATCTAAAGTGCTTGAAGGTCTCTTCGATAAACAAGCAGTAATTAGCTGTGGAGGCGGTACAGCTTGCTTTCATTGTAACATGGAACGAATGAACAAACACGGACATACCCTTTGGCTCCAAGCTTCAGAGGAAACAATATTCAAAAATCTGATGGGCACTGGTTTGCATTTACGACCATTGCTGAAGCATAAGACAGGGCAAGAAATTAAAGCATGGATATCGGCTACATTAAAGCTACGAGAGCCGTTTTATGCTATGGCAAAAGAGCAGCTTATCATTGCATAATTGTGACCTCGAATTTCCAACCTTTGCAAAAAGCAATTATATTGCTCAACAAATGACGAGGGTATGCATATCAATTACGAATCCATTAAAACAAAAGCAGAAAAGAAAGTCTGTGCTAAACACAAAGAAGCGGCTAAATTAGTTGTAACAGCCACCGGTATTGGTTTTAAAGAGGATTGTTGCTGCTTGGAATTTGAAGATGAAATCATGAATTTTGTTGCAGACTTGGTGCAAAAAGAAGTAGAAAAACACATTTTATAAACTAAAATTATCGGATATGAATACGCAAATAACGGTTGAAACACTTGTAAATACCAATGTAGTAAAAGCATGGGATTTTTTCACACTGCCTGAGCATATAAAGCAATGGAATTTTGCTGCACCGGAATGGCATTGTCCGCAAGCAGAAAACGATTTGCAGGTGGGTGGAAAATTTAATTATCGTATGGCCGCCAAAGACGGTAGTTTTGCGTTTGATTTTTTTGGGGTGTACGATGTTGTTGATATGCACCGTTATATTAAATATACAATGGGCGATAATCGCGTAGTTGAAATTACTTTTTCTGCAGAAGGCGATAGTACTAAAGTAACCGAAGTGTTTGAAGCTGAAACCGAGAATCCTTTAGACATGCAGCAAATGGGCTGGCAATTGATTCTGAACAATTACAAAGCACATGCAGAAAACGGTTTATAATAACCCTTCTTCTTTGCAAATGGCTTCGTAGCCTTTATCGGCAGCTAATCCTTTGCCATCTGCAGCATTGGTGGCTAATACATCACAGCGTTCGTTGTACGGATGATTGTTGTGTCCCTTAATCCAAACAAATTTTACTTGGTGCTTTCTGAATATTTGCAGAAAGCGCTTCCATAAATCAGGGTTTTTTTTGTCTTTGAAGTTTTTCTTCTCCCAACCAAATACCCATTTCTTCTCAATAGCCTCTACTACATATTTCGAATCGGAATAAACCGTAACCGAAATGCCGTCTTTGGTTAGGGCTTCCAAACCAACAATTACAGCTAATAATTCCATTCGATTGTTCGTAGTTAATCGAAAGCCTTCAGCAAATTCTTTTTCATGTTTTCCAAATTTCAGAATCGCTCCATAGCCACCCGGACCCGGGTTTCCACGCGATGAACCATCTGTATATAACTCTACATGCACGTTACTTTCATTTTTTAGTTGTCATTTCTACGCACCCACTCATTCATCAATATACCTGCAGCAATTCCTGCATTGAGCGATTCTGCTTTACCAACCCTTGGAATCGATAATTTATTTTTAATCATTGGCCAAAGCGATGGATCAATACCATTGGCTTCATTGCCAATCAACAAAATTCCGGATGTTGGCAGTGATGCAGTATACACCGATTCTCCTTCCATAAATGTTCCAAGCACCGGCATCTGCGAGTGCTTAGTAAAGCAATCAGCTAAATTTTGGTAAAACACAGGAATTCGGAACAATGAGCCTTTAGCAGCATTCACAACTTTCGGATTGTAAATATCTACACTGTTTTCAGATAAGATTACACCGTGAAACCCAAACCATTCGGCAGTTCTGATAATGGTACCTGCATTACCGGGGTCGTTCAGTGTATCTAATGCAATGTATTTTCCTTCTTTTAGTGTTAAGTCGGATGGAATAGCAGGCATTGAAGCAATGGCTATGGCTTGTTGTGGATTTTCAAGCGTTGAAATTTTTTGAAGTTCATCTTCAGTTACTGTTTCAATTTCAATATTACGTTGTTGTGCTTTGGCATTGTCCCAATCGCTTGTGGCATATATTTTGTCAACAATAAAAGAAGAGGAAATGAGTTCTATCACAGTCTTGTGGCCCTCCACCAAAAATTTCCCGTACATTTGTCGGTATTTTTTTTGATGTAGCGACTGAATAAACTTAATTTGACTTTTGCTAATCATTGTTACTAAAGTAAAAAAATAGACGACTTGCGAA
>CAYNMP010000017.1:0-37928 GCA_964398475.1 uncultured Chitinophagaceae bacterium | reverse complement strand
AATTTGACTTTTGCTAATCATTGTTACTAAAGTAAAAAAATAGACGACTTGCGAAAAACCATTCGGCAGTTCTGATAATGGTACCTGCATTACCGGGGTCGTTCAGTGTATCTAATGCAATGTATTTTCCTTCTTTTAGTGTTAAGTCGGATGGAATAGCAGGCATTGAAGCAATGGCTATGGCTTGTTGTGGATTTTCAAGCGTTGAAATTTTTTGAAGTTCATCTTCAGTTACTGTTTCAATTTCAATATTACGTTGTTGTGCTTTGGCATTGTCCCAATCGCTTGTGGCATATATTTTGTCAACAATAAAAGAAGAGGAAATGAGTTCTATCACAGTCTTGTGGCCCTCCACCAAAAATTTCCCGTACATTTGTCGGTATTTTTTTTGATGTAGCGACTGAATAAACTTAATTTGACTTTTGCTAATCATTGTTACTAAAGTAAAAAAATAGACGACTTGCGAAGAATGAATTTTATTAATTACCGAAACCCAATGCAATGGATGGCTGTTTTACTGCTGTTTATTTCTTCATGTTCGGTAACGAAAAAATTCAAAGAGAACGAGTTTCTGTTGAAACAAAATGATATCAACATTGTAGGCTATAAGAAGTTGCAGAATCGACAGAAGGTGCATGACGATTTGAAACAAGTAGCCATTCAAAAACCGAATATAAAGGCCTTTGGTTTTCTCCCTTTCAAGCTTTGGTTCTATACCGCTGCGAATAAAGACAAAGAAAACAAAGTTACGTGGTGGATTAAAAATAAAGTAGGTGAACCACCTGTAATTTACGATAGTTTGTTGGCCGCAAAATCGGATAGGTTGATCCAAAATTACATGCAGAACTATGGCTATTTTCAAGCCCAAGTTTCGCATGAATTGAAGTTCAAAAAAAAGAAGGTAACTGTTGCTTATACGATTACTCCTGGCGAGTATTGGAAAGTAGGAAATGTGCTCTATCCGCGTCCAACGTATAAAACGGATTCCATTGTATGGCAAAATCATCATCGTTCGATGTTGAAACCCAATACTCGTTTCGATATTACGAACTTAAAGGCTGAACGCGAGCGCATTGAAAACGATTTGAAGAATAGTGGGTTTTACTTTTTTACCAAAGAGTATGTGAACTATGAATTAGATACGAACAACGCAAACCGAATGGTGAATATTAATGTGTATGTCAATCAACCCAGCGATAGCTTTACACATCAACAATATTGGATTAACAACGTGTATACAACACCTGATTTTGGTACAGATGCACCGGGGCAAAATCCTAAACGCGATACGTTACAAATGGCTGAATTTTCTTTCATCAGCAAAAAATTAAAGTATCATACCGGAACTTTGTTAGACGGAATATTTTTCAAACGCGAGCAGCTGTATCAACGCGATAATTATTTGCGAACAGTGAGGCGATTTTCGGATTTAGGTTCTTTCAAATTTGTTTCAGTTGATTTTGCCAAAGCTAATCGCCCGGGGAACTATCTCGATGCAGTTATAAACCTTACACCTGCAAAACGTCAAACATTGGGTGGCGATATACAAGGGAATTATACGACCGATATCTCCGGTGGTTTTTTCGGTGTTTCGGGAGGTATTTCATATAAAAATCGAAATCTATTTAAGCGGTCGGATTTATTGGTGATTGAACTGAATACCGGTTTTCAGTTTCAATTTGCCAGCAAAAAACCGGTGAGCATTATCACGAACGATGTTTCGGCATCTACCACCTATTATTTCAATAAGTTCTTATTCTCAAAACCTACATCTACGTTTAAGTTCCAACGTCCGAAAACAAAGATATCGCTAACATACAGCTACGAGAAACGATTTGATTTCAACAGTGCGAACACGCGTGTTTTCTATTATACATTACATAATTTTGGGGCATTGTTCGGATATGAATGGGAGCCGAATACCTTTATGCGTCATCAATTGAATCCATTCGTGTTCAGTTTGTATATATTACCTCAAAAGGGAGAGGATTTTATTACTCGGTTGAATAATAATCCTTCGTTGAAAAACTCGTTTGAAGAACGAATCATTTTTGGTCCAAACTACACGTTCTTTTATACGAATCAGAAAACGAAGAACGATAAGAAATATATTTACAATAGAATTAGTATAGAAGCAGCCGGAAATCTTTTGATGGCAGGTTTTTCATTAGCTAATTTAGCAAAGAAAACAAAGGATACCATTCCTTATAAGATTGCCAAAAGGGAGTTCGCAGAATATTTACGCATTGAAAATGAATTTCGGGGCTTTTATAGATTTGATGCGCATGTTAGTTTTGCCGGTCGTGGATATTTGGGTTTAGGTTTGCCCTATGGAAACTCGAAAACAATGCCGTTTATTAAACAGTTTTATACCGGAGGGCCGAATAGTTTACGTGGTTTCAGAATTAGAGAGGTTGGCCCGGGGTCTTATGTTGGCGATGGGTTTAATGATCCTACTCGAGTTACCGGATTCTTTAGCCAAGCCGGAGATATTAAGATTGAATTGAATGGCGAATTGCGCTTTGATATTTACAAATGGCTCAAAGGTGCTGTGTTTACTGATGTTGGAAATATTTGGTTGTTGAACAAAGATGCTCAACGGCCGAATGCTGAATTTGATTTTAAACGATTTTGGAATGAATTTGCTGTTGACATAGGCGCAGGCGTACGCTTAGATTTTAGCTATTTTGTGATTCGTTTCGATTATGGAATTCCGGTGCGCGATCCACGCTATACTACTAATAAATGGCGGTTTAAAGACAAATCTCAATTCGGACAATTTCAGTTAGCCGTGGGTTATCCTTTTTGAATTTAAACAGATTTATAGCACTTCTAGCAACTTTTTTGTGCTTTTCACTATCTTCAATGCATGAAAAAATATTTGTCTATTCCCATAATTTTGTTTGTTACTCATTTCATTCATGCACAACAGAAATTTGTAATTCGCGATGTTGATGTAACATCTCAAAACAAAAAGCTTGTTAATGCGTGGTGTGGAGGTATGAATTCTCCCGTAATATCCGACATTAATTTAAATGATGATGCTTACCCCGATTTGTTCATTATTGACAAGTATGGAAGCAAGGTAATGACCTTTATTAATCAGGGCCCTAATGTATATCCGACTTATAAATATACGCCTGAGTACGAAAAGTTTTTTCCGAAAGAACTTTGGGGTTGGGCAGTAATTCGCGATTTTAATAAAGATGGAGTGCCCGATATTTTTTCATTAACGAATGGAGCAATACAATGTTGGAGAGGGAAAAAAGTGAACGGTATTTTAGCGTTCGATTATTATCAAGATGAACTTCGTTTCCGCATTACTCCAACCATTTCAGATCACATTTGGACCTTCATTAATGATTTACCCGGCTTAACAGATGTGAATGGAGATGGTGACATGGATGTATTATCGTTTGATATTTTAGGTGGGGCTACTGTTAATTATTATGAGAATCAAGCTGTAGAAATGGGCTATTCGCTTGATTCGTTAGTGTTTTTAAATATAACCAATTGTTGGGGTAATTTTATTGAAAATAGTACAACAAACTCGCTTTTTCTGCATGCTTCTTGTAAAGGTAATGGGTTGCAAGGTCCAATATCAGGTGGTTCTAGCGCCCGTCATCAAGGTGGCACAATGTTCACCTTCGATTATGAAGGTGATAATGATGTGGATTTGTTTTTGGGCGATGTAAGTTATCCGGGGTTAATTTATGCTGAGAATTCAGGGGATACCGCTTATGCTGACGTAAGTTATATTGACAGTGTTTTCCCTAAGTATAATACACCTATTAATATGCCTATTTTTCCGGCAGCATATAGCATCGATTACAATAATGATGGATACAAAGATCTGATGATTGCTCCTTTCAATTACGATCAAGGAGTAGGATTAGCAAAGGATATCAATAATGTTCAGGTGTATCGCAACAGCAAAGTAAGTGGTAAACAAGAGTATAGTTATGCCGGAGACACATTTTTTGTTAATCAGATTGTTGATGCAGGTTCCGATTCTAGACCGATGTTCGAAGATGTTAATCGAGATGGGAAACCTGATATTGTCATAGGAGAGAATGGACAATATTCAGGAAATCCAAGTCCAAGGGCTAAATTGTATTATTTAAGAAATGTTTCCATTGGCAACAATGTGCAGTTCGAGTTAGACTCTTCTTCAGATTGGTGTGGAATTTCAGCATTCAGTATGCTGGGATTATATCAAGCCTTTGGTGATTTGGATGGGGACAGTTTGTATGATATGGTGACCGGCAATAATAGTGGTTATTTGTTCTTTTACAAGAATAATGGCACTGCAAAGCCATATACAAGTATTACTACTCCACAACTTGGCGGGATTGATGCAGGGGAGTTTGCCAAACCTTTTATTTACGATATAAACGAAGATGGACTTAATGATATTATTGTTGGCAATAAAGAAGGACGCGTAAACTATTATTGGAATTTTGGGACTAAAACTGCACCAAAATTTGATGTCGATTCGGTGAATCCTTTTTTAGGCACAATTCGTGTGAACGATTGGCAAAACAATGTACTTTGGGGCTATGCAGCTCCGTTTATTGCAAAAGAAGATACAAATACATTTTTATATTCCGGTTCTGAACGCGGTTTAGTATTTAAATATAAAGTCAATCGCGATAGTTTACGTAGAGGTAGCTTTTTGTTGGTAGATTCTAATGTGCTAGGCTATAATGCCGGCAGCCGTTCTACTATTTCTATTGCGGATATTAATAACGATGGAAAACCTGAATATCTTGTAGGTAACCAACGCGGGGGGATGATGATGTTGTCTGAGGTGAATTGGAACAAAGATACTACAACGGCTATTGAAGAACCTGCTATGCGTAATAATAGTTTGGTTATTTACCCAAATCCTGCTCGAAACGTTTTGAAGATAGAGTCTTCGAATGATTTAAGAAATACACTGTATCAGATTTTTGATTTAACCGGTAATTTAGTTTTGAATGCTGCATTAGAAGGAAAGAACGAGATTAATGTCTCGGCACTACCGAACGGAGTGTATGTGCTGCATTTAGTGAGTGCTGCATTCAACACTTCAAGAAAGTTTACATTAATTAAATAGTTGTTTTGAAAATTTACAGAGGGAACTGCAATGCAGTAGTGGGTATACTTACAGATGTACTTCAACATCACAAACATTTAGGTAAAACGATTGAGTTATATTTAAAGAATAACAAACAATGGGGCGCACGCGATCGTCATTTTATTGCGGAGAGTGTGTTTGAAATCATTCGTTTCTTGCGCTATTACGCACACTTAAGCCGACAAGATATTTCATCCATTGATATAAATACGCGTCTTTTATTGGCCGCAAAGTTGCTTTCGGAGCAGATAGAAATTCCGGACTGGTTCGAATTGGATGATAACAATCGACAGACAATTTTACTACAGTTGAACGAACCCACTACAGAAGCCATTCGATTGTCTTACACCGATTGGTTTTTTACAGAAGGTGAAAAAGCATATGGAACAGCATGGAAATCTATAGCGACAAAGTTGAATGAACAGTCGATGGTTTGCCTTCGGGCTAATACCTTGAAAACATCCCGACAAAAGCTTTTGAAGGTGCTTGGCGATGAAGGGATAATTGTTCAAAAAGTAGAAGATTGTAATGATGGCATGGTATTGCAACAACGACAGAAATTAGTCAATCACATCGCCTATAAAGACGGCTTGTTTGAGTTTCAAGATATTTCTTCGCAACAAGTGGTCGAATTTTGTGAACCTAGGCCCAACACAGTTGTAATTGATACTTGCGCAGGGGCAGGTGGGAAGTCGCTCCATTTCGCTTGTTTAATGCAGAATAAGGGTCAAATTGTAAGCTTCGATATTCACGAGAACAAAATCCTAGAACTTCGTAAACGCGCATCACGTGCAGGTGCTAAAATTGTTTATGCGCAAGTTGTGGATGAAAGCCTAGTGGCAGAATATCGTTTGCAGGGCGATATTGTGTTGATAGATGCACCTTGTAGCGGTAGTGGAGTTATTCGCAGAAATCCTGAAAATAAATGGCAGTTAAATGCTGAATTACTTACTGCAATTACGAAAACACAACAACAAATTTTGGACAGCTATTCCACTATGGTGGCAGGCAACGGCATTTTAGTGTACGCTACTTGTAGTATTCTACCGCAAGAAAATGAACTTCAGGTTCAAGCCTTTCTCCAGCGCAATCCCGGCTTTACATTAATTGCAGAAAAATCCCTCACTCCCGGTATTAATACCGAATATGACGGATTTTATATGGCTAAACTCAAGCGTGTGTAAGCGATTAATTATCTACTTGTATTGTTTTACGATGATAACGCGCTACAATGTTTGGATCTGGTTTTAAGCGGATGCCTAAGCCTTTGTTTGCATACGGCATTTCAGAAAGTACATAACGTATGCTTTCTAAGCGTGCTTTCATTTTATTGTTTGCTTTCACAATAATCCACGGACTGAAGGATGTATGCGTTTTGTTGAACATTTCTTCTTTGTAAGTGGTGTAGATACTCCATTTTTGTTGCGCTTGCATATCCACAGGGCTTAGTTTCCATTGTTTTAACGGATTCGCTTGGCGCGATTTAAATCGTCTTAATTGCTCATCTTGTGAAATCGAGAACCAGAATTTTACGATTGTAATTCCGTCTTCATATAACATGTGTTCAAACTCTGTTACTTGATGCATAAAGCGTTCATATTGCGCCTTTGTACAGAAGTCATTCACCGGTTCAACTACTGCACGGTTGTACCAACTCCGGTCAAAGAATACGATCTCTCCTCGGTTGGGTAATTGTTTGATATAACGCTGGAAATACCATTGTCCCAATTCGTCTGAGGTAGGTTTCGGCAAAGCTACAACGCGCATGGCACGCGGGTTGATATGTTCTGTGAAGCGTCTGATGGTTCCTCCTTTGCCGGCAGCATCTCTACCTTCAAACAGAATAACAACGCGTGCTCCGCTTTCCTGTACCCATCGTTGCAGTTTAACGAGTTCAATTTGTAATTGCTCTAGTTCAGTTTCATATTTAATGGAGTCGAGTAATTTTTTTGGGCTCCCATTATTCGAACTGATGAATTCAACTAATTTATCTTTTGATTTCATTTGCCCTAATTCGCCCAACGAAATGGTTTCGCTTTGCCAATCGGTAATTACTTTTTCAGCGGCTAAAGCTTGCTGACTTTCAGCTTCTTTAATAACTTTCTTTTCAGCGACAAAAGTAGTTTTTACGGTAGGTTTCTTGATAATGGTTGTTGCTTTTTTTGGGGCAACAACGTTCTTTCTTGGAGTATTTCCTTTGGCCATATTGCTATTGAATTTTTATGAGGCGCAAAGTTAACACTACAATATGGGAGTGATATGACATCAATCAGTATTTTCCCTATTCTCTGTCATACTTAAAATGGTTAAATAGATAGATATAAATGGTTCAATTACTTACAAATGGGTATAAACTGCAATGCCGAAGAATGAATCAGTTTAGTTGAAAATATAATGCTTTTGTTTTGCCCAAAAATGCTGTAATGAGTGTTGCCCGAGAATTACTTCGCTACGCAAGATTTATGCCTTCTAAGGTCGCTTTGTATCGCTCCACTTCATTGTTCATTACATTGAACCACAAAGGTGGAATTAAGGCTAAAACCATCATGCCCGGATAGCCAGTAGGCATTTGCGGACTTTGATCGAAATGGCGCAATACTTGATATTTTCTAGAAGCCATGTAATGATGATCAGAATGGCGCGTTAGTTCAAACAACAACAAACGACCAATGGGGTGATTAGAGTTCCATGAATGAATCGGCATTACTTTTTCATAATATGCACCATCAATTAATTTTCTACGTAATCCATAATGTTCAATGTAGTTCACCGTTTCTAACAACAAAAATCCCATAATCGCTGCACCGATATAGCACAATAAAGCTTTGGGACCAAACACAGCAAAAATAACCACAAGCGATACGGCTTGAATAATTTGATATTGTACCATTTCGCTTTTCAGACTATACCAAGGTAAATTGAGTTTCGCCATTCGTTCGTTTTCCAAGTGCCATGCCGAAAACCATCCATCTTTTACTGAACGAAACCAAAACGCATATACTGTTTCATTTAATCGCGAAGATGCCGGATCATCATCGGTAGATACATTTTTGTGATGACCTCGATTATGTTCCACAAAAAAATGCATGTATTGTGACGTTAATAAAAGCATCTTCGATAAAAATTGTTCGAATTTTGTGCTTCTATGGCCTAATTCGTGCGCTACATTAATGCCAAAAACGCCACATGCAATGCCCATAGCCGACATGATGCCCAATACTTCCCACCAAACTAAAGAGTCGTTACTAATTCGATATAAACAAACGATTAGCATAGTGTATTGAATGGGTACAATAATCCATACTAACAAGTCGTACTTAACGTCTTTTTTTATGATTTCTTCTTCGAGTTTTTCAAAATTCTCTGTGTTCCCCCGCATGAATAATTCTAATGTTGGGACTAAGGCAAAGGCATAAAATAATGCGAAATACGTCCAAATGCCACCGGCAAAAATCGAGAATAAAATCGCTACAACACTGATGAATGAAGCGAAGTACTTGATAAACTTTAAATTCATAGCATCGATTTAAGATAATTACTTGTTATTTGAATTTTACTTTTTTATTGATGTCAATACCAAGTTCCTTTTTCCAAAGTAACCATTTTACGCCAACTCCTCCATTAATACGCAAATCCATTTCTTTAGAGGTGAACGCTTTGTAAATTTCTTTCAACCCATCTAAAAGACTCATTTCCGGCTTAATGGTTACCGAAATTGGAATGGAGAAATCGCTTTTCCTGCGTACCAAAATTTCTCGTTTTTCATTGATAGCAGCCATTTTTTTATTGTCGAGATAAAGATCTAAGCCAACATTTTGAATTTTAAACTTCAACATATTCGGGTTGTGGAATACTACCTCAGTACCCAGTTTAAAGCCACTCATACCTATTGATTCATACTTTAGGTTTTCGTATTTTACGAATTGTGGGGCTTGTATTTTACAAGAACTTAAGCTGCCAATAATAATTGCATACAAGAGGAAATACTTCGAAGACATTGCGATATAGTTTTGCTATTCCGAAGTTAATAAAATCATTTTATTGTCACAGTTTCGATGGTGTCGATATTCACATTTACTTTGGAGAATAGGCTTGTGTTGCTCAAGCTCCCTTTAAAATGAGCATCAAATGTTGTTGCATTAGTGATGTCAAAATCAGTCCTGTTGAAGCGAAGTTCAAAAGGATAACGCCCGGTTTCCTTAGCGGATATGTTTAAATTGATCGGATTTTCTAGTGCTCCAATCTGTTTTTGGTTCAGTTCGAATTGCAAATTGATAGCGGAAAGTCGCAATTGAAATATGGATGGGTTATAGACTTCAATCCATCCGGTATAGCGGTATCCCTGTTCCCCTAAAGGCACTATACTCAGGTTATGTATGCCTTTAAATTCAGGCTTTTGGCGACTTCCCATTAGGTTGATTCCCCCAATAATGACAATGACCAATAAGACTAACAATAAAATACGTTTTATATTCATCGGGTTGAGTTAACAGGTTGTAATACTACAGCTCTTTCGAAACTTTCTTCCAAAGAAATCAATGTTTCTGTTCTGTTGATGCCTGTAATCTTTTGCATTTTATCGTGTAACACCTTTCGGAGATGTTCGGTATCGGAGCATACTATCTTTAAGAACAAGCTGTAATTGCCGGTGGTGTAATGACAAGAAACGACCTCATCAATTTTTTTAATTTCTTTCAACACGGCATCGTATTGATCGGACCGATTTAAATAAACACCTATAAATGCAATAACATCTAATCCCAATTTTTTGGTGTTGAGCTGAATTTGCGGTGCTTTCACAATACCATAGCGTTCCAGTTTTTTCATGCGTACATGCACTGTACCCGGAGAAATAAAGAGTTTTTCGGCAATTTCGGTATATGGAGTATTCGCATCTTTCAGCAAGGCGTTCATGATGCCAATATCCACATTATCAATTTCATAATTTATGGACATAATTTGATTCTAGTTTTAATTATTGTTCAAAAATATACATAATTATTAAATGAAATGTAAATTATTTATCATTCTATTAGTTTTATTTTAAAATATTGAACTTGTCTTTATCTTTGTGTCATCATTGTTGGGTGATGAAATTTGGCAGACATACCCTCCTGTCTCGGGGGTGAGGAACAAGAGATAAACGTTGTGTAATGAAGGGTTGACCACTCGCGCGCGCACTGCACAATAGCTAATCTCCTCGTGTAGGTTCGACTCCTGCCTCAACAGCACTAAAAAAGCCGTACTGTTAGTACGGCTTTTTCTATTTTAGCTGAAACCTTCGTTAGTATTGAACTGCATTAAATCTTCCTGATTCAATTTGGACAGCGCTTCCTGTGGAATCAGTCACAGTAGCATAGAAGTTGCCTGATATTTTCTTTGTGGTTTTATTCCATTCGTTAATTACAATTTTGCCGCTTTGGGCTGAGTAGCTAAGACCGTCTTCAGGTTTTCGGAAAGAAAGAGAGGTGTAATTCCCAATATCGTAGTTGCCTATCGATTTGCCTTGTAAGCGAATGTTAATCAATGTTTCACTCTCTTTAAAACTTCTGATATTTGTGAAATAAGTAAACACTTTTGTAGTGTCTAAGCGCAATGAATCAATAAATGCCATGGCACTATCGGCTTCAATCGTATTGCCTGATGCCTTAAAATCTAACACAGGTTGCGTATAGGTGTATTTGGGATCGAAGTATTTCTTACATGACGAAATACCAACGATAAATAACAGAAGAAAAGCAGCTCGGGTCATTTTTTTTGATTTGAAAATTAATTCTACATATTTTTGGCAACAATGAGTAAGCAATTCGACAAAGACTTGTTGCGCCTATATATGATGGGCGCAGCCAACCCTTCGGGCGGTAAGGTGCATTATTCTTCTGCTCAAGCTGTTGATTTGCATATGGATGACGAAGGGTATACCGGAGGGAAAAAAGACGAAAAATACATCTTGGAACATCAAATCGAGTTGTTTGAAAAGTCTATTGATCAGGCTATAGCTTCCGGTAAGTCTGAATTGCGTATTATTCATGGCAATGGAAAAGGAGTGTTGAAAAAGGAAGTCCATAAATTACTCAAACGCCATCCGCATGTTGCCTCTTTTGACGATGCACATCATCCTAAATACGGATATGGCAGCACAATTGTCTATTTTTTCTGACAGCTCACATTTTCACTGTGCATATATGTTTTCCACATGTTTTCCACAAATTAACTTTGTTGAAAATTTAGATCATGAAAGCAATTTTTTTATCCGCATCCCTTTTATTGGGCGCATCTGCTTTTGCGCAATCAAATGATGTATTAGCAGCCAACAATAACGAAACAAAGAAAACAGAAGAAACAGCGCCAATGCCCATAAAGGCTCAGGAATTGAAAGTGAGTTTGAAAAATGGTTCTGAACGCAAAGTTGCTGTTTATGTAGGTCCGAAAAAAGACGTATTCAGCGGTAAAGGTGAGGCCTTGGGTGGATTAAGTTTAAATACTTACTACTTGGTTCCTGGCGATATCATTTGCATTATGGACGACCCGAAAACCATTCACGCCTGTTCTATCTTGAAAGAAGGTACAACTAATGTTGAAATTAACAGCTCCGGTAACGGATTCATCAAATAAGAATTTCATGGATTGTGGAAAGAGGGTTGCTTCGGCAGCCCTTTTTTTATGTTTATTTGGACGCTTATTCAAGTACTTCACCTAAATGGATATGATAGATTGGCAATTAAAAGATTATAATGCTTTAACAGTTGATGAACTTTACACTGTTATGCAGTTGCGACAAGCGATTTTTGTAGTGGAACAAAACTGCGCGTATTTAGATGCCGATGGAAAAGATGTTGACTCTATGCATCTTATGGGGTATAGCGGACAAGAATTAGTGGCTTATTGTCGTATTGTTAAACCCGGAGTGAGTTATGCTGAAGTGTCCATTGGTAGAGTAGTCGTAAAGTTCGATGTTCGTAAATTCGGATACGGTCATACGTTAATGCAACAAGCTATAGCGATAATTGAATCGCAGTATGGTGTTGTTCCTATTCGAATTGGCGCACAAAGCTATTTGGTTCGTTTTTATGAGGCGCATGGTTTTGTGCAAGATGGAGAGGAGTACATGGAAGATGGTATTCCGCACTGTATTATGCTTAGAAGTTGATATTCAGCAAATTTTACCATTTGTTAAAACATTTTTTACACAAATTCTGTTTCCTTTGCCTCGCAAATTATGGGATTAGACCTTTCGGATATAAAAATTACAGTTTACAGAAGTGTTGCAGAAGTATCCGAAGATATTTGGCGTAAATTAATTGCACCCGGCAATTTACTCATGCAACCGGAGTATTTGTCAATGATTGAACGCTTACACAATAAGCAGTTAGGTTTCTATTATGCGGTTTGCCATTGCGGAAATCAACTGGTAGGCTTTTTTTACTTTCAAGAATCTGTTTTCGAAGGAGAGAACTTAATTCCTTATTTTCCTACAACTGAATCATCCAATATTTTTCAACAATGGTTTGCCCGTTTTTTGGCATTGTTTAAGCCGGTTGTACGTGCCATCCACATGCCCATGCTTAATGCCGGCAATATTTTTATGACCGGTGAAGTTGGTTGTTATTGTATCGACCCAGCGAATAAAGAACAACAGTATCGCTTACAAATGGCTTGTGCCGATAAAATTTTGGAACTCAATCCTTCCATTAAAGCAATTTTGAATGCCGATTTTTATTCAACTGATGCAAAAGACACGCAGGTGTATAACGAAAGAAAGTTTAACACCATCGCTGTTGAGGCCGATAATGCCATGGATGTGTCGGAATTCAAGAGTTTCGATGATTATTTGAATAAACTGGCCTCTAAGTATAGGGTTCGAACGAAAAAGATTTTGAAACTAAGCGAACCTATTGTTGCGCACGAACTTTCTTTAAGTGAGGTTCAATTTTATGAAACCGAACTTGTTGCGCTGTATAAGCGTGTTGCCGACAAAGTTGACTTTAAATTGGCTGAATTGAACGATCATTTTTTTATTGAGCAAAAGCGCATATTTCCGAACAATTATCATATCTCGGGATATTTCTTGGATGAAAAACTGGTAGGTTTTGTAAGTGTTTATTTGGTGGGTGATAAGGCTGAAGTGCATTATTTTGGTATTAATTACGATATTTTGAAAGAGTATCACCTCTATCAACGCATGTTGTATGATGTAGTAAAACTATGTATTGATTTGGGTGTGAAAATGATACATTTCGGACGAACAGCACCGGAAGTGAAATCCACTATTGGAGCTAAGCAATATCCCATGTTTGGTTATCTTAAGCACCGGAATCGATGGATTAATGCCATTATGGAATTGTTTACCGCCAATCTAAAGCCTAGAGAATACGTGTTGCGCAGCCCTTTCAAATAGTTGTTATTCGCTGAAAATCAATCTTTTTTTTGCAGTATGTTTTTAATAGAAAACTTTCCCTCATTGGGTTGTGAATAACTCCATTAACTAAATGTTAGGCGCTTTTCAAAAAAAATATA
The DNA here is from genome assembly GCA_964398475.1 of uncultured Chitinophagaceae bacterium. Classification (GTDB taxonomy): domain Bacteria; phylum Bacteroidota; class Bacteroidia; order Chitinophagales; family LD1; genus CALAYL01. The sequence goes on along the minus strand of CAYNMP010000017.1, from coordinate 24,292 downwards.
CTTTCACGGATGAAAATGAGCCGTTGATTTAAACTTTTAACATGAGAAGAGGTCTTTTTACACTACTTATATATTTTTTCGCACATACGTCTTTTGCCCAATTGGCGGTTATTTCAGGTAGAATAACCGATGAAAAAGACAAGTCAGCCATGATTGGCGTTAATCTTAAAATTAAAGGAACAACCACCGGTACATCTACCGATATTGATGGGAATTATACCCTTAAAGTACCTGCCGGTAAGCCGTTTTCTATTGAATGCACATACATTGGCTATCAAGTGCGAACCATTGATGTGATTAGTTTAAAAGATGATGAAGAGAAAACCATCAATATTGTAATGAGTGAATCGTCTAAAGAATTAGATATCGTTGTAGTTACCGGAAGTAAATTCGAGAAAAAGTTGGGCGAAGAAACGGTTTCTCTTGAAGTGTTGAAAGGTCAAAATATTACACAAAGTGCACAAAACGTAAGCGAAGCTGTCAATAAAGTACCTGGTGTAAATATGTTGGGACGAACCATTTCAATTCGTGGAGGTAGCGGTTTTGCTGATGCAACCGGGAATCGGGTATTGGTATTGTTAGACGATGTGCCTATGGTAAGTCCGGAGAATGGTGGAATTCGTTGGGAAGCCATGCCGGTAGAGGCCATCAATCAAATGGAGATTATTAAGGGAGCAGCATCTGCGTCCTATGGTTCATCGGCATTAAACGGGTTGATTAATATCCGAACAATTACCCCTAAAGAAGATAAACCGTACAATAAGATTTTTGTCAATTACGGTTTATACGATCATCATCAAAATAGAGATTATTATTGGTTTCACCGAAAAACAGTAAAAGGTAAAGAACAATACAAGCCGCCTATGTTTGGTGGAATTGGGTATGTTCACGCATCTAAAATCGGACCGGTTGAACTCACCTTAAATATAGGCTATCAGGGCAATGAAGGCTATGGGAAAAGAAATTCATACGATCGTTTTCGCGGTTTTATGAAGTTACGCTATATCCCAAAAAAGATGCAAAACTTAACGGTAGGCTTAACTACTAATATTTCTAACGAACGTAGCGATGATTTCTTCTTTTATAAAGGCTATGGCATTTATCCATCTGTTGATAGTTTGAAAGCAGCACTAACCGGCACTGATCCGGGTGGGATGAGCAACTATTTACAACAATTATCGCGTGCTAATCGCGACAGTTTAGTGTTAGTGGCAGAGAAGTTTGATGTACAAAAAAACTTTTCGGTGAATATTAATCCTTATGTGAATTTTTACGATAAGTACGATAATAAACACTCCCTAAAGGTGAGTTATTACTATTCCCGTGGCCAAAACACCAACGGAGATTCCAGCGAGGCGAATAAAATTTATGGCGATTACTCTTTTGTAAAACGATTCCAAAAAATCGATTTCAATTTAGCTACAGGTATTTCTGGTTATTATACAACAGTAAGCAGTCTTACGTTCAATAAGCGTTACGAAGCTAATGCAGCTTGGTTTCTTCAGGTAGATAAGAAATTCTTTAAACGTCTAACCTTAACGGCCGGTGTACGTTTAGAATATTTTAAACTCGATACCACATCGAATATGCACGATCAGTGGCTGTTGAACAAAATGCTTGGAAGAAAAGAAGGTAACCTAATCAAGTCGCCAGTAGAACCTTTATTCCGTATTGGATTGAACTTCCAAGCTACGGAAGGAACGTTTATTCGTGCTTCATTCGGACAAGGATATCGTTTTCCGGCCATTGCCGAGAAGTTTGTACAAACAGCGCGAAGTGGAGCCTATGCTGTTCCTAACTTTAACTTGAAACCGGAAAACGGTTGGAGTGCAGAATTAGGGATTAAGCAAGGCGTTAAGATTTCTAAGTGGATGTTTTATGCCGATTTAGCCGGCTTTGTGAACCGTTACCGCAATATGATTGAGTTTGTGAGTTTGCCTAAAGATTCAAGTCCTGTGCCTGTACCTTCGGGATATTTTATCATTGCACAAGCGCAGAATTATACACGAGCAATGATTATGGGAGTGGAAGTCTCTGCTATTGGAACAGGTAAAATTTTTGGTGTGCCATTGAATTTCTTAGTGGGATACACCTACATGGAACCATGGAATTTAAATGCCGAGGCAATTTTGAAAGACCCAAGCGCAGTTTATCTTAATTTTCGAATGAAGCATACCGCTAAGGCCGATGTGCAAACCGAGTATAAAGGATTAATTGTAGGGGTTACCGGAACCTTTACCAGCCAAATGATTCGTATCGACCCACAATATAATGTGTTGAACAAAATTCGTAATTGGCGAGCCACACACAGTAAAGGCGATTTCGTTTTTGATGTTCGTGCAGGATATAATTGGAAAGACAAGTTAACGGCTACTGCAATAGTGAAAAATATTGCGAATAGAGAATATACACTTCGTCCGGGTTATGTTGAAGCGCCAAGAAATTACACTGTACAATTAACCTATTCCTTCTAATTTTTTTTCAATTTTAATTACGAATCAATCGCCTAAGAACGGTTGATTCGTAGTTGTTTTTGGGTATCTCACTGAAAACTAACGCATCCCTTTTTTGTAAAAAATACATTTGTAGAAATACCAATACTTATGTATCAAATTGGATGTGGAAAAGCGGATATTACTGCCTTTGTAAAAGGAGCGGGCATGTTAGGGTATGGACTTTATTTCCATACCATGGAAGGGATAGAAACCTCTTTATTTGCCCGTGCTTTTGTAATTGCTGATGAGGCTAAGGGAACAAAGTTAACCATAGTAAATTGCGAATTAGGTTTTATTACCATAGCACTTAAAAAGGGCGTGTTAGCAGAATTGGAACGTAGAAAACCCAATTCAGGCTACACCGAAGAAACACTGATGCTCACTGCCCAGCACACGCATAGCGGACCGGGCGGCTTTTCTTATTATGGTATTTACAATATCAGTATACCTGGCTTTGTGCCTGAGATTTACAAGAAATTGGTAACGGGTATTACCGATGCCATTGAGCAAGCAGAAGCTAATAAAGTGTCAGGAACTATTTCTTTTGCTAAAGGTGAATTTGCATTAAATAAAAATGTTGCTTTTAATCGATCCTTGCTGCAATATAATCAGAACCCCGAGGTAGTTGAAAAACTAACTCCTGAAACCACCAACAAGGGGGTAAATCGTGAAATGACATTACTCAAATTTACGGCATCAGATGGCAAAGAATTAGGGAGTATCAACTGGTTTGGGGTACACACGACTAGTGCGTCTAACGATTTGAACAAGATTTGTTCCGATAATAAGGGTTATGCATCATTGTTTTTAGAGGAAGAAAAGGGAGGCGATTATGTTGGCGCCTTTGCACAAGGTATTTGTGGAGATGTTACTCCTCGTTTTAAGTACAATTCGAAACGGAAATTTCAGCGTGGCTATTGGGATGGCGAATTTGAAGATGACTATAAGAGCGCCCAATACAACGGTAAATTGCAATGCGAAAAGGCAAAAGAAATTTTAGATACACCGGTTGAGAAAACCTTGCAATTAAATGGAGGCCTAGATTGTGGTGTGCAGTATGTAGATTTTACCCGCGTACAATGCGATCCGGCTTTTACTAACGGTAACTTAGATGCACGAACCGGTTCTGCCGTAATGGGTATGGCTTTTTTAGGAGGAGCGTATGTAGATGGTCCGGGTGCACATCCTGTTTTAGTGAAAGCGGCTGGCGGAATATTAACCTTGATAAAGTATTTTGAAAAAACAAAGGCATTCTTCCTGAAAGGAGAGTACAAGCAAATTATCGATTTAAAATACAAAACACAAGGCAACAAAAAGCTTGCAATAGAGACCAATGCAAGACGAATATTTGGTACAAAGCATATCAATCGCCTAATTGTACCGGCTTGGCTCGATCCGAGTATTTATTTGTTGAAACAATTCTTCTTGAAAGATGGACATCGCAATAAACCATGGTCGGCTCGTATTCTTCCCATTCAAATGTTTCGAATAGATACAGTGGCATTGGTAGCGTTTCCTTTTGAAATCACCACTATTGCCGCAAAGCGACTAAAAGAGTCGGTAGAGAAACGTCTGAAAGAAAAAGGGGTGAAAGAGGTGATTATTGTACCTTATGCGAATAGTTATTCCGGTTATATCACCACATTTGAAGAATATCAAGTGCAAATGTATGAAGGAGGTCACACCGTGTTTGGTGAATGGAGTTTAGCCGCATTGCAAACTAAATTCGATGAACTCTGCAAGGCTATGTTGGTGAACAAAGAAGACCGAAATATTTTACATGATGACTTACCACCGGAATTTACAGAGGATGAATTGAATCAATTCCCATTCTATAAAGCAGCTTGGTATGCACGAAAAGAACGAAGAGCTGCCAAAAAGAATAAATCAAAAGTTTAATCTACTGTTGAATGACGAAACGCCAATCTACAGTTCTGCTCTCAGGTATTTTGCTTACAGCATTGTATTGGATTGTGGCGCTGTGGTATACCAATAAACAAGCGTATTCGAAAGATTTGGTGGTATTCCATGCCTTGTTTGGTAACGGAGCATCGTTAGATGTATGGCAATACGTTTATCAGTTTGGAATTACGGTACTACTGTTTTTGATAGTTCCCTATGGCATTTTTCGATTTTACTTGAAGGAAGATTTTCTCTCATTGGGCATACGTTTCGTGCCTAATCGCGAAGCATTAATCGTATGTGCAGTACTCTATCCGATGGTGATTGCCTCTACTTACTTTTCTTCGCAAGACCCCTTAATTGCAGGTGAATATCCTTTATCTAAAGGCATTGGCACAAGTTGGTTTGTATTTATACTCTATGAGCTAGCCTACTTTTTTTATTTCTTTTCCTACGAAATTTTCTATCGCGGCTTTTTCTCGTTTGGATTAAAAACAGCACAAGGAGGAAAGCGCGAACTCATCACCATCATTGTTTTACAAACTGTACTCACCACCTTATTTCATATCGGAAAGCCAACCCCTGAAATTGCTATGGCTGCTGCCTTTGGTCCCGTGTTTGGTTATGTTGCCTTTCGCTACAATTCCATTTGGTATGGCATGGTCATTCACTATGTAATGAATATTTTCATCGATTATTTTTCACTGCACTGGCTCCATTTAGCCCCTAAATACTTTTTTTAATGAAGGTATTGGTCACCGGAGCGAACGGCTTTATTGGTAGTCATCTTACCCAATTGTTGGTGAAAGAAGGACATACAGTACGTGCCTTATTATTGCCCGGCACTGTATTAGGAGCCATTGATGGTTTGCCGATTGAAGTGGTTTATGCAGACATCACAAAACCGGAAACGTTTCAGCAAGCTTTTCAAGGAATAGAAGTAGTGTATCACTTAGCCGCAATGCCTTCTGTTGCTTGGGGAAAGCAAGTTTATAATGTGAATTATAACGGAACAAAAAATGTGTTAGACGAAGCTGTTCGTTGTGGCGTAAAACGAATTGTGTTTATGAGTTCACTAGTCGTTCATGGGTTTAAGCATTTTTCGGATGCAGATGAGAATACACCTAAGTTAACTATTGGAATTTTTACACGTCCGTATGCTGCCTCAAAAGTAATGGGAGAGAGGCTTATGGAAGAATATCAATCGAAAATCGAAACAGTAATAATTCGTCCGGGTTTCAATATCTACGGTCCGAACGATAGAATGACGAGTAAAGAAATGCTTGATCGTTTAAGCAAAGGACAATTGATGGGCTATGTAGATGGCGGGAAAAGCAAATTGGGCTTTGTCTATGCTGAAAACCTTGTGTTTGGGTTGTTGTGTGCCGGAACTCATGCTGCTGCAGCGAATAATACCTTTGTTATTGCCGATTACGAACCAAACTACATTCATTTACCTCAACTGCTCCATGCATTCAGTAAAGAGCTCAATATTCAACCCAAAATCAATAACATTTCCTCTTATTTGCTGTATCCCGTGGCATTTGTAATCGATTGTTTTTATTTTCTATTCCTGCACAGTAAAATGCCCCTTATCAGCACTTATATTGTCAATACATCAACCCACGATTTACATTTCAGTTCTCGAAAAGCAAAAGAAACGATTGGCTATACACAAAAAATTAGTTTTGAAGAAGGGGTGAGAAGGACTGTGGAATGGTATAAGAACCTTTAACTGTGTTTTTGAAGAGTAGCGAGTAGAGACTTGCCCCCGACCTTCCCGCTTTACAAGCGGGACGCACTAACCAACTTTGGTTAAATGAGTTAAATATAAAATTGAACATGATTGGGGTGGTGTTTGTAGCGAGGGGGGGGGCTCGAACCCCCGACCTCAGCATTATGAGTGCTGCGCTCTAACCAACTGAGCTACCTCGCCATTAAGGGTGCGAATATAAATTTTCTATCCAATTTCTGCTAATCTGAAACATTCTTTTTCTTTTACCCCTCTTTCCGTGGCTTGTAAAGAGCATAATTCTACACTCGGATCGTGCTCGAAAAACAATAGATAGTTGTTTTCAGCCGCATTTGGTAAAAAAGCAAGTTTCTCTTCTAGCGTCAATAACGGACGAGTATCATACGCCATTACATACGGAATCGGAATATGCCATCGCGATGGAAATAAATCGGCTGCATAAACAATAGTATTGCCTTTGTAGCTGATGTGCGGAATCAACATCGATTCGGTATGTCCGCTCACTGTTTTGATTAAAACCGATGGATGAATAGCCGTTGATCCATCTTCAACAAACTTCAATTGTCCGCTTTCTTGTATCGGTAAAATATTCTCTTTTAAGAACGAAGCTTTTTCTCTCGCATTCGGGTGAATCGCCCAATCCCAATGCTTTTCATTGCTCCAATAGGTAGCATTACTAAAAGCCGGAATCAATTTGTCTCCTTCTCGTTTTATAGCCCCACCGCAATGGTCGAAATGCAAATGCGTGAGCAATACATCCGTAATATCGCTTTCCGTGAAACCCAGCTTATTCAACGATTTCGTGAGTGTATCATCGCCATGCGGTTCGTAATGACTGAAAAACTTTTCTTCTTGTTTATTCCCTAAACCGCAATCAATCAAAATAAGTTTATTGCCATCTTCAATCAACATACAACGCATCGCCCAGGTGCACATTCCTTTGCTGTCGGGTGTTGTAAGTCGCTCCCACATCGAACGCGGCACCACGCCAAACATGGCCCCGCCATCTAATTTAAACAGACCGGTATCAATTGTATGCAGTTTCATAAAAGCAGTTTAATTGTATAAAGAAGCATCATCATCCGCCAAATCGTGACGTTGATATAAAGCCGCCATTTTCAATGCTGCCATAGCGCACTCTTCGCCTTTGTTACCATGCTTTCCACCCGAACGGTCAAGCGCTTGTTGCAGATCGTTGGTGGTCAACAACCCGAAAATAACAGGCGTCAACATTTCCGTGCTTAAGCGCATCAACTCATTGCTCACCGCCTGGTTAATATATTGATCGTGATCCGTATCGCCTTTAATCACACAACCCAAACAAATTACCGCATTGAACTCGTATTGTTGCAAAAACAACGCAGCTGCACTCGGTAACTCATAAGCCCCCGGCACAAAATCTACAACAATGTTTTGCTCCTCAACCCCATGTTTTAAAAGGGTTTCAATGCAACCTTGCTGCAGCGCCCCGGTAATATTTTCGTGATACTCCGATACAATTACGCCTACCGAAAAGCTTTTGCCGTCAATGTCGTTGCTAATGGTATGCGAAGAAAGATTCTTTAATTTACTTGCCATGATTCGTTTTCTACTTAGCGACAAACATAAATATATAGCTGAATATTTTTTAGCGCCAGTTATGCACCAAACTGTAAATGCATTTGTATTGTAAAACAAATTTGGGCGTGCCCCCGCTAGGAAGCCGGGTCGGGCTATTCGCTTCAATCGCTGCCCTTAGGAAAGGGCAGCGGATTTCCGCTGCTATCCCTCACGCGCATTGCGGTTCATTGAAAACTATTTGCGCCATTGCTCGCATCTTGCGAGCAATCTCAACTTTTGCCTCTGGCATGCATTTAATGATGCCGGAGGCATTTTTAGGACTCACTCGCTAGAAGCGAGCGAGGGCGGCAACCACTAGTTCATATGATAGAAGGCATTAAAGCCAGGGACATCTCTTACCTTAATTCCTTTCTTGTGATCAATACCTTTCAAATCCTTAATCTTGGCAGCAATTCTTTTGTATTGGTCTTTGATTGTTTCCCCACTTTCTGTTAGAACAGTAGCTCCATCTACACCAGGAAGATATGGCACAAAATCTAATGTCCAAGGATAATCATAATTCGAAGTAACGTTTGATTTAGTATCGGCTTTCTCCAAAACTATCTCATAGGTTATTTCTTTCTTTCCTAAATCGGTAGTTCCTTCAACTTTTACAATTGTTCCTTCAAAAGGAATATTAGCAAAATTGGAAGAAAGGCAACTGCTTACATATAGGTTTTTTGTTTTGTCGGTTTGGATGTCCTTAGTTATCCAAACATTAAAAAGGTAATCTGACGTTTTGTTAACAACGAAAAAAGCGTTAGAATTTATTCTGGTTTTTAATCGAGAATCTACTTTATATAGTTCGCAGTCATATCCATTTATTTTCTTTTTCTCCCCTGTTGCCACAAAGTTAGACTCTCTGCAAAATGAATCCAACTCTTCTAAGTAATAGTTTTTGGAAATAGTGATAATATTCAAAACGAGTTTGTTTTTTAAATCAAAAAACTTATCGCCTGTATAAGCAGCATATTTCTGGAGTTTTGGATCATCAAATGTTGTTTTTTTTGTAATTAATTCGGGTGCAATTTCTATTTCAATTATACTTAAAGGCCCAACTTTAACAAGGGACATATTGGATTTTGTAATAGTGGTTTTATATACTAAATGATTGGCTACAGACTGCTGTGCTTTGTTGATTCCGTAAGCCAATATGAATAGGCTTAATAAAAATGTACTCTTCATCTGGTTTTTGTTTAATGAGTAAAGAAGTGTTGTTGTTATTTAATTACTTTCCCAAATCTCGTTTATAAAAATGAAATTCCTTTTAATAATTGCAAGTAATAAAGCGGGATGCAATAACGAATAAAAGGAAATAAAACTATTGACAAAACTGCTATGTTCCATTAAATCGAGCCTCCCCCTTAGAGATTTACTATAATTGGAAATAAAGTAAAAGGGGGTGCTAATCACTTTGGGTATATAATTTTGTAATGTCACAAAGATTATGAAAAAACTGGGAAAAAGGAGAAAAATGCTGGTCGGTATGACGATTAATAGATAAACTATATTCAACATTCTTGTCCAGTTTGAGAAACACAAATACTTCTCAGCCTCTGGCGAACCGCAGTGAAGCATAAAAATTTAGATTTCTTTCTGCGTTCGAAATGACAGGAAATTATCTTTGAAGCACGATGTCGCGTAAGGGGTTGTAGCGGAAAGCCCACAGTGGAGCTGCATAGCGGAACGAGGACTTGCAGCGTAAAACCCGGTGCGCTTCCTAGCGGATACGCCCAAAATCCACTTTTCTAGCGTGTTATTTTGTTCTTATGCCACAATCGAATAAATTCGAAGCAAACAAGATAATGGTGATGCTAACTAAACGAAATGCCTGGATTGGTTTTGGACTCTTGATTGCGGTGCTTACGGTAGTGTATTCGAACCACTTTCATAACTCGTTTCACTTTGACGATTCCCATACCATTCAAAGTAATATCTACATTCAAAACATCAAGAACATTCCGCTGTTCTTCAAAGATGGCGCCACGTTCAGCTCGTTGCCATCGAACCAATCGTATCGTCCGGTGCTGTCGACCAGCTTAGCAATCGATTATTGGCTAGGCAATGGACTTACCGATACGTTTCAGTTTCATGTAACGTCATACTTACTGTTTGTAATTATTGGATTGTTGTTGTTTTTGTTCTATCAAAAAATCCTTTCGTTTTCGGAAGAAAGTTCTACGGTGCTCTTGGTTTCGTTGATTGCGACAGCGTTTTATTTATTACATCCGGCATGTGCAGAAACAGTGAATTACATTATTCAACGAGGCGATATGTTTGCTGCGTTCTTTTTGGTATTGGGCTTTGTGCTGTATGCATATGTGCCGCTGTGTCGTAAGTATTATTTGTATTTACCGGTCATCTTCATCGGTATTTTAGCCAAGCCGAATACCTTGGTGTTTGCGCCATTGTTTTTGATTTATCAGTATTTGTTTGAGTATCGCTTAACCGGAAAAGACATTGTAGATGTGAACAAATATGGTAAAGTGATTTTTGCTTCGTTAGGTGCATTTGCGGTGTGTATTTTGGCGTACTTGTTTATGAGTGCGATGCAGTCGGAAAGCTACGCCTACGGTGGTTACGACCGCTTGCATTACATCGCTACACAGCCCTTTATTTTGTTCTATTATTTCTCGGCATGGTTTGCCCCAATTGGCTTAAATGCCGATACCGATTGGAGTGCGTTCCCATCTGTAGTGGATCCGCGTGCGATATTTGGTTTTGTTTTTATTGCCTTTTTATTGACTGTAGCATTCATTACCTCTAACTACAAACGCAGCAAACCTATTGCCTTTGGTATTCTTTGGTTCTTGGTAGGCAACTTACCTACATCGTTGTTGCCCTTCTCCGAAATCATGAACGATCACCGTATGTTTATGCCATTTGTAGGACTAACGTTGGCGGCTGTTTGGTCGATTTATCTATTGGCAGAAACAGTTTCGAAGCAAATAGAATTACCGCAATATGTAAAGTACAGCTTTTACGCATTTGTAGGATTCGCATTATTAGGCTTTGCGTATGGCACACACACCCGCAACGAAGTTTGGAAAACGGAAGAAACATTATGGAAAGACTGTGCAGTGAAAAGTCCGGAGAACGGAAGAGGCTTGATGAATTACGGTTTAGCCTTGATGAGCCGTGGCGATTACAAAATGGCTGAAATGTACTTTCAACGGGGCTTAGATGCTTGGCCAACCTATTCGTATTTGCATGTAAATATGGGCGTATTGAAAAGCGCATTGGGTAAATCGGAAGAAGCCGAGAAGTTCTTTTTATCGGGCATTCAGTATGGTGGAGGTTATCCGAATTCGCATTATTTCTATGCACGTTTCTTGAAAGACAAAGGACGAAAAGATGAAGCTATCCGAGAACTGAAGAAAACATTGGAAATGGCCAAAGCCAACAGCGATGCGCGTTACATGTTGATGGAGATTTTGTTTGACGAAGCGCGCTTCGAAGAACTGAAACAAATAGCCTCAGAAACATTAGCGATTTTACCGAATGATGCGAAATCGGCAGCTTATTTAGCTTCTGCAACTAGCGGAAAATCTAAGTTACAAGTAGCAGAAGATGCAGCTAAGTTGGCGAACACGCCTCAAGCGTATTTAGATTTATCGTTGCAATATTATCAGGCAGGAAAATTCGATAAATGTGTTGAAGCGGGAAATGAGGCGTTGAAGTTAAAGCCCGATTTTGCTGCGGCCTACAACAATATTGGATCTGCGTACAATGCCATGGGTAAATTTGCGGAAGGAAAGGCTGCGTTGACTAAATCGTTGGCGATTGATCCAACATCGCAATTGGCTAAAAACAATTTAGCTTGGGCCGAATCGGAATTGAAAAAAGCCCAGACCAAATAAGATGAATAATTCCGAAATTCAAGTAGCGGTAGTAATTTTAGGTTGGAACGGAAAGCGTTTCTTGCAAGACTTTTTGCCATCGGTGGTGCAGTATTCTGCAGGGGAAAGCTATCAAGTGGTGTATGCCGATAATGCTTCAACAGATGATAGTGTGGCCTTTGTGCAAGCTAATTTTCCATCAGTACGAATTGTTCAAAACAAAAGTAACAGTGGTTTTGCTGGTGGTTACAACGAAGCCTTACAGCAAGTAAAGGCGAAGTACTATGTGTTGTTGAACCAGGATGTGGAAGTCACTGAAAACTGGATTGCTCCAGTGGTATCGTTCTTGGAATCGAATCCAAACTATGCTGCTGCACAACCGAAATTACATGCCTACCACGAAAAGGATGCCTTTGAATATGCAGGTGCGGCCGGAGGATTTATGGATTATTTGGGCTTTGCTTTTTGTCGCGGTCGATTGTTCGATACCATGGAAAAAGACTTAGGACAGTACAACGATAAAACGCAAATATTCTGGGGCTCCGGAGCATGCTTATTTGTGCGTTCAGAAGTGTATTGGGCTGTTGGCGGTTTAGACGAAGATTTCTTTGCGCATCAAGAAGAAATTGATTTGTGTTGGCGCATTCAAAATGCAGGCAAATCGATTTGGTATGTGCCGGAATCCACTGTTTATCATGTAGGTGGAGGTTCATTGCCGCAAGGGAATCCACGCAAAACCTATTTGAACTTCCGCAACAATTTGTTTTTGTTGTTGAAGAATTTACCTGCTTCGCGTTTGTGGTGGACGATTTCGGTTCGTTTAAAACTAGATTGGATTGCTATTCTTTACAGCATTTTGAAAAATAAAAATGGCAGCGATGCAAAGGCTATACTCAAAGCCCATCGCGACTTTTGGAAGTCGTTTGCAGCTATGTACGCCAAGCGGTCAAACGCCATTCCTGCATTGCCAGAAACAGTGGCAAAGCAATCCATTATTGTTCAATATTATTTACAAGGGAAGAAGAAATTCAGCGAATTGTAAGCTTATTTCTTTGGGCTGTATAAAGTATAACCTGCAGGAATACTCACTTCTGCTTCGTCTACTTTACCTGCACTGTAATTGGTGAGTTCGTAGTTGTTGATGATCAGGCCACGCTCGTCTTTGGTGGTAGCAGCCACCGGAAATCCGCTCACATTCAAACTCGCCAATCCTTGAATTTCAAGCGAAGTTTTGAAGAATGGAGCAATGTTCGTCCAATTTACCGCGATAGATTTTGCAACCCATGCTTCGCAAGTAAGTGTTCCGTTTTGGAAAGTGTATTTCTCGCATTCTAAACCATTGATGGTTCGCTTTTCGCCTGTTGCTTGTCCGGTTACTCCACTTATTCCACCGTTGATATCACCTATATTCAATGCATAATAGTTCTTTTCTTTTGCTGCATCTTCTTTCGCAAACATAATCAGCTTACCTGTAGTTGCATCCGGAATAAGATAGGTTGGAGCTGTTTTCTCTGTTGTTTTGCGGTTCATTTCTAATAGGCATTTTGAACCACTGAATTTCCATAGAAACTCGTAGTTATCGGCTACTTTGTTGTAGGTTTTATATTTAATGGTAACGCGACCATCAAAGGCAAAAAGACTCACAGAAAATAAAATCAATAAAGATGTAACAAGCGATTTCATATGCTAAACTCGGTTAAGTTGTCGAAAGGTAATACATTATTCCGAAAAACGGGCTGCTTTTAAAAAATGATTTTTGTAGTAAGGCTCATTTAAATCGCTCACCATTACTCCACCATGTACCGTGGCATGCGCGAATTTATTATTGCCCAGATAAAGGCCAACATGCGACATATACGAGCGAATGCTAAAGAACACCAAATCGCCTTCGGTAAGTTGGGATACATCAATTTCATAGGTTTTTTTATAGATATCGGTACAACTGCCTTGTGCTTTTTTGTTATAGATGCGTTCGTACATCACCGATACAAAATCAGAGCAGTCAACACCTTGTTTCGATCGTCCGCCATAACGATAAGGGGTGCCTTTCCAATCGTATATCTCAAAATATAAATCGGCATTATCTGCATCGATTAAGGAGAGCCCGTGTTTGTTATAATAATCTTGTACCGCGTTAAAATTGAGGTACGAGTAATCTTTGCCCGGAATACTATCGTATTGCGCAATACCGATTTGTGTGCCTAAGAAGAATAAAAGGCAAAGGAGTGATGCATTAAGCCAATTTACTTCTCTTGTAACCATATGCGAAGTAAATAATTAATCCGATAATCAACCAAAGGATAAATCGTTCCCAATTGGTAGCTCCCGATTCGCTGAGTAAATATCCGCAAGCCAAAAAGGAAAGCAATGGAATTAAAGACGCTTTGTTTTTAATAGAATATACGGATAACCAAGCAACAAGTGCAAGAAACATGTAATGTGGTAAAGCTGGTCGCAGTAAAGTAAAATCAATGCCATTGTCTAATCCGAGGTAACTAACAAACGAAGTAGGGTATAAGAACAGCCATAATGCAAAAACAATGACTAAAACAATGGGATAAATCCATTGTGCATTGATGTAAGTTACTTTGAAAGAAGGTTTGTGAATGCCTTCAGTATGCATTTTCATTACACCTGCCGAAACTAATGCAAAGGCAAACAATGTTCCGATACTCGTTAAATCCACCATCAAATCCATATTGGCGAATAGGGCCGGAATGGCTACAACAAAGCCTGTTAGAATAGTAGAGAAAGAAGGAGTGCCGTATTTCGGGTGTACTTTGCTGAATACCTTCGGCAATAAACCATCGCGGCTCATGCTCATCCAAATTCGCGGTTGTCCGATTTGAAATACCAATAAAACTGATGCGGTGGCCACAACGGCACTCACTGCAATTAAGCCGGCAATCCAATTTAGTCCAACTTTTTCAAATACAAACGACAATGGTTCGCTCACATTTAGTTGGGTGTAGCTCACCATACCGGTAAGAATCAGTGCAATAACAACATAAAGAATGGTGCAGATAATGAGCGAATAAATCATTCCGCGCGGTAAATCGCGTTGTGGGTTTTTGCATTCTTCTGCAGTGGTGGAGATAGCGTCAAAACCTATGTAGGCAAAGAAAACGGATGAAATACCTCCGAGCACACCTTTAGCGCCATTGGGTAGGAATGGAATCCAATTGCCCGGATTAACATAAAACACACCAATAGCAATAACAATAAGAATCACAATTAACTTCAATACCACCATGGCATTGGCGGAGCGTTTACTCTCTTTGATACCAACGTAGATAATCGCGGTGATAATTACCACAATCATAAACGCAGGAATATTGCAAATAATTTTTGCGCCTAAAAGGGTAGGAGCTGTGTTCCATGCAGCAATGGCTAATTCGTTCACTCCATTTTTAGCCGACCAATAATCGGTAAGCAGAAATGCAGGAATATGTATACCAAAGCCTTTGAGAAAGGAAGCAAAATAGCCACTCCACGAAATAGCCACAACGATATTACCGATGGCGTATTCCATCAATAAATCCCAGCCGATAATCCAGGCGATTAATTCTCCGAAAGCCACATAGGAATATGTATAAGCGCTACCTGAAACAGGAACTAAGCTGGCAAACTCAGCATAACAAAGCGCTGAAAAGCCACATACGAAAGCAATGAAAAGAAACAAAAGCACAATGCCCGGTCCACCTTCAAAACTTGCTTTACCGATAGTAGAGAAAATTCCTGCACCTACCACAGCCGCAATACCTAATGCTGTAAGATCGACAACCGTAAGGGAGCGTTTAAGTCCTGAATGTTCGTTTTCTCCAACTGCAGTAGCATCTTGAATGGCGGCATTCACCGATTTTTTTCTGAATAGTTTTTCCACGAATCGATTTTGTTTCGGGCAAAATACAAAATCATTTTTTATGGCATTCACTTTTGAAAACAAAAAAACACCAAGCCCTTTCGGACCTGGTGTTTCTGTATTATCTAGAAGCTAGTAGCTATGCGCTAACAGCTTCTTCTTAATTAATGTGCTGCCGCTTTGAATTTTTTGTATTCCTCAATCAATTTCGGTACTACAACAAATGCATCGCCCACAATACCATAATCAGCCGCTTTAAAGAACGGAGCCTCCGGATCGGTGTTTACAACTACAATTACTTTTGATTGGTTCACACCAGCTAAGTGTTGAATTGCTCCGGAGATCCCCACTGCGATATACAAATTCGGTTTAACCATAAAACCGGTTTGTCCCACGTGTTCGTGGTGCGGACGCCAATCCACATCGGCTACTGCACGAGAACAAGCAGTAGCAGCTCCTAATTCGTTGGCCAATTCTTCAATCATTCCCCAGTTTTCAGGTCCTTTCAAACCTCTACCTGCAGAAACTACTAAGTCAGCTTCTGTTAAAGGAATATGTCCGGTTAATTTATCTACTGATTTTACAACTGTTCCGAAATCTGCATCGCTTACAGCTGGAGCAAAAGCCTCAACAGCAGCAGTACCGCTTCCTTTTACAGGCGATAAAGAATTCGGACTAACAGCAACTACTTTCTTCGCTGTTGCTACTTGATAGAATGCTTTTGCTTTACCAGAGAATACATTCTTAACTACTTTCAATGTACCACCTTCGAAAGTTGGCAATTCAGCAGCACCCGGCACATAACCCGCTTTCAAACGAACAGCTACACGTGGTGCTAATAATTTTCCGTTTGGTCCGAACGATAATACAACGATATCTGCTCCTGCAGCTTTTTCTGCAATGGCTTTTGCAAATGCTTTAGAATCGAAGGTGTTGAATCGAGCATCATTTGAATGGTGAATTTTAGTGATACCGAAGTTACCTAGATTCGCTAATTCATCTGCTCCCGCTGTTCCCAAAACTACTGCTTCTGCAGTGGTACCAGTTAATTCAGCTGTTTTAGCTGCATAGTAAGCCGCTTCATAAGCTGCTTTTTTTATTTTTCCGTCTGCTATTTCTACAAATACTAATACTGACATATATTTTGTTTAAATGTGTTTTTGAAAATGCGTTATTAAATCACTTTAGCTTCTTCGTGTAATAATCGAACCAATTCGGCTACGTTATCTACCGATACATATTTACACTCTTTCGCTTTCTCAGGAGTTTGATAACTCGCAATAGAAGTCAATTTATCAGCTCCTGTAGCTGCTAAAACAGTTAATGGCTTAGTTCTAGAAGCCATAATTCCTTTCATGTTCGGAATTCTAGCTGCTGCTAAGTCTTTCGTAGCGCAAATTACAGCAGGTAACGAAATTTCAACGGTTTCAGTTCCTCCTTCAATATCTCTTGTTGCTGTAGCTTTACCTCCGGCAACGTCTAATTTGGACACTAAAGCAACTGCATTCCAGTCCAACAATTCTGCAACCATTCCACCTACTTCAAAACTGTTGTAGTCGATGGTTTCTTTACCTGTAATTACTAAATCGTATCCACCGGTTTTGGCATGGTTCGCTATTTCAACCGAAATGGCATACGCATCTGTTGGATCCATATCAATACGGAAAGCTGAATCAGCACCAATGGCTAAGGCTTTACGAATTACTTGTTCACTATCGGCAAGTCCCGCGTGAATCACAACTACTTCTCCGCCTTGGGCTTCTTTTAATTCCAATGCTTTTGTTAATGCATACCACTCATCTGTTGGATTCATGATAAATTGAACATTGTCGGTGCTGAATTTGGTGTTATTGTCTACAAAGGCAATTTTCGATGTAGTATCAGGCACTTTGCTGATGGGCACTAATATTTTCATGTTTTTATAAGGTTTATTTTATTTTTTAGCGAAGCGAAATTATGTAATAACTTCACAATACCAAACGTTCGTTTGGTAAGAATTGTTTAGAAGATTATGCAAAGAGAAATAAGAATTAACAAATTGCTTGAAATGAAGACGTTAATGCCTTCAGACCCTTTCCCAACCTATGCTTTGGGCTTAGAGTACCAAGAGATGGGCGAAGCCATCAAAGCGATTGCGTTTTTTGAGGAAACAATGCTTAAATTTTCCAATTATTTGCCTGTTTATTACCAATTGGGGCAGTTATTGGCCGAAAATGGCGAAATTCAGCGCGCCAAAACGATATTTGAAGCAGGAATATTAATTGCACGAACAACAAAAGATTTGAAAACAATGGGAGAGCTGCAAGAAGCCCTTATTAATATAGAAGAATGAGCGATATTAACTTATTAGCGAGTTTCTTAAATTTTGCAAAAGGAGCGAAGTTGCTTTTAGCAAAGAAGCGGACATTATTAGCTGTGAGCGGTGGAATAGATTCTGTGGTTTTAGTGGATTTGTTTCAAAAAGCCGGATTTTGCTTTGAAATTGCGCACTGTAATTTTGGATTGAGAGGTGAGGAGTCGGATGGCGATGAAACATTTGTGAAAGCATTAGCTGAACGATATAATGTTCAATTCCATTCCGTTCGTTTTGATATGGAAAACATAACGAGCGGAGTGCAGGAAGATGCGCGGACGCTGCGTTACAACTGGTTTGAGCAAATTCGTAAAGCGAATAAGCTCGATTACATTGCTACTGCTCATCATGCCGATGATCAGGTGGAAACGGTATTGCAACACTTTGTAAAAGGCACCGGTATTCGAGGTTTGCGCGGGATGAAGGTGAAAAGAGATTTGATTGTGCGTCCTTTATTATTCGCTTTTCGCGATGAAATAGAAACCTATTGTAATGCACAGCGCTTAAACTATAGAACAGACAGTAGTAATGCCTCACTAAAATATGAGCGCAACAAGGTTCGACATGAATTGATACCGATGTTGCAAACATTAAATTCAAACTTCAAAGCAACGCTTATTGCTCAGTTGCCAATTTATCAGGAATTGGAAGGTATTTATAATCGCACCATTGCCAAGGAACGTGCTAAATTGTTTATTCCGAAAGGGGAGGAGTTTCACATTCCTATCCTTATGTTGAAGAAAAAAGAAAATCCTGAAGTTGTGCTTTATGAATTCTTGAAAGATTTTGGATTTAATAAAACACAAACAGCGCTTATCGTTCAAACCTTATCTGCTTCATCTGGCAAACGGTTTCTTTCTTCGTCTCATCAAGTAATAAAAGACAGAACACATTTGATGCTTTCACCGCTTAAGGAACATACCCAAAGTATTGGAATGATTGACGAAGCTGAAATTGCAAATAACCGTACAATTCAATTTGGTGCATCCAAATTTACATTCTCATTGGTTCCTGCGAATGAAGTAAAAATCAAAAGCGGAAATGCTATTGCCTATTTTGATTATGCTCAGTTACAATTTCCCTTAACAATACGGTATAAACGCCATGGCGATTATTTCTATCCTTTCGGCATGAAAAACAAAAAGAAAAAGGTAAGTAAGTTTTTCAAAGACATTAAATTGAATTTAACCGCTAAAGAGGATGTTGCTATTGTACTTTCCGGTGAGCGAATTGCATGGGTAGTAGACTATAGAACAGATGAGCGATTTAAGATAACGACTTCAACGACTAAAGTGCTGGTGGTTAAGGTGGATAAAACAATTTGAAATGAACCGGTATGTTTTTCTGCTTTTTATTGGGCTAGTATCCAACGCTAGTTTTGCACAGTTATCGACAAATCCAATGCATTGTGATACCATAGAAGGCCACTTTGATAAGGGTAATAAGAGTAGAGAGGGATATCTATTTAATAACATGCTGTTCGATATTCCCCGAGGCATAGCTGACAAATGTCAAAATAGGACTATTCGTGTGCTTGGGTATGTAACTTCTCACTTTGATAAAGCCGATTATTTACGATTAGATGACAATAAAAGCAATGATAAATATATACTCGGGCCAGAAGGCGCCTATGTAACATATGAAGTGCATTCAATATATGTATTTAGCGCAAAGAAAAAGACTTGGGCACTGATTTATAACCAGCAGGAAGACAACTGAATAGCCTTGAAAGTATTGAGTTATTAAAAAATAATTAGCTGTATTAAATGGATGTAAGAAAAAAGCAAAAAAAATTTTCTTTTTTTCGAAAAAGACATATCATTGGAATGATTTTCATAGGTCCGACTTTCTACAAGTCGGGGTTTTCTTGAGAGGGCGTTAGGGGTGACGTCCTCTCATTTTTTTTATAGCATCCTTGTAACACCTATACACAAAGGGTTTTGAAGCAATCGCGTTTTTCGTTTCATCAGGCATCAAAAAAATATTTACTTTCAACTTGAAATAATTCTAGCTGCATGAAAAATGTATTACTAACAACATTCTGTTTTTTAGTTATAGGAACTTTTGCTAATGTGGGCGATACCACTATTGTAACGTCCCATATTAATACCAATTTGAACTCACCCCCTTCTAACGATGATTTGTGGGTTACCTTTCCCAATACCAAAACCTGGAGTAAAATTATCATGAAGTTCACTCTAGGATGTGGAACACCCAATTGTAGCGGCTGGGACTATACAGTAAATACTTCTTTAGGCAAGAAAACCGGTTTTTTGGATTCAACAATTGCTTCCATCGATACTGTAGCACACGATACGGTTTGGAATAAATTTGATCAAGTCAAATACAATGAAGTTGGCCGTTTAATTACGCCCTATGGTACCTATATGGCACAGCAATCGAATGGATTCAATAAGCAATGGACACATCCCTATTATTATGATTTGACGGATTATACCGGAATGCTGAAAGATTCGGTAAGTGTTCGTATCCATTACGATGGATGGACCGATGCATTTAGCGGAAAAGTAGAATTCATTATGATAGAAGGTAACCCTTCACGAACTGTTTTGGAAGTAAACGAACTATACAATCAATATATTAACTATAGTGACGGACCAAGTTTTGAGTCTGTCGCTACGGCTAAAACAATTGCAATTCCCACAGGAACTACAACGGCTAAATTAAATTTGATAATGACGGGCCATGGTTCAACGGGCGAATTCATGCCCTATAACTATCACATCAAAGTGAATGGGGTAGAAGTAATAAGTCGTTTGCTTTGGAAAGGGGATTGTGGTATCAACGCCATTTCTCCGCAAGGGGGAACATGGATTTTTAACCGCGCCAACTGGTGTCCGGGCGAAAAAATTAGTGTGTTTGAGCTCGATCTTTCTTCTTATATCACTGCCGGTCAAACGGCTTCCATTGATCTTGATATGGATGATTTCGTATTAGCATCAGGCGAAACTGCCGGTTATGGCATTGCCAGCTATTTAATATGTTATGGTTCACAAAAAAATAACGATGTCGCTATGGAGGAAATAATTGCCCCTTCGAGCGATAAACCTTATTTGCACTTTAATCCTATTTGTAGTAATCCAATTGTTAGTATCAAAAATATAGGAAAAAATAATCTTACAGCTTGTGATATAGCCTATTGGGTTAAAGGTGGCAATAAGTGCTATTATCAATGGCAGGGTCAGTTGAAGCCATTTCAAACTGCGCGTGTAGTTTTACCTTCATTTGATTGGAGCGGAATGGATACAAGTGATCGACAGTTTTTTGCTGAAGTGAGTTGGCCTAATGGTGTAACAGATGAGTTTAGTGCCAATAATCTCCTTTATGCCAAGTTTAATCTTCCTCCATTAGTTGATTCTGTATTTGTAATCAATCTTAAAACAAACAATCACCCGGAGGAAAACAAATATCTGATAAGAAATGAAAATGGAGATACCGTATTATTCAAAACCGGTTTACCCGTATCTAAAACCGTTTTAGATACAGTTTCACTTCAACCCGGTTGTTATACATTTGATTTTTACGATTATGATGCGCAATGGGAGGGAGGTGATGGATTATCGTGGTGGTTAAATACGCAACAAGGTTTGGAGTCTTCCGGTAATTTAGCATTCAGACGATTCAATAATACTGTAATAAAAATCTTCACACCCGATTTTGGAAGCAATATTCATTACGAGTTTACTGTTGGGAATTTGTTAGGCTCCTTCGATCCCAAAGCACCATGTACAGAACCTATTCATACAGGAATTCTCTCTTCCAACGATGTGCAATTTAGTGTATATCCAAATCCGGCTTCAAGTTCGTTCTTTTTAAAGTCTGGAACAACTATGAATAATGCTAAAGTAACTTTAGTTGATGGTTTAGGTAATATATTGTATAGTAATAATTTATCGATATTTAATGCTGTTCCTCTTGAAGTGAAAACGGAAGGCATCCCTTCGGGATTTTACATCGTTTCCGTTGAATATAAGGGGAAGAAAACTGTTCAAAAGTTAAACATCATTCGATAAGTTAAGTTCTGTTTTTGGCGGGTTTTCAAGATTTGAATAGTCTTTTAATTATTAACAGTTGCGTAAAAATTTGTATATTACGTTATTGTTAACCTAAAAAAAGACTATGACAAATTATTACTCCAAAACTTTTTTTGCAAAGTTTAGCCGTACTTTGCTTTTGGCTTGTTTATTTTTTTGTGGTTCAATTCATGTAAATGCGCAAGCAACTTGTTGCCCAAAGTTTACTATGAATGTTCCCGAAATATGCGAGAAAACGGATACCATTTGCCTTTCGCTAGTTCCACAAGGTACTCCGGGAGGGAGAGTCGACAAAGCGTGTAAGGGTACAACAAATACCTATGCTGTTTATCCCAATCTGCCTGGTTATACCTATACATGGACAGTGAATGGCGGAACGCCTACTTCAATTACCGGAAATCCGGCCACTATAACTTGGGGTTATGGATCAGTTGCCGGTTTTACGGTTGTGGTTGCACAAGACAGCGGAAGTTGTCGAGACTCATTCAGTCGCACTTTTTGTATGGTGAATGGACCTAAAGCTGATTTCACATTTACTTCACCCACCTGTAGTAATCAATTTGTCACATTTACGAATACTTCAGTAGGGGGCTCCAACTTTACTTGGAATTTTGGTGACGGAACCAGTTATACTGGAACAAATCCTACCCCACACACATATCCTGGTGCCGGCACATACATAGTTACACTTACTGCCAATAACAATACGAGTAATTCTATACAATGCCTTACCTGTCAGGATATCAAAATCGATACAATAACAGTAATAGCAGGTGTTGGACCGTCTATTGATACTGTTGGTTGTTATAGTACACTTTGCGCATCCGATACACCCTTGATTACACAATACAGTACTACATCTACTTGTAGCCCGTTAACATGGTCAATCCCTCCGGGATCGGGAACAATAACTGCAGGTCAGTTTACCAATCTTGTGACTATCCAGTGGAATCCCTTATTCACAGGTACACCAACTGTTACATTAACCGTACCAATTACTTGTAGCGGAGGATGTGCAGCTTCAACAACAATTCAAGTGCCCATTATTTATCCTTCATTACCAATTGCCGGACCAGATCCGGTTTGTGTTGGTAGTAATAATGTATATAGTGTACCATTGTTGCCGGGTTGTTATTATTGGGGCTCATTCAGCACCACCGGAAATGCAAGTGTTAATGGGGTATTGCCTAAGTTTAATAGTAATGCCGGTTCAATTAATGCCGGTTCAATACCGGGAACATTTACCTTAACTGTAAATTATTACGATTCACTCAAAGGTTGTGGTGGAAGTTCAACAAAAACAGTTACTGTAAAGGATAAATTCCAAATTAAGGGTGCCGATCTTAAAGTATGTGAAGGCAGTACCGGTTTTTATTTGGCGAATGGCAATGCCACTTGGCAGGTAGATTCAGCAGGTATAACAATAGGAACGTATGTAATCCCTGCCGGTTCAACAGCTTCAATTACTTGGTTGAATCCGGGCATATATACACTTATTGCAACTGCTTCCCCTTCAACGCCTTTCTGTAATCCTGCAGATCAGGTAGTGGTGAATGTTATTGCTAAACCTGTGTTGACGACTATTCAACCTTTAAGCTTCAATATTTGTCCGGGCGATATCATGAACATTCACATCAGTTCTACTAATTATCAATTTCCTTTCACCTGGACAATCACTGGTGGTACCATATTAGCTAATGACGATACCACTGTTACAGTTCAATGGGGAATTACAGGTGGAACAATTGCTGTTGTTCAGAATAACCCTAATTTGTTTTGCCCGTCTAATACCCTAACATTTACGGCTAGTTTATATCCTTCGCCAAGCCTTACCGGGCCATTAACTGCATGTGAGGATGAAACGAAAACGTATACAGCATTACCTGCCGGTATGCCTGAATATCAATGGACAGTTGCAAATGGTTCTATTTTGAGTCAAACAGGAAATACAGTAACTGTGTTGTGGGCAGGTAGTACCAATCCGCACACTGTATCAGTTTCCACTTGCACCGGATCGGCTTCACTAACAGTTACCGTTAACAGTGCTACACCAACTTCGGTTATATTGGGTACTGTAAACTGCTTTGGTGCTAGTTTAACGTCTAGTGTTGCTGGTGCAGCACCTTATGCGTGGTACAACAATGGTGTATTACAGGCGCCAACCACACAATCCATTACGGCAACTTCCAGTGGATATTGGACATGCATACCTTCAGGATGCTATAAAGCAGGTGGAATTGCTGTTGCTCTTCCTGCTCCACCAGTGTTGAATATTACAACTCCTGTAAATACATTCTGTTTGTCGTCTACAAGTCCGAATATTCCTTCAATAACATTTTTATCAGCAATAACAGTTGGTGGGCCTTATACTTATCAATGGTATGGACCTACTGTAAATAACGGCCCATCAGTAACCATTGGTTCAAATATTCCT
>CAYNMP010000016.1:0-72086 GCA_964398475.1 uncultured Chitinophagaceae bacterium | reverse complement strand
AAAAACCTTTTGCCATTTAATAACAAAAATGGTCAACCTATTTTAGGACAAGACATTGAGCTAGCGCAAAACGCATATACCCAACTTGGTCAAGGATTAGTATTGTTTCATGCCGATGAAACCTCAATTGGTGGAGCAACCGCTATTGATTTTGAAAAGAATACTATAGTTAAAAACGATTCAGTGTTCTTTAAAATCCCTTTAAAATCGGTAACTCCGGGCACATACGAATATGTACGCGTATCGCTTGCCTATCAAAACTACGAGGTGAAATTTTTACTCGATACCTCAATAAATGTTGGAGGAACGAATTATCCTATTAAACAAGAATTCCCTTGCAACGTTGCGAGTTTTGTTGGTTACAATACTTACATTAAGAACTACACGATGCATAACCAATCGGTAACGGTGAATGGAAACCGTCTTCAAGGTTATTGGGGGGCTGAATCGTACGGTACAATTTATGGTTATCCTTTTGATCAAGTAAACACCGGACAATCACCTGCTGGCTCAACCACTGTGGTTAATCCGCTTTTCAGCACCTCTCCTATTCCGGCAGGTTCGTGTGTGGCAACGGCTAAATTTGAACCCGGGAAATTAGTTGTAACGGGAACTGAGACAAAAAGCGTTGTCGTTAACGTTTCCGTATCAACGAATAAAAGTTTTGAATGGAATGATGTTGTACCCGATGGAAAGTGGGAACCGGCTAAAGGCGAAAATGTTGTAGATATGGGAATTCGTGGGATTAAACCGGTGATTCAGTAAATTTAAATTAGAGACAAAAAAAATGGCGATCTTTTCAGACCGCCATTTTTTTTGGTATAGCAAAAATTATTTGCAACCAGCAGCTTTTAAAGCAGCTTTATAAGTATCCCAGCTAATTCCTGTTCCAGCGTCATTATAGTCGCTTTTGCAGATTTTAGTACCAGCTGATCCAGCAACGCCAGAACAATCTACGCACTCTTTACAAGAACCAAGACCGAAAACGGCTACTACAGCCACTGCGAATAACATTTTTTTCATGTTTTTTGTTTTTTGGGAGTTAATTAATAACCAATATTAACAACTGCATTTAATATAACAAAGTTTTTGTCAACTTTTTTTTACCACTTACAGTTTACCTGAATCGAGCAAAAGTTTAGCTTTAAAAACTGTGGCAATACTCAAACTGTCTTTAATTTCCCCTTTCATCACCATGTTAAACAGTTCATCAAATGGCAACTTACGTATAACTAGCTGCTCGGTTTCCTCTGGCTTAGCATCGGTAAAGCTAATTCCCTTGGCAATATAGCTGTAGGAAACTTCATCGGTTTTGGAGTTTGACAGTTGCATTTCTAACATCAAATGAAAATGTTCAGCAATCAGCCCGGCCTCTTCATGTAACTCCCGTTTTGCTGTTTCAAGGGGAGATGTACCAACCGGGCAGCCACCTTCTATAATTTCCCATTCAAACGTATCAAACGGGAAGCGATACTGACCTACAATCCACGTATTATTATCTTCATCCAAAGGGAGGATAGCAACTGCGTAATCTTTAATGTGTACTACGCCATAAATACCGTCTTTACCTGCTGGATTCAGCACTTTATTTTCCTCCACACGCATCCATGGATTTTCATATTTCACTTCTTTAGACAAGACTGTCCAAGGGTTTCTTACTTCCATTTCCATAAAATTTGAGCAATTATAATTAAAGCTTGGAACAAATGGGGCAGTTCGCCACTATATGTCCTCGAGCAGGACAATATTCCCTTCCAAAGAATATTATTTGCAAGTGAAGTTTATTCCAAATTGATTCAGGGAAAAGTCGTTTCGCATCTTTCTCTGTCTGTTCAACATTTTTTCCATTCGTGAGTTTCCAACGTGTCATTAACCTGTGAATATGTGTATCCACAGGAAATGCAGGAAAACCAAAGGCTTGAGACATTACTACTGATGCTGTTTTGTGACCAACACCGGGTAAAGCTTCTAAATCTTCAAATGTATTGGGTACTTTACCTTTATGTTTATCTAAAATGATTTGCGACAAGTTAAAAATCGCTTTCGATTTCATGGGCGATAAACCACAGGGCTTAATAATATCGCGTATTTCATCTATGGAAAGCTTAACCATTTTTTGTGGTGTATTGGCTCTCTTAAACAAAATAGGCGTAATAAGGTTAACGCGTTTATCGGTGCATTGTGCTGAAAGTAAGACAGCGATCAACAACGTATAAGCATCGCTGTGATCTAATGGAATTGGTGTTTCCGGGTATAATGACTCTAGCTTATCGGAGATAAACTGAACGCGTTCTTTTTTGTTCATGAATTGAAACTACAAAAACAGATTAAAACTCCTCAACCGTTTCTTTAATAATCGCTACACACTCGTCTAACTGTGTTTTTGTGATAATTAAAGGTGGTGCTAAACGAATAATATAGTGATGAGTGGGTTTAGCTAACAAGCCTTTTTCCGCTAAACGCAAACAGAAATTCCAACCCAGTTCTTCATCTTCTGTATCTAGAACAATAGCATTCAATAACCCTTTTCCACGAACTTGTTTAATCAGTGGATGGTTGATTTTTTCTAATTCTTTACGGAAATATTTACCAAGGTAGAATGCATTGTCGACTAAATTTTCGTCTTTAATCACTTGCAATGCCGACATGGCAACTTTGCATGCTAATGGATTGCCCCCATATGTTGAACCATGTTCACCGGGTTTAATCGTCATCATAATTTCATCATCGGCCAATACTGCTGATACCGGTAAAACACCACCTGAAAGGGCTTTCCCAAGAATAACCATATCCGGACGAACATCTTCATGGTCGCAACACAACATCTTTCCTGTTCGTGCCAAACCGGTTTGCACTTCATCGGCAATGAATAACACATTTGCTTCTTTGCACAAATGTGCACATTTCATCAAATAGCCTTCATCAGGCACATTCACCCCTGCCTCACCCTGAATAGGTTCAACAATAAAGCCTGCTACATTTTTATTTTCTAATGCTTTAGATAAAGCCGATATATCATTGTATGGAACACGAATAATTCCGCCTAAATGCGGACCAAATCCTGCATAGCTGCTTGGATCGTTCGATGCTGAGATAGCGGCAATTGTTCTTCCATGAAAGTTACCATCTGCAAAAATCAAAACAGCCTTTCCTTCTTCCACTCCTTTCACTTGATAAGCCCATCGTCTGGCTAATTTCATAGCCGTTTCTACAGCTTCAACGCCTGTGTTCATCGGCAATACCTTATCGTAGCCAAAATACTCCGACATGTACTTTTCATATTCCCCTAAAACAGAATTATAGAAAGCTCTTGAGGTAAGCGTAAGCTTATCGGCTTGTTTTTTAAGTGTATCGATGATTAGCGGATGGCAATGACCCTGATTTACTGCTGAATAGGCAGATAGAAAATCGAAATAAACCTTTCCGTCTACATCCCAAACGTGAACACCTCTTCCCTTTTCCAACACTACCGGAAGCGGGTGATAATTATGAGCACCATATTGCTCTTCTAATTCCATTAAATAGGCTGAACGGGAAGTTGCTGTTTCAGTAATCATTACTAGTCATTTTTTAGTGTGGTAAAACAAATCATTTTTATGATGAACAAGAAATGTAGATTTTTTTCTATACAGCAACAGTTTAAAATTTAGATGCAGGAAACGGGAAATGGTTGCATTAATGTTTTTCTTTTTTGATTTTCTCGTAGGCTTCGCGTATTTGTAGCACCTTAACTTCCAACTTTTTTCGTTCCGCTTCATCTAAATGCTGATGTTTATCGGGATGAAACAGTAGAATAAGTTTTCGATAGTGGGTTCGAATCGTTTCAATTGTATCTGTTTCCTTCACCCCTAAAACAGTATAATGTGATGTATCCCGTTTTAATCGATCAGCTTCAATTTTTAGAAAAGTAACATCATTTACATTCATCCAACAGCCTAAAACAAAAATACATTTGCGCTCTTTCTCCGACACTGATTTATCACATTCGGCTAAGTCAAACAAAAAATGCATAATTTGATGAATGGTATTGGTTGTACATGCACGGTGTAAATCAATACAGGCCTTTTTTGCATCGTATTTTTTTTGTAGAAAATGATGCAGAATGGCGGTCTTCTCTTCAAGATTTTCTTCGCCAAATTGTGTCTTCCAGAAATTGCGAATAAAATCCAATTCTTTGAACGTTACCCCCTTTTCAGCACGAATCACTTCAGCCGCCAACAGCAATACATTCACTTCAAAATCAGATGTGGTAAGGGTTGATTTCGATTGAGCATCATTTTGTTCCAATAACTTTCCTGCGCCATAACCCATCAAGGCCCCGGCCGGTGAACCTGTCACCATAAAACCTATGCCGGCACCAAACCATTTTTCATAAAACATAGATTACGTTTTGTTTGTTGAAGCTGGTTTAAGAATAGCTCTAAAAAAGAAAATCAAACCGAAAACAATAAACGGCACACTGAGTAATTGTGTTTTACTGATATAACCTAACCACAGTTCCCCTTCCGGTTCTTTGAAAAATTCCAATAAAAACCTGATGGAAAATAAAACCGCAAAGAAAAAGGAAATATACAAGCCCGGATATTGACGTCCATAGCGTTTATATATCATTAAAATCAGCACCGAAAGTACCGAATAACAGATACTTTCATACAGCACTACAGGATGACGTGGAAAAGCATCAACACGTTCAAAAATGAATGCCCATGGCACATCGGTTATTTTACCATAGAGCTCACTATTGAATAAATTGCCTAATCGAATTAAAGCTGCAGGAATAAAAATAACCAAAGCTGTTCCGTCTAAAAGCCAAACCCAATGGTATTGAGGATATTTTCGCAGAAACAAAAAAAGGCCTACCAATCCGCCAACAACTCCCCCATGGCTAGCCAATCCTCCATTCCACACTTTTAAAATTTCAAGTGGATGTTGAGAGAAAAAATCCCATTGATAGAAAAAGACCTGGCCTAATCGAGCGCCAACAATTGCTCCGATAAATACATACTGAACAATAAGAATCAAATGATTTTCATCTAAATGCTCCTTTCGAAGTATCCATCGTCCGTAGTAAAAGCAGGCTATAATGGATAACGACCACATCATACCGTACCACTGCACGGTAAATAAATCGAACGGCAAAGGAATATTTGGATTTACATTCCAGTGAATAAACAGCATCGAAAGCATGAATGCGAATCTATAAAAAAGAGTAAGATGATGGAATAGTTAGTTTACTTAAAGCTTCAGTATTAAGAAAAAATGTATTTTCAAGCATGAAAAAAAGTAATACCTACATACTTATATTATCTGTTGTCCTGTTTTCCTATAGAGCATGGGCTGTAGCCCCCCCTCAAGATTCTACGGCAGCAAAAGCAATAAGCATTATGACTTGGAATGTAAAATTGTTGCCACGCGGTGCAGTTTTTCTGCATCATCATCCAGTTGTTAGAGCAAAATTAATTCCTGCAAAATTGATGGAAGAAAACGCAGATGTCATAATTTTTCAAGAAGCCTATGATGGACTTTCCATTCGAATAATCAAAAGGAAAATTAAGGCTACTTATCCATTCTGTATGGGCACAAAAAACAGAAAAGCTATTTCTTATAAGCGAGCAGGTGGAATTATAATGTACAGTAAATACCCAATGAAAGAACTGGAAAGTATTAAATACAGCCAATGTAAAGGATATATTGACTGCAGTGCCAGTAAGGGTGCGATGATTGTCGAAGTAGATCATCCGGCAGGTAAAATACAGGTATTAGGAACGCATATTCAGGCAGGCGGAACAAAGGAAATTAAGGAAAGTCAATTTAACGAATCGGGTTTCTTGCTTAAAAAATATGAAAAAGAAGGTGTTCCTCAATTTGCTTGTGGCGATTTTAACACCAAACGTATCGATACTATTCTTTACCCAAAATTGATTAACGCACTTCGCTGTGAAGACGGAGAAATCTGCACTCCTTTAAAATATACCAGTGATCATAAATTGAATGATATGGACTATTACGACCCTGAAAAACGCCATTTAATCGATTATGTTTTTGTAAGAAGAAATGGTGTGAAACCTATATCAACATTAAGAAGTGTAAAACAGATACAACAGCAGTGGGATAAAAAACATAAAGACTTGTCGGATCATTTTCCGGTGATTTTGAAAATGACACTTTAATTTGCTTTTGCCAAGTAAAACTGATTTATTTGCCATTGTATGTACAACAATAAGAAAGTCGTAATAGTTCTTCCTGCCTATAATGCAGCTCAAACATTAGCACAAACCTATGCTGAAATCCCAATGGATGTTGTGGATGAAGTTGTATTGGTAGATGATGCCAGTAAAGATAATACATCTGAACTGGCCAAAGAACTGGGAATAAAACATGTTATTCGCCACGACCAAAACAAAGGCTATGGCGGTAATCAGAAAACCTGTTACAACAAAGCACTATCGCTAAATGCCGATATTGTTGTGATGCTACACCCCGATTATCAATATACCCCAAAGTTACTTTTGGCAATGATTAGTATTATCGGGAACGAAGTATATCCGGTAGTATTTGGCTCTAGAATTCTTGGTAAAGGAGCGCTTAATGGAGGAATGCCTATGTATAAATACATATTCAACCGTATGCTCACACTTACACAAAACATCCTTATCAATCAAAAATTATCGGAATACCACACCGGATATCGAGCATTCTCAGCTGATGTTATTCGTGCTGTAAACTTTGAAGCAAACTCCGATGATTTTGTATTCGACAATCAAATGGTATCACAGATTTTCTACAAGGGATTTGAAATTGGTGAAGTAACTTGTCCTACAAAATATTTCGAAGAAGCTTCTTCCATCAACTTTAAACGCAGTGTAGAATATGGTTTAGGTTGTTTAAAGGTGTGCTTTATCCACCTCTTCTGTAAATTGGGAGTAATGAAGAGCGAGCTCTACAAATAGGCAAATAGTTGCAGTTTATTGGTTAAAAATTTTGTAAAACGAAATATTTGTTTATCATTGCTATGTTGTGTTAAATAAACAACAGGTTATGGCAAGAAAAAAATACACTAACGAATATATTATTCGATCATCACCTTCAATTCTTTTTGAATTTGTAACCGACCCTACGAAATTAACTCAATGGTTTTCAGACACTTGCGATGGAAACGACTCGCATATT
Source organism: uncultured Chitinophagaceae bacterium (assembly GCA_964398475.1). Taxonomy (GTDB): domain Bacteria; phylum Bacteroidota; class Bacteroidia; order Chitinophagales; family LD1; genus CALAYL01. Next base: position 64,916 of record CAYNMP010000016.1, on the reverse strand, counting down.
GTTTTTGGATGGGGAGGTTCTAGAGAAGAGGCCGATATTGTTGAATTCATTGAAGACGAGTTTGTAAAATACCATTGGAAAGATGGTACTAAGGGCGAATTCTTTTCGTTTAGAATCTATAAATCTGAAATTTCCTTTGAAACTGTTCTTGAAGTAACTGATTTTGCTGAGGATCGAGAAATTAAAGACCAAATTCGTCTTTGGGACAGTCAAATTGACCAACTCAAACATTGTCTTGGTGCCGCTTAATGTTTTTGCATTAAGTTATTCGTCCATTTTATCTGCTTTGCACAAATGAGATTGGCAAAGAAAATAATTGCTCCCTTTTTATTCAAAAAATTGGATTGGCTCTTAGTAAAGAGCTTCATAGGGCCGTTTATCCTCACTTTTTTTATTGCATTGTTTGTATTAGTAATGCAATTTCTTTGGAAGTATGTTGATGATTTAGTTGGAAAAGGGCTGAACACGTTTGTGCTGTTTGAATTGATTTTTTATGCTTCGGCTAGATTAGTCCCATTAGCATTGCCTTTGGCAGTCCTACTCTCCTCGATCATGACATTTGGCTCTTTAGGCGAGCATTTCGAACTCACTGCGTTAAAAGCCACTGGCGTATCTGTACTTCGTATGATGCGCCCATTAATCGTTGTGGTAAGTCTTATAAGTGTTTTCGCTTTTGTATTTTCGAATTATCTACTTCCGTTTTCTAATTTAAAGTTCCAAACACTACTTTACGATATCCGAAATCAAAAGCCTACTGTGGCAATTAAAGATGGGATATTCTACAACGATATTGATGGCTTTAACATTCGAGTCGACAAAAAAGATCCTGACGGAAATACACTTCATGGCATCATTCTTTACGATCATTCCAGTGGACTAGGGAGCGATCACGTAATTTATGCGGAAAAAGGGAAATTGATTCAAGATGAAAAAAACATGGCACTTACATTCTTCCTGGAAAATGGAAAGCAATATAAAGATGTAAGTACAAAGAAAAAGCCCGAAGATGAAGAGCATTATGATCTGTATTATACAAAATTTAAATCTTGGGAAAAGCGCTTTGATCTCAGTAAATTCAAACTTTCGCGAAGTGATGATAATTACTTCAGAGATTTAAAGCAAATGATGAATCTAAAGCAACTTATCTATGAAATGGATACGGTTAAAGCAGAAAAGGCAAAACTTGAAGTATCTATGGTGGACTACAGTAAACCCTATTACGCTTTTTCGAAATTCACGAAGGATTCTATAAGAGCGCTATCATCACCATCTCCACTATTCCATTCCTTCGCCAATATAGATGATTGGCTTACTTTACTGCCCCAAGGAGAACGAAAAACGATTCTAGAAAAAGCGATGAATCAATCGCGAAATATCAAGAATTACAGCGACATTTTGAAAAATCAAATCCAATTTAAAGACAATGAAATTATTGGTGATTTGATTGAAATTTACCGAAAGTTTACCCTTTCCATTGCCTGTTTAGTTCTTTTCTTTATAGGTGCTCCGTTGGGTTCTATTATTCGACAAGGAGGTTTAGGTTGGCCCCTAGCCTATTCCATTGTTTTCTTCATTGTATATCATGTTACATCTATCATTGGCGAAAAGTCGGCTGAAAAAATGGCGCTATCTGCATTTAGTGGTATGTGGCTATCTACATTTGTACTTTTACCTTTGGGCATATTTTTGACGTATAAAGCCGCCAACGATTCTGCGCTGTTTAGTAAAGATAAATATATACAACTTCTCAGCAACATAATTGTGCCTAGTAAATGGCGAAAACGATGAGCCTGAACCTTACAAAAGAAGAACAACAATTTGCGCTTGGCACTTTCCTTTATGCATTGCTTTGTTTAGGATTTGCCTTTAGTTTTCCTAAAGGTGCTGAAGTACAATACCTTACTCAACATCATTTAGAAACAGTTCATTCGATTTTTACCTATATTACTCAAATTGCTGAACTTCCTGGAATAATTGCATTCATTGCACTAGTGCTATTGAAAGATCGCAAACAACTGTTTCATTACACCATTATAGCGTTACTCACGGCATTAACCATTAGCATTTTCAAGCACCTTATCTTTTCTTCTTCAGATCGACCAAGAGCATGGGCCTTGCAACAAAATATAGTTTTACCTGCAAATGCTTCAGATTTATTGCATTTTAGTTTTCCTTCAGGTCATACCGCTTTTGCCTTTTGTTTAATGTATTGTTTAGTGATGCTCTATAACGATCGCAAGTTTACATATCTGTTTATATGTATTGGTATTTTGGTGGGCTTATCGAGAATATACTTACTGGCACATTTTGTAATCGATACCGGTATAGGGGCATTGATTGGCTTATCGATGGGAATGATTGGAAACAGACTTTACAATCGTTATCTGAGTGGTCTTTTACAATGACAGCTTAGAATTTTTATATTTGGTTTCATGAACGACATATTTAAGAGATTAGCCCAATTCCCTACTCGATTGTTTGTTATAGTAATCGGTGCAGGTCTTTTTATTCCTTTTCTTGGGCATGTTCATTTATTCGATTGGGATGAAATTAACTTTGCCGAATCGGCTCGCGAAATGTTAGTAAGTGGAAATTTCCATCAGGTTCAAATTAACTTTCAACCCTTTTTCGAGAAGCCTCCTTTGTTTATGTGGATGCAGGCGTTATGTATGCATTTCCTAGGAACAGATGAGTTTTCAGCGCGCTTCCCTAATGCTATTTTCGGCATTCTAACGATGCTACTCACCTACAATATCGGCAAACACTATTTCTCCGTTACTTTTGGCGTATTTTGGGCTTTATTAATGGCCTGCTCTTTTCTTCCTTTTTTCTATTTCAAATCCGGCATTATAGATCCTGTTTTCAATTATTTTATTTTTCTGAGTTTGTATTGGCTATTCAAAATATCGATCAAAGATGAATTTGAATCCGGTAAAACACTTCGTAAAAAAATGATGCGTTTTACTGTATACTCTGCCATTGCATGTGGATTGGCCGTTTTAACCAAAGGACCTGTTGCTATTCTGATTATTGTTTTGGTTGTTACCAGTGTAGGCATATGGAACCGTGGAAGAATCACCTTCAACCTTTCCAGCTTTGTTACATGGTCTATCATTGTTACGCTAATCATTTCCATTTGGCTGAGTTATGAATCGAAAGGCATTGGTGTAAAATTTTTAAAAGAATTTTTCTACTACCAAGTTCGCTTATTCACTACAGCTGATGCTGGTCATGCCGGTCCAGTATACTACCACTTTGTGCTATTGCTTTTAGGCTGCTTTCCTGCAAGTATTTTATTATGGGGAGCCTTCAGACGAAACAACGAGGATACCATCCATCAGTTGTTACTGAAGCGCTGGATGTTGGCTTTACTTAGCGTTGTACTTATCTTATTCTCTATTACACAAACGAAAATTGTACACTATTCATCCCTTTGCTACCTGCCCATTACTTTCTTAGCAGCCTATTATATGCACAAAGTTTATGAAGGCAAAAAGAAATGGCATTGGGGGATGTCGGTTGGATTATTTTTACTTGCTTTACTGTGGGCCAGCGCCATTGGAGGTGCAATGTATATTTTCGCTCAAAAAATCCCGCTGCCACCCATCAACGATTTATTTGCAGCTGAAGCACTAAAAGCAAAGGTTTATTGGAATGTAAAAGAGCTTATTATTCCCTCGCTTTTCTTATTCCTGATTATCGGATCAATAATCGCTATCCACTTGAACCGAAAAGCCCTTGCTTTCGGAATATTATTGATGGCTTCGGGTATTTTCGCTTCCTTAATTGCTTTACTTATGGCACCTCGAGTTGAGCGCTATTCTCAAAACGCAATGATCGATTTTTTGAAGAAAGCATCTATTGAAGATTGCCGTTTTGAAGCAAGGGGCTTTAAGAGTTATGCCATCTATTACTACGGACAAATGAGGTCAGCTCCTGTATCCGACAAAACATTTGTCATTTCAAAGATCAATCTTATCGAAAAGATTGATACCACTGACTTAACAATGCTTTATACAAAAAATGGATTTGTTTTCTTCCAAAAGAAATAAACTTAATTGAGCATTGGACTTTCAGGATAGGCCGCCATTGACTTATAAACCCCACCCATTGACTGCATTTTTAATCGCCACATATTTTCCGGGTGATGATAAAATAAAGTTTCATTAGCTCCGGTGGATATGATCCAAGAACTATCTTTTATTTCAGCATCTAATTGTCCTTGATCCCAACCGGAATAACCAATAAAAAAGCGCAAATGAGCCGTGGTTAATGAGCCTTGGCGAATAAGTTTTTTAATTTGTTCAAAATTACCGCCCCAATATACCCCTTCAGCAATTTTCATACTACCTTCAATCAATGTCCCCCGGTTATGTATTACTTGAATCAAATCAGTACCCACGGGTCCACCTAGCATCAATTTCCCTTCATAGCCCAACGGGAAGTTTTCAATAACGTCTTGCAAACGCAAATCTACGGGCTTGTTTAGCAACAATCCATGTGTTCCATCGGCATCATTTCTACAAATAAGCACCACAGCTCTTCTGAAATTATCGTCATCCATAAACGGTTCAGCCAACAACAACGAACCGGGCTTTACTTGTTTCCCTTTTTCAAATTCGTAACTCCATGTTAATTCAGGAATAATCATACTTCTTTCGATTGGCAATAAAAATATACAATACGTTTGTTTTAAACTAAATCAATTCAACAGTTTCATTAACTTCGCTAGACTAAAAAATGTTCATGCGTTTCTTTATTATTTTAATATCGATGTTTTTAATAACCGTTTCTGCATCCGCGCAGTCGGTATTCCAATTTACAACCACCAATAGCAGTGTTAACGAAGCTGATGGGATGATTTTGGCAGGATATGTGAAAGCTTCGGTGGCTTCTCCGCAAAACCATAACTTTATCCTAGCTATAAAATCTGGATCGGGAGTAGCTGCAGATATCAATAATTTCAGTTCAAGTCCGATTACAATACCGGCCATGACCGATTCACTGCCAGTTTATATTACCGTTACAGACGATTCTATAGTTGAACACCTCGAATCAATTGTATTCGTTCTTCACGCCTCATCAGCTGTTGATTCGTTAGGTTCAGATTCTACGTTCACAGTTACTATCACTGATAACGAAAGCCCTGCCACTTTCTCTTTTTTAATACCAACCGACACCATTTGGGAAACACAAACCGTTTACAACGTTACTGTGGTTTGCAATAATCCGAACCCTACTGGCGTTCGATGTTTTGTAAGAGCCGATGACGGAAACTATACCTTAACCGGAGGACCAGAATTTGGTTTTGGATGGACCTTCCTCAATTTTGGACCCGGACTAGACAGTGCGAGTGCTTATGTATACCTAACAGACGATAATAATCAGGAACAAACGGAAACGCTCGTCTTAAAACTGAGTGATTTTGATGCCAACAATTGTCCGGATTCAGCGTTTACCCTCTTTGTAAAAGATGATGAGTCGCCACAACCCATTTCCATAGCCTTTGATCGACTGAACGACACGGTATTTGAAGATACAGCAGGCGTAACTACTATAGCTGTTACGGTTAACAATCCCTGGAACAAAACCTACTTATTTCAAATTACAACTGCCTTTGACGGCACTGCTAAGCAAAACGACTACTCCTTCTTTTTTAACCACGACCCTTTGTTTAGCGCCCCTCCGGGAATTTCGCACGATACCGTTTTTATTCGTGTAAAAAATGATGCGTTTGTTGAAGATACAGAACAAGCCTATGTTCGATTCAAATACGGCAGTATTAATACTGCAACTGATACTTTATACACGCTTAGTATTTTGGATAGAGACACCGTACAAATCGGATTCTTGGGAGCCGCTTATTCATTTTTGGAAAACGAAGGAAAATGCACGGTTAAACTGGTCACCACTTCGCCAATGAAAGTTCCCATAAGTGTACCGGTAACATATTACAACGGTAATGCAACACAAAATACCGACTTCACTTTTGTTGATACAGTAATCACATTTCCTGCCTTTTCAATGGATACACAAGAAGTTTATGTAACATTGAATGATGATAACATCGATGAAATAAATGAACAAATTAATCTGCGCATTGGAGACTTATCGCCCGTAGATATTGGTCATCAGGGTATTCGACAATTTACGTTTTTCATTATCGACAACGATTCTACAACCCTAGGTATTGAAGAAGATGCCATAATGGTAAGCGCTTATCCGAATCCGGTATCCAACTATTTGAACTTATCAACCGACTTTCCGATGAACAGTATTCAAGTGATGAGTATAGACGGGAAGACTATATTTTCTTCGTTTTTAGTGAATGAACAAAAAGTTACTTTGAATACATCCGACTGGAATAGTGGACTGTTTATTCTTCGAATTACTTCAGCCGATAAAGTTAAAACTGTTCGAATTATCAAAAATTGATGCTTTAAACGCATGGCTATTGGTAATTGACGATTAGCCTTCTATATTCGCACGCTCAAAAACAACGCAATCATGTTTGAAAATTTACAGGAACGCCTCGAAGGTGCCTTTAAAACATTAAAAGGACAAGGAAAAATTACCGAGATAAATGTCGCGGAAACAATAAAGGAAATCAGACGTGCATTAGTAGATGCCGATGTGAACTACAAAATTGCCAAAGAATTTACGGATCGCGTTAAAGAGAAAGCATTAGGACAGAACGTACTCACCGCAGTTTCTCCGGGACAACTCATCACCAAAATCATGAGTGATGAATTAACGGAATTGATGGGAGGAACAGCAGCCGATTTCAACGTGAAAGGCACGCCTGCTGTAATTTTGATTGCCGGTTTGCAAGGTTCGGGAAAAACTACATTCACCCATAAACTCGCATTGTTCCTCAAAACACAAAAATTCAAACGTCCGTTGATGGTGGCTTGTGACGTTTACCGTCCTGCTGCGATTGACCAGTTGATGGTGTTGGGAGAGAAAATCAATATTCCCGTATATGCAGATAAAGAAAGTACAAGCCCTCTAGCTATTGCTCTTAAAGGAATTGAAGAAGCTAAAGCCAATGGAAACGATGTGGTGATTATAGATACTGCAGGTCGTTTAGCAGTGGATGAAGACATGATGAATGAGATATCGTTGTTGAAGGAAAAAACTTCGCCAACCGAGATTTTGTTTGTAGTAGATTCCATGACCGGTCAGGATGCCGTGAATACCGCTAAAGCCTTCAACGATCGCTTGAACTTTGATGGTGTTGTATTAACAAAATTAGATGGAGATACCCGTGGTGGTGCCGCTTTAACGATTACCTATACTGTTGGTAAGCCTATCAAATTTGTATCGTTGGGCGAAAAGGCAGAGGCCTTGGATGTGTTCCACCCCGATCGTATGGCACAACGTATTTTGGGTATGGGAGATATCGTTTCCTTTGTGGAAAAGGCCCAAGCACAATACGATGAAAAAAAGGCGCGTGAGATTGAATCAAAAATCCGTAAAAACCAGTTCAACTTCAACGATTTTCTTTATCAATTGAACCAGATCAAGAAGATGGGTAACATGAAAGACCTATTGGGCATGATTCCGGGAATGGGTAAAGCCGTGAAAGATGTAGACATCAATAACGATTCGTTCAAAAAAATTGAAGCCATTATTTATTCTATGACCCCGAAAGAGCGCGAAAACCCGGATTTGTTGGACGGCAAACGAAGATCTCGCTTAGCAAAAGGCTCCGGCAACAGCATTCAGGAGGTGAACGCCTTCATTAAACAATTCGATGAAATGAAGAAAATGATGAAATCGGTGCAAAAAATGAGCGATTCCGGTCGGTCGTTAAAAGGCATAATGGGGAAATAAACCCTAAAGATTTGCAAAATCGCAATTAACTACTATATTCGCGCCTCAAAATATTCATTAACCCAATCCTTAAATTCATTTAAGACATGGCTACAAAAATCAGACTTCAACGTCACGGTCGAGGAAAAAGACCTTATTACACCATCGTAGTTGCCGACTCTCGTGCACGTAGAGATGGTAAATACATCGAAAGAATCGGTGATTACAATCCACTAACTGTTCCTGCTTCTATTAACTTAGATGTAGATAAAGCTTTGGCATGGTTGCAAAAAGGTGCTGAACCTACTAATACTGTAAACGCAATTTTGAAATACAAAGGCGTATTATTCCACAAACACCTTTTGAGAGGAGTTGCTAAAGGCGCATTAACGCAAGAAGTGGCTGATCAAAAATGGCAAGAGTGGTTAGATGCACACAAAAATTCTGTGTTGGATCATCAGAAAAAACTACACAAATCTAACGCAGATAAGATTGCTAAATTGTTAGAAGAAGAAACGAAGATTAAAGAAAGTAGAGAAGCAAAACGTGCTGCTGCATTAGCTGCTGCTGAAGCGGCAAACGCTCCGGCTGTAGAAGAAGCACCTGCAGTTGAAGAAGCTCCGGTGGTTGAAGAAGCACCTGCTGCTGAAAGCACAGAAGCTCCAGCTGAATAATCTAAATTATACATCCGCAATGGAATATATTTCTGTCGGAAAATTAGTAAAGCCTCATGGAATCCATGGGGCTTTACAATTTATGTTTCACGGTTTTTTGAAAGACGATGCCGCAATACCAAATTTCTTTTTTATTCAAAGAAACGGCATGTACACACCACTATTTGTAGAGAAATTAGAAATGAACCGCGAAGAATCGGGCTTTGTGCATTTCGAGGAATTCAAAGATCGCAATCAAGCCATTTTACATAGTAATTTAGACATTTACCTATCGGAACAAGATGCCGAGAAATACTTTGACGAAGATGAATCGGATTTAGAATTTCTGATTGGTTACACTGCATTTGACAATGAAACCCAGTTCGGTACCATTATCGCTATCGATGAAATGCCCATGCAAACCTTTGCCGTTGTTGAAAATGGCGAGAAAGAGCACTTAATTCCGCTTGTTGACGACTTTGTTATAGATATCATCAAAAAGAAGAAACAGATTATTTTTGACTTGCCGGAAGGCTTATTAGATCTATAATCGTATTACAGTGGCAACTTTCATTTACATTTTGCAATTAAAAAGTCCGTATGAGCAAGAAGCTTGCTGGACAGATGAAACGCGTGCCACCCTTGGTCGACATTGGAATTACTTAGTGGATTTGCACGCAAAAGGTATTATGCAGGTTGTAGGCAGAACTGAAGTTCCGATTGAAAACCCTGAAAACAGAGGCATTGCCATTTTTAGTGCTGAAGATGAAGCCGCTGCAAAAATAATTATGGAAAACGACCCATGTATTAAAGAAGGTGTTATGGAGGGAAAATTGTTCCCCTTTAACTTTGCCTTAGGCGCAAGGTAATAGCGCTATTTTAAACTTCCTATTCCACCATCTACACCAATGATTTGCCCTGTTATCCATCGGCTGTCTTCGCGCATTAAAAACGCAACTAATTGCCCGATTTCATCAGCCGAGCCAATACTATTCAAAGGATGACGCTTAGCAGCAGCTTCGCGTTTTTCATCGGAGCTCAACAATGCGCTTGCTAATGGAGTATCGGTTAATGAAGGAGCAATTACGTTCACTCGTATTTTTGAAGTGGCCAATTCTGCCGCTAAGCTTTTTGCTAAACCTTCAATAGCGCCTTTGGCCGCAGCAATTGAGGCATGAAAGGGCATACCAATTTTCACTGCCACAGAACTAAACAAAACAATAGAAGCACCATCGGCTTTTTTGAGTCCTGGTAACAGGTATTGTATCACGGCAATAGCTCCCAAAACGTTCTGCTGAAAATCGTTGAGAAAATCTTGTGCTGTAAGTCGGTTAAACGGTCGGAGGTTTATTGAACCAGGACAATAGACTACACCATGAATCACCTCAGGTAAATCAGTCAACACAGCTACATCATCCTTTGCAGCATCTAAACTGTAAAACTTTGTATTCAAAGCCTCCAGCTCGTTGGTAAGTTGGCGCGATATGGTAAACAAATTTTCGCTTTGAAGGGCTTTCACTGTGGCCAATCCAATGCCGCGCCCCGCTCCTACTACAACTATGTTTTTCATGTTACTGATTTAGTTTTGTTTCTATTCATTCTGCATTTATCGCTGCAATAGATCACTTCGTTCCAATTTTTCTCCCACGTCTTTCGCCATGAAAAAGTTCGCGAACAAACGGCACAAAGCTTTTGTGGCAAGTCTTGCTTTCTCATTTAGCGTTTGCTGATTTTATTGGAGGTGATCGTGCGTTGGCGGCTACACTTGAAACGCGTAATGTCGGCACTTCGTTTGGCTAAGTGTTTTTGACTTATGCCGCTATGCACCCGTTTTCGCCATCGATTAAAACTACTGCGCTTTAATGTGTTGCGCATAATATCTACCACCTGAGCTTCCGTTAATCCAAACTGGAATTCAATAGCTTCAAAAGGAGTTCGATCTTCCCATGCCATTTCTATGATGCGATCTATTGCTTCTGTTGTGTTGTTTGAACCTTTCATAGAAAAACAGTTTATCTATTCAACCACCATACTGTTCCGTTCAGTATACTCGCGAAACTTACCCATAGAAAGTACGGAACAAGAAGGTAGGCCGCTGTTGTATTCACGGAATAACTCAAGTAGATAGTTGCTCCTATGGCAGCAAGCATACAAAGCGATTCAATGAAAGACCATCCTAATAAATGCAGATTGAAAAAGATAAAGGACCAAGCAATGTTCAAACTAAACTGAACAACAAAAAGGAGCATCGCGCTTTTTCGACCATTCTGAGATGAATTCCATAGCAAGGCGAAGGAAATACCCATTAAGATGTATAACAACGTCCAAACAGGCCCGAAAAGCCAATTAGGAGGATTCCAGCTAGGCTTTATAATTGTAGGATACCAAGTTTGGATAGCATCTATAGTACTTAGTCCGCTTAAAGAACCCAATCCAACACATACAACAACGCAAATAATAATTTTAAGCATCAATCCACTCATACTTAACTAAACAGCACAATGCATCAAATGTTCGGGGACAACGTCACTAAACGTTGATTAAAATCAGCTATAGCCTCTCTTACCATTGAGTTAAGTCATATTTAGCAGCCACGCTGTAGAATACATTTGTATAAAATAAATTATAACTATGAAAAACATCATTGCATTTGTATTCTCGTGTCTATTTTTTTCTGCCTTTGCACAAGAAGTATCAAACCAATACGATAAAATCGGCAGATTCAACCAAGGCGTGGCTATAGTTTGGAAAAGCGGGCATTGCGGACTCATTACACAAGGTGGAAAGGAAATTATTAAGCCAACTTATGATAAGATTTCCGGATTTGGAAAAGACGGTATTGCATATACTTGGAAAGATGGACTTGTTGGTCTAATCAATATGCAAGGAAAAATAATTGTGCCGAACATTTACGGCAGTATTAGTGCATTTAATGGTTCTTTTGCCATTACAAGAAAGAATGGCTTAGCAGGAATGATTAACAAGCAAGGTAAGGTGTTGATCGAAAACAAGTACGAAGATATAAGAGTCGAACGAAACGGAATAATTAGAGCCGTAAAAGATGGGAAAGAGGTAATACTTGATTTAAAGGACTAAAAGGCCGCTATGAAGCAATAAAGCGTGAAGGATATCCTTTGCGCTTTTTTTATTTAAGGATGATTTGGCCTAAAAACAAGAAAGGTTGCCATTTCTGACAACCTTTTTGTGATCCCGTTGGGATTCGAACCCAAGACCCATACATTAAAAGTGTATTGCTCTACCAGCTGAGCTACGGAATCATCGCCTTTTTAACTAAGCGGTTGCAAATATAGTAATCGATTTCTTTTTGCAAACAATTATCAAAAAAATTATTTCTTTTCGAACAAAACGCCTTCAGCTGTAAAGTTCACATCTATCTCTGGCACAGTGATAGCGTCTATTTCAGCCTGAGACTTCTTTGCATCAGTGGCATAATGTTTTAACTCCTCAACAGTTGTGGTATCGAAAAAAACAGTTCCTTTGGCATAAACAGTCCATCCGCTGATGTTCGCAGGCACAAAAAACGCGTAGTCTTTAAAACGAATACGTACCTTTTTTCCATTGCCGTTATCTACAGTCATCCAACACCCTTTTTTCTGGCAAACCTCATCTACTTTACCGTAAATAATTACATTTTCTTTCTTAGTCTCACCTTTTGTTTTCATATCGGCCTCTGCTTGTGCTAATGTAACTGCACCCTCTTTAGTAATAACAGCACCATAGCCGCCTTTCTCGTTTTGTTTCGTTAAGCATTTATAGTTCTTCTCTTTGGAAGGATCGCAAGCCACTTTCTGCGCATGAAGCATACTTGCAAAAGCAAAAAAGCAAATGGATAGAATTATCTTTTTCATTTCAGTATTCATTTATTTAAAGGTTGAAAATAACAGTTCTAAGTAAAACATCGGATTTTTTAGCTTGGCGCGGATATTTACATCGTAAAACATAGCAGAGAACGTATCGCTAAGCGCCTTGCTTTTGACAGTTCGTTTTACCACAAAATTGAACAAACGAGGATAATTGGCCAATTGTTGGAGTTTAGCGCTCAATTTCAACTCTGCAGAGAGTTTTCGCTCGATGGTACTTTGATATTGTAACGTGATTTTTTCTGTAAAATCATTTTGTGCAATACAGTGTACGATTGTATTCGCTGCTTCAAAGCCACTGATCATGGCATTGCCAATCCCTTCACCGGTAAACGGATCGATAAGCATGGCCGCATCACCGGCTAGTAAATAGCGATGGCCATGTAGTTTACGCGTTTTAGAGCCTAATGGCAAACCGAAAAGCTTTATATCATTCACCACTTCTGCATCTTTGAAACGCTCCTTAAACTCAGGATGCTCAGCAATCACACGCTCGAACTGTTTTTTTAGATTAATGTTTTTTTGTTGTAAATAATCAGCTCGAATACCTGCACCAACGTTGGCTTCCCCGTTAGGCAAAGGAAATATCCAGAAATAACCTGGTAGAAAATCATCCACAAAGTGGAGCTCAATAAAATTCTCCTTATCCATGTTCTTCACATTGCGATAATAGCAGCGAAGTCCGAAGCAATTGTGCTGTGGTTCGGTGATTAAGCCAGCTACTTCTTTGGTAAACGATGAATAAGCGCCATCGCAGGCCACAATAAAATCGGCCGTTATTGTTCGCCCATCCTTACATTGCGCCTGCCAAGTTTGATTTTCTTCATCGAAAGTATAATGACGAACTTCGGTGTTTTCTATGCATTGGATCAATGGCTCTTGCTTCACTTTGTTCACTAACCAGTCATCGAAATCAATTCGTTTCGATACAAATCCCGGTGCAGGTTCTTCGGCAGTATAGCTAGGTTTAAACGGCAATCGCAGTCGATAGCCGGAAGGCGAAACAAACAGAATGCCATAAGAACCAACTGCGTTTGAAGAAGATTGAAATTCAGCAATCCAATCGGGATGGAGCTTGCGCACAATATCCATCACTTTTCCACTAAGGGCATCGCCACAAATTTTATCGCGCGGGAAAACGGCTTTATCGATGAGTATAGACTTCACGCCCAATTTAGCCAAACGCAATGCCGTTGTACATCCTGCCGGTCCGGCTCCAACAATAAGAATAGTAGGCGCTGTAGTACTCATTTAGAAGGAATACTGTAACCTTAAGTTCAACGATGAGGAAGGATAATGGTTTGGTGCCACTAAGCCCAGTAAATTATGCGTTCCAAACATAAAGTTGATATGCCTTGTGGTATAACCTATTTCAGCTCCTAAGTTGAATAAGGAGTATCCTCCACCGGAAATAGAAACCGAAGTCACCAACCCATTTTGGAAAAGAAAATTAGACTTAACATAAGCCATTACATAGTAATTCGAAAGCCATCGTGTCTGTATACCATAGTTCATTTGAATCCCAACAGTTTTCGTCTTCAACCGATGAGAAAAAGACAAACTTAATGTTGCCGGTAAATAGGTATTATACTGGCGATTTGTTTTCTCGGCTGCCACATCTTTTACGATTGAATCCACATTTAATCTTCCAAAAGAACTGCTGTTGATTTTAAGAATATTGTCGATGACTACGCCTTCAAAATGAATGGCTGTATCCTTGCCGTAATTAATGCTTTCTTTTCCCCACATAATCAACCCTAAGTCTTGCACATCGAATTGCAATAAGCCTTTCTCGAATTGATAGCCAACATGTACATCACCGGAAAAACCGGCTCCTTTTAATCCAAAAAACGGACTAGCGCCCTCATTGGCTTGATTATAGGTGAAACCATACTTTGCATCAATATATTCGCCATACGGTGCGGTGTATATTCCGGCATTGGTAGTCCGTAATTGATTATCCATAAACCCCTGCAAGAAAGAGAGATTAACAGCTGCAAAGAACTTCCCTTCGTGCTTACCTATTCCTAACGAAAACTGATTGTACATCAAGTTTTCAAAATTCATATTGCTTAATGATGCCGTTTTATCTTCATACATCTTATTGCCATACAAAACTAAGTTGAGGGCATCTTTCGTTATATCGGCATAACGCATATTGCGGTGAAAGTAACTAGCATAGAACATAACTTTGCTCTTTGAAAAATAATGCTGATAACTTAAGCCCGCTTTCAACTCATCTTCGTAGCGAATCCGTTTACCGGGAAATGAAGTAATGCGGTCTTTGTAAGCTGTATTGATTTCGCCTTTGGCTAAAAACTTCATCACAAAACCTAAGGGAAGACTGTTAGAGTTTTGATGAAAGGATGCTGTAAATGCTAGACTGTTCTTGCGGTATTCGGGCAGAAGGGTTGGAAGGTCGGCCAAGTATGACAGCTCATTAATGTAAAAACTCGGTCGAACCGTTCCAGTTGAAATCACAACTATGTTCGAATCTAAAATTGAATCTGCTTTTTGAGAAAACGACCATTCAATAATTACAAAAAACAATAACAATGTTAGGACAAGTTTTCTCATTTCGATAGCTTTTCTAAAATTCATAACCACATTATGCATCACAACTTCACCTTATAATTAAACTGTGCCGTAATCTTGGCATCTAACTTATAGTCGCTGTAAATTTTATAATACTGACCATTACAAGTCCCATTGTTGGTTTGTGTATTGAAAACGGCTGTTAATACGGCCTTATAACCTGAAAACAATTTATGAATTCGAGTACTGCTTACCGGAATACTGAATACATTTTTCTTAGCATCATTCACTCTGCAATTGGCATCTACATCACCTGGGACTAAAGTATAGTTACTCAATAGCGTATCAATTGGATTATTCAAACTATCATATACTACCAAGGTAACATCACCTTTGAGCGGAAACTTGTTGTAAGTAATCAAATAGAGTGTACCACTATTGATGTTGTCGATTTCTTTAGGGCTATTGCCTAATTTGAAGCCAAATGTATCGCGTAATGTAAGATTATTAGCCTTCACAGAAAGCGGAATATTCAAATCCAAATTCACTTTTAAACGGGAATCGAGATAGGCAAAATCGTCATAAGTTTGTTGGTTGCCATTCGGATTCGTGCGAATCTGAACATCGTAATCAATAGAACTTGGAAGGTTCGTTAAAAAGCTCTTGATATTACTTGTAGCGCTATTGATTTGGAAATCGTGCTTAGCCGGACGAAGCGGAAAATCTTGTGCGCGGTTTATCGTTAGCGGCTGACCAATTACCGGAGATGCAGAGTTATCTTGCAAATTCACCACATTGCCGTTCGCATTTTTACCGGAGAGGTTGTTTACTTTTACTATTCCATCAACTCCTAATCCGTTTTCAATATTTAAAGACAAGCTCACATCTTGAAAATCGAGCGCATTAGGAGCGTTGCCGGCAAAGAGATTACTGAAAGAAAATGGAGAATTCCCTTGAAACATAATTGTATCGCGACCTGCATACCCCTTTATGTAATTAGGTTTGATATTCTTGAGTCGATAAGTAAAATACAAACTATCGCTATTTGTGATTTCGCGTAAAATACCCGATGAATCGATGTGCGCTACCACCACTTGCGTGTACGTATTGAAATTATTCCCTTTGCTACCGGTTAAACCAATCGAAAAACCCGATAAATCAAAGTTCTTGGAAATGGTTGTAGGAACACCGCCAACAGAAGGAGCTACATCCGAAATGTCTTCAATCACCTTTCCGTTTTTGTTGTAAGCTCCCTTCAATCGGTACGTGATACGCAATTTCTCTTGAATTGAACTGCTAATATCCACGCCTAACTCACCCGATTTACAATCTACGTATGTAAACTTTCGCTCGCCAATGGTTTGCGTAATTTCTTGATCGGATGAAATTAAATCTTGTGAAGGGAAACGAGCAATAGCACGTTTAGCAACTATATTTGCAATTGCTGCATTAATTCCAATGAAGTCGTTAGTATCAATTTTCACCGGGAGACCATTACTTCCTGGAGAATTGAAACTTGTTATCTGAAATTTTAGTGAGCCCTCAAGTGTTTTTCCCGCTAAATCTTCTTCCACATAAACAGAATCATAAGGGGGAATAATGAAAGGTGCAGAATTCGGAACAGTACCCGCTAAAACGAGTGAGTTTGAAATAGCATTTCTTGCTTCATAATGCACATCGGTAATTGCAATAGGCAAATGATTAACTACATAAAATCGCAATTTACCCTGTTCTAATTCAATTGTTTGAAAATAAGAAGAAGCATCAAATAAAAAAGGAGTGGCTGCAAGTCCATTAATCGGAGCAATCACAGCGTTGTTTCCTTGGTTATTGATAAGATAATTCCCTATAAATTGTTGTGAAGCATCTGTACTCTGTTTTAGGGTATTGGCAATAGTTCCAAGTGATGCATTATAAGTTACTCTTACTTCAGAAAACACTAAAGATGATACATTTATATTTGATCTTAAACTTGTATCTGGAATTCTAATTAATTGATCGGCTAAATTCAATTCATAAACAGTAGAACGATAGGTTAGATTTACTGTATTATCTCCATTTGCTTTTGCCAAGCTATCTTTTATCAAGTTTTCAATAGATAGAGATGTTCTACCAATGGGGGTAAGCAATTCTGTATCCCATTCTGTCTTTTGGTCTTTTTTACAACCCAGAAACAAAACTATAAAAAGTAAAACAGAGTAATATCGCATGAATATTTTTTTCTAATCTTACGTTAAAAATGGAAAAACTTTCTCAATATTTATAAAAAGAAAATGCCCAGCACGTTAAACACGCTTATTCGTTCTATAACAAGCTCATACAAATTCCCCATTGGAGTGATTAGTTTAGCTTTTGTGATTAGTTTTCTTTTACATTTTCATGCACTGAATATCGATTTAGTAAGCGTGCACGTATGGCGACAAACGGAAACGCAAACTGTAATCAATAACTTCTACAAAGAAGACTTTAACATATTAAACCCTAGAATAAATTACAGAGGCGATGGTAACGGGATTTTAAGGAAAGAATTTCCAATCATGCAATGGCTTTTTGCATGTTTTTATAAGGTTTTTGGAGAACATATCATCATTAGTCGTCTGATCACACTTCTGATTAGTTTTCTTTCGATTTTAGGACTATATCATTTAATTCTCAAGTTATCCAATGATAAGACCACAGCTTCAATTGGCGCTTGGAGTTTCACATTTTCGCCTGCATTTTTCTATTACAGTATTTGTCCGCTGCCTGATAATTTTGCCCTTTGTCTTTCCATATGGGGTATAACACTTTTCTTGACTTACATACAAACCAGCAGAATGAAATATTTCTGGGGAATGACAATTCTAATTGTCATTGGAACACTAGCAAAGCTCCCATATATCCTATTCTATGCAATTCCTGTATTTTATTTTATTCAAAAAAAAAACAGAAATGCTCTATTGAAATTGTTCATCCTTGCAGTATCAGCTATTCCATTTGTAATATGGTATGCATTAGCCATTCCAACGTGGAATCACAATGGGATTACCACAGGTATCATATCCAATCAAATGCCTATCTCTACATGGTTCTATTACTTATTCAGTAACTTATTTTCTGTTTTCCCTGAACTTCTTCTCAATTATGGAAGTGTAGGATTGTTTTTGGCAGGTATATATTTCACATTAAAAATTAGACCTCAACGAAAAAAACTATTTCGCCCTTTTTTCTTGTGTGTTTTCGGTGTGTGCTTATATTTTCTTTTTGAGATTAACATGATAAAGGATATGCATGATTATTACCTTTTCCCTTTTCTTCCATTTCTTTTCATTGTAGTTGCATATGGAACAAAACAATTGCTGTCGCTCGATAAAAAAGCAGTTTCACTTTTCGTAATTATTTCCTTGTTTATACTTCCGCTCACAACTTTTCTGCGCATGCAATCGAGATGGAATACTGATTCACCGGGATTCAACAAAGACTTATATACCTATAAAAGCGAATTAAGAACAATCTCAAATCCTTCAGATTTGGTAGTAGTAGGCAATGATGTCTCACAGTTTATCTTTTTATATTATATCGATAGAAAAGGATGGGTTTTTAACGAAAATCAATTAGATGCTCAAACGCTTCAACAAATGATTCAAAAAGGGGCAAAGTATCTCTATACAGACTCGAAAGAGATTCAAGAAAAAGGAGAACTGAAACCGAATATTGAACAAGAAGTTTTTCGTAAAGGCTCTATTATCGTTTACAAGTTAAAAGGCTAGTTAAACATTTGCAACCGTCCACGCCTCCGGCCTATCATCAAAATGCGGCTTAACTGCAGCCCAAGTTTCCGTAAAAAGCGAAGACACACGATAGTTTTCTAAATCTTCTTCGCGCTCCCACACCGAACTCGTGAAGAAGATTCTTTCATCGGCTGTTGATTGCAACAACTCTACACCCTTACAACCCGGAAATGAACCTATTAACTCTTTTTTTGAAGCAAATACTGCTTTGAACAATTCAACCGAAGAAGGCTTGAACGTCATTTTCACCAAACGCTTTATCATATCACTTTGTATTAAAAAAAATCCTGCCCAAAATTGGAGCAGGACTTTTTCTTGTAATTATTGAAATTAATCTTCTTCTTCAAATACTTCGCCACCACCCATACTCGGATCATCTTGAAATTCATCGATATTGAAGTCATCGCGTTGGGCAAAAGCCTGTTTTGTTACTTTAATCATGTTTAAGCGATCTAAACGAAACGCTCTATACTCGTTACGCAAATGACAAAACGCTACTAAATTTCTTCTTCTGTCTTTATACACCACCGCCAAAGGCTCAACATCACGAATGGTTATACCTTTCTCGCGCGAATCGTACTCTATTGTAGATAACAAAGAATTATCAATTGCATTCTGCACTGTAGTCAAAAGATTCGGAGAATAATGCATTTGCTTTCGCTGTGCTTGTTGATGTCTTGGGTAAAAATCACTCATATTTCGTGTTTTGGTTGGATGACGAATTTACATTATTCTTTAATATAACCTAAACTTTCTGAAATCGCTTTTATTTTGGCTATGGCATCGTCTCTTTTCTTCTGTTCATTCGCTAACACATCAGCTTTCGCGTTGGCCACAAACTTTTCGTTTGCCAATTTCTTCTCCACGCTCTCCAAAAAGCCTTTGGTGTATTCTAAGTCTTTCAATAACTGCTCGTTGTCTTGCACCTTTTCAACCTCTCCGGTGAACACCAAAAACTCATATCCCCGAACCACCATAGAACGCGAGAAACCGCTTTGTGCATCCGTTAAAGCACCAAAAGCATTGAGTTTCGCTAATTTAGCAATGGTATCGCTGAACAGACCGAAAGTAATTTGCCCCTCCGATTTATAGAAACAATCCACCGTTTCGTGGTTTTTCTTCTGCGCTTTTGCCCGAATTTCGCGAATAGCCGTAACGATTTCAAACGCCAACTGTGACTCTTCAATCAATTGCTCTTGTTCAGCAGAAAGCGGTTTCAATGCCGGATAAGCACTAATGCAAATCGATTCTTTTTCGCCACGCTCACGCACCGTATGCCAAATTTCTTCCGTTATAAACGGCATAAACGGATGTAACAATTGCATTAATCGCTCGAAGAAATCAATACTTTGATTCAAGGTTGTTTGATCAATCGGTTGTTGATATTCCGGTTTAATCATTTCTAAATACCACGAGCAGAAATCATCCCAAATCAATTTATACAAAGTCATCAAGGCCTCACTGATTCTGAAATCGGCAAAGCAATTTTCGATATCAATTACGGTTTGATTGAAACGCGCTTCAAACCATTGTCCGGCCACAGCATTCACCTTCGGTTGAGCCGCATCGGTAGTTTCCCAGCCTTTGATTAAGCGCAACGCATTCCATAATTTATTCGAGAAATTACGGCCTTGCTCACATTGTTTTTCGTCAAACAAAATATCGTTACCTGCAGGTGAACACAACATCATGCCCATACGTACACCATCGGCTCCGTATTGCGCAATTAAATCGAGCGGGTTCGGTGAATTGCCCAGCGACTTACTCATCTTTCTGCGCAACTTATCGCGTACAATGCCCGTGTAATACACATTTTTGAACGGCTTCTCTCCTCTCCATTCGTAACCCGCCATAATCATACGCATCACCCAGAAAAACATAATCTCGGGTGCTGTAACTAAATCGTTCGTTGGGTAGTAATACTTGATATCCGCATTATCTTTGTCTTTGAAGCCATCGAACACCGAAATCGGCCACAACCACGATGAAAACCATGTATCCAATACATCTTCTTCTTGTCGCAATTGCTCGGCTGTAATAGACGGGTTCGCTACTTTCGCTTTCGCCAACGCTTCTTCGCGTGTTTTGCAAACCGCTACCAATGTTCCCTTCTCGTCATACCAAGCAGGAATACGCTGTCCCCACCACAACTGCCGACTAATACACCAATCGCGGATATTATCAATCCAGTTTTTGTAGCTGTTCTTGAATTTCGAAGGATAGAATTTAATGTCGTCATTCATTACATCGTCTAACACCTGCGGGTTCTTGGCGAAGAATTTCTTCATATCCACAAACCATTGCAACGATAAACGCGGCTCAATCACCGCATTGGTTCTTTCGCTGCGACCTACTTTGTTTTGAATATCTTCCGCTTTCACCAACAAGCCTTTCTCCTCTAATTCCTTTACTGCTTCTTTTCTGGCTTTGAAACGATCGAGCCCTACGAAACAAATCCCCGCTTCGCTAATCGTTCCGTCTTCGTTGAAACAGTCGATTACTTCTAAATTATGGCGTTTACCGATTTCATAGTCATTCACATCGTGAGCCGGAGTTACTTTCAAACAACCTGTTCCGAATTCCAAATCCACATAATCATCGGCAATAATGTTCACTTCGCGATTCACAAAAGGAACAATCACTGTTTTGCCAATCAACGCCTGATAGCGCTCATCTTTCGGGTTTACAGCAATGGCCACATCGCCCATAATCGTCTCCGGACGAACCGTTGCCACCGTTAAAAAAGCATCGCTGTCTTTCAACATATATTTGATGTAATACAACTTCGAATTTTCTTCGGAGTGCAATACCTCTTCGTTACTCAACACCGTTTTTGCTTCCGGATCCCAGTTAATCATTTTCAAATCGCGATACACCAACCCTTGGTTGTATAAATCGATGAAAGAGTCCAAAACCGCATCACTCAGCGAGTCTTCCATAGTGAAACGCGTTCTATCCCAATCGCACGAAGCACCTAACTTTTTTAATTGTTCGAGGATAATGCCCCCGTATTTATCTTTCCATTCGAAAGCATATTTCAAAAATTCTTCGCGCGAAATATCGGCTTTTTTAATGCCACGTTCTCTTAACATCTGCACCACCTTTGCTTCTGTGGCAATCGAAGCGTGATCCGTTCCGGGCACCCAGCATGCATTTTTGCCTTGCATACGCGCCTTGCGAATCAAAATATCTTGAATGGTATTGTTCAACATGTGCCCCATGTGCAGTACGCCTGTTACGTTTGGCGGAGGAATTACAATGGTATAAGGTTCACGTTCATCGGGTACAGAGCGGAAGAACTTATTGTCCATCCAGTATTTGTACCATTTATCTTCTTTGTCTTGCGGTGTATATTTAGAGTCCATCATAGCTATATTGTTTGATTCGCTACTCGTTCCATATGGCCGAATAGTGTTGCGAAAATATTATTTCGCTTGTGGTTTAAAAATAAAAAGAAATAAAAGCCACGAAGGGCAATAGCCAAGGGCTGTTTAACCCTAAGCGCAGACTCGAACCCAGACGGGATGATATTGAAAAAAGCTGTTTCGCATACTCTAATTTATTTTTTCTTAGGCTAAACTCCAATTTATTGGGGCTATATTTTTCGATTCGAGGTATTTGTTGGCTTTCGAAAAGTGCTTGCAACCGAAAAACGCACCACCGGCCAATGGCGAAGGATGGGCAGCTCTTAGAATCAGATGCTTCTGCGTATCAATCAACACCTCTTTCTGTTGCGCAAATTTGCCCCACAACATAAACACCACATGTTCTCGATCGCGCGAAATGGCTTTGATCACTGCATTCGTGAACACCTCCCATCCGGCATTTTTGTGCGATGCCGGTTCGCCTTCATTCACCGTTAAAAAAGCGTTGAGCAAAAACACACCTTGTTTCGTCCATGCCTCCAAATTCCCGTGGTTCGGGGCTTTTAAGCTTAAGTCAGTATCCAATTCTTTGTAAATATTTTTGAGCGAAGGTGGAGCAGTAATACCGAAAGGCACAGAGAAACTTAGTCCGTGCGCTTGTCCCTTACCGTGGTAGGGATCCTGACCCAAAATCACCACTTTGACCTCTTGAAAAGGCGTTAAATTAAAGGCATTGAAAATAAGTGGACCGGGAGGAAAAACAGTTTTTCCTTTGGCTTTTTCAGCAACAATAAATTCCTTTATTTTCCCGAAATAAGGTTTCTCGAACTCGCTGTGGAGCTCCTTTTTCCAGCTTTCTTCAATGGCTACAGACATACAATTACTTGAGCGGTTACACAGCCAAAATAGAAAAATGAAATTACAGCGGTTTAAAAAGCTATGAAAAAATGTAAAGAATTATATATTTGCGCTCCGTAAAACGGTCCCGTAGCTCAGCTGGATAGAGCAACAGATTTCTAATCTGTGGGTCACAGGTTCGAATCCTGTCGGGATCACCACTAAAAGCTGTCAGATTTGACGGCTTTTTTTGTGCCTGAAAATCAGCATACTTATATTCAATTTATAATAATAACATTTAGGGCGTTCCCTCCGCTGCGCTCCGGTCAGGCTGCTACAGGGTGCGCTGCGCTCCCGTGCTCCACTGCGTTCTGCACCAAGCCTTCCGCATCCTTAACGCGGGCATTTCGGTAAAAAGAAAAATTGTTGCAATAATTATATCTTAGCATAGGACCCAAACCTAAGTCCAGCCCTGCATTCTTGCGCTAGTAGTGAGAATCTATTCCATTAATTTGAACTACACATACTTTAAAAAAAATCACTAAATTGCCTTAACTACACAAGAAAAACATACCATTAAAAAAAAGATTATGAGTGATAACAAATCAAAGTTGGAAATTAAAGAGTCTAAGCTAACTAACAACAAAGCCGATGATAGCCCAAAAGAAGTGGCTAAGAAAAAAGATCGCATTAGATCTGTTCCACATACAGAGTTATCTATTGATGCCAATCTTGGAAAAAACAAGAAGTAATTAATATTTAAATTCTGGTTGGTGGCGGAACACCAACCAGTGGAGTAGACTAGTTCAGATGCCATGCCTAGCGGGGAGAATAATAATTCAAACTATCCGCCTCTTGTTGGGCTTTCTTTATTTCCTCTACTGTAGGGTAGTATTTTTTATGGGGAACACCTCCCAATATCCAATTTAAAAATGGAAGTCCACTAACTGCATTCTGAGCAAAATCAAAGCAGATAATTGGTCGCTTTTGTTGATAGGATGTGTCTCTTATAAACACATTAACTTCTATAACGTCTGCATATCGATTTCCTTTTATTCTGTACTCAAATGGTAAAGAATCGTTTGTAAATAAAAAGTTACTAAAGTGAACTAAAAGTGTATCATTGGCTGGGGTATTAATAACATCAGGAAGTGCAGCATTGTCTTTCAGTTCTTTAAACTTGCGCTCTTTTATCAAACTCATATAGTATTTTGACCTACATACAATATCTTTTTCTTCACACTTATCAGCAGTATTTGCGCTATTGCTACAGCATTGAAACAATAGGGACAATAAATTTAGAGCTAGTAAATACATCACTTTCATATTAATTTTATTTCCCCATTGGTTGGTGTTAAGCCACCAACCAAACCTAATCATAATACTTGATAAATCCATATCGCTTATCATTCAACAAATAAAAGGATGCAGAACTCCAAATATATGCTTCCGGTAAATCTACCAATTTCCATTTTTCTTGAACTGGATTATTGTGTATGTATTCAATTTTCTGTTCAAGAATAGCTAGATTAAATACTGGTTGGTGGCAGAACACCAACCAGAGGAGAAAAAATTTTCACTTAAAAAATGAACGTATTCCTATTTCAATTCTATCTCCTAAAGTAGTTTCAACCATACATCATATATAATAAAAACCAGTGCAAAATCATCATCGTACAAAACACCCGTCCAGCCATAACAGTATAGTCGCGAGTCTTTTTTTTAAATATGCCTAAAATCATTACAATAATAATCACAAGCACTATGGATAGAACGCTTACCCAGTATAATTTAGGATAATCATCTATAAACAATTCTCCATAATCTTTTATAGAATTTGTAAGAAACGCAGTAGTAATCAGAGCAATTAAATCGTAATAGTGCCAATACTCCTCGCTTTTTTTCATGCTATGTTATTTAAAGTAATTTTTAAATACTGGTTGGTGGCGGAACACCAACCAGAGGGTTAATAATTTATATTAGCAATAAATGTATTTTAAAATAATCCAAAGTATAATAAGTGAGCTAAATAACATCCTTGCACCTAGCCGTATATAATTACCCAACTCTTTCAGATAAATACCCAATAAAACAAAAATGGAAAATATGATAATATAAGCCAAAGCATAAACGATTGACAAATTTGGCTTGTCGTCATAAAACTCGTTAAATTGGGCTTTTGGCAACAGGCACGCTATTATCATCAGCAAAATATCTATATAAAAAATGAAATCTTTTTTATCCATAATGTATACATTTATTTCAATCTGGCGCAAGAATGCAGCAAGGCGCTTTGCGTAGGGTTCTTGTGCCACTAATGTAACAATCATTCTATCAATTATATCTCAACACATCCTTTCTTTCCGCAATAATCTGGACTGTCAGTGAGCATCTAACTTTTCTTTTGCTGAAGTTCAAATACCAAACGTTCAATATCTTCTTTCGATATAGTTGACACTTCGGATTTATCGTAAATAGAAAGAAGGGTTAGGGTATTATTTTCAACAATGCCAATAATTTCAGTTTCTAAATGAGATATAATTCGTGCTCCTCCATTCTTTCCTTTTCCTTTACTCTTAACAGCTAAACGGATTTTGAAAGTGTTATTGCCAAGCGGTGTGCCGGTTTTAGGGTCGGAAAGTAGCGTTTCTGAAAGTTTAGCTAGGTCGGATATTAACGATGGATATTTTTTGAGTAATCGTTTGAATTCCTTTTCAAATGTCTTTGTGAGTTGTATTTGCACATTAGGCTTCATTCAAAAATTCGGATAAGGTTTTCAATTTCTTACCGGTGCGTTTTGCTTCTTTTATTTCAAGCAATCCGTTTTTTACTGATTTAAGTACTTTTTGTTTAGCGGTATCCTTTTTGTTTGTTTTCGCTTTGGGTTCAACAATCATTTGAGCAATACGTTTCCGCTCTTGCTTGGGCAAGGTTTGGATGTAGTCTATTAGTTTTGCTGTGGAATCTTCCCTAAACATAGCGTTGAATTAATTAAAGTAAAGATAATAAAACTACATTATTTTCAATTCGATATTCTTTTGCCAATTTTTTCCTTTTGGTTGGTGCTGACTACAGACAATTCGAAATAAATAACCAAACAACCTTTCGTGCATAATGCCCGAGAGCGATGGAAGTGGAAATCCTTTTCCCGCTTCATAGCGGGTAAAGATTGAAACGGACAGCGCGGTTCCGATTCTTAGAGGAACTCGCCCAAAATCAACAATTCTTTACAAAATTTTGGTTGGTGGCGGAACACCAACCAGAGGAGTAAAATGCACTGTTACCACTTTATAACTTATTTTTTGTATCTGTTTCGCTAAAAATTACGTATAGACTGTGATAAGTTAACAGTGTTTATGTTTTAAATTACCCGATTCATTGTTAATTTCGCCAAGTTTAGAGAAAATGAGCAGAGAAGTTATATCCATTAAGCGGAAAGCGCTACGTATCAATTTGGAAGGTTCTATTTACGGAACTTTCGCAGAAATTGGTGCCGGACAAGAAGTTGCCCGAACCTTTTTTCAGGTGGGTGGCGCCTCGGGCACAGTGGCTAAGACCATGTCGGCCTATGATATGGCCTTTTCAGATTCTATTTATGGCGAAGAAGAAAGCGGTCGTTATGTGAGCGAATCGCGTCTCAACAAAATGCTTACGCACGAGTACGAATTGCTGGGCGAGCGCTTGGTAGGTGATGAATATGAAGGCAAACGATTTTTTGCTTATGCCAATACTTGTTCCATTCTCAATTACACTAAAACCAACGACCCGCATTGTTGGATGGGACTTCGGTTTCAGCTTACTCCGGGTGGCGGTTATAACGATGTGATTGTGCATATTCGTTTGAAAGACAACGATGCGTTGTTGCAACAGCGTGTGATTGGTGGTGTTGGTGTGAATTTGATTTTTGCGTGTTTTTGGTATTCTAACGACATCAATGCCTTTATTGATTCGTTAATGGACAACTTAAGCGTTGACCAAATTGAGATTGATTTGGTGCGTATCAATGGCGAAAACTTCGATATCGACAATCGTTTAGTGGCGTTGAAACTCGTAAAGAAAGGCTATACCGATGCTACTATTTTCGGCAGCAAACGAGAGGTGTACCAGCCTAAAGATTTCTTGTACAAGAAGAACGTGTTGTGTTTACGCAGTAGGTTCCGTCCATACACTTTGCTGAGCGAAGACATGCAAAAAAGCGGGGAGTTAACGTTCCAGCACCGTTTGGCGGATGATGAGCAGTTTATTTCGCTTTCAGAATTGACCCTCAACAATTTAATGGGCGATGAAGATCATGATCCCACGGATTTCTTAGATAGAGCCGAGTTACTGTGCCAATTAGGCCATACTGTTTTGGTATCGAATTGCGATAAACACGATAAGTTGATTGACTTCTTTACCCGTTGCAAAACCAAGAAAATTGGCATTATTGTAGGGGTAATGAACTTGATTGAGCTCTTCAAAAAAGAAAATTATTGTAGCGCCCCGAGTGAACTACTCTCCTATTTTGGCGGTATTTTCCGTGGTGAAACCGTAATGATTGCCTATCCATATTATTCGAAATCAGAACAGAAAGTAGTGGATTCAACAACCCTTCGCGTAGACGAGAGTTTAAGCCATATCTACCATCATTTAATATCCAACAACCTCATAGTGGACTCTGAAAATTCCCACCCCGATTTATTGAACATTTTCTCCGACAAGATTATCGCCTCTATCCAAGCAGGTGATGATACTTGGAAAGCGGCAGTACCTGAAAAGGTAGCTGAGCTTATATCGGAAAAACATTTATTCGGGTATAAAAAGGAATTGATTGAACATTAAAGAAAGATATGAGTTTAATCCTGAACAAAACCTGTTGTCTAAACGGGCAGGGGTGTCTACGTATATTTCGCAAGATAAACTGCTGCAACGTTCTATTTGTTTACGCATTTTTCAGGTAGGTAAAGATGAAAGCGACTTGCTTACGGAAGCCGCCAAAAAGGCGATTCTGTTCTTTCATCCAAATTTATGTTCGTACTACGATACCTTAGAACAATCGAATACCGATGCTTTTGGTATAACGCATAACTCGATTGTAGTTGTTTCTGAATTTATTGAGGGTGGTGCACTCAAACAGTGCTTGTCGTTATTTGATTCGAAGGAAGAGCAAGTAAAACTTTTAACCGGCATCTTAAAGGGTGTACAATACTTACATGAACATAATACGTACCATCTCAATTTACATCCCGGCAATATTTTCATTAAGAACAGTACTGCTGAAAAGACGCCAAAAATAGCCGACTATTTGCCATTGAATGTAAACGCGAAAAGTATTATATCGCAATTCGATGCACAAAACACTTGTTATAAAGCACCTGAACTTTTTAAAGAAACAAACGATAGTGCATTACTCAAAAAGGCTGATTTTTGGTCGTTTGGAGTAATTATGTACGAGTTAATTTCCGGGAAACCATTATTTTTCGATGCTTCGAAGCGCATGGAACAAATCATTCAATGTATTGCGTTTGAGCGAATTGATTTTAGTGTAATTAGCGATTTACATCTGCGTTCGGTATTGGAAAAAATCTTACAACGCAATGCCAAACACCGTCCGGAAAGTGCCGAGGAAATTATTGCGTTATTGCAAAATCCTTCGGTAGATAATATTGCCGTTCAACAAGTAGCTCCGGTAAATAATGCCATTTTAATACCGGTTATTGAAAAGCTCGAATTGCGTCCTGTCGTTCAACAACAATTGACTGAGCAGGAAATCGAAAAAGAAGACGCTTCTGTTGTACTTGGTACGCCTTTCTTAGAGGAACAACAACCTGAAATGGAGGAGGCTAAGAACGAACAATCATCGTTCATTCGCTTTATCAAAAAAGCCTCGCTTCCAATTTTAGGAACATTGTTGCTGCTGATCTTTTCTTTAACCTTATTTTTTAGTGCAGACACTACAAATAAGACCATTTCATCGAAAGCAATTACAAAAACGAATACGCAAAACACGAATGCTGCTGCGCTAACAGTATTAAATGATTCTTTAGCGTTGAGTAACGACTCTTCATCTGTTTTAAGTTCAAAAACAATTGCTACACCAACATACACAACATCAATATCGCCTTCCAATATTTTAGGTTCTACTGTAGTTAAACCTGAGACTATTGCAACGGTCGCAACAAATGTTTCTCCGCAAATTACTGAATCGTTGTATCTACCAGCAATTGATATGCTCTATGAGCAAGTTTATCCGATCGACTTAGGTAATAAATACCGTTCTGCTAA
Source organism: uncultured Chitinophagaceae bacterium (assembly GCA_964398475.1). GTDB lineage: Bacteria > Bacteroidota > Bacteroidia > Chitinophagales > LD1 > CALAYL01. The sequence goes on along the minus strand of CAYNMP010000016.1, from coordinate 35,796 downwards.
CCCTGCAACGTTGGAGTGTTTATACCAACGTGCACAAATTAAAGAAATAGGTAGAAACTTATATTTAGTGAAACCCAACGAAACAGGCCCTATTACACTTGTTTTCAAAGATAAACTGACCAATGAGACGATAGACAGTAGAACGTATAACGTGAGTACGCGGCCCGACCCCAAAGCATATGTGGGTAACGATTTGAGAAACACGAACGCACCAAAAAATCTAATTTTAGCCAAACAAGGATTACAGTTAGTGTCTCCACAAGACCCTTCTATTCGCATTACCAGTTTCAGAATGCGCATCGATAATGCAGAAGTGCCTTTTGAAGCTACCAGCAACTCCAGTCTATTTCAACAAGAAATGATGGATAAAATACGAGAAGCAAAACCCGGACAAAAAATTGTTTTCGACCGTATCCGAGCGTCTGATGCGAAAGGAAGTACACATCAAGTGAATGAGATATATGTAACCGTTTCACCCTATTAATTACATCCATTGAAATTTAAATTTGCCTTTGCGCTTCTTTTTGCTATCCTTCGGTAGATAATATTGCCGTTCAACAAGTAGCTCCGGTAAATAATGCCATTTTAATACCGGTTATTGAAAAGCTCGAATTGCGTCCTGTCGTTCAACAACAATTGACTGAGCAGGAAATCGAAAAAGAAGACGCTTCTGTTGTACTTGGTACGCCTTTCTTAGAGGAACAACAACCTGAAATGGAGGAGGCTAAGAACGAACAATCATCGTTCATTCGCTTTATCAAAAAAGCCTCGCTTCCAATTTTAGGAACATTGTTGCTGCTGATCTTTTCTTTAACCTTATTTTTTAGTGCAGACACTACAAATAAGACCATTTCATCGAAAGCAATTACAAAAACGAATACGCAAAACACGAATGCTGCTGCGCTAACAGTATTAAATGATTCTTTAGCGTTGAGTAACGACTCTTCATCTGTTTTAAGTTCAAAAACAATTGCTACACCAACATACACAACATCAATATCGCCTTCCAATATTTTAGGTTCTACTGTAGTTAAACCTGAGACTATTGCAACGGTCGCAACAAATGTTTCTCCGCAAATTACTGAATCGTTGTATCTACCAGCAATTGATATGCTCTATGAGCAAGTTTATCCGATCGACTTAGGTAATAAATACCGTTCTGCTAACCCTGCAACGTTGGAGTGTTTATACCAACGTGCACAAATTAAAGAAATAGGTAGAAACTTATATTTAGTGAAACCCAACGAAACAGGCCCTATTACACTTGTTTTCAAAGATAAACTGACCAATGAGACGATAGACAGTAGAACGTATAACGTGAGTACGCGGCCCGACCCCAAAGCATATGTGGGTAACGATTTGAGAAACACGAACGCACCAAAAAATCTAATTTTAGCCAAACAAGGATTACAGTTAGTGTCTCCACAAGACCCTTCTATTCGCATTACCAGTTTCAGAATGCGCATCGATAATGCAGAAGTGCCTTTTGAAGCTACCAGCAACTCCAGTCTATTTCAACAAGAAATGATGGATAAAATACGAGAAGCAAAACCCGGACAAAAAATTGTTTTCGACCGTATCCGAGCGTCTGATGCGAAAGGAAGTACACATCAAGTGAATGAGATATATGTAACCGTTTCACCCTATTAATTACATCCATTGAAATTTAAATTTGCCTTTGCGCTTCTTTTTGCTTGTTTATTGTCTTTCGGTCAAAAAGCACGCATTTTTTCAGGACCAATTGTTGGCTCTGTTACTAATAATTCAGCGAAAGTTTGGATTGGATACTACGGTCGTGGAAAGCAAATTTTAGTACTAACCGACACCATTTCAAATCGGATTTTTTATCCTTCTTCGGTTACTGAAATTAAATCAAAAAAGGAACATAGAGCTGCTGTTGCTCATTTCACGCAATTAGTCCCCAACCGAAAATATTTTGTAGTAGCATCGATTGAAAAAGGGAAAAAGAACGCCATGGCATCCTTCAGCACACTTCCGGATTCAGGCATTCGCGATTTTTCGTTTACCCTGGGATCTTGTGCTTTATTGGAAACAGGAATTTTAAGAGGTGCGTTTCCGGGGGGCTCGTCTAGGATATTTTGCAGCATGGAAAAAGCCCGTCCTAGTTTCATGGTATGGTTGGGCGATAATCTCTATTACTTCAAGCGCGATTATGTATCGTACGAAAAGATGTTCGCGCGCAACATGAATATCCGTGCTAAATTCAGTCGTTTAAGCCATTTTCTTTCTTCAACCCCACAATATGCGATTTGGGATGATCACGATTACGGACCGAACGACAGTGGCAAAGATTGGGTAAAAAAAGATACTGCCTTACTCGTTTTCAAACATTTTTGGCCCAATACCTATCCGCATAAGGAACAGTTGAATGGAAACTATTTTTCTTTTCAGCAACACGATGCAGAATTCTTTATGATGGATAACCGTAGCTTTAGAGATGAGCCCTGTGACACCTGTGCATTTTTAGGCGAAACACAATTGGTGTGGTTGAAAAACAAATTACAGATTTCTGATGCCACCTTTAAATTTATTGCCATTGGAACACAAGTATTGAATGCCAACGGTTTTGGTGAATCGTATGAACAATACAAAAAAGAGCACAAAGATTTAATCGATTTTATTACGTTGAATAACATAAAAGGCGTGGTATTCCTTACCGGTGATAAGCATTACAGCGAAGTATGTAAACGCGTAATAAATGATTATCCTGTGTATGATTTTACCTGTTCCCCGATTACAACACCTGCCCTACCCCGAAAATTATTAGGGGCCTATGACAATGCCGATAGAGTGTTGGAATCAGATTATGCCAAAAAGAATTTTGGTAAAATTTCTATTACCGGAGAAAAGGGTAACCGAATTGCTAAAATTGAAGTGTTTAGTGTAGGGGGTAAATTAAAGAGAACACTTACCATTCCTGCCAGCGAACTCCAAAAAAAATAAAAAACCCATACAGAACGCCTGACGAATAAGCTGCCTCATGTCAGGATTTGGACTGTACACTATCGCTGTAATCTGCTGTTAACCTGTTTTGTGGACGAGGATATCGGAAAACCGATATTGCAGCCCGCCATTGGTAGTGCATTATAGTCCGGTATTAGATTAAATTATCCAGCTATCGCATCTGTTCTGTATGGGAGAAGTTTTCGAAGAACGATTGTCAATATTACGCTAGTTCCCTCAATTTTCCAAAACAGAATTCTATTTTTGACATTTAAATGAAGATAATGAATCGTCCATCGTCCATAATGATAAAAACAACCGCTTTGCTTTTCATCACTTTTCTCGTATTGCTATGCAGTAATGGTTGTAAGCAATGTAACTCTTCGAAAGTAAATTCCGATGAAGGAATTGACACGAGTATTTCAAAACCTATTCGTGATATGAATGCAGCGATTAAAAAGGATTCGATCAATCCGATGTTGTATTTTAAACGCGCCAAAATTCATGAAGCCGAAAACGATTTAAAATCGGCTTTAACCGACATGTTTATCGCTATAACCCTCGACTCGTTGAATCACGATTACTACACTTACAGTTCGGAACTATTCATTAAAAGCAATGAACCCAAACGCGCTATAATGCTGATGAATCAAGCCATAATATTAGACTCTTCTTATATTCCGTTTTACATTTATGCCGGCAAATATGCCTTCTTTGTAAAAGATTATGATGGAGCATTAAAGTACTTCAACCGAGCCATAGAAAAAGACATGTTTGCGCCTGAAACTTATTATTACAAAGGTATGGTCTACAAAGAAAAAGGAGACACCACAAAAGCCTTATCGTCTTTCCAAACCTGTGTTGAACAAGATCCCAAAAATGCCGATGCCTATTTACAAATTGGATTGTTGTTGCAAACCAAGAAAGATAAAATGGCGCAAAAATATTTAGACAATGCCGTTAAAGCCAATCCTAAAGCTGTGGATGCCTTGTATGCCAAAGGATATGGCGAGCAAGATGCAAAGCAATATGAGCAGTCGATTGTTACTTTCCGACAAATTATTGAACGTGATTATAAAAATGAAGAAGCCCTCTACGCTATTGGATATAGCTATTTAATGATGGATTCGATTCCGCAAGCCTATAAGAACTTCGATCTAGCCATTAAAATCGATCCAACGTATCATGAAGCGTATTATAAAAAAGGAGTATGTGCCGAACAGTTAAAACGTATCGAAGAAGCCAAATCATTGTACCAACAGTGTTTGAACATTAATTCGAAATATGAATTGGCACAAAAGGCATTAAAACGTTTAAGTAAATAAATAGTGAATCGATGAAAAAAATCATTGAGTGTGTACCGAACTTCAGCGAAGGAAATGACACCGGTATCATTGAAAAAATTTGTGAGAGTATTAAAGCCGTTCCTGGAGTTAAATTACTGAATGTAGATCCGGGAAAAGCGACCAACAGAACCGTTATTACTTTTGTGGGTGATGAGGAAAGTATTGTGGAAGGAGCATTTCAAGCCATCCGAAAAGCACAAGAACTGATTGATATGCGCAAACATAAAGGTGAGCACCCTCGTTTTGGAGCCACAGATGTTTGTCCGTTTATACCCATTGCCAATGCCACCATGGAAGATTGTATTACTTGCGCGAAAAAACTTGGAGAGCGTGTTGGCCAAGATCTCAACATACCGGTATATCTCTATGAATTTGCCGCTTCAGCAGAACACCGTAGCAATTTAGCGAGTGTAAGAGCCGGTGAATATGAAGGTATTTCCGATAAAATTAAATTATCGGAGTGGACTCCTGATTACGGCAAAGCAGAATTCAACGAAAGAAGCGGAAATATTGCTATTGGAGCGCGCAACATTTTGATTGCCTATAATGTAAATTTGAATACCACTTCAACCAGAAGAGCAAATTCTGTTGCGTTTGACGTTCGTGAGGCAGGAAGAAAAGTAAAAAACGAGAAAGGAGAAGAAGTACATCAACCAGGCATTTGTAAAGCCGTTAAAGGAATAGGATGGTTTATTGAAGAATATGGAGTAGCCCAGGTTTCGATGAACTTGACGGATATTATGCAAACCCCTATTCACAAGGCTTTTGACGAGTGTGTAAAGAGTGCTTACACAAGAGGAATGCGTGTTACCGGTTCTGAATTGATTGGACTTATTCCATTGCAATCGATGTTAGATGCAGGGAAATATTTCTTGGAAAAACAACAGCGTTCAACAGGAATAAGCGAAGATGAGCTCATTAAAATTGCAGTGAAATCAATGGGATTAGATGAATTAAGTCCGTTTAACCCCAATGAACGCATCATAGAATATTTACTTCGCGATGCAAGTGCTGCAAAATTGACAACAATGACGTTGACCGCCTTTGCCGATGAAACGGCCAGCGAATCGCCTGCCCCGGGAGGAGGTTCAATTTCAGCCTATGTTGGTGCTTTAGGTGTTTCATTAGCGACAATGGTGGCCAATCTCTCTTCACACAAACCCGGTTGGGATAATCGTTGGAAAGAATTTTCCGATTGGGCAGAAAAAGGGCAAAAGCTGAAAGATGAATTATTGAAATTGGTGGATGAGGATACTGCTGCTTTCAATAAAATCATGTCGGCATTTACCCTTCCTAAAGGCACAGATGACGAGAAAAAGCTACGCAAGCAAGCCATTCAAGATGCAACAAAATATGCTATAGAAGTTCCTTTCAAAGTAATGCAACTTTCATTTGAAAGTATGACTGTGATTGAACAAATGGCCAGTATTGGCAATCCAAATTCAGTAACAGATGCCGGTGTAGGTGCTTTATGTGCCAGAACAGCCGTTTATGGAGCATTCCTAAACGTACAGATTAATGCGGCCGGGCTAGACGATAAAGGTTATGCGGCTCAAAAAATTGAGGAAGGACAGCAATTATTGAATACAGTCATGGCCCAAGAAGCAAAAATTTTGGCCATTGTTCAAGATAAAATAAAGGCATAAGTCCCGGTTTTAGTCGGAATTATAGCACTGTGGAAAAGTATTTTGCGCTGCCACCTTTTACTTCATTAACTTAGTATAACAACAAATTCAAGCAAATTCTGCGTTAAAAGCTATAATTTTGCATTATGGAAGATTGGATGGATGAGGAGCAAGAAGATATGTCGCTGAGCGATTTAATGGGTCTTGTGCAGCAATTTGAACAATCGCAGCAAAGCAGTAAGCCGTTGTTTTTTGATGAAGACAGTTACGAGCGAATTATCTTATTTTACCAAGAAAATCGCGAATTTAAACGAGCGCTTTCTGTTGCAGAAACAGCATTGGAGCAATATCCCTACTCTCCTACCTTTTTCATATTAAAAGCGGAAGTATTAGCGGAACAAAATCAGTTTACAGAAGCGTTGAACGTATTAGAAATTGCTGAAACGTTAGATGCGAATGAAATAACCATTTACCTCATTCGTGCCGACATTTATTTGTGGACTTCGCAACATAACAAAGCGTTGGAGCAGTTGAATTTTGCTCTACCATTGGCATCTGAAAAAGACGATTACACCGATATTTATCTGCTGAAAGCGGATATATATGAGGATTTAGAGCAGTATTTAGAGGTAATGGACGCATTAGAAGAAGCTATAAAAGCAGATCCTTATTCTGAAGAAGCATTAAGTCGATTAGGTTTTGCCGTTGAAATTACGGAAGCCTTTGAACGCAGCGAGGCCTTCCATCGCGATTTAACGGTGAGCGACCCTTACAATCATTTTGCGTGGTTTAACTTAGGGCATGCGCTGTATTATTTACAGCGCTTTGATGATGCCATTGAAGCGTTTGAATTTGTGGTGGCTATACAAGAAGATTTTGAACCGGCACATATATTCTTGGGGGATGTATGGTTCGAGAAAGAAGCCTACGGCAAAGCAGTGGAAAAATATATGGATGCGTCTAAAATCGGGAAACCGAGAAAAGAAACGTATTTCAAAATTGCTGAATGCTACGAGCTCTTAAACGATTTTAAAAATAGTCGCTATTATTTGCGAAAGGCGACCAATATTGATGCAACATACGATGACGCGTTTTATAAAATCGGGGAAACGTATTTAGCTGAAAACAATTACACACAAGCTGTTCAGGCCTATGAGCGTGCCGTAAAGATTTCGCCTGAAAACACTTCATTTCTGATTGCGTTAGGCAATGCCCATATGCTTAATGATGATATTGACACCGCATTAAGTTTTTTTGGAAAGGCTATCGATTTGGAGCCGAATGTAAAATCGCATTATATCAATCTAGCCAATGGATATTTTAGTGCTGAAGATTTCCAAAACAGTATAGATACGTTAGACCTTGGCTACTCGTTATTCCCCAATGCAACAGATATCCTCTATATCAAAACTGTCTTCCTTTTTCAAATCGGACAACGAAAAGAAGCATTAACTACCTTGGAGAAGGCCATCAATATTGACGCTAAGGACTTATCGCTTATTTTTGATATGAATCCAATGCTAACCGAAGACGATGCGGTGATGCTTTTACTAGAAAACTATGGGTTAACTGATTTCAACTGACGGACTAGCTCATCAGCTACTTTTCTTGCACCGGAACTGTTGAAATGACAGTCATCGTAAAACACAGATGTATCTTTCGAAAGCGAATGAGCAATATCAATACATAAAATGTTATTCGCTTTTGCAGTTGTAGCTAAGGTGGTATTATACATCTCCATCCCTCTTTGCAATGCTTTGGGCGAGTAATAAACGCCACCTTCTTGCGTTTGGTACTTTCCTATACCGCCCATCCAAAGTAAATTCGAAAGATTTTCAGGTATTGTATCGTGCCATAGTGTAGCCTGATTAATACAAACTAATTTTACTTTATGTGCTGCACATAAAGTGAATATCTGTTTTAAATTTTGACTGAAAACATCTAATGAGGCAGTTAAGTCGGGAAGGGTATCCAACAAATTGGATCGGCTGCTATAATTTACTCTCCACTGTTTTATAATATCCCCTTTTCTATCAACAGTATTTTTTGAAGGCGGAGTAAAGAATTTTGTTCGTAGGACATGAAACAAAGCCGAATGCCCCGTCCAAGTGGTATCGTTAATTCGCCCCGGGATATACCAATAGCGAGAAATTAGTTGCGCTTGAGACAAGCTGTCTTTTTGTTTTTCTACAGATATGTTTAGTGTTGGCTTAGCTAATACTTTTACAAAATCGTTAATACCGCACATAAGAATAACGTGATGAATATTCTTATGCTTCTGCAATAACTCGTTCAACATAAAATAATTCTCAAAAGATGTTTGTCCACTCAAACCAACCGAAGCAATAACCACTCGTTTTGGGCTAGCACCTATTAGTCTTGCTATATCAGGCGATTGATTCAACAAGCTATACCATGTTTCGTTATTATCGAGATAGTTGCATTCGGTTGTACTTCCGCCAACGCATAAAACATTGTAAGTGGTATCAGTAAAATCTTCATCGCCACGAAAACCTTGGGCATTGGTTTTGAATTTCTTTTCACCGTGAATTCCAACTAAAATAGATGAATCAGGATAAAAATAATAGGTATGATTAGGCGCATAAATAAAACGTCCGGGAGGATTAAATTTTGCAACTACACGCAGTGCAATTTCAGCGATACTTAATGCAGTCATTACCCCAACACAAACAAGTAGAATTTTGCCTTTCAACTTTTGAAATTAAATACCGATTGAATAGAACGAACGTAACAAAAAAAGTAATCATGTAAAAAACCATTTTGATTGTAGGGATTCTCCGGTATGCCTAAAACATCAACCGTTTCTGAGTTAGCTTCACAATAGGTACCGAACAATCGATCCCATATAATAAAGGTGTTTCCAAAATTTTTACCGTAGTGAACCGGATTGATGGAATGATGAATCCGATGCGCTAGTGGCGATACAAGAATATATTTGCCAATCCAACCCCAATCACTTTTTATTTGGGAATGAATGAAATATTGATGCGCTTCACGAAAAACATATACCCAAACGAAAGTTTGAAAATTAGCCCCAAAAATGATAAATGGGAACAAGTCGATAAAATTGGTGAGAACGGTTTCTGCAGCATGACTTCGCAAATAGGTCAACATGGTAAAGTCAGTTGCCGAATGATGTAACTTGTGCAATTCCCACGACCAACCAAATCGGTGTAAAAGGTAATGCCGGATGTAATTTTTGAAATCCCCCACAAACAGCATCAACCCAAATTGTAAAAAAGGATTGGCGATATAATCGATTAAATGCAAACAAAAATGCTTTTGAATTACACCATAAGCAAAATAAAACAAGCCAAATGTTAATGCAATACCAATAATCTGATACAGATTAAAGGCATGCGTAAGGAAACAAAAAAAATCGTTTTGTGCCGAAGCGTTCCATGTCAATAGCTTTTTTAATGACGATGAACTGTAACCAATAATAAATGCTTCAATAATTAAACAGCCTATAGGTACAGCCAAAAATAATGCAAAATCACTCCATTGAAAATGGTTGTAATGAGTAATACTCAAAAACTTTTGCCAGCAATATTGAATGATGTTATCGAGCATAAAAAAATGCCGGAACTTAATTTTCCGGCAAATTTAAATTATAAATTCCCTCTGCGTTCTTGTTCGCGCTCAATCGATTCGAACAAGGCTTTAAAGTTACCTTTACCGAACGATTTGGCACCGTTGCGTTGAATAATTTCAAAGAAAAGCGTTGGACGATCTTGAACTGGTTTAGTGAACAACTGCAATAGATAGCCTTCATCATCACGATCAACAAGTATATTTAATGCTTTAATTTTAGCAATGTCTTCATTAATTGCACCTACTCGTGCAGTCAAATCATCGTAATAAGCAGCTGGAACATATAAAAACTCAATACCTCTTGCTCTAAGTTCAGTTACAGTAGCAATAATATCATCGGTGGCCACTGCAATGTGTTGAACACCTGCTGATTTATAGAAATCCAAATATTCTTCGATTTGCGACTTCTTTTTACCGCTTGCCGGTTCATTGATTGGAAACTTCACATACCCATTACCATTTGACACCACTTTACTCATCAATGCAGAGTATTCGGTTGAAATATCTTCATCATCAAAAGTCAGTAATAACTTAAAGCCCATCACATCTTCATAAAATTTCACCCATTGATTCATGGCACCCAACTCTACGTTACCAACACAATGGTCGACATGTTTTAATCCTACCGATTTTACCGAAAAGTTACTGTTTGCAGCTTTATATCCAGGCAAAAAGGCGCCACTGTAATTTTTGCGCTCAATGAATTTATGAATGGTTTCACCGTAGGTTTCAATGGCTGCAATAACCACTTCTCCAAATTCATCTTTGATTACTGTGGGGGCAATGGCCGACTTTGCACCGCGACTTACTGTAGCTTCATAAGCCGCTTTAGCATCATCTACCCATAATGCCAATACTTTTACCCCATCGCCATGCACTAGCTGGTGCTGAGCAATAGTATGTTCTGCAGCAAATGCGGAAGTAAGCACAATACGAATTTTCCCCTGTTGCAAAACATAAGATGCGTATTCTCTTATACCGGTTTCAGGTCCGGCATATGCCACTAACTCATAGCCCCAAGCTGCTTGATAATAATAAGCCGATTGCTTGGCATTTCCAACATAAAATTCTACGTGATCAGTTCCATTTAAAGGAAGGAAGTCTTTCGTTTCTTGTGTTGTTTGTTCTACCATTGTAGATTCCATAATTTGAGATTAAATATTGTTTTACTTTTTTGAACTATGATGATACTCCCGCAATGATATTGTTGGCTTTATCTTCTCAACAACGAAAGTGCATTTTCTATTTTCAGCGGCTTTTTCTTTTGTGGCTGAAGTATACAACATACTTGTACCGGTAATGCGATTTAAATCGATGCCATTTTCATAAAACACTTTCATCAATTTTAAAGAACGCATCGATTCCGGACGCATGTAACCTGTTTTTATAAAATCGGGCATAGCTTTTTTAAATGTAGGAATAGAATCAATAAAAGATTGAAGATTGGCGTCTTTAACTTTATTATACTCCCCTTCATCGGCAAAACCATTAATTTGTACATGAGCATCCGAGTTGATTTGAAGCCAATTGATAACCCGAAAAACATTCGCCCAATTAGAATCACCAAACAAATCTGTTTTATTTAACTCATATACACACGTTGAACCGCTAAAATCTCCTGACAAATTATAAACCCTTTGTGAAGTGTCTGTAATGTTCTCAGGATCGCTGTTTGTCATTGTATACATCACTCCTGCACGATTTATAAAATAGTCGTTGATATACCATTTCATATCTTGTTCCGAAATATTCGCCAAACTATCCGCAAAAGAAAGGATATAGTTTTCATCGTTTGTGAAGCGATAATAAGCCATTTCTTTCATAAAGAAATTTGGACCGGAAATCGCCAAATTTCTGTACTGATTAATAACTAAGTCTTTTGCTTTGCTTAATTTTTCGGGAGAAATAAAATCCAACTGCTGAATCCTACTTACAATGTTCATGAGCTTAGCTAATGTTGATTTGTATTTATGAGCCTGAACGTCAGTACTAATCGTAAATGTACCAAAGTAGTTATTAGATTTATATGTTGCATTTACCTGCTCCGACTTTGTTTCGTTTTCCAATATTTGATTTAATAAAAAAGCACAATAAGAACCTTTCCTATCGTATCGCGAGCCAGGATTCTGAAAAACAATACCACACCTTTCTCGTTCTTGAGTATTTTTGAAAATGAAATGAGTATTATTCACAATTGGCTTAAACTCAAGCACGTGAGTTATTCTTTCAGGATTGAATTGGACTATACCTTGTGGGGTGAAGGTTTTGTCTAATAAGGCATCGATGGCTACTTTTTCAAAACCAGTATTTAGGCAAAGTGTAGCATTAGTAGGGGTGAAATAAAGTTTATAAAAAGCATTTAACTTCGATATATTTGCTGTCGACATCGAATAGGAAGAACGACTAACTTTAGAGAAATCTTTTCCCCACAACTTTTTTAAAACCGTATTAGCAAATGGGTTCAATTCTCTATCCGTATTCGATTGTTGAAGATTAGATATATCGTTTTCAGTGAACTGAAAATTTAAAACTACATCGTTTAACAATGTTAATACAAAAGCTACTTTCTCTTGTTCAACGGTAAAGTTAAAACCAATCATTTCCGGCTCAACCGTTTTGTTGATATTTAAACCCGGAGCAAAATCCACTAATTTTTTATAGATCAATGCCGAAAGAAGTTCGCTACTTCCTATTGTCGAGTCTGATTCATAAGCAGTACCGATACGAAAATAAAATTGAACAGAGGCTATTTTTGCAGATTCGGTATGTTGTATAACATACAAACCAGAACCATGGTTAAAAGTAAGATAATCGGAAGAGGCTGTCACCTTTCCAATTACAAAAAAGCAAATCAGTACCAAAATCAGCCGAATGTATTTCGTTTCCATGTGGCTAAAATATTGATTTCCCCTATACTAATTGTTTAATTTAGAACAAAATTGTTGGTTTGGTTGTTTTTTAAATTCAAAATAGAATTATCGAAAAAAAATTCCTATATTTAGCAGCAAATTTTTAACCTTAAACATTCAAATAATCAGTCTCATGAGAATTTTATTGACCGGTCTTGTTGCTTTTTTGCTTGTATTCAGTTCATGTAAAAAATGCTACGTATGCTCTAAGCAAAATACTATCACAGTAAATGGAATTGATAGTATACAATCGTTCAGTTTTGATGCCTGCAATAATGGCAAAGAAGGGAATGGAGCCCTTAATAATATAGCTATAAAATCATACGAAGACAACGGCTATACTTGTACAGCTAAATAAAATCATTTTAAAACTACTTAATTAGCATTAATGAAAAAATTAACAATTACGCTTGCGGTTATTAGTTTATTTGTGGGTAAAGTTTCAGCACAGTCTGAATTTACTTGCGGACAACATATTCAACGACAGCGTTTGATTCAAGAAAATCCATCTATTCTGCAAACAGAACAAATGTTTGAGCAGTATACTAAAGATTTTATTGCAGCTAAAAAAGCGGGTAAACATTCAAGAACGGCACCTTATCCTTACATCATTCCAATTGTTTTCCATATTATCCATAACCTAGGGAGCGAAAACATTACCGATGCACAGGTATTGGATCAAATGCGAATTTTGAACTTAGACTATAGTCGCTCTAATCCGGATACTTCTGCTGTTAATGCTGCATTTAAAAATATGATAGCAGATATGAAAATTGAATTCCGTTTAGCCAAAAAGGATCCCCAAGGCAATCCTACTACGGGTATTGAACACATCTATTCTGTTCAAACGAATGCAGGTACTGATTGGTCGAAATTAAACCGTTGGCCACGCGAACAATATTTAAATGTTTGGGTTGTTTCAAGAATGCGCGATGGAGTGGCAGGATATGCATACTTCCCAAGTTCAGTTGCAGTAGAACAAGCCAATTATGCAATGGATGGCATTATTATTTTGGATGATTATATTGGAAGCATTGGTACTGCAAATGGAACAAGAAGTAGAGCACTTACACACGAGGTGGGTCACTGGCTCAACCTTCCGCACACTTGGGGTTTTGACAATAACCCGGAAGTGGCTTGTGGCGATGACAATGTAGATGATACCCCTTTAACTCAAGGCCATTTATCATGCAGTCAAAAACCTGGTAAAATTTGCCAAACAGGTGTTATAGAAAACATTCAAAACTTCATGGAATATTCATACTGCAGTATGATGTTTACGACAGATCAACAAGGAAGAACCGAGGCTGCAATTACTAGTCCTATTGCCGGAAGGAACAATCTTTGGTCTGAAGCCAACCAAACCTTAACCGGGGTAGACGATCCTAACCCTGCTCTAACTGTTCCAATTGCAATGTTTGGAACATTGCGTCATGTTGCTTGTGTTGGAGAATCGGTTAAATTCATTAACGCTTCTTATAATTCTGATCTAATCGATTATACATGGACCTTCCCTGCTGATGCCGACATTGCAACGTCTAATGTAAAAGACCCTACAGTAACATTTAGCACTCCGGGCTGGAAAACCATTACACTAAAAGCTGAAAATGCTAATGGATCGAATTCTTATACTTCTACTGAGGCCGTTTATATTCAGACAGGTGATGCCTTACCTGAAGGACCCTACTTTGAAGCATTCAATAGCCCTAGCGTTGTAAATGATTGGATTGGATTCAACTATGATAGAAACAACTCGAAATGGAGCTATGCCGCCAATACCGGAAAAGGTGGAAATGGTTGTATGAAAGTAGAACTTTACAAGTCTATACCGGGGGATGTAGACGAGATAATTACACCGGTAATGGATTTAACGTCTACTTCAACTCAAACCATTTCGTTTGACTATTCTTTGGCAACAATGAATACGAATTATCTTACAGAAACAAGCGATGCAAGACGTGATTCGATTGTAGTTTATGCAAGTAAAAACTGCGGATTAACTTGGACACCTGTTTTAAGAAGAGGAGGACCAACCATTGTTAATGCAGGGATTTTAGAAGGAGCTCCTTATACACCGGGTACTACTTCTGAATATTGGAAAACAATTTCATTCCCATTAACATCTGGTTTTCAAACTTCAGGAGTACAATTCAAACTTTGGGTAAAAGCTGCTGATAGAACAAACAACTTTTACCTAGACAATTGGAACGTAGGTGGTTATACCACAGGAATTGAAAACAATACTGACTTATCACAACAAGTTACGTTGTACCCAAATCCAATGCAAACCTCATCTACTTTGTTTATTGCTGACATGAGTGGCAAAACAGTTGAAGTTGCTGTTTATACAATGGACGGAAAATTGGTTGAGAATCTATACGATGGCGTAGTTACCAATAATGAATTTAAAATCGCGTTAAACAATACAATGTTTGATGCGAGTGGTATATACTTTGTTCGTGTAAAAGAAAACGGTTCTGTTACACAAAAGAAACTTACGGTTATTAAGTAATCAACTTTTAGCCTTTAATTGAAAAGCCAACAAATTCTTGTTGGCTTTTTGTTTTTTTAGAAAATGAGAATCTATTATCTGCTTTTTTGCTCACTACTCGCATTCAGCAACAATGCGCAAAAAATCACGGAAACAACCACTATTATTGCCCATCCTAATCCTGCGCTTGCTGTTCAAAAAGCGAATAACAACTTAGATGCAATAGCCTTCAACAACCAATATTATTTAGCATTCAGAACAGCGCCAAGCCATTTTGCCTCGAAAAAAACGAGGCTCATTATTTTAAAAACGAACAATTTAAAGGATTACACTATAGATACTACACTTTGTATTGGTAACGATATTCGCGAACCTCGATTCGCTTTGAAAGGAGATTCGCTGTTTCTTTACTACTTTGAAGGTGGTTCTAAAAAACTCAAGTTTGAACCCAAAAAAATTTGTGCATTGGTTAAAACGCCTTCCTCAGCGTGGACAGCTCCCATCGATCAACAACTCGATGGTTATGTGCCATGGCGAGTGCGCAATATAAATGGAACGTTTTATTTGTCGGCTTATTATGGAGTAAACCTGTATAACAAAGGGCACCATTCCGATTTACGCTTATTTACGAGCGATGATGGATTGCAATGGAAACCCTTCACCGACTCTGCACAATGTAATCTAGACTTTGCGGAAGAAGGCGAGTTTATTGACGACTCTAAAGGAGAACTATGGGGAACTATTCGCTTTGAAGGCTTTGGTGGCGCATTGTTTCATGCTGAAAAGAACAATTGGGCGAAATGGGTTTTCTATCGCACTGATTATAAATACGACAGCGCATTATTGTTTAATGAGGGTGACGATACTTACTTAATAGCCCGAAGAAATATTGATGGGAAAGCTAACCGCTTTAAAAGTAGAAACAGAAATCTGATTCGCTATTCCTTTACTAGAAAATGTACATCGCTCTATAAAATCAATAAAGAGAATAAACGCATCGACCTCGTTTTAGATTTCTCAAGCACAGGTGATAATGCTTATGCCGGTATTGTGCAAATAGGTGTAAAAGAATATGCCGTGTTCAACTATTCTTCCAATCCGAAACATCCAAAAAACTGGATACGCGGGCAGCTCGGCAAAACGAACATCTATATGCATCGTTTGAAATTTTAAAGATTGTCTTCCAAAAAACCCTTACTTTCGGCTTATTCTTAGGATAAAAACCTAACATTATGCCAGTAGAACTCGAACTCCGTATTACACCGGAATCAGTGGATTCCATAGATGCCATTCACAAAGCAATAATCCAGCAATCGAATATAACTGCGGAATCAATACAACATGTTGAAATACTCCGTAAATCGCTAGATGCCCGAAAACATCCCATTGTTTTTTTGTTGAAGGTAAGGGTTTTTCAAGCCACTGAAACAGTTACTGTTGACGATAAAAACATTCACTATACACAACCCAATAGCGCTAAAACATGCCATATCATTGGCTTTGGCCCTGCGGGTATTTTTGCAGCACTACAATGTTTGGAACAAGGCATAAAACCAATAGTTTTAGAACGTGGGAAGGCGGTGAAAGATCGAATTTCTGATATTTCAGCCATTCACAAAACCCTGCAAATAGACCCCGACAGCAATTATTGTTTTGGAGAAGGCGGTGCTGGAACCTACAGCGATGGAAAACTCTACACGCGAAGCAGTAAAAGGGGCGACATCAAAAAGGTGCTGAATATTTTCATTCAGCATGGAGCCGATGCAAAGATTGGTATTGAAGCGCATCCGCATATAGGCACCAACAAATTGCCACGTATCATCGAAAACATGCGAAAAACCATAATTGAATTTGGCGGTGAAGTTCATTTTGGAAAACGAGTGAGTGATTTTGTATTAAAGGATAATGAAATTAAAATAATTCAATGTACCGATGGCAGTGAATATCCTTGTCAGGATGTGATACTCGCCACAGGCCACTCTGCCCGAGATATTTTTGAGTTGCTGCAGCGCAAAAACATATTAATTGAAGCAAAGCCATTCGCTTTAGGCGTTCGGGTAGAGCATACACAAGAGCTAATTGACAGCATCCAATATAAATGCGAATCGCGCGGAAAATTTTTACCACCGGCCTCTTATAGTTTAGTTTCGCAGGTAAAAGGACGTGGTGTATTTTCGTTTTGTATGTGCCCGGGTGGAGTAATTGCACCTGCCGGAACTGCGAACAACGAAACGGTGGTGAATGGTTGGAGTTCAAGTGCTCGAAATGGTCCGTTTTCGAACAGTGGCATTGTTGTTCAAGTTCAACCTGAAAACTGGCAACAATATGAAGCAGAAGGTCCGTTAGCTGCACTAGCTTTTCAAAGCGAAATTGAGCAAAAGGCATTTAATGTTGTTGGTTCAATACAAGCACCTGCACAGCGTTTGGAAGATTTTATTCAAAAGAAAACATCGTTGCATTTACCGAAATCATCTTATGTGCCCGGACTTACCTCCTACGATTTGAATACTGTTTTACCCCGCTTTGTTAGCGAAACATTAAGAGAAGGATTCATCGACTTCGGTAAAAAAATGCGTGGGTATAGAACAAATGAAGCCATTGTTGTGGGAGTAGAAAGCAGAACCAGCAGTCCTGTTCGTATTCCGCGCGATAAAGAAAGCTTACGCCATCCGCAAATCAAAAACCTTTTCCCTTGTGGAGAAGGCGCAGGCTATGCAGGAGGTATTGTAAGTGCTGCGATGGATGGAATAGCTTGTGTATTAAGGATGCAGTGAAACACTATTTCACCTGTACAATTTGTTGTGAAAACACTTCTCCATTTACGGTAAGTTTTGCGATGTAAATTCCCGCATTCACTTCATTTTTTTGATAGCTTACTGTATAGTCTCCTGCAGCTTTTGAAACATTATTCTCTAATAATGCAATACGTTTTCCAAGAATATCCAAAACTTCTAACGAAACCTTAGCATCAGATGTGAGCTTGTATTGTACCGAAGTTTTTTCTAAAAAAGGATTAGGAAAAACGGTAAAACGCATCTCGTCAGCAATGTTCTGATGATTATCATCATTAATAGCAGCAACTGTTTCTGCACTTTCACTACGCGTTAAATCGGTATATCCACCAGTACAAGTGTAGTAATATTCAGGAATGAAACTTGGCGTTGCACCTATCAATTTAATATTACCGAATTCATCTTTACGAATGTTCAATGCTCCACTCTTAAAGCACCATACTTTTGCATCGGGCTTAATTTCGCTTTTGATGCCGTATTCTTCGAAGTACACTTTATCGCCCACAATAGAACCGCGCAACAACATATCGGCATAGTCGCCATTGTCATTAATAATGGTAGACGTTCCAGTAATAAGATTCCCCTCTTGTTTCAAATTGAATTCATAAATGAACGTTTGCATAACGCCCTTTTGATCGGCTGTATATTGGAAACGTTTGCCTGCAAACTTACCGGTTAGATCCAACTGTTTAAGTTCTTTAGCATTTAAAATTTGCAAAGTAGGCGATGTAGCAGAGGCCTGTAACGCAATAATGGTGAATAGGAGGATTAATGTTCTCATAATTTTTGATTTAATGGTAATGAGATGTATGTATGCTTCATTTTCCATACAATATACAAATAAACTTATAAGTCTGCAACTATTTTTTCGGCCAATACCTCTCCCACTTCACTTCCTATCGCCACGCCCATTCCTCCCATGCGAACTCCCGCATATACATGTTCCGATACGCGTTTGATGATTGGATATTTGGTATCACCAAAGGCCATAATGCCTGTCCAAGCATAATCAATTTCAAATGGTGTTTGCGGTAAAATTATGGTATGTAGTTTTTCAACTAAGTTGTCCAAAATAGTTTCGTTGTACTCAAATTCCGTTGTTCCTTCTTCATTAAAATCCATATTTCGTCCGCCACCAAAAAGTACTCTCCCATTAACCTCTCTGAAATAATAATACCCTTCATCAAAATGAAAAACCCCTTTCAATTTTAAGTTATCGATAGGTTTAGAGATTAAAATCTGTCCTCTACCCGGACGAATATCTTCTTCCGGAAAAAATGCTTTGGCAAATGCATTCGTACATACGACCAATTGCTTTGCATGAAAGCGAACAACTTCATTTAATACACCATGCTTAACAAAAACGGCAACACCTTTGGTTTCTTCTTCAAAGGTTTCTACAAAACAACCGGTGAGTAATTGTATGCCCAACAACAGTGCTTTTTCCATTAACGCTCGCATTGTTTTCCCGGAATCGATTTCGCCTTCCAATCGGTTTTCTATTAATGCTGAAACACCCTGAAAGCCAAAGGTCTCCAACTTACTGTTCGCCAATGCAAATGCATTATCTTGTAACAAAGGGAACAACATGTTGTTAACGGCTTCGAGTTGGTTAAGTGTTTCAATATCCTTCTCGAAAATCAATTCATGACTGCCGTTGGCGCAGTAACACATCGCATTATCTCCAAGTCGATTGCGCAAACGTGCTAATCCGTTTTTTCGTAATTGCACTAACGCCAAAACTTCGGATGGCGGCATTGATTTTAAATCGTCTAAAATCTCAGTTAAGCTGCCTATACAAGCAAAACCGGCATTTTTCGTACTTGCCCCGGTGGGCAAAATGCCGCGCTCCAAAATGGCCACAGTTAACGCAGGTTGTTTCTCCTTTATCGATATGGCTGTAGAAAGACCAACAATCCCAGAGCCAATAAGAATAACATCATAGTTCAAAAAAGAAGACTTCTCCCAATAGCTGAGCATAACCAGGCAATAATTTTTCTAAAACTAAAGGAAATAAAACAGAAAGGAAATTCATTAAACTCAATAGTAGGAATAGATTCTTACATCAGAAGTATCTTCGCCATTTAGGGTTGTAACGCGTTTCACTACTCTTCCTTCGGCATCATATGCATAAAAAAACTGTTGGCTAAAATTGCCACTAGGGGTTACCCAATCTTCTGCTTTTCGTAAGTTCTTTGTTGATTTACCCAGAAAAGACCTTCCATAGTTATCGTTCGAGAGTGTGTTCGTTTTATCGGTGAAATAGATAGAGGTAATGGCGTAATTGCCTGTTGAAATGGGAGACTGACTGGTTTCGTACACCACATTACCGTTATTGATGGAATAGGTTTTATAATTACTTGTATCTTCCTCTTGTACCATATATGTTTTGTACCTATTTACATCGTAGGTAAACGAATAAAATGTCTCGCTCCCGTTATTTCCAATGCGTTTGTAGCGGGTAGCTAATCCATCAGCATTCAAGTAATAGATGTATTGATAGTCCATAGAGCCGGCAACCATTCGAGTATATATAATGGAATCGGTATAATATTCGAAGGATTCGGTAATAGAACACTGTATGGCAGAAAGTAATCGTTGTTTATCATCGTAAGTACAATAGGTAACACAAGTATCGCCTATCTTTTGAAACGATTTCACCAATATAGGTTTGGGTTCAGTAACTGTAATATCTTCCGACTTCTTGCAGGCGCTTAGATAACAGGTCAAAAGAACAAATAATATGAGGTAATGGGCTTTCATCGTATACCTAAGATACGATTATTTTTTCTGCTCACCGCTATTTTAAAACAAATGACGAAATTCTGACAATCAAATGCCGTTTGTTATTTCAAATCGGCTCCTAATTGCAAAATCTTCTCTAATTGCTTTTCTCTAAATTCGGCTGTTGAATTACGTATAGGACCTACATAGCTGACCTTAACCGGCTTCACTCCACAGAATTCGAGTGTAGACTTCTTTAACTGATTAACGCTTGGCCGACCAAACATTAGCCAATAATACCAACTCGGCTGATCAAGTGTAGTTATGATGCGTGCCGATTTTCCACTGAGTAATTTATCCCACCACACCGAATTTTCACGATATTGAAAAACGAATCCGGGCAGAAACACCCTATCGATAAAACCTTTCAACATGGCAGGTAATCCGCCCCACCAAACCGGATGTATCCATACCATATGATCGGCCCATTTTATTTTCTCTAAAGCATCCAGTAAGTCCGGTTCTAAATCGGTGCGCTTTTGATAACCAAATTTCAAATTGGGATTGAAGTTTAAATCCGCCACCACAATTTCTTTCACCTCAGCTCCTGCAGTTAAAGCTCCTTGCTTGTAGGCTGCGGCAATGCCATAATTAAAGCTATCAGGATTGGGATGACCGTTAATGATGAGTATTTTCTGCATGTAGTTTTGTTCTATTTCTAAACCTAAAGAAAAACAACAAACACACTTATGATTAAAATCGTATCAACAAAAATTAACGCAAAAAAAATGCACCTGACAAAGATCAGATGCATTTCATATTTTTTAGTTTACGTTCTATTCAAAGGCCTCCACACCGGCAACAGTAGTGTATTTGAACTGACGTTTTTTATCAGGATAGCAAATCGCAAAAGCCGATTGAACAGCTAAAGTTGCTTCGTGGAAACCACATAGAATCAACTTCAATTTGCCGGGATATTCGTTGATATCACCCACAGCATAAATACCTTTAACATTTGTGCTGTAATCTTCAGTATTGACCAAAATCGATTTCTTATCCAAATTCAAACCCCATTCTGCAATTGGACCTAGCATGGGTGATAAACCATACAGTGGCATCCAATATTCAGTTTCGAGGGTAGACTCCACTCCTGCATTTGTTTTCAGATGTACTTTGGTTAAATGCTCACCACCGTCAACGCCAACGATTTCAGATTCTAAGACCACGTCAATTTTTCCGGCTTTGGCCAAAGCCATTACTTTCTCTACTGAATCTAAATGCCCTCGGAAACTATCTCTGCGGTGTACCATAGTTACTTTTTTTGCCACATCAGCTAAGAAAATTGTCCAATCCAAAGCCGAATCACCACCACCGGAAATAACTACCGTTTTACCTCGATATTTCTCCGGGTCGCGAATAACATAATCCACTCCCTTTTCTTCGAAATCGCGAATATTATCGATAGGCGGTCGTTTGGGCTCAAAGCAACCCAAGCCTGCAGCGATAAAAATAGCCGCTGCTTTGAATTCAGTACCCTTACTTCCGGTCAAAATAAATTTCCCGTCTTCCTGCTTTTCGATTTTATCAATACGCTCACCAAAAGTGAAGCCCGGCTTGAAGGGAGCAATTTGCTCCATCAGGTTTTTGATTAAATCACCGGCCAATACCGAAGGGTAACCCGGAATATCGTAAATGGGCTTTTTGGGATAGACTTCTTCTAATTGCCCACCCGGCTGTGGCAACACATCCACCAAATGGCATTTCAACTTCAACAAACCGGCTTCAAACACGGTAAACAGTCCAACAGGACCTGCGCCAATAATTAATATATCTGTTTCAATCATAACGGTTGCGAATGTAGTGTTTGCAACTTCATTTTCCAATTGAAAATATACATACAAATGTTGATTAATATCATGTCAAACCGTTCAAAGGGAAAGGCTAAAACATTTAAATACAGTTTCATTTTCCTATATTGCCGTTCAAATTTAAGGATTATGGGAAAAGTTATTGGCATTATTGTAGCCGTTTTATTATTGGTATTGGGAGGCTATTTTGCCTACACGCAATACACATATAGTGAAGGAACCAGAGCAGGCATTTTATTGAAATTTTCTACCAAAGGCTATGTGTTTAAAACGCACGAAGGACAGTTAAACCTAGGAGGAGTTTCAGCTCAAAACAATACCATTATCAATAATTTTTGGGATTTTTCGGTAAAAGATGCTGAAATTGCTAAGACCTTAGAAGGTATGGAAGGGAAAAAGGTTCAATTACACTATAAGCAAATCATGCACCAGTTTTTCTGGCAAGGAGAAACGCCTTACTTCGTTGATGAAGTGACCGTTATCGAATAAACTCAACACCAAAGTTCCAAACCAAACCACTTACAGTTATGAAGAAAGTTCTACTTCTAACGCTATTGCTATATTCCTGTTTTTCCTTTGCACAACAAGCCACACAAAC
Source organism: uncultured Chitinophagaceae bacterium (assembly GCA_964398475.1). GTDB lineage: Bacteria > Bacteroidota > Bacteroidia > Chitinophagales > LD1 > CALAYL01. The sequence continues at coordinate 12,864 of CAYNMP010000016.1, read as the reverse complement.
GCTCCGAGGGCGTGTGATTGATCGCGAAAACACGATGCCGTTAATGGGTGTAAATGTTGCTGCATTTCTAAATGGAAAGTTATTAGGAGGCGCGCAAACCGATGAGAGTGGTTACTACCGAATCGAGCAATTGCCCATAAGCCGAATTGAGATTACAGTAAGTTATTTAGGCTACAAGAAAAGTACAATTCCGAACATTCAACTCACTTCAGCCAAAGAAATGGTAACAAATGTTGAATTAGAACCGGCTGTACAAGAGATGAAGGAGGTAGAAGTAACCGGAGGAAAACGTAAAGGTGAAGCGTTGAATGAAATGACTACTTTGAGTGCAAGAGCATTTAGTGTAGATGAAGCGGCCCGTTATGCCGGAAGTAGAAACGACCCTGCGCGGATGGCATCAAATTTTGCCGGTGTTTCGGGCACCGATGATTCCCGAAATGATATTGTAGTGCGCGGAAATTCACCGTTTGGGGTGCAGTGGCGTTTGGAAAATGTGAATATTCCTAATCCTTCGCACTTTGCCATTGCGGGAACAACAGGTGGACCTGTTGGGATGCTCAATAATAAAGTACTCTCGAACTCCGATTTTTTATCGGGTGCATTTCCTGCAGAATATGGCAATGCATTAGCCGGAGTATTTGATGTTCGCTTTAAAAATGGAAACGATGAAAAACATGAATTTGGTGTAGAGTTTGGATTGATGGGTGCCCAAGCCTTTGCTGAAGGTCCATTGAACCGAAAAACGAAAGCCTCGTATGTGGTTAACTACCGCTATGCAACACTCGATTTGTTGGTAAAAGCGGGCATCGACATTGGCACCAAAGCCATTCCAAAGTATCAAGATTTACAGTTCAAACTTAACTTTCCATTGAAGAATGGAGCCAACTTATCGTTCTTTGGTTTGGGAGGATACAGCTTAGTGAACCTCATGACGAGCACCGATAAAAAACCGGAACGCGACATTTATGCGTCAAAAGATATAGACGAATTTTTACGTACCGGTATGGGCGTAGTAGGCATCAATTATACGCGTCCTATCAACGAAAAATGCTATTCACGCATTACCTTTGCGGCATCTGCACAATCGCTCAGAAACCACTTTGTGCGTATTGTTCGTCATGTTGATCCTGTTTCGGGAGATTATGTGGTCGACAATAAATACGATAAGATGTTTTTTAATTTCATGGAAGCAAAATTCAGCGCTAACTTCTATCGAAACTACAAACTCAATAACCGCCATGTGGTGCGCTTCGGTATGAATACAGAGTTGAATGTGTATCGCTATTCCGATAGTATTTTAAACGAACAAACCAGTCTTTGGGAGAAGCGTCTATCTTATAAAGGTGCGCATTTTGTGTTTCAACCCTATGTGCAATGGCGTTGGAGCATCAGCGAAAAGGTGACGTTGAATGCCGGTTTACACGGACAACTGTTCACACTCAATAAATCGTGGAGTTTAGAGCCGCGTTTGGCCGTGAAGTATCAATTCAAACGCAATCAGAGTGTGGCGTTGGGAACAGGACTACACAGTCAGTTACAACCGGCTTATCTGTATTTCCAGAACGACAATGTGCTTCACCCCGAATATGGACTGCGCAATAAAAACTTAGATTTTTCACGTTCGTTTCATTTGGTAGGCGCCTACGATATATTCTTCAAACAAGATATACGCATGAAAGTAGAAGCCTATTTCCAATACCTCTGGGGTGTACCCATCGACAAATCGCCTTCTTCTTATAGTGTAATCAATGAAGGTGCAAGTTTTGACCGTTTCTTTCCGGGCAAGCTAGAGAATAAAGGACTTGGCAGAAATGTTGGATTAGAAGTTACGCTTGAAAAATTCTTTACCCATAATTGGTTCTTGATGTTTTCCGGTTCAGTATACGATTCGAAATTCAAAGCCAGCGATGGACAATGGTATAACACATCTTACAATGGCAACTACATTGTAAACATTTTGGGAACAAAAGAATTTAAATGGGGCAAAAAACGGTTGAATACCATTGGCATTGGCGGAAAGTTAACTGTGGGCGGAGGACAACGCTACACCCCTTACGATACTTTACTTTCAAAGTATTCGGAAGATCCTGTAGTGCAAGATAAAGAGCGTAACAAGTATCAATTCAAGCCTTATTTCCGTTTCGATATTAAGCTGAATTACATGTGGAATGGAAAGAAACACGTTACCCAAGAAGTAGGTATAGATTTGGTGAATATTACTTTCCAGAAAAACATTTTGCGATTGCAGTATGTAGATGCGCAAGCACAGCCGCGTGAAGTATACCAATTAGGCTTTTTACCTTTATTCTATTACCGAATTGATTTCAGTTTCAAGCAGAAAAATAGAGATAAACATTAATTCTCTTTTGCAATTGTAAAGTAGAACGTACTCCCTTCACCTAACTGAGACTCCACCCAAATCTTTCCGTTGTGTTGGGAAACAATTTTGTTACAAGTAGCTAAACCAATTCCGGTGCCTTGATATTCGGTATCGGTATGTAAGCGTTGGAAGATAATAAACACCTTATCTTGATACTTTTTGTCGATACCAATGCCGTTATCCTTAAATGTAAATAAGTAATCATTTTCTCTTTCCTCAGCAACGATATCAATGCGAACAGGTTCATGCTTTCTGCGAAACTTAATGGCGTTACTAAGCAGGTTCTGGAATAATTGCTTGAGTTCAATTTCGTTTCCGGTTACTTGCGGAAGTAGCGATGGAACAATTGTTGCATCACTCTCGCTAATGGAAGCTTTTAAGTTGGCTAGCACATCTTTCAATACTTCGTTACAATCTACCTTATCGGTGGACACTTTTCGACCAATCCGAGAAAAATCTAGAAGCGCCTTTACCAGGTTTTGCATCTTGATGGTAGCTTTGAGAATGAACTGAATATAGTGTTCCTCTTCTTCTGTTTTCGCTATACTTCTTTTGTTGAGTAGACCTGTAAAATTAGATATGGTGCGCAATGGCTCTTGTAAATCGTGAGAAGCAGCATAAGCAAACTGTTCCAACTCTTGATTGGCGCGTACAAGCTCTTCCGATTTTCGTTTTAACTCAGCCTCAGTAATTTTCCGCTCCCGAATATCCAACGAAGCCTCCATTAATTCTTTATTGGTTTGAATCAATTTTTTGTTGATGGCTTCATATTCCATATTACTAACAAGCAAATCACGCTCACTAGCCTCGGCACGTTCTTTTGCTGCTATAATGGCTTGTTCATCTTCCTTTTGCCGCGAAATATCACGAACAAAAATCAATAAACGTGCATCAGACAATAGCTTTGCTTTAATTTCAACAGAAAGATGAATTCCACCTTTCCCTTTCATGATTCGCTCTGTAACTACGGTTTTACCTTGTCTTAACTCATCAAAATGAAAAGGATTTTTTTGCAAGTCTTCATGTATAGCGAAATCATAAATCGTCAACTTTTTCAACTCTTGTTCTGTATACCCCGACATTCGGCACATACTAGAATTTACCATGATAAACCGACCTTCTCCATCAGCAATAAAAATGGCATCAGTAGCATGTTCTACTAACGATCGGTATTTTTCTTCGCTGGCACTGATTTCTTCTTCAGCGCGTTTCCGTTCACTGATATCAATAAAGCTGATAACAACTTCAACTATTTCGTTATTCCCATTAAACACAGGGTAACCGGTAACCATGGCCCAAATGGTGTCTTTCGTAAGCGGTCGATAAATCCCAATAGTAAGATTTCGTATTCCCTTTTTGGTGGATAAAATCACATTTACCGGATACTCTTCAATAGGCATAGTGCTATGATCTACACGCATAAATTTCCACTCCGGATCAATAGCCATTTTGCCTTTTAACTGCTCTTCGCTCAAACCTAACAACTCAACAGCCTTTGGATTACTGTTAATGATAGACGTATCAGGTGCATGCAAAACAATGGCAGCATCGAGTTTATTCAACAAACTTCGATACTTCTCTTTTGTGTTGCGGAGCGTTTCATCGGCATTCTTGCGTTCTGTAATATCTATTAACACCCCATCCCAAATAACAATACCATTTTCTGCTTTGCGTGGTACAGAAGATAGGTGTACCCAACGTATTTCACCCTTATGATTCTGACAGCGCATATCGGCAAAAAAGGGCGATAAATTTCTATACGATAATTCTTCCGCCTCAGCCAAAGAAGCGCGATCTTCTTCAATAACAATATTATACATTAATGAAGAATCTTGAATAATGGCCTCCGGTGATGTACCGGTGAGTTTTGAGACGCTCTTACTGAGATAGGAGAACTTCATCTTCCGATCCGATGAGCAATACACCTGATACATAAAGACATTCGGTAAATTATCGCTTAAAATTTGCAACTGTATGGAGCGCTCTTTGGCATAAGCCTCGGCTTTCTTGCGTTCCGATATGTCGCTAATACTGCCTCGAATCAAAACTTTATTCTCGGCAGGCAGACGAATTAAACGGACTTCACAAGGAATCGATTGGCCTTTGCTATCAATATGTATCCATTCAAAAACAGGTTTACCGCCATTTTGGGCTTCCCAATTTTTCTCCTTGGCCGCCTCGCTCGATAATCTTCCATCGGGTTGATACTTTGGACTAATTTCGGCTACTCCAATGGAAAGCAATTGTTCACGAGTCATCTTGAATAAGTCCAATGCCGTTTGACTAACATCCACAAACTTTTCAATCTCAGTATCAAACACCACAAGTGCTTCAGGTGCATTTTCCACCAAAATACGATAGCGTTCTTCATTTTCAATAAGAATTCTAGCCGCACGAGTAGGTTCCGAAATATCTTTTAGTGTAGCATAGAAATAAGTATCACCCCGGAATAGCAAAGGATTTGGACGAATTTCAATCGTAAACTCGCTTTGATCTTTCTTTAAGCCCAACAATTCTTTTCCATCGCCTAGTGCGCGTTGAATAGGCTGTTTTAAGAAGTCTTGAAAAAGTCCATCATACTGTTCTCGAAAACGAACAGGCACCAATTGCTCAATATTCAGTCCGGCCAATTCATCTTTAGTGTAACCGAACATTGTACAAGCCAAACTGTTGCCCAGCAAAATTTCGCCATGAACATCCACTAATATAATGCCATCGGGAGAGGCGTCAAAAAAAGCTTTGTATAATTCTATACTGTCCATGATTTTCATTTTCAAAACTTTCTACATTAAGGGGTGTAGAAAAGCCGACTATAATATTACACAAAATACCATAGTACTTGATAAATCTCTATAAAAAATACGATAAAAGCAAGTCTATTTCCTCCATTCAAAAGAGGTATTCCCATACGTCACATCTAGTTACATAAAATTCTATATAGATGTTATTACAACACAGATAAAAACACATTAAAATTATTAGCACTATATTTAAATCAAAAGAAAAAAATCAAGATTTTCGGGTCAAATAGTACAAATTGATACCTATAATACTCACATTGGTAAGAATTATAGGATAAGAATAATGCAGCATAACACCATATAGCACAAACAATAAACAACCTATTGAGTTTACAATGCGAAGTGTTTTCAAATCTTTCATCAGGAAGGAAAGCAATACACCCAAACTGGCTGCGTAACCAACAACTTCTGTTAAGTTTTCCATTTTTACAATTGAACCGCGATATTAAACTATTAATTTGAAAAACAGCTTATTAGCCATTCAGCAAAAAGCCATTGCTTACTCCTTCCCGAATAAATTTCCATAAAACAAATACGATTGTTTTATATTTTCGAAGCCTTAAACGATACAAACACCATGCAATCAAAAATAAAATCGGTTATCCAAGCTTCTATTGATGTAAAAGCTAAAATCCTAGATGACGCTACAATGCACCATCGTATTGAGGAAGCGGCCCTACAAGTGGTAAAGAGTTTTCAAAACGGATGCAGAATTTATTTTGCCGGCAATGGAGGAAGTGCAGCCGATGCCCAACACTTAGCGGCTGAATTCACCGGACGCTTTTATAAAGACCGCGACCCATTGCCTGCCGAGGCTTTGCATGTTAACACATCCTTTTTAACCGCTGTGGCGAATGATTATTCCTATGATGAAGTATACCAACGAATGATCAAAGCACAAGGCCGGGCAGGAGATGTTTTCTTCGGCATCTCCACTTCAGGCAATTCGAAAAATGTAGTTTTGGCGCAAGAAGAAGCGAAAAGAAAAGGGATGTATGTAATCTCGCTAACCGGTGAAACCGGTGGCAAAATGAAAGACACAAGCGACATTTTATTCAATGTTCCAAGTACCGATACTCCACGTATTCAAGAGTCACACATTCTTATCGGACATATCATCTGCGAATTAGTAGAAGAAAAAATGTTCTTTTAATACAACACATTGACTACATCAGCCATCATATTAGCCGGGGGCTTTGGAACGCGTTTACAGAAAGTGGTAAGCGATGTACCTAAACCTATGGCCCCTATACAGGGAAAGCCTTTCCTACATTATGTCTTTTTGTATTTACAGCAATATTACATTCAGGAAGTCGTACTCTCTGTTGGTTATTTACATGAAGTGATTGAAGATTATTTCGAGGATGAATATCTGGGCATAAAAGTACGTTATTGTGTGGAAGACAAACCACTAGGTACCGGAGGCGGTATCAAAAAAGCATTTGAGGGCATCGAAAACAGTGCCTTTATTTTGAATGGCGATACTTTTTTCGATGTGAATTTAACCGAACTAGATGCTTTTCATCATAACACGAATGCTGATTTCTCGATGAGTTTGAAGCACCTAACGGAATTTGATCGCTACGGCACAATTACCCTTGAAAACAGCCGTGTGAAAGGCTTTAAAGAGAAGGCATATACGAAAGATGGTTGGATTAACGGAGGCGTTTACCTTACCTCAGCGGCTGTGCTAAACCGTTTCGATTTACCGGAACAATTTTCGTTGGAAAAAGATTTTTTAGAACGCCACCTCGATAGTTTACATGTGAATGGCTATTGTGCCGATGGTTATTTTATCGACATAGGTATTCCGGAAGACTATTACAAAGCCAACGAAGATTTACCTAAATTACTGTATTGATGAACATTCTGGAACAACTAAAAGTAGATAAAAGCTGGACTTTATTTCTCGACAGAGATGGAGTAATCAATCTTCATTTCCCGAAAGATTATGTGAAAACATGGAACGAGTTTTTCTTTTTGGAAGGTGCTATTGATGCGATAAAACAGCTAACGAAACAGTTTGGAAAAATAGTGGTAGTCACCAATCAACAAGGTGTTGGCAAAGGAAAAATGACGGAAGAAACCCTACAGAATATTCATACCAACATGATGGTTGAAATTGAAGCGGCCGGTGGTCGAATCGATTCTATTTATGCTGCCACAAGCCTTGAAAGTAAAGACGAGTTCGGTTTGCGAAAACCCAAGATTGGCATGGCTATGCAAGCGCAAGAAGACTTTCCTGAAATAGATTTTGCTAAATCGGTAATCGTTGGAGACTCTATTACAGATATGCAATTTGGTCGAAATGCCGGGATGTACACGGTATTTGTGTCTGACAAAGAGGATTCTGATATTGTTGAATCTTTACTTGTAGATTTCAAGATTAACAAGTTGGCGGATTTGGTGAATTGATTTTCACTTCCTATCTATTACAAATACATTCCGTTGCGCTGTTGGATACACCACCATATTGGTAATATTCACATGCTTTGGCGCATTACACACATACCAAATCGCATCAGCAATATCTTCCGGATGAAGGGGCTCGAAGCCTTCATACACTTTCTTTGCTTTGCTTTCATCGCCATGAAAACGAACAACAGAAAACTCGGTTTCACAAGCTCCCGGATCGATGGAACAACAACGTAAGTTCGTTCCTACTAAATCTAAGTTAATGCCTTCATTCAATGCTTTTACGGCATATTTTGTTGCGTTATAGACATTCCCTTCGGGATAGACCAAATGGCCGGCCGTACTTCCAATATTGATAACATGTCCTTCGTTTTTCGCAATCATATCGGGCAGAAAAGTACGCGTAACATATAACAAGCCCTTGATGTTCGTATCTATCATTTGCTCCCAATCATCATAACTGCCGGCTTGTAGTTTATCTTTTCCTGAAGCTAATCCTGCATTGTTAATCAACACCGCAGGCACAATATTTTTCGATTGTACAAAGGCATGAAAGGCCTCTACTTCTTGCTTATTGCGCACATCTGTAACATGAACCAACACTTCAACCCCAAAACGAGCAGTGATATCGTTTGCAATGTCTTCCAGGCGTTCTTGTCGTCTGGCGCACAAAATCAAATTCACTTTATTCGCTGCAAACTTGTACGCTGTAGCCTTTCCAATGCCGGATGTGGCTCCCGTTATCAATGCATATGTATTCGCTAACTCGCTCATGGTCTAACATTCTGGTAATGAAATTGGAATATTCACCGCCAATCCCCCATCAGCAGTTTCTTTGTATTTACTGTTCATATCTAATGCAGTATCCCACATGGTTTTGATCACTGTATCTAAACTTACTTTCGCAAAATCGGGATCGCCTTGCATGGCTAAATGTGCTGCTGTTATGGCTTTCACCGCCCCCATCGTATTGCGTTCAATGCATGGAATCTGCACCAAACCACCAATCGGATCACAGGTTAAGCCTAAATGATGTTCCATGGCAATTTCAGCAGCTTGTAATACTTGCTGTGGTGAACCACCAATACATTCGGTGAGTGCACCTGCAGCCATGGCAGAAGAAACGCCTATCTCGGCCTGACACCCCCCCATCGCTGCAGAAATCGTTGCTCCCTTTTTAAACAACATCCCAATCTCAGCTGCAGTTGCCAAGAAGGTTACAATATCACTTTCTTTACTATCTGTAAATAATTGCTGATACATCAATACAGCCGGAATTACACCTGCTGCACCATTGGTAGGTGCTGTAACTACTCGCCCGAAGGCTGCATTTTCTTCATTCACTGCCAATGCAAAACAACTCACCCAATTCAAAATTTGCGGGAAAGTAGCCGGTAACGTTTTGATATAATCTTTCCATTCAGGAATAGTGGCAAAGGTTTTCCCGTTCACCATTTTGCGATGAATATCGAAGGCTCTGCGCTTCACAAACAATCCACCAGGCAAAATACCCGAAGTGTTGCAACCTCTATGAATGCAGTCTTCCATCACCTCCCAAATGCGTTGAATACCGGCTAATGTTTCTGCATCGCTGCGCCATTCGCGTTCATTTTCTAGAACAATATCGGAAATGTTTTTCCCGGCCAACATGCAATTCTCCAACAAATCATCCGAATCATGATTACCGTAATTTAAAATTTTCAACGGCACCGAGGTCTCTGCATTTTCAGCTTCGCGCACAACAAAACCACCGCCAATACTGTAATACACGTCCGTTGAAACAACAGTTTCTCCACAGAACGCGGTAAATCGCAATGCATTCGGGTGAAAAGGCAACGACTCTTTCATGTGAAAGACAATATTCGTTTCCGGTTGAAAAGCAACTGCATGTGTTTTATTCAACACTAACTTTTCTTCTGTTTTAATCCCTGAAATTAATCTCGAAAGCGAAGACGTATCAAAGGTTTCAGGCAACTCACCCATTAAACCCATTTGCACGGCAATATCTGTTCCGTGACCTTTGCCTGTTTTGGCTAAAGAACCATACAAGTCAATCTCCACTTTGGTTACGCCATTCAAATCAACAATCCCTTGCACAAACTGCAAAGCTGCTTTCCATGGGCCTAGAGTGTGCGAACTCGATGGCCCCACCCCTATCTTAAACATATCGAAAATACTTAAGGCCTCCTTGTTGTGCATATTATCCTTTTGAAGGTAAACGGAATCCTACTTTCGGAAATTTATTTGCTAATATTTGAGCCACCACTTTATCTACAGGCAACACAATATCCGCTTCTTTATCGATTTGCGATAAGTCTACCCAACGCTTCGATTCGGCATCCATACCGCGCACTACAGGAAAATCAAACTTCTTTCCTGAAGTCTCAATCATACGCCAATCTTCGCAGGCAACAATGTAATACATCGATAACACCTGACTTTCAGGATCAAACTGCGAAGGCACAAAAAAATCAGTAGTATAGAAATGCTCTAACACTTGAATATCAATACCACACTCCTCTTTAAACTCACGGATTAAAGCATCGCGCAAGCCTTCGCCTAACTCCACTCCTCCTCCGGGAAACTTAGTTACATAGCGTTCTTTAATCAACTCATCCGACAATAAAATCTGATCGTTTTCATTCATCAGAATTCCGTAAACACGTACATTGAATCGTCTTAGCATAGTTAAACCTAGTATTAATATTTGAAGCCTAAACCTTTGCGTTTCGTTTCGTCTTCTTTGTTCAAATGTTGTAAATCATCCAACGTAATGGTGTCGAGCATCTCTTTGGTTCGCTCTTCTTTCGGCAACGATGCCAAACGAATATTCTGATGGTGAACTACATCTTGCACCAACTTACGAATTACACGTGCATTCCCGAAATTCTTATCGCGCGATTGATACAATTCAGCAATATGTTTTTTCAAAAACGTTTCTGCATCGGCATTCAATTTCACTTTCTCATCAGTCACCATCGAAACGGTAATCGTCCACAACTCGGTTTCGTTGTAATCTTCAAAGAAGAAGGTTCTATCGAAACGCGATTTCAAACCCGGATTCATTTCCAAGAAACGTTTCATCGGTTCCGTGTAACCTGCCACAATTACAGCAAATTCACCACGCATGTCTTCCATACGTTTCAACAAAATCTCCACGGCTTCTTGTCCATATGTACCATCCATCAAGCTGTACGCCTCGTCAATAAACAACACACCACCTTTCGCTTCTTGAATACGCTCATCGGTTTTAATGGCCGTTTGTCCCACATAACCGGAAACTAAACCTTGCTTATCTAATTCCACCATGTGGCCACGTTCCAATAATCCCAAGGCTTTGAACAGTTTACCGAAAATACGCGCTACCGTTGTTTTACCCGTTCCCGGATTACCTAAAAACACTGTGTGTAACGAAAACTTATTCAACACATCTTTACCCGTTTCGTTGTAGAAACGCACTAATTTCACTAACTCGTTTACTTCGTTTTTGATGTTGTTGACACCGGCTAATTTATCCAAATCGGCCATAGCGCTTTGCAACAATTTTTCGTTCACTTGTAAGTGGACTTTCTTCTTGTCTTTCGCCACAAAAATGCGCTCAATATCTTCTTTGTGCACCGTAGATAATTCATCGGGCGACAAGTCTTTCAAATTCTCGCTTTTCATCAACCGCAAGCCCATATTCATTTTTGCTTCGCTCAATAAACCAATGGCATAGCGGGCATTCCCAAACGAACGATCTCGTGTTCTAAAGCCTTCTGTTAACTGCTCATACAAATAATGTTGTGCATCTTCGGTCAACGTTACTTGCTTATCCCCTGCATTGCGCATCACAATTTCCAACAACTCTTCAGGTGTGTAATCTTCGAAAGTGAAGTAATTCGCAAAGCGCGATTTCAAACCCGGATTGGATTTCAAAAACACATCCATTTCCTTCGGATAGCCGGCCACCATCACGGCAATATCGGGGTGACCATCACTCATTTCTTTTATAATAATTTCAATGGCTTCTTTCCCGAAATCCTTGCTATCGTCACCTTCTCGGGCCAAAGCATAGGCTTCATCAATAAACAAAATACCCCCACGCGCTTCTTCAATCGCCTTCTTCACCTTGGGTGCGGTTTGTCCGATATACTCACCAATCAAATGCGAACGATCCACTTCTTTCACATGTCCTTTCGAGAGCAAACCCATCGACTTATATATCTGCCCCAACATCTTCACCACCGTAGTTTTTCCTGTGCCCGGATTTCCTGTAAATACTGCGTGTAAGTTGATACGATCTTCATCCTGCAAACCTTTCTCTTTGCGCAGTTTCAAGAACTGGATATAATCCAAATGATCGTGAATTTCTTTGCGCAAATGCTCCATCCCTACAAGGGTATCGAACTTAGCCAAAAGCTGCTCGATAGTCACTGTCTGCTCTTCCGGCTCCGATTGCGAGATAAATGCATGCGGAATTTCCGATGGATCGATATCGCCTTCAATTTCTTCATCACCTGTTGGCAATTGCAGCACAGCAATTACTGTATCCATAAACACCACTTCTAAGCGGTAGTTTGAATCGCGCCAAGTGCCCGGCATATCGTTGCCCCAGCCTTCGTTGAAGACCAAGAACGGTTCGTTTTCTTTAGAACCAATTTTACGGTTACGTTCGATGCGCGCTTTTAATAAACCCGAAGCATTGTACCAGTTGAAAACAATTTCGCAGTTCCAAGGCGTGTCGAGTTTGTTGGCTGCAGTAAATTCAATGTATAAATAAGGCGTATCGTCTTTGCTGATTTGCTTGAGATACACTTTCCCTGCCTCGCTCACCGCATTGAAATCGCCTACATAGAAACGCACTTGGTGGATATCAAAAAACGGATTTGCCGTTTGTGAAACCGCACCTGCTTTCTCAACAAAGAAACGTTTGCTGCCCACCATTTCGTTGTCAATCCAGGCTTCCCAGCTGTATTCGCCATATTTCCAAAACGAATTAGGCGTAGGCGTTCCCCAGCCTTTGTTCACATACACCACGTTTTCGTTAGCGGTGATGGTGCGCTTCTCTTCTTGCGAGCAAAGTTCACGTTTCACGTCATCTGCTTCGTGAGCAAAGGCTTTTATGCAAATGGTAGTGTCCCAATCTTTCTCGTCAAACAGCTTGTTGTAAAAAGCAAATTCGGCCGAGATATAGGTTAATTCCGATTCGTCATATACGGTTCTGTACTCGCGTGTGCGGTTCACTAACCACTCATCCGAGCCAAACACTTTCAGTGTTTTAAATTT